>NZ_JBFUDB010000002.1:0-617221 GCF_056404935.1 Mesorhizobium sp. P2_A8
CGAAGCGTACTGCGCCACGCTGACGACGCCGCTCGTGCTGTTGATCGCGACGGCGAATGCTGCCGCCCCAGCGGCCCCGCCGATGCGGCCGACCACCAGGTCGCCTTCCTTGAACAGGAAGATGCTGGTGCCGGCGGTCGTGTCGAGGCCGGAATCCACGCCTGCGGCGGACACCGCCAGCGAGAACGCCGTCGTGCCGCCTTCCTGGTCGGCGCCGAACGAGCTTCCGGTGGAACTCACCACCGCGCTTGCATCCTGCGCGTAGCCGGTCGGGCTCAGATCGGAGCTGACATTGCCGACGCCCGCGAACAGGGCGACAACCCCTGCCGCAGTGGTGTCATCGGCATCGCCCTGGATGCCCGTGGTCTCGTCATGCGCCACCGTCGGAGCGCCCTGGACGATGCCCGCCGTCGGGCCGTCGTCCTGGAACTGCACGGCATCGCCGATACCGGTCGAGTTGGTCGCGGTGTCGCCGTCGCCGTCGGTGACCGTCACCACCGCCAGCAAGGCGCCGTCGGTGATCGACACCGAATCATCTGGGTTGGCGGTGCCCGGGTGCTTCAACGAAGCGTACTGCGCCACGCTGACGACGCCGCTCGTGCTGTTGATCGCGACGGCGAACGCCGCCGCCCCAGCGGCCCCGCCGATGCGGCCGACCACCAGGTCGCCTTCCTTGAACAGGAAGATGCTGGTGCCGGCGGTCGTGTCGAGGCCGGAATCCACGCCTGCGGCGGACACTGCCAGCGAGAATGCCGTCGTGCCGCCATCTGTACCCGTAGCGCTTCCCGTCGAGCTCACCACCGCGCTTGCATCCTGCGCGAAGCCGGCCGGGCTGAGGTCGGTGCTGACATTGCTGACGCCCGCGAACAACGCGACAACCGCTGGTGCCGTGGTGTCATCGGCATCTGCCTGAATGCCCGCGGTCTCGTCATGCGCCACCGTCGGAGCACCTTGCACAATGCCTGCTGTCGGTCCGTCGTCTTCGATCACGATCTGCTGGCCGACGACCGCCGATGCGGCGCTGGATGTCACTATGCCGAAGCCGCCGATGTCGAGAGTGTTGTTGTCGTTGCCGGCAATGCCGTCCGCGTTGCTGATGTTTTCGATTAGGACGCGGTCGTGGGTTCCACTCGTCGTCCACTGCACCTTGTCGCCGCTGGTAAGCCCGGTGATCGTCAAGGTGCCGTCGGCGTTGACGGTGGCGACCGGAGTTGATTCGCCACTGACGACGAAGTTGACGACCGAGCCCGACGTGATGTTGACCTGGGTATCGTTGGTAAGTCCGTCGACGAAGTTCACCCCCGGTTCCGCGGCGGTGCTGAAGGCCGTGATCTTGACGGTGACGGGTCCTTTGCCGGGATTGGTCTGATTGACGGTAAAGGACGCCGCGGTCGCATCGACGACGTTCTGGAAGTCGATGTTGGCTTCGACATCGGCCTCGTTCTGGTCCAGATTCGGCACGAGGAAGTTCGTATTCGCCCCCGAGACGTAGGTGATGAACGCGCCCTCAGTGGGGTTGATCGCGTTGCCGTTGACGCCGAACGAGGTGGTGCCGCCGGCCTGACTGATATTGAGCACGTCCTTTGTATTGAAGTTCCCGCCCTCGGACTGATTCAAGGGGTCCTTCCCGATCACCACGATCTGGGTGGAGGCCGGACTGCCGAACATCATGAACAGGTTGCTGCCGGAGGGTGCTCCGGCAAAGCCGAAGTTGAGCGTCTCGCTCGCCGCGAGCTTGAGGGTGTTGCCGAGATCGACCGCGTCATCCGGGTTGGTGCTGCCGCCATGGAAGATCGGAACATAGGTGACGATGTTGAAGGTCACCTGGTCGCTGGTCGCGCCAGCGTTGATCGTGTCCTGCTTGAAGACGACGAAAGCGATCGCGTCGGCAGTGCCGTTGCCATCGCTGTCATAGCGCCCGATCACGGTGTCGCTTGCGCCGGCGAAGAGCAGGATATCCTTGCCGCCGAGGGTGTTGAGCCCGCTATCATCGCCGTCGAGGGTGCCGCCGCTGCCGTCGGTGAACGTAGTGCCAACGAGCTGGGAGCCGGCGGTGGCGTTGACAGTGACCGAGTTCGTCTTGGTCGCGACGCCGATGCTGGTCGGGAACGCGGAATTCAGCCCGAGAGTCGACTCGAGATAGGTCCGGAACGTGGCCGGCAAGCTGGAGTACAAAACATCGGTGTCCGTAAAGACATCGTCGATGTTGTCGCCGGTTTGCAGCCCGGTCGTCTGGTCGTTGACGGCTTGGCCGTTGAGACTAAAGCTGATGGTCATTGCTGTGCTCCCCTATCGCGTGATGCGCCGCTGAAATACCCCACCGTCTGGTGAGGTCAGCACGCCCGAACCGTCGACGACGATGTCTTGAGCTGTGATGTCGAGTGCCACGGAGATTCTCCCCTGTCCAAAACGCGTCAAGAAAAGGGATCACCCCCAGACGCCGGACGCCCCTACCCGAGTGCATCCGCTGGCGCGCTGAATTGCGGCCTTTTATCCCTTCAATGTGCCGCCGACGCAGAAGACGCGTCCATTCCCGGTTCGATAGTATTGGGGTGAATGCCCATACCTGATCGAACGATATATATCCTTCGATAGATCAGGCAGGCGTCGCGGGGCTGGGCGGTCGCGCCGGCATAGGCCGATGCCATCAGCGGCTTTCGGTGCTGTTGCCGCACGACGTCGATGTCAGTGGAAAGCGGTTGGTCAGAGCAGGCCGGCCCCTGGACGCTCGGCGCCTTTGCCATGCGCTACCCAGGCCAGTTCTGCCCGGCTGCCGAGGTGCAGCTTCTCGTAGACGTGATGCAGGTGCATCTTCACGGTGCCCTCGGATACATGCAGCCGTTGCGCGATGGTCTTGTTGCGCAGCCCGCGCGAGACGAGGTCGGCGATCTCGGTCTCCCGCCCGGTCAGCCTGGATGTCGACTGGTGCTGCGGTTCTGGCGTCAGCAGCTGCTGGACGATCTTGTTGTCGATCCACTTCTTGCCTGCCGCCACCGCATTCACGCATTCGACGAGGTAGCGGTGGCTGATGCCGTCCAAAAGCAGACCGTCGCCGTCGAGCCCCTGTATTTCCTTGAAGTTGAGCCTGCCGTTGGGCTGCACGATGAAGATGATGCCGAGAGCACTGTTGCAGGCCCTCAGCCGTGAGGAAAGACCGGCCGCCTGCGGGTCCGCGATGTCCAGACCGACGATGACAATATCAGGCCGATGGCGCTCCACATGAGGGACAACGTCGACAGGGCGGCGGCACTGGGCGACAACATCGTGGCCAGCCTTCCGCAGAACCCACTCCAGACCGGCGAGATACACCCCCCGCGGGTCCGCGACAACCAGCGTCGACATGCGAACACCGTCCGTAAAAAACGCAACGAACTTGTCTAAACACCCGTTAAATCAGGAAACCAGAACTTAGGCAGTTTGTCAAGAAAGTGCTAATATACATTCGGCTATAATAGCAATGCTAGGCTTTTGGACCGGCCGGCGCGGGCACCCGCAGGGCAGCAGGTTCGGTGACGGCGAAGTCATGTCGCCCCACAGATGCGGCGGCTTGTGACCAAAAAAAGTGCTGCCAGCCCAACCTTGGTGCATTCGAGGCAATGGGGGCGGCCCGGACCGCCTGCGTGTTAAGTTCCTGGTAACTCTCACAAGCCGAACACGAACCGAAGACCAAAAAAGGCATTGGCTTCTCGTGCCCTCCATAGATGCTAGGGCTCGAGGCGAGTCCGAGGAGCAGAGACCAGCATGGCCACCGTCCTGAACGCCAAGGGCGTTCCACTCCCCTACAGCGGGTCTTCGACCAAGTGGTACTCGGCGACGAATTCCGGCCCGGCACTTTACGGCAGCATCTACAACGACTCGCTCTACGGCGACGGCAGCGTCAGCGTCACGATGTATGGCGGCAAGGGCGATGACATTTACTATCTGTATTCCGCGAAGAACAAGGCGGTCGAACTGGCCAACGAGGGCGTCGACACCATCTCGACCTGGATGAGCTACAGGCTCCCGGCGCATTTCGAGAACCTGACAGTCACGAACGACAAACAGTATGCTTTCGGCAACGAGCTAAACAACATCATTACCGGCGGCTCTGGCCAACAGACGCTCGACGGGCTGAAGGGCGACGACGTCCTCAAGGGCGGATCGGGGGCAGACATTTTCGTCGTGGCCCCCGGCAACGGCAGTGACCTGATCCTGGACTTTAGCGCCGAGGATACAGTGCGCGTTGGAAGCTATGGCTTCACCTCCTTCGAGCAGGTGCACACCCACATGGTCCAGTCGGGAGCGAACGTCCGACTTAATCTATCAGGCACCGAGTTCCTCGTCTTCGCCAACAAGACAATCGACCAGTTCACCGCAAGCCAATTCGATCTGGCCTTGGACAGGTCGCATCTGGCACTCACCTTCTCGGACGAGTTCAACACACTGAACCTGTGGAATGGCTCGAGCGGCACCTGGGACTCGAACTTCTGGTGGGGAGGCGCGAACGGCAGCTCGCTCACGGGCAACGGCGAGCTTCAATGGTATATCGACACCAGCTACGCCCCGACGAAGTCCGTCAACCCGTTCAGCGTCGAGGACGGTGTTCTCACAATTACCGCCGCCCGAACCCCTGAGGCTATCAAGCCCTACATCAACAACTACCAATACACGTCAGGTCTGCTGACCACTCACGAATCCTTCGCACAGACCTACGGCTATTTCGAAATTCGGGCCGACATGCCCGAAAAACAAGGCGCATGGCCGGCCTTCTGGCTACTGCCGGAGGACGGCTCCTGGCCACCGGAACTGGACGCCATAGAGATGACCGGCCAGGATCCAAACAAGCTCCTTCTGACAAGCCACACGAATGAGACGGGAACTCATACAACGGTGTCCTCGACGCCCTTTGTCTCGGATACCGGAGGGTTCCATACGTACGGGGTGTTGTGGACGGAAGATGAACTCGTCTGGTATTTCGACAACGTCGAAGTTGCCCATGCCGCGACACCTGCCGACATGCACGAGCCGATGTATATGCTGGTCGATCTGGCAGTGGGCGGCATCGCAGGAGCGCCCGCCGACGGGCTTGCGACGCCCGCGGAAATGCAGATCGACTACATTCACGCCTACGCCCTGAAAGATTGGGTTATCTAATGCATGTCGCCCAAAAGTGGCCGCGGTTTTTGGGGCAACGACATGCATAAAACACGAGCCTAAAGCGCGTCGCCTGAGTCCGTTTCAACGTGACGCGCTTTAGGCGCAACACCTGGCGGGAGCGCGCTACCGCCTTTCCCCGCACAGCAAGACAGCCGTTATTCAACGGAGTTATGATGCTGCCCCAGACTCTGAATTGGACGGAGTTGGCCATCTCGGGAACGGTACGCGCACGAGGAGCGAGGCAGGAGGACTTACGTCCATCCGTAGTGCCCCGACAGAACGCAAACAGAGGTCCGAAAATGGTTACCCCCCGAAAAACGCTTGATCGTTTGTTCGACGACACAGAAGGCTCTGTCCAGCCCCCGCCGACCAGCAGCGACGCCGTCAATCCTACCCGTCGCGCTTTTCTGGCCGCTGGCTGTTTTTGCCTGGCCGGCAGTTTTGCGATGCCTGTGTTCGCAGATGCGCCCATGGTGAAAAGCCAGGCACCCGGGTTTTATCGCCTGGCGGTCGGCGATTTTGAGGTAACGGCACTGTCCGACGGCAGCAATATGCTGCCTGCTACGAAGTTACTGCAGGGCGACCCGGCTCGGATCAAAGAAGCGCTGAAACGCAATTACCTCGGCGACGTCGTCGAGACCTCGCACAATTCCTTTCTCGTGAATACCGGAGCCAAGCTGGTCTTGATCGACGCTGGGGCAGGCTCACTGTTGGGGCCTAGCACAGGCCATCTGCTGAGCAATCTGCGCGCGTCGGGGTATCGGCCGGAGCAGATCGATGAGCTTTACCTCACACATCTGCATGCGGATCACGTTGGCGGTCTCATGACCGAGGGCCAGAGGGCTTTTCCCAACGCGATTGTACGTGCCGACAAGCGGGACACCGACTATTGGCTAAGCGAGGCAAACATGCGCGCTGCTCCCGCTGAAGCGAAGCGGTTCTTTCAGGCCGCTATGGCATCGATCACGCCATACATGCGAGCCGGCAAGTTCGCCGTTTTCGAAGGCAACACCGACCTCGTGCCTGGCATGCGCGCGCAGACAGCCTATGGGCACACCCCGGGACACACCATGTACGTGGTCGAGAGCAGGGGCCAGAAGATCGTGCTGTGGGGCGATGTCGTGCATGTCGCCGCTGTGCAGTTCAAAGCCCCTTCGGTCACAATCCAGTACGATGAGAACGCATCGGACGCCGAACGAGTGCACGAGCTCGCATTCGCAGATGCTGCAGAGAATGGCTATATCGTGGGCGGTGCGCACATATCGTTTCCCGGCTTGGGCCACGTGCGCCGCGACGCCGGGAACGCCTACACCTATGTGCCGCTGGATTACGGACAGGGATAGGCCCTTGCCCCGGCGCGGAGCGCATCTGTCCGCGCAAGAGGACAGGCTGAACGTCGCTCTGGCGCCATAAGACAGACTATGGTTGCGTGGCTGGGGCGGCGTCTTCAATCGATGAGCCGTCGAATGGCGATCCGCAAACGTCGCCCACCAGCGATCGAAACCATTGGTGGGCAGGGTGCGTCTGCAGTCGTTCGTGCCAGATCAGCTTGTACAGCAATTTCTCCGTCTCGAACGGCAGGTCGCGCACCACCAGCGGATGCTCGGCAGCAATGGTGCGCCATGGTCCGTTGAAGAAGCCAAGCGGGACACAGGTGAGAAGGTCGCTCCGCGAGACAATCCTCAGTGCATCGGCAAAATGATTGACGACGGCAACGATCGTCCTTGTCCGCCCCTTCAGGCCAAGCCAGCCGTCCACGAGCCCAAGTTCCAAACCGGATGGGGTTGCCAGCACGTGCGCCGCAGCGGTGAACTGATCGAGGGTCAGCGATTGCGCCAGTTCGTGCCCGCTGCGCATGACGCAGACATAGCGATCGGTGCGTAGACTTTGCACATGTACGTCTCTTGGCAGCGAGGCAAACATGCCAACGGCGCAGTCAAGCGTGCCGCGGTCGATCCCTTCCAGCGAGCCCTCATGGGTATGAATGGCAAAAGAAACACGGGCACGCGGGGATGTTGCCTGCAACTTCAGCGTGATTGCGCTGACACCTTCCATCGCAAGACTGTCTGTGACCGCAATTCGGAAACTGGTCGCATCTGATCGCGGATCAAAGTCGTCGGGGGCGAAAGACGCTCGGATTACGGTAAGCGAGTGATGAAGGTCGGGCCACATCGCGACCATGCGTGACGTTGGCTGGACGCCCGTCGCTGTCTTGAGAAAGAGCTGATCTTTCGTCAGTTTGCGGGCGCGGCGCAAGGCATTGCTGACCGCCGGCTGACTCATCGACAGGCTTATGGCCGCTCGCGTTACGTTCCTTTCCAGCATGATGGCCTCAAGGACTGCGATCAGGTTCAGATCGAGGCGCACGTTATTCACCCAGGAAATGACGCTTGTGTCTGATTCTAAATTGGACGCACTGAACCCGGCAAGCAATCCTGTTTCGAACGAGCAGCCGAACACATGCGAGTGAATACGCGCACCTCGCAACCGGTGATAAAGCTCCGTACAAAAAATAGAGGATACGCCATGAACGATCTCGCTTTCGCGGACGTGCTGCCGAAACTTACCGGCAAGATCAGCCCCGACCGCATTCGATTGATGCGAGCGCCGCGTCCGCCGCAGGGGCTGATCGACGGGTTCAAGCGGATCGGCGACGCAACCAGCGTTATTTCGGATATTATGGATGAGCTCGGTATCACCGGCGCGATTGGCGCATCAATCCTGAAGCCGACCCTGCCTTCGACGTCGATTGTCGGTCCCGCGCTTACGGTGCGCAACATCCTCCAGCGCGAGCATGTCTACGAGACGGCGCGCGAGCACGTCAACCGGATGGCAGAGTTCGAAGCTCATAACCTGGCATTGCCGGGCGACGTGGTGGTCATCGACGGTGTCGCCGGCGTTTCGAACATGGGCGGGATTTCGGCCCAAACCGGAAAAAGGCAGGGGGAGGCCGGTGCGATCGTCTCCGGCGGCATTCGCGACCTCGGACATTCGCGGCGGGTCGGATATCCCCTGTGGGCCACCGAGATCACGCCTGTCACCGGCAAATGGCGGATCGAGACCGTGGAGATCAATGGCGATATCCAGATCGCCGGGGTGCGGGTTGCCCCCGGCGATATTGTTGTCGCGGACGAAACCGGTGTCTGCTTCATCCCGATCGCCCGGGCCGCCGAAATTCTCGCAAAGGCGCTGAAGAAGTCGGCTTTCGAAGAGGCGAAGTGCGAAGCGATCGAAGCCGGTACCTCCGTTGCGGATCTGCCGGGCAATGCATAGAGCGATAGGTCATCCCGTGAAGAAGCTCCGCGTCGCCATCATCAACGACTACCAGGACGTCGTCCGCACGCTGGACTGCTTTTCCAAGCTGGAAGGCCATGACGTCACCATCTGGACCGATATCGTTGAGGACATCGACGTCTTGGCAAATCGTCTGACGGAGGCAGATGTCCTTGTATTGATGCGTGAGCGCACCAAGATCGATGAAAGCCTGCTCAGCCGCCTGCCCAACTTGAAGCTCATCAGCCAGAACGGTCACATCCCGCACATCGACTTGGCGGCTTGCGATCGGCATGGCGTCGTCGTTTCGTCTGCTCTCACATCGCGTCCGTCCTATTCGACGGTGGAATTTACATGGGGGTTGATCCTTGCGGCGATGCGCAACATTCCGTTCGAGAGCGCATCGCTGCGGCAAGGCCATTGGCAGACGACCATCGGCTTGGGCTTGAGGGGTCGTGTTCTGGGCATCTATGGTTTCGGCCGGTTGGGCTCGATGGTCGCACGGATCGGCATGGCCTTCGGCATGGAGGTGCTGGTGTGGGGCCGCGAGGGCTCGCTGGCTCGTGCCAGAGCCGAGGGATTCAACACCGCGCCGGACAAGGACACGCTGTTCCGGCTGTCGGATGTCCTCAGTTTGCACCTGCGGCTGAATGCCGAGACCACCGGTTTGATCACGGTTGGCGACCTCGCCTCGATGAAGCCAACCGCTCTGCTTGTGAACACCAGCCGTGCCGAGTTGATTGAAGCAGGGGCCCTGGTGGCGGCGCTGACCAATGGCCGCCCCGGGAAAGCGGCCATCGACGTGTTCGAACACGAGCCGCTTACCGATCCCGACGACGCCTTGCTCAGGCTTCCCAACGCACTGTGCACACCGCATCTCGGCTACGTCGAACGTGACAATTACGAGTTCGCCTACGGCAACGCATTCGATCAGATCGTGGCGTTCGCGGCGGGAATCCCGATCAACGTCCACAATGCCCATGGCCCAAAACAGGATCACTGAGATGGATCTCGAACTCGACGGCAAAGTTGTCCTGATTACCGGGGGCAGCAAGGGAATAGGGCTGGCCTGCGCGCGCGCCTTCGGCAGGGAAGGGGCCCGCCTGGCGATTGTATCACGCAGTCAGGAGAACCTTGACAACGCGAAGGCAGCTCTGGCTGCCGAGGGCCTGTCGGCAGCGACCTTCGCCGCCGACCTCTCTGACGGGCTTGCGGCAAAGGAAATGGTCGCCGCGCTGGAGGATCAGGTGGGTCCGATTGCGTCCCTGGTCAATTCGGCCGGCGGCGCAAGGAGAGTTCCACCCGACGAACTGACGCCAGACAAATGGCGTGTTGCGATGGACGCGAAATTCTTCACCTACATGAACGTCATGGACTACGTCCTGCCGCTGATGGTGGCACGGCGCGCCGGCACGATCGTCAACATAGTCGGGACCGGCGGCAAAATCGCATCGCCCATGCATTTGCCGGGAGGGGCCGCCAACGCGGCGCTGATGCTCGCCTCGGCGGGACTGGCGGCCGCCTGGGGACCCGCCGGCATAAGGGTCAACGTCATCAATCCCGCCGCCACCATGACCGAGCGTCTGCAGATGTCGCTTGAAGTTGAATCCAAAATGACCGGCAAGGCGCCGGAGGAATTGCTGCGACTCAATGAGCAGCGCATTCCGCTACGGCGCTACGCCAAGCCGGAAGAAGTAGCCGACGCCGCACTTTTCCTCGCCAGCGCAAGATCCTCCTATGTGACCGGGGCTTCGCTGACCATGGACGGAGGTCTCACTCCACTGGTTGTCTAGCCGGCCCGACAACCAAAAGAAGCGATGGGAGGAAAAAATGTTCAGTTGGTACAAGCAGTTGACGGAGCGGGAGCGGAACACCTTCTGGGGTTGCTTCGCTGGCTGGGCAGTGGATGCGATGGACGCGCAACTCTTCAGCTTCGTATTGCCAATTCTCATTGTGGCCTGGGGAATGACGACGGCGCAGGCCGGCTACCTGGCCACGGCGACGCTGCTCTCCGCGGCGATCGGAGGATGGGCCTGCGGGTATCTCGCTGACCGTTTCGGCCGTGCCCGCATCATGCAGTTTACAATCCTGTGGTTCTGCGTCTTCACCTTCCTTGCCGGTTTTGCGCAGGACTTCCAGCAACTGATGTTCTTGCGCATCCTGCAAGGGCTGGGCTTTGGCGGCGAATGGGCCGCCGGCGCGGTCCTCATGGGCGAGATCATTCGCGCCGAACATCGCGGCAAGGCCGTGGGCACCGTCCAGAGCGGATTCGGCATCGGATGGAGCGCGGCCGCCATTCTGGCAGGCGTGGTTCTGGCGCACTTGCCCCAGGAGTATGGCTGGCGCGTGCTGTTGATGATCGGCGTTCTTCCCGGCCTTCTGGTTCTCTATTTGCGCCGCAAGATCGAGGAGCCCGAGGTTTTTGTCAAAACGCGCGAGCTTGTCGAGAGGAGCGGCACCCGTCCGGGATTGGGGGCGATATTTCAGCCGGAAACGCTGCGAATAACCGTGCTGTCCTCGTTGCTTGCATTCGGTGTGATTGGCGTTGGCGGCGCCATCGTCAACTGGCTGCCGACATTTCTGAAGACTGTGCGCGAACTGTCGCCGGGCACTACGGGTTACTACGTTTTCGTGGTGACTGGCGGCTCGTTTTTCGGATTTCTGGCAAGCGCATACCTGGCCGACTATCTCGGGCGGCGGCGGACATTCCAGCTCTTTCTGGTGTGTTCCTGGCTGGTGACCGTCGCTTACATGTTCTTGCCGCTATCCGGCTGGCTGCTCGTTGTCCTGGGTGCGCCGTTCGGCTTCTTCACCATCGGAAACTATGCGGCGTTGGGACCGTTCTTCACCGAGCTTTTCCCCTCTGCCATTCGCGCCAGCGGCCAGAGTTTCGCCTACAACTCCGGCAAGGCGGCGGGCGCGGCAGCCGTATCCATTATCGGGATACTGGCGCAATATATCGGCCTGGCGGAGGCGATCGGCCTGGTTGCGCTGTTGGGCTACGGCATCGCTTTCGCCGCGACCCTTTTGCTGCCCGAGACGCGCGGAATTCAACTGACTTCCGGCTATGAGCCGCCTGCGCCGCGTCCTGATGCGGTCGTTTCCTCGCCTCCCGCCGAGGCCTCGGTTTTGCGCGCAAGACAATAGCCGGCCCAGGTGCATTCGGGTGCAGCCTCACTCCAAGCGCCCCGGCACCGGCAGTTTGCGAATTATCCCACGGATCAGATCTCACGGAGGATCAGCAGAACCATGCGCAGGAGCATTTCGGTCAAGGGACTGAGCCACAGGCATCCAGTTCCCAATGCCTGTCGGATTGGCAACATGGTGTTCTCGGGAGCGGTTCACGGCGTGAACCCGACCAATCACGAGTTGCCGGCCGAGATGGCGGATCAGTCAGCCAATGTGTTTGCCAATATGCTTGCCATCATCGAGGCCGCGGGCGGCAGTGTGGGGGACATCGTCAAGGTGGAGATCTATCTCCGCGACAGCAGCAACAGGAATGCCGTGAATGAAGAATGGCTGCGGATGTTTCCCGATCCGGAGTCGCGCCCGGCCCGGCACGTTCGGCCATTGCCGCCAGATAGCCCATCTCTGGTGCAATGCGAATTCATTGCAGTCATCGAGGACGTTCTTTGATCTCGGCGCAAAGCCACGGGGCTAGATGTTTTGCTGGCGGGCGGAACCTCGCACCGGACCATCGCCGCCTTTCGGCCGCGTCGCGGTGAGGCCGGCTTCAATGGCCCTGAGAAGCGCGAGCGCATCATCGAGCTTGCTGGTGTCGCCGCCGGCGGCGTCGGAGACGGCAGAGCCCCATTCCTTGCGCACCAGCGCGTAGTTGTCGGCTCCTCGCCGCGTGCGGTGGACGCTGACGCCGCGGCGGTCTTCCGGATCGACATGCCGCTCGATAAGACCCTTGCCTTCGAGGTCGCGCAGCACAGTCGAAACGTTGGTGCGCTGCAGCCCGGTCGCCGCCGCGATCTGGCTGGGTGTCGCCGAGACATGTGCAACCAGGTGACGCATGACCATGCCTTCCGACTGCGTGAGGGATATTGCCCGCTCATCCCGGTATCCCTGGAACTGGATCTCTCGGGCAATGATGAGGATCAGGTCGGCTAGATCTGCCCACCGGACCGCCGGGGGTGGAGTTTTGCGTGTGGACGTTTCGCGATCGATTTCCATGAACGGAGTTTACAGCTTCCAATCAGATGTGTATATGCTCATAATGATTATGTTTGCATAACTATCTTCCAATAACCATATCGAGGCTCGGATGACGCCCACCAATTCACCAAACGTGGCCTGGCACTCTCCCCGCTCCATGGCGCTCGCCGGCGGGCTGCACGGGGTCGGCGTCTATGTATTGCTCGCCGGCGCCTTCCTGCCGGTCGCCGACTTCTTCATCGTCAACGTGGCACTGCCGACGATTGCCACCTCGCTCAATGCCACACCGGCCGCACTTGAACTGGTGGTTTCCGTCTATGGTGTGGCCTATGCCGCCATGCTCGTCCTGGGCGGCAGGCTTGGCGATCGGTTCGGCCGTCACACGCTGTTTCTGGTCGGGCTGGCAGGCTTCATCCTGGCGTCGCTTGCCTGCGGCCTGGCGCCGACCATCGACGCATTGATCGCTGCCCGGCTGGTCCAGGGCGCAACGGCGGCGATGCTGGTGCCGCAGGTGCTGGCGACCTTCCAGGCGACCCTGGAAGGCGAGCGCAAGACCCGGGCCATCGCGCTTTACGGCGCGACTTCGGGCATCGCCGCAGTTGTCGGTCAGCTCGCCGGCGGATTGTTGGTCAGCGCCAATCTGTTCGGCACGTCGTGGCGGCCGATCTTTCTCGTCAACATCCCGCTTGGCATCATCGTCTTTTTCGCCTCGCGGGCTGTCGTGCCGGCCAACCGCTCGCCGCACCCCACGGGCATCGACCTGCCCGGCACCGTGCTGTTTGCCGCGACGCTGACCACCCTCCTGTTGCCGCTGACCGAAGGCCATTCGCTCGGCTGGCCGGCATGGACCCGGGCGATGCTGGCCGCCGCTTTGGTGCTGGCCATCGCCACCGTGATCGTCGAACGGGCTGCCGAGGCGCGCGGCGAGGTGCCTTTGCTGCCGCCATCGCTGCTCAAGCTACCCTCGATGTCGAGGGGGCTGGCCATGATCACGCTGTTCAGCGTCGGCTTCGGCGCCTTCATGTTCGTCTTCGCGCTTACCGTCCAGAACGGCCTCGGCGCCAACCCGCTCGAAAGCGGCCTCGCCATCCTGCCGATGGCGGTCATGTTCTTCATCGGCTCAGTGGTCAGTCCGCACATGATCAACCGCTTTGGCCGCGGCGCACTTGCCGCGGGCGGCATCACGCAGGCGCTGGGGCTGGCCTTGCTGGTCGCCATAACCGTGTCCAGCTGGCCGGATGTGAGCCTGATCGAATTGGCCCCGCCGCTGGTCTTGATCGGCGCCGGACAGTCGATGCTGTTTTCAGGATTGTTCCGCGCCGTGCTCGCCGATGTTCCGGCTCACCTCGCGGGCGTTGGCAGCGGCGTTCTCATCACGCTGCAGCAGTCCGGTCTGGCACTGGGGGTCGCAACGCTCGGCACGCTCTATCTGGCGGTGGAGCCGAGAGGCATTGCGCGGGCCTTCGGCACCGTCATTGGTATCCAACTCGCAATCATCCTGGTGCTGGTGCTGTGCACCGGGCTGCTGCCGCGCTTCACCAAGCACCAGCCCAGCGCCCATCCGGTGGAAATGTGACCTCCCGATGCGCCAAACTCAGCGGATTCATCGCCAGCAAGCAGCACAATTCCTTGGCGCCACATGCCGCCCGCCCAAGCTGAGGTGGCAATTCGCCGCGCGCATGTGGGCAGTTTGCATGGTTTGCGATGCCATTCCCGCGGCCGCTAGCCGTGGCCTTGCACAGCAATGCGCGAGGCCTCAGGCGTCCTGAAACAGCCGGGGTCGAGCGTGCCCGCCGGGATCAAGTTCTCCCCGCGGGCCGCGGAACCGGCAATGCGGTTGCCTATTCGTAGACGAGGCCTTTGCGCCGCAGGCGATCGCGCATGTCGTTGACATCGAGGCTTAGTTTGCCCGCGGCGTAAAGACCTCGCTTTTCTTCTTCCATCGCCTCGCGCTTGCGGGCGATTTCGAGGACCTTTGCAGCGGCTTCGCGCGGCACCACGCACACGCCGTCGTCGTCGGCCACGATCACGTCGCCTGGCCGGATGTGGGCCCCGCCGCAGACGATCGGCACCTGGACGTTGCCGAGCGTCTCCTTGACGGTCCCCTGCGCACTGATTGCCTTCGACCAGACCGGAAAGGCCATGGAGCGCAGCGTCGAGACATCGCGCACGCCCGCGTCGATGATCAGGCCCCTGATGCCTTGCGCCTTGGCCGACTCGGCCAGCAGGTCGCCGAAATAGCCGTCCTCACAGGGCGAGGTCGGGGTGACGACAAGGACGTCTCCTGGCCGCGCCTGTTCCAGCGCGACATGGATCATCCAGTTGTCGCCCGGTGCGACTTCGCAAGTCAGCGCGTTGCCGCCAACCCTGGCGCCATCAAAGATGGGCCGCAGGCGCGTGGCGAGCAGGCCCGTCCGTCCCTGCGCTTCGTGAACCGTTGCCACGCCAAGCTGGCCAAGAGCCTCGCAGGTCTCGATCGGCGTGCGCTCAGTCTTCGTGACGACTCTGGCCATAGTTGTTCTCCGGGAAAACGAGGCGTGGCGTCTGGCCCGCGCCTGAAGGGTGCTCATTGGGTGGCCTAGCGCCCTTGCGCCTTCAGCCTCGCATCAAGCCTCGGATACACTTTTCGAGCATTGCCTTCGAACACGGCCCGCCGCTCGGCATCGCCAAGCGAAAGTGCGTCGATGTAGCGCCGCGTGTCGTCGAAGTCGAAGCCGGTCTCGGGGTCGATGGCCTTGACCGCTCCGAGCAATTCGGACCCGAACAGGATGTTGGCCGGACCAACGACGCGGAACAGCGTGTCGATGCCTGCCTTGTGGTAGACGCAGCTGTCGAAGAAGACGTTGCGCATCAGGTGCTCGCTCAGTGCAGGCCTGTCCAGCATCATCGCCAGGCCGCGATAGCGTCCCCAGTGATAGGGCGCGGCGCCACCGCCGTGCGGAATGATCAGCTTGAGGTCGGGAAACGCGCTGAACAGGTCGCCCTGGATCAGCTGCATGAACACGGCGGTGTCCGCGTTGATGTAATGCGCGCCGGTCGTATGCAGGCATGCGCTGCAGGAGCCGGAGACATGGATCATGGCCGGTACCTGCAGCTCGACCAGCTTTTCGAAGAGCGGGTACCAGTAGCGGTCGTGGATCGGCGGCGCCGACCAGAAGCCACCAGACGGATCGGGATTGAGGTTGCAGCCGACGAAGCCGAGTTCGGCGACGCAGCGCTCTAACTCGGCAAGGACCGGCTTCAGATCGCCGCTCATCGATTGCGGCAGCTGGCATGCGCCGGCGAAGTTGGCTGGGAACATGTCGACGATGCGTGCGATCAAGTCGTTGGAGATGCGCGCCCATTCGGCATTGGTGTCGGCGCTGCCGATATGATGGCCCATGCCCGAAGCCCGCGGGGACAGGATGGTCAGGTCCGAGCCTCGCTCGCGCTGCAGGCGCAGTTGGTTCTGCTCGATCGTCGCCCTGAGTATGTCGTCGGCGATACCGGGATAGGCGGGTCTGGCGTCGCGACTGCCCTCGATGAACTCGACCTGCGTCTTGCGATAGGCATGATGCGCCGCCGGTTCGCTCGTGTAGTGGCCGTGGCAGTCGATGATCATTTCGTTTCTCTTCGCACAAAAGGTTGCGCATTGCCGATCCGGCACGTCGTTCCGCGATCCGGCAAGCGGCGGACGGTGAAGCCCGCCAACGCCGATGGTTCCGCCTACGGTTCGAGCACGTAGTTGGTGAAACCGCCGTCGCCGGAAGCGACACCGTTGATGGCTTCGTTGATCCGCTCGAGCGGATACGTCCTGGCCTCCAGCACCGAGAGGTCGATCGTGCCGGAGCGGACCATGTCGGCGATCTCCATGCCCTCGGCCGTGGTCAGCCAGGCGGAGCCGATCAGCTCCATCGAATTGTCCATCCACCACTTGGTGTTGAACAGCATGTCGCTGCCGGTGCCGCCAATGTTGACGATGCGGCCGCCGCGCCTGACGCCCATCATGGCGTCCTTCATCGCATTGACGTCGGCGACGGCGCCGAGGCAGTCGAGCATGAAGTCGGCGCCAAGACCGCCGCTCTGTGAGCGGACCCAGTCGGCGACCTTGCCGTCCTGGTTGGAGAAGGTCTGGATCCGACTTGGGGCAAGCTGCTTCAGCCGCTCGAGCAATGGCTTGCCGCGGGCCACCGCGTAGATCGTCGAGACACCCATGGCGAGCGCGAAGAGCGTCGCGCCGACGCCCAGCGTGCCCGTCGCGCCATTGATGATCAGCGACTTGCCGGTCGGTGTGCCAAACTTCCTGATCGCGGAATAGGAGGTACCGAGGTAACCCATGCGGGCCGCCTGTGGAAAGGTCATGTTGTCGGGGATCTTGACGATCGCATTCTGGGGCGCGCGCATGAACTGGGCGAAGCCGCCTTCCGGATAGCGCTTGTAGATCTCGAGGCTGTTCCTGTTGAAGCCGAAATAGCCATTGAAGGTGAAGTACTCGCACTTCGCCTGATGCCCGCTGACGCAGGCATGGCAGGCACCACAGGAGCGTAGCGGATTAACGTACACGCGGTCGCCTGGCTTGATCGCCACAACCTGGTCGCCGACCTGATGCACGATACCCGCGGGATCGAGGCCGAAGATTGCCGGCTTCGTCGGCAGCGGCTGGTGTGGGTACCAAGTTTCCCAGTTGTTCAATACGTTCGCGAGGTTGGGGACCATCCCGCAGGCCTTGACCTCGACGACCACATCCGTGCCGGACGCCACAGGCTTCGCCACGTCCTCGACACGCATCGGCTCGTTCACGGCATGCAGCCGTGCCGCCCGCATCATGATCGTCATCGTCTGTTCCTCCCAATATGTCGGTTTGTGGAGATGTCTGATTGACATTCCCATTGGACTGCAGATACCGTACAGTATCTGGATTGGGTGACGCAAGAGCCGATTTCCACTGACGACGCAACTGCGGGAGATCTGGTCCATTCGCCGTGCCGGTTTGCGGCCCGACGACGGACGCTTTCGCCGCGCGGAACCGTCGCTCGCTGAAAGAGAGAACGTCGCGCCATCGAGGGAACTAGGACGGATGAAGGGCACCGAAAGCCTTTCAGCGTCCCACGGAGGGATCAGTGCCGGAGTTCATGCTAACGCAAATCGACCTGCTGCGAATTCTGTGCGGGGTCTGGTTTCTTCCGCATCTCGTCGGAAAGATCAGGAACTTCGAAAAGGCGACCAAAACGTTCGAGGCCGCTGGACTGAAGCCTGGAAAGCCCGTCATCGTGTTGACGATAGCACTGGAGTTTCTTGCCGCCGTCGGAATGGTGTTCAACATCCACCCACGCTGGGCCGCAGCATGCGCCGTGGTTGTCTTGCTGGGGGCGGCCTATGCGGTGGTGCGTATCAATGGCCCGCGCTGGCGCTGGCAGCTAATGGGTCCCGAATATCCGATTTTCTGGGCGCTTGCCTGTGTTGTTTCGGCCTTCTAACCTTCGGCCGATTCGGATACCAAAGGTATCCAGATAGTGGGTTGGAAGGACAGAAGATGGCACGACTGACACGCGAACAGAGCCAGGCTCTGACCCGCGAGAAGCTTTTGCTGTCGGCGAGCGAGGTCGTGGCGCGCGACGGCTACTCCGGCGCGACCATCGAACGCATCGCTGAAGAGGCGGGATATTCGAAGGGCGCTTTCTATTCGAACTTCGCCACCAAGGAAGAGATATTCCTTCAACTGCTCGAGCGTCATGCCGGCGGCGACGTGGTCGAGCTCACCGGCCTGCTCGACGGTTACGATGACCCAAAAGAGATCATCGACGCGATGTGCGACTGGGCCAACCAGCGGGCGAAGGACAAGCGGTGGGGAACGCTTGCCATCGACCTGCTGCGGATCGCCCGCCGCGACAACACACTGGAAGAACGGCATCTGCGCCTGTTCAAGGACCAGTGGGTGGGGCTGGGCAAATTGCTGTCCGGCAAACTCTTTCCCTACGGCGGTTCCGATATCGAACCGCTCTATGTGGGCGGCGTCGTTCTCGAACTCATTTACGGCGGCCTCTCCAGCTTCATGAAGGACGATTCGCCGGGCGAAATGGTGAGGGCAACGCTCACCTCGATGCATGAGGCCCATCTCTACAGGCACATGAAGCAGCCGGCCGCCCGCGTGTAAGCGCACGCAGCTTCCGCGGCGCACTGGCCGGTCCTGACTTGCGCCCGAGGTCGTCCCGCCGCACACGAAGCATGAACCGTCATTGGTCGGTTGCTGCCAGCATCGTCTGCAATTGACGGACGAGCTGCTCAGCCTCCCCTGCGTCCGTGGCCGTACCGAAAACCACATGGTCGGGCCGTACCAGGACGGCGCGTGCACCCTTCGACGTCAACCAGTCCGCCAGAACGTGGTCTTCTTCCACCAACAGCGCAGGATAGGACCTATCCTGCGCCACGCGATGCACGGCAACGCCAGCCTCACGCGACCTCTCCAAAAGGTTGAGTGAGACGTCCATGTCGCCGGTGATGAGAAGCTGGAACCCGGGCGGCAAAGCTTCGTCGAGCCGCACCCGGCCGAAAGGGCCGACGACCCACGGCTGTGGACAGGGCTCGCCGGCTCCGGGTGTCGACGACCCGTCAACGCCACCGGAGACAAGTCCATGACGGATGGGCGGAAAGAGATTCTGCCGGACCTGGACACCCTGGCCCGCTTGCATGGCGGCTACCATCTCGGCATCACGGGCGCGGGCCTTGCCGGGATCCAACTCGCAGATGACTTTTCCCAGCCGCTTCGTGATCCCGATGACTTCGCGTATGAACGGCCGGCGCTCCGTCTCGTAGGTGTTGAGGAGGTGCTCTGATCCGCCGCCCATCACATAGGCCAGTTTCCATGCAAGATTGGCTGCATCCTTGATGCCCTGCACCATTCCCTGCGCGAGAAACGGTGGTGTCATGTGGCAGGCGTCGCCAGCAAGAAACACGCTGCCCACGCGCCACGGCTCCGCAACAAGAGCGTGGAAGTTGTAGGTCGCCGAGCGCCAAAGCCTGGCCTGGTCCGGCCGAAGCCAAGGTGCAAGCAACTGCCAGATCCGTTCCGGGCGGTTGATCTCAACCGGATCTTCCCCGGGCAGGATCATGAACTCCCAACGTCGCAGCCGATCGGGCCCGAAAACATATGTGTGCGGGCGCGCGGGATCGCAGAACTGGACGTTGGTCTCAGGCAACGGCACGTGCCCGTCCTCCAGTATCATGTCCACTACGAGCCAGGGTTCGTCGAAGTCGAGGTCCTCCAGCGCGACGTCGAGCCTCCGCCGGATGAAGCTGGCTGCGCCGTCGCACCCGACGACATAGCGCGGGGTCCGCTTGGTGCGTTTGCCGCTCACCTTGTCGCGCAAAGTCAGGACCGGGCTATCCGGGTTCTCAAGGCTGACAAGCTCCGTTGCCGTGCGCAATGTCAGGTTGGGGAATCTCTTGCCATTGGCGCGCAGAGCCCTTTCAAGCTCCGGCTGGAGGAAGGTCAGATAGGGCGGCCATGCAAGTGGGTAGGGCTCGGCAGGGGACTCGAAGCGACGCAACAAGACCCCGTCGGCGGACCTGTATTCGGACGCACGATACTGGCCTGTCGCCGCGGCGACTTGGTCGGCCGCGCCGATGTTCTGGAAGATCCGCATCACCTCGTGATCCATGCCGATCGCGCGAGGCAGTGCGTAAACGTCGTCAGCGGCATCGATGCCTTCCACCCGGACTCCGGCTGCGGCAAGAAGATTGCACAACGCGATGCCGACCGGGCCGAGCCCGACCACCACGACGTCCGCCTCATCTTGCGTCATCTCGTGGAACTCCCCTTTGATTTCGGTTCGCTCAGGCGTGGGCGCTGTCGCGCTGCATCACTGCAGGAAAGCCGGCACCGCGAGCCCCAGCCCAACGGCTGCATCGGCGAGGTTGCTGGCGGTACCCTTCGCCAGCGGGATGCCGTTGGCCATGCGCTCCCGCCCGGTCTGAAAGCCGCGTTCGCCGGGTAGCTTCACGCCATCGGAGCCGGCTGCCGGATCGAGCGCATGGATCGCGCCGGCGAGGCTTTCCATCGAGGCGAGAAAAGAGGATGTGTCGCCGAAGGCCGCTGGATTGATGGCAAGCATGAGGCCATTGAAACCGCCCTTCTTCTCGCCGCACAGGAACGGCGCGATGATGGCGTTGCCCACCAGCACGCTCGACAGAACTTCGATCATCAACGACAGTCCGGATCCCTTTGGGCCGGCCATGGGAAGTATGGCGGCCACCGCGTGCGGGTCCTGGGTTTCGACGCCGTCGGCGTCGATGGCCCAGCCCTTGGGGATCGGGTTGCCCGAATCCTTCGCCGCCATGATCTTGCCGAGCGCGACGGCGGCCGTGGACATGTCGAGCACGATCGGATCGGCGCCACCAGGTCGCGGAACGGCGATCGACAGGGGGTTTGTCGACAGGGCCTCGCCCTTTGCGCCGAAGTAGCTCATGAGCGGCCTCGACGCCGTCATGGCGATGCCGATGAGGCCGCGGCCGGCCAGTTGGTTCGTGAAGTAACCGATTGCGCCGGCATGCGAAATGGCGCGGGCGCCGCACCAGCCGATGCCGAACTTTTCCGCCAGGTCGCCGGCCTTGCCGGCCGCGTGCATCATGGCGACCGCGCCCGGTGCCTTTGCGTAGTCGAAGACGCATGTCGCTCCGAATTCCCGGATCAGCGTCGGCTGTTGACCGGCGCGGACGACCGCGGTCCTGATCATCTCGATGTAGCGCGGGATCCTGAGAACGCCGTGCGAATCCGCGCCGCGCAGATTGGCCCACACCAACAGCCGCGCGGTCTGTGCCGCCTCGTCCGGCGTATAGCCGGCAGCATGCAGGAGCGCAGTGGCAAAAACGGTCAGTTCGGTTTCCTGGGCGACGGGCATGCCTGATGTCTCCTGGTCTGGCTGTGCTGACCTCAAACGACCGGCGTTGCCGGGAAGAATTTGTCGAGCCAGCCCTTCATCATCACCTTGGTGCGCGGTGCGTCCTCTGGGGCGAGCGGGAAATGGGCGGTGCCGGTGATCAGCATCAGCTCGGCCGGCTGCCCGGCCTTCTCGAACAGGCGGATGGATTGCTCGGTCGGCGTGATGATGTCGTCGGCGGTGTGGAAGAACAGGGCTGGTCGCGGCGCGATGTTGGCCACCACGTCATCCGCCCTGAAGTTCATCATGCTCCATGCCGTCTCGGTCGGGATTTCCATGATCGCCTTGGGCGACAGGTTCTTGCGCAATTTCTCCGGGATCGGCACGGCGTCGAAGCGCGAGATCCACATGCTCTCGCCGGTCGCGCGCTTGTGCTCGCGTCCTTTCTCGAGGAGACCCATGAAACGCTCCCAGGCCTCCGGCGTGGGATGCTGGCCGCGGAACTTCCGCTCGCCGTGGCCCCAGCCGCATGAGGAGATGACGCAGGCGAACCGCTCGTCGACCCCGGCCGTATAGACTGACACCGCGGCACCGAAGCTGTGGCCGGTGATGCCAATTCGCTTCGGGTCGATCTCGGGTCGCATGGCAAGGAAGGTCAATGCGTTCTTCGCGTCAGCGACTTGATCGAAGCAGCGCACCTGCGCGCGCTCGCCCTCGCTCTCGCCGCAGCAGCGGAAGTCGAAGCGCAGCGCGGCATAGCCGAACGCTTCCATCATCTCCGCCTGGATCTGGGCGTGCGACTCGTCCTTGGAACCGACAAAGCCGTGGCAGACGATGAACGCCGGCAGCTTCTGTCCCGGACGGTGGCTGTCTGGAATGTGCAGAATCGCCGACAGTTTCAGGCCGTCGGATTCGAACGTCAGTTTTTCCTGCATGGCAATCTCCTATCGAAAGCAGCGCCGCACCCAAGTCGAGCCGCTTTGCCTGATTCCTTGTACGGTGTGCCGGGGCGCGGCCGACCGCTGCCCCTTCAGGATCAGTCGACCCTGGCGAATGGAAAATGATGCTCGCGCCATTCCTGCGGGGCGGGAGAACCCCAGACATTCATCTGGCGGACGTTTCCTGGCCGCTCCAGATTGGTGATGACGTTCGGCACGAAGTGGGCGTCGTCGGCCACCGTGTGCATGGCGCCGGAGCACTCGACCATCGCTCCGCTGGCATCCAGGTAGTAGGCGTAGGTGTTGTCGCCCGGACGATGGCGGCCCGGCCCCCACAGCAGCTGGCGGTCGAGCCCGTCGAGAATGTCGCCGAGCCTGCAGTAGTCGCTGAAGTGGCTGAATTCGAAGGAGTAGTGGTGAAGCCCGGCCGGGCCCTTCGCCAGACCGAGAATGTGATGCTGGCGGTTGCCGCCATGCATCCAGCTCAGTGCTTCGTTGACCATGCGCTCGGTGAGCTGCATGCCGCAGATTTCAGAGAGCTGCCGCCTGGTGACGACCGGGTCGGGCGTGATGAGATTGATGTGGTCGAGCCGACGCGGCTTGATTCCGTTGGTCGGATAACGTGGATTGTACATGTCGTCGCGTGCCGGGGTGTGAACCTCGAACCGCAGTCCATCCGGCGTTGCGAAGGTCACGCCGGCATCGCAGCAAGCCAGACTGGGTTCGCGCGAGAGGATTCGGCAGCCGGCACCGTCCACGCGCGAGGCGGCTTCCGCGACAGCCTCGGCGGTCAGGGCTTCGAGCCCGATTGTGTGGCAGGAATTCTCTTCGGATTGGAGAAGCACGAGTTCGGCCTTGCGGCCGTTCGAACTCAGCCATGTCTCGCCCGCCGCCTGCCTGGTGACGCGCAGCCCGAGAATCTCCGTCGAGTCATGGAGCACAGCCCCGACGTCGCGGACATTCAGCTTTATGTGACCGACCCCAAACACCAGATGCATCACTATTCTCCTCTCGCGGTCGCAGCATGGCCCTGGCGACCTCCTTAGATCAAACGCGGCCCGACGGCAAGGAATTTTCGAAAAAGAGAAATTATTACGAAATCCTTGGGCAATTGTCGGAGACCACCGTGTTTCGCAGCGTTCCAATGCCCTCGATCTCGATCTCGACCTCATCGCCAGGGAAAAGGAACTCCGGTGGATTGCGGCTTGCGCCGAAGCCGGATGGCGTGCCCGAAACGATGACGTCGCCAGGGTCGAGCGGAGCGAAAGTCGAGATGTAGGAGATCAGCCAGGGGATGTCGAAGATCATGCGGTCGATCGCGATCGACTGCTTGGTCACGCCGTTGACCCTGCTCTCCAGAAGAAGCCGCGCCGGGTCCGGGATTTCGCTCGTGCAGACCATCCAGGGGCCGAACGCACCGCTGTGGTAGAAGTTCTTCCCGGGCGTGAACTGGCTCGAGTGTTTTTGCCAGTCGCGCACGCTCCCTTCGTTGAAGCACGCATAGCCGGCGACGTACGCCATCGCTTCTGCGGGTGCGATCTTGTGCGCGCGGCGGCCGATGATCACCGCCAGCTCGCCCTCGAAATCCAGCTTTTCGGAAGCCGCCGGCTTCAAGATCGCGCCTCCGTGGCCGATCTGTGCTTCCGCATGGCGCATGAACAGCAGCGGGAACTGCGGTGCCGGCTTGCCATCCTCGTGGAAGTTGGTGGCGACGCAGAAGATCTTGCCCGGGTTGGGTATCGGAGGGAGCAGGCTGACTTCGGCGAGCTGCAGGGCTTCGAGATCGCGCTGACTGGGCGCGAGGTCGGGAAACCGGCAGCCGAGATAGGCTTTGAGATCCGGCGGCGCGCCAGGAACGGAATCCAGGCGCAGGATCGTTTCACCTTCGACGAGTCCATAGCCGGCACCGGAGTGATCAACGAACGAAGCGAATTTCAATGGCTCACCCGATCCCTGGAATGCCCGGAAAGTGGGCGGTTGGGGGCCCGAAGTAAACAATATTTTCGAAAATATGCAAGTCGACAGGAGTATGGAAGCGGTCGGGGAATCGTGGCGATGTGGCCAATATCGGAATCGCAGTAGCAATTCTTCCGTTATTCCGGGCTTTTGCGTAGGATCATCACCATAAGATGGCTTTCTGGCCTCAGCGATGCGGCGCACGGGATTTTCATCGAAAGAATTGATAATTTCGAAATAGTTGTTACGGTGCGGCTCGATCGCGTCGCCGCCCGGGCTGCCGAGGCGGATGCAATGAGACGCGGAACAACCACGTGACAGAGACGAGCAGACGGAGAGGCGAAACCCGCGCTGGCGATGTCCTTCACCGCATGCGGCAGGACATAGTTGGGTGCGTGCTCGGGCCGGGAGAGAGGCTGCGGTTCGAGGCGTTGCGGGAGCGCTACACGGTGAGCTTCTCGACCTTGCGCGAAGCCTTGTCCTGCCTCGTGGCGGAAGATCTGGTGCTGGCGCAGGGCCAGCGTGGCTTCATCGTCGCTCCCATATCCATCGATGATCTCAATGACCTCACCAATGTCCGGGTTCTCGTCGAACGGGAGGCGCTCAGGCGCGCCATGCTACGCGGTGACGATGCCTGGGAGGCGGCCATCATCGGGACCTTTCATCGCATGGAACGATTTCAGCTGCGCGTCGGCAACCAGTATTATCTCGACGAGGAATGGTCGACGATCCACGGTGCCTTCCACTTGTCGCTTGTGAGCGCATGCCAGTCGCCCAATCTTCTGCAGATCCGCGAAAAACTGTTCGCGCGTGCCCATCGCTACCGGCGTATGTCCTCCCAGTTCCGGACGAGATGGCGCGAGAAGGACGTCGAGCACAAGGCGATCATGGAGACTGTGGTCGCGCGCGACGAAGGTGAGGCACTCGTTCTCATCGACCGGCATATCCGGGAAACGACCGAAAACGTGATCGAACATGCCGGCCATTTGTTTGCGCCGTCCAGCGCCGGTTGGCAGCTTTCGCGCGACGGCAACGATCGCGTTTCGGATAAAGTTACGAAATAAGCTTGATATTTCGAAAAAACTGTGCGACCACCGATCTGAACTCGGGAGGAGGCTCATTCGCGCGCTGAAAAGCTCGGCGTGCGCACCGGGTTGAACGAAAGGGAGGTATCCACGTGACCACAATTCCGGCGACGATGAAGGCTGCGCGCATGCATGAGGTGGGCGGCCAGCTCAAGATCGAAGAGGTGCCGCTCCCCAGACTTGGCTCGATGGACGTGCTGGTGCGGGTCCGCTCGTGCGGCATCGTTCCTAACCTGGCCAACATCCTGGCGATGTGGCCGACCTGGTTTCCCCACATGCCGCAGCCGCCGCTGCCAGCGATCTTCGGCCTCGATCCGGCCGGTGAGATCGCGGCGGTGGGCAGCCAGGTCCACAATCTGAAGCCCGGCGATCGCGTCTATGTCAATCCGGGGCGCTCCTGCGGCAGCTGCCGCCATTGCCGGCGCGGCGACACGATCTCCTGCCGCCACTACGCCTTCCAGGGCTATTTCGGCTTCAGTCACGACGCCCTGCAGACATTCGAAGACTACCCGGTCGGCGGCATTTCCGAATACATGGCCGCGCCGGCATCGGCGATCGTGACGCTTCCCGACAACATGACCTTCGACCAAGCGGCACGGCTCGGCTACATGGGCACCGGCTATTCCGCTCTGAAGAAGGCGCAGGTCGGCCCCGGCGACACGGTTCTTGTCAACGGCATTTCCGGCACGCTCGGCATCGCGATCGCGGTCTTCGGGCCGTCCTTCGGGGTCAAGAAGATTCTCGGCACCGGTCGCGACAGGAAGCTGCTGAAGGAGATCGAAGCGCTTGCCCCCGGCATCATCGAGACGCATTCGCTGGAGGACGGAATGCCCGACGAATGGGCCCGCTCCAAGACGGCGCAGGGCGAGGGGGTCGACGCCTTCATCGATTGCAACGGCCCCGGCACGTCGCACGAGCCCTTCCTGGCAGGGCTCAAGGCGCTGCGCCGCGGCGGTGTCGCCGTCGACATCGGCGCCGTCATGGGCGCTGTTTCCATCGACGTGCACATGATGATGGACCGCAATCAGCGGCTCATCGGTTCGGCATGGCTGACGACCTCGGAGGGCCAGGAAATGGCTGACCTCGTCGGGATCGGGAAGGTCGACCTGGGTCTCCTGGAAACCCATGCGACGCCAATGGAGAAGGTCAACGAGGCCATTTCGGGCATCGCCGTGCGTCATGGCGGCTTCTCGAATTTTGTAATCCATCCATAGTTGTATACGTAATGGTATGCTGATACCAGCTGGTATCTGAATTATTCCTCGGGAGGATAAGACATGAGCACTCGCCGCGTCGTCACCGGAAAGAACGCCGCAGGAAAATCTCTATTCATCAGCGATGGCGCCTCGCCACGCGAGATGGCGTTCCAGCACACGCCCGGTTTCATTTCTTCCCCGCAGTGGAGGATCGACGGGACGCCGGATCTGGCCAAACGGGACGGTGCCGATCCGATGGCGAGCGAGGGCACGATGCTCGCTTCGGTCGGGGGCTCGGTGTTCTGGATGATCACCTTTCCGCCGGACAGCGTGATGATGTCGCCCGACTGGAAGCCCGAATTGGCGGGTCCGGAGCATCTGAAGGCCGCGCCCGGCATCGCCGAACGCTTCGAGATGGACAATCCCGGCATGCACCAGACGCCGACGGTCGACTACGTGACCGTCGTCAAGGGCCGGCTTGTCCTCGAACTCGACGACGGCGAGACCGTTGAGCTGAAGCAGGGCGATACAATCGTGCAGCAGGGCGCGCGTCACGCCTGGCGCAATCCCTTCAACGAGCCGGTGACGGTCTCGGTCGTCATGCTTGGTGCGAAGACGGCATAGGCGGTTCTCGAGCAGGCCAGCCATGCGGCGCGGTCTGTGGCGGGCAAGGCGTTGCCGTGCTCCCCTTTGCGCGCCACCGGTCACTCCCGCCCGGTGCTTGCCGTCCGCCCGTCAGGCGGTCACACCTTTGTCCGAGTCATCGCTGCCGAGATTCTTCTCGGCGACCTCGGCCAGTATCTGGCGGGCCCAGCGGTGCAGGCCGGAGTGGTGCGTACGCTCGGTCCAGTAGATGTCGACCTGGATGAAGACGTCCATCGGGAAACGGCGCAGGGCAAGCCTGTCCGACAGGCGACGCGCCAGCCGATACGGAATGGTCGCGACCAACTCCGAGCCGGGTATAAGCCGTTCCAAGATGTCGTGGCTCGACACGGTGACCTCCGGCTGCATCTCTACGCCAGTTGCGCGCAGCGCGGCGAAATAGAGGGCTTCCCAGCGTCCGTTATGCGTGACCGCGACATGCCGCGAGGCGCAGTAGCGGTCGAGTGTCAGCGTTCCCCGCGCCAGCGGGTGCGCCGGGTCCATGACGCAAGCGTAGTGATCGGTGAACAGTTTCCTGCGGTAGTAGATGTCACCGAGGATCGCAACCGGTCCAAGCACGATGTCGCACGTGTTCTGCTTCAACTGCTGCTTGCCGTCGACAGCGGATTCGAAGATGTGGATCGTCGCTTTCGGCGCCTCCTTCTGCGCCCTGCGCACGAAGTCGGGAATGACGAACATGCGCTCGTGGTGGTTGCAGGACACCGTCACGCTGCCCTCGGCCGTGGCCGGGTGAAAACCCGACGGTGAAGACAGCGCGGCCATCTGCTCAAGGATTCCGCGCGCCTGCTGGGCGAGCTGTTCACCTTTGTCGGTTGCGACGATCGAATTGCCCTGGCGGACGAACAGCGGATCGTTGAAGGCCTTTCGCAACCGCTTGATGGCGTAGCTTATGGTTGACTGGTTGACGCCGAGAAGCTGGGAAGCGTCGGAAAACGAGGCGCGGTCCTTGACGGCGACAAGCGTCTGCAGGGCCGCGAGGTCTACACTGGCAAGGTCGTCGGACAGCACGACATTTCTCCTCCATGTAAATTTTCGATGACCTCTATCTAACCCATCGCATTGCTGCATGCACGCGGATCTCGTACCTCGTTTCCCGACAGGGAGGAAACCATGTCCGAAGCCGTGAAAGTGATTGACGACGTCCCGTTCGCAGACCTGCTTGCCAATCCGTATCCAATCTTCAAACGCGTCCGCGACCTCGGGCCGGTCGTCAAGGTCGAGGCGGCGAACATCATGATGGTCACGCGCTTCGATGACGTCATGGCCATCGAACGCGATCCCGAGACGTTTTCCTCCATCAATCCGCAGTCGCTGCTGAACACCGTGATCGGGCCGAACCTGATGCGCAAGGACGGCGAAGACCATGCCCGCGAAAGGGCGGCGATAGATCCGAGTCTGCGTCCCGGGGTCGTCAAGCGGTGCTGGGCCGACCCGATGCGTACCATCTGCGATGACGTCATTTCGCAGATCGAGCACAAGGGTGAGGCCGAGCTTTTCGAAGAACTCGCCGCGCCGATCGCGGCGCGCGCGCTGGCCGACATCCTGGGTTTCGACGGCGTCGACTGGCGAACGATGGCACTGTGGTCGCAGTCGCTCATCGACGGTTCCGGCAACTATTCGCACGACCCTGAGATCGCGCGGAAGGCGAAGGACGCAGCCGGTGGCGTCGAGAGCGCCGTCGACAGGATGCTACCCCATCACCGGGACAATCCAAATCCTTCGATGCTGTCATCGATGCTTCAAGCCGATCCTCCCCAGACGGTCGAGCAGATCTACGCCAACATCAAGGTGGCGATCGGCGGCGGGCTGAACGAGACCCGCGACTCGATCCTGACGCTGATCCTGGGTCTGCTGCAGAACCCGGACCAACTCGCGCGCGTTCGCGCCGAGCCTTCGCTGTGGGGGCAGGCTTTCGAAGAAGCGGTGCGCTGGATTTCGCCGATCGGAATGTATCCTCGCCGCCTGACCCGCGACGTCGAGATTTCGGGCACGCTGGTCCGCAAGGGCGAGCAGGTGGGTCTGTGCGTCGGCGCCGCCAACCATGACGACCGTCGTTTCAGCGATCCGGAAAAGTTCGACGTCTTTCGGGAGAAGAAGTCCCATCTGGCGTTCGGCGCCGGGTCGCATTTCTGCGCCGGTACGTGGGTGTCGCGCGCGCTGGTGAGCCAGATCGCCGTGCCGATGGTGTTCGAACGGCTGCGCAATCTTCGGCTCAAGGATACGGAACTCGTTCGCGTCCGGGGCTGGGTGTTTCGTGGCCCCACGCACATGCCCGTCATCTGGGACGCTTGAGGGAGAGAGACATGCCAACGATCAGATTCCTGCTCGCGGACGGCGCGGAACTCGCCGTTGAGGCCCAGAACGGCCGCAGCTTGATGGAAACCGCGCTTGAAAACAGCGTTCCGGGCATCATCGCCGAATGCAACGGCTCGGCGGCCTGCGCCACATGCCATGTTGTGCTTCCCGCAGAAATCCTGTTGGCGCTCGGACCGATCAGCGAGCATGAAAACGACATGCTGGACTTCGCCGAAGCGCCGCGCGAATCCGGAAGCCGGCTGAGCTGCCAGATCAAGGTCAGCGACGCGCTGGACAATATTTCCGTCCGCGTTCCGGCCGCCTAGCGGTTGAGGCCCACCATGTCCCTTGACGCCGATCATCGCGCCGCGCCCCAGCCTGGCAACGAAAGCAGCATCGTGATCGTCGGAGCGGGACAGGCGGGCCTGTCCACCGCCGAAAAGCTGCGGGCAAACGGCTTTGCGGGATCACTCACGCTGATCGGGGAGGAGCCGGATGCTCCTTACCAGCGTCCCCCGCTGTCTAAGGCCTATCTTCTCGGCGAACTCGAGCGGGACCGGCTGAAGCTGAAAGCGGAGGACTGGTACGCAAAGAACCGGATCGCGTTGCGACTGGGAGTGCGCGTCGCATCCATCGACCGTGCGCGGCGGCGCATGTGTCTGGCCGATGGCGCCATGCTTAATTACGATCGTCTGGTGCTCGCAACCGGGGCGACCGCCCGAAAGTTGCCGCAGGCGATCTCGCGAGGCCTTGGCGGCATCTTCACGATCCGCACGCTCGCCGACATCGATGGGTTGCGGCCGGCACTTGAAAAGCAAGGCAGGCTCCTTGTCATCGGCGGCGGATATATCGGGCTTGAGATCGCCGCCGTCGCACGTGGGCTTGGCATGGCCGTGGATGTTGTGGAAGCCGCCGATCGCCCGCTCGCGAGGGTAGCCTCGGCGCAAACCGCGACAGCGGTCGAGGCGCTCCACCGCTCCCGAGGCGTGACGTTTCATCTCGGCAAGGCGGTGAGTGAGTTGCTTGGGGCGGACCGGGTTGCCGGCGCCAGGCTGGGCGACGGCACGATCGTCACGGCCGACGTTATCGTGGCAGGGATCGGTGGCATGCCGGAAACGGCGCTGGCGGCAGAGGCGGGCCTCGCCATCGACAACGGCATCACCGCCGACGCATACGGGCTCACCGACGACCCGTTCATCTGGGCCGCCGGCGATTGCGCTAATTTCTCCTTGCCCGAAGGCGGGCTGCGGATGGAGAGCGTCGGCAACGCGATCGACAGCGCCGACGTGGTCGCCCGCAACATCATGGGCGCGCGCCAACCCTACAGACCGAAGCCGTGGTTCTGGTCGGATCAGTTCGATCTCAAGCTGCAGATCGCGGGCCTTTCCAGGCCGGGCGATACGGTGGTTGTCAGGCAGGGAGCGGGGCCGGGACGGTCGCACTGGTACTACCGAGAAGGGCAGCTTGTCGCCGTCGATGGGCTGAATGCGCCACGCGACTATCTGATCGGCAAGCGCCTCCTTGCCGCGTCGGCCAGCCCCGATCCCGCTCAGGTGGCGGATCCGGTGCTGGCACTTGAGGCCTTGGCGAGTGCCTCGAAATGAGGCTGCGCCCGAGTAAGGCGGCGTTCCATGTCGCCTCGGGCGGACAAGCAGGAAGTAGGGCTCACCGCAGAGTTGTCGGCATTGACATTCTAAAGCGTATCTGCATACTAGAAAGTATCTTAAATGATGCGGTGCGGAACCGGTTTTCCGCAGTGCGGCCAAATCAGCAACCTTCGGGGCCATGAAGCACAAGGGGCTGACAGGGAATATCGTCACTCAGAGAAAATAACGAAAATATGTAAGTTTACGAAATTTGCTGGATCATCAGAGGAAAATGGCCTAAGCAATTTCCGCTAGGGGGAGGTCGATCAACTCGTTCTTCGCAGCTGCGAGGCGAGTGCAGCGCCCACCGCAACCAGAACTGGGAGGAATTTCGATGTTGCGACGCAGTTTCAATTTACTCATGCTTTCGGCGGCCTTGGCGGCTGGCACGTTCGGCGCCGCGTTCGCGCAGGACCCGGTCAGAATCGGCGTCAGCGCATCCAAGACCGGGCCGCTTGCGGGCGGCGCGTCAGGTGTGCTTTGGCCGAACATCAAGCTGTGGGCCGAGAAGGTGAACAAGGCCGGTGGCCTCAAGGTCGGCGATCAGATGCGGCCGATCGAGATCGTCGAATATGACGACAAGTCGTCGCCCGAAGAGGCGGTCAAGAACATCCAGCGTCTTGCCACCCAGGACCAGGTCGACCTGATCATCCCGCCATATTCGACAGGCCTCAATCTCGCGACCGCCCCGCTGATCGCGAAATATGGCTACCCGCAAATCGTCTCCACCGGCAATGCCAACGATCTCGATCAATTCGTCAAGCGCTGGCCGAACACCTTCTGGCTGCTCGGCCCGGCCCAGGGCATCGCCGACGGCATCGTCGGCACGCTCAAGGATCTGCGCGACGCTGGCAAGATCGGCAACCGGGTCGCGGTGGTCAACGTTTCCGATGCTTTCGGCCTCGAAATGATCAAGACCGGCAAGCCCGCGCTCAAGCAGGCCGGCTTCGATGTCGTCTACGAGACCTCCTATCCACTCGGCAATCAGGACGTCGCTCCGGTGATCGCCAGCGCCAAGGCGGCCAATCCCGACGCCTTCATCGCCTATTCCTATCCGCCGGACAGCTTTGCTCTCACCGAGCAAGCGCAATTGCAGAAGTTCGACGTCAAGGCGTTCTTCGTCAGTGTCGGCGGTAATCTCGACGGATACGGAAAGCGCTTTGGCGCCGCTGCCAACGGCATCCTGATCATGGGCGGCGTCAATGCGAGCGACCCCGTCTTCCAGGCCTACCGCAAGGAGCACCTCGCGGTGACCGGCCAGGAGGCGGACTGGTGGGCGAGCCCTGTGGCCTATGCCAGCCTGGAGATTCTGCAGCAGGCCGTCGAGCGGGTCGGAAGCCTGGACAAGCAAGCGCTCAACAAGGAAATCCAGTCGGGCACCTTCAAGACCGTCATTGGCGATATCCACTTCGAGAACAACATCAACAACAACAACTGGACGGTGGGCCAGTGGAGCGATGGCGTCGTGCATGGCGTCAGGGCGACCGGGAACCTCCAGGGCGCGCAGCAGCCGGTGCTCAAGCCCGTCTGGCCCAGCAACTGATCCGATCCTCCCGGCGGCCTGGCGTCCTCGTGACGCCAGGCCCGTGACTGCGAGAGTACAATGCTCATCCTGCTGACAGGCCTGCTCCTTGGGGGCACCTATACGCTCATCGCGCTCGGGCTCACGCTCCAGTACGGCGTGGCGCGGATCATGAACCTCGCCAATGGCGAGACGCTCGTTGCCGCATGCTTCGTCACATTCTGGCTGTATACAGGCTTCGGGATCAATCCGCTCCTGGGCCTGCTGGTGATCGGCCCCGGCGCCTTCGTCGTCAACTGGCTGATCTATGCCTGGCTGATGCAGCCTCTGGTGAAGCGGGCCAAGAATCGCGGCATGCTCGAGGTCGACTCCATACTGGCGACCTTCGGACTGCTGTTTCTGTTCCAGGGGCTGATGCTGCTGGCCTTCGGCGGGTCCTATTTCAATTACGAGTTCCTCGCCCAGCCATTCACGATCATGGGCAACTCGTTCGGCCTGAACCGCGTCGTGGCCTTCGTCGCCGCCGCCGTGATTGCCGTGGCTCTCTACGTCTTCCTCTACCACACCGACCGCGGCACGGCGGTTCGCGCCGTCGCCGTCGATCCGCGCGCGGCAAGTCTCGTGGCGATCGACGTGCGCAAGACCGCGGCGTTCGGCTTTGCGCTCGGAGGAGCGATCACGGCCTGCGCCGGCACGCTGCTGTCGACTTTCTACACGTTCAATACGTCGATGGGCGTGATCTTCACCATGAAGGCGTTGATCATCGTGATCATGGGCGGCGTCGGCGACGTTCGCGGCGCGGTTCTTGCCGCTCTCGTCCTGGGCGTGACCGAGACGCTCGTCGCCAGCCTGCTGGATCCCGGATTGACGCTGGCTGCCAACTACGCCCTCTTCATCATCGTTCTGCTGTTCCGGCCGCAGGGCATCTTCGGAAAGCGGCCGGCGTGATGAACATCCCGCGCAATGAACTCCTGGCTCTTGGTGCCGGCCTTGCCGGCGCGGCTGTGCTGGCCTTCCTCCCTTTGGTCACCGAAGGGTTCTGGCTGTCGCTCAGCGTGAACATCATGCTCTATGCCGCCATATGCACGGCCTGGGCGCTCTTTTCCGGGCCGACGCACCTTGTCTCGCTGGCGAGCGCTGCCTTCTTCGGAGTCGGAACCTATTCGGTCGCGATCTTCATCGACGTCCTGCCTTTCCCCGCGCTTATCCTCATCGCGATCGTCGCCGGCGCCTTGCTGGCCACACTGGTCGGATTGGCGACCCTCAGGCTCTCGGGGGTCTATTTCGTGATCTTCACTCTCGGCCTTGCCGAACTCCTCGGCCAGATCGTGACCTGGGTGCAGACCAATTTCGGCGGCACGATCGGCCTCTACGTCTTTACCGATTTCACTGAGACGCATCTCTACTGGATGCTGCTCGCGCTGACGGTGGTCGTGTTCGTGACCGGATGGCTCGTCAACAGGTCGAGACTGGGCTTGGCCTTGCGCATCATCGGCAATGACGAAGCCGTGGCGCGACATGTCGGCGTGGATACCGCTCGCACTAGGGTCATCCTGTTCGCGGTCTCCGGGGCCTTCATTGCCGTAGCCGGAGCGATCATGGCGCCTCGCTACGCCTACATAACGCCGGACGCAGCGTTCAATCCGATGACGTCCTTCCTCGTGGTCATCATGGCGCTGCTCGGCGGGACTCGCCGCCTTTGGGGACCCCTGGTCGGCGTCGTCCCCTTCACCGTGGTGATGGACTTTATCTCGGGCCATTTCCCGAACCAGACGGCGGTGATCATGGGACTCGCATTTCTGGCGATCGTCTATGTGCTTCCCGACGGGGTAACCGGACAACTGGAAACCCTGTTCCGCCGCCGCCGCTCCATCGACAAAAGTCCGCTGGCAACGACCGCCGAGGAGGGCAGATGAGCGTTCCGCTGTTGACCGTAGATCGGGCGCGCAAGGCCTTCGGTGGCCTTGTCGCCGTCAACGACGTGAGCTTCGAGGTCGCCAAGGGCGAGTTGCTCGGGCTGATCGGCCCGAACGGCTCGGGCAAGACCACGATGCTCAACCTGATATCGGGGGCGCTGTCGCTGACATCGGGCGCCATCCTGCTGTCCGGCAAGCCCATCGCCGGGCTGGCGGCTCACAAGATCGCCCGCATCGGGGTCGCCCGAACCTTCCAGCTGGTGCGCGTCCTGCCATCGATGAGCGCGCTGGAGAATGTCGTCGCCGGCGCCGTCTTCGGGCACAACAGGCTCTGGGGCGACGAGGCGCTGGCGCTCGCCCGCGAGTTGCTGGAGCGGGTGGGGTTGAAAGGTCGCGAGGAGGTTCCCGTCGCGGCGATGACCTACATCGACCAGAAGCGGATCGAGCTCGCTCGTGCCCTTGCGGGAAACCCTCATGTCCTGCTGCTCGACGAATGGCTCGCCGGCCTCAACCCGAGCGAGTTGGGGGTCGGCATCGAGCTTATCCGCGAGATCAGCGCGCAGGGCCGGACGATCATCATGGTCGAGCACGTGATGGATGCCATCCGTTCGCTTTGTTCACGCTGCGTGGTCATGAATTCCGGCATCAAGATCGCCGATGGCAGCTCGGCCGATGTCCTGGCCGACCCGGAGGTCGTCCGTGCCTATCTGGGAGACGACGATGCTTGAGGTTTCCAATCTCGGCGTCCGTTACGGACGGCACGTCGCACTGGAAGGTGTTTCCGCACGCGTTTCCAAGGGCGAGATCTGCGTTATCCTCGGCGCCAACGGCGCTGGAAAGTCCAGCTTCCTCGGCGCCGTCGCAGGGCTTGTCGGGACGGAGCCCGGCACCAGGATTGTCATGAACGGCAAGGATGTCACGAAACTCGATGCCCATCTGATGGTGGAAGAGGGGATCGCGCTCGTTCCGGAGGGCCGAGGCATCTTTGGCGAACTCACCGTGGCGGAGAACCTGCGGCTTGGAAGTCATGCCAGGCGCGCGAAGGCCGATGCGCGCAGGACGCTCGACTTCGTCTACGGGTTGTTTCCCCGGCTTGCCGAACGTCCTCGCCAACTGGCGCAGACCATGTCCGGCGGCGAACAGCAGATGGTCGCGATCGGCAGGGCGCTGATGTCCAAGCCGGACATCCTGATGCTGGATGAGCCCTCCCTCGGGCTGTCGCCGCTGCTGTCCAAGGAGCTGTTCAAGTCACTGGCCACCATTGCCGGCGAAGGCTTCGGCATCCTGCTTGTCGAGCAGAACGCGCGGCTGAGCCTCAAGACCGCCGATCGCGGCTACCTGATCGAGACCGGCAGGATCGTCGGGGAGGACACTGCGTCGAACCTGCTCAACGACGCAAAGGTCATGAGCGCCTATCTCGGCGCCTCCACCACGATGGCCGCGCACTAGCTCGCCGCCGCTCGCCAAGCACGAATCCGACCCAGGAAAGAGGATGCTCCATGCGCTTGCTTGAAACCGAGATCGTCATCGACGCGCCGCCGCAGACCGTGTGGGCCGTGCTGGACGACCTCGAGCGTTACCCCGAATGGAATCCGGCCTTGCCGGCGTTACGCGGACGCACGATCGTTGGTCAGCGCGTCGTCGGTACGCTGCGTCAGCCTAATGTTCCCGAGCGCGAGGTCACACCGACCATCACCCGCATCGTGGGCGCGCGGGAACTTCGCTGGCTGAGCCAGGCGCCCGGCGGCGTGTTCAGCGCGGAACACATTTTCATCCTGGAGCCGACCAGGAATGGCGGCACTCGGGTGCGCCACAACGAGGTCTTCGATGGCCCGATGGCCGATGAGCGTTGGCCCAGCATCGATACCAATTTGCGATCGGCCTATCTCGACTTGAACCGCGCGCTGAAGGCGCGGGCGGAGGCGCTGCGCGACCAGACGGCCGTGCTGCACCCGGCCGTCGGGCGGGACATGTCGGCTTCGCCGGTCGGCGCGTTCAGCGCGCGCTGCAAATGTGCCAGCGCACCGGTGGAGATCGCGGCGGATCAGGCCGTGGCGCACAACCATTTGTGCGGCTGTTCGAAATGCTGGAAGCCTGCCGGTGCCGTCTTTGCGCAGATTGCCGTTGTCCCGGCCGGCAGCATCTCCGTCATGGCGCAGGGTGATAAACTCGAGGCCGTGGACGCCACGCAGAAGATCGAACGCCACCGTTGCAGATCCTGCGGGACACATATGGTCGGCAAGGTGTCCGATCCGGATCACCATTTCTACGGCCTCGAATTCGTGCATCCCGAACTGGCGACGGATGGGCACCAGCCGAAGATCGAGTTCGTGGCCTTTGTGTCTTCGCTCGTAGAGACCGGGATGCCGGCGACCAGCATGGCCAGCGTGCGCGGCACGCTGGCCCAAGCGGGGATTCCCGCCTATGACGCATTCTCGCCGGAGCTGATGGACATCATCGCCTGGCACAAGGTGAAGCTCGCAAAGCCGACCGTCTAGCGGCCACCGTAGAACCGGCCTGACGTCGCAGGCCGGTGTCGATCGAAATTGGAGAACACGCATGAAAACCCGCGCCGCAGTCGCTGTCGCCGCCGGAAAGCCGCTGGAGATCATGGAGGTCGACCTCGACGGCCCCCGCGACGGCGAGGTGCTGGTCGAGATCAAGGCGACCGGCATCTGCCACACCGACGAGTTCACGCTGTCGGGCGCCGATCCAGAAGGCCTGTTTCCGGCCATCCTCGGCCATGAGGGCGCCGGCATCGTCGTCGATGTCGGCAAGGGCGTCACGAGCGTCAAGAAGGGCGACCATGTCATCCCGCTCTATACGCCGGAATGCCGGCAGTGCCCGTCCTGCCTGTCGCGGAAGACCAACCTGTGCACGGCGATCCGCGCCACGCAGGGCCAGGGCCTGATGCCCGACGGTTCGTCGCGCTTCGCGATCGGCAAGGACAAGATCTTTCACTATATGGGCTGTTCGACCTTCTCCAACTTCACCGTGCTGCCCGAGATCGCGCTGGCCAAGGTCAATCCCGACGCGCCCTTCGACAAGATCTGCTACATCGGCTGCGGCGTCACCACCGGCATCGGTGCGGTCATCAACACGGCCAAGGTCGAGCAAGGCGCGACCGCCGTCGTCTTCGGCCTCGGCGGCATCGGCCTCAATGTCATCCAGGGCCTGAAGCTTGCCGGCGCCGACATGATCATCGGCGTCGAYTTGAACAACGACAAGAAGSCYTGGGGCGARAARTTCGGCATGACGCATTTCGTCAATCCSAAGGAGATCGACGGCGATGTCGTGCCTCACCTCGTCAACATGACCAAGCGCGGCGCCGACCAGATCGGCGGCGCCGACTACACCTTCGACTGCACYGGCAGCACCAAGGTGATGCGCCAGGCGCTGGAAGCGTCGCATCGCGGCTGGGGCAAGTCGGTCGTCATCGGCGTCGCCGGCGCCGGCCAGGAGATCTCGACACGGCCGTTCCAACTGGTCACCGGCCGCACCTGGATGGGCACCGCCTTCGGCGGCGCACGCGGCCGCACCGACGTGCCGAAGATCGTCGACTGGTACATGGACGGCAAGATCCAGATCGACCCGATGATCACCCACACGCTGAAGCTCGAGGACATCAACAAGGGCTTCGACCTCATGCATGAGGGCAAATCGATCCGAAGCGTCGTCGTTTACTGATCGGTATGAGCCAGACGCCGCGCTGAAAGCCCTGTGCTGAAAAAATGCGGTGCTTCTCCAGGATCGGCGGAAGCCGCGCGGCATTCGGAACACCCGTTGGTCGGTCCACCAAGCTTGCTGCGATCACAACCGCTGCGGTAGATACACCGGCATGGTTGGCGTTTGGCGGAGAAGGAACACATGCCAGAACAGATGAAACTGATTTCCGCAGCCAAATCACACGGCGGTGTCCAAAGTGTCTATTCCCACGCTTCGGATGCCTGCGGCTGCGAAATGACGTTTGCCGTTTTCGTGCCGCCTCAGGCGGCGCAAGGTCCGCTGCCGGTCGTCTGGTACCTGTCAGGATTGACCTGCACGCATGCCAACGTGATGGACAAGGGCGAGTACAGGCGTATGGCCGTCGAACTCGGCCTGATCGTCGTTTGCCCTGATACCAGCCCGCGCGGGGCCGATGTTCCGGATGAAAAAGACAACTGGCAGTTCGGCTGCGGCGCAGGTTTCTATGTCGATGCGACGCAAAAGCCCTACGCCGGAAACTATCGCATGTATTCCTATGTCACCGAGGAATTGCCGGCGTTGATCGCACGGGAATTTCCCGCCGACATGACGCGCCAGGCGATCTTCGGCCATTCGATGGGCGGGCATGGCGCGCTGACGATTGCGCTCAGAAATCCCGCCCGCTTCCGAAGCTGCTCGGCGTTCGCGCCGATCGTGCAGCCGACCACTGCCGGCTGGTCGCGGCCGGCGTTCAAAAAGTATCTCGGCGGCGACGAAGTGGCATGGCGCGGGTATGACGCCTGCGCGCTCGTAGAGGACGGTGCGCGCTTCCCGGAATTCCTGGTCGACCAGGGCACGGCCGATGGATTTCTGCAGGACGGTCTGCGGCCGTGGCTGTTCCAGGAGGCGTGCGACCGGGCAGGCATCAGGCTCGTCCTGCGCATGCAGGAGGGCTACGATCATTCCTACTTCTTCATTTCGACCTTCATGGACGACCATCTGCGCTGGCATGCCGAGAGGCTGCTGCCCGACGGCTAAGACCATACGCCCTGTTTTTCACTCGTCGGACGGCGGGTACCCGCACGCTCAGGGCGACAGGTTTGATTATTTCGAAAATCCACAGTAATCTCCGCGCTAATTCAATGCGGAGTCGTATGCATGGCTAACACCGTCAGGCCTGCCGGAGAGACGCGCGCCGGGGATGTGTTGGCGCGCATGCGGAGCGACATCATCAGCTGCGCCTTGAAGCCGGGAACCAAGCTGCGCTTCGAAACGCTTAAGGAGCTGTATGAAGTAAGCTTCTCCACCTTGCGCGAGGCCCTCTCGCGGTTGGTGGCCGAGGGCCTGGTTGTCGCGGAGGGGCAGCGCGGTTTCCTGGTCGCACCGGTCTCGCTGTTTGATCTCAACGATCTGACGGATGTCCGAGTGCTCATCGAAAGGCAGTGCATCGGGTTGGCGATCGATCGTGGTGACGATCGCTGGGAGGCGGACATCATGGCCAACTTCCATCGGATGGATCGCCTGCAAAGCCGGCTCGGCGCGAGCTACTATCTCTCCGACGACTGGGCCGCGTTGCACAGTGCCTTCCACCTTTCCCTGGTCGTTGCATGCGGCTCGCCCAACCTGCTCGAAATCCGGCAGAAGCTCTTCGAGCGCGCCCACCGCTACCGCAGGATGTCCTCGCAGTTTCGCCCTCAATGGCGCGCCAAGGACGTCGAGCACAAGATGATCATGGATCGGGTCATCGCCCGTGACACGGCCGCGGCCCAGGATCTGATCGAGCGGCATATCCGCGAGACGACCGAGAATGTCATCGCTCATGCAAGCCACCTTTTTGCGCAAGGCGGTATGGGCGATTCTTTCAGGCGCAAGGATCCCGTGGCGGCGGAATAGGTCACGGCAAGTCTCACCGGCGCAATCCGCCGACGAGAGTTTCTCAATTGGCCGGAAGGAGGCGGACCGCGCCGATGCGCGCTCCGCTCCCGGCCGTTGCGCGGAACCGAGGTACCCGGCAGCCCTGTTGCCTGCCGGAAGCTCACCGCTGGTTCAGGAACGGGCACGCCCTTCAACCTGAACAACGAGACTCACATCGTCGCCGATCATTCCGAGCGCGGCTTTCATGCCGAAGTCGCTGCGTTTAATCGAAGTGCGCGCGCTGAAGCCGACAACGTGGCTCTTGTCCCACGGGTTTTGGCCTTCCTTGTTGAAGGTGACGTCCAGCGTGACGGGTTTCGTGACACCGGCGATCGTCAGATCGCCCGAGATCGTTCCGGTCTTCGCGTCGGCCGCCTTGAATTCATGCCCGACAAAAGTGATCTGCGGGAACTCCGTCGCATTGAACCAGTCCGCGCCCTGGATGTCGCTGTCTCGCTGCGTATTGTTGGTCGAGATGCCGGCAACTTTCACCGCAACCTCCAGGCTGCTTTCCGTCGGCTTCGTCGCGTCGAACTGGAACGAGCCCGAGAATTCCTTCGCGATTCCGATCACCTGCGAGAAGCCGAGATGGTCGATGAAGAAAGCGATCCCTGAATGCACGGGATCGATATCGAACGTCCCGGCCGCTGCCCTTTCGGCGGTCAGCGGCAGCCAGGCGATGGCGGCGGCAAGCAAGGTGGTGCGCAATAACTTCGACATGGTTGTGATTTCCTCCCTGTTGATGGTTCCGACAGTCCTCCCGGGTCATACCGGGAAGCTTGAGCCGTACCGCGCGATCACAGTCGCCAGGGATGCGCCGACAGGCAGCAGGCACATCCCGGCAAATGCGGCGATTCGGACGACTTTGTTCGTGGCGCGGACCCGGCGCAGAACCGGATCGACGACGAAAGGCGTGACAAAGACCAAAGTGAGCACGGTCAGCGCCAGCAAGTCGGTCTTGCGTGTGATGAGCGTGACGGTTTGTGCGACCGCGATCATGCCTCCTGCTCCTCCCAGGAGGGATGCGGAGCGAAATCCGAAATTCGGATTTGAGATATTGGCGGCGACAATGGCCGCGATGGCGGCTGCAAAAAACAGGCTGAGCTGGAAGCTGGTGGACGATGCTCCCAGCAGCGCGATCGGCGCAAACCCGACGCATGCCGCGCCGAGCAAGGCGGAGCGTCTTGTGCCGGATTCGTCCTCGGCGTTGCCCGCCCCACGGGAAAGGCCATACATCACCAGCAGGCCCCATAGCGCGGCCGCCGCCACGTCCAGGAGCGCATCGGGCAGGCGAGCTGTTCCGATATACGCTGCGGACACGATCGGCTGGGCAAGGACGAGTGCGCGACCGAGCCGGCGACGGCCGGCGGCCTCGGCCAGGACACCGAGCGCCGTTCCGATCAGGGCCACGTAGAAGATCTTGTTGACCGCGCCTGCTGGCGGAAAGGACGACGGCACCTTGTTGTAGGCGAGCCAATAGGCTACCAGGAAAGCGGCCGGCACCAGGAGATCCGTCCAGACCCGGCCGGCGCGGAGCCAGCGCAGCAGCCCAGCAGCGACAAGCGCCAGCAAACCCGCCGCAACTATGCCCAGGATCAGCGCTTCTTGTGGCGATCGCGCCAGGCCACTCATATCAGCAGTCCGTCAGTGCTTCGAACTGCCGGCCGCGGATGCCGGCGATACTCCGAGCAATAGGCATACGTCCTCCCTCCCGGCTTGATGTTGCACCAGCCGATTCACCGATCGATGTGTTGACATACCGATTGTTCTTTAGATACCAATGCGTATCTGAATCTTATATGCCTGTCAATGTGGATGGTGCCTGCACCGGACGTTTCAAGGGAGGATATCGTCATGACCGATTTGGAGCCTGCCGGCCTCATCGACCTTCGGCTCGCGGGCGGCGCGCAGGGGTTCAACTGGCTTCCTGTCTTCGTTGCAGACGAACAGGGCCTTTTCGACAAGCACGGCGTCCGCATCGTCTACAAGCGGATGGGCAGCGTCGAAAAGGCCACCGCAGCCGTTCTCGAGGGCGAAGCGGACCTGGCGATCACACCGCCGGAAGGCGCCGTCGCCGACTTCGTCAGGGGAGGAGAGCTGCGTATCGTGGCAGCCAACGCCGTGCGCCTGCCGATGTCCATTGTGGCGCACCCAGGCATTGGTTCGCTCGCAGGGCTTAGGGGCAAGACGATCGGCACGTCCTCGCTGACGGAGGGCACTGCTATCTACACGCAGATCATGCTGGCCGCGGAAGGGCTGCACTATCCCGGCGACTACGAGTTTGCCTTGGCCGGCATTCACACCAAGAGGTGGGAGGCGCTGCAGGCAGGCGAAATCGACTGCGCTCCGCAGCCTGCGCCGTGGAACTTCCTCGCGCAGGACATGGGCTACAACTTGCTGGGCGAGGTCTGCGCCGCTATCCCCGAGATCGTTTTCACCGCCATCATCGGAAAGGCTTCCTGGCTCGGCGCGAACCGCGATGTGGTGACCAGCTTCCTCAAGGCGCTGATCGAGGCGCATGCGGTCACCAATGATGCGGCCAACCATGGCATCACCCTGCCGATCTTCCAGCGCATCACCACGCCCGACAGTGAATCCCTGGCGCGACGGGGGTTGGAATACATGCGCGGCATGGGCATGTGGCCGCAAGGGCTGGCCGTGCCAGACAAGGCGCTGAAGACGACGATCGACCTGATGGTCAGGGCGAACCTGCTCGACAAGTCGAAGCGCGACGCGGCTGAAGGCGTCTTCGACAGGCGCTATCTGGAAGGCGCTGCCTGACCACTGGCGGTCATATGTGATCGACCGTTGGCTTTGCCTCGTCATTCGACGTCGCGAGCTACGACAGCAATCGGGCGTGTTCAGGGGCTGGGGGCGACTATGCCCGGGGGGCTCGCGGGAGCTCGGGACACGACATCGCTTCCGCAGCCTCGATATCGAGGCCGCGGATCAAGGGAATCTGGATATGGCTGGCAGGCCGGTAGTCGGCGGCTCACCCATGCCGTGCCGGTCAGTGCATGCCGGTCTTGATGACCTTTTCGAAGTAGGGTGCCGGCGCGACCTTCGCCCGGATCTCGCGGAGCTGGTGCTTCTCCACCGTATTGCGGCGCGACTCCGGCTCGCCCCATACAAGCGTCACCTCGGTTCCCGGTTGTGCATGCTCGAGGTCGACAAGTCCCAGCGAGATGAAGCGGTTGGCGTTCGCCGTGAAAGACGGCCAGGTCGAGATGCCCGCAACCTTGTCCTTCATCATGACGGCATCGACCTGGAATGTCGCGTACATGGGCATCGGCATGTTGAGAAATTTGGCGGGGGTGCCGTTGGCCGGGAAGATGGAGTCCTGCATCACAGCGGCCGCATCCTTGTCGTCCCACTCAAGCGTCACCTTCGTGCGGCGCTGATGGTTGGCCCTCTCGAGCAAGGCATCGCGGCCGATGAAATCGCGGCCGAAGTCGATCACGTTCCTGTAGCCGAGTTCGATCGGATCGACGTAGTAGTCCGTGATGTCGTCGGACACGAAACTGCCGCCGAGCGAAGCGACCGATTCCAGGAAGTGGCTGTTCAGCCACTCGCGGTACGGCTTCATGTCCTCGCTGTGGTAGATGGCCGGCAGCGGCATCGGCACCCAGCCGGATTCCTGCGCGGTGGTCGAGTAGGCAAGGGCGCCGATCTTGCGCAGCCCATATTTCTCGCCGGTCTTCTCCAGCGCTTCGCGCACCGCCTGCTGGTCGTCCCAGGCGCCGTAGATTTCGAATCCGGGTTCGCCGGCCATGCCGTGGCGCAGGGCGCGGACAGATTTTCCGGCGATCTTGAACTCGCCGATGTTGAAGAACTTGATCTCTGGCAGGCCGCCGCCGCTCACCTCGCGCATCAGCGCAAGGGCGTGCGGTCCCTGGATCTGGACGCGGAACACCTCGCGCGTTCCGGAGCGGATCGAGAAATTGTCATCCTTTTTCGCCTCTACGTCGTAATTGCTTTTCTCCGCGTTGTAGAGCACCCAATCGCTGGCAAAGGGAGCGCCGACGATGCGGAAGAAGTCCTCGGCCTCCCGGAAGATGATGGCGTCGGCAATGTAGAATCCGTCGTGGCCTGCCAGCACGAGCTGTTTGGCGCGCAGGACAGGGAACGGGTCGAACTTGTTGACCGCGATCTCCGAAAGGAAAGGAATGACCTGCGACCCGCGCAGATGCAGTTCAGTCATGTGGTAGGACTGCTCAAGCAGTGCGCAGCTATCCTTCCACGCACGCACTTCGTCGCGCCAGTTGGTGAACTCGGGCGGAATGACGGGGAAGCGGTAGGGCCCGAGGTTGGAGCCGCGGAGCAGATTTACCGGTCCTCCCGCCGCTGTCAGGATGCTCTCAAGGCTCTTCGGTGCGTCATTCGTCGTTGCCATATCGGTTCCTCCATTTGTCTTTCTTTGTCACTTGCTTCCGGCAAACCGCCGTGGGCTTCGGCAAGTCCACGAGAGAACAATGCCTCGTCCGCCCTCCTGCAGCGGCGTCCGACGCAACCATCCGTCACGGCGCCAGGACGACGCTCGCTTTGCGTGGTAAGAGTCCGTGCGAGAAAGCCAAAAATCCTCCCGATGAGCGTCATCCAAGCTGGCTGGATCCAGTCCAGGCCTGTGCGGCTTTCAGGGGGCAGAATGCAGGGCTAGGAAACTAACTCAGATGCCAAAAAGTATCCAAAAACTATAAGGAATGTCAACCCGCGATTTCCCCGCTCTCGAGGGTAATGTGCTGGTGAGGACAATGACCCCCTCCCAAGCTTCATTGCTGCCGATCACTGGACTGGACACGCATTGCTATCGCGCGTGGCAGGTTGTTCAAGTCAGGACGGCCGCAGCGGCGCGGTTCGCCGACTAGGCGTGAGGCGGCTTGCCGCGGCCCAGATCGTGGATCGCGGCTTGGATGTCGCGGGCAAATTCGCGCCCAAAGCGCGATTGCGGCAGAGTGGTGCTCGTCACCAGCACGATATCGAGCGCCGAGCGAGGCTGGAACGGCAGCACCTTCAGGTTGCCGAGTTTTGCCCAGGGAACCAGCCCGTCCACCAGCGCGACCCCCAGTCCAGCCGACACCAGAGGTGCAGCCGCGATCGACAGGCTAATTTCAATCTGCGGGTCGCAGACGCAACCCTGCTCCTGAAACACGCGTGCAAGCATCTGGCCGGCAGGTGTGTTCATGCCGTAGCTGATCAAGGTCTGGTCCGACAGATCGGCCGGTGTAACGGCATTGAGCGTCGCTAGCGGCGATTCCGGCAGCACCAGGGCGACGATATCGGCCGCGCCAACAACCTCGCTGCGTATCTGCGGCTCGCGCAGGGTGGTCATGGTCAGGCCAAGATCGATGTCGCCGATCAGGATGCGCTCGGCAATCTCTTCCGCGGGAAGCGTCTGAAGGACTAGGCGAGCCCCGGGATTGCGCCGGCGGAAGCGGCGGGTGGCGGCCGGCAGCAGCGCGAAGGTGGGAGGCGCGCTGGCAGCGACGCGAAGCAGGCTCAACTGCTTGTCGCGAATTCGATCCGAATAGATCTTCAGCGTTTCGATCTCGCGGAAAATCCGGTCGGCGTCGCGAAACAGCAGATGCGCCTCCGGCGTGGCCACGAGGCGGCCGCCTATGCGTTCGAACAGCTTGTAGCCGATCAGAGTTTCGAAATGGCGCAGCACCTTGCTTACGGCGGGTTGGGAGACATTCAAGGCCGCCGCCGCCGCGGTGAGCGAGCTGTGGCGCATGATGGCGCGGAAAACTTCGAGATGCCTGGCGTTCATGACTCATCATAACCAAAAGTTCTGGATGACAAAACACATAGTATTGGCGCCGGGCGTGGCGGACTGAAAAGATCGTGGGGTGGCAACAGCCAGATCCAAAGGAGGATCGCCCGTGATCTCAAACGAAAGCGGCCGTTTCCGACGCCTTGGCGAGGAAGGCAGGCCGAGGCTCGTCTTCTCGATCGACGGCCGGCCGGCAGAAGGCTGCAAGGGCGATACGCTGCTGGTGGCGATGCTCATGCAGATCCGCCACCTCAGGAGTTCCGAATTCGGCGACGGCGATCGTGCCGGCTTCTGTCTGATGGGTGCCTGCCAGGATTGCTGGGTATGGACCGACACAGGCGAGCGCTTGCGCGCCTGCACCACGCCGCTTGCCGCAGGCATGCGCATTGCCACCAAAGCTCCGGAGCAGGCATGGCCGAGCCTCGCATAGTGATTGTCGGCGCCGGTCCGGCGGGTGTGCGTGCGGCCGAGACGCTGGTTGCGGCCGGGCTTCGGCCGATCGTGATCGACGAGGGCCGCCGTGACGGCGGCCAGATCTACCGCCGCCAGCCGGAAGGGTTTCACCGCTCCTACGCCGCACTCTATGGGTCGGAAGCCGGCCGTGCCGAGGATCTGCATCGCAGTTTCGATGCCTTGCGTGCTCGCATCGATTATCGGCCTGAGACCCTCGCCTGGGGAATATGGGAAAAGCAGCTGCATCTCCTTCAGGGGTCCCGAACCAGCGAGGTCGATTTCGATGCGCTGATCGTCGCCTCGGGAGCAACGGACCGCCTGATGCCGGTGCGGGGCTGGAACCGGGCCGGTGTCTACAGCCTGGGTGCTGCGCAGATTGCGTTGAAATCGCAGGCCACCGCGATCGGCAAGCGCGTCGTGTTCATGGGAAGCGGACCGCTGCTCTATCTCGTTGCGGCGCAATATTCGAAAGCGGGCGCCGAGGTGGCCGCGGTGCTCGATACCTCGCCTTTCCACCTGCGGGTCAAGGCACTGTCCACGCTGATCGCCCGCCCGGATGTCCTGCTGAAGGGGCTGGCCCTCACCTTGAAGCTTCGCCACGCCGGCATCGAGATCCAAACCGGCATCACACCGGTCGAGATCGAAGGCCGGCCTGAGATCGGCGTCGAGACGATCCGCTTCCGCACCAGCAAGGGGCAAGTCCGGACGATCGTCTGCGATGCCGTCGCGCTCGGCTATCATTTGCGCCCGGACGCGCAACTGGCGGACCTTGCCCGCTGCGAGTTCCGTTTCGATGCGCAGACGCGCCAGTTCTTCCCGGTAAAGGACGCCGACGGCCGCAGCAGCGTGGCGGGTGTCTATCTGGCCGGCGATGGCGCCGTAACGCTCGGCGCCGACGCTGCCGAGGCTGCAGGGCGGCTCGTTGCACTGGCCGTGCTGTCCGATCTCGGACGTCAGGTGGCGCCGGGCCACGTTGCGCGACTTCGCCGCCGTCTGCGCCTGTTTGAGCGGTTTCGGCGTGGCATCGCAGCGGCCTTTCCATGGCCGGCAAGCGCCGCCGCAACGCTCAGCGACGATACGGTGGTGTGCCGCTGCGAAAACATCACAGCGGGTGAACTGCGTGCCGTCGTTTCCGGCAATGACGCCGTCGAGGTCAATCGCGCGAAGGCCTTCAGCCGTGTCGGCATGGGCCGATGCCAGGGACGTTATTGCGGGCATGCCGCTGCCGAAGTGATCGCCGCTTGCGCCGGTATTCCGGTTGAAGCGGTGGGCCGCATCCGCGCCCAGGCGCCAGTCAAGCCCCTTGTCATCGGTGCCGAAAGCGACACGGAGCAGGCAGCATGAAGCCGTTGCAGGCCGATGTGATTGTCATTGGCGGCGGCCTGATGGGAACGGCCGCAGCGTTCTTCCTGCGCCGGCGCGCACGTTCGGTCATCCTGCTCGAACAGGGGCTGGTCGGCCAGCAGGCAAGCGGCGTCAATTTCGGCAATGTGCGGCGGCAGGGACGCTTCCTGCCCCAACTTCCGCTCGCCAATCGTTCACGCGAAATCTGGGGCAAGCTGAAGGAACTGCTTGGCGAAGATGCCGAGTTTCTGGCGACCGGCCATATCCGCGTCTGTTACGATCCCGGGCAGATCGGCGTGATCGAAGCCTATGCGCAAAAGGCCCGCGACTACGGCCTCGAGCTGGAGCTGTTGAACGCCAATTCCCTCAAGGCGCGCTTCGGCTTTTTCGGACCGGAGGCGATCGCAGGCTCCTATTCGCCGAATGACGGCCATGCCAATCCACGGCTTGCGGCACCCGCCTTCGGGCGCGCTGCCGCTCGAGCCGGCGTAGCCGTGTTCGAGAACACCGAGATCATCTCGATCGCCAAGCCAGGGGATGATTTCCAAGCGATCGCGTCGGACGGCAGGATGTTCAGCGCACCAATCGCGCTGGTTGCCGCCGGAGCCTGGGGTGGGGCTCTGTCCCGGCAGTTCGAAGAGCCGGTTCCCCTTGCCGTGCACGGACCGCAAATGGCGGTGACGGAGCCGCTGCCATATCGCCTCAAACCGGTGATCGGCGTATCGACTGCGATTCCGCAAGAGGTCGTCTATCTGCGCCAGGTCGAGCGCGGCAATGTCGTCTTCGGTGGCGGCACGCGCGGTCCGGCCTTTGCCGACATAAGACGCGCCTATGCGGTGCCGGGTCATCTTGGCAACCAGCTTCGGCAGATCCGTCGCCTGGTGCCGGCGCTCACCAACATGCGGGTGATCCGCACCTGGAGCGGCATCGAGAGCTACCTGCCCGACGATATTCCCATCATGGGGCCTAGCGCTCGGGTGTCCGGGCTCTATTACGCCTTCGGGTTTTGCGGCCATGGTTTCCAGCTCGGCCCAGGGGTCGGCGACGTGATGGCCGAGCTGATCGACCGAGGCTCCACCACGACGCCGATCGAGCCATTCCACATCAAGCGGTTTGCGGTCGAGGCCGCCCGCTCGGTTTCAGCCTGAATTGATCAAGGAGAAAATAGAGATGTCAGTTGTATCGGCCGTCCGCCCGGCCACCGGGCAAGCCAGCGACGAGACGCGGCGCTTCCACGACGAGATATTCGTCTTCGACGCGCTGTCCATCGCCTATGTGCTCGAGGACAAATATGCCGAACGAACGCTGGCCGGCGGCGTCAATGCAACCAATGTCACCTTCGCCCTGGAGGAGAATTGGGATGTCGTGATGCGCAATGCGGAGCGCTATCTGTCGATGATCGAGAAGAGCGCCTACCTGAAACTGTGCCTGACGGCCGACGACATGCTGGCGGCAAAACAGGCCGGCAAGCTTGGCGTCGTTTTCGGCACCCAGGGCGCGACCATGCTGGACGACCAGCTTTGGCGGCTGGAATTGCTGACCAGAATGGGGCTGCGCGTGCTCGGCCTTGCCTACACGACAGCCAACATCTTTGGCGACGGATGCGGTGAACGGCGCGATGCCGGCCTCAGCTATCTTGGCGAGGAACTGGTGGCGCTGGCCAACTCCTTGCCGTTGATGATCGACCTGTCGCATTGTGGCCATCGTACGCGCGCCGAAACCACCGCATTGGCCCGGGCGCCGGTCTGCACGCATTCCAATGCCGACGGGCTGCGGTCGAACGGGCGCAACACCGAAGACGCCACGGTCAAGGCGATGGCCGAGAAGGGCGGCATGATCGGCGTCTGCGGTCTGCCGCAATCGCTGGCTGACGGCACCCCGACGCTGGAAGACTTCCTCGACCATGTCGATCACCTGGTCCGGCTGGTCGGCCCCGAACATGTCGGCATCGGCGTCGATTATGTCGAGAAATACCAGGAGCAGGCGTCGGTCGTCGCGCCTCCGAGCGTCGTCACCTGGCGCACCCGCCGCCCGGACATTTTCGGCCCGCTTTCGAGCTTTGGCCGGCAGTCCTATCCGGTCGGCATCGAGACGGTCACCAAACTGCCGAACCTGACGCAGGGCCTTCTCGACCGCGGCTACGGTCGCGAACAGACAGCGGCGATCATGGGCGGCAACTGGCTGAAGACCTTTCGCCACTTCTGTGGATGATCCGGGACAAGCCTGCCAGCGCGGGACGACGCGACATGGCGGCGGGCGGTGTCAGTCGTGCGTGGCTGCCGATTGAAGCAGAGGTTGGAGCGCGTGGACGTCTGCCATCATTTGCGATCTCAACCAGTCGGCGATTTCCGCCACAACAGGCCGAAGGGGCCTTGAACGGGGAGCGATCAGGCGGTGATGGCGCCCCGTGTTGATGAGGCGATCCGATGCAGGAACCAACATCCCCTTCAGCAGTGCGGTCGAGGTGACACTAAGCCAGCCAAACGCAACGCCTTCGCCGTTGAGAGCGGCCTGGAGGATGACCGCGTAGTCGGAGAACTCCAGCCACGTCCCCCTGGTGGTCTTGCGGTTCGCCACGTTTCCCCAGATGTCGGCCCATTGCTGCGAATGGTGATCGGTAAGATGCAAGAAGACGTGGCCGTCACCGTCGCCATCGTGATCAAGCTTGCCATGCGCGCGAAGGTAGGAAGGACTGCATACCGGAAGGATGATTTCCGGTGAAAAGTCCCACCGGTGATACTGAGTATCGTCATCGCCAACGATCCGCGTTCCCAGGTCGACATTGTCCGGCATGCCGCGCATGACGCCCGCAATCAAATCAAAGCGCAGATCAACGTTCGGAAACGTGGCGTTGAAAGCTCCTAACCTCGACACCAGCCAATGCGTGACGAATGAGCTTGAGAGTGACAGGGTCACCAGTGGTTTGCTGGCTTTCTTCTGGTCTTGGATCATCAAAATGGTGTCGCGAACCTGGCTGAGCCCCTCACGGACGGCCGCGTGGAGGACCCGGCCGTCATCGGTGAGAGCAAGCCCTGTCGGGCCGCGATCGAACAGCCGCATCCCCAATTCGGCTTCGAACTGGGCGATGGTTCGGCTGATGGAAGGCTGGGTAACATTGAACTCACGGGCAGTGATGGTGAAGCTGCCGGTTCGTGCCGCGGCCTCGAAAACAAACAGGCCTCTCGCCGAGGGGATGAGCTTGGACAATGCCACCATGGATCCCTGTTGTCCCGCATTGAAAACGTCTTCAGGCTATCACACCGCGCGAGCGTCTTTGGAGGTGAGGGGCATACGTTTTTCATATGCCCTGACGCAAATCATATAACCGAAAATTGAAACAGAACAGCGCCGTCCGGCGATCCGTTGCGAGAAACCTGGTACTGTTTGCGAACCGCCACGACGCGCAAGAGGTGACCGCAGAACCATGGTCATAACCACAGCGTATGTGGCCATGTGCTTTTTCAAGCTTCTGAACCGCTCGGAAATGTACAAGATGACTGAAGCGGCGGTGTTCGAGCGGCTCGCAGCCCGCGCTCGAACGGCCCGGTACGTGACGTGCCGGCCCGGGCGGGCCAAGCCGTGGTTTCAGGACAACGCGAATGAACCACCTCACGGAAGGCCAGACCCCGGGGACAAGCGCCGACCCGCTTCTCAACCCGTTCCGGATCAAGCAGCTGGAGTTCCGCAACCGCGTGATCAGCACCAGCCACGCCTCGATGCTGGATGAAGGCGGGATGCCGCTGGAGCGATATCAACGCTACCACGAAGAGAAGGCGCGCGGCGGTCTCGCCATGACGATGATCGGCGGCTCGGCCATGACCTCTGCGGACTCGAGCTGGGGCGGCGGGCAGCTCAATCTGTCCAGCGACGAGATCATTCCGCATCTGCAGTCGCTGGCGCGACGCATCCACCAGCATGGTGCGGCCGTGATGTCGCAGGTCTCGCATCTGGGCAGGCGGGCAACGGCCTATGCGGGGAACTGGCTGCCCGCGGTTGCCCCGTCGCGGATCCGCGAGACGCGCAACCGGAACTTTCCAAAGGAAATGGACGAGGCGGATATCCGGCGCATCATCAGGGATTACGCCTCTGCCGCTGTCCGGTGCCGTGAAGGCGGCCTCGATGGGGTCGAGACCGTAACGGGTGGCCATCTGATCGGTCAGTTCCTCTCGCCGAGGACGAACAAGCGCACCGACGCCTATGGCGGTTCTGTCCGGAACAGGGCGCGATTTGGCCTGATGGTTCACGAGGCGATCCGCAAGGCTGTCGGCGACGATATGATTGTCGGCATTCGTTTCGCGATCGATGAAGGCACCGACGAAGGCTCGGACTTCGAGGACTGTCTCCAGCTTGCCCGCCTGTTCGAGACGGAAGGGCACGTTGATTTCTTCAACTGCATCTACGGGCGCATGGATACGGATCTGGTGTTGGCCGAGCACAACATGCCGGGCATGTTCCAGCGCAGTGCCCCGTTCCTGTCGCAAGTCGCAAACTTCCGGAGAGAGACGAGACTTCCCCTGCTTCATGCGGCGGGCATCAGGGACGTGGCGACCGCGCGCCATGCGATCCGGGAGAATATCGTCGACCTGATCGGCATGACGCGGGCGCACATCGCCGACCCGGATATCGTCAACAAGATCCTGCGGGGTGAAGAAGAGCGGATCCGTCCATGCGTTGGCGCCACCTACTGCCTCTACAAAAAGGTGAACTGCATCCACAATCCGGTGAGCGGTCGAGAGACCACGCTGAGTTCCACGATCGATCGCGCCGCCAGCCTCAAAAGGGTCGTTGTCGTGGGTGGTGGGCCAGCCGGCCTGGAGGCAGCCAGAGTATCCGCCGAGCGGGGACATCTTGTCGTCCTGTTCGAGGCGGGCGCGAAACTTGGCGGGCAAATCCTGGTCGCGGCGTCGGCGACCGAGCGAAGGGATCTGCTCGGTATCGTCGACTGGCGGTCAAATGAGCTTGAACGCCTCGGTGTCGATGTTCGCCTGAATACATATGCCGACGCCGATACCGTGGTTGCTGAAGGCCCGGACGTCATTGTGGTGGCAACCGGTGGTGTTCCCGACCTGGAATGGCTGGAAGGGGCCGAACTCTGCGACAGTGCCTGGGACCTGCTGACCGGAACGGTATCCAGCAAGGACGATATCCTCATCTATGACGGGACCGGGCGCCAGGCGGCACCGTCCTGTGCCCTCCAGCTTGCCAGACAGGGCAAGTCGGTCAGTCTCGCGACCCCCGATGACGCCGTGGCGGTGGAGATGCCTTATCCCGAAAAGGCCAGCTTCCGTAAACGCATCTCGGAACTCGGCATTAGGACACTGGTGGACGTCAGGCTGATCAAGGTTGCCCGCCAGGGCAACGGCTTGACGGCAATCTTCCGCAACGAGTTGACGGACACGGAAACGACCTTTGCCGCCTCACAGGTGGTCATCGAAAACGGGACCATTCCGGCGGAAGAAATTTACCAGGATCTGAGGTCCAGGTCTGCAAACGATGGGGTATCGACTGCGTTCCTTGTCAATGGCAATCAGGATGATTTTGTAGAAGAACGTCAGCTGCGTGGAAAGTTCAATCTATATCGTATTGGTGATGCGGTCTCCAGTCGGGATATATATTCCTCTATTTATGACGCTTATCGATTGTGCGCGGAAATTTAAGCTTAAATCGTACTGACGATTGCTCAATCTTACAAAAAAATTGGAGACAAAATGTCAAGACCATCGGGTTTCCACAACGGTCCTGGCTCGATCGACGACGACAAATTGGCTGAGAACATCCTTGCCGTTTCGGCGGTGATCGCTGGACGGCAACGGAGCAAGCCAGCGCCGCGCAATATTGCGACTTCGCGGCCAGTTCAGAATTCTCTGCCGTGAAAGCCCGTCTGTTCAGCCATTCAAACCGTCCGGATGCCATAAGCTCGGAAAAATAGCAGCCCCTCGGAAAAAGGCGCATGCACGTGAAAAAAGACTTCAAAGTGCTGACCTTCGATGTCGTCGGAACCTTGATCGATTTCGAAACGGGTATCGCCCGCTATGTGCGCGGCGTCGCCGAAAAGGCGGGACTGTCCGTCGATGGCGAAACGGTTCTGACCGCTTATCGCAAGGCGCGTGCCATGCCTGGTGCCGGCCTGTTTCCGGACGATCTCGCCCGCTGCTACCTCGAAATCGCTCGGGCGCTCGGCCTGCCGGCCACGGATGAGGCGGCGCAAGGCCTGCGCCAATCCGTGAAGGACTGGCCGGCCTTCGCAGATTCGGTCGAGGCGCTTGCCCGCTTGCACAAGCGGTTCAAGCTGGTCGCCATGACCAACGCTCAGAACTGGGCATTGGCGCATTTTTCGCAAACACTTGGCAATCCGTTCGATCTCACGGTCACAGTAGATGATGTCGGCCTGGAAAAGCCCAACCCGCAATTCTTCGCCTTTGCCCGCGGCCGGATCAGCGCCTGGGGCTTCGGCCTGAAGGACATCCTGCATGTGGCGCAGAGCCAGTATCACGATATCGGCGTGGCCCGCGAGCTTGGCTACACCGTCTGCTGGATCGAGCGGCGCAAGGGACTGAAGGGGTTTGGCGGCACGCTCGAACCCGCCAGGCTGACGGTGCCCGACCACCATTTCTCGACACTTGCCGAACTGGCCGACGCGGTCGATGAGGACCGCCTGGATCGCGTCGCCTGAACACGCCTGCGATACCCGCGTCCGCTCAAACGGCGGCGCCAAGATCATAACAAGACCAAAGAAACCAAAAGGGGAAAAGGAATGGGAATGATGGGAAGACAGCCACACTGAATGTCATCGCCTGAGGTGCCTTCGGGCGCTTGAAATGAACCAGAATGGTCTCCGGTGCGTGCCAAGCCTGGCCGGCCGGCTCAACGAAAGGCTGACACGATGAAACCCGATTTTGACAAGATTTTGCGCCCGGCCGACACCGCCCGGATCGAAAGCGCCATCCGCCACGGCGCCACGCGGCGCGAGCTCCTCGGCATGCTTCTGGCTGGCGGCATGGGAGCCGCACTTGCCGGCACGGTGCTGGGCTCTGCCACCAAGGCCTATGCCGACACGCCGAAGAAAGGCGGCAGCATCCGTGCTGCAGGCTACTCGAGCGGCACGACCGACACGCTCGATCCGGCCAAACAATCCCTGTCCACCGACTATGTGCGCTGCACCAGCTTCTACAACGGGCTTACCAGCCTCGATGACAAGCTGTCGCCGCAAATGGACCTGGCAGAGAGCTTCGACACCAAGGATTCCGTCACCTGGACCGTCAAGCTGCGCAAAGGCGTGACTTTCCACGACGGTTCGACCTTCGGTCCGGACGACGTCGTCTATTCGCTCAGCCGGCACAAGGACCCGGCAGTAGGGTCGAAGGCCAAGTCGCTTGCCGACCAGATCGGCGAGGTCAAGAAGAGCGGAGACAACGAGGTCAGCATCGTCCTGACCGGGCCGAACGCCGATCTTCCCGTCATTCTCGGCACGTTCCACTTCCTGATCGTCAAGGCGGGCACGACCGACTTCACCACCGCCAACGGTACCGGCGCCTTCAAGTGCAAGGAGTTCCAGCCCGGCGTGCATTCCGTCGCCGTGCGCAACGAGAACTATTGGAAGGGCACCGGACCCTATCTCGACCAGGTCGAGTTCTTCGCCATTCCCGACGAGAACGCCCGCGTCAACGCCTTGCTGTCGGGCGACGTCGCGCTGATCGGGTCGATCAATCCGCGCTCGACGCAGTTGATCAAGCAGGCCGGCAGTTTCGACCTCCTGACGACGACGGCGGGCAACTATACCGATCTCAACATGCGGCTCGACACCGCGCCGGGCAGCGATCCGAATTTCGTCGAGGCGATCAAGCTGCTGCTCGACCGCGAGCAGATCAAGACGGCGATCTACCGCGGCTACGCCGAGGTCGCCAACGACCAGCCGGTGCCGCCGACGAACCGCTTCTACAATGCCGATCTGCCGCAGCGTGCCTACGACCCCGATAAGGCCAAGTCGCTGCTTGCCAAGTCGTCGCTGGCAGGCACCAGGATCCCGGTCGTTGCTTCGACGGCCGCCGACCAGTCCATCGACATGGCGGTGCTGCTGCAGCAGTCCGCGGCCCAGATCGGCCTTGATCTCGATATCCAGAAGGTCCCTGCGGATGGCTACTGGTCGAACTACTGGCTGAAGGCGCCCATCTGTTTCGGCAACATCAATCCCCGACCGACCGCCGATATCCTGTTCTCGCTGCTCTACACATCGAACGCGCCCTGGAACGAATCGCATTGGAAGAGCGAGCGTTTCGACAAGATCCTCGTCGAGGCCCGCAAGGAACGCGACGACGCCAAGCGCAAGGAGATGTACGGCGAACTGCAGAAGATGGCGCACGAGGAGAGCGGCGTCGCGATCCCGGTCTTTATCAGCAACATCGACGCTCACAGCTCCAAGCTCAAGGGGCTGAAGCCGATGGCCACCGGTGGTATGATGGGCTTTGCGTTTTCGGAAAACGTCTGGCTCGAAGGCTGACGCCGCCGACCTGGCGCGGGTGGCTCGCCACCCGCGCTTCGCCCGCATTCCGCTGGAGTTGCACGGCATGATAACGCGCATGATCCTGACCCGCCTCGGCGTGGCCCTGCTGACGCTGCTGATCGTTTCGGTGGTCGTCTTCGTGGCGACCAACATGCTGCCAGGCGACGTGGCGCAGATCGTCCTGGGTCAGGCTGCTACGCCTGAAGCGGTCGCTGGCCTGCGCAAAGCCATGCATCTCGATCAGCCTGCCGTGCTTCGCTACATTATCTGGCTGGGCGGGATGATGACGGGGAACCCCGGCACGTCGCTGGTCAACGACATTCCGATCGTCACGCTGATCGGCGGCCGCCTTCACAATACGCTGCTGCTTGCCGGCGTCACCGCAGCCTTCTCCGTTCCGATCGCCCTTGCCCTGGGGATCACCGCGGCGATGTGGCGAAACACGCTCTACGACCGGCTCGTCAGCTTTGCCACGATTGCGGTCGTCTCGGTGCCGGAATTCATGGTCGCAACCATTGCCGTGCTGATCTTTGCCGTGCGCTTGCACTGGTTTCCGGCACTTTCCTTCGCCAACGACGTCCACTCGCTCGGCGAATTGCTGCGTGTCTTCGCAATGCCGGTCATCAGCCTGAGCTTCGTTGTCTCTGCGCAGATGATCCGCATGACCCGCGCCGCCTTGATCGACACGCTCGGCCAGCCATTCGTCGAGATGGCGACACTCAAGGGCGCCGGCCGGGTTCGTGCGGTGCTGACGCACGCGCTGCCCAATGCGATCGGCCCGATCGCCAATGCCGTCGCGCTCAGCCTGTCGTACCTGCTTGGCGGCGTCATCATCGTCGAGACCATCTTCAACTACCCGGGCATCGCCAAGCTGATGGTGGACGGGGTTGCCACCCGCGACATGCCTCTCATTCAAACCTGCGCGATGATCTTCTGCTTCGGCTATCTCGCCCTCGTCACCGTAGCCGACATATGCGCGATCCTCGCCAACCCGCGTCTGCGATACAAATGACCAAGCACACCGATACCATTCCCGAGGCCCGGCGAACGATGCTTGGCGCAGGCGGCCTGACCATCTCCGTGGTCGGCGCGGTCTGCTTCTGCATCATCCTGTTTTGGGTCGTGATTGCACTCGTCGGTCCCTGGCTTGCGCCGTACCCGATCGGCAAGATCGTCAGCATGGACGTGTTCACCTCGTCGAGCCGCGACTACCTCCTCGGCACCGACTACCTTGGTCGCGACATGATGAGCCGCATCATTCTCGGCGCGCGATACACGGTCGGCGTCTCGATCGCGGCCGCCCTCATCGCCTGCACCATCGGCGTCGCGCTCGGCATGATTAGCGCGGTGCTGGGTGGCTGGTTCGATACCATCGTCAGCCGCGGCATAGATGCGCTGATTGCGATCCCGCATTTGATGTTCGGTCTCGTCATCATCGCGGCGATCGGCAGTTCGCTCCCGGTGCTGGTTGGGACGCTCGCCTTTCTCTATTTTCCCGGCTCTTTCCGCATAGCGCGCGCGCTCGCCGTCAACATCAATGAACTCGACTTCGTGCAGGTTGCCAAGGCGCGCGGAGAAGGCTTCTTCTACACCGTGCGCGAAGAGATCCTGCCCAACATGATCGGACCGGTTTTGGCCGATTTCGGCCTGCGCTTCGTCTTCATCGTGCTGTTGCTCAGCGGCCTCAGCTTCCTCGGTCTTGGGGTGCAGCCGCCCAACGCCGACTGGGGCGCGCTGGTGCGCGAGAACGTCTCCGGGCTGGCCTATGGCGCGCCTGCCGTCATCATGCCGTCGCTCGCCATTGCCTCGCTGACGATCAGCGTCAATCTGGCGATCGACAATCTTCCGCGCCGGCTGCGGGATCGTCTGCCATGAGCGAGCTCGTCGAAGTCAAGAACCTGCGCGTCATCGCCCGTAGCGACAGCGGCCGAGAGACGTCGATCGTGCATGATATCAGCTTCACGGTTCCGCGCGGAAAGGTCGTCGCGCTGATCGGTGAGTCCGGTTCCGGCAAAACGACGATTGCGCTTTCCCTGATGGGTTATGCCCGCAGCGGCTGCCGCATCACAGGCGGCACGATCCGGATCGGCGACCGCGAGATCCTGTCCCTGTCGGAAGCAGAAAAGGCAAAGATCCGCGGCCGCAATGTCAGCTACATCGCGCAAAGTGCGGCTGCCGCCTTCAACCCGGCCAGGACGATCATGTCGCAGGTCGTGGAAAGCGCGATGATCCACAGGCTGGCGCCGCGGGCCGAAGCGGAAGCGAAGGCGGTGGAGCTGTTTCGCGCGCTGGCGCTGCCGGATCCCGAAGGGGTCGGATTGCGTTACCCGCATCAGGTTTCCGGCGGCCAGCTCCAGCGCCTGGCGGCGGCGATGGCTCTGATATCGGAACCGGAGCTGGTGATCTTCGACGAACCGACGACGGCACTCGATGTCACCACCCAGATCGAAGTGCTGCGCTCGTTCAAGTCGGTGATCCGCGAGCGTAACACCACCGGCGTCTATGTGTCCCACGACCTGGCGGTGGTGGCGCAGATCGCCGACCACATCATCGTCCTGCGCGATGGCTCCATTCAAGAAAGCGCCCCGACCGGGCAGATTCTGACGGACGCTCAAAGCCCCTACACCCGCAGCCTGCTCGCGGCGGCCAATCCCGCCGTGCACGCCCAGGCCGCTCCGCCCGCCGAGAAGCAACAGGAACTGCCCCTGCTCGAGGTCGAAGGGCTGGTCGCGGGTTATGGCAGATCCGGTCCGAACGGCCTGCCCAATGTGACGGTGCTCAACGATGTCGCGCTCAGCCTACAGCCGGGCACGAATCTCGGTGTCATCGGCGAGTCCGGCTGCGGCAAGAGCACGCTGGCTCGCGTCATCGCCGGACTGCTTCCCGCCGCCGGCGGAACGGTGAAGTTCCGCGGCGAAACCTTGGCCGGATCCGTGGCGCAGCGCTCCAAGGATCAGTTGCGCAATATCCAGATCGTCTTCCAGATGGCCGACACGGCCCTCAACCCAACCCGCTCGGTCGCACAGATCCTCGGACGGCCGCTGACCTTCTATCATGAGGTGAAAGGCGCGGAACGGACCCGGAGGGTGCGCCGGCTCCTCGATCTGGTGCAATTGCCGGCCAACATCGCCGACCGATACCCCGGCGAACTTTCCGGCGGCCAGAAGCAGCGCGTCAACCTCGCCCGCGCCCTGGCGGCGGAGCCGGCGCTGATCCTCTGCGACGAGGTGACATCGGCCCTCGACACGGTCGTGGCCGCCGCCATCCTCGATCTGCTGGCCGAGCTGCGCAAGGAATTGAAACTATCCTATCTGTTCATCAGCCATGACCTGTCGACGGTGCGCGCGATCTGCGACGATGTGATGGTGCTCTATGCCGGGCGCAAGGTGGAAGCCGGCAGCCGATCGGCAATGCGCGCGATGCCGCTTCATCCCTACTCGGACCTGCTGGTGTCCTCGATCCCAGAACTGCGGACAGGCTGGCTGGACGGGCTCGGCAAAAAGGCTGCCGAGGCGGATGGGGGCGTGGCGGCCTTGTTGGCGCAATCCAACTGCTGTCCCTTCGTGCCACGCTGTCCGGTGAGGAAGCTCGGTGTTTGCGACGTGCTGGCGCCGCCCATCCGCCATCTGTCGAAGGGAAGCGAGATCCTTTGCCATCTGGAGGAGCGGGAATTGCTCGCCATGGGCGTTGGCGCCTAGGGCAATTTCAAGAAATGCGAAACGGTCCGTCCGTCCGGAATTGCGTCAAAACGAGGAGATAGAGCGGTTCTGCGTTTCCCTGAAACGATGAACCGCCCTAGAACTCAGCCACCTTGCCCCAGGCGGATGCTTCGAACCGTTCCGGACGATAGGGTATGGGATCCACCAGAGGGGGCGCGCCGGTTACGAGATCGGCGATCAGGTGGCCCGCGCCAGGGCCTATGCCGAAGCCGTGGCCGCTGAAGCCTGCTGCCAGGATGAAGCCAGGAAGCCCCTCGACCTCACCGATGGCAGGAACGCCGTCCGGCGTGCTGTCGATATAGCCGGCCCAACTGGCCGCGACTGGCACATTTTGCAGCGCCGGCAGCAACTGGCAGGCGCGCCGGTAGGTCTCCTGGATCAGCCGCTGGTTCGGGCTCGGGTCGAGAATGCGGTTGCGCTCCATCGGCGTCGGCGCGTCGAGCCGCCAGCGCGCCAGCGTCTCATGTGCGGCCCGCCATGCCTGCAAGGTACCGGGTGCGAGGCTGCGCCAGCGGCGGGCGAACATGGGCATGAATTCACGGGCGAAACGCAGCTGCTGCGGCGTCGGATCGAGGCTGCCGCGGCCGCTGATGGCCAAGGTATGGCCGCCGTCCCCGCGCCGGGTTACGGAGATATCGGCGGTGTGCAGCGCATCCGGCAGCCCCGACGGTCCAGGCGCAAGTGAGAGGATAGAGGAACGGACGGACGCCTGTGGAAAGCGTATGCCGAGCTGGCGGCAGAACGAAGAGGCCCACGCGCCCGCCGACAGCACCACGGTTCCGGTACGGATCGTGCCCGCTTCGGTGACCACGGCGCTGACGCGGCCCGCTTCGGTCTCGATGCCGCGCGCGGCGCACATCTGGTGGACGCTGCCGCCGGCCTTCAGGATGCCGCGCGCCACCACGGGTGCTGCGCGGGACGGGTCGGCTGTTCCGTCGGAGGGCGAAAAGACACCGCCCTTCCAGCGTTGGCCGGTGGCTTTTCCGTGCTCGTTCGCCTCGTTGGGGCTGAGCATACAAGTGGTCACGCCGGCGCCACGTGCGAAGTCGCGCCAGCGGGCCCAGCCTTCGATCTCGGCCTCGTTGTTGCTGAGATAGAGCAGTCCGCAGCGGCGAAAACCCGCCTCCTCGCCGGTTTCGGCGGCGAGCCGATCCCAGAGCGCCAGGCTTGCCGTGGCCATCGGCAGTTCCCGGGCGTCGCGGTTCTGCTGCCGGCACCAACCCCAGTTGCGGCTGGACTGTTCGGCGCCGATCCGGCCCTTTTCCAGCAAGGCCACCCGCATGCCGCGCCGGGCCAGGTAATATGCCGCGAAGGCGCCGACGATGCCGCCGCCGATCACCACCACATCGGCCGTTGCCGGCAAGGCAGGCGTCGTTTCGATATGCAGAAGCGGGGCAGGCATGTGAAATCTCCGGCAGCGGCGACCACTCTACCGCTCCGCGCCGGAGTACGATTGCCACAGATCGGCAGGCAGCAGCATTTCCTTTGGCCAGGGGCTCTGCCGACGGGGGATTCTGCTAGCGCATATCGAGCAATAGCACGCGGCAGCCCGACAAAATGCATAGAATGAAGACCTCAGGACACCGTACGAACTGTTCAAACGTGCGTTTGGGTGCAGGTTTCCTGGAATTGCCGGAAGCGGCGGCAGCCGTTTGTCCTTGCTCCTGCTTGGCTTCGGCATAATATGCTTCGATCAGATCCGCCGGCGCTGTGCCGAGCCTTTGCCTTGGACCCTGCATGAAACTCGACCGGATCGACATCAAGATCCTCTACGAACTGCAGAAGAACGGCCGCATCACCAATGTGGAACTGGCGGAGCTGGTCAATCTCTCGCCCAGCCCCTGCCTGATGCGGGTGAAGAAGCTGCAGGCCGAAGGCTATATCGTCCGCTATTCCGCCCAGATAGACATCGCCAAACTGGGACAGACACTCACCGTCTTCACCGAAGTCACGCTGAGGAACCATCGCCAGATCGACTTCGCGCGGTTCCTCGCCGCCGTTGAAAAGGTGGATTCGGTGGTCGAATGCCACCTCGTTTCCGGCGGCTATGACTATCTCTTGAAATTCGTCACTGCGGGAATCGCCGAATATCAGGCGATCATGGAACGGCTTACCGACATGGATATCGGCATCGACAAATACTTCAGCTTCGTCGTGCTGAAGTCGCCGATCGTCAAGAATTACATGCCGCTCAAGAGCCTGTTCCCGCTATAGCGCGTACCTCTCGGGTTTACGCCATGGCGGCGCGGACGTCCGGGTCTTCCAACGTCTGGTCGAGAGTCATCCGCGTGCGCTCGACGATGGCATCGATCTCGGCCTCCGTGCAGCAGAGCGGAGGGGCAAAGCCCAGCACGCCATTGCCGAAAGCCCGGATGATAAGCCCGTTGTCCCAGGCGCGGTCGAATATCCGGCGCGACGGACTGGCCGCCGGCGGCAGCGGGGTCTTGCGTTGCTTGTCGACGACCAGCTCGATCGCCGCCAGCATGCCGCGGCCGCGTACGTCGCCGACTAGTGGATGATCGGCGAGGCTTTCGAGGCCAGAAATCAGCTGGGCTCCCGCCTTGCGGCCGTTGTCCAGCAGGCCGCCTTCATAGAGCCGCAGAACCTCGAGGCCGACAGCTGCACTGACCGGGTGCGCGGAATAGGTATAGCCGTGGCCGACGGCGGTTTCGCCCGCGCCGTCCGCGATCGTGTCATAGACATGGTCGGACATGAAAACCGCGCCCATCGGCGCATAGCCCGAGGTCAGGCCCTTGGCGGTGGTCATCAGGTCCGGGACGATGTCGTCCTCGGAACAGGCAAACAACGGACCGGTGCGGCCGAAGCCGGTGATGACCTCGTCGGCGACGAACAGGATGTCCAGTTTGCTGCACAGGTCGCGCATCGCCTTCATCCAGCCCGGCGGCGGCACCAGCACGCCGCCCGATCCCTGGATCGGCTCGGCATAGAAGGCGGCCACGCGATCCTGGCCGAGCTCTTCCACCTTGTTGCGCAGTGCGGCGACCGAGGCGGCGATGATCGCCTGCGGATCGTTTCCCGCCGGATTGCGATAGGCATAGTGCGACGGAATTTTGTGCTGCCAGTCCAGCGGCACGCCGAAGCCGGCATGGAAGGCGGGCAGGGCGGTGAGACCGGCACCCACCGTCGACGAGCCATGGTAGCCCTGTTCGATCGATATGAACTGGTTCTTCCCCGGCATGCCCCGGGCATTCTGGTAGTAATGGATGAAACGGATCGTGCTATCGACGGCATCGGAGCCGCCTAGCGTGAAGTAGACGTGATTGAGGTCGCCCGGCGCTCGCTCGGCAAGTTCCGCCGCCAGCCGGATGGCGGGTTCGGAGCCGAGGCCGAAATAGCCGGTAGCGTAAGGCAGTTCGCGCAGCTGCCGGGTCGCCGCTTCGACGATGCTTTCCTGGCCATAGCCGGCGTTGACGCACCACAGGCCGGCAAAACCGTCGATCATCTGATGACCGGTCGCATCGGTGACGGTGGCGCCGGTGGCGGATTTCAGCACACGCACGCCGGCCCTTTCATGGCAGCGATAGGAGGCGACCGGATGCACCAGATGGGCGCGGTCGAGTTCGATCAGGGAATTGCTCAGCATGTCTTCCTCCGGGTTCAGCCAAGGGCCTGACTGGCCAGGGCAAAGGTCTGGACGCGCGGCGCCGGGCGGGCGGCGGTGCTGCCGCCCCTGCGCATGGCGACGCCGCCGCCGACACTGGCCAGGCCCTGGGCGGCAAGCCACGGCGACAGGCCCGAACTCTCTGATGTATCGACGCGCACCAGGGCGCCGGGGCTGGCCTCAAAGAGGAACGAGAGCAGGCTTCGGGCGTCGTCGGTCGTCTCGGCTACCACCGGCCCCGCGACCTTGCCCCGGCCGAAGACGCGCAGCGCCGCAAACCCGACTGGCTTTCCACCCTGGCGCAGAACGGCGAGGCGCGCCTGTTCGAACAGCAACCTGATCAGACCGCCGCGATCCATACCGCAGGCAGAGTGGTCCAGCTCCACGAGCGCGGCGACATCGTCCGCCGTCGCCCACTCGACATCTTTGCCGGCGAGGGCTTCGCCGGGCATGCCCTGATGCTGCACGATCTGGCCCGTCGCCCGGAAGCCGAGCTTTTCGTAAAGCGGCAGGCCTTCCCGTGTCGCCATCAGCCGGCATTCGCGGCCTTCACTCTGCTGCAGGGCGAAATCCATCAGCTTGCGCCCGATCCCCCGGCCGCGCATCGCCGCGTCGACAATCACCATGTTGATGGTGGCGGCCGCATCGCCATAGCGCGTGACCAGCGTGGTTCCCACGACCCGCTCACCTTCCAGCGCGACGATGCCGGTGCTGAGCGCCAGCATCATCGCCCAATCCTCCCGCCTGTGCGGCCAGCCCGCCTGGGACGACAGGGCCACCGCGCTGTCGAGATGCTCAGGGGCAAAAGCCACCAGTGTGATTTCGTCTGTCTGCATGGCCTCATTCCCGATGGTTCGTTGCCCCTGTGATAGACCCGACGGCAAAGAAGATCGTCCCGACGACGTGGAGGGCGCGGTATCTTCCGCCGTCCGTTACGGTGTTCGCCGCATCTTCTGCCGCAGGTCGACGACCGCAACGCTTGTCCGATCCCCAGGGGTGGTGAAGACGGCACAACTTTCCGCCATGGCGGCAACGATACGGAACTTTCTGCTTTCAATGGCTGCAATTGCGGTGATCGAACGGGGATGTCTCTGCCTATGATGACGCACAGGCCCGCACGGCAATCTGGCCCGCACGGCAATACGGAAGGACTTATCGCGACATGTCACAGTTCCGGCCCAAATACATCACCTTCGACTGCTATGGCACGCTCACCCATTTCCAGATGGCCGAGGCCGCTCAGAAGATCTACGGAGCTCAGCTCGACGCGCCGGGAATGGCGCAGTTCATCAAGAATTTCGCCGCCTTCCGGCTCGACGAAATCTTGGGCGACTGGAAGCCCTACAACGAAGTCCTTCACAACGCCGTCGAGCGCACCTGCCGCCGGAATGGCGTCACCTTCCGCGCCGAGGACGCGCGCGCCATCTACGACACGGTGCCCAGCTGGGGCCCGCATCCGGACGTGCCGGCCGGTCTGGCAAAGGTCGCCAAGGAAATCCCGCTGGTCATCCTGTCAAACGCGATGAACGAGCAGATCATGTCGAATGTGGAAAAGCTCGGTGCGCCCTTCCACGCCGTCTACACCGCCCAGCAGGCCAATGCCTACAAGCCACGCTTCCAGGCCTTCGAATACATGTTCGACATGCTGGGCTGCGGTCCGCAGGACGTGCTGCACTGCTCCTCTTCGTTCCGCTACGACCTGATGTCGGCTTATGATCTGGGCATCAAGCACAAGGTCTGGGTCAATCGCGGCCACGAGCCCGCCAACCCCTACTATGAATATACCGAGATCACGGACATTTCGGGCCTGCCCGGCGTTGTCGGGCTCTGACGGGGTTTCCAGGATGAAGTTCGAGTCCTACTGGCACGACACCGCCCCGGTCTTCGGTGGAGCGGCCGAAGAATCGGCCGAGGGCCGCTATGACGTGGCCGTCATCGGCGGCGGCTTCACCGGCCTGGCGGCAGCGCGGCATCTGGCCAAGGCAGGCGCCAAGGTGGTCGTGCTGGAGGCGGGCCGTGTCGGCTGCGGTGCCTCGGGCCGCAACGGCGGTCATCTCAACAACGGCCTCGCCCATAGTTTCCTCGCCGCGAAGTCCGAACTCGGAACCGAGCGCGCCGTGGCGCTCTACTGCGCCTTCGACGATTCCGTCGATACGATCGAGCGCATCGTCGCGGAGGAGGGGATCGATTGCGACTTCCGCCGCGCGGGCAAGCTGAAGCTCGCCTCCAAGCCGGCGCATTTCGAGGCGATCGCCCGCAATTTCGAGGCCGTCAACCGCGAGGTCGATCCTGACACCGAACTGCTGACGGCGGCGGACCTGAAAAGCGAGATCGGCTCTACGGCCTTCCATGGCGCGATGCTGTCGAAGAAGAGTGCGATGATGCATATGGGGCGGTTCGTCTCGGGCATCGCTGGAGCCGCGGTGCGGCATGGCGCAACGATCTTCGAGAACACGCCGGTCACCGGTCACCGATCGGGCGCGGGCGGGCATGAACTGACGACGCCCGCCGGCATCATCAGCGCCGACAATGTGCTGTTGGCGACCGGCGCCTATACCACCAGTGCCTTTGGCTATTTCCGTCGCCGCATCGTGCCGGTCGGCAGTTTCATTATCGCCACAAGGCCGCTTTCTCCGGCTGAGATCGCGGCAACGGTGCCGGGCAACCGGACTTTCGTCACCTCGATGAATATCGGCAACTACTTTCGCCTGTCGCCGGACAACCGCCTGATCTTCGGTGGGCGGGCGCGATTTTCAGCCACTTCCGACCATAGGTCGGACGAGAAGAGCGGCGCGATCCTGCGCGCCAGCCTGGCGCAGATCTTCCCGCATCTGGCCAAGATTGAGATCGATTATTGCTGGGGTGGGCTGGTCGACCTGACAAAGGACCGGTTCCCGCGCGCCGGCTTCGCCGATGGTCTCTGGTTTGCCATGGGCTATTCCGGCCATGGCGCGCAGATGTCTACCCATATGGGGATCATCATGGCCGACGCCATCCTGGGAAAGGCCGATCGCAACCCGGTGGCGGGTCTTGCCTGGCCTGCGGTCCCCGGTCACTTCGGCAAGCCCTGGTTCCTGCCGATCGTCGGGCTCTACTACAAGGCCCTCGACCGCTTACAGTAGCGGTCGGCAGCCGACCTAGAGCGTTCGCCGTTTCACGGAAACAGCGAACCGCTCTATCTCTTCGTCTTGACGCAATTCCGCACGGAAAACCGTTTCACACTTTTCCTGGAATTGCTCTAGCCCAGCCCGCCGATGTGGAAGGTCTTCATTTCCAGATATTCCTCGATGCCGCATTGTGCGCCTTCGCGCCCGAGCCCCGACTGCTTGACGCCGCCAAAGGGTGCGACCTCGGTGGAAATCGCGCCGGTGTTCAGCCCCACCATTCCAAATTCCAGCGCCTCCGCCACCCGCCATGACCGCTTCAGGCTCTCAGTGTAGAAATAGGCGGCGAGACCGTAGGGAGTGCCGTTGGCAAGCGTGATGGCCTCGGCCTCGGTTTGGAAGCGGAACAGCGGCGCGACCGGGCCAAACGTTTCCTCGCCGGCCAGAAGCATGTCTGGCGTCGCATCGCCCAGCACCATCGGCGTCGCATATTGCCTGCCCTCAGGCATCGCGGGGGTCGTCGACAGCACGCGGGCGCCTTTGGCCAGCGCGTCGCTGACATGCCGGTCGATCTTGTCGATTGCCGCGGCGTTGATCATCGGTCCGATCTCGACGCCGGGTTCGGTGCCTGGCCCCACCCTCATCGCCGATACCCGCGCGGCGAGCTTGTCGGAGAAGGCGTCGTAGACGCCAGCCTGCACGAGGATGCGGTTGGAGCAGACGCAGGTCTGCCCGCCATTACGGAACTTCGACACGATGGCACCCTCGATGGCGAGGTCGAGATCGGCGTCGTCGAAGACGATGAACGGCGCGTTGCCGCCGAGTTCGAGGCTGAGGCGCTTGATGCTGTCGGCTGCGCCGCGCATCAGCAACGATCCGACGCGGGTCGAGCCGGTGAAGGAGATCTTGCGCACCGTTTCGTTGGCCATCAGTTCGGTGCCGATGTCCGCCGGCATGCCGGTGACGATGTTGATGACGCCGGCGGGAATGCCGGCGCGCTCCGCCAGGACGCCGAGCGCCAGCGCCGAGAACGGAGTGAATTCCGATGGCTTGACCACCACGGTGCAGCCCGCTGCCAGGGCAGGGGCAACCTTGCGGGTGATCATGGCATTGGGGAAGTTCCATGGCGTGATGATGGCGCAGACGCCGACCGGCTCCTTCAGCACCACGATGCGCCGATCCGGCGTCGGCGAGGGAATGGTGGTGCCGCCGATCCGCCGCGCCTCCTCAGCGAACCATTTGACGAAGGAAGCGCCGTAACGGATTTCGCCTGCTGCCTCGGCCAGCGGCTTGCCTTGCTCCAGCGTCAGGATGCGGGCGAGATCCTGCACATGCTCGATCATAAGACCGTGCCATGCTTCCAACAGCGCGGCGCGTTCGGCATGGGTCTTCGCACGCCAGGGACCGAAGGCCGCCTGCGCTGCTTCGATCGCCGCACGGGTTTCAGCCCCACTGACATCAGGGACCGAGCCGATCACTGCCTGGGTGGCGGGATCGCTCACGTCGACGCTGGCGCCCGAGGCCGCGTCTTGCCACGCCCCGGCGATCAGGCATTGCTGCCGGAACAGCCCCTTGTCCTTCAATTCCTTCATGTCGTTCCCTCCCGGCTCAGGCAAGCGCGGCCAGCACGGCCGTGGTGATCGTCTCCGTCCGGTCCTGGCCCGGCCGCGTGCCGATGCCGCGCGCAGTCGCGGCTTCGATCGCAGCCATGACCTTTGCCGCCGCGCCGTGTTCGCCCAGATGGCCGAGCATCATCGCCCCAGACCAGATTGCCGCGATCGGGTTGGCGATGCCGAGATGGGCGATATCGGGGGCCGAGCCGTGAACCGGTTCGAACATCGAAGGCGCGCTGCGATCCGGGTTGATGTTTGCGGAGGCGGCGAAGCCGAGGCCACCCTGGATCGCCGCGCCCAGATCGGTGAGGATGTCGCCGAACAGGTTGGAAGCGACAACGACATCGAGGCTGTCGGGCGCCATCACCATCCGCGCGGCCATGGCATCGATATGGTAGCTGGTGACGTGGACGTCGGGATATTCAGGGGCAAGGCGCGCCGTCACCTCGTCCCAGAACACCATCGAGTATTTCTGTGCGTTCGACTTGGTGACCGAAGCGAGTTTTCCTTTCCTCAACCGCGCCTGCTCGAAGCCAAAGCGCAGGATCCGCTCGACGCCCTTGCGTGTGAAGATCGAGGTCTCGACCGCGACTTCGTCGCCGGTTCCCTGGTGCACGCGGCCGCCGGCGCCGGAATATTCGCCCTCGGTGTTTTCACGGACGCAGAGTATGTCGAAGCTGGCGGCCTTCAGCGGCCCCTCGACCCCGGGCAGCAACCGGTGCGGCCGGATGTTGGCGTATTGCACGAACGCCTTGCGGATCGGCAGAAGCAGTCCGTGCAGCGACACCGCGTCCGGTACTTCCGCCGGCCAGCCGACCGCGCCGAGCAGGATTGCGTCGAAGCCGCGCAAGGTCTCGATCGCGTCTTCCGGCATCATCCGGCCGGTTTCCTTGTAGTAGGCGCAGGACCAGGGGAAGTGCTGGCCCTGTAGCGCGAAGCCGGAGCTGCCGGCCGCGGCCTCCAGCACCTGCCACGCCGCTTCGGTGACGCTCTTGCCGATGCCGTCACCGGGGATCAGCGCAATGGAATAGCTCTTCATATCCCGTCCCTCGATCTCAAAGGTCGATCAGCACGCTTTTGCTTTTGCGGTTCGCCAGATAGGCCTCGCGGCCAAGGTCCTTGCCGATGCCGGACCGTTTGTAGCCGCCGGTCGGCAGGATGTGGTCGCGGGATCGGTTGTAGCGGTTGACCCAGATGGTGCCGGCCTGGAGACGCTTAGTCACCCGGATGGCGCGGGATAGATCGCGGGTGAAGACACCGGCTGCGAGCCCATAGGTCTCGTGGTCGGCCAGCGCCAGCGCCTCCTCTTCCTCGACGAAGGTTTGCATGGTCAACACCGGCCCGAATATCTCTTCGATCACCGCCGGTGAGGACTGGCTGACACCGCTAATCAGCGTCGGCGCGTAGAAATAGCCCTCGCGGTCGAGCCGCTTGCCGCCAACCAGACATTCGGCGCCGGCATTGATGGCGGCCTGGACGATGGCGTCGATCCGGCCGAGCTGGCGCTCCGAGATGATGGGCGAATAGCGCGTCGCCTCGTCCCAGGTCGGGCCGGGGCGGATCGCCGCCATGTGCGCGGCGATGGCCTTTGCCAGCGGCTCCGCTATTGCCTCGGCCACGATCAACCGCGAACCTGCGACACAGGCCTGGCCGGCGTTCGACAGAATGCCTTGCGCGACGGCCGCCGCCGCGAGATCAAGGTCGGCATCGGCAAAGACCAGCTGCGGGCTCTTGCCGCCTAATTCCAGGGTCATCGGCTTGATGCCAGTACGGGCTATGTTCTGCATGATCGCGGCGCCGGCGGCGGTCGATCCGGTAAAGCTGATCTTGCCGATCTCCGGATGGCCGGTGATCGCGTTGCCGGTGGTCGGGCCGTCTCCCAGAACGATGTTGATGAGCCCAACCGGCAGGCCGGCCCGGACCGAGAGTTCGGCTATGTAGAGCGCCGAGAATGGGGTCATCTCCGAGGGCTTCAGCACCACGGCATTGCCCGCGGCCAGTGCCGGCGCCAGCTTCCAGCCGGCCATCGAAAGCGGGAAGTTCCACGGCGTGATCGCGCCGACGACGCCGTAGGGCTCGGTAAGGATCATTCCCAGGCTGGCGTCGGCGGTCGGCACCAGGTCGCCGCCTTCCTTGTCGGCGAACTCGGCGAAAAAGCGGATCTGCTCGGCCGTGATCGCGATATCGCCGTCGATCAACTGGCCGACGGGCCGGGTGGAGGCGACGGCCTCCAGCCGGGCCAGCGTCTCCGCCTCTGCCTCGATCAGGTCGGCCCAGCGCTGCAGGGCGCGGGTGCGTTCGCGCGGGCGCAGGCCTGCCCAGCCGCTGTCCTTGAGTGCGTGCTTGGCTGCGTTGACGGCCTGGTCGACCAATTCAACATCGGCCACCGGACAGTCCGCATAGGCCGCGCCGTCCGACGGGCGATGCATCGGCAGGACGCCGGCGGCGGGGATGAACCGTCCGCCGATGAAGTGGCCCTGCGGCAGCGCAAGTACGTCGGGATCGAAGCTGAGGGACATGGTGGCGCCTTGTCGTGAGGACAGGGCAACTCTAGCCGGCATCGACCCACAGTTTGCATCGACTGCGACGAGGCCTGCAATGGAATATCCTGTTTGATGCCGATTTTCAGCGCAATCTTCGGAGGTTCGGACCACTCTCGAGGCAGGTTCGCGGGGCGATCCGAGAGATCAGTCCGTCACGGTGACGTAGATCTTGCGCACGGTCTCGATCGTCCGCCATATCCCGGTAAAACCCGGTTTCATGACGAAGCTGTCGCCAGCACGGTAGGTGACGGTCTCGCCGCCGTCATCGGTCAGCTCGATCACGCCTTCGAGGATGTGGCAAAATTCGAAGCTCGTTCCCTTGATGGAACGCGTCTCGCCCGGGGTCGCCTCCCAGATGCCGGTGTGGATCGTGCCGTCGCGTGCGGTGTCCTGTGCCCAGGTCTTGAAAGAGGGATCGCCGGAGATCAGGCGATCGGGCAGGGCTTTCGATTCCCGGGGCGCGCCTTGCGGCTTCGGATCGATGGTCTTGAGCAGGGACATGGATTGCCTTTCTGGCGCGAGGGTCAGTAGCCCCGGTTGCGGTCGACGAGACCGACGGGGTCAAGTCCGGCTTCATGCCGGCGAATGTTGGCGACCACCGCTTTCGCCGCCGTCTGAGGTTGCGTGACACTGGCCACATGCGGGGTGAGCAGGATCTTGGGATGGCGCCAGAACGGATGGTCCGCCGGCAGCGGCTCGGGATCGGTCACGTCGATCACTGCGCCGGCAAGATGATCGCTGTCCAGCGCGGCCAGCAGCGCTGCGTGGTCGAGCTGCGGCCCGCGCCCGACATGCACGAGACTCGCCCCGGCGGGCAGGCTGGCGAACAGGCCGGCATCGAGGAAGCCGCGTGTCTCCGAGGTCAGCGGCAGCAGGCAGATCAGAATGTCGGTCTGCGAGAGGAACGTTTTCAGCCCCGATTGGCCGCTATGGCAGCGCACGCCGGGGATGTCGCGCGCCGACCGGCTCCAGCCCGACAGGGCAAAGCCGAAGGGCCGCAGCCGATCGAGCACGGCCGATGCCAGCATGCCAAGGCCGAGGACACCCACACGCCGCTCCGTTGCCTGCACGGCCGGGCGAGGCTGCCAGTCGCTGCGTGCCTGCTGGGCAAGATAGACCGGCAAGTCGCGATGGAGCGCCAGCACGGCGAGGGCGGCGTATTCCTGCATCATGCGGATGATGCCTTCCTCGACCATCCGCACCAGCCTAACTTTCGCGGGCAGGAGGTCGGCGCGGAACTGATCCACGCCGGCACCCATCGAGAACAGCACTTCCAGATTGGGAAAACTGCCGAGATTCTCTGGCGCCGACCAGGTCAGGAGATAGCGCACCTCGGTCTTGTCGATCGCCGCAGGGTCGGCGGCAAAACGCAGCGCCGGCAATTCCCGGGCGAATTCGTCGGCGAAGATCCGGACCCGCTCGGGATCGGAATTGATCAGGAAGGCCATTCAGGTCTCCAAGGCAAGGCAATGATTGAGCTTGGCCCGCCGCGCGCCGCAGGATGCGTTGAAGCCGCTTGGCCTGACGGCAGATCACGCCGAAATTCACCGCGGCCGGGCAGCAGGTTTCAGGAGCGAAGCTGCTCGCCCAGATCTTCGATCATCCGCAGGCAGGCAGCCATCTCGCCGATCTCGATATATTCGTCCGGGCGGTGCGCGCGTGCGATGTCGCCCGGCCCGCAGATGATCGCCTCGACTCCCGCAGCCTGATACAGCCCCGCCTCGGTGCCATAGCTGACCGCGGCAAGCGGCTCGTGCCCGGTCAGGTCCCGCAGCAGGCTGGCAAGCGGCGCTCCGGTGGCGAGCGAGAGCGCCGGATATTCGCTCAGAAGGTCCCAGCTGACATCAAACCCTTGGGCGGTGAGCGCTGCCGCGGCTGCTTGAATGGGAGCCAGCAATGCGGCGGGCGAGACACCGGCAATGGCCCGCGCCTCGATTTCGGCGACGCAGAAGTCCGGAATGATGTTCAGCGCCTGTCCGCCGCCAATTACGCCGATCTGGAGCGAGGAATAGGGAGGCGCGAAGCTCGCGTCCAAAGGTCCGGCCTTGAGCGCCTCGGCGCTCTGCACGGCTTCGGTCAGGACCGCAGCCATGGCGTGGATCGCGTTCAGCCCCTGATCGGGCCTCGAGGAGTGGCCCGAACGGCCGCGAATTTCGATCCGAGCCGCAGCCTTGCCCTTGTGGGCACGGATTGCGCGCATGCCACTCGGCTCGCCGACGATGCAGCCTTGCGGCTTCGTGCAGAGCTGAGGCAGGGCGTCGATCAGATGGCGCACGCCGCGACAGCCAGCTTCCTCGTCATAGGAGAAAGCGAGGTGGATGGGTCGGACAAGAGGACGGGCGGCCAGCGCCGGCAGGGCGGCCAGCACGCAGGCCAGGAAGCCTTTCATGTCGCTTGTACCGCGTCCGTAGAGCCGCTCGCCCTCGGTGCGCAGCGTGAACGGATTGGTTGTCCAGCCCGGCTCGCCGGCCGGGACCACATCCATGTGACCGGACAAGATGAACCCCGGCACCTCTGCCGGGCCGATCGTGGCGAACAGGTTCGCCCGGTCGCCCTCCGGCCCGGGGAGGATCGTGACCTTCGCGCCGCAGCCTTCGGCATAGTTGGCGATCCACTCGACGATCGCTTGGTTGGGCTGGCCGACGACCGAGGCAAAGGCAACAAGCCGGGCAAGGATTTCCTCGGCCGTCATGTCGCTATCTCGCGGTGTCGGACGAAGGGAGACATTGCGGATCCTCGTGCTGCAAACTGGCGGGGTGTCGGCGCTTTCCGGGAGCCTTCCGCTCACCATAGGGACGCGCTCGAGGCCCTGGATGCGGAAAGCCGTTGATCTACAGTGAAAAGTTTCGAATACAGCCTCATCTGAAGCGGATTCTGTGATTTAGATGGCTATGCTTGACGAGAGGAAGTCAGGTCCATCAAATTTGCCCCGAGAGGCGTCATTGAAGGCAGCGGAATCCATTCGGCTCAGTTCCTTCGAGTTGAAGGTCGGCGACATCGCCGGCGTTGAGCTCGAAAAGCTGCATGCGCTATCGATCAGCGTCGGCTGGCCGCATCGGGCCGAGGACTGGCAGATGTTGCTGGAAGCGGGCGAGGGGATCGCTGCCCAGGACGAAATCGGGCGCGTCGTCGGCACGGCCATGTGGTTTCCCTTCGGCGCTGGTTTCGCCACTGTCGGCATGATGATCACCTCGCCCCGCCTGCAGGCTCATGGTGCCGGCGGTTGGATCATGAACAACGTATTGGCGCGGATCGGCTCTCGCAGCCTTGGGCTCAACGCCACGAGAGCCGCGCGCCGGCTCTATCTGTCTCTTGGTTTTGCTCCCGCGCGGCTCGTCTACCAGTGCCAGGGCGAAGCGCTGATGCCCGCGATCGCATCGCTGCCCGACGGAGCGATCCTGCGCAACGTCGAGCATTCCGATCTGGCCCGGCTCGTCGAACTCGATCGCAGCGCCTACGGCGCTGATCGTTCCGCGCTGCTGGCGCGGCTGTTGGATGTTTCGAAGGGCGTGGCGCTCCTGCGCGAAGGCCGCATCCAGGCTTTCGCTCTTTGTCGTCCTTTCGGACGCGGGCATGTTGTCGGGCCGGTGGTGGCTGAGACGGACGACGATGCGATTGCCGTCACGGCGCCGCATATCGCGGAGCATGCCGGGCGGTTTCTGCGCCTCGACACGCGGCAGGAGACGGGCCCGTTCCCGGAGTTCGTAGCGCGGTCAGGCTTGCCGGTCTATGACACGGTGACCAGCATGTGGCTTGGCCAGCCATGGGCGGTCGCGGGAGGGCAAGATCCCGGAAAGTTGCCAGTCGTCACCTACGCATTGGCCAGCCAGGCCTTTGGGTGAAAGAATCCGGCACCATGGTCGGCATAGGCCGTGAGACCGTGCGGAACATCGCGGGAATATTGATGATTTTGGCCCACGAAAAAGCCAATCAAATCAATGTGAAATCCCGTCCGCTACCGCCGAAGCCTAACTCCGATGACGAGCGCAATTGCCTCGGGCCCTCACACAAGTGGTTTGGCGCCTCGCGGCGCACGGTGTTTGCTCACCAGTTCTGCCGTGCCCTTGTCGACCATACCCGGCCATGGACCTGACCGTCACCAGGTCTAAATTCCCGGTCGACGTGCGCCGCTGCGCGTCTTGCCCAAACTGATTGCGGGGCCGCCAGCGAGTTGCAAGCTACCACTTTTGAATGAGATGGGACCGTCCTATATTTGTTGTTGCTAATATTAAAATGACGTAGCGTCATGTGCTCGCGTCTGCAACGCGTGACGAAGGGGAATCCTATGAGAGTGGCTATATTTTGCGCGGCTATCGTGTTTGCCGCGACCAGTGTCGCTGTTGCCAAGGAGAAGAAGGTGGCGGTCAGTGACGCTGCTTCCTTATGCTCTTCCAAACATTCGGCCAAGAAGCCTGTTCCAGAGCTGGACTGCAGTTCGACCGGAACTGCCACGTCGCCGGACAATGGCACGGCAAAGCCGCGTCTCGGATACGACGACGCCAATCCGTGGTTCACAATTGGCTTTTGACTTCAGCACCGCGAGACGATGCCTCACGCTGCCAAATGGCGCCATCGCCAGCTTCCTATCGAGTCGACGAAGGCTGTCATCTCGGTGACGAGCTAAGCCACCAGCTGATCATCGACGCGAGGTCGTCGGACCGGCACCTTTTAAGGCCCAAATAGTCGGAAGCGGACGTTAAGGCACCCCGCCTGCATAGTTGTGAACTGGCCCCAAGTGGACCTTGGCCACGGGGTGCGCGAACTTCGCCTGACGGTGATGATCTGACTCGCTGCCTTCACGCAGTTCCGGTCTAGTTTGGTGATGTTCGCAATACGCCTCGATGGCATCGCCGAGCCGTTCCACGATCGCGTCAATAGCCGGTACGTCGCAAATGAACGGCGGAGCCAGAAGCACGTGGTCACCATTGATCCCATCGATCGTGCCGCCCATTGGATAGATCAGGAGGCCGCGCGCCATGGCTTCCTTCTTGATCCGCGCATGCAGCTTCCGTTTGGGGTCGAAGGGCACCTTGGTCGAGCGATCCTCCACCGGTTCCACGCCCATGAACAGGCCGAGCCCGCGAATGTCGCCGACATTGGGATGGTTGTCGAAACGCTCACCAAGCCGACGCGACAGATGCACGCCCATGGCTCTGACATTGTCGAGAAGCCTGTCGCGGGCGATGACCTCCTGAACAGCAAGCGCCGCCGCGCAGGCCATCAGGTGGCAGATATAGGTGTGACCATGCTGGAAAAGACCCGAGCCGCCTGAAAACGCATCGAATATTTTCTGGTTGAGCAGAACCGCGCCGATTGGCTGGGTAGCCGCCGCCGAGCCCTTTGGCGATCGTCATCAGGTCGGGAGCAATGCCCTCCGGCTCGCAGGCATGAAGCGTTCCGGTGCGGCCCATGCCGCACATCACCTCATCGAGGATCAGAAGAACACCGTAGCGGTCGCAGATGTCGCGGATCCGGCGGAAGTAGTCGGCCACCGGCGGCACCGCGCCCGCCGTCGCGCCGACGACAGTTTCGGCAACGAAGGCCATCACCGTTTTGGGACCGGTGCTCGTTCATCTGGTTGATACACCGGGGAAGGACGCAGAAATGGCCGTCAAGAAATCAAGCGGCGCGAGCCCGGCAGCAAAGGGCCAGCAACTAGAGGTTCAGCACCTCATTGAAGTTGCGGCCTTGTCGCCCAATCAGGCGCGCCGCCTTCTCCGCAAGCACGGCGCGGACTGGCCGAAGTTGAAGGACGAAGCCGAATTGAAGGAAGAGGACTGGCAAGTGCATAAGTAGTCACGGCTCTCCCAGTGGAGAGCCGTGACACCCGCCCCGCTCTATCCGCCCCAGAAAAAGCTAGGCGACCTTGAGGTCCTTGACCGCCTTCTCGAAGGCGGACTTGATCGGCTTGGATACGTCCTCGACGGCTTTGGTCGTGACGGCCTGAAGTTCCCTGGTCTGCTCGACGGCACTTTCAACCTGCTTACGGACGAACGCGGTCTGCAGTTCAACGAATTCGGAAGGCGACTTTACGGCAATTAGGGCTTCGAAATGCGAGAAGGCGGCTTCGGTGTTGGCGCGCAGAACGGCAATTGTCTTCAGCGACAAGTTGCTGGAAGCGGCTTTGGCGGATGCGAAGCTCGTCTCGAGAGCCTTCTGGGTCATCTCCGAATCCGCCTTGAATTTGGCGAGAACTTCTTTCGACTGCTCGACGCCCTTTTCCGTGAAAGCGCTAACCTGCTCGATGGCCTTGGAGGCATCAAAAGCGGGGTACGCGTTTTCGATAAGTTCAGCGGTCTTTTCAGTGGTCTTGGACATCGTTCCATCCTTCGTTTGGGGGCGACTTTTTAGAAGCCTTCGCATTTGTATTAGCATTACCTAACGGAAGTTTGTGTGCAACGCAACATCTTTGTTGCGCTGCACCATGATTCTTTGACCGCCCAGCGGCGTCGTTGTCGTCCCTCTGATCGTGGCGGTCACTCCGCCCCCCGGGATTGTCGGTGGCGGGCTATGGGCCCCTATGAGGCGCGCCCGACCCGACACCTGGTTCACAGTTCGGGACCTCATGGCCAGGCGCTCTCGCCTCCAACCCAAATCTCTACACGACCGAGTTCAACCCTTTTGCCGCCGTTCAGTTGCGAGCGTCGCAAGACGCGATTTGACCCTGAAGCGACATTCGCAATGAGGTCGGCAGCCGGTAGTGTCTCGTATCTCAAGCTTGTCGCCAGCGGGGAGGTTGACGATGTTCTGCTTGAGGCCTTGGAAGATTTCGTGAAGCGGCAGCGCAAGCGGCTTGTGGCCTCCAAACAGGCTCAGCAGACACACTGAACTAGTCTTTCGCCCACCGCTTTTCCGCCGCCTTCTTGGCGATCTCGGCGCGCCGCTCTGGCGTCATGTTCTCGGCGCGCTTCTTTCCACCCTTAGAGCCAAGCTCTTTGGCGGCGGCGTTCTTGCCGTCGTCCTGCACGTCGTCGGCTTCATCGCCGGTAGCAATGCGCATGACGCGGACAGCATTGCCGATTACGTCGGCGGGGCGCCTGGCCTTTAGGACCGGTTGGCATTTATCATCCTTAACCGCTCCACTAGACCGTGAAGCTCTGCGTCAAATATGCGGGCGAACTCTGGAAACAGGCCCTCCCGCAGTTCTGTGAGTTTCGCGCCGCCGATACCGTGTGCGACGGCGTTTTCAAGATCAATCTGCGCTCCCCATAAAAACCAGAGAAGTCCATAGTTGGCCTCGTGGTTACTGGAGAGGCTTAGGGTTTTCATCAGAGATACAAAACGCGTTGCCGCTTGAGGATCAAATTCGCGCTGGTGGAGCTTCATGAAAAAGCCATCCACAGACGTGAACTCGCGTTCCAGATTCGCAAGGTTTTCAACGGTCGTCATTCTGGAGCCAATGTGATGGCTTTGGCCGACCACCGCAACCGGGTCGGCGTCAAATTTCAAACTGAGACACTACCCGGCAGCCAGTCTCGTTGACTGGCTGCCGCATCGGCGCATAGTCGTTGACGAACGCGATGTCCCTATTTGGGGAACGATCTTATGAGGGGAGGCAGGCGATGGAAGTCGCAGGTGGTCGTGCCGACGTTCGCGTCCCGTATATTCTCGTCCATTCCGATCGCGAGATTAGGCGTCTCAGCCATCAGGCCGGCATCATTAACCCGATCACGCGAAGAATCTTGCTCTCTGCGGGCATGAGTCCCGGGATGCGCGTGCTCGACGTCGGCTGTGGCGCGGGCGACGTTACATTCCTGGTTTCCGAGATGGTTGGCAGCGAAGGTCAGGTCGTCGGCGCAGATCGGGCCCCAGCGGCCCTTGCGGCGGCAGAGCGGCGCGCGGCGGAGCATCCGATCCAGAATGTCAGCTTTCGTGAAGGCGATCCCGCGGCACTCTCGTTCGACCGACCGTTCGACGCCGTGATCGGCCGCTACGTTCTGATGTTTCAAGCCGATCCTGTCACCATGCTGCGTGGCGTCGCTCGTCATGTCCGGCCTGGAGGGACCATCGTCTTCCACGAGCCGGATTGGGATGGCTGTCGATCCAGCCCGCCGGCGCCGACCTACGACCTCTCTGTCGTTGGATCGTCGACACCTTTCGGCGCAGCGGTATCGAGACGAATATGGGTATCAAGCTCGATGCGGCATTCCGTGCGGCTGGATTGCCCGCGCCCTCAATGCACATGGAGGCGGTTGTTGGGGGAACCAAGGGCGGATTCGAATGGTCACACCAGACCGCCGAACTCATTGTCACGATGCTGCCGGAAATCCAGAGCCGGGGAGTTGCGACGGCCGCTGAGGTCGATATTGAAACTTTGGGACAGCGCATGCAGCGCGAAATCAAGGCGGGTAGTGTGATCGTGAGCCGCTCGGAAGTGGGCGCCTGGTCGCACGCCTCGGCTAGCCATGACAAGACTGGAGCGACAGGTAGTCCGTACCAATCCTTTCCTGGCCACCCATCTTGAACGACTGCTTCGCGCGGCATCTCGGTCGTAGGGACCAACTTAGCCGCATCCCAAAAGCAGACATCGCAATTGCCAAGGCCACAGGCAGCCTTGCGCCCAATTCCGGACATTGTGAATAGGGCCACGGGACATGGCGGACTTCCGGGCCGGCCACTAACTCTTGAAGGTGTTGCTGTTGCGGCCCGTGTCTATACAGTTGTGTGCCGGACCAGCACCAAAGGAGTCAGCAGCGATGACCCGCGAGCGTGCCGATAGGTTCGACTTCGCACCCGCTCATGATGCGCCGATCCCCTACATGCAAAGGACCCGTGAATACTACGTGGCGCTAGGGTACGGTGCGCCCTACGAGTGGGCGCACTACGCGCAGGTGCCATTCCAGCCGCTTGTCAAGCCGCTCGCGCAATGTCGGGTTACCATCATCACGACTGCGGCGCCCTTTCAACCCGCCAAGGGGGATCAAGGCCCTGGCGCACCATACAACGCTGCCGCGAAGTTCTACAGCGCATACTCTGGCGACAGTTCACAAGACTACGACCTACGCATCTCCCACGTCGCCATTGACCGCAAGCACACGACGGCCGAGGACCCTGGTACGTATTTTCCGCTGCCGGAACTGCGACACGCGGCATTGCGTGGCCGCATCGGCTCAATAGCCCCACACTTCCACGGGCTGCCGACAAACCGTAGTCATCGTGTGACACTTGAAGTCGACTGCCCGGACATTCTAACTCGCTGCAAGGCAGATCGTGTGGACGTCGCCATATTGGTGGCCAACTGCCCGGTGTGTCATCAGAGTGTCAGCCTCGCCGCCCGCATGTTGGAGCAGAACGGGATTGCTACGCTGGTGATGGGCTGCGCTAAGGACATCGTCGAATACGTCGGCGTGCCGCGCCTATTGTTCTCCGATTTCCCGCTCGGGAATGGGGCTGGTCGGCCAAGGGATTCCAACTCGCAGGCTTTCACTTTGGAGCTTGCTCTCAAGGTGCTGGAGACAGCGCCGACCTCGCGCACCACCGTGCAGTCGCCGCTCGCGTGGAGTTCCAATCCCGACTGGAAGCTCGACTATTGCAACATCGCGCGCCTGTCGGCTGAAGAGATCGCACGTCGCCGCATCGATCTTGACAAGCAGAAGAGTATAGCCATGGGCCTGCGCGAAGATGTCGACATCGCCAAGTCTGACTCCGAGGCAACGATTTCCTGAGCGGCCTTTGGCACTCACGGGAGAGCGGATGGAAACGCTTGCCGAACCGCTTGCCAGTCGTGTCGCTGCCCCAGGGCATCCGGCCCTGCCGGGCTTGCGGGAAGTCATGAGGGACCGGAGAATTGTTGGACTTTGAGAGTGGTAGCGGGAGGGCGCTACCGCCTTTCCCTCCATTCAGAAGACTTGCGGTATTTTCTACGGTGTTGGGCGTGATGGACCTGTCTTGGTGCTGCAAAGACCGGTGGTGAACGGCAAAGTCTGACCCGAAGCCGACGAACGTTTTCCACGACGCGGACGACAGCTTCGCGCCTCAATCACGCCGTCCGAAGCGAACTATGATCTTCCCGAAAGCAAACATAGCTGACGGCAGTCCCCAAGGCTGCAATGATCTTTATCAGCCTTTGCGGCTGAGTCCTCCCGCTGCTTGAGCTGTTTCTTACGAAGCTGGCGTCCGCGCGCGTCCGCAACGTTGGACAAGCTTCGCGTTCGGGAATGAAGGAAATTCGCCCCCCGTCGTGGCGGTGAACGGGACAGCCGCAGGAGCGGGTGCGATTTCAGTCGCAGGTGTGTTTGCAGATGATGCGCACCTGGTTCTCGTCGCGATTGTGATGCGGCCTCTCATCGAGGATCGCCTCGATCATCGCCAGGCTGAGCATCACCTCGCGCTCCTGATCGCGCCCGATCAGAAAATCCATGACGCCGGACCGCAGGAGGGCACGCGAATTTGCATTGAGCTCGTGACCGATGAAGACGACCAGGCTTCCGATCCCAAGTTCGACGAGGGCTTTGCCGACACCTGAGTTTCCTCCTGCGACACTGTAGATCCCATCCGGCACCCCGTGTTCCGCAACAAACCTCCTGATCGCCTGATAGGTCAGTTCGGGTTCGTTTCTAACGTCGATCCTATGGACGATCCTGAGATCTGGGAACTCCTGCTCCAACGTGGAACGGAATCCTTCCTCGCGGTCCTTGGCGGCATGATAGGTGCCGCAAGCGATGAACAGGACCCGCCCGTCGCTCTTCACTATCAGTCGTCCGATCAGTCCAGCCGCCGCGGCGCCGGCGCTGCGTTCGTCGCTGCCGACGAAACCGTGCCTGGACGAGCGCGCAAGGTCGGTGGCCAGACACACCACGGGCTTTTTGCGCCGCATGACCGCCCGGGCAGCACGCGTCACGATCGGATCCTCGCGCGCCACGATCACGATCCCGTCGGACAAGTCGGCCTCTCGCTCGATACGCTGCGCGAATGGGATGAGCTGCACGTCAAAAGACGAAAAGGTGCACACCGTCAATTCGAGGTCCTGGCGTCGCCAAGCCACCGCCGCGATCGCCTCGCTTAGGGACCGGTTGAAGCTGTCGCCGGACTCGCAGATGAACGCAATTCTCTTGCGCTTGTCGCTGTGCGGCTGCTGAAGAGTAGCCAGCGCTTCCAGGATCCTGGTGCGGGTCCCGAGTGCGACCTGTCCTCGCGCATTGAGCACCCGATCGACGGTAGCGGTTCCAACCCCGGCAATCTTGGCGATCTCGCTCACTGAGGGTCCGCGCCTGATTTTCTTGGCCGAGACCAATTCCTCATTCATCTCGCCTCACCACTCCCAACGGTGCCCCACAACGCAAAGGCCTGGCATCCTGATGGAAAATACATCAGCTGTCGACGCGGAAGCCGTGTTGTCATTCAAACGTAAAGCAGTCGCACCAGCCAACGATTCGTATCGGGACCACGGCTTCGCTCAGGTCAGGAGCAAAAGGTCGACTGACACCCCAATGGGAGGAATTTCCATGAGAAGGCTCGCAATTGCCGCAAGTGTACTCGCATTCATGTCCACGGCCGCTTGGGCAAAGACGATTGGTGTGAGCCTCGCGAAATTCGACGACAACTACCAGACGGTCATGCGCAACAAGATCCAGGCATATGCCGAGACGCTTGGTGGTGTGGATGTGCAGTTCGAGGACGCACAAAACGACGTGGCCAAGCAGCTTGACCAGATCAACAACTTCATCGCCTCCGGCGTCGACGGGATCATGGTCACGCTGGTGGACACGTCGGCTGCGCAATCTCTGACGGACGCCGCGGCTGCGGCGCATGTTCCGCTGGTATTCATGAACCTCCAGCCGATCAACCTTGAAGCGCTACCTGATAGCGAAGCCTATGTCGGGGCCAACGAGATCGAGTCCGGCACCCTTGGCGCATTCGAGGCCTGCAAGATCTTGCGCGCGCAGGGCAAAAGCAAAGGCGCCAAGGGCTACATTCTAATGGGCGATCTGTCCCATGCCGCCGCCGTGCAGCGCACCAAGGATGTCAAGGACGTCATCGCCATGGACATGTGCAAATTCATGACCATCATCGACGAGCAGACGGGAAGCTGGTCGCGTGACAAGGGTCAGGATCTGATGACGAACTGGCTGTCGACCGGCGAGAAGCCCGATTTCGTCTTCGGCAACAATGACGAGATGGCCATTGGCGCGATCCAGGCAATGAAGGCCGTGGGCATCGACATGAAGGACGTTGTCGTTGTCGGTGTGGATGCGACGAGGGACGCATTGTCCGCGATGGAAGCTGGCGATCTGGATGTCACCGTATTTCAGAACGGTGGCGCCATCGGGACGACTGCACTCGATACCGCGCTGAAACTGGCGAAAGGCGAAAAGGTACCGCGCCTGACCTATATTCCGTTCGAGCTCGTGACGCCGGCCAATATGGCTGACTATGCTGGCAAAAATTGACGACTGCCACTCCCGCGCCGGGTCGGGGCGGCGGCAGACCGTTGCCGCCCCGATACCTCTTACAGCATGCCAGACAGGACGTGTCAGGAATGCCTTCCCGAATTCATGCGCCGTCATGCCCGGATCCGTTCACTCTCGTCCGTCCGGAACTCCGCGAGGCCCTTGGCGCGCTCACGGCGCGGGACCCGGATTTTCTGACGGGTGCCGAAGAGAGCATCAGTCCCGAAGTGTTGGCAAAGGTTCTTCCTGACCTGCGGTCGGCCTGGGCCGCGGACACGTCACACGTGCCCGCCCGCGCTCGGAAGCCCGAAGTCAGCGAGTACATGGTTCCGGGTCACGAAGGCGCACCGGATGTCCGAATTCTCTTGATCCACTCCCACTCGGATGGACGCCGCCCGGCGATTCTCCACATGCATGGCGGAGGATTCATCGTGGGCACCGCGGAGGAATATGTGCCGGTCCTGCAGGCCCAAGCCATGGCGCTCGATTGCGTCATCGCTTCAGTCGATTACCGACTTGCCCCGGAGACGCCCTATCCCGGCGCGCTGGAGGATGGTTACGCGGCGCTGAAATGGCTCCATGCCCATTGCGACCAACTCGGCATCGATCCCACCCGCATCGCGGTCCAGGGCGAAAGCGCCGGCGGCGGCCTTGCCGCCATGCTTGCCATCGCGGCCCGCGATCGCGCCGAGGTGCCGATCCTCTTCCAGTGCCTGACCTACCCTATGTTGGATGACCGCACCGGCAGCAGCCGAAACGTTCCGGGGCATATCGGCACATTCTGCTGGACAGCCAAGTACAACCGCATGGGCTGGTCTGCATTTCTCGGAATGCCGGCTGGAGGTCCCTCAACTCCGGCGGGGGCGGTGCCAGGCCGCGTCGGCGATCTTGCCGGGCTTCCCGCGGCCTTTATTTGGGTTGGCTCGATCGATCTTTTCGTCGAAGAGAACCTGGAATATGCACGGCGACTGGTCAATGCGGGGGTCCCGGTCGAGCTTCATGTTGTTCCCGGTGTCTACCATGGGTTTGACGGTGCCGCGCCGGGAGCAGCCGTCACGATTGACTACCGTATGGCAGTCATCCGTGCTCTGGCGCGAGCTTTCGGCATCGTGCCGCACCGCGCGACGCGCTCCTTTTTTGTCCCCGATGAAATGGAGGCCTTGGTCGAACGTTGACCAGTTGAATTGGCCACCGGCCCGCAAATGCTTTCACAAGAAGGCTATCGCCGGATTTTGGAACGGGCGCTGTGAACAGGGCGTGAGAGTGGAGCTGGCTCCTACAAGGCTGCCTTGCGGCGGACTTAGTGTCTGTCGACGCGTGTGTCCGAACTCTCGTGTCCGCGCATGAAATCTAAGAGAACGCTGCTTGCAGCGTAAGTCTCGCCACGTCTTCGATGGAATTTCCGGCTCCGGGATCGGAATGGATCAACGGTCCGAAGGGAACAAGCGCCGGCGCAATGTCCGACCAAAGGTCGCGGTTGAGCATGAAGCCGGGGATGAGAACGACAGCCATGTCAGGCTCTGGCATGCGCCGGATGAAACTGCAGGGTCGCGGCATGTCCTGCATGGGCCAAATCTCGGCGAAGAGCGTCGTGAAAGCGCTGCACCGCCGCGCTCTCGTCAGTCGCACTCCGCAGGATGCCGATCTCCAGCTCCTGCAAGGGAGGCAGTCCTTCGCTCTCGCCGATGATGGTCAATGATGGCGGCACGCTGCATTGGGCAAGACCGGCGACGGCAAGGCCCGCCTGAACAATCGTTACCAGGCCGGACAGACTCGCGCTTGAATAGGTGCAATGGTAGCTTCTCTCTGCGTCCGTCAAGGCTTTCAGGATGTTGGCGCGGGCCGCGCATGTCTGGAAGAGCGCCACGGGAAGCGGGTTGTTTTCCCAGACGGCGTGGGTAGACGATGCGACCCATACCATCGGCTCTCGTCGCAAGACTTCTGCGGGCTGCTCGGCAAAGCGTGTGACAACCGCAATGTCGATCGCCTTGTTCTCGACCGCTTCGGTCAGCACGTATGACGGCTCGCAGACCAGCTCTATGGTCACGCCGGGGAAGTCTCGTCCGAACTTCTCAAGTGTGCCGGACAACAGGGACGCATAATCCTCTGGCACGCCAAGTCGTACCGTGCCTGAGACGCCGGGCCGCGTCAGGCTGGCCCATGCCTCATCCGAGAGCTTCAACAGCCGCCGTGCATAGGCCAGCAGGTCGTTTCCCGCGCGATTGGGAACAATCGTTCGTCCGCCGCGCACCAAAAGGTCTTTTCCGAGAATGCCCTCCAGCTTCTGGATTTGCATACTGACGGCCGATTGACTGCGCCCAACGCGGATTGCGGCATTCGAGAAACTGCCGGTTTCGGCGACGGCGACCAGCGTTCGCAAAAGGTCAAGATCGAGAGGTTTTGCCATATCACTATCAGATAAACGAATAGGGTCTATATATTCTATTCGTTTGACCGATAGACGTCCATAGCGCACTTCCACCTATCGCAAGCGAACAGGACTGAAGTGTGGGTGACTCGGTAAATTCGAACCGTGATATCATGAGGCTGACCCTTGGCCTGGTGCTGATCGGCACCGTGGGCGCGGCCGTATTGGCGACGGGCCTCGACGTGATGACGATCGTGTTCTGGCGCAGCGCGATCGGGGCGCTGTTCCTGCTGGTCTGGTGTTTCGCGACCGGGATTCTGCCGGACCGCACGCTAACCGCCAGGAATCTGGCTCTCGGGGCGGTTGCCGGGACCAGTCTCGTCCTGAGCTGGGCGGCTTTCTTCGGCGGGCTCATGCTGACCTCGATCAGCACCGCCACCATCCTCTTTCATATTCAGCCGTTCCTGATCCTGCTGATCGGTGCAGTGATCTGGAAGGAGAGGGTGACGCGCGATCAGATGATCTGGCTGGTCGTCGCCTTCTTTGGCGTAGCCCTCGCCAGCGGCCTTTCGCTGTCCTCCGCACAGGTCAACCCGAACTGGCTGCTGGGCATATTGATAACGCTGGGTGGGGCTTTCCTCTATGCGATAACGGCGATTGCCGGAAAGGGGCTGGCGGGGCAACGCGGCGAGATCACCGCGCTCTGTCAAACAACTGTCGGCGTCATCATCTTCGCCCCCTTTGTCAATTTCCATCAGGACATCGCGTTGCCGTCCTGGGGCTGGCTAGCTGTGATCGGCGTGGTGCATACGGGCATCGCCTGGGTCCTTATCTATTCGGCCTATCCTCGCGTCTCGACACCTGTCATCGCCGTCCTCAGTTTCGTAAACCCGCTGACGGCAATCACGACGGACTGGCTGTTCTTCGATCGTCTTCTCGGTCTGCCGCAGGCCATCGGGATGGTTTTGATCGTGATCGGCACCCTTGGCGTGAAGCTGGGATGGCGGCTGTCTCCCCGGTCGATCGCTGTCCCCTGAAGGGCGCCCCCGAGTTTCACTGGAAAATCCATGACCCTGCCCATTGTCTGTCGGAGCGCCCAAATGAACGAGAGTTTCGCACATCACTTCAACGCGCTTCATTTTGCGCCGCAGACAGAGGCGCGGGCCGGGGAGCCGGTCCGCAACCTCCAGGGCTGGGGCAAGGCGGTCGACGAGATCCACAGCTGGCCCGAATACGAGCCGCAGCCCTTGCATATGCTGGACGCGGCGGCATCGCGCCTTGGCGTGGCGAAGATATTCTACAAGGATGAAAGCCAGCGCTTTGGCCGCGATCTGGGCAGCTTCAAGGCGCTTGGGGCTCCCTATACGGTCGCCTGCATTCTGGCTGACGAGGTCGAGCGCGCGACCGGGACACGTCCGACGCACGAGCAGCTCCGGTCCGGCGAGTTCCGGGCGATCACCGAGCGGGTCACGGTCTGCGTGGCGACAGATGGCAACCAGGGGCGCGGACTGGCCTATGGCGCGAAGACCTTCGGATGCCGCTGCGTCGATTACATTCACGGGCATGTCAGCCCGGGCCGCAAGCAAGCGATGGAGCGCTATGGAGCGATCGTCATCCGTATCGACGGCGAATATGAAGCTTCGGTCGCCCGCGCCAAGGAAGACGCCCGGATGAATGGCTGGCATTTCGTCAGCAGCACATCCTGGGACAATTTCCAGTCGCCCATCCCGCGCAATGTGATGGCGGCCTATATGGTGATGGTCGAGGAAGCACTTGAACAGATCCCCGAACTCGAAAAGGTCACGCATGTCGTCATGCAAGGCGGCGTCGGCAGCATCGCCGCCGCGGTGTTTCTCGGATTCCAGACGCGCCTGAAGGGCGCTACTCCGCGGTTCGTCATGGTCGAGCCGAATGAGGCGGATTGCCTGTTCCAGAGTGCGGTGAACAATCGTCCGACCCCATCGTCCGGGTCGCTGAGAACGATCATGGCCGGGCTTGCCTGCCGCGAGGTCTCGCCGGCGGCGTGGGCGATCATGGAATGGCTTGGCAGCGACTATCTGCGGATTCCCGACGGCTGGGTCGAGGATGCGATGCGGGCGCTGGCGGCAGGCAACGGCGACATTCCGATCGTCTGCGGAGAATCTGCCGCGGGTGGTATGGGCGTGCTTATCCAGGCCGCGGGTGACGAGCGCCTGCGCAAGGCACTTTCGCTGGACGGGAACAGCAGGGTCGTTCTGTTTGGTTGCGAGGGCGCGACCGATCCGGAAATCTACGAGAAGATTGTCGGCGAGAGCCCGGACTCGGTCTTCTTGCGCCAAGGCCCTGCAAGGCCTGACACCTGCTCCGGTGATCGGGTCGGCTAGTATGGCGATTGACGTTCCGCTTGTCCGGCCCCGGATGAATGTGATGGCCCTCGTCGCCGTGATGCTCGGGGTCGCCATCATCACGCTGGACATCTCGCTCACCAGCACGGCCGTTCCGGCGATCGCGCTTGGGCTCGGCGTACCCGCCGCCACGACGATCTGGATCATCAACGTCTACTACCTCGCGGTGATCGCCGCCCTGTTGCCCCTTGCGGCGCTTGGCGAGATCCACGGTCATCGGCGGATCTTTCTTGTTGGCCTTCTGGTATTCGCGCTCGGCTCTCTCGCCGCGGGTCTCGCGGATTCCTTGTTGGCCCTGATGACGGGCCGCGCCTTGCTGGGGCTGGGCTCGGCCGCTATTTCGGCCACGACCCCGGCGCTGATCCGAACGCTCTATCCGCCGGAAAGGCTCGGGCGTGGGCTCGGCCTCTATGCGATGATCGTGGGCATCGCCTTCACGGTCGGGCCTACCGCGACCTCGACCGTTCTCTCGGTAGCGGAATGGCCCTGGCTGTTCCTTCTGAGCGTTCCGATCGCCCTGATGGCCTTTGGTTTTGGCATCATCAGCCTGCCTGCCACCGATCGCAACATCCGTCCGTTCGATCCGGCTTCGGCACTCCTCTGCGCGGCGATGTTCGCGTGCTTTCTGTTCGCCATCGCCGGCATGGCGCATCTCGGCTGGCAGCCGGTCGTGCTCGCCTTCGCTGGTGGTCTCATCTGCGGATATTGGCTTCGCCGGCGCGAAACAGGACGGACCGCGCCGATCCTCGCCGTCGATCTGTTCAGGATCCCACTCTTTACCCTTTCGGCAGCGACCTCGATCTGCGCTTTTGCCGTTCAGGGCCTGGTCTTCGTGGTGCTGCCCTTCCTGTTTACGTTCGAGATGGGTTTCACGCAGGTCGAAGCCGGTTTTCTGATCGCGCCCTGGCCGGCGGCGTTGGCGTTCATGACGCTGGTTGCCGCACCGCTTGCCGATCGCATCGCCCCCGGCATCCTGGGATTTGCGGGATTGGTCATCCTCGCTGTCGGTCTCGGGCTTCTGGTGACCATGCCGGGCTCTGCCGGCGTGTTCGACGTCGGCTGGCGCTTGTTCCTGTGCGGCGTGGGCTTCGGGTTCTTCCAGTCACCCAACATGGTCGCGCTGATGAGCAGCGCCCCACGCGACCGCAGCGGCGGCGCGGGTGGGATACTGGCTACGTCGCGATTGCTGGGACAGTCCATCGGAGCAGCGGCGGTGGCGTTCTGTCTTTCGACGTGGCCGGAAAACGGCGTCGAGGTCGCCATCTGGCTTGGCGCCGCGCTGGCTGTGCTGGGTGGCGGCATCAGCCTGCTTCGCCTTTTGCCGTCCGTTCGTCATCTCCACCGAAAGGCCGGGAAAGTCCTGCAGCCAGGTCGACAATCGCACGGCTCAAAGTAAAATCCGTTAAAAGGGAAAAGAACGATGTCCGACCAAATTTCTCCGCTGGTTTTCGAGGTTACGCCGAGTGCGAGTCCATATCCCGAGGCTGACCGTCTCAAGGCCCTTGAAGCGCCCGGATTCGGTACGCTGTTCAGTGACCACATGGCTGTTGCCCGCTGGAACCCCGATGCCGGCTGGCACGCCTCGACGATAAAGGCGCGGCAGCCCTTTGCCCTCGATCCCGCCAGCGCCGTCCTGCATTATGGGCAGGAGATCTTCGAGGGCATGAAGGCCTATCGAAACACCGATGGACGGCCTGTGCTCTTCCGACCCGAGGAAAACGCAAAGCGGTTCAACAACTCTGCGCGTCGGCTGGCTATGCCGGAACTGCCGGTGAGCGACTTCATCGCGGCCGTGGAGACCCTGGTTGCCACCGACGCGAAATGGATTCCCGATGGCGACGGCAGCCTCTATATCCGCCCCTTCATGTTCGCGACCGAAGTGTTCCTGGGTGTGCGGCCCGCGAAGGAATATATTTTCTGCGTCATCACCTCGCCCGTCGGCCCCTATTTCAAGGGCGGCGAGAGGGCGGTGAGCATATGGGTTTCAGAGCAGTATACGCGCGCCGCGCCCGGTGGAACCGGAGATGTGAAATGTGGCGGAAACTACGCGAGCGGCCTTGCCGCGCAAGCTGAAGCGACAAGCAATGGATGCGCTCAGGTTATCTACCTCGACGCATCCGAGCGCCACTGGATTGAAGAGCTTGGTGGCATGAATGTGTTCTTCGTGATGGAGGACGGTTCACTCGTCACGCCTGCGCTGGGCACGATTCTCCCCGGCATTACCCGAGATGCCGTGATCCAGCTTGCCGCTGAATCCGGCATGACCGTGCATGAGCGGCCCTACTCGTTCGAAGAGTTGAAAGCCGATACCGCGAGCGGCAGGTTGAAGGAGGCATTCGCCTGCGGCACCGCTGCCGTCATTGCTGGCATCGGCACGGTCAAGTTTGGCGGCGGGGAGCTTCAGATCACCGGAGGCCAGACAGGCCACACCACCAGAAGGCTTCGCGAACGGCTGGTCGGCATCCAGCGCGGTCAAGCTCCCGATCCGCATGGCTGGGTTCATGAGATAAGGGGGACTTGAGACCTCACGCGCGCGCAGGCATCGCACGTGCTGGAGTTCCACCAACCCCATGACGGATCCGGTTAAGCTTCGACCTCCGACCTGATCCAGTCGACGAACGCGGCGGAATCAGCGTGGCTGGCGCCAGTCCTAAGTATGTGCGTTACCCAGCACCGCCCGGAGCCCTGAGTCGTTCTGGAGCAGCCGTTCCTCGATCCATTGCGCCGTGCGGTCGTAGGCGTCCGAAAACAACTCGGAATGCCGCCTCCAATCCATGAACCCGATCGTGCTCGAAACCTGCGGACAGACCAAGACATCCTCGTCGCCGACGGCAAGGTCCTGCGGCCCGTGTGCCAGCATACTCGCGGCAATAACCTGAAGCATGCTCGGAACCTGCGGCAAGCGGGCACGGCCGAAAGGGTTCAGCAGCGCGACCGCCAGTTCCGATCTTCCGGGGATGTGGTCATAGTCGATGTGATATTTTTGCGGTCCACTGGACCCAAAGCTCACGATGACGTTGGGGCCGGTCTTGAGTTTCCTCATCTGTTCCAGCGGCAAATTGTTCATGATGGCGCCGTCCACTAGCATATCGCCGTCAGCCGTAAAGAACGGCGGCAGGACACCCGGGATCGAGCCGGATGCCCGAACGGCTTGCCAGAGTTTTCCACGACGGTGGACATGGGGCTGACGGCTGCTCAGATTGGTCGAAAGCGCAAAGAACGGAAGCCAAAGATCTTCGATCAGAACGTCGCCGTATTCCTCCCGAAGGGCTCGATCGAAGGTTTTGTGATCTAGAAGCGCGAAACGCGGCAAGGTGGGGCGCCGAAACGCCCGACTCTTGACAAATACGTTGTGCGTGCCGCGGTCGATCTGCTCCGCGTCCAACCCTCTTGCGAAGCCGGCCATCATCGCCGCTCCGGAACTCGTCCCGCCGAGATAGTCGAAGCGCCCGCCCGCCTCGACGAAGGCCTTGTAGACGCCCAGATGGGCGCTGCCCAGGGACCCACCCCCCGCCGCCACGAAGCCACGTGCCTTGCAGGAAATAAATCGAACCAGGCGCTGGATATCAGCCTCGTCCTCCAGCGCAACATGATGATGCTGGCCGACATAGGGACGCTCATCGAGCCACGCAGAGGTGCCGGAGACCGCAGCCGAGCGATTGTCGTGAATTAGGACAAGCCGACCGGTCGATGGTGGATGGACCGATAGCGCCAATTCCTCGGACGCGTTCAAGCGAGGCGAGGAGGACGCGTTCGCCAGCAACAGGACGGTATCGGCCTGGCGAATGCAGACTCGTGTCCATTCATTAGGTTCTTCATCGGCGACGTAGACAACGAATTCAGCTTGCGCCTCCAATTCGTTCAACCAGTTAAGGACCGGCTGGCCGTCGATCGGACGACCTGCGAACTTCGCGTGGACGTCTAGCCGGGAAACGAACTGAGCGCGCGTGACCGCGCCGAACTCTTGCTGTAGGCGCCCGATGAAAACCGGTGAGATGCGACTTCCGCCGGCTGCAATGACGGCAAGCGTTCGGATCTTGGCAGGGTTCTGGAGACGTGACAAAATCGGAGATTGCGTGGCGAACCGGCGCGCCAGAGATATTGTGACCGCCTCTCTCAGGTTCGGCAAAGCCTCGGCCGCCTTCTCGAAATGATTACGACTGATTTCAAGGACGATCGAATCGCGCGCTGCAAGGACAGTAGCCGTACGGGGCAGCCCTGCAAAGAAACCAATTTCGCCGACTAGTTCGCCCTGTGCGATCTCGGCGACCGTGCCAATCGGATCTCCTTTGTGTACCGTAAAGCGACCGGACAGCACGACGAAGAACCTGTCCGATGGATCGCCTTCGCGAACCAGGACCTCACCGCGCCTCAGGACCCGACGGTCGGATTCGGCAGCCAAAGCCTCGAGCGCCAGTAACGACGCCCGATCGAACATCAATGTCGCCGACAATAATCTCGCGGCGAGAGAATCGACAGAGGACATTTGAGCCATCCCGGGGACGCATTCGCTCCGGTAATTGTATCCCGTACCGCTCGTGTTTGCAGCGTCGCAACGCGCGATCCGAGCCGAACCGCAACGTTGAGGCAGTCCTCGACGGGCTACAGCCTCCGAAGATGCAATTGCAGCCGCTGGTGCGCGGCTTTCCCGTTGAGTGGGAGCGCCAACGGCGCAATGCCTGCTGGTTGTGAGGTCTGACCTGCGGTGACCTTCATCGTCCGCGTTGCGGATGGCAGCAATGCGCCGCATCTCGGTCATATCGATAGATCGCTGGCGCCGAAAGCGACATAGCGGGTGACAATGTCTTGGTCGTGCCCATGAACGGACATCTCGCCATGAGTTTGAAGCTCGATCGATCTCGTACGGTCTTTGCATCTGAACGCTGCAGCACATCGAGGCCCGTGGCTAGGAATGCAGCTCGACAAAAGGGCTGCTCGACCCGTACGCTGCGGGATGGTTGACGTGGCCGACCCTTTCGAGCGGAAGCTTGCGGCGATCCTTGCCGCGGATGTTTCCGGCTATAGCCGGATGATGGAGGTGGACGAAGCCGGCACGCTTGCGCGCATGAAGGCACATATTGGTGAGGTCGTCAGGCCCAGCATCGCGGCGCATCGGGGCAATATCGTCAAGACCACGGGGGACGGCCTGCTCGTCGAGTTTGCGAGCGTCGTCGAGGCGGTTGAGAGCGCTGTCGAAATCCAACGATCGATGGCGGAGCGGAACAGCGGTGAGCCCGAGAACACCCAAATCCTTTACCGCGTCGGGATCAATCTCGGTGACGTCCTCTTCGAGGACGGAGATGTCTTCGGCGACGGCGTAAACGTGGCCTCGCGGCTAGAGGGGCTCGCCAAGCCGGGCGGCGTGTGCGTCTCGGACATTGTGCATCAGGCAGTCGAGGACCGGATCCAAGTCCCCTTCCGTGACATGGGCAACCAGCGGGTAAAGAACATCTCCCGACCCATCCGTGTCTGGCAGTGGACGCCCGACGCGGCGCTGCAGACGACTCGACCTGTCGAGGCGGCGCTGCATCAGAGGGTGCAGTTCGCGACGGCGTCGGACGGTGTGCAACTGGCTTGGGCCAGCATTGGCCAGGGAGCGCCGGTGCTGAAGGGTCCGAACTGGCTGAACCATCTTGAGTATGAATGGCACAGTCCAATTTGGCGTCCGATGCTCGCGAAGCTCGCCAAGTTTTGCCATCTCGTGCGGTTCGATCAACGCGGAAACGGCCTCTCCGACTGGGAGGTTGAGACTATATCGGAAAATGCAATGGCCGATGACATGTCCACAGTCGCGACCGCTGCACAGGTGGATCGGTTCGCGCTTCTCGGCATCTCGCAAGCCTGCGCCTTTTCCGTGCGCTATGCTGTAGAGCATCCGAAGCAAGTGACATGTCTCGTCCTGCTGGGTGGTTTTGTCCGAGGTCGGCTAAAGCGACCGGGTCTCGACCAAAGGAAGCTATATGAAGCCGGGGCGATGATGATCCGCGACGGCTGGGGCTCGCCGAATCCTGTTTTCAGGCATTTCTTCACTTCGACGTTCATCCCCGACGCCCCACATGAGATTATGGCGAGCTTTGACGAACTACAGCGCATTGCCACGAGCCCCAAGGCGGCGATGCGACTTTGGCAAATGAACAGCAAAGTTGAGGTGACAGAGCTGGCAAAGAGGGTCCGTGTGCCAACGCTCGTGCTGCATTGCGTGGGCGATCGCGTCGTGCCGATCGAGGAGGGCCGCCTGATGGCAAAACTCATTCCGGGGGCGATGTTCGTCGAACTGCCGGGAAATAACCACGTGCTCATTGAAGGCACGTCAGCCTACGACCAGTTTTTCGAGGAAACGGCTGTCTTCCTGGCGATGCACAATCCGGTCGCGTAGCTTACGACCGGTGATCCACTTTGGAACTGCCAGTGCTACGGCAAAGTTTTGAGCCGTTGGAGACCTTCATTTGCGACCATGGAATGGCAGCAATGCGCCTCAAATTGGCCATTGAAGCTGGCTCTGCCACTTACCTTAAAGCCGACACGCCGGCGACAGTGCCGGGAGGTCATGGATGCGCCAAAAGCTGCCAATCGCCGCGTCGGTATCGGCAGGGTCTAAGGCACCAGCAGGATACGCCCCTTGCCTCCCCCCTGTTCGAGCGCGGCATGTGCAAGGGAAGCCTCAGAGATCCGCATCGTTGTCCATTCTGGTGTCCGCATAGCTCGTTGGGCGAGAAGGTGCGCCAGCGTTGCGATGGCGGCTTCAAGTGCCGTCCCGTCAAGGTTCTCTGTTGAATAGCCAGTCAGCGATACCGGCCGGATCAGGTTCCAGAGATCGAACCGGACATCACTACCCCCTACCGCGCCAACAAGGGACATCGTCCCGCCAGGTTTCAGGGCGGAGACCGATGTTTCAAACACGGCTGCGCCCACCGTATCGAAAACGCCGTCGAGGCTTTGCGGCTCGACCAGAGACAGTTCACCGGCCTTCGAAGCCAAGACCCGTTCGGCTCCCAGCGCGCGAACGTAATCGGCCTGCTCCGGCCGCGAGACGAGGCCCAGCACATGTGCGCCGAGCGCACTGGCAAGCGAAACCGCCGCCGAGCCCACGCCGCCTGCCGCGCCGGTGACCATGACGTGCCGTCCATCGAGCGGTCCGAGGCGTTGCAAGCCCTCGTGGGCGGTGACGCCGGCTAGCCCAATCGCCGCAATAGCCAGCGGATCCGTGCCGGCGGGTAGTTGAGCTGCCGCACTGGCATCGACCGTCACGAACTCGGCATAACCCCCTGGCCGATCGGCCCGGACCCCGCCGAGGCCCTGCATCATCGTGATGACCTGCTGGCCAACAAGTGCACGACCCGCGGAAGACCCCGCCTCAACCACCTCGCCTACGACTTCCACGCCGGGCACGTATGGAAAAGGCGCTGGCTTGCGGATAGGCCAGTTGCCCGCCCTTATCTCGAGGTCGGTGTGATTGACTGCGGCGGCGATGGTCCTGATCCTGATCTCCGAGGCGCGTAGCGAAACGACCGGAACGGTCTTCCACTCAAGGACCTCCGGACCGCCGTAGCGGCTGATGACGATCGATCGCATTCCGCTTTGCATGACAGCTGGTTCCGGGTTCAGCCTTCATCCAGCCAGGCATCGAAGTATTCGTGTTCCTGCGTCGGATGGACCCGGACACCCTTGAGGGCTGGGACCCAGTGCTTGTACAGCTTTCGCCAGTAGGGCTGGATGAGAATCCCGGCATCCTGCAGCATAGCCTCGATGTCCTTCATCAGAGCCTTGCGCTTCTCGGCATCGGGAATGGCAAGTGCGGCATTGAGCTTGGCGTCGAATTCGGGATTTGACCACGCCGATTCGTTCCAGGCCTCGCCCGTCCGATATGCGACGGCAAGGACCTGGACGCCGAGTGGCCGCATGTTCCAGGTCGTCATCGAAAACGGGTACTTCGTCCAATCATTCCAAAAGGTTGATCCCGGCAGGACGGTGCGCTTGATCTTGATCTTCGCTTCACGCAACTGAGCGGCGATAGCGTCGCCCGAATTCCGGTGAAAGTCCTCGTCGGCCGTGATGAGCTCGAACTCGAAGTCCGCGCGGCCGGCCTCCTGAAGCAACCGGCCGGCCTTGTCGATGTCACGCCCGACCACGGGCAGCTCGACGTACTCGGGATGAATTGGAGAGACATGGTGGTTGTGCGCCACATCGCCGGCGCCGCTATAGCCAAGATCAAGCACAACCTTGTTATCCACGGCCAACTGCAGCGCGTTGCGCACCCGCTGATCGTCAAAGGGTTTGTTGGTGACATTCATCCGGGCCAACAACGTGCCCGCGGTCGCCGCCTCACCTTTTACCAGCCCAAGTCCATTTAAGGCTGCCACCTGGTCTACCGGCGATTCGTAATTCGTGTGGATCTCGTTGGCTTCGAACGCTCCCAAGGTTGCGTTCGGGTCGGACCCGTAATCAATGAACTCGATGCCATCGAGGTGCGGTTCGCCGCCCCACCATTTTCCATTTGTGCGACGTTTCAAAACGACGCGGACGCCAACATCGTAGGAAACCAACTCGAACGGTCCGGTTCCGATTGGGCATGCGCTAAAGGTCGCGCCTTTTTCGTCGAAGCTTTTGTGAACCAGCAGGGCCGGATAGTCGGCCAGAGTAGGAATGAACGTAATGTCCGGCTGTGGAAGTGTGATCCGCAGGGTCATGTCATCGAGGCGTTCGATGGCCGTCTCGCGCAACTTGCCGGTTGATTGATCGATGAGCGTGCCCATCCGCCCGGCCATGGAGTTGCCGGCAGCATCCCGCTCACACCAACGTCGCAGATTGAAGACAACATCATCGACCGTAAACGGGTCGCCATTGTTCCAGGTGGCGCCGTGCCTGCAATGGAGGACAAACTGCGTCGCATTGTCGTTGACCTCCCAGGATTCGAGCAGGCGGCCTTCGAAAGTGTAGTCGGTGGTATACTTGACGAGCGGCTCGAGCGTCTGGCGTTCAGCATTGGCAATCTCCGACCAGTCCGCTGTCCGCGGGTCCTTCGGGTCTTTGACGAACATCGCTACCTTTAGGGTCCCACCGCGCTTGGGCTCCGCCGCCAGTGCCGGCGTCAACGATGCACCGATCAGCCCGTAGGCCAGAGGCGCCGATGCGCCGAACGCACTTGCCAATGCCAGGAATTCGCGACGATCCAGCCGACCGTTCAAACAAGATGCTGCCGAGGCGTAGATGTGCTCGGGAACCTTGTCGAAATTGCTCTTAAACATTGGCATTTCGCTTCCTTAAAGCAGCATTTGTCCCGCGCGAACGGCCATAGGGGATTTCCTATCGGGCCGGCGATGGCACTTCCATATGAAACGCAATCGAGATAAATCGGCATCAGCGAACAACACTTGAAACGAATTGGCTAAAATGGACCGTTTCGCCAGCATGACCCTATTCGTGAAGGCTGTGGAACTCGGGTCCTTTTCAGCGGCGGCGGAAGCCCTGTCGACCTCGCCGCAGCTGGTCGGGAAGCACGTTCGCGCGCTGGAGGACCATCTTGGGGTGCGCCTTCTAAACCGCACCACACGTCGGCAGAGTATGACTGACTTCGGACGTGGCTATTATGAGCGGGCCAAGCACATCCTCGCCCAAGTTGAAACGGCAGAGGGGCTAGCTGAAGAGACAAAGTCGGTTCCGACCGGCAGGCTGAGAATCAACGCTCCGGTCAGCTTCGGCATGCACAGCCTAAGTCCTTGTCTGCCGGAATATCTGAAGGCCCATCCGCAGATTTCAATCGAATTGACGCTTTCCAATCGAGCGGTCGACGTTGTTGACGAGGGATATGATGCGGTCTTTCGAACCGGCGAACTTGCCGACAGCGGCCTCATCGCCAGAGCCTTGGCTCCCTATAGGCTGGTCCTATGCGCCGCCCCTGCATACCTGCAGGCACATTCAGCCATCACGCACCCGCTTGATCTTCAACAGCACGAATGTCTTGGCTTTTCCCACACTGAGTTGCGAACGCACTGGACGTTCGACGGCCCGGATGGACGGATTGTGGTTCCGATATCGGGCCGCGTGATGGCCGATCATGGCGAGCCCCTGCTTAGTGCGGCGGTAGCTGGGGTGGGCGTCTTGCTGCAGCCGAGCGAAGTGGTGACTAAGGCACTGGCAAGCGGCGAATTGGTTGGGATCTTGCCGGCCTATCATCCGCCGACGCGGCCACTCAATGTGATCTACGCTCACGACCGCCGCGTAACGGCTAAACTCAGGAGCTTCTTGGATTTCGCCGTTGCCAAATTCGGACGGTAGCGGCGCGATTGCCGGATCATCTCCAGTCCCGCGCGGAGTGCATTCGAGCAAATTTGTTGTAGGTCAACAGCGGTTGCAGCGATTGATCCCGCTCTATGCAGAGCGTAGACGCCCCTCGATCGCTGCTAACGCGGCTTCAGCCAAATGGGACATTTGTTATGAGCAGCACCGCCACCTCCTTCATGGCCAAATTCGTCGAGTTCATCAACGCGGCGGATGAAAAGCTGGCGAACGAACTCGTCTCGCCGAATGCCATTTTCCATGTCCCCGGAAGGCCAGAGCCGATGATCGGGCCTGCGGGCTATATGGCGATCGTCGCAATGATGCGAGGAGGCTTTTCCGACATCCAATGGACGTTGGAAGAAACGATTGCCGAGGAAGATAAGGTCGCCGCCCGCCTCACAATGAACGGCACCCACACCGGAACGTTCATGGGCGTGCCGCCAACTCAAAAGACAATCAGCGTCCAGGCTCTGAACATCTATCACTTGGAGAATGGCCAGATCGTCAAGGAATACGGCCAGCCAGACCTGCTCGGCCTGTTGATACAGCTTGGTGCCTTTCCCTCCTAGCCTCAGGAGAAGGCGACACACGGCCGGCCACGTTTCACGCCCTTTTTGCCCCTGACGTTCGCAACGGGTCAGTTCACCTCGATATACGCAGGGCACCGAAGGTCCGCTTCGGACATTCCGAGCCTCGTAACCGCACGTCCGATGTCGGCCCAAAACGCGACGTCCGAGTAGTGGCTTGGCGAAGTCCGTAGTGGTGCAAGCCGGACCTAGCGAACGATGGCCTAGTTGTGGTTTTTTGACAGGCGAGCGAACCGCAAAACTGCCCTCAGCAAGGCCGGCGCTAAGGCATTGATATTGCTGCTTTCAAAACCTGGGGATTTTTGGGGCCACTCCCCAGCTTCGGAGAATGACGGGCATTCGGAGAACAGTTTGGGCGGGAACGTTGTTTCCGCTCTCGCTAGTTTTCGGCCGCACATCCCGCACCGGAGAATTGTTTGGACTTTGAGAGTGGTAGCGGGAGAGGGAAACGCGCCCGTCTGTCCTAAGCCTTTGATTTTTCTTATTCCGTTCTCGCGGGAAAGGTACCAAGGGGTACCGGAGTTCGCAACCCCTCAGGTGAGGATCGATCTAGGCAGAAAAGCTACTTTCAGTCGCCTTGGCCCTCATCACGTGTGTTGCTCGGTGGTGGTTTACTGCCGTCGTCAGGCCCTCGGTTCTCGATGTCCTCGCTCTCCGAAAAATCAGGGCTCGGTAGTGATCTAATTGACGCGTTGGTGGCGCGAATCGCGTCGGAAATTGGGCCAAGTTGTGATGGTCCTGATCGGCTCGCTTGGCGAACGATTCGCTCCAACCTGTCAGGCGGTGTTTCAAGGAGGACGTCGAGCACTCGCCGAAAGGCCTCCAAGCGCTGCTTTACCTGCCGTGCAGGGTAACCTCGTGTTTCCAAAAAGTTGCGCACGTCTGCCACGGTCGGCAGAAATAGTTTTGCCTCGTATCGGCTCGCAACTTCCAGCAAAAGCTGCTTCGTGTAAGGCGGCGCTTTGATTTTCGTGACAATGTCGACGGCCGAGGGCTTTGCCTGCTCCGAGTTCCGGCGATCACCAACGCCCGCGTTTTCGCCTTCGTCTGGCTTGGCCGGCGTGCTCTTTATCTGCTGCAATGTGGATTCAACGGATTGGAAGCCCCATCCGTCCACAAGCACACTTAGCAATTTCCGAAGTGTTTCGTTCCCTTGTCGTGACATGGCACACTATAGACCTATCGCCTTGAAAAATTCGTCGGCGAAATAGGAAAACATATCTGAATTTCCTCCGTAGCTGTAGTCCCCGCGCATCTTCTTCGGAAATCCTCGGGAAAACGGAATCTCTATCTTGAAAATTGGCCAATTATTTTTAGATGCATCCGCTCGTATTTCTCTGATGGCCCGTTGTTTCTCTGGGCCTCCGTTGTTTCCGCCGTGATAAAATGCGTTGTTTATTACAACACCAACAACATCGATATTGTGAGTTCTGTTTCTTTTACGGAAGTTATCCAGGGATTGTTCCAGAAGCGGAAATCCGATTGTAGCGAAATACTCAGGCTTAACCGGCACTAATACGAGACCACTTGCATGATAAGCGGCCTGGGTCAAAATCGACTCAGTGGGGGCGCAATCTATGACGATAAGGTCCTTCTTCCTAAATCGCGTCGAAATAAACCGAGCCAGAGCTTTCGGATCTGGGCGGATTGCGTTCGTCAGATTGTCGGAAAAATCGAACCTAGATGGAATGAGGTCCAAGGCTCTGTCGTCCCATTCGGTAATCGTTTCGACAACGTCGTCTTTCGATAGCGCTCTTGGGCTCGAATCAGAGGAGCTTGGTGGAACGTACCCGTTAAAGACCTCTACTATCGATGGACGCTTCTCCATCAAGAATTCACCGTAATCTCGGTGCATCAAAGCTTGGCTAAGGTTCGCTTGCGGGTCAAGGTCTATGGCCAAGACATCAAGTTTGCGGGAAGCCGCCCCATGCCGACAGAGCAGGGCCGCTATCGTGGATTTCCCAACTCCACCTTTCATATTGATAACACAGACTGTTTGCGGTCCGCTCTTTTTCTCCAAGCTCACCCCCTATCCAGCACCGAACCCCAATCGCCAAGATGACATTCAAGGGTGCGCTTCGCAATGATAGAAACGATAGGGCCACATGTACGGTTAGCCAAAATAGCTAGAAAACTCGCCTGCTCTCGCATGCCGATTTTCCGATGCTAAGGCATTTTGTCTATTCCCCAGCACGGCTCCTCAAACGACTCCGAGAAATCGCGCATCCTACTAAGTTTGTCCGGTTGACCAACGACTAAGAAAGCCCAGAAGTTTCCGGATTCCAACTTGCTGATTTTCATTTTGAAGAAGCTGTCACCGCTTAACGCACCATAGGCGTTGTTCGCGTTTACAAGGCCGCAAACCCCATATTCGCCTGACTGGTAACCCACTCGCGTTTCGGAAAACTTGGCTGATTGCGGATCGCGCAGTGTTTCACGGAATTCCTTTGCCATCGCGAGTACGACCTCTTTCGGAAAGGGCGTTGGCGGTACCGGTATCCCGCCCGTGTCAATACCAAAGAAACTCTCTCGAAATGCAACGAATCCAACTCCCAATATTAGCAGCCCGGCGGCCACCAGTGCATACACCCACCCCATTTTCATCGCCCTGACCCCAACAAGAGACCGTTAGATTATCGCCTACAGGCAACCATTCGCCAAGGATGAATGTGACTCATAGTCCGTGGGCGTATCGTCCATGCTGCGACCATCGTCGCACTCGATGGAGAACGTACGAGAGATATTGGCTACCAATCTCAGGCTGGCCCGCCGGCGCGAGGGAATCTCACAAGAGGATTTGGCGGCATTGGCAGCGATTGATCGCACCTATGTTTCCGGGATCGAGCGTGGCACTAGGAATCCGACTATTGCCGTTCTCGCACGGTTTGCTGCCGCCTTGAATACGACCAGCGCGGCGCTGATTACGAAGGGTGCATACGCGCCAAAGAGCCGGGGCGGCTTCGAATAGAAACTCGCTTCGGCAACCCAGCTCTTTTCTGAGATTTCCCATTCTGAACTTCAAGTGGTGAAAGCCCTGGGTTCCCGGTCGACCTGTGGACGCCGCCGAAATGCGAGCCTGCGGGCGGCGCTCCATTTCAACCAATTCTGGAAAAAATTCTGAATCCCTTGACTCTTCAAAGCCGAGAAATTATCTAATTTTTTAGCAGCTAATTTTGCCGTTTTAATACATGAGGATTTGGAGGGTTAAGGTGCTAGAAAAAAATGAACGGAAATCGCAGAAATCTGGCTCGTCCACCAAGCGCGAAAAGTTCGTTAAATTGGCTGAAAGTCGGACCTCCAATGCGATCAGGGCAATCCGGGTAATCGCTAAATTGGGAAATAAATCCGCTTACGAATTTAGCGAGGCGGATGTCAAAAAAATCGCCAACGCGCTTTCTAAGGAAATTGAAGCGCTAAAGGCGCGCATGTTGACTACTGGTGGTAAAGAAGATGTAGAGTTCAAGCTCTAAGAGCCGAGGTCATTTTAAGGGGGAAGCGAAGGGTGAATAACAGCCAAACAAAGGATTTTTGTCTCAGATTGCTACGCGCAGAGACGGAAGACGAAGTAATCGCCGCTTTGCAGGATGGCGGCTATTGGAGTAATCCGGATGTTTGGCGCTCCTACGGCGACGTAGAAAACAATTGGGGGCAAGGGGGGAATCAGCAGAGTCTCGCCGAGGCCGCACTTGCCGAAAAGATAGTCAACTCGGTCGATGCGCGGCTTATAAACGAATGCTTTGTACATGGGATCAATCCGAAGAGCGCTGACGCTCCTCGCTCTATCCGTCAGGCTGTTGCGCGTTTCTTCGAGGGAAGCTCAGGAACAAAAGATGCCACTGGCGGATATATAGAAGATTGGGGCGATGAGAAGATTCGACAGGTCGCCCAAGGGATTACCCTGTGCGCGACAGGTACTCGCCCCACGCTAAATCTAGTGATTAGCGACTGTGGCGAAGGACAAACTCCCAAGCGCATACCGCTGACGATCTTGTCTCTCAGCCGCAGCAACAAAATGTATATCCCTTTTGTGCAAGGCCAGTTTAATCAGGGCGGGACCGGTGCTCTCCGGTTCTGCGGTCGTCACAATCTCCAGCTCGTTATTAGTCGACGCAATCCCGTGCTACTTGGGGCAGACCCGGAAAAGGACGAAACTTTTTGGGGTTTTACCATCGTTCGCCGTGAGCGCCCAGGTGAAGCGATGGACGGGCGCCGAAACTCAATCTACACGTTTCTTGCACCTGCGGGCGTAGGTGTTGATCTTGATCCCCGTCATGGTGAAGTTCTGTCCTTCGCAGCTCCATCGATGCCATTGTTTCCGGACAAAGAAAGCCCGTATGGCCGCGAAGCTGAATTCGGAACGACTATTAAGCTTTTCGACTATCAGTACGTGGGTGAAAAATCGAATATCATTCGTGGGAAAAGCGTCCTCCTACGTCGCCTTGAACTTTTGCTTCCTGAAATCGGTCTGCCTGCCCGCCTATATGAATTTAGAAAGAACGCGGCTGGCAACATTCTGCCGCAAGGTAGTCGAGAAACCACTCTTGTGGGGTTGCGGCGGCGTCTGATCGACAACGAGAATGTTGAAGACGGGTTTCCGATAACAATCAATTTTTCACCCAGAGGAGAGAAGCTTCTTGCTGAGGTTTTTGTTTTCAAACCTGAAGGTTCTGATCGAGACGAAGACGAGGAGAGTGATGGTAAAGACAAGAAGAAGCTTGGCGGCATCAAGTCGTACCGCAAGCGCGAAGGCGTCGTGTTTGTAAGGAACGGGCAGACACAAGGCCATCTGCCACGCGATTTCTTTAGGAGAGAATCGCTCAAGATGCGACCTCTCTCTGATGACATGCTGATTTTTGTGGACTGCGATCGTATGACCGATGACGTTCGCGAAGACCTTTTTATGCCATCGCGTGACCGGCTAACCGATAATGCCTTCAAGGCTGAATTGATTGACGGCCTTGAGCAAGCCATCAAATCGGACGAGACCCTTCGTCAGCTTAGAAATCAGCGCCAGCATGATCGGATGTCTGAAAGAATGAAGGATGATCGACCTCTGACGGATGTCCTTCAAGCCCTTATCAAAAGCTCCCCAAATTTAACACAGCTACTGCAACTCGGGCAGAGAATATCTGCTCCATTCAACACTTTTCCAACTGGCGGAGGAACGGAAAAAGAGTTCAGGGGTGAAGTTTATCCGACCTTCTTCAAGATGAAGGGGACGGAATACGGCAAGATTCACACGAGAGGGGCTCCAATTAATCAACGTATGAAGCTCACCTTCGAGACTGATGCTCGGGACGACTATTTTCGCAGGCGTATTGAACGAGGCAATTTCTCGCTGACATATGTCGACGCTATGGGAATCGTTTGGGACGCATCATTCGTAGGCCCGAATTTGAAACGGGGCATCGCCACCGTAATGGCCAGCCTTCCTGAGGAAGTGCAGGTCGGTGACATTCTGTCGTTCGCAGCTCATGTGGATGATAGTCGTAGTTCGTTTGACAATATGATCCAGGCGACCGTCAAACCCGCCGTTACAAGCCAGGGAGGCGGCGGCGGTGAACGTAAGCCTCCGCAACCCAAGCCCGGCTCCGAACGAGAAGCGCCGCAACAGCTCGCGATGCCGCGTATTGACCGAATTTACCGTGAGGAATGGGCGAGCCAAACCCCACCGTTTGATGAGTTCACCGCAATGGCGATTGAAGTCGCTGGCTATGAAGGTGAGGAAGAGAAGGAGGTCTATGTTTTTCGTATCAACATGGACAACACGCCGCTTTTAAATGAAATCAAGCAACGCCGGCTTGAGGATTCTACCGCGAGGAACCAGTTTCTCTATGGAAATGTGCTCGTTGGCCTGTCTATGCTGCTACAGCATAAGCAAGCAGCCACTAATCAGAACGATCATGGATCGGAGTATAAACCTCAGTCGATCGAAGATCGAATTGAAGGCACCTGTAGAGCACTTGCGCCGTTCATCCTTACGTTGACGTCTTTAGGTATGAACGATTTATCTGAGGTGGATGAAGTTGAGGGCCTCGAATCAGCAGTCGGTTGATTTTTTTTCTGATGGAATAGTACGACCTCTTGAGAGCCGGGGGTTTCGCCTCGCTGGTCGCTGTACCAACGCCGTCTGGGGACGCTTCGCCACAGTCGGCCGTCGTGTTTGTCGGCCAGGCTGGGGAGGAACGTTTCCTGAAGACCGGCAGCCTCCATCGTCTCTAAGTACTTTTCTAGTTGCCAGCTAGGATCTGAGAACGCCACCATTTGAGCTACGACGGTGTGTTCATTCGCGATAGCGCTTATGGATGACATAGTCGCTTTGATGTTGGCAAAATATGTCGATAGGTGAAGACTTTTCCTATCGCCCATCGTGTAGTAGCTGCCGCCGGCTCCGTCGAGTTTGCCCGCGATCCAGAACGGTGCCGCGCTCTCTTTGCGCCCATCCACCTGCCAGCGATGGTATAGAACGTGCACACCCGGGTACGGTGGTGACGTGAGTACTAATTTGGGAGCAGGCATAGCCTTCATACGAGGGTCAGTTTCGAGGCCAGCCGCAGAGCGCTGTAGCACCTGAACCGTAGTGCCATTTGCCGAGACGGTAGCGCTAAGCGCTCGTGCTCCTGCTGTCATTGCGGTGGCGGTGGTTTGAAGATAGTCGCGGAATTCATCAACGCATGGCAACTTCTTTCGACCATCGAGCGCCCATTGGGCAACGCGAAGCACTGCGCACCGGCCAAACGCTTCCAGTCGGTTGCAATTGAGCTTAACGGCGGACTCAAGTGCCTGCTCGATGGCTTTTCGCAGTCGCCACCTGTTGGGATGGTTGAGGTGCTTGTGATACCCTAAGGAACTGTATTCTTCAGAATGCACACTCGGCTTGTGAACGTTGATAGCCGCTGCGACTTTCGACGACCACTCGCCTAGTCGTTCCAGCTCAGCTTCCGTGAAAATTATCGTCTTCGCCGACGATACAAATTCTGCAAGAGTACTAATGTCGACTCCGACCGCGTTGCGACCACTAGCTAGAGCTTCGACAAGACTGGTGCCCCCGCCAACGTGCGGATCGAGGACCAGATCGCCAGGAGATGTAAGTTCATCTATTACAGCGCGCGCGAATGCCGGAGAAAAGCGGGCTGGATATTTGTAGAATCCATGCGTAAGTCCGCGCACAACGCCTGTGTCGCGCGCGCCGGCAATCAATCGCGCCTCGCCTTCAGCAGATATTTTAAGGGAGTATTTCGCCTCATCCATGGTTAATCATATCGCCCGGTATGGTTAACGAGTGGTTCACCCTACCGAAAATAGGTCGGCAACCGACCTGCGATTCTAGGTCACCGAAGCAGCTAGACGTTGGTATCGAGCCGATACCCGCGCAACCGCCGTGGGGTGCCATTTGCCGCCAGCAAACGCGGGGATTTGTTGCTGGTTCAAAGTATAGGTAATTGATCGAATGGACGCTCCCGACCCTAGGAGTTCGACAAGTCGCGGCCCAATCTGTTGAGCGAATTTGTCCGCGCTGGCCCGCCGTTCTTTTGCAAGCAATTTTGCATTTGCGCCTAACCTCGCGCCGCGAGCTTTTGCAGCTTGAAGTGCAACTCTAGTTCTCTGGCTGATACGCCGCGCTTCCTCCTCTGCCATAGCGGCATAGACGTGGAGCATGAACCTGTCGGCCTGGGGCATATCCAATGCTATGAAATTCGCACCCGATTCAATTAGGCCGGAAATGAAATGAACATTGCGAGCGAGGCGATCCAGTTTTGCAATTAGCAAGGTCGCTTTGTGCTTACGGCAATATGCAAGGGCGTTCTGCAGTTCCGGCCGGTTAGCCTTCCGTCCACTTTCAATCTCGACAAACTCGCGCGCAATCTTGGCTCCATCCCGCGCGGAAAAGTCGTGGACGGCGAAACGCTGCGCGTCCAATCCTAAGCCGCTCTCGCCTTGCTTGGCGGTCGAGACACGGAAGTAGGCAACGAATCTGTTATGCTGCTCCGTAGCGATGGTTTGCACGACGTTGCTCCCTTAGAATCGATTATAAGAAAACTCGTATCAGGCAAACGAACGTTTGCTTGTGTACAGATAGTCATTATTTTGAGTATGTATAGGCATGATGGGTCTATTTCGAGTGTGTGAGAGGACGTAGGGCTAATTCGCCCCAAGCCATTGATTCTAGATTGTTATTTCGTTCAATTCGACGCTATCGCTGCGCTTGAACTGAGATAAAGGGTTAGATCGCTAATTGTGTAATTGTTACAATGAGTTAGATCTAAATGTGTTATGCAGTTTTTTCTTATAGGGCCGAAGGTGTACGATAGGGCGTATAGCTACGTGCCAACCTAACAGATTTGGTGGAAATGGCGGAAAAGTCTGATGGAGATTTAATGCTGAGGTCTCTCTGGCGGCACCTCGATGCCGACCAAACCGATAGTCCGCTATCCTTGATTGAGACTCGTATCCTTTTACTGATCCATCACGAGCACAAAGATGCCGATGGTTTTGTCACGTTGAAGATTGGGGATATTGCTCGTCGAGCAGGCCGCACGAGTCACGTGACAATCAATAGGTGGATTGGGTCGCTCCTGAAACGGAAGCTGCTAGAGAAGGTAGGCGTCCAAGGCAAGCCAAACAAATTTCGGATTAGGCCATTTATCGACCCCCCGCGAAGGCCCATCAGGAAGTTAAGAATTAAGGGGCAGCGCAACCTCTCGAATGTGTGATATTCAATTTTATATAGATGTCTCTTACGCGCGCGCGACTCTATATTCGGTTTGGAAATTACATGAGCAATTTGTGATACTCATTTGTATGACCATGTACAGAATAGGGATATTCGCACTGACAAATTTCGAATGAGCGAGCGAAGCGAGAGAGTGAGAAATTTGTAGCGGGATAAATTTGAACCAGTGGGAAGGGGTGAGATTGTCTTTTGGCAATTTTCATCTCAAAATTTTTCCGACATTAGGAAGGTGCGGGGGCTCTTTGTTTTTTTTACGTGAAAGTTTCGGACAACATAGTTTTAGGCTCCCGAGCCGCGATGTAACTGGCAAGCGGATACCCGCGCGGCTCATCGTTTCGCTTGTTGCACTCCACGAAAGCGGTCGATACACCCTCTTCAATGGGGGCGGGGTGAAATTTATGAATGCAGTTAGATCAACTGCTGCGGCAGTGCTTTTGCTCTTGCCCTCTTTGGCATCCGCGCAGGCATTTGACTGGTCGGCACAACTCGGAAAATCGCCTACCGCTCTACCGGCCGCTCTCGGGGAGAGCGCGCAGTGCAGGTCGGCAATCCATTCTGTCCCTGTTAAATTTGTCGATCAAAATACGACGGTTCGAGCGGGCCTATTCGACCCAATCGAGAATACCAATCCGAAGCAATATTGGTGGTCGGTCGGCGGAGAAGCGGATCTTTCCGTCGACCGGGACAACGAGCGACGTTACGTCGCCGATACGATAAGCGTCCTAACCTGCATTATCGGTCGAGAGGCGACTGTTACCGCCTATGCATTCGAAGACAGGATCTTTCGGATACAACTCGCATTCGATCGCTGCGCTTCGCGAGATGAAAAAACGAGCCAAGTTCTCAGCACTCCGGAAAAGCCATTCACATACACATACCGGGAATGCGATGGGTTTGACTCGAAGGAAAAGGACTACGACGCGGCGCTATTTCGAGCGATCACAGCTCGCAACACCTACGGGTACAACAAACAAGGTCAGCCTGGAATGTTGGATTTCGGCTGGAATCGATACGTTCGCGGCGAATACAAAGGTGCCGAGCACGAGGCTCTATCTGATTTTTCTTGCATGATCGAACGCCCTGAAGGGGCCCGACAAATACTCCTTGATGACGAGCCCTATCGCTGCCTTATCGACGTCGAAAACGTCGACCTTTCGCACTGGTCTTCAACTGCAATGTACGAGTTTCTTACCCCAGGAGTGATCTTCGACCACGTTGAAAAGCGACTGACCGCCAAGAGAGCGTTTATCGATATGCCTGCCGAAAGACAGGCCGCTAAATCTATGTGGCCCGGGCTTCAAGCCATGATCGACGGCATCAACAAGGAAATTTCCGAGCGTCTGGCGGCAAAGGTCTCAACTGACGGAGCTGTGTCGAAAATCCTCGGCTCGCCGTAGCCGAGACGATGAGAAATTTGTTCCTGATAGCGATGGGATGTGTGGAACTGGAGCGCTAGCAATTCAGATTGCTCAGTTTGAGCGGGATGAAAGTGAGCAATACCCATGGCCGATGGGCCAGTTGGTAACGAGCCTGCGCAGGCGAGCCAGCGAAAACCTTCAAATATAGCCACCTCCGCGACTGTAGGAACGTGCTTTGGGGTTTGGTGGGCAAATGGGCCCCTTGACAGCTCATCGGCTGCTGGCGCGGACGGAAACGGCCTTGGCAGCTAATTTTCCGTTCGACCTTACTTGTGGGGCTGTTCGGCTCGATTGAGGAATTCAAGCGAAAGGCCGGGATACTCAACTTTCGAGACGTGCTCGAATAGCGTTTCGACCTTTTGCCCGCGACCATATCGCTGGTCCATTGATCGCTGTTCCTGCCATCCGTTGATTGCCTTGCGAAGTTCCTCCGGGACACCGGCGTCGCGCAACGCATCATTAAAATTGTTCCGTAAGCTGTGAAATACCAATCTGCGCGATTTCCAAACCTTCGCGGCTTTGAGATTAGTGCGAAAGCGCTTCGAATAGAGGTCTGACGGCTTTTCCGCTGCTCCAGTCGCAGCTTCAGGAAACAGTCTTCCGTCCGGCCTATTCTTGACCCATTCGAGAAATCCGATTTGCTCGAAAATGGGATGAAGCGGGATGTCCCGAATGGCGTTCTCGGTTTTGACGCGCTTTGCAAAGTTCGTTCCGTTGTAGTTACCGTGTTCCTCGTCGGTCACTCGAACGAAGGTGACTCCGCTGTCCGTCTTTCCGAAATCGGCTTTTTCCAGCTGTAGAATTTCGTTCTCACGCATGCCGGTCCATAGCGCGATGATCGGGGCCCAATAGCGATGGCGCTTGACTATGTTTGGACCTGGCTTGTGGCATCCGTTTTCGTCATCGACGCTACCGGTGAAAAGCGGCAGCGCGAAGAGCTTGTTGAGGTCCGCGATTGGGAATGGCTCGTAGGTGTCCTTCTTAGACAGATATTTTTTGCGTTGGTCCCGAGAAACGTTGACGCCGATCCCTCGGAACGGGTTGCTCGTCAGCCATTGCTCGTTGACCGCAAAATCGAATGCCTGCGTGATGACCTGCAGAAGGGTTTTGGCTTCTTTCGACCTGTTGGCCGGTGCACCGGTGGCCGCCTCGTGCCGGTCCGCCGCGTCGGCCAAGCTATGGCCTTTGTGATGCCAAGTTGCGTAGGGGGGAATGCGGGGAAGAAATTCGGCAAGGTTTCTGGCATCGTCGCGGGTTATGCTGCCCAATGCCATGTTAGGCCCCAACCGTTCCTCCAGCACGCGAAACGGAATTCGGTACTGCGCCGCTCTGGACTTGGTGACCTTCGATACGTGCTGTTTGAGAAACGCCGATTTCAGGTCCGCAATGGTTTTCCCTTGGCCTGCGGATGTGGCGCTAGAATGCGAGATTTCGCCGCCGGTAACCCTGCCGAAAATGCTAGAATCGATTATAGCGAGCGAGCCCGTTTCCCACGATCTGTAACGGCGCTTCGCAAGTTCCAGATCGGCTCGCTCCAACAGCCGACAGAACCCTTGAAACGCTCGATGGCTCGCAAGCTCGTCCGGCCAACCGGACGCATTTAGTTGATCTGCTTTCGACCGGGACAGCACTCCATGTTCCACCAACAATTCGAGCGCTCGGGGATCGGTCGTACGCTTGTGTCCTGATGCCTCGTCGAGGGCTTCTCGAAAGTCGGCATTCGCCACTTCAAGCAATTCATCATAGTCCGGATCGTCTTGGCTCAGGAAGTACGCCCCGGTGTCAAGGTTCGCTTGGTCGCGTTTATGGAAATAGGAGAGCGCGATCTGTCTTGCCCTTGTCAGGTCAAGATCGAGAGCGGAGAGGCAATCGCTCGGAGCCTCCTCGCCCTTCTCAAGCCGTGCTTGCAGTCTTTTTAGTTCGGCATCAGTTCTGACGGCAAAAAGGTTCGCACGCTGCTTGGCTTCTTTGGCAGCCAGATGGGCGATGCGCTCCACCCAAGCGTGCTTTCCGGCAAGTCCTTTGAGGTGCCTCGGAACGTTGCGTTTCAGCTTCTGTTCGGAGCCGGTGCCGACGATGTATCGGGCTTTCGCCATGTCTTCCATCCTCGTAATGTACCGGCAAAAGGTACCGGGTGCGAGAACGGATTCTTTTTGAAATCAAATGCTTATAATCAGATCAATCCCTTAGGGTGGGATTGGTAGCGGGAGAGGGACTTGAACCCCCGACCCCAGGATTATGATTCCCGTGCTCTAACCAACTGAGCTACCCCGCCAGGGCGGCGAAAGGCCCGAAATCCGCCTCAAATCGAAAGGCATGTCGGGGGCGTTCGCCAAGGTCGCGCGGATATAAGGTTGGGAGGGTGAGCCTGTCAAGCTTCGAAGCAACCGGCTTGCCGGCTTATTGTCATTGTCGAAAAGCTTTGCCGCGCAGACATTTGGTTGCCGCCGCCGGGTTGAGTTCGTGGGGGCACGTCGCTATGTCTCGGCCACGAGTTCTTAGAGTTTGAAACAGATGAAACCGCGCATTGCAGTCCTCGGTTGCGGATACTGGGGCAGCAACCACATCCGCACCCTCAAGGCGCTCGGCGCGCTGCACGCGGTCTCCGACGTCAACCCGGCTCGCGCCGAAGGCTTCGCCAGCGAGCAGGACTGCCTGGCGATCGAGCCCGACCAGTTGTTCGTCCGGGACGATATCGACGCCATCGTCATGGCGTTGCCGCCGCAATTCCATGCCGACCTTGCCGTGCGCGCCGTCGAAGGCGGCAAGGACGTGCTGGTGGAAAAGCCGATCGCGCTGACCGTCGAGGACGCCGAGCGCGCGGTGCAGGCGGCCAAGGACAATGGCCGCGTCTTCATGGTCGGCCATGTCTTGCGGTTCCATCCCGCCTTCGAGACGCTGAAAGGGCTGATCGACAAGGGCGAGCTCGGCGAAGTCCGCTACATCCATTCGCACCGGCTCGGGCTCGGCAAGTTCCACACCGAGAACGACGCGCTGTGGGACCTGGCGCCGCACGATTTGTCTATGATCCTGGCAATCACCGGCACCGAGCCGATCGAGGTGCGCGGCGAGGGCGCCGCCCTGCTCGACAATCTCAGCGACTTCGCGCATCTGCACATGCGTTTTCCAAACGGCCTGCGCAGCCATCTCTTCACCTCGCGGCTAAACCCCTATCGCGAGCGACGGCTGACCGTGGTCGGCACCAAGGCGATGGCGGTGTTCGACGACGTCGAACCATGGGAACGCAAGCTTGCCGTCTACCGCCACGCTGTGTGGCAGGACAGCGGCCAATGGGCCTTCACCACCAATGAGCCATCCTATGTCGCGGTTGCACAAGGCATGCCGCTGACGCGTGAGCTGGAGCATTTCATCCATTGCATCGAGACGCGAGCCGAGCCGCGCACCAGCGGCGAGGAAGCGATCAGGGTGCTGCGCATCCTGACCGCGGGGACGGTCACGCATACCACGCCCAATTCCTGAGAGACCGTTTGGACTCTATCGAGCGAATTTCGAAACAGTTGCTGAGCGGGTAGTGGATTACTCGGCGGGGATCTGCGCCGGCCTGGCGGCAAGCCGGGTCAGCATTGCCTCTGCCTCCGCGCCACGCTCCGAACGCTCGATGAAGCCGCCGCCGAACACGCGCGCCTGGTTGCCGTCATCGGAATAGAGCACGCAGGCCTGTCCGGGTGCGATGCCGGACTCGCCGTCGACCAGTTCCACCCAAGTGGCGCCAGCGCGGTGATGCAGCACGGCCGGGCGCGGCGGGCGCGTCGAGCGGACTTTGGCGAACAGCTCCAGGCCACCGGTGGGAACATCGGCAAGCGGCCCGTCGCCCAGCCAGTTCATGTTGCGCAGATAGATCTTGTGCGTCTCCAGCGCCTCGCGCGGGCCGACCACGACGCGGGCGCGGTCGGCGTCGAGATGGACGACGTAAAGTGGCTCGCCGGAAGCGATGCCGATGCCGCGGCGCTGGCCGATCGTGTAGCGCAGGATGCCCTCGTGGCGGCCGAGCAAGCGGCCGTCGATGTGGACGATGTCACCCGGATTGGCAGCAGCCGGCTTCAGCTTGGCGATGATGTCGGAATATTTGCCCTGCGGCACAAAGCAGATGTCCTGGCTGTCCTGCTTGGCGGCAACCGTCAGCCCCATCTCCTCGGCGATGGCGCGAACCTGCGGCTTCGACAGGCCGCCGAGGGGGAAGCGCAGATAATCGATCTGCGCCTGCGTGGTGGCGAACAGGAAATAGCTCTGGTCGCGGTCGGCGTCGACCGGCCGGTAGAGCGCGCGGTGGGCGCCATTGGCACCGGAGCGGATGTAGTGACCGGTGGCCAAAGCGTCCGCACCAAGCTCCTTGGCTGTGGCCAGAAGATCGGCGAACTTGACCGTCTGGTTGCAGGAAACACAGGGGATCGGCGTCTCGCCGGCGACGTAGCTTTCGGCGAAGGGATCGATGACCGCCTTGCGGAAGCGTTCCTCGTAGTCGAGCACATAATGGGGAATGCCGAGCGTCTCGGAGACGCGGCGGGCATCGTCGATGTCCTGCCCGGCGCAACATGAGCCGGCGCGGTGCGTCGCCGCGCCATGGTCGTAGAGCTGCAATGTGACGCCGACGACATCATAGCCCTCGCGCTTCAACAGGCCGGCGACGACGGACGAGTCGACGCCGCCCGACATGGCGACGACGATGCGGGTGTTTTCGGGACGTCCGGGAAGATCGAGGCTGTTCATGGTTCTTTCGTTCTGCGCGGCGCCTGAATGCCAATGACGGGAATATAGGTCAAGCTCTCCGGCTACGCCAGCTTGGCCGATCGACTAGCGACCGGTCCGGCGAATGGAAAGATTTTTCCGCGCGGCGCCGGCGCTTCCGGGCGGATGTTTCAAATGCCGACGAAAAGACTAACGCGGCGTTCATGATCCTTACCTAGTCATTAGGGTCTGCTTAGGCAATTTTTAAAGCTGTGGCGGTAACGTGGCGGGGATTGGGTCTTTGAGTTTTTTGTAGAGAGTACGATGACCGATCTGGTTAGACCGAGAGTCAAGTATGTTATCGGGCCTGACGGCAGCCCTCTTACGATTGCCGATCTGCCGCCGACGAATACACGTCGCTGGGTTATCCGGCGTAAGGCGGAAGTGGTTGCTGCGGTGCGCGGCGGGCTCTTGAGCCTTGACGAAGCATGCCAGCGCTATAAGCTCACCACCGAGGAATTCCTGTCCTGGCAGGCGTCGATCGACGAGTATGGCCTTGCCGGGCTGCGCACGACGCGCATCCAGCAATACCGGCATTAGAGTCGGTCTAAACACGATCAAAGGGCGCGGCACTCCGCGCCCTTTTGTTTTCGAAGCGATTCTTTTGGCGCTCAGGCCGTCAGCGCCACTTTGCCGATCGGCCTGGTGGCGAGAAAGGCGTGAGCAGCACCTGCCTGCTCAAGCGGGAAGCTTTTCGCCACGTGGACGACGAGCTTTTTCGCATCGATCAACCGGGCGAGTTCCAGCAGGCCTTCACGGTCTGGCACGACTGACATGCGCTCGACCCGGATGCCCTGCGCGCTGGCCTGCACCTTCGTCGCGTCGCTGACATTGAGCAATGACACCAGCACGCCGCCGCGCTTAAGCACCTTCAGCGAATGTTCGGCATGGTCGCCGCCGATAGGCTCCAGTACGAGATCGATGTCGCGAACCTTGTCGGCGAAATCGCTCTTGGTGTAGTCGAGAACCTCATCGGCGCCGAGCGACCGGGCGAAATCGAGCTTCTGCGGGCTGGCGGTGGCGATGACGTAAGCGCCGCGCGCCTTGGCGATCTGCACCGCCAGGTGGCCAACGCCGCCGGCTGCGGCGTGGATCAGCACGCGCTGGCCTGATTTCAGCCCGCCATGGCGGACGAGGCCTTGCCAGGCGGTGAGGCCCGCCAGCGGCAATGCGCCTGCCTGGATGTGGTCGGCGCCGTTCGGCTTCAGTGCGATTTCATCGGTAGGCACAGCCGCAAGTTCGGCATAAGCGGCGGCTTGCTTGGGGAAGCGCGGCATGCCGAACACCTCGTCGCCGACCTTGAAGCCAGAGACGCCGGCGCCCAGCGCCTCGACGGTTCCCGAGATATCCCAGCCCAGGATGAAGGGCGGCTCGCCGAGCAGGGAATAATTGCCGGCGCGGACGGAGCCATCGACCGGATTGATGCCGGCTGCCTTGACGCGGACCAGCACCTCGCCGGCCTGTGGTGTGGGGTCGGGCCGATTGGCGATGACAAGGACGTCGGGTCCGCCGACGGAATTCTGGATAACGGCACGCATGGGATGTCTCCTGCTGGTTGGTGCCACTATCATTTGGATAGTAATATCCTCTTGTCTAGTATGTACCTTTCTGATACATAGGTACTTCATGGATAGTGAAGACGATTCCCCTTTCGGCTATGATGCGTACCGGCGGACATGTGCTTCGCACACGGTGCTCGAGATGCTGGCCAGCAAATGGGTGTATCTGGTGGTTTGCGCGCTGCGCAAAGGCCGGCTGCGCAATGGCGAGCTCGCCCGCAAGCTTGAAGGCATCACGCCGAAGATGCTGACGCAGACGCTGCGGGTGCTTGAGCGCGACGGCCTTGTTCGGCGCGAGATCTTCCCGGTCATTCCGCCGCGTGTCGAATATGAATTGACCGAGCTTGGCCAGAACCTGGCGGGACTGCTCAACCAGATCAGGTCGTGGTCGGAACAGCATGCGCCGGACATCAAGGAGGCGAGGGCGCGGGCGACTGGCGAAAACGAAGGCGGTTTGGCCGCCTAGGGCAGCTTTCAGTCGGCTTAACTGAAAACCTGGATGCTGCGCCCGCCCGAGGGACAAGCGCCAACTTTACAGACAGGCCGGGCTTCAGCCGATCATGGCGCTGCGGCCGCCGACCTCGGATTCGCGAATCTTGGTGTCGCGTGATTCGAGCATCTCAGCCTTGGAAAGCTCCGCTTCAGCTTCGCCGAGTAATGATTCGGCAGTGCTTCGCTGCTGGGCGAGGTCACTTTGCGAATTTCTGAGGTTGTCGCGACGCAAGCGCGCTGCCTTGGCAAAGGTCGGGTAGGCAAAATGGTTGATGTCGGTGATGCCGGCTTTCTTTTCTTCGGCGGTGATCTGAAGCTCCAGTTCGACGGCCATGCGCTCGAACTCGGCGATCATCATGTCGAGCTGCAGCAGCTGCCGCCGCTTCTCATTCACCTGAAACTGTTTCAGCCGAACGAGGTTTTCACGTGACTTCATGATTCGGTACTCCCAGAAACGCACACCCGCACATATCGTCCAAACCTCTTGGAAAGGCCCAAGCGTCACCCGTGTCCACCGGCTTTCCCCGAACTATGGGAAACAAAACCCTAAAGTTTTTTGCCGGCGGTAACCATTCGTTTACGGGCATTGTTAATCATACGGGTCAGGACTTAAGGCCGGGTAAAAATTCCGGCCGCCGATGTGGGAGCCGCGTCAATGAGTCCCTGGAGTCACTTAGTCCAGGTTGTTAATGTGTTGCATTAGGAATTTGGGTCTGGATTCGTTATTAGATTCAAGAGGGTGTAGAAAGAGGTTAAAAAATCTGGTACCGTGATGGACGGGAAATTAGGTTTTGTTAACCATTTGATGGCAGCCTCTGCACAAGGCAACCACTGCTCCGGGCCTGGACGGGTCGTGAAATGGTCCGGCAGCAGAAAAGGGGAATGAAATGCGTGTTCTGCTGATAGAAGATGACAGTGCAACCGCACAAAGCATCGAACTGATGCTGAAATCGGAAAGTTTCAATGTCTACACGACCGATCTCGGCGAAGAGGGTGTCGATCTAGGCAAGCTCTACGATTACGACATCATCCTTCTCGACCTCAACCTGCCGGACATGTCGGGCTATGAAGTCCTGAGAACGCTTCGCCTGTCCAAGGTGAAGACGCCGATCCTCATCCTCTCCGGCATGGCCGGTATCGAGGACAAGGTACGCGGCCTCGGCTTCGGCGCCGACGACTACATGACCAAGCCGTTCCACAAGGATGAGCTGGTCGCCCGCATCCATGCCATCGTACGGCGCTCCAAGGGCCATGCCCAGTCGGTCATCACCACCGGCGACCTGGTGGTCAACCTCGATGCCAAGACCGTTGAAGTCGGCGGCCAGCGCGTGCACCTCACCGGCAAGGAATATCAGATGCTGGAGCTGCTCTCGCTACGCAAGGGCACCACGCTGACCAAGGAAATGTTCCTCAACCACCTCTATGGCGGCATGGACGAGCCCGAGTTGAAGATCATCGACGTCTTCATCTGCAAGCTACGCAAGAAGCTCGACGCGGCATCAGGCGGCCAGAATTACATCGAGACGGTCTGGGGTCGCGGCTATGTGCTGCGCGAACCGGAAGACATCCGCGTCAGCGCCTGAGCGGCGAACACCGTCCGAACTTTTCTTCGACAAAAAACCCGGCTCCGGCCGGGTTTTTTGCGCGATGGGCTGATAACTATTTGTTTTTACGCAATTCCCTGAGGAAAGCGCTACGCGCTTTTCCCGAGAAAACCGTTACATGCTTTCCTGGAATTGCTCCAGGCCAGCCGCATCAGGCGGCGATCTTCAAGGCGCGAAAACGCTCGAGCAGTTGCGGCCGGTTGAATGGCTTCAGGAGATAGCCCTGAGCGCCGGCGCGCTTGGCCCGCATGATCGAAGCGATATCGAGCTCGACCAGCGAAATCAGGATCTGCGGCCTTACCGGGCTCTCCATGGCGCGCACGCGGCGGATGAGATCGACCGCCGCCACATCCGGCAAGGCGCCGTCGATGACGATGATGTCGGGCATATCGGCAGCGCACATCTCGAGCGCGTCAAGTCCGCTGGCTGCCTCGATGACAACCATGTCGGAACCACCCAGGATGCGTTTTGCAACCTTCCTGATGACGCTTGAATCGTCGACGAACATACAGCGTTTCATTTCCGGGTCCTTTTGCCTTGTGGCAATCCGGTAGCGTCGGGGCATCCGAAGTGCACCATAGACCGATCTGGTAAAGAAGCCGAAAAGCGTTTAGGTAAAATTTTTGCAAAGATGCCGTGCGCGGACTGTTCTTCGCAATGCTTCGACCCAACCAGCCCGGTGAAGCTCATCTCGCCTCGATCGAGACGCTGCCGCAGGTATTGCGGATTGAAATACTTCGCTTCCCTGAGGAATTGGCGCGAATTTCAGGCCGCTGAAAGCACGATTTCTTCCGGCGTCGCGTGGATCGAGATCGTCATGTTGGCTTCGCGCGCCAGAAGCAGCGTGTAATAGGGCTGCACGGAATGAGCGTCGATCGGTTCCTCCGGCTTGTGGCCGGAATGCAGTTCGAGGAATTTCGGCGGCACGCGCAGCATCGGGCCGCTCGCCGCAAGCGAGAAACGCGGCTCGGTTTCGAGGTTTTCCAGCGTCACGGAAAGCTTGCCGCCGCGCGGAATGGCGGCGTTGGCGACGAGAATCAGGTTGAGCAGCAGCTTGACCTTGTTCTTGGGCAGCAGCGCACGGGTCCCGTTCCAGCTCAGTTCCGGCTTTTCGTTCTTGAGGAAGGCGATGGCGACCGCTTCGGCGTCGCCGGTATCGATCAACATGCCGGCCGATCCGGCAGCGCCGAATGCGATGCGGGCGAACTGCAGGCGGGCCGAAGCGTTGCGGGCGCTCTGGCGGATCAGCTTCATGGCGTCCTCGTCGGCGCCGCCTTCGTCGAGCAGTTCGAGTCCATTGTTGATCGCGCCGACCGGCGAGATGATGTCGTGGCAGACCCGGCTGCACAACAGCGCTGCCAAATCGGGTGCGGAAAGGGTGAACAGATCGGCCATCGGCGAAAATCCCTGCAAAATTTCTTAGCTCATGGCCGCGCGATCGATCGTCGCCTGCCCACACGAATCACGCACTCTCTCCCTTGGGCTTTCTGAATACACAGCGCCCGTGCGTGCAGCAACAAATCCAAAATTGTGGTTGTGACAAATGGCGTGTTCACGAGGCCGGCGGCCACCCATTTGCCCGTTTGAGCGATCCCGACAGCCTTTGAACCGCCATGTTCATGTGGGAGCTTAATGGTTGAAAAAGGATTACGGCATAGTTTGCCCGTAACAGTTACCCTTAACGGCCGGCTAAAAGAGCCGTACAGGGTGTGAGGCGTCGGCGAAAGTGCTCCCTGACGGAGATTGGAAGCATGTTTTCCCGATTCTACGACCGGACTTTTTTCCGCGTCATCCCAGACCGGACTCTTGTCCGTGTCGTGTCAATGGCGATCGCGCTCATGGGCGTTCTCGTGTTCTCGACTTCGGCCTTGCGGGCCCAGGAATACACCGCTCAAGAGATTGTCGATTCCGGTCACAAGTTCTTCGGCGCGACATCGGGCGGGCTCGCCACGGTCGTCGAGAAGATTTTTGCTTCCTACGGCCTGCCCAATGGCTATCTGCTGGGCGAAGAGGGCTCGGGCGCGCTGATCGGCGGCCTGACCTATGGCGAAGGCACGCTCTACACCAAGAATGCCGGCGATCACAAAGTGTTCTGGCAAGGCCCCTCACTCGGCTGGGATTTCGGCGGCGAGGGGTCGCGGGTGATGATGCTGGTCTACAATCTCGACGATGTGGGCAACCTCTACAACCGCTACGGCGGCGTCGCCGGTTCGGCCTATGTGGTGGCAGGCGTCGGCTTCAACGTGCTGAAGAACAACAATGTGATTTTGGTGCCGATACGCACCGGCGTTGGTGCCCGGCTCGGCGTCAATCTCGGCTATCTGAAGCTTACCGAACGCGCGACGTGGAATCCGTTCTGAGCTAAACCCGTTCCGTTGCGGCAAACGCTTGCCGCAACGCTGGATTTCCGTCATGCCAACGTGGCACAATCCAGCATTGGCGGTTGCCGTCCACAAACGGGTAGTCACTTGGTTCAGTCGGTCCTGTTCTTCGTCCTCGGCTTTCTCTGCGCCGGCTTTCTGGCGCTTATGGTTGCTCCGGCGATATGGCGCCGTGCCGTCGCCCTGACGCGCAAACGCATCGAAGCCTCGATACCTCTGACGCAAACCGAGATCCTGGCGGACAAGGATCGCGTCCGCGCCGAATACGCCATGTCGACGCGCCGCCTCGAAATCAACGTTAAGGCGTTGCGCGAGAAGGCGGCAGAACAGCTCGTCGAGATCAGTCGCGGCCACGAGGCGATGAAGGGCCTGGCGATCGAACGCATGAACAAGAACCAGGCGCTGAGCGAACTGGGTGCCAAGAGCGAAATGCTGCGGCAGCGCGAGGAAGAGCTGCACCGCCTGTCGGACCGGCTCAAGGAAACCGAACGCAAGCTGGAGAAGCGCGCGCTCGAGCTCGAAAAGCTGGGGCGCATGTATGACGACGCCAGCTTCTCCTCCAGCAGCCGGCAGATCGAACTCGTGGCGCGCGAATCCGAGATGCAGAAGCTCGCCAGTGACATTGCGCTGCTGCGTGGCCAGCGCAAGGAAGCGGACCGGCGCGGCCAGGAAATCGCAGCCGAAAGCAAGGCCGCGCGCGACGCCCTGAAAGCTGAGAAAAAGAGGACCGCCGAACTCGACAAGAAGTTCGAACGGCTGATGGCGACGCTGGCCGATCGCGAGGACAAGCTCGACCGTCGCGAAAAGGAACTGGCGCGGCTGCGCGAAAAGTCGAAAGCCGAGGATGGCACGCCGGCCTTGCGGCTGGTCGGCAAGGGCGGTGACGTCGCCACGAGCGATGACGTCGACAAGGCAATCGCCAAGCTCGACAGCGATCGTGAACGGCTCGAGGCGAGGCTGACGGCGCTGGCGCTCGAGAACAAGCGGTTGAAGGCGGATCTCACCGCGCTGGCCGCGTCCAATCCGGCGGATGGCAGCTCCGCCTTGCGCGAGCAGATGAACGAACTGGCAGCGGAGGTCGTTCACCTCACGGCCAAGCTCGAGGGGCCTGATTCGCCGATCGCCAAGGCATTGGCGGCACCGTCGGATGCACGCTCCGGCAACGGTGACCGCAGTCTTGCAGATCGAGTGCGGGCGCTGCAGAAGGCTGCAACAAGCTGAACTTCAGTTCCTGTTTGCCGAGAAATGATGCAGCGCGATGGCTGACGCCGCGGCGACGTTCAGGCTGTCGAAGCCTTCCGACATAGAGATCCGCACGGTGTGCAGGCGTGCAAGCAGGCTGTCCGGCAAGCCGTCGCCCTCGGTGCCGAGATAGAGCGCCAGGCGCTCGCTCGGCTGCGCATCGCGTATGTCGGTCTGCCCGCGTGGCGACAGCGCGAATTGTTCGAAGCCCCGTTGTGCGAGCATTGCCGTGAAGCCGTCGGCGTCGGTGAACGACGAAAAGGGGATCTTGAGCGCGGCGCCGACTGAAACGCGGATCGCCTTGCGATAGAGCGGATCGCAGCAGGTCGCATCCATGAGCACCGCATCGGCGCCAAAGGCGGCGGCGTTGCGAAAGATCGAACCCATGTTGTCATGGTTGGCGATGCCGACGAGCACCACGACCAGCGCCCGGGCCGGCAAGGCATCGATCAGCGTTTCGGCCGGCTGCGGTGTCCCCTTGCGGCCTATGGCCAGGATGCCGCGATGCATATGAAACCCCGCGATTGCATCCATCACCGCGCCGGTGGCGACATAGACCGGGAGGTCCGCCGGCGCCTTGCGCAGGATGCCGTCGAGGCCGGCCAGACGGTTTTCCAGGATCAGCACCGATTCGGCGCCAAAGCGCCCCGTCGAGAGCAGCAGGTCGAGCACCACCTTGCCTTCGGCGATAAAGCGGCCTTGCCGGCCGGCGAGGTCACGCTCGCGGATATCGAGATAGGCGGCAACGCGCGGGTCTTGCGGGTCGTCGATGCGAATGGGATCCATGCGTTCCTCGCGGCCACCGCATCGGCGGAAAATCCGGGCCGATTGCCGAGGCTCACTTTGGTTCGGAAAGCACGATGCGACAATTCATGATGATCAGCCACCTCTGTGCGCCCGGTTGGACGCACATCGCCCTGAAAGCGTCGCGAGGCAGGTGGTTATAGGGCGGGTCAGGTTCCGGCGCGGCGCAAACGATGCGCCATCTGGGAGAGGTCTTCCTTGCCGCTGCCGAAAATGCCGTCCAGCATGCCGAGCAGTTCGTGTACGGCATCGGATTTGCACGAATAGTAGATCATCTGCCGGTCGCGGCGGGTGTCGACGAGGTCGAGCGCCCGCAACTTGGCCAGATGCTGCGACAGGGCGGATTGGCTGAGCATCACCTTCTCGGCGATGGCGCCGACCGACATTTCACCGTCGATCAGATAGCTCATGATCAACAGCCGTTTCTCATTGCCCATCAGCATGAGAAATTCGGCTGCCGATCCGGCATTGGCGATTAGCTTAGTCGAGACCATCGATCCCCCATGCTTCTTGTTCATCCTGACGCCATGGGGGCAATGGCATCTGATTCCATAACCTCAGTCGTGAATGGGCGCTGCGATTCAGCGTCACCGCTAAAAGGTAGAACATTTCCTTCAAATCTCAAGTGTTGCTTTTTATTCAGCATGATTTAGTTCAATTTTGGCGTCGGCCGCGGCCCGGCCGGCCCTAGCCATTTCGACCAGAATGGGACGTAATTTGGGCTCTGCTGCCAAGGATTGCGGGAAGAAGACCCGGCAAACATCGTCACCCGACACCAGATCCATGCCATCGGCGTCGAATCCGGCAATGGTCCAGCCGTTTCCGGACACTTTCGCGAAATGCTGTGCATAAACGGCAATCGCATCGAGGTGGTCGGCATTCATATGGTCGATGGCGGATTGTTCACTCGCCGCCAGGTCCTCGACGATCGGTCCGCTGGTAAGCAGATCGGATCGATCGAGCTGATAGGCCCTGCCGAAGCCGCCGTTGAGGCTGGCGCGATTGGGCTCGAGGCGGAAGATCGAAAAGTCGCCGAGACCGGCGTAGAGTTTCGCCTTGGGATTGTGGTTGAGATAACGGCGCTCGGCGCGGGTGTGTTCGCTCGATCCGCGCTCAAGCCGTGCTGCCTGGCAGACCAGTGTCACGCGCGGGTACGCCAGCGGGTCGCCCTTGCCGGGTTCGCCAAGCAAAAGGGAACAGTGTGCATCGGCGAGCAAGGCGCCGGTGTGCGCCGAGAGCATCGACACCAGGATCAGCGGCGCGCCATCGATGTCGGTGGCCACACCGACCCTGCTGGCCAGCGGCGAACCTGTTTGCGGCTCGATCACCGCCAGCGCGCCAAAGCGGGCGTTGCGCAGAAGCGTCTTGGCCAGTCGGATCGCCTCGGCGTCGGTCTCGCGGATCACGTCCTTCTTCGGTTCGTCCAAGATACCACCGCAATAAGTTGATTTACCTTCTCCGCTTATCTGTCAAACAAACCGGATTTGACAAGGCCGTCAATCTCGTTTTTCGAGAACCCGAAACGCGCCAGCACTGTCGACGGGACGAGATCGTTATCGGCGGGCCTGGCCGCCAGTGTCGGCCGCGAGCCGGAGAAACGCGGCGCCGGCGCAGGGCGCTCAAGTCCGCCGGCCATCACAAAGGCGTCGCGCGCCCGATTGTGTGGGTGGTGCTTTGCCTCGTGCAGCGACAGAACGGGGGCAACGCAGGCATCGGTTTCGGCAAACAGCCGGTCCCAGTCGTCGCGAGATTTCTGCCGGACCCGATCGGCAATGGCTGCACGCATCGACGGCCACAGGGCCTTGTCGTACTGGCCGCGTGCAAAGCGCTCGTCGAGCGGCAGCAGACTGGCGAATTCGGCGAAGAATTGCGGCTCGAGGCAACCGATGGCGACATGGCGTCCGTCTGATGTCTCATAGGTGTCGTAGAAGGGGGCGCCGGAATCGAGCAGGTTCGCGCCGCGCCTGTCGCTCCACAATCCGGCGGCCATGAGGGCGTGCACAGGCGCCGCCAGCATCGAGGCGCCTTCGACCATCGCCGCGTCGATTACCTCGCCCTTGCCCGTGCGCGAGCGTTGGAACAGGGCGGCCAGCACGCCGGCAACCAGCATCATGGCGCCGCCACCATAGTCGGCGACGAGGTTGAGCGGCGGGACGGGGCGGCCGTCGGCATGACCAATCGAATGCAGCAGGCCGGAATAGGCGAGATAGGTGATGTCGTGGCCGGCGCGGCCCGCGAGCGGTCCATCCTGGCCGAAACCGGTCATGCGGCCGTAGATCAGCGCCGGATTGCGGGCCAGCACCGCTTCCGGGCCGAGCGACAGCCGCTCCATGGCACCGGGGCGAAACCCTTCGAGCAACATGTCCGCCTTTTCGGCAAGGCGCAGCACCAGCTCGACGCCTTCCCGGCGCTTCAGGTCGAGGCGCAGGATGGATCGGCCGTGTCGGTCGATGTTGTAGTCATTCGGCAGCGACGGGAGAGCCCGGTTCGATCCTGCTCGCTCGACGAGCAGGACTTCGGCGCCCATCTCCGACAGCATCAGGCCGGCCAGGGGCACGGGGCCAAGCCCGGCCATCTCGATCACCTTCAGTCCGGCAAGCGGACCGGTCTTCCCGGCAGCGGACAGGCCGGCGCTCATGCCGGCTATTTCGGCGCCATGCGAATGGCGCCGTCGAGGCGGATGGTCTCGCCGTTCAACATCTGGTTTTCGATGATGTGCAGCGCAAGTGCTGCATATTCGGATGGCTCGCCTAGGCGAGACGGGAAGGGCACGGCGGCGCCCAGCGAATCCTGCACCTCCTGCGGCATGCCGGCCATCATCGGCGTCTTGAAGATGCCGGGCGCGATGGTGCAGACGCGGATGCCGGAGCGGGCGAGATCGCGCGCCACCGGCAAAGTCATGCCGACGACGCCGCCCTTGGAGGCTGCATAGGCGGCTTGACCGATCTGGCCGTCATAGGCGGCGACCGACGCGGTGTTGACGATGACGCCACGCTCGCCGCCCTGGAGTGGCTCGAGCTTTGACGCGTGCTCGGCGACGAGGCGGATCATGTTGAACGTGCCGATCAGATTGACCTCGATCACCTTGCGGTACTGATCGAGCGGATGCGGGCCGTCCTTGCCAATAGTCTTCACGCCGATGGCGATGCCGGCGCAATTGACCAGGATACGCGGCTCGCCAAGCTTGGCCGTGACCTCGGTGAGAGCGGCGGTTCCACTGTCGGCGCTGCTGACGTCGCATTGAACGGCAATACCGCCGATCTCGGCCGCGACCTTGACCGCGCGGTCAATACCGACATCGAAGATGGCGACGCGGGCGCCCTTGGCGGCCAGCGCGCGCGCCGTTGCCTCGCCAAGACCGGAGCCGCCGCCTGTAACGATCGCGATCTGGCCATTCGGGTTCATGCTGGCATCCTTTGATCTCTGGGACAGTGGGACCGATCAGGCGCCAGATCGGCGGCGAAGGTCAAGCCATCGCTGCGAGGGGCTCGGCTATCCTGGCCTGATCGGCGTGGCCGACCTCGCCCGACAGCCTGGCGACCGCGCCCGGCGCGATCTCATGCGACAGCAATCGGTCGAGATCGACAGGACGCGGCATCGAAATCTGGCCGCGCGGGATCCGCTTGAAGCCGAGCGGCCCGTAATAGGGCTCGTCACCGACCAGCATCACGGCCGGCGCGCCGGCCTTGGCGGCCGCTTCCAGCGCGATCGCCACCAGCCGGCGGCCGATGCCGAGGTTCTTGAAGGCAGGCCGCACCGCAAGCGGCCCGAGCATCAATGCGCGGCCGGCACCGGCGGCGACGCGGGTCATGCGCACCGAGGCGACGACGAGGTCGCCGTCGACGGCGACAAAGGACAGCGAGCGCTCGTGCCCGCCGGCCTCGCGGATCTTGTAGGCGGCCAGCACGAAGCGGCCAGGCCCGAAGGCTTCGTCGTTGATGGCTTCGATCTGGAGGTCATGCGCCGGGGCTTCCGGCAGGTATTTCACGTCGGCAAGGCTCATGGTCTTTGCGTTCCGATAGGGAGGAAAGGTTTGCTGCAAACGGCAGCATTCGCCAGTCAGCGCTTCATCAAGCGCGGGCGCCCTTTCGTCGTCGGTCAAACCGGATCAAAGCAAAGTCGAACATGCGGATTGTCCGCTAGCATCAATTTCTTGCCGCTGCAATCGGCGGCTTGATGGTCCACCCGACCGCTTGACGGTCTGTTCATCGCCAGATGATTTTCACGGCGTGGCTTCGCGCCCTACATGGAACGCAAGCAGGAAAGGACATGCGATGGGATTGCTGGTCGACGGCAAATGGCAGGACCGCTGGTACGACACCAAGGACAGCGGCGGCAAGTTCGTGCGGACGCAATCGCGGTGGCGCGACTGGATCACCCGCGACGGTACGCCGGCCGAGGGCCGCAGCCGCGGCTTCAAGGCGGAGCCCGGCCGCTATCACCTCTATGTCTCGCTCGCTTGCCCGTGGGCGCACCGGACGCTGATCTTTCGCGCGCTCAAGAAGCTGGAAGGCATCATTTCGGTGTCGGTGGTGCATCATTTCATGGGTGCCAATGGCTGGACGTTCCTGGTGCAGGACGGCGCAACCGGCGACACGCTCTACGGCCTCGACTTTCTGCACCAGATCTACACCAGGGCCGACCCTGCCTATTCCGGCCGGGTGACGGTGCCGGTGCTGTGGGACAAAAAGGAGCAGACCATCGTCTCCAACGAATCCTCCGAGATCATCCGCATGCTGAATTCGGCCTTCGACGAATGGGGCGATGCCAGCCTCGATTTCTATCCGCGGCCGCTGCGCGGCGAGATCGATGCAATCAACGCGCTGGTTTATCCCGCGGTCAACAACGGCGTCTATCGCGCCGGCTTCGCCACCACGCAAGGCGCCTATGAGGAAGCGTTCGGCGAGCTGTTCTCGGCACTCGACACGTTGGACGACCGCCTCTCAAGGCAACGTTATCTGGTGGGCGATCGCATCACCGAGGCCGACTGGCGGCTGTTCACGACGCTGGTGCGGTTCGACCCGGTCTATGTCGGCCATTTCAAGTGCAATCTGCGTCGCATCGCCGACTACCCGAACCTGCCCAACTATCTGCGCGACCTCTACCAGGTGCCTGGCGTCGCCGGGACCGTGAACCTCAACCACATCAAGGCGCATTATTACGGCAGCCACGAGACCATCAATCCGACGCGGATCGTGCCGGCTGGCCCGGAACTCGACTATGGCGCGCCGCATGACCGGATGCGGTTCAAGAAGGCGGCGTGACCTACCAGTAGGGCGACGATGGCTCGCCGCCAAAAACCTCGGCGATCCGGCGCAGCGTTGCCGGCGTGGTGCCGCCTGGCAAACGATCCAGGGGAAAGAAGCCCGACTCGGCGATTTCGTGGTCCGGCAGCTTCGGGGCGCTCTGGCTGAAATGCTCGATCAGATAGAAACCGACATGATCGCGCCGGCTGGCGCGACGGTTGAAATGCATCGACTTCAGCGCTGGCGGCGACGTCAGTGCGATGTTGCCTTCTTCGGCCAGTTCGCGTGCCAGCGCCTCGGCAAGCGTCTCGCCGACCTCGACGCCGCCGCCGGGAAGCTGCCAGCCCGGCACGTAAGTGTGGCGAATGAGGAAGATGGAATTGGACGCGGTGTCGTGGACGAGAGCACGCACGCCAAGCGTCATCGGCCGACGCAGCACGAAATAGAGATGGAACAGCCGGGCCCTGAGGCCCGCCCAGCCGGTCTGGCGGAAGGCATCTTCCGGGTTCGTCGCCATCAGGTGCGAAACCGTGGGTGGAAAGGAAACCTTGAGTGGAAAGCGGGGCGCCCGTCGCCTATGAAGGATGGATGTTCAGGCTCGCGCATATTTCCGATGTCCATCTGGGGCCGCTCCCCGATGTATCCTATCGCGATCTCGCCTCCAAGCGCGTGCTCGGCTACGTCAACTGGCAGCGCAACCGCCGCCGCCACATGCATGATGCCGTCATCGACACGATCGTCGCCGACATCAAGGCGAACACGCCTGACCACCTCGCCATCACCGGCGATCTGGTCAACCTGGCGCTCGACGGCGAAATCGAGATGGCCAGGCACTGGCTGGAGACGCTGGGATCGCCGCATGATGTTTCGGTCGTTCCCGGGAACCACGACGCCTATGTGCCCGGCGCCTTCGACAAGGTCTGCCGGTCCTGGGCGGCGTGGATGAGCGGCGACGGCGTCAACACGGCGGTCGACCGCAACGCCTTTCCTTATCTACGCGTGCGCGGCGATCTCGCGCTGATCGGCGTCTCGACGGCGCGTGCCACGGCGCCGTTCATGGCCAATGGCTTCTTCATGGAGGGTCAGGCGAAGCGGCTTGGCAAGCTGCTCGACACGACGGCCCGACAAGGGCTGTTTCGCGCGATCATGATCCATCATCCGCCGGTGCGCGGCGCCGTCCCGCAGTACAAGCGGCTGTTCGGCATTGCCCGCTTCCACAAGATCATCCGCGGCCATGGCGCCGAACTTGTCCTGCACGGCCATTCGCATCTGCCGTCGCTCTTCTTCATCGGCACCCGAAGCGCCAGGGTTCCGGTGGTCGGCGTCGCTGCCGCCGGCCAGGCGCCAGGCAGCAAACACCCGGCGGCGCAGTACAATCTGTTCGACATCGATGGCGAAAAGGGCAATTGGCGGATTCGGCTGACGCGGCGCGGCCTGACTGGGCCTGCCATACCGCCATCCGATCTGCAGACGCTGGAGCTTGGCGCGGAAGCTGGCGCGGCTATGGCCGCAAGCTGAGAACCATGGCGACGACGCGGTCCCAGAACAGGACGACCGACACCGCCAGTCCGACCAGCGCGCCGGCGGCGGTCATGCCAAGCCCGGACAGAAAGGCCGACCAGCGCTTGCTGCGCGTCGTCGACCGCAGTGGCGGTTCGGCTTCCAACACATCGGCGCGTTTCATGCCGGCGACAGCCAGTTCGACCCCGCCTTCCATCATCCTCTGACGCTCGACGATCCGCTCGGCGACATAGCGCGTCACCTGGTCGGCAACGGGCTTCATGTCGGTCGACTCGGCAAGCACCACGCGGCCGATGCGGGTATCCTTGAGGAAGCGATAGGTGCGGCGATCGCGTCCCATGGCGACATGGCTGACGGCGTCGATCCACAGGCGCGGTTGCAAGCCGGACGAGACGACAAAGTCGAAATTGTCCATGTCGGTGGGAACGTCGGCAAAAACCGGCGCCAGTTCGGCGGCAAGCAGATCGAGGCGCATGCGGTGGGCCTCGCGCATATCGACGACGACGTCGTCGCGGTCGGCGAAAGCATTCTTCACGTCACGGACGGCTTCGGACAGTTTGTTCGACTGATCGATGGTCTTCTCGCCTGCTTCCTTCATCGGCGTTTGCCTCGCGGGTTTGGTTAACACGGGGTTAACACAGGCTCCGGCAAAATGCACTGGCGAGATCGATGGGATCGAGGCGTGTTCGGCACAGTGTTGTGCGCGAAAAGGTCAGCCGGCCGCTGCGGCGAATTTCTGGCGACGCGGCCTGGCGCGCCGGTTGGTGTTGCGGCGAATGATCTCGGCGACGAGGTCGGGCGCTTCCTCGGCCAGCATATGGCCAGCCTCCAGCACATGGTGCACATGAAAATGCGCCGGCAGATCATCCGCCTGGGTGAAAGGCAGCACCGCGTCGTCGGTTCCCCACGCCACCATCACCGGCATGTTCAGCGCGTCGAGACGATCGCGCGGGATGACGCCTTGCCGATCGTCCATGGTCATGGCGGCTGCGATCTCGACCAGCTTCGGCACTTGGCCTGGACGTCCGCGCATTCGGCAAAGCACGTCAATGATACGCTTCTGGGGCGGGCTGTGGGGCCCGGACATGGCGGCAAGGCAGGCGCGGATCGCGGACCGGTCCGCGGCACCGCCATAGCGGCGCAACAACGGTCCATTGATCTCGGGGCCAAGGCCGCCCGGCGCCAGAAGCGTCAGCGAGGCTACTTTCCCCGGCTCGGCCAACGCCATCAGCATCGCCACCGCACCGCCCATCGAGTGACCCACGAGATGAACGCGCTTCAGCGCACGTTGCGAGAGATCGGCGAGCACGGCTCTTGCCGCCACCTTGGCCGGACCGGCCGCGGGAAAATCGAGCGACAGCCCATGCCCCGGCAGATCGTAGGCCAGCGTGCGCGTGGAAGGCGCCAGGGAGGAAATCACCTCGCGCCAGACATCGTGACAGCCGCCGAAACCATGCAACAGGACGATGGCCTTCGAGCCAACACCCTGTTCGGCGGCAAAAAGCGATGCGGTCATGAAGCTGATTTTTGTTATTGCGGGATGCGCGACACCAACTTTGGCTGAATTGCTCCTAGTCTGGCGTGATGACCAGTAAAATCTTCGCGATTTGTACGGTTATGGACGGAACTCGGCGACCAACCGGCATTCGGCGACCGGAGCGCAGGAAATACATTGGGACGCGGCGCGCCCGATCCGTGAACGTCGACTGCGGTCAGCTTGCGTTGCCGAGCCCGGCGGCGCGCAGGGCCTGGACCAGCCGGTCGGTCAGGTCGGCTGGATATTTCCGCTCGACGAAGGTGGCGCGCGGATCGGCGGCAAATTTAGGGAACTCGGCGTTCAGTTCGCCCAGCAGCGTGCTCACCAGATGGTCCTGTCCGGCAGCCTTGGCGCCGATCAACCGCGCCGCCAGATAGTGTGATTTCGTTGCCGTGGTTCTCAGTGCCATGCTGGCCGCGATGGCCTTGTTCATGTCGCCGAGCATGAACTCACCGACGAACAGCCCGTAGTCCCACCATGTCGAGTGGCCGCTGAAGGTCTCCGCCGCATGGGCAAGGATCGGCGTTCCCTCGGCGTATCGGCCGGCGAAGATCAGCCCGTAGCCGTAAGCGGCAGCCATGCCGAGATCGTAGGGATTGAGTTCGTAGGCCTTGCGCATCCAGCGGATCGCTTCGTCCGTATTGCCAAGGCGAGAACTGACGTAGCCGTAGGAGCGATGCGCGTATGGACTGGTCGGCCCCATCTGCACGCCGCGATGGGCGAACTCCACGGCCTTTTCAATCGTCGCATTGGGCGGATAGGCATAATGATCGGAGACCGCTTCGAGATGCAGGGAGGCAAGTTCCGAATAGACGAGCGAGGATTTCGTTCCGCCATTGACCAAGGTCTCGAGGCAGCGATAGGCAGCCTCATGGGTCCTGGCGTTCTGGTCGAGATAATATTTGTCGTTGAGCAGCAGGCATTGCGTCAGACCGTTTGGCGCGCCGGTCTGCTCGATATAGTTGTAAATCGTGCCCGAGGCGGGAAGGGCCGAGCTTAGCATGTCGGCGATACGGTCTTCGACCGCGGCGGGTGCGCTGTCGGCAGGGGTCAGGTTGCGTGAAAGAAGCACCCGTCCGGACGCCATGCTTTGCAGTTCGATCGTGATATCACCTGCGTTCGGTCCAGGCAGGATGTCGAATATGAAGCTGGTGGCATCGTCGGCCGGATCGGTGGCGGTGTCGCGACCGATGAAGTCGATCGTATCGAAGCCGCTCAGGCCGGCGCGCAGCGACGCGGCGACACGGCCGGCATCGGCGCCTTCGGCCTTGAGGTCGATATGGACCAGCGGCAGGGCGTCAGCCATTGCCGATGGCACGATGCTGCCGGTTGCGCCGGCGGCCTCGAGCGGCGCCGACATGTCGCCGCCAGCCAGCAAGGCACTGCTGCCCTGACGAAGGATCAGCACACCCAGCATCGCGATGACCAGAGTGATCGCCATCCAGAAGAAGCGGAGATGGCGCACCACCGAGGGGGCAGGCGTCGCGGAAGCCGGCGACGCATCCGGCATGCCCGTGCCGGCGTCGGTGGCCTGATCGGTGGCGGCGCCATTCAGCGCGAGTTCGGGGATAGCCGGCAGCCGGATCGCGTTCAATTCGTAGGCAGGGACATAGCCGCCGCGCGGAATGGCGATGCGGACAGGTTCGGCAACGCCCTCATTGGCAAAATAATGCTGCAGAAGTTCGCGCAGCCTGCCCGCCTGAACCCGCACCACTGCGTCGGTGGACGGATCGAAATCGCCGTCCTTGCCGAAAACATCCATGGCGATGGAGAAGCCCTTTAGCCTGTCGGCTTCGCCGGCTTGTTCGCGTTCGACAAGATACCGCAATAGCTTGCGCGCGCGTTCGGACCGTCCGAACGTTTGGCTGGCAAGCAGTCGCTCCAGTGTCTCGCGCACTGCGGGGGCGGCAGGCGTGGCATGCTGCAAGTGTCGATCCTCTCGAAGTCGGCACAGGTTGAGGTGCGATCATATAGTTCCCGCACCGCCATACAAGTATACACCCCATTATGCGATCACGTACCCCACCGGATTATTCATCGGTGGTTAATGGTCCTGAGAACAGTCGCAAAAACGGCGGCCTGGTCCGCAACGCCGGGCGTCCGACGAGACGCGCGTCACACCCGGTGACTTGAACGGGCACCCGAAGAATCGGCCAGAAAACCGGGTTCCGGTCTTCGTGCCGATGGGCCTAAAGCGCGTCGCGTTGAACGACGCGCTTTAGGTCCTTGTTTTCTGCATGTCGCCCAAACCGTTAAGCACTTTTGGGCCACGCACCTCAGCCTGCCTTGCGGCCAACGATCCGGTTGGCGGCGGACACCACAGCTTCCAGCGAGGCGGCGACGATGTTGGTGTTGATGCCGGCGCCGAACAGCTTGCCATCGGGATATTCCATCTCGACATAGGAGATGGCCGAGGCGTTCGAGCCGCGCTGCATTGAGTGCTCGGAATAGTCGAGCACCGACATCTCGACGCCGAGATGGCGCGACAGCGCATCGACGAAGCCGTCGATCGGGCCGGTGCCGGTGCCGGATATCGTCACCTCCTTGCCGTTGTCGAGGATGACCGCCTCGACGACGCGCCGGCCCTTGGTCTCGGTGCTGGGATAAGTGTGGTGATCGAGGAATTTCACCCGCAAGCCCGGCTGGTCGACATAAGTCTCGAGGAAGCGATCGTGGATGCGTCTGGCCGGCACCTCCTTGCCCTCGGCGTCGGTGATCGCCTGGATCTCCTGGCTGAACTCGATCTGCAGATTGCGCGGCAGGTTGAGGCCGTAGTCGGCCTGCAGCACATAGGCGATGCCGCCCTTGCCCGACTGCGAGTTGATGCGGATGATGGCTTCGTAGCTGCGGCCAACATCGGCCGGATCGATCGGCAGATAGGGCACTTCCCACAGGCTCGTGTTGGCCTTCTTCAGCGCCTTCATGCCCTTGTTGATGGCATCCTGGTGCGAGCCGGAAAAGGCGGTGTAGACAAGCTCGCCGACATAGGGGTGGCGTTCGGGGATCTTCAACTGGTTCGAATATTCGTAGACATCCTTCATCCGGTTGATGTCGGAGCAGTCGATCCCCGGATCGACACCTTGCGTGTACATGTTGAGCGCCAGCGTGACGATGTCGACATTGCCGGTGCGCTCGCCATTGCCGAACAGCGTGCCTTCGACGCGGTCGGCGCCTGCCATCAGGCCGAGTTCGGTGGTGGCTATGCCGGTGCCACGATCATTGTGCGGATGCAGCGAGACCAGCAGGTTCTCGCGGTTGTCGAGGTTGCGGCACATCCATTCGATGCGGTCGGCATAGATGTTGGGCGTCGACATCTCGACCGTCGACGGCAGGTTGATGATCAGCTTGTTGTCGGGCGTCGGCCTGACGATCTCGGTGACGGCGTTGCAGATTTCCAGCGCGACTTCGAGCTCGGTGCCGGTAAAGCTCTCCGGCGAATATTCGAAGCGAAAGCCGCCGCCGGCCTTGGCCGCCATGTCGGTGATCATCTTGGCGGCGTCGGTGGCGATGCGCTTGATGCCGCCGACGTCCTTCTCGAAGACGACGCGGCGCTGCAACTCACTGGTCGAGTTGTAGAAATGGACGATCGGGTTGGTGGCGCCCTTGAGCGCCTCGAAGGTGCGGGTGATCAATTCGGGCCGGCACTGCACCAGCACCTGCAGCGAGACGTCGGCGGATACGTTGCCTTCCTCGATGCACCAGCGGGCAAAGTCGAAATCGGTCTGCGAGGCCGACGGGAAGCCAATCTCGATCTCCTTGAAGCCCATGTCGAGCAGCAGCGCGAACATGCGCGCCTTGCGCTCGTGACCCATCGGATCGATCAGCGCCTGGTTGCCGTCGCGGAGGTCGACCGAGCACCAGATCGGCGCCTTGTCGATGACCTTCGAGGGCCAGGTGCGGTCGGTGAGGCCTACTGTGGGGTAGGGTTGGTACTTGCGGGCTGCATCCGGCATGCCCCGCGTTGCCGCGACATCGGAGCGGATCTCTTCTCGTGCGTTCATCGTCGTTTCTCCCGGCGGCTCACAGGTCCACCCTCGGGGTGGATTGATGGCGAGCGGCGCCTTTACCAGATTTTCGTTCGCTTGATGTGACTTGCCAATTTTGTGACTGGCCAAGGAGCATGCGCTTGCGCGGCGGTTCGACCGCCGGGCGCTCCTTCAGCGAACCCGGCGATCGCCGATAAGGCCGAGAAGAAGCAGGGTCGAAGCCAGCGCGCGCACGGTCTCGCCGGAAAAACCGGTCGGACGGGAAGCTTTGGTGGCGCGCGTGTTCATGGCGGTTCTCATACAGGAGCGGCTTGTGGGAGGCAAGTGGGCCGGCATAGCGGGCCGGAAACCGTTGGATAATATCCCTAACGCGAGTGCTCTTCCCCACACGCCGCAAATGCGCCAGACTTGGGCGTCGACGGGGCGGCGATGTCCTGTTTCCGGGAGGGGGATCATCCATGAATTTCGTGTTCTTCTCGCCGCATTTTCCCGCCAATGGCGCGGATTTCTGCGACCGCTTGAAGAAGGCCGGGGCCAGGGTGCTCGGCATCGGCGACGCACCTTATGACGTGCTCGACGGCAAGCTGAAGGCGGCGCTCAGCGAATATTACCGTGTCGCCGACATGGAGGATTACGATCCGGTGTTCCGGGCGATAGGGCATTTCATCCACAAATGGGGCCGCATCGATCGCTTTGAATCGCTCAACGAGCACTGGCTGGAGCTGGAAGCCAACATCCGCACCGACTTCAACATCTATGGCACCAAGCTCGACTTCGTGAAGAATTTGAAGCGCAAGAGCCGCATGCGCGCCTTCTTCCGCAAGAGCGGCGTCGACACTATCGCGCAGCGCAAATGCTCCGACCGCGCCGGCGCCATGACCTTCATCCGCCGCGTCGGCTATCCGGTGGTGGTCAAGCCCGACAGCGGCTCGGGCGCCTCGAACACCTTCAAGATTTCCAACCCCAGGGAGCTCGACCAGTTCTTCCGGGACAAGCCCGAAGATGTGACCTTCGTCATGGAGCAGTTCATCGAGGGGCTGGTGGTGACTTTCGACGGGCTGGTCAACCGCGATGGCGAGGTGGTGCTGGCCGCCAGCCACCGCTACGACCAGAGCGTCATGGAGGTGGTCAACAAGGATCGCCACATGAGCTACACCTGCTTTCCCCAGATCAGCCCGGCGGTCGAGGAGGCCGGCCGCAAGATCCTGAAGGCGTTCGACGTGCGCGAACGCTTCTTCCACATCGAGCTTTTCGAGACCAGGGACGACCGCGTCATCGCACTGGAAGTCAACATGCGTCCGCCGGGCGCCTGGATGACCGATGCGATCAACTACACGTTCGACATCGACGTCTACGCGGCATGGGCCGACATGGTGGTGAAAGATGCCGCCGGCGGCCCCTACGAAGGCAAGTATTTCACCGCCTATGCCAGCCGCAAGCGGCGGCTCAGCTATTTGCACAGCCATGAGGACGTGCTAGCCGCCCATCGCGACAAGATCGTCCACCATCAGGCCATCGAAGAGGTTTTCAGCCGCGCCATGGGAAATTACGCCTACCAGATGCGCTCGAAGGACGCGGCGGCGCTGCGCGAAGCGGTCGCCTACATCCACGCGGAAAAGGCGTGAGGCGATGGACATCTCCTACCACAAGAATTTCGCCCGCAATCTCGACCGCGACATGGAATACAAGCGCTACGGCCATGCCGGCCGGCCGGTGGTGGTGTTTCCGACTTCGCAAGGGCGGTTCTACCAGTTCGAGGATTCCGGCGGGGTGGGGGCACTGGCCGAGTTCATCGACACCGGCCGTATCCAGCTGTTCACGGTCGATGGCATCGATTCGGAATCGTTCTTCGACAAGCATGCCGATGCGGCCCACCGGATCGCTCGCCACGAGGCCTATTTCCGCTATATGCGCGAAGAGGCGCTGCCGGAATTCCTGTCCACGGCAGCAGCAGCCAATGGCGGGCGCAAGCTTAAGCCGCTGTTCTCGGGCTGTTCGATGGGCGGCTACCACTCGTCGAATTTCGTCTTCCGCTTTCCCGAACTCGCCAGCGGCGTCATCGCGCTGTCGGGCGTCTACTCGGCTCGCGACTTCTTCGGCAAGGCGCTTGAAGGCGACATCTTCTACAACTCGCCGCTCGACTATCTGCCGGGCATCGTCGACCCCAAACTGCTAGCCCGCCTGAAGGCGCTCAGGCTGATCTTCTGCTGCGGGCAGGGCGCCTGGGAAGAACGCATGCTGGTCGAGACGCGCAAGCTGGAACAGATCCTGCGCGACAAGTCCATTCCGGCCTGGGTCGACTATTGGGGCGGCGACGTCAGCCATGACTGGCCATGGTGGCACAAGCAACTGGTCTATTTCTTCGGCCGCTGGCTGGATGATGATCTTATGCATAGGCTGGATTGATGACCACGCCCGACCCCATCCGCCGCTTCGTCGAGGTCACGAATGAAGGCGACACGGTGGCCTTTCTTGGCACCTTTGCCGACGACGCATTCCTGAGCGATTGGGGCCGGTCTTTCCAGGGCCGCGAGCAGATCGCGCGCTGGAACCAGTCGGACAATATCGGCGTGAAGTCCCATCTCAGCATCGTCAGCATCACGCCGGCGGAAGGCACTTATCGCGTCCGCATTGCCGTCAGGGGCAAGGGCTTCAACGGCGAGGGCGACATGACCTTCACGCTGGATGGCGACCGCATAGCGAGCCTTGTCATTAACTGACATTACCCTTCCTGGCACGCCGGCAGCGGGACGGTCTCGTGTTCCGCCGCCGATCCGCGACGCAGGCCAAGGAAGACGACAAGGGCGGTAACGATGGTGATTGCCGCCAGCACGATCAGCAGCCTGTCGAACGCCGTCTCGTAGGCCCCGACCAGAACGGCTGTGCTGGCCGTCGGCAAATGTTGCACCGTTTCACCGACTTTGCCGGTCACCAGCAACTGCGTGTCGACGACCGTGGCCAGTTCCGGATGCTGTGGCCCTCCAATCGCCATCTGTCGCCGAAGGTGCGCGTTTTCGTCGATTCCTTCCCGAACGCCTTGCGGCGCCTCGATAGCCGGCAGGGGCACGGCCTTTGGCCGGCCTGAGGTCACGGCCTTGTGATTGCCGAATGTGAAGTCAAACTTTGAAGCTTACCTTCATATCTGCTACAAAGCAGCATGAAGGATCAAGTGCCTCCGCAGAACGACCCCGAAACTATGTATGCGATGGCTTTGGCGGCCGAACTTCGGGTCGTCGCCGGCAGGCTGATCCGTCGCCTGCGTGAACAGGCGGGCGCCGGCGATCTGACCTCGTCGCAGAAGTCAGTGGTGCTGCATTTGGACCGAGAGGGTCCGGCGACGGTCACGACGCTGGCGCGCTCCCAGGACATGCGCCCGCAATCGATGGGCGCTATTGTTTCAGCGCTGCAATTGGCCGGTCTGGTGGAAGGTGCGCCGGATCCGGCCGATGGCCGGCAGACCCTCCTGTCGCTCACACCGGCCTGCCGGGACATGATCGCGACCGGACGGGCGGCTAGGCAGGATTGGCTGTTCCGCGCCATTCAGTCGAAGCTTGACCGCGAGGAGCAGGAGCAACTCGCAGGCGCCGTCAAACTGCTCAGACGCCTCGCCGACTTCTGACCAATCGTCAGGCGTCCAACGCGCCGCTGTTCCAATCATCGGAAGGAAAACACGGATGGCCGTCACCACGCTTGACCAGAAAACGGCACTCATCATCATCGACCTGCAGAAAGGCATCGTCTCCTTGCCCGCTGTCCATCCGATGGCTGAAGTCGTGAAGCAGGCCTGCACGCTCGCCGAAGCGTTCCGCGGTTACGGCTTGCCGGTCGTGCTCGTCAACGTTACCGGCGCGCCTCCGGGCCGTAACGAGCAAGCGCCTCGCCTGCCGGAATTTCCCTCTGGCTGGGCCGATCTTGTCGCCGAATTGCAGCAGCAGCCGGGGGACCACATCGTGACCAAACGCACGGCGGGCGCCTTCGTCAACACCGATCTCGAAGCCTGGCTGAAGGGCAAAGGCGTTACCCAGGTGGTGATCGCCGGCGTCGCCACCAGCATGGGTGTCGAGGCGACAGCGCGTCATGCCCGCGATCTCGGGTTCAACGTCACGCTGGCGCTCGACGCCATGACCGACATGAGCCTCGATGCCCACGCCAGCAGCATCGCGAATGTTTTCCCAAGGCTGGGCGAAACCGGCACGACACGGGACATCCTTGATCTCTTGGCGAAGAGGAGTGCCTGAAAATGCAATGGATCGACTTTGTGTCCTATCTGTTTGGTGGCGCCTTTCTGGCGAATGCCGTGCCGCATTATGTCAGCGGCGTGATGGGGCGATCTTTTCAAAGCCCGTTCGCCAAGCCGCGCGGCGAGGGGCATTCCTCTTCGACCGTCAACATGCTCTGGGGGTTTCTGAACCTGGCGATCAGCTATCTCCTGGTGATCCGCGTCGGAGATTTCGACCTGCGATCCACGGCTGATGCCGTCGCACTGGGACTGGGCGCCCTCCTGATAGGATTGTTTTCGGCGCGCCACTTCGGCCGCTTCAACGGTGGCAATTCCACGGTGGACGGATGAGCGGTCCGGCAAAAGGCACTTTTCGTTCGCTGGCCAATTTCAACTATCGGGTCTGGGCTGGCGGCGCGATCGTGTCCAATGTGGGAACGTGGATGCAGCGTACCGCGCAGGACTGGCTGGTGCTGACCCAGCTGACCCACAACAACGCGATCGCCATGGGCGTGGTGATGGCGCTGCAGTTCGCGCCGCAGGTCCTGCTGCTGCCATGGACGGGTTTTGCCGCCGATCATCTCGACCGGCGCAAGCTGTTGCTCGCCACGCAAGGCACCATGGGCCTGCTTGCTCTGGGCCTCAGTCTGCTTACCGTCGCCGGGCTCGTCCAGTTGTGGCACGTCTACGTGTTCGCGTTCCTGCTTGGCTGCGCAACGGCTTTCGACGCGCCGGCGCGCCAGACATTCGTCTCCGATCTGGTCGGTGAGGCCGATCTGTCGAACGCGGTGGCGCTGAATTCCACCTCGTTCAACGCCGCGCGGATGATTGGCCCGGCTGTCGCCGGGGTTCTCATCGCTTCGGTCGGCTCTGGCTGGGTCTTCCTGATCAACGCGGGTTCGTTTGCCGCCGTCCTTGCCTCGCTTTGCCTGCTGCGCGTCGGCGAACTTCACCTGAAGGACAAGGCACAGCGAAGCCGGGGGAGCCTTGTGGAAGGTTTCCGCTATGTCTGGAAGCGTCCCGATCTCAAAGCTATCCTGCTCATGCTTTTCCTTATCGGCACATTCGGGCTCAACTTCCCGATCTTCATCTCAACCATGTCGGTCTCGGTCTTTCACGCGGGCGCCAGCCAGTACGGGCTGTTGACGTCGATTATGGCGATCGGATCGGTTATCGGCGCGCTGCTGGCCGCGCGGCGCGAGCAACCCCGCCTAGCATTTCTTCTGGCGGGTGCTGCGATCTTTGGCTTCGGTTTCGCGCTGGCTGCGGCGATGCCCAACTACTGGCTGTTCGGCCTCGCGCTCGTCATCATCGGCGTCTCCGCGCAGACAGTGACAACCTCCACGATCGGCCTGGTGCAGCTCTCCACCGAGCCTGCCATGCGTGGGCGGGTGATGGCGATCCTGCTGGCTATTGCGCTGGGCGGCACTCCTATTGGCGCGCCGATGGTCGGCTGGGTAGCCGATGATTTCGGTCCACGCTGGGCGCTTGGTGTGGGCGCTGTTACCGGGTTCGCGGCGGCGCTCGTCGGGATTCGCTACTTCGTGAAGTATCGCCACCTGCGCCTGCGTATCGATGCCGGGCGTCTGCGCTTCGACCTCGACGATAGCGAGCCTGCGCCGGCATAGTCCCGGCCTCATTCCCTGGTGCCTCCCAATCAACAAATAAAATATGATTATGTTCATCAAGTTTCTTGTGGAAACGCCGATGACGCTGTGGCATGCCCGATGATGGCGACGCTGAAATCTCTTGGCAGCTTCGTTTCAACCGCTATCGAAAGGCTGGGCGATGGACCAACTGAGCGCGCAAACCCGCATCAGCGATAAGGCAACCCGGTCGGCGATGGAGCGGCTGCGCGCCGAGCACGTCGAGTTCGAGGTCGATACCGGCGCTGCCGATCGTTGGGAGCTTCGCCTGCACTATGGGTCGCTGATCGCCACGCTCGAGGATGGCGGCATGCTGGTCCGTGTCGCGGCGATCGATGAAACCTGCCTGTCCTACATGAAGATGACGGTGGCCGGCCACGTTGCCGAGCATCTCGGCACGGCCAGCGGATTGCGCTGGCAAGGCGACGGCAGCGATGCCGGCACGCCGGTGTTTTTCCGCGAGATCACGGTGATATCGTCGACGCGGATTTCGCCGCACCTGCAGCGGCTGCGCTTTGCCGGCACGGATCTCGGCCGGTTTACCCATGGCGGCCTGCACATGCGGCTGCTGTTGCCGCCGCGTGGCCGGCAGCCGGTCTGGCCGTCGATCGGCGCCGACGGCCTGCTTGTCTGGCCCTCGGACGAGGACGCGCTCACCGTGCGGGTCTACACGATCCGCGCGGTGGATGCGGCAAGCGGCTGGCTCGATGTCGATTTCGTGCTGCACCCCGGCCAGGACACGCCGGCCGCCACCTTCGCGCAGAACGCAGAGCCTGGAGACGTCCTCGGCATGATCGGACCCGGTGGCGGCGAAGCCCCCGTGGTGGGGACCCTGCTGCTGGTCGGCGACGATACCGCACTGCCCGCCATTGCCAGGATCCTCGAGCATATGCCGCCGTCAAGCCGCGCCGAGGCACTCATCGAGGTCGACGGTCCGGAAGACCGGATCGCGCTGGCGCAAGGAGACAATATCGACGTCACCTGGCTTTACCGGCACGACCGCGAGGCCGGCACCGCCGGCCTGTTGCCGGCCGCCTTGCGCGAGCGCAGCCACATGGCGCTTGCCTACGGCCTCTTTGTCTGGGCCGGTTGCGAATTCGGTGATTTCCGCGAGATTCGCAAGATCGTGCGCAAGGAGTGGGGCTTGGCGCGCGACAGGCATCTGGTCACCGCCTATTGGCGCCGCGGCGTGCAAGACGCGAACGGTGGCGGCGAGGGTGACGGCGGCGAAGAGTAATCGATCTCCAGTCACCGCGCGAAACGGCAGTCAGTCATGGCGGGCCAGGAAGGCCTCGGTGACGGCCATGCAATCCTGCCTTTCCTCGACATGCGGCATGTGGCTGGAGAGCGGGAAGACATGGCCTTCGACCGTGGGAATATGGTCGAGGAAGGGCTGGACACAGGCTGGCGTGGCTTCATCGAAAAAGCCGCGAAAGGCCAATGTCGGCGCCTCGATCAGTGGCAACCGGTCGATGATCGTCCAGTCGCGCATAGTGCCGATGACGTGGAATTCGTTGGGACCATTCATCGTGTGATAGACGGTGGGATCGGCGTCGATGGCGGCGAAGGTGCGCGCCACCTCGGCCGGCCAGGGCACCACGCGGCAGACGTGCCGGTCGTAGAACGCCCGGGTCGCCGCGAGGTAGTCGGCATGGTCAGTCGTCTCGTCCGCCTCGTGGCGATCGAGCGCCTGCCGCACCTCGGCCGGCAGCTCGGCGCGCAATTGCCTCGCGCCTTCGACCCACAGCTTCATCGAGGCAAGCGAGTTGGCGAGCACCAGCGCCTTGAGGCCCGATGGTCGGCGCACCGCATGCTCGGCGGCGAGCATGCCGCCCCAGGATTGGCCAAGCAGGGCATAGCGCTGCTGGATGCCCAGATGGGTGAGCAGCGCATCCAGTTCGCCAAGGAAGAATTCAACAGTCCAGAAGTCGCCGCCCTTGTCCGGCAGATGGGTGGATCGGCCGTTGCCGATCTGGTCGTAATGGATCACGGCACGGCCGAAGCCGGCAATATCCTTGAAGCTGTCGACATAGTCGTGGGTGCAGCCGGGCCCGCCATGGGCAACGACCAGCGGCAGCCTGGCGGAACCCAGGTCGCCTGTCACACGGTACCAAGTCTTGTATGGTCCGTAGACGCTGAAACCTTCCGATACTGCAAGATTATCCATCGTGTTCCTCCGCCCTGCTGGCTCGGCGGCGACCGCCGATCAGCGGTCTCCGAGTTGTTCGCGGCAAAGGGTACAGAGGCGGACCGGCAGCCGACCAGCTAGCAATAACGTTAGTTTTGACTGATCCGGCGGGAGAGGTTCTGGCCCTGGCTGATCGGTCCGAGCAACCGGTAATGGGCCGCCAGGGCGATGGCGTGGAAGCGGTTGCGGGCGCCGAGCTTGCGGCTGGCGGCGTTGAGATGCAGTGTCGCTGTCGGCACGCTGCGGCAGATCTCATGGGCGATCTGCTTGGCCGTCAACCCGCAAGCCGCGAGGCTCAGGCACTGGCGTTCCCGCGATGTCAGGTGGAAATACTGGCTTGTCCTGGTGCGCTGATCGAAACCGGCATAGACGCAATCATGGAACAGGTGGCCAAGGTCGCCAATGCCGGGCAACATCATCTGTGCCTCGGCTTCGAAATGCGGTTCCGGATCGAGGCGGATTGCGGTGAAGGTGGCGAGATCGCCGCCGTCGAAGCGGATCGGCACCGTCACGCCGCAAGTCATCTTGGTGTCCAGGAGGTAGCCTACCACCGGATCATGCTTGCGCTGGAGGATGCGCCGCATGACCGGGCTCTGCGACCCCTTGTGCGACCACAGGAACGGCCGTGACACCGCGAGTGCCGCCTCCTGCACCGGATCGATCTGATAGTAGCCACCCTTGCACCAGAGATCCTGCATGCCGGTCGGCACGTTGGCGAGCGCCATCAGCGAAGGCGTGATCAATTCGCCGTCATGGCTTACCGGGACCGGCGTATAGTCGTAGATCAGCGAGGTGAAGCCTGCGGGCGCAAGCACGCGCATCGCTGCCGCCATCGCGGCGTCGACATCCATCCCTATGTGAAATTCACTTTCGAAATCGCCGGACACACCCTGCATGAGCAAAAGCTTACTCGCCGGCCAATGTTTGTCAAACGGGCATGTTCGCCAAATGCCCAACAAATGAGCAATATGCGATCACAGCTTGTCGACCGCGACGCGTCCGGAGGGTCAAAACTATCTTAATTCACAGCTATCCCGGCGGGTTTCGAGCGCCATAGGCTGTGTGCGATGGATCACGGTCCGGCGTGTGCCTGGCGCACGTTGCGGATCACCCACTTTCCCTAGAGGAGCAAGACGATGCGATCCCGGAAGGTTTTTAGCGCAATGATGGCCGGTGCCGGCCTGGCTGGCCTCATGCTGATGGCGCCCATCACCGGTGCAGTAGCACAGGAAGGCAAGGTCGGCGGAACGCTCAAGCTTCTCGCCAATGCCGCAGCCGGCACGATCGATCCGCACATCAACTACACGCTGCAATATTTCCAGATCAACTACATCCTCTATGACGGGCTGGTGACCTTCCGCAAGACCGGCGACAAGACCGGTTTCGAGGTGGTGGCAGACCTTGCCGAAAGCCTGCCCAAGCCGGAAGACGGCGGCAAGAAATACGTCTTCAAGCTGCGCAAGGGCATCAAGTTCTCTGACGGGTCGGACCTGACGACGGCCGATGTCGTGGCCTCGTTCCAGCGCATGTTCAAGATCAGCGGTCCGACGACGGGCACGCTCTACAACGGCATCGTCGGCGCCGACCTATGCCTCAAGACGCCGGCGACCTGCACGCTCGAGGGCGGCGTCGTTGCCGATGAGGCGGCAAGCACCGTCACCTTCAACCTGGTGGCGCCAGATCCCGACTTCCTGCAGAAGATCTCGATCCCGCATGCGGCGATCCTGCCCACCGAGGCGCCTCTCAAGGATTCGGGGACCGTGCCCATTCCCGGCACCGGGCCCTACATGATCGCCAGCTACGATCCCAACAGCCTGCTCAAGATGGTGCGCAATCCGCACTTCAAGGAATGGAGCAAGGAGGCGCAGCCGGCCGGGTATCCCGACGAGATAGACTATGGCTTCGGTCTCACGGACGAGGCGGCGGTCACTGCCGTGGAGAACGGCCAGGCCGACTGGATGTTCGATCCGCCACCAGCGGACCGGTTGGCGGAACTGGGCACCAAATACGCCAAACAGGTATCCCTGCATCCGCTGACCGCGATGTGGTACGCGCCGATGAACACCAATCTGGCGCCCTTCAACGACATCCGCGTGCGGCAGGCCGTCAACTACGCCATCGACCGCGCGGCGATCGTCAAGCTGTTCGGTGGCAGCAATCTGGCGCAGCCGTCCTGCCAGATCCTGCCGCCGGATTTCCCGTCCTACGCGCCCTATTGCCCATTCTCTGCCAATCCCGGCGAGAAATGGTCCGCACCTGACCTGGAGAAAGCCAAGGCGCTGGTCGCCGCCTCCGGCACGGCCGGCCAGGAGGTGACGATCATCACCGAGGACACCGAAGTGTCGAAATCGATCGGCGTGTATCTGCAGGATGTGCTGAACGGCCTGGGCTACAAGACCTCGGTCAAGCCGATCTCCCAGAACATCCAGTTCACCTACATCCAGAACACCAACAACAAGGTGCAGATCTCCATCTCGCAGTGGTTCCAGGACTATCCCGCGCCTTCGGATTTCCTGCAGGTGCTGTTCAGCTGCGCCTCGTTTACCCCCGGCTCGGACGCCTCGGTCAACATCTCCGGCTTCTGCGACAAGTCGATCGACCAGAAGATGAGCGAGGCGCAGACCGCCACGATCGCCGACCCGGCCAAGGGTGCGCAGCTGTGGACTGCCGTCGACAAGGCGGTGACCGACGCAGCGCCGGTGGCCGTGCTCTTCACACCCAAGCGCGTCGACCTGATCTCACCGCGGCTGAAGAATTTCGTCTTCAGCCCGCAATTCTACTGGATCATGAGCCAGTCATGGGTCGAGTGATCGGGGGTTGAGTGATCAGGCCCAGTCCGATCCGCGGCGGAACGATGCGCAATCTTCCGCCGCGGTTGCTTTTCCCGCCGATCTGAAATTCATATCCATCATGGACAATACGAGTGTCGGGCAAGCGCTGGTTCGGAACCGCCGGGGCGCCGAGGGGCCATGGCGTACCGCCTGGCGCAAGCTCAAGGCCGATCGAGCAGCCATCATGGCGTTCGGTGTGCTGGTGCTGATCACCGCTGCTTGCCTGGCAGCCCCCCTTTACGCCCGCCATGTGGCGCGGACCGATCCTTTCGCCACCAATCTCAATGGCGAGATCGTCATAAACGGCGAAACCAGGCAGGTGCTGGAGCCTTCGACCGAAGGCCTTGGCCTGGGGTTCACACCGCTCGGACCGACCTGGGATTTCGGGCCCTATATGCTGGGCGCAGACAATCAGGGCCGCGATGTCGCCGCGCGCCTGCTCTACGGCGGACGCAATTCGCTGCTGATCGCCGGCGCCGCGGCGCTGATATGTCTTGGCCTGGCGACAATGCTCGGTGTCGTCTCCGGCTTCTTCGGCGGGCTGGTCGATACCTTGCTGTCGCGCATTCTCGACGTGCTATGGGCGTTTCCCATCTTCCTGCTGGCGATTTCTCTATCGATCGTGCTGATCACGCAGAGCATCACCATCGGGCCGATCGAAATCCGCTCCGGCAGTCTCTGGCTGCCGATCTTCATCATCGGCATCGTCTACGTCCCCTATGTCGCCAGGCCCATCCGTGGCCATGTCCTGTCGCTGATGCAGGCCGAGTTCGTCACGGCGGCGATCGGCATCGGCGCGTCGCCCTGGCGCATCCTGTTGTATGACATCCTACCCAATGTGATCACCCGGGTGATCGTCTTCGTGCCGCTCATCCTGGCGCTGAACATGATGACGGAATCCTCACTGTCCTTCCTGTCCATAGGCGTGCAGCCGCCCGACGCCAGCTGGGGCACCATCATCCAGGACGGCCAGGGGCTTCTCTATTCGCGCCCGATCGTCGCGCTGGCGCCGGGGCTGGCAATCGTCATCTCAGTACTGGCGCTGAACATATTGGGCGACGGGGTGCGCGACGCACTCGACCCGAAATCCTCGATCAGGGTCGCCTGATGCTGACGGCGCTCGTTTCCAGACTCGGCCAGATGGTGCTGGTGATGTTCGGCATCAGCGTCGTTGCCTTCCTGATCTTTTTCGCCACCCCTGGCGCCGACCCGTCGGCGCGTATTGCCGGGCGCAACGCCTCGCAGGAGACGCTGGTCCAGGTGCGGCACGATTTCGGGCTCGACCGGCCGCTGCCGGTCCAATATGCGCTGATGATGAAGCGGCTGTTCATCAGCCGTGACCTGACCTCCTTCGTCAATCGCGGCCAGAAGGTCGTTCCCACGGTGCTCGAGGCGATCCCGGTCACCTTGTCGCTGGTGTTCGGCGCTGCTGTGTTCTGGGTTCTCGGCGGGTTGATCGTCGGCGTGGTCGCCGGGGCGACGCGCGGCACTTGGCTCGACCGGACGCTGATGATCCTCAGCCTGATCGGCGTATCGATCCCGGTCTTCTGGCTGGGCGAAGTCGCCAATCTGGTCACACAGAGCCGCTGGCACGACAGCTGGCTGTTCTCGTGGGTGCCGCCGCTCGGCTATATCCCCTTTACCGAAGATCCCTGGGGCTGGTTCAAGGCGCTGGTCATTCCCTGGTTCACGCTCGCCACGCTCTACATCGGACTTTACGGCCGCGTGCTGCGGGCCTCGATCATCGAGACCATGCAGGAGGATTTCATCCGAACCGCGCGCGCCAAGGGCATCGGCGAGCGGCGGGTGCTGCTGCATCACGGGCTCAGAACCTCGCTCGTCGCCTTCGTCACTATGTTCGGGCTTGATTTCGGCGCCCTGGTCGGCGGCGGTGCCTTGCTGACGGAGGTGGTCTTCGGCCTGCAAGGGGTCGGCAAGCTCACCTACGGGGCCTTGCAGACGCTCGATCTGCCGATGATCCTGGCGACAGTCATCTATGCCTCGTTCTTCGTGGTCATGGCCAATTTCATCGTCGACGTCGCCTTTGTCTTCATCGATCCAAGGGTTAGAGATGCCCACTGACAAGACGCCCACTGACAGGCCGCTGCTGGTCGTCGAGAACCTTTGCGTCTCATTCCGCACGGAGGGTGGCGTGGTGCCTGCCGTCAGCGGCGTCTCGTTTTCGCTCGCGCCGCGCGAGATCATCGGTGTCGTCGGTGAAAGCGGCTCGGGCAAGAGCCAGACCCTTCTTGCCATCCTGGGGCTGATCAGCAGTCCTAATGCCGTCGTCACCGGGTCGGTGCGTTTTCTCGGCCAGGAGTTGCTGGGGCTCAAGCGCCGTGCGCTCGACGCCATTCGCGGCCGGCAGATCGCGATGATCTTCCAGGATCCGATGACGGCTCTGACGCCGGTTCATACGATCGGCGACCAGATCATCGAGCAGATCTGCGCGCACGAGCGGGTTTCGCGCACCGCCGGGCGCAAGCGGGCGGTGGACTTGCTCGACGCGGTTGGATTGCCGAACCCCGACAGTGCCGTCGACCGCTACCCGCACCAGCTGTCCGGCGGCATGCGCCAGCGCGCCGTGATCGCCATGGCGCTGTCCTGCAATCCGGCGCTGCTGATCGCCGATGAGCCGACGACGGCGCTCGACGTGACGGTGCAGGCGCAGATCCTGGAGCTGATCGCTCGATTGCGCGATGATTTCGGATCCGCCGTGATCCTGGTCACCCATGACCTCGGCGTGGTCGCCGAAGTCGCCGATCGCGTGCTGGTGATGTATGCCGGGCGCGTTGTCGAGGAGGGCGGCAAGGGCCAGCTTTTCCGCGAACCGCTTCACCCCTATGCATGGGGCCTGTTCGGCTCGATTCCGCCGATGCACGGTCCGCGTCCCGCGCGGCTGACAGCCATCCCCGGCAGTCCGCCGAAACTTAGCCAGATGCCGCAGGGCTGCGCCTTCGGACCGCGCTGCACGTTCCGGCACGAGGCCTGTGCCGAGCAGCCTTCGCTTGGCGGCGTGGCAGGACACCGCTCGGCTTGTTTTCTTCCGCAGGATAGCCGTCAGGATCTGCGCCGGACGCTTGCCGCCAGGGCCGTGCCGGCATGACCGAGACCAGGCCCCAACCGCTGGTGCGGACCAACGATCTATCGAAACACTATCCGGTGGGGCGCTCACCCTTCCAACGGCGGATCGTCCATGCCGTGGAGCAGATCTCGCTCGACATCTTCCCGGGCGAGACGCTCGGCATCGTCGGCGAGTCGGGGTGCGGAAAATCGACGCTGGGACGCTGCCTGGTCCGGCTCACCGAAATCACCTCCGGGTCGCTGGAATTCGAGGGCCGGGACATCACCAGGGCCTCGCAACGGCAGCTCCGGCCGATACGCCGCCAGATGCAGATGGTGTTCCAGGATCCCGCCGCCTCGCTCAACCCACGCCGCCGCGTCGGCGATCTCCTGGCGGACCCGTTCCGCGTGCACGAAAAGCTGTCGCGATCGGAAATGGCGGATCGCGTCGAGGATCTGCTGGTCCGCGTCGAACTGCTTCCCGATCATGCCCAGCGTTTTCCGCATGAATTCTCGGGTGGACAGCGCCAGCGCATCGGCATCGCGCGCGCCCTGGCGCTGCGGCCGCGGTTGATCGTTGCCGACGAACCGGTATCGGCGCTGGACGTATCGATCCAGGCGCAGATCATCAACCTGCTTTCCGATCTGCGCGACGAGTTCAACCTGACCTATGTGTTCATTGCCCACGACCTCTCGGTGGTCAGGCAGTTCTCGTCGCGAGTGGCGGTGATGTATATGGGCTCGATCGTCGAAACCGGACCGGTCGACGCCGTCTTTTCGGCGCCGCGACATCACTACACCATGGCGCTTCGCTCGGCGGTGCCGGTTCCCGACGTCGACAACCGGCCGGCCCAGCGGATCATGCTCAAGGGCGATTTGCCGAGCCCGCTCGATCCGCCGTCAGGCTGCCGTTTCCATACACGCTGCGTGGCGGCGACTTCGGTGTGCCGCCACGAACGCCCCGTGCTTTCGCTCGTCGACAAGAACCACTTCGTCGCCTGTCACCATCCGAGGGCGAGCTAAAAGCACGATCCCGAAAAGGGGAGTCCAGTTTTCGGAAAAGATCAGGCTCAAACAATAAGATAGAGCCCCATCCCGAGTCCATCGGGATGGAAACCGGCTCCAGCCTTCCTTCAGAAGCGATAGCGCAGGCTGGCGAACAGCGAGCGGCCCTCGTCGCGGTAGCAATAGCCGGCAGAGCAGATGGTCTGCCGGTTGTCGAACAGGTTCTTGGCGTTGAGCTGCAGCTTGACGCCTTCGAGCTTCGGATTGCGGGTGCCGAAATCGTAGGAGAGCGAAGCGTCGACGAAGGCGCGTGCGTCGTTCTTGAAGGTGTTGGTGTCGTTGCCATAGCTCGAGCCGGCGACGCGGACGCCCGCGCCGAGCCCCAGGCCTTCCAGCGTGCCGTTCTCGAACTGGTGGTGGCCCCACAGCGACAGGATATGATTTGGGGTCGCCGACAGCTCCTTTCCTGCGGTTTCCTCGGCGCCCCGCTCGATCCTGACGCGCAGATAAGTGTAGGAGGCGATGAAGCTGAAGCCGTTGTCGAGCGAGGCATTGGCTTCCAGTTCGACGCCGCGCGAATTCAGGTCGAGCTGGCGCTGCTTGTTGATGCCGGTCGAGGCGTCGAAGACGACGCCGTCCTTCTGGTCGATGTCGAACAGCGCGGCGCTGACGGTGGCATTATGTTCTGACATCTCGTATTTGACGCCGATCTCCTTCTGCGTGGCGATGGTCGGTCGAGCGACGCGGCCGACGGTGCTGGCGACGTCGTCATAGACGAAGCCGATGTTCGGCGAGAACGAGGTCGAATAGTTGACATAGGGCGTGATGCCCCATTCGGTCTGATAGGACAGGCCGACCCGGCCGGAAAAGGCGCTGTCCTTCTGCCTGGATGTGCTGAAGTCGGCGGCGGTGGAGGTCGTGTCGACCCAGTCGTAGCGACCGCTGGTGAACAGGGTGAAGTCGTTCCACTCCATCTGGTCGTGCAGGTAGACGCCGAGCTGGTTCATCTGCTGTCCGCCGGAATGGGGAACAGCTGCCGCCTTGATGTCGTCGACCGAGACATAGGACAGACCGCTGCCGGCATCATAGTCCGACCAGGCATAGTCGATGCCGCCGACAGCGGTGTGCTTGATCGGGCCGGTGTCGAACTCGAACTGCGCCATGTTGTCGACGACGAAGTTCCTCATCGCCTCGGTGTAGTGGCCCCAGTAGCGCTGCAGTGGCTGGTCGGCGCCGATCGAGTAATGGCCGCTGTACTCGATGTCGCTGTCGACGGCGTTGTAGCGCAGGTTCTGCCGCACCGTCAGCAGGTCGTTGAAACGGTGCTCGAACTCGTAGCCGATACGGCCCTGACTCTGGGTGAAATCGTTCCAGGCGGGATCGCCCTCATAGACGTTGGACAGCACGCCATAGCTCGAATTGTAGAAGGCCGCCGTGCCGCCGGTTACCGATTTCGAATATTCGCCGAGGATTGTCAGCTTCGTATCCTCGTCCGGCTTGAAGGTGACAGCCGGCGCCAGATAGATCTTGTCGTCGGGATAGGCAGGCAATTCGGTCTCGCTTTTGCGGCCGAGGCTGGTGAAGCGATAGAGGATGCTGCCGTCCTCGGTCACCGGTCCGGAAGCGTCAAGCGCGGCTTGAAACCGGTTGTGCTCGCCGGCGAGCAGTTCGATTTCGCGGAAGGGCTCATCCTTGGGACGCTTGGTGACGACATTGACGATGCCACCCGGGCCGCTGACGCCGTACAGCGACGATGCCGGCCCCTTCAGGACGGTGACGCCCTCGATGCCGTAGGGCTCGGTCTTGAACCAGGCCGAGGGGCCGTTGTACTGGCGCAGCCCGTCGCGGAACATGCCGTTGTAGAAGGCTTGGAAGCCGCGCAGGAAGAACGCGTCGTAGCGGGTGTCGAAGCCGAAGCTGTTGGGATTGGCGCTGGCCGTGTAGCCGAGCGTTTCGTTCAACGTGCGCGGCTTCTGATCCTCGATCTGCTTCTGCGTCACCACCGAAATGGCCTGCGGAATCCTGGCAATCGGCGTATCGATCTTGGTGCCGATGCGATCCTTCTTGGCGACGTAACCATCCTGGACCAGGATCTCGTTGCTCTGCGCGGTCACCTCGATCTTGCCAAGGACGGGGGCGGTCTCGCTGTCCTGGGCGAGTGCTGCGCCGGGTTGGGCGAGCATCGCCGCGCCACCCAGCAATGATATACCCAGGCGCCATGTCGTCGGCCGCGTTCGCATCAACTCGTCTCCACTGTCTCATGCAGGATTGCGCTCCCGCGCTCTCAAATATGAGTGTGTTAGTCAAGTATTTTTTGCCGCTGCTACCCAAGCTGTCGCTGGGTTCTTGCACAGCGGCACCGCTGACGGGGATTCGACCAACCGGGTCGTCGAATGACAGTCGGGTTGTGGGCTCAGGGGAGGCGGCTTTGCCTATTGCCTGACGCTTCTGGCCACCAGCCGCGCGACGCTTGGCCCGATCAGCAGCACGATCAGGAAGCGCGCCGATTGCAACGCCATGACGAAGGAGATGTCGACGTTCTGGGCGGCAGCGGCGATGATGGCGATGCTGTCCATGCCACCGGGGCTTGTCGCCAGATAGGCGGTCAGCGGGTCGATGCCGAGCAGATGGCTGATCATGAAGGCAAGGCCGCCGCAAAAGGCGATCAGCGCCACGATCGACGCAATGATCTGCGGCAAGGCGCGCGTCGCATGGCGCAGGATCGGCCGGGTGAAATTCAGGCCGATCGACCAGCCGACCATCGCGTAGCTCACCGCCAGCAGCCATGGCGGCAATTGCATTTCCACGCCAAGGCCGAGATGGATGACGGTGCCGAAGATGAAGGTGCCAAGGAAGAACGGCGAGGGCAGCCTGAGCAGCTTTCCCAGGAGGCCGCCGACAAGCGCTACCCCGATGGTGGCGGCGAGGGCTTGTGGATCGATCGGCGGAAACCAGATGATGGGCGGGATTTCGACGCCCGACGTGTCGACCCACATCTTTGCCACCAGGGCCGCCGTCATCGAAACGAAGATGACGCGCAGGTATTGCATGAAGGCGACGAGGCGCTGGTCGGCGCCGAAGGCACCGGCCATCAGCACCATGGCGGTGGCGGCACCCGGCGACGAGCCCCAGACGGCGGTGGTGCCGGGCAGGATGCGCCAGCGGCTGATCAGCCAGCCGAGCAGGCTGGAGGCCGTCACTGTGGCCACAACGACGCCGAGAAACAGCGGCCACTCCTGGTAGAAGACCGGAAAGATATCGGCCGAGATCGAGCTGGCGACGAGGCAGCCGACAATCGCCTGGGCGGCGCCGAACAGAAGACGTGGCACCCGCACCGTGGCGCCATTGGTGCCGGCGACGATGGCCGCGAGCATCGGGCCGATCAGCAGCGCCGCGGGCAGGGCGGCGAGTTCCAGCGCGCCGGCAAACAGGGCGGAGACGGTAAGGATCGCCAGCCATTGCCAGAGCTTGCGCATCCGCGCCATGCGCTCAATGGTGGGCAGATCCGGGGGTGGCGGCTCGGCCGAGGAATCCATGGTTCGCTCTTAGACCCGAAGCGGGGCGATGCGAACCCCGCTGCGCCGAAAAAGGATGCCTGCCCTCAGCCGGTCTTGCCATCGGCCAGGCCGAAGCCGCCGACAGGGTGGGTCTCGACCTGGAATTCAAAGCCGGCGATGAACGGCCGCGCCTTGGCGATCGCCGCCTGGACTTCGGGAAGCTGCAGCGAGGCCTTGTGGCTTTCGGCGTCGGTCCACACCTCGGTGACCCAGATCGCATCGGCATCCGCGGGATCGCGCGCGATGATATAGCTCAGGCAACCCGGCAGGGCGCCGGTGCTGGCGCGCAGGACGTCCATGACCGCGTCGCGCTGGCCGCGCGACGCCCGCATCTTGCCGATCAGTCCGTACATTCCTTTGTCTCCCTTTGAAGTCTTCGACAAGAGTATGCAGATCGCCAGTATGCAGATAGCCGCTCAAGGCATCAACTGGCCGCCATTCACCTCGATCACCTGGCCGGTGATGTAGCCGCTCAGGAGATCGGAAGAGAGGAACAGATAGGCGCCAACGCAATCCTGCGCGGTGCCGGCACGTCCCTGTGGAATGGTGGCGACCATGCCCTTCATCTGCTCGTCGGTCGAATAGCGCTCGTGGAACGGCGTCAGGATTGTGCCCGGCGCCACCGCGTTGACGCGGATGCCGAAGCCGATCAGCTCCTTGGCCATGCCGCGGGTCACGTTGGAGACGAAGGCCTTGGCCGAACCGTACAGGCCAGCGCCGCCGCCGGCGCCGTTGCGCGCGGCGATCGACGAGGTGTTGACGATGAAGCCGCCCTGTTTCTTGAGCCACGGGATCGCCTTGCGCGAGCCGGTCAGCACCGAACGCGCATTGAGGTCCATCACCGCGTCGTAATGCGCCTCGGTCTGCTCGGCATAGGGCACGCGGCCAAGCATGCCGCCGGCATTGTTGACCAGCCCATCGAGACGGCCGAAATGCTGCGCGCTGTCCTCGACGACGCGTTCGACATCGGCGGGAACGGAGAAATCCCCCTGGACAAGGAATACCTCGCCGCCTGCGTCGGCAATGGTCTTGGCCAGCTTCTCGGCGGCGTCGCGGCTCGAATTGTAGTGCAGCGCCACTTTGCATTTCTGCGCGGCGTAGGCCGATGCCAGGGCCGCCCCGATGCCGGTCGATGCACCGGTGACCAGCACCGCCTTGCCGGCGAGATCGGGAATGTTGAGTGAGGTGGTGGCTGGCACTGCTGTTCCTCCGGATGTCCGCCCGTCCTTCGTAAGCCGTTGCCACCCGGATGTTCAAGCCTTACGGGCGCAGATAGGCGTAGCCCTGGCCTTGCAGTTCGGCGAGTTTGACGACGCCACCCTTGTCGGCGGCATGGAAACCGTCGAGCAGGTCGGTCAGCGAAACATCCATGCCTTGCATGGTGTTGGCGCAGGCATGCGGGTTGAGCCCCTGCTGCACGAGGCTGGCGAAGCGGCCGGAAATCGCGGCCGAAATGCCTTTCGACTTGAAGGCGGCGAGGGCTGGACCATGCACGACCAGCACGATGTCGATATTGCCGCCGGTGCCATCATAGTGGTTCTTGATGTTGCCGAGCACGAAATTGACCTTGTCGAGATCGCTGAGGTGGTAGGCGACCTTCAGCCTGGCGGGCTCCGTCGCGGCTGCCTGCACCATCCGCAGGCCAAAAAGCGTTCCGGTTCCGGCAAGAACCGTGCGGAACATATCGCGCCGGCGCATCGCATCCTCCTCCGCTTGGCGGCTCACCGCAAAATGCGTGGCTCCGGCCGCAATACTAGCATAAATTGACGTCGCGTCCTGTCGATGCGGAGGAGGGTCACATGGCGTTAGGCAAGGTATTGGCGCGCGTCGCCTGGGGTGTTGCACTGCTCGGTCTGCTGGCTGGCAAGGCCGGAGCCGATGATGCGCTCAAGCTCACCGAACTCAGCCCTAACGGCGCCGACGCCTGTTTCGGCCGCGTCTATGACGCCGCGCACCTCAAGGCACATCCGAAGCAGAAGGTGGCGCGGATCTTCTTCTACTACGGCCATGATCCTGTCAGCCGGCCGAATGAGGAGCCGGCCGCGAATTCCGACTCGTCCTACAATGCCTTCGTCGCCACCACCGTGCGCGGCGCCAAGGCACCGGAATGGGCCGGCGGCTGGTGCAACCACGAGTCGGAGGACGGCAAGACAGGCCCGATCCATTGCGGCATGGATTGCGACCGCACCCTGGCGTCACTGAAAGTCGATGACAAAGGACGCCTGATCCTCACCGACGTACAGCCAGATCTCTATCTCGATGCCGGATCGGAAGAGGAACTCGGCGCGGCGGAATATGACAGGCAGGCGCTGGGCAAGGAGGATGACAATTTCCGCCTCGACCCGATGCCGGCAGCGACCTGCAAGGCGGAGTTCGCGCGCATCGATCCGATCGACCCGGCGCTCGGGCCGCCGCTGCGCGAACGGCTGAAGCCGGACCAGGCCTTCTGCTATGGACGCGACTACGATGCAGCGCATATGGCTTCCCACCCCGACCAGTTGACGCAGTCGATCCGGGTTTTCCGCGGCTCGGTGGAACTGGCGTCTTTTGCTTCAGGAGGCGACGCAGCCAACTGGCCCGATGGCGCCGACATTGCCGTCACCGTCACGACGCGGCAGAAATCGGCCAAGGTCACGCAGACCTATTCCTGCCAGGGCGAGGCCGACCAGTGGCGTTGCGCGGCGAGCTCGAAGATGAGCGATTTTTCCTGCGACATCGCGCAGAAGGAGATTTTTCTCAAGCGCGGCGCCAACGGCATGATGATGCTGGCCAATCCCAACAGCAGCCTGGCGATCGTCGACCTGTGCTCGAAGGCCGCCGATGGCAAGACGAAGTCCGACGACAAGATCTACCGGCTGCAGCCGATGCCGCAATCGGCCTGCGCGCCGTGAGCTGACCTCAGGCGAACGGCACGGCGGTCGTGCCTTTCGGCAGTTTGGCTTCGTCGTCGGGCTCGACATGGATGGTGACGCGCACCGAGGGGATTTCGGCCTTCAGCGCGTCCTCGATGCGGTCGCAGATGACATGGCTGGCGCCCACCGACATGTCGGCATCGACGACCAGATGGAACTCGATGAAGGTGGCGCGGCCGGCGATGCGCGTCTTGAGGTCATGCACCTCGAGCGCGCCCTTGCAATTGGCCGAGATGACGTCGCGGATGTGCATGTGCTCTGCCGTGTCGACAGCGCGGTCCATCAGGCCGTTCATCGACGAGCCGATGACATGCCAGCCCTGCCACAGGATGTTGAGTGCCACGAGGACGGCAAGCGCCGGGTCGAGGATCTGCCAGCCGGTCAGGATCGCCCCGACCAGGCCGCCGAACACACCGATCGAAGTCACCACGTCGGTCATGATGTGTTTGCCGTCGGCAACCAGCGCCGGCGATTTCTCGGCCCTGCCGGCGCGGATCAGCGTCCACGCCCAGAAGGCATTGATGACCGTGGCGACGCCGTTGACGGCAAGACCTTCCCAAGGCTGTTCAAGCGGCGCCGGGGTTTGCCAGGAGCGCCAGACCTCGTTGAGGATCAGCAGTGCCGCGAGCACGATCAGCACGCCTTCGAGCACGGCCGAGAAATACTCCGCCTTGTGGTGGCCGAATGGATGGTCCTGGTCGGCCGGCTTGTAGCTGACCTGGATCGCCCAGAAGGCCGCGATCGAGGCAATGACGTTGACGATCGATTCCAGGGCATCCGAATAGAGCGCCACCGAGCCGGTGATGTACCAGGCGACGAGCTTCAGGCCGAGCACGATGGCGGCAATGATGATCGACCAGAAGGCAAGGTTGGCGACCTTGCGCTTCGCCGCGGCCTTGGCCGCGATCGCCATCGTGTTCCCGGTTTCGGCCATGTTCGTCAGGCGGCCTTTTCCTTGGCCTTGCGCGGCAGGTGGGCGACGATGTTCTCGATGATGCGCATGCCGGCATTGTGGCCGAGCGTCATGATCGATTCCGGGTGGAACTGCACCGCGGCGATCGGCTCCTTGCGGTGCTCGAACGCCATGATGACGCCGTCCTCGGTCTCGGCGGTGACGATGAAATCATCGGGCAGTCGCACCGGATCGGCAAAGATCGAGTGATAGCGGCCGACGGTGACTTCCTTGGGCAGGCCGGAGAAGATGATGCCCGGCTTCGAGACGCGGATGCGCGACGGCTTGCCGTGCATCGGCACATGCAGTTGCCGCAGTTCGCCGCCATAGGCTTCGGCCAGCGCCTGCAATCCAAGGCAGACGCCGAAGATCGGCAGGTCACGGGCGCGGGCTCGTCTGATGGTGGCGGCGCAATCAAAATCCTTCGGCGTGCCGGGGCCGGGCGACAGCACGACAAGGTCGGGCTTCAGCCTGTCGAAGACCTCCTCAGGCACCGGCGTGCGCACGGTCGAGACGTTGGCGCCGGTCTGACGGAAATAGTTGGCCAGCGTGTGGACGAAGCTGTCCTCGTGGTCGACGAGCAGGATGTTGACGCCGTCGCCGACGCGGGCGGTGGTGCGCTCTGTGCTGGCGGAGTTGCCCGTCTTGGCGTCGCGGATGGCGGAGAGCATGGCGGATGCCTTCAGTTCGGTTTCGGCTTCTTCTTCCTCGGGAATGCTGTCGAAGAGCAATGTGGCGCCGGCGCGCACTTCGGCAATGCCGTCCTTGATGCGGATGGTGCGCAGGGTGAGGCCGGTGTTCATGTCGCCGTTGAAATTGACCATGCCGATCGCGCCGCCATACCAGGCGCGCGGGCTCTTCTCGTTCTGCTCGATGAAGCGCATGGCCCATAGTTTCGGCGCGCCGGTGACGGTGACCGCCCAGGCATGCGACAGGAAGGCGTCGAATGCATCCATGCCTTCGCGCAGCCGCCCCTCGATGTGATCGACGGTGTGGATCAGGCGCGAATACATCTCGATCTGGCGACGGCCAATGACGCGCACCGAGCCCGGTTCGCAGACCCGCGACTTGTCATTGCGGTCGACGTCCGAGCACATGGTGAGCTCGGATTCGTCCTTCTTCGAATTGAGCAGCTTCAGGATCTGCTCGGAGTCCGAAATGGCGTCGTCGCCGCGCTTGATGGTGCCGGAGATCGGGCAGGTCTCGACGCGGCGGCCGTTGACGCGCACGAACATTTCCGGCGAGGCACCGATCAGATATTCGCCTTCGCCGAGATTGATGAAGAAGGAATAGGGCGAGGGGTTGATGGCCTTCAGCTTGCGCGAAATCTCGGACGGCTGCGTCTCGCAGCGCTCATAGAACATCTGGCCGGGCACGACCTCGAACAGATCGCCGCGCTTGAACGAATCCATCGCCTTGCGAACCAGATTGGCGTATTCGCCGGGCTCGTGGTCGCCGCGCGGCGGGATGCGGTCGGGGCTTTTGAACGGCTCGGCGATTTCATCGCGCGGCAGGCCTTCGGTCGAAAACCCGTCGCCGGCATAGTCGTAGCGATCGGTCCAGGCCTTGGCCGAATAGTGGTCGACGACGAGGATCTCGTCGGGCAGGAACAACACAAGATCACGCTGGCTTGGCTTGCGCTCGAGCGTGTAGTCGACCGGGTCGAACTGGAAGGCGAGGTCGTAGCCGAAGGCGCCGTAGAGGCCGAGATTGGCGTCTTCCTCGGTCTTGAACAGAGCGGTGATGGCGCGCAGCACTGTGAAGACAGAGGGAACGCGGCTGCGCTCCTCCTCGGTGAAGACCCGGCCCGGCTTGGCGACGTCGAGGCGGATCAGTTTCTTCGAGTTCTCGGCGATGGTGACATCGGCCAGGCTGCCGAGCGCCTTGCCGATGACCGGCAACAGCGCCTCGCCACGGCCATTCAGCGCCTCGATGCGCATGGCGCGGCCATGCGCCGAGATCACCAGTGGCGGATCGATGATGGCGGTGTCCCAGCGCGTGTAGCGGCCGGGATATTCGTAATTCGAGGAAAACACGGCGCCCCGGCGCGCATTCAGCCCGTCGACATAAGCGTCGATGGCGCCCGCATAGGGCCGGTCGTGGCGTTCGCGGGTGATGGTGATGCCACCCGCCGTCACGAAACTCTCTGCCCCGTTTTCCAGAACCTTCATCGTCATTGCCGTCTCCATCAGCTTCTTGGGGCAACGGACCCGGGAATGGCTTGAAAAAACAAATGGCCGCCCGGACATTCCGCTGCGGCCACCCTCTATTTTCACGCGCACGCGTTCGAACAGGCCGCTGTCAGCAGGCCCACCACCAAATGGTCTTGGTCGAACGCATGTTCATGGCGAAATCCATAGCTGCGAAAACCAGGATGCGCAACAGGTTTGAAAATCTGTCCGGTGGCTGCCCCTTCTGCAGCTCATGGCACATCGCCACAGCCGGCGGTCCTGCTTAGGCTGGATGTCCAACAGCAGAAACATGGGAAAAACACCAATGACCGAGCAGATCGACCGCGCACGGACGTTCCATTCCCTCCACGTCAAGGGAAACCCGATCGTTCTCTACAATGCCTGGGATCCGGGCTCGGCCAAGATCGTCGAGAAAGCAGGGGCCAAGGCGATCGCCACGGGGAGCTGGCCGGTGGCTGCGGCCTTTGGATACGCCGACGGCGAGAAAATCCCGCTGGAGTTGGCGCTCGACAACATCAGGCGCATCGTTGCCGCCGTCGACCTGCCGGTGACCATGGATCTCGAGGGTGGCTATGGCGTCGATCCGGAAACCGTCGCCCGCACCGTGACGCATGCCATACAGGCCGGCGCCATCGGCTTCAATTTCGAGGATCAGATTGTCGGCGGCACGGGCCTGCACGACATCGCCGTCCAGGTGAAGCGGATCGAAGCCGCCGCAGCAGCGGTCAAGGCCTCGGGTGTCCCGGCCTTCGTCAACGCCCGAACCGACATCTTCCTCAAGGCGAAGCCGGATACCCACGACAAGGCGCTGCTCGACCAGGCGATCGAGCGGGCGCATGCCTTTGAAAAGGCTGGAGCGAACGGTTTCTTTGCGCCGGGCCTTGGCGATGAGGGCTTGATCGAGGCGCTGTGCAAGGCAATTGCGCTGCCGGTCAACATCATTGCGCTGGCGCATGTGCCGCCGCGCCAGCGGCTGGCGGAACTCGGCGTTGCCCGCATCAGCCACGGCCCGGTGCCATACCGGCAGATGGCCGAATGGCTGGAGGGCAAGGCGCGGCTGGCTATTTCAGGCTAGGGCATGCTGATATTCAGGTGATGCCAGCCTGCAAATGGCGGTTTCCTGTGCTTCCGGTGCTCCCGTACCCAAAAGCGCGGCTGGCCATTTCGGGTTAGTTCAGTCCTCAAGCGTGCCTGATCTGGCGTCGGCGCTCCTGCTGTCGCCGACGAGTTTCAAAAGATCCTCGCCGGCGCGGATGATGCGGCGCGAGCGGCGGGTCAGGATGATGCCGTCCTGCGGCGCGAAGACTTCGGTGCGGCCATCGGTTTCACCCGGTGCATGGACGATGGTGGCGAGGCGAGCGCCCTTGGCGACGCGGTCACCGGGCTTCACGTCGTAAAGCACGGCACCCGCCCGAGGCGCCGGCATCATGTCGATGTTTTCCAACGGGGCCACGACACCGGTGAAAGAACCAGGTACCGGCAGGGCGGTATCGGTGATCACGCCGCGCGCCACCAGCAGCCGGTAGAGGCCTTCGGCGTCGGAGGCGGCCAAGGCGCCGTCGACATCGAGGATGCCGCGGTATTCGACCGTCGTGGCGACGCGGCGATCGAGATTCGCCACGTCACCGGGAACGTTCTGGTAGGGCATGATCGAGGCGCCCTCGAACGTGCCGTCGGTGTCTTCGCTCCACAGCATCACCGCGTCGACGTCCATGGCGGCGGCGCAATCGGCCATTGCCGGCCACAGGCTGGTATGGACATAGAGATAGGCGAGGCCCTCATCGTCGCAATGCAGGTCGAGCACGATGTCGTGGCCGAGCGACAGCTGCACCAGCCGGGTCTTCAGCCGCTGGTCGACTGAGCCAAGGGTGGTGTCAGGCAGGAGTGCCGCATCGGGCGCGGCAAGCAACGGAAAGCCGCGATTGAAGTTGGTGCGGGTGCCGAGATGGAAGCGTCCCTGATGTTCGCCGAAATGATATTGCGCCCGGCCGATCGGGTTGGCCCAGGGCACGATAGCGATGTCGCCCTTGATGCGGCCTTCGGTCTCGGCCTTGGCCAGCATAGGCATCAGCGCGTCGATGGCGACGACGCCCGGCAACTCGCCGGCGTGGAGCGCCGCCTGCAGATAGGCCGACGGAGCGGCCTTGTCGGTTCCGGCAAAGCGGAACAGCGGAAATTCGTAGGAAACACCCTCGCTTTCGCCGGCGATGCGTTCGATCGATTTCTGCATGATTTTCCTCCATCAAGAGCGACAAGACATGCCCAGTTGAAGGTGCCGATGTCGATTGGTCCAGCCGGCCGCGCTATGGGCGCAAGCGGTTATTCAGCCGGTGCCTGCAGAGGGACAGGTGTGCGCCGATCCAGCGCCTGCGACAGCACCGCGACGGTGACCGCAAGCAGTGCCAATGCGGCGCCGACCAGCGGCAGATTGGCATAGGAAACGCCCGCCGAAAGTGCCACGCCGCCGATCCAGGCGCCGCTGGCATTGCCGACATTGAAGGCGCCCTGATTCAGCGTGGCGGCGAGGTTGGGTCCTTCGGAAGCCGCCTCGACGACGCGGATCTGCAGCGGCGGCACGACGACGAAGATGAGCAGGCCCCACAGGAAGACGATGCCGATGGCGACGCTGGCTATGGCGCCGAACTGCGTGAAGCCGAGCAGCAGCAGCGTCATCAGCAGCAGCGTGCCGATGACTGTCGGCATCAGCTTCCAATCGGCCAGCCTGCCACCGATGATGTTGCCGATGGTCATGCCGGCACCGAACAGCAACAGCACCCAGGTGACCGCCGAGGTGGACAAGCCAGAGACGTCGGTCAGATAGGGCTTGATGTAGGTGAAGACCGTGAACAGGCTGGCGGAGGTCAGCGCCGCGATCAGCATCGCCAGCCACACCTGCAGCTTGCCCAGCACGCGCAGCTCGCCGCGCAGGCCGCCACCGCTCGGTTCAGTGACGTCGGATGGCACCAGCCAGGCGATGCAAGCGACCGAGATCAGGCCGATGCCGACCACGGCCAAAAAGGTGGCGCGCCAGCCGAAGGCTTCGCCAAGGGCGGTGCCGGCGGGCACGCCAAGGATGTTGGCCAGCGTCAGCCCGGCGAACATCAGCGCGATGGCGCTGGCGCGCTTGTTGCGCGGCACCAGGCTGGCGGCAACGACCGAGCCGATGCCGAAGAAGGCGCCATGGCCAAAGGCGGTGAACACGCGTGCGGCCATCAGCATCCAGTAGTTTGGTGCGATGGCGCAGAACAGATTGCCGACGACGAACAGCGTGGCGAGGCCAACCAGCACCGGCTTGCGCGGCAGATGCGCGGTGGCCATCGCAACGATCGGTGCGCCGAAGACGACGCCGAGCGCATAGCCGGTGACCAGCAGGCCCGCCGAAGGGATGGACACGCCGAGGTCGGCGGCGACCTCCGGCAACAGGCCCATGATGACGAATTCGGTGGTGCCGATGCAGAAGGACGCAATGGCAAGCGCAAGGATCGGCAAGGGCATGGAGCGTCCAGACTGAATCGGTTCAATCCGAGAATGCGCGTAGACTCTTTCCACGCGCAACATGCATTGCTGCAATGCAGCAATGCATAAAGTCGAGAGCTTGATGGCCGGTACGTCAGGCCAGCGGCTTCAGCGCCTGGGCGATGGTGGGCAGCAGCTCCGAGACATTCGGATGGATGTGCACGGCACGCGCCAGCGTGTCGACGGGCGCCTTGGCGTACATCAGGTCGAGCACGCAGTGCACCGCTTCGTCGCCACCGGGTCCCAGCACCGAACAGCCGAGGATTTCCCTGGTGTCGGCGTCGACCAGGATCTTCATGAAGCCTTGCGTCTCGCCCTTTTCGATGGCACGGCCGACGCGGGTCATCGGCCGTTGGCCAATCAGCGCCCGGCGGCCGGATTTCTTCACCACGGCCTCGGTCATGCCGCAGCGGCCGAGCGGCGGGTCGATGTAGAGCGCGTAGGCCTCGATGCGGTCGCTGACCTTGCGTGGATCGTTGTCGAGCAGGTTGGCGGCGACGATCTCGTAGTCGTTGTAGGAGGTGTGGGTGAAGGCGCCCTTGCCGTTGCAGTCGCCCATCGCCCAGATGCCGGGCACGCTGGTGCGCAGCTGGTCGTCGACGGCAACGAAGCCGCGCTTGTCGACCTCGACGCCGGCCTTGTCGAGGCCGAGATCGTCGGTGTTGGGTGTGCGCCCTAGAGCCAGCAGCACATGCGAGCCGACCGCAGGCGGCTTGCCCGCGGAGAAGGTGACGGCAATGTCCTTGCCTTGCCTGGCAAAGCCGATGTCGTCGGCACCGACATGAACCGCAATGCCTTCGTTTTCGAGGATCGACAGGATGGCGGCAGAGACGTCCTCGTCCTCGCGGCCGGTCAGGCGCGGGCTCTTTTCGATGACGGTGACTTCGGCGCCGAAGCGGCGGAACATCTGCGCGAACTCGAGCGAGATATAGCTGCCGCCGACGACGATGAGATGGCGCGGCAGCACGTCGAGATCCATCATCGAGGAGTTGGTCAGGTAGTCGATGTCGTTGATGCCGGGCAGGTCCGGCACCGAGGCGCGGCCGCCGGTGTTGAGGAAGATTTTTTCGGCGGTCAAAAGGTCGTCGCCGACGCGCACCGTGTTGGCGGATTCGAACCGCGCATGGCCGCGATAGAGCGTGCATTTGTCCATGCCGGCGATCCAGGTTTCGAGCCCGGTTCGGGCGTCGTTGGATACCTTGTCCTTGCGCGCCTTGATCGCCTTGTAGTCGACGCCGACGGGGCCACCGAGCGTCACGCCATAATCGGCGGCGCGGCGGGCAAGGTGCGCGGCATAGGCGCTGGCGACCATGGTCTTGGTCGGCATGCAGCCGGTGTTGACGCAGGTGCCGCCGACCAGCTTGCGCTCGATCAGCGCAACGCTCATGCCGGCAGCGTTCAGCCGGCCGGCCAGGGACGGGCCGGCCTGTCCGGCACCGATGATGATGGCGTCGAAAGTCTTGGCCGTCATGCCACCGCCGCTACGATCAGCAGGCCGCCGATGATCGCCACGGCGTCCTCGATGAAGGCGGCGGGCGGATCCTTGCCGAAGGCGGCCGCCAGCCGGCCGCGTGCTTCGGCCCCGCCCAGCGTGCCGATGACAGCGCCGATGGCGCCGGCGATCAGGCCGCCGATGGTGGAACCACCGGTGGCGCCGATGACGGCGCCGGTGAAGGCGCCCATGATGATGCGGGCGCCGAACTGCTGCGGCACCTTCCGGCTCGGCGTCGACGGCAGCTGATCGGTGACCAACTCGACGATGGCAAGGATGGTGAAGATGCCGACAGCGGCCCAGTGGCTCATGAAGCTGGCCCAGGTGCCGGCGACCGGCAGCCAGCCGAGATAGGCGCCCCAGGCGACGGCAGCCGGCGCGGTCATGGCACGAAGGCCGGCAATGACGCCGATCAGAAGTGCAAGAATATACAACATGGTCGATCCCCTCATCGCCGGCCAGGACAGCCTTGCAAGAACAGGCTAGCATAGGCCGGGCATTTGACCAGCACATGACTTCGAAAAATTCGAATGGATTTGCGCCCGGTGTTGCGGGACGCTGGCACTTTCCCGTTCACTGCAATTGTGCTTTGGCAAGGGCGTCACAGGGAGACATCGTCATGGCTGAAAGCGAGCGCGCAAAGATGGTGGCCGGCGAATGGTACACTTGCCTCGATGACGAACTCGAGGCACTGCGCGTCAGCGCGCGCGACGCGGTTTTCGAGCACAATTCGCTGCCGCCACGGCAGCGTGGAAACCTCGGGCCGGGCTTGAAGGCACTGCTCGGCAAAGCGGGCGAGGGCGCCCGCATCGAGGCGCCGTTTCACTGCGCCTACGCCTTCAACATCTTTCTTGGGGACGGCGTCTTTCTCAATGCCGGCTGCACCATCCTCGACACGGCATGCGTGCGCATCGGCAAGGGAACGCTGCTCGGCCCCAACGTGCAGATCTATTGCGCCGAGCACCACAAGGAGGCCGCCGGGCGGCAAGCGGGGCTGGAGATCGCCAGGCCGGTCGAGATCGGCAGCAATGCCTGGATCGGCGGCAGCGCGATCATCCTTGGCGGCGTCAGCATCGGCGATGGCGCCATCATCGGTGCCGGCGCGGTGGTGACCGGCGACGTGGCTGCGAACACCACGGCGGTCGGCAATCCGGCACGGGCGGTCAAGCGGGATTGAACAGATCAGGACAAAAGCGCCGTGCGTTCGTCCTTCTGATCGGACCGCCTGGAAAATTCGCGCCGGTATTGCGCCGGGGACGTCTTGAGCCGTGCCGAAAAATGCTGCCGCAGTGAGGTGGCGCTGCCGAAGCCGGCCTCGAAGGCCACCATGTCCATCGATTTCTCCGTGGCCTCCAGCAACCGTTGCGCCAGTTCGATCCGCTGGCTGGTCAGCCATTCGCCGAAACTGGTGCCGATCGATTTCTGAAAGCGGCGGGTGAAGGTGCGCCGGGTCAGGCCGGCGGCTTCGGCGACGCGGTCCAGGCTGTGCGTCTCGCCAAGTGTGGCGCGAACCGCGTCGAGCGCCTGGGTGAAACGGTCGGCATTCGCACCCCTCGCCACCGGGTGCTCGATGAACTGCGCCTGCCCGCCTTGGCGATGCGGGGAAAGGACGATCTGGCGGGCGAGCCGCAGTGCCGCTTCGGCGCCATAGCGGGCGCGCACGATGTGGAGACAGCAGTCGAGGCCGGCGGCGACGCCGGCCGATGTCACGACATCGCCATTGTCGACATACAGCACCGAGGCATCGACCGCGATGTCGGGATGGAGTTTCTGCAGCCGCTCGGAATAGGCCCAGTGCGTCGCGGCACGGCGGCCTGACAGCAGCCCGGCCGCGGCAATGGCGAAAGTTCCCAGGCAGAGGCCGACAATCAATGCGCCATGCTCGTGCGCTCTGCGTAGCGCCTCCATCAACACTGGCGCTGGAGCCTCGCCGAGATGATGCCAGCTCGGGATGATGACGATGTCTGCGCCGTCGAGGCCCTCGAGCCCATGCGGTGCGGCAACGGTCAGTCCGGCTTCGGTGTGGATCGGACCTGCCCTGACCGCGCAGATACGGAACTCGAAGCGCGGCAGCCCAAGCGCCGTCCTGTCCTCGCCGAACACCAGGCATGGCACCGAGAGATGGAAAGGGCTGATGCCGTCGAAGGCAAGGACGGCGATGATCGGGTCGGTCATGATGCTTCCAGCGGCTAAGATGGGATTGTCCCAATTCTTTCGAATGATGTCAATTGGGACACTTTCGACTGCTTGGCGACCCACCTATTTTCGGCCCCATTCGCATTCAAGCCGGAAAGGAAAACACCATGACTGACCCAGCCAACACCACGCCGCGCCGCGCGCTGATCGTCGTCGACGTCCAGAACGACTACGATGGCGGTAATCTCGCCATCCAGCATCCGCCGTTCCGCGACAGTGTCGTCAATGTGGCACGCGCCATGGATGCGGCGGCGTCAGCCGGCATCAAGGTGGTGGTCGTCAAGCAGATGGCGCCCGCGACATCGCCGATCTTCGCCAAGGGCAGCCATGGCGGCGAACTGCACCCCGAGATCGCCAGGCGCAGCCGCGACCACCATGTCGAAAAGAACCTGCCTTCCGCCTTCACCGGCACCGATCTGGAGGACTGGCTGCGCGCCCAGGCCATCGATACGATCACGGTGGTCGGCTACATGACGCACAATTGCGACCTGTCGACCATCATCCACGCCGTCCATATGGGCTTTGCCGTCGAGTTCCTGTCCGACGCGACCGGCTCGGTGCCCTATGCCAACAGCGCCGGCTACGCTTCGGCCGAGGAGATCCACCGCGTGGTCACGATCATCCTGCAGTCGCGCTTCGCGGCGGTGCTCAAGACCGGCGAATGGGTCGAGTGCCTGAAGACCGGGACACTGCCGGAGCGCGACACGATCTTCGGTTCCAACCAGCGGGCGCTGTCGCGCAACGCCGCATAGCAATATCCGGAAACAAAAAAGGGCGCCGCAGCGATGCGGCGCCCTTTGCGGTTTGGAATTGAAGGATCCTGTGTTTGACGCAATTCCGGACGGAAGACCGTTTCACACTTTTTCTGGAATTGCTCTAGAACAGGCCCTCGATCTGGCCCATCTCGTTGAGGAAGATCTTCTCCGAGGACGGCGCCTTGGGCAGGCCTGGCATGGTCATGACCTCGCCGCAGATGATGACGACGAAGCCCGCACCGGCCGACAGCCTGACCTCGCGCACCGGCACGGTGTGGCCGGTCGGCGCGCCGCGCAGGTTCGGGTCGGTCGAGAACGAGTACTGCGTCTTGGCCATGCAGACCGGCAGGTGGCCGTAGCCGGCTTGCTCCCAGGCGTGCAGCTGGTCGCGCACCGACTTGTCGGCGATCGCTTCCGAGCCGCGATAGATGCGCTGGACGATGGTGTTGATCTTCTCGAACAGCGGCATGGCGTCGGGATAGAGCGGCGCGAACTGCGAGGCACCGGATTCGGCCAGCGCCACCACCTTGTTGGCGAGTTCCTCGATGCCGGCCGAGCCCTTGGCCCAGTGCTTGCACAGGATCGCCTCTTCGCCCATCGAGGCGACATAGTCCTTCATCGCCTGGATCTCGGCGTCGGTGTCGGAATAGAAATGGTTGATGGCCACCACCGCCGGCACGCCGAACTGCCTGATGTTCTCGATATGGCGGCCGAGGTTGGCGCAGCCCTTCTTCACCGCCTCGACGTTTTCCTTGCCGAGATCTTCCTTCTTGACGCCGCCATTCATTTTCATGGCGCGCACGGTGGCGACGATGACCGCTGCTGCCGGCTTCAGGCCGGCCTTGCGGCACTTGATGTCGAAGAACTTTTCTGCGCCAAGGTCTGCGCCGAAGCCGGCTTCGGTGACGACATAATCTGCCAGTTTCAGTGCCGTCGTGGTGGCGACCACCGAGTTGCAGCCATGCGCGATGTTGGCGAACGGGCCGCCATGCACGAAGGCCGGGTTGTTCTCCAGCGTCTGCACCAGGTTGGGCTGCATGGCGTCCTTGAGCAGCACGGCCATGGCGCCGTCGGCCTTGAGGTCGCGGGCATAGACGGCCGACTTGTCGCGGCGATAGGCGACAATGATGTCGCCGAGGCGCTTTTCAAGGTCCTTCAGGTCGGTGGACAGGCACAGGATGGCCATCACTTCCGAGGCGACGGTGATGTCGAAGCCGCCCTCGCGCGGAAAGCCGTTGGCGACGCCGCCGAGCGAACAGATCATCTCGCGCAGCGCCCGGTCGTTCATGTCCATGACGCGGCGCCAGACGACGCGTCGGGTGTCGATGCCGAGCTCGTTGCCCCAGTAGATGTGGTTGTCGATCAGTGCCGACAGAAGGTTGTGCGCCGTGGTGATGGCGTGGAAGTCGCCGGTGAAGTGGAGGTTCATGTCCTCCATCGGCACGACCTGTGCGTAGCCGCCGCCGGCGGCACCGCCCTTGACGCCGAAATTCGGGCCGAGCGAAGCCTCGCGGATGCAGACGATCGCTTTCTTGCCGATGCGGTTCAGGCCATCGCCGAGACCGACCGTGGTCGTCGTCTTGCCTTCGCCCGCGGGCGTTGGGTTGATGGCGGTGACGAGGATCAGCCTGCCGTCCTTGTTGCCCTTCACCGACTTGATGAACTCGGCCGAAATCTTGGCCTTGTCGTGGCCGTAGGGCAAAAGGTGTTCAGTCGGAATGCCGATTTTCTGGCCGATCTCCTGGATCTGCTTCTTTTTGGCGCCGCGCGCGATTTCGATGTCGGACTTCACTTCGGCCATGACGGCTTTCCTCTGGATTGAACGGTGGAGGGGACGGGTTTGATCTCACTCGCAAACAGGTTGGAACCGGGCGCGGGCATGTTCTAACCCTGTCGCTGCCGCGGCGTCAACTTGCATGCAACTATGTTTCCTATGAAGAAAATTCCTCTGCGGATCGGCCGACCTGTCATCGGTTCTTCCTGGCTCCGTTACCGCGCCGTATAGAAGCCAGAGGACGCGGCGCTCCGCCGTCTCAAAACAGCCGCACAATGCACGGAATGCGACAGAAGCGACGGCGCAAATTCGCCATCGCGATGGCCGTGGCGGAGCAGCGTTACTGTGTCAGCACGTTGCTGATTTCGACCATGTTGGAGCGCACCCGGAGCACATAGAAGCCCATTGTCGTCAGATGCGTCGGCATGATCCAGCCGTCCTCGCGGCCATTGGCGATGATGAAGGGCTGGATGCGCAGCGCCGAGACGAATTGCGAGTCCATCGTGTCCCACAGGTTCTGCAGATGCTTTTCCTTGATGACGTCCTCGAAGTCGGCCTGGGCACCCTTCATCAGGCCGTAATAGCCGTAGAGCTGGCCATAGGCGAACCAGAAACGGTCGTCGGCGCGGAAGTCGAACCAGCCATTGTTGTGGTTCTCGGCGCGCTCCTTGAGGATCGCCGAGGTCGAGCCGATGTCGGATGAGATGCGGTCGATATACTGCTTCAGATTGTCGGCGCGGGCGTCGAAGGTCGCCTGGCAGGTGGCGAGGCGAGCGTTGAAGGAACGCAGCATGCGCACGGCGTCGCGGTAATAGCTTGGCGTCGGCGTCTTGGGGCCGAACGGGTTCAGGCCGAAATACCAGGTCTCCTCGTCGAACTGCAGATTGCCGCGGGCATTCTGCAGATCGCTGTCGATCTGCGAGGTGGTGCGAACGCGGCCGAGATTGTCGGCGAGTTCGGTCGCGGTGCGCCGCACCGCCTGGTTGATGCCGCGCTGGAACGAGGCCTTGTTGTCCATCCACGGCGTGTGGTCCCAGTCAATGCCGAACAGGCCGAGCTTGTAGAGGATCATCGACGAGATCCAGGCATTCTGGTTGACGTTGAAGTCGGTCAGGTCGGCGGCGATCTGGGCAATGCCGGAGTTGCCGCAGGTCTTGGCTGTATCCGTGCCGGCGCCAGCGGCAACCTGTTCGCCGGCGGACACGTTGCGCTTCTCGAAAGTGTAGGTGTCGGGATAGTTCGGGTTGAAATTGTTCCACCACTGGGTGGCGTAGAAGAAGTTGGCATAGAGGCCGATCAGCACCAGCAGGGCGACGCCGACCACCGCCTTCAGGATCCAGCCGCGCTGCGTGTACCAGCGTCCGGCCCATAGGAACGGCCACAGGATGACGCCGACCAAGAGGCCGATGCCACGGCCGATCCACTGGAAAATCCGGGTGAAGAAGTTCACGATCGGATCGAGCATGGCGATGTCACCCCCTCAAAGCATGATGCCAAAAAGTTGCAGACTTTTTGGATAACATCATGCGCCAAAACAACAAGTTAGAACGAAATGACGGTTCATTTCGTTCTAGTCAGTCAGGCCGTAGAGGCGTGTGCGAAACGCCACCTTGTCCTTCAAATATGTGGTTTTGAGAACGTCCACAACATGCGATCGCCAGGCGTCGCTGAAGCCGTCATAGTCCTTGTAGAAGCCCTGTTTGTTGAAGATGTAGCGCGAGACGAAGTCCGACGGCACGAAATCCGAGATCAGCCGGTTGGTCAGCCAGGCGTCGGGATGGTCTGATTTGGCGCGGATCACCAGGAAGCGCTGCTGCGGGAACACATCCTCTATCTTGAGGTGGCCGAGCTGGGCGATCTCGCGCTTGGCGGCGTTGAGGAAGGGAAAGTTGCCGTCCCGGGTGATCAGGTCGGCATGGCTCTGGATCCAGGTCTGCAGCCAGACCTTGTCGACGTCGGTCAGGTTGCGGTCGGGCTCGGCGTCGCGGATCAGCGCGCGCACCACCATTTCAGCGCGGTGCTCGAGATAGCCCGAGGCCTCGATCCAGGAGGCGCGCGGCAGCTCGATGCGGCCGGTGGTGGCGAGGAACTTGAACACCTTGTCGGCGTCCTTGATCGAGAGATAGCTGACCTGCCATGGCCGCGAGCGGCGGAAACCGGGTGCGGCCGGATCGCCGATCACCGTCGTCATGTCTGGATCGACGAACACGTAGAGACCGCCGAAATGGCTGGTCCAGTAGGCATTGTGGCGGAAAATCACCTGGTCGGGCACCAGCGCGTTCTCGCGGATGTCGCCGCAGACCTTGGCGAGCTCCACCATGCGGGTCAGCATGGCGTTGTCGCGCCAGGCGTCGGGCTCCTGCTTCAGCCGGTCGACGAGCTTGCCGAGTTCGGCGGCCTTGCCCAGCACGTCCTCGGCCGACAGCACCTTGAACTCGACCTGGCTGATCGACAACAGGTCCTCGATGTCGTTGACCTTGGGAACGGAATCCTCGATCTCGCCGTAGATGACGTCCTTGATGGTCAGCGCGTCGATGGCGCGCTGGTTCTTGGACATGAACTCGAACATCAGCTGCGAAGTGTTGGAGAAGGCGGTGTGCACCACCGGCAGGTCGATCTGTGACGGCGTCAGGATGATGAAACGGCGATTGACCTCGTTGGGGTCGAGATAATCATAGTCGCCGCATTCCTCGGCCACTTCGGGCGAGAAGCCGGTGCGGTCGATCTGAAAACTCTTGAGTTTCGTCGGCTTCAAGCCGAACGCGGCCAGCGCCTTGTTGTAACGCTGGACCAGATGCGGCTCGTCGACCGTCAGCAGCCGGCCATAGATCAGCTCATTGTCGCGCAGAAGATCGGGTTTCTTGGTGGTCATCCTTCCTTCTCCCCGTTCACGGGGAGAAGGTGCCCGACGGGCGGATGAGGGGCGACGCAAACGCTCATCATCTTTCCTCTGACGTTGAAGAGGGCAAAAATTTAGCGTCGACGGCAATCATTTTGTTATCGAGCCGACCGTCCAAGGCCGCAACAATCGTCTCCAGCACGCTTTTGCGATCCGCTAGGACATCAGCGTGCCACACCCTCAATACCGACCAGCCATTCCTGTTCATGGTCTCGTCCCTGTATCGATCATGAGATTGATTTGCGTGCTGGCTTCCATCGACTTCCACAACCAGGTTGGCTTCACGGCAGGCAAAGTCTGCGAAATATGGACCGATTGGCAGTTGACGAAGAAATTTGTGGCCATTCAATCGCCGTCCGCGCAATTCGCTCCACAGTTTTTCCTCGGCCTCGTTTTCGAATTTCCGTAGCTGACGAGCTCTCGCCACCTTTGGCTCATTACCGCCTCGCATCGCGCTGCCCCTCATCCGCCCTTCGGGCACCTTCTCCCCGTGAACGGGGAGAAGGAAGATCACGCATTCCACAGCCCCTTCTTCTTCATTTCCTCCATCTCGCGCGCAGCGCGTTCGCGCAGGCGGGCGTCGCGCAGCAGTTTTTCCACGGCGGAGTCGTCGGACTTGTCGGAATAGCGGAACTCGGAATCGGCGTAGCGGTTGATTTCCTGCATGACCATGTCCATCGAGAACGGGCCGCGGAGTTCCTCGATCATCGCTTTCTTCTCGTCATAGCCCTTGTGCATGAAGGCTTCCGGCTTCTCGAACCAGTCGTCGGGAAGCTCGATGTCCATGGCGCGCATCTTGATGGCGTCGGTGACGTTCTTGATGGCGCGGCCGGTGAAGCGCGGTTCGGCATCCTTGATCAGGTGCAGATAGGTGCCGATGTCGGCCATCGATTTCGGCGCGCCGTTCTCTTTCATGTGGCGCTCGTAGACCTTCATCAGGCCGTCTTCCTGCGGCTTCTCATGCTCCTCATAGGCTTCTGTCACGGCGCGCTGGATCTCCTGCGCAGCGTAGAGATCGTGGTCGCCGAGCGGGATCTCGTGGTTCTTGCCGGCGAGCAGCACGAAGATGTCGATATAGTCGTCGCGCGTCTGCGGTCCGTCGACCAGCCAGCGGGCGCCGGCGCGCTGGCGCAGCGCATCGTCGACATTTTCGGGATAGTTGGAAAACATGCCGAACGAGCAGTTGCCGCGCACCACGGTGCCGGCACCGGCGAAGGCATCCATCAACACGCCGGTGATCTCCTGCTGGCCGGCGGACGCGCGGTCGTCGGAGCGGCGCGCCGCCACTTGGTCGATGTCGTCGATGGTGCCGAAGCCGATGACCCGCGGGTTCAGCACATTGTTGATGAACTGCCGGCAGTTCTGGCCTGATTTGCCCTGGTAGGAGGAGATCTGGTCGACGCCGAAATTCTCATAGGCGAAGGGATAGCCGGCGACTTGGCAGTAGCCGTTGACGAGGCCGGCGATCATCTGGATCAGCGTCGTCTTGCCGGTGCCGGGCGCGCCATCGCCGATGAAGGTGAACAGGAAGCCGCCGAGCTCGACGAACGGGTTCAGCTCCCGCTCGAAGTCGTAGGCCATCAGCATCCTGGCGAGCTTGACCGACTGGTACTTGGCGATGTGGTTGCCGACCACCTCTTCCGGTTTCTTGAAGGTCATCACCAGCGGCTTCGACCGCTTGCCGGGCGCGACGTCGAAACCGTCGAGGGTGAAATCGTCGGCATCGATGTGGATATGGGCGTTCTCGAACGGCCCGATGCCGTCGAAGCGGCCCTTGCGCGCCAGAAGTCCATCGACGGCAACGCGGGCGAAGGCACGAGCCCTGGTCATCAGGTCGGTGTCGTCGGACGAACCCGATATCGCCTTGTCGAGGCCGGCCAGGATCGACTTCACCGCATCCTGCCGCGTGTCGAACAGGAAGTCCGGTTCGGGGATGTCGTTGGGCGCCTCGCCGTCGCTGTCGATCAGCTGGAACAGGTACGAGGCGAGGCTGAAAGCCGAGATGTAGGCCGAGGCCGACAAGAGCTTCTTGAAGGTCGACGCCTCGTCGCCTTCGAGCGGGGCACGGGTGTTCCTTGCCTGCAGGCTTTCGAGGTCGGAGCCTTCGGCAAACACGTCCGAGATGGCCAGTGCGATCGCCGTGCCGCGCCGGGCGCGGAACAACAGCGTGTGCTGCGGGATGGTCAACAACTGGTCGTCGGGATGGACGGCGCCGACGGTCTTCGACAGCTCGACCTCACGTGTGCGGCGCACCGAGCCCACCGAAACGGTTGAGACGAAGCGGCGGTTGGTGCCGGCCAGTGCCGTGCCGGATTCGCGCGACGGATCCTCCAGCACGACGATGCGGGTGATGAAGCTCTGCGCGGTGGCGCGGTGCTTCTCGATCGACGCTTCCGGGATGGTGGTCAGGCCGGTATCCATGAAGTGTGCTCCGTGGTGTGACGGTCAGACGTCTGAGATGACCTGTCCGTTGGACAGGATGTGAACCTTGTAGCCGGCGAAGATCTTCTGCGCTTCGCCGGCGGCGTAGAGTGCCTGGTAGGCCTCGTGCGGGATCAGCGCATGGTTCTCGTAGCTCGACACGCCCTGGCGCGCAGCTTCCAGGTCGTCGGTGTTGATGAAGAATTCCTGGGTCGTCTTCTCGCTCGAAAACAGCCCTTTGCGGCCGGGTTTCTCACCCTTGGAATAGACCTCCTGGATGGTCCAGGTCAGCAGCCAGGCATTTTCCGGCTTGCGCACCTTGGCCAGCACCTCGGTCACCGTCGAATTGTTGTCGGTGATCCCCGCCGAATAGAAGGGGCCGAGCACGACGCGGCGCAGCTGCTTGGGATGCAGCGGCTCGAAATCCTTGTCGAGGTTGACGGCGATGGTCGCCGGCGACAGCGTGTAGGCCGAGTTCTTCTCGGTGAAATCGTCGAAACGGTGGGCAAGCTCGGGATTGAGCAAGCCGTCGACCGGCAGCGGAATGTCGACCTTGTCATTGAGCTTGCCGTTGCTGTCGACGAGCTGGCGCACCATGGCTTCGGAAGAATCCTCCACCGTCACCATGTAGACAAGCGGCAGGTTGGCGCTGCCGTCGAACGTCGCCCAGTGGACGAGATAATAGGGCCGCGCCGTCTTCGGATTGACCGAGACCTTGGCCGTCTGCGCCAGCGTGAACGGACCGAACGTGTTCTCGCTTTTCACGTCCTCGAGATAGAGCCGTTCGGCCATCGACTTCTGCAGCGCCTCGGGGAATTCCTTGTGGCGCAGGATGAAGTCGGCCATTTCCTCGCGCAACTCGCCGGCCAGCGGAATGTTGGCAAGCCGCGCGTCGGCCTGGCGACGGTCGTTTTCCAGTTCGAGCAGGTTCTGGAAGACCGGAAAGCCGCTTTCGGCGCGCGAAATGCGGAACGTGTCCATGAACCCCAGCCGGTTGCGCCAGCAGGAAAAGGACTTGTCGAGCCGGGCGATGTATTCGGCGACGATCTTGGCGACGATGCCATGCCGGTAGAGCGGCGAGCGGTCGTCGCGCATGAACACTTCAAGGCCGCTCAATGCGGCCGTGATGGCGGAGAAATACCGTGCGGCCGCTTCGTTTTCGGGGGTCATGCCTGTGCGCTCGCGGGCAGTCCTGTCACCCCTAAGACTGCACGTAGTTTGCCGAGTTGTGCTTCTTCAGCACCTCGTCGAAGCGGCGGGCAAAGGCATCGTCGGCCAACTTCTTGCGGCGCTGGATATCGGCGCTGGCGACCATGTTCTTCTCGTGCATTTCGAGCAGATCGCCGATGTGCTTCTGCGACGCGGCGCCGATGCCGGCCATGGTTTCCTCGGCGGTGTTGTCGACCTGGCTGCCCAGCGTGTTGATCTTGTGGGCGACGTCCTGCTGGGCGGCGGTCTTCAGCGAATCTTCCAGCGCCTTGTAAAGCACGATGCGCTGTTCGGTATCGATGGTCAGCTTGTTGATCAGCGTCGACTGCGCGGCGATCTGGTTGTTGAGCGAATCGACGAAGGTCTGGAACATCGAGGTGTAGCGCTCCAGCGTCTGGCTCTCGGCCAGCAGCTCCTGCTCCTTGGCCTGCTTTTCGTTGTATTCCGTGGCCAGCTTGGAGCGCTCGCCTTCGAGCTGCGTGCGGTCCTTCTGGCTGGTGGACGCGGCGATCTTGTTTTCGATGTCGAGCAGCATCGGGTTGAGTTCCTCGATGCGCTTCTGCACGGCTTCGAGGTTGGACATGGTGGTCTTGCGACGTTCGATGACCTGAGACAGGCTGGCCTCGGAGGTCTTGTAGCGCTGGTCGAGGACCTCTTTTTGCGCCTTCAGGATGCCGACAATGGTGTCGGACTTGGCCAGCAATTCCTGCAGATTGCCGGCCAGCGACATGTTGCGGACGCGATCGGTGCGCATGCGCTGCTTGCTCTGGCTGGAGAAGACGCCGATGAAATTTTCCCAGCCGGTGTAGTTCTTCATGCTCTCGAACTCGGCGCCGAAGACGTTGGTGGCGTCCTCCAGCCCGATGATCAGGTCGGCGATGTTGCCTTCCATCACCTTCTGCTGCTTCAGCACGTCCTCGATGCGGGCGTTCTCGATGTCGAAATTGGCGTCGCCGATCTTCTTGTCGGCGGTGGCGAGCGTATCAAGCACGGTGCCGGACTGCTCGATCTTGGTGCGCATGTCCTGCACGACCTGCTTGGTCTTGGCAATTTCGGCATCGAAATTCTGCAATGTCGCCATTGGGGCCTCCCGCTTCGGCATCACGTCGCTGGTCGCGAACAGCGGCGAATATATGTGGGGCATCCGGGGATTGAAAGACGCAAGACAAGACCCGGCCCGAAAACAAAAGAATCCGCCACGGTCTTGAAAGATAGTGAAGGCGGGATCATGGCGTGATTAGCTTGCAGGTCAAGCGTAGTTCAACTGCCATTGAACTTCTGTGCCGGCAAAGCAGTCAATTTCCGCCGGCGCGGATGCCCTGAAATTCGACATGGAACTGATCCAGTTGCCGGTGCAACATATCCGGCGAAGCCGGCGTCGTCATGCAACGCACTGGCGATTGCTCACGGCTTGGGATCGGCCTTCAGATAGGCGATGACATTGACGATGTCGTCGTCGTTGGTCAGGCCGGCAAACATCATCTTGTTGCCGGGCACCTTGAGGCGGGGCGCCTTGAGATATTCGGCGAGGTTGGCTTCGTCCCAGACCAGTCCGGCGGCACCGGCGCTTTTCATGCCTTCCGAATAGTGGCCAAGGAAGCTCTCCGCGCTGCCAGCGGTGCGGCCGACGACGCCCAGCAGATGCGGGCCGACCTTGTCGCGGTCGGTGGTCGCTTCATGGCAGGCGATGCACCGGTTGAAAACATGCTTGCCCAGTGCCGGATCACCGCCGGCATGAGCGGCAAGCGAGGTGGCAAGGAGAAGAGTGCTGGCGCACGAAGCGGCTCGAAACATGGCTGACCCCGGAGAGCTCTGGCTGGCGGTCTTATAGGACCGAGGCCTTAACAAACGCTGCATCGCGGCGGGATGGGGAGGGATGCCAGATCGGCCGCACCGGGCAGGGCCTTTGTTTTCTGCCTATGCCTATCGTTATCCCAAAACCGCTGGGCACTTTTGGGCGACATGCATTTGGCCGCTGGCCCGTCAGCCCTGGGTGAAACCGATGAAATCGTCGGGCGCGGCGCGGCCCATCTCTTCCTCCCAGTGGCGGCGGCAGAGCGAGACATAGACATCCTTGCCGATCGCCACCTGCTCGCCCTGACGTGCCACCTTGCCGTCGGGGCCCAGGCGCACCACCATCGTCGCCTTGCGGCCGCAACGGCAGATGGTGCGCACCTCGCGCAGGTCATCGGCGATGGCCAGCAGCGCGCGCGAGCCGGAAAACAGCTTGCCCTGGAAGTCGGTGCGCAGGCCATAGCACATGACCGGGATGTTCAGCCGGTCGGCGATGCGGGCGAGCTGCCAGACCTGCTCCTCCTCGAGGAACTGCGCCTCGTCGACGAAAACGCAATGCACGGTCGTATGCTCATGGTGATCGGCGGCGCGGGCGAACAAATCATCGCCGTCGCGGAACATCTCGGCCTCCGTCTCCAGGCCGATGCGCGACGAGATCAGGCCGCTGTCGCCCTTTCGGTAGTGGCCGGCGACGAACAGCATGGTACGCATGCCGCGCTCGCGATAATTGTACGACGCCTGCAACAGCATTGTCGTCTTGCCGGCGTTCATCGTCGCATAGTGGAAATACAGCTTGGCCATGCCGCCCTTTTAAGCCGACTTGCTGCCGCGCGGGGAGGGGGCGCGGGCCGCATTCCCCCAAGAAACGACCCCCGCCCCCAAAAAACGACGGCCGCGAAGTGCAAAAGCAGGAAGCGTGTCGCTGATTGGCCAGCCCGCGCCGTTGATCGTGATTGCCTTGATGCTTGAAACCACACCAGAATGGTGTTTGGTTGACGAAACAAGGCGGGCAGAGAAACCGTAACTTCGCTTCGCCAAAGAATCGCAATGGGAGAATATCTATGTCGCGTATGAATTCCTTTGTCGCCGGCCTCGGCCTGGCGGCTTTGCTGTCCACGAGCGCTGCCTTCGCCGGTGATCCGGCAAGCTGCAAGGCGGTGCGTCTTTCGGATGTCGGCTGGACCGATATCCAGGCGACGACCGGCGTTGCTTCGGTGCTGCTGACCGCGCTCGGCTACGAGCCGCAGACGATCCAGCTGTCGGTGCCGGTGACCATGGCGTCGCTGAAGAACAAGGATCTCGATGTCTTCCTCGGCAACTGGATGCCGTCGATGACCAACGACATCAAGGACTACACCGCCGACGGTTCGGTCGAGACAATCAGCGAAAACCTCAGTGGCGCCGGCTACGGCATCGTCGTGCCGACCTATGTGGCGGACGCCGGAGTCAAGACGCTGACCGACCTCGGTAAGTTCAAGGACAAGTTCGACGGCAAGATCTATGGCATCGAGGCCGGCAATGACGGCAACCGCATCATCCTCGACATGATCAAGAACCCGAAGGACAATCTCGAAGGCTTCGAGCTGGTCGAATCCTCGGAGGCCGGCATGCTCACCCAGGCCGAGCAGTCGATCAAGAACAACGAGTGGATCGCCTTCCTCGGCTGGACGCCGCATCCGGTGATGGGTGCCATGAAGATCACCTATCTCGATGGCATGGGCGACAGCGGCTTCGGCGCCGCCACCGTGCATACCAATGTGCGCAAGGGCTACACCACCGAGTGCCCGAATGCCGGCAAGTTCATCGCCAACCTGAAGTTCAATCTCGACATGGAAGGCGAGATGATGGACGCGATCCTCAAGGGCGCCGACGCCAACACGGCCGCGACCGACTGGCTGAAGAAGCATCCGGACGCGGTTGCTCCGTGGATTGCCGGCGTGACCACTTTCGATGGCGGCGACTCGGCTGCAGCCGTGAAGACTGCGCTCGGAAGCTGAGCCGGCCTTGCGTTCGGCGTGACCGATCAAGAAGGGCAGTCACTGTAGAAAGGGCTGCCCTTTTTCATATCCTGTGACAAGATGACCGTCCGGCAAGGACGGCGACTGCCAAAGAGGGGCAAGATGGATCCGATTTCAAAATTCTTTGTCAGTTATAAGATCCCCATAGGCGAGTGGGGCAAAGCGTTCTTCACCTTCCTCACCGACAATTTCAACACTTTCTTCCGCGGCCTCTCCGGCGGCCTGAATTTCCTGCTCGACGGAGTGGTCGACACGCTGCTGCTGGTACCGCCCGTCCTTCTCATCGCTCTGATTGCGCTGCTTGCCTATTATCTGCAGCGATCGCGAGGCCTGGCGGTGGCCGTCTTTCTCGGATTGCTGTTCATCCTCAACCAGAACCTCTGGAAGCAGACGGTGGAGACGCTGGTGCTGGTCGTTGCAGCTGCCGCCGCCTCGATGGCCATCGGTGTGCCACTCGGTATCTGGGCCGCGCACAAGCCGAAGGTCTACCGCATCATGCTGCCGGTGCTCGACTTGATGCAGACGCTGCCGACCTTCGTTTACCTGATCCCGGTGCTGACGCTGTTCGGCCTCGGCAATGCTCCCGGCCTCATCGTCACCATCATCTTCGTCATTCCGACCTCGGTTCGTCTCACGCATCTCGGCGTCGTCTCGGTGCCGAAGTCGATCGTCGAGGCGGGCGAGGCGTTCGGCGCCACCAAGAGCCAGCTGCTCTGGAAGGTGGAGCTGCCCTCGGCGCTGCCGACCATCATGGCGGGCTTGACACAGTCGATCATGCTGTCGCTGTCGATGGTGGTGTTTGCCGCACTGATCGGCGCCGGCGGCCTCGGCACCGAAATCAACCGGGCGCTGGGTTCGCGCAAGATCGACCTCGGGCTTGAAGCCGGCCTCGCCATCGTCGTGCTCGCCATCGTGCTAGACCGGATGACGCGCATCGGCGTGGGAGGCAAGAAATGACCGTCGCCGTTGACTTCAGGAATGTCGACATCATGTTCGGCCAGGATCAGGCCGGCGCTCTGGCGATGGTCGACGCCGGCGCCACCCGCGCCGAGATCCTCGAAAAGACCGGCAATGTGCTCGGCTGTGCCGGCGCCAGCCTGACCGTGCATGAGGGCGAGATTTCCGTGCTGATGGGCCTGTCCGGCTCCGGCAAATCGACGCTGCTCAGGGCCGTCAACCGGTTGAACGTCGTTTCGCGCGGCCAGGTGCTGGTCAAGGACGGCGACGGCACGGTCGACGTCGTCACCTGCGATGAGGCGACGCTGAGAAGGCTGCGGCAGAAGCAGGTCGCCATGGTGTTTCAGCAATTCGGCCTGCTGCCGTGGCGCACGGTGGAGGAGAATGTCGGCCTCGGCCTTGAGCTTGCCGGCGTGCCGGAGGCTGAGCGCAAGGAGCGCGTGCAACGCCAGCTCAAGCTGGTCAATCTCGACCAATGGTCGAAGAAATACGCGCATGAGCTTTCGGGCGGCATGCAGCAGCGCGTCGGCCTGGCGCGCGCCTTTGCCACCGAGGCGCCGATCCTGTTGATGGACGAGCCGTTCTCGGCGCTCGATCCGCTGATCCGCACCAAGCTGCAGGATGAATTGCTGCAGCTGCAGGCCGAGCTGAAGAAGACCATCATCTTCGTCAGCCACGACCTCGAGGAGGCGCTGAAGATCGGCACCCACATTACCATCATGGAAGGCGGACGCATCGTGCAGACCGGCGCGCCGGAGGACATCGTGCTGCGGCCCGCCAACGACTACGTCCGCGACTTCATCGCCAATGTGAATCCGCTGTCGGTGCTGACCGCCTGGAACGTCATGCGCGACCGTCGTGACCTGGAGCACGGCGACAATGGCTGGGTATGGCTCGACCGGCGCAAGACGACGCGCTTCAAGATCGACGAGCACGGGCTGGTGGCGGCCGCCGAACGCGACGGCAAGCCGGCGGTCTGGGTGTCGTGCGCCGATGTCGAGGCCCAGTCGGAGGAAGCGGCGCAAGTGTTCTGGGCCAATCCAGGCACCTCGCTGAAAACCGTCATGCTGGCCATGCATCGTTCGCAGACCGCACCGGTGGCGCTGTTCGACGACCAGTCGCGCTTTGTCGGCGCCATCGGCATCCGCGACGTGCTGAGCGCGGTGCTGCGGCGGTAAAGATCCGCTTGCGAGGGTCTTTGGGGGCGAGCGGCGTCAGGCCGCCAGCGGCAGGCGCAGTTCGGTCAGCAGGCCACCGCCCGGGTTGTTGGACAGGCGGACCTCGCCGCCGGCGGCGCGGGCGATGTTGCGGGCGATGGTCAGGCCGAGGCCGAGACCGCCGGTCTGGCGGTTGCGGGACTGTTCGAGGCGCACGAAAGAGCCGAACACGGCATCGATCTGCGCCTGCGGTATGCCTGGCCCCTCGTCGCGGATGGTAAGCAGGATCATGTTTTCCGACCGACGCAGCGAGAGATGCGCCTTCTTGCCGTAGGTGATCGCGTTCTGCATCAGATTGGTGACGCAGCGCCTGAGCGCGACCGGCCGCGCCATGCAGATCAGGCCACGCGAGCGGGTGTCGTCGTCGAACGAGACCTCATCATAGCTGTCGGCGATCGACTCCACGAGCGACCAGAAGTCGATGCGTTCGTTCTTTTCCTCGGTTACCTCGAAGGTGGCGAAGTCGATCACCGAGCTGGCGATGCTCTCGACATCGGCGAGATCGTGCGCCAGCGCCTCGCGAACCGCCGATTTGCGCAAGAGCTCCAGGCGCAGGCGCATCCGTGTCATCGGCGTGCGCAGATCATGCGCCAGCGCCGCCGCAAGATGCTCGCGGTCCTCGACATATTCGCGCAACCGGGTCTGCATGGCGTTGATCGCCTTGGCGGCGGCACGGACCTCGCGGCTGCCGCTCTCGGCGATCGGCGGGCTCTTCAAATCCTTGCCGATCCGGTTCACGGCGGTTTCCATCATCCGGTAGGGCGCCGTCAGCCGGCGCAGCGACCAGATCGACATGATCACCACCAGGCCTGCGATCAGCGAATAGAGCGGCAGGCTGTCGAAGCTCAGGATCGGGCCGACGGGTGTGATCGGCTCGGTGAAGTTCAGCCATTGGCCGTCGGCGAAGCGCAGCGACGCCGTCAGCTTGTCGCTCTGGGCGAAGTCGGCGGCCAGCACCAGGAGGTCGCGTTCGACCTGGCCGATATCGGGTCCCGGCGCCATGCCGGTGGCATCGTCGGCCTCGCGCGTCGCCGGATCGCGCCGCACGCGCGCATCGGTGATGCCGAACTTCGACAGCCGGCCGACGAGGATGTCTTCGAGTTCCGCCAGTTCGTCGTCGCCGGCAATCGACGAGGTCACCGCCGGCGTGTCCGTGACGGTGAGCGCGTAGGTGGCATTGAACAGACCGGTCGCCGTCGCCTTGCGTTGCTCCGGACTGGCGTCGTGCATGAGCTGCACCAGCGAGAAGGCACGGTCGTTGAGGCGATAGAGGTCGACGACGTCGTTGGCGGCGGCGCGGTCGCGCGACACGATGTAGAGGGTCGCGACCTGGCTGATCAGCAGGCCGGCAATGACGATCAGCAGCACCCAGACAGGCAGGGTCTGCGGCAGGAAACGTCTCATTCGGAGGTCGTCTCGGGCAGGAACTGGTAGCCGCCGCTGCGCACGGTCAGGATCAGCTTGGGCGTTTTCGGGTCGTCTTCCATCTTGCGCCGCAACCGGCTGACCAGGATATCGATGCTGCGGTCGAAGGAGTAGTCGCTGTCGCCGCCGGACAGTTCGATGAGCTGGTCGCGGGTCAGCACACGCTGCGCGCTCTTGACGAAGGTCTGCAGCAGGTTGAATTCCGCCATGGTCAGCTCGACCCTGACATCGTCAGGCGCGATCAGCCGGCGCCGCGAACAGTCCATCGTCCAGCCGGCGAAACGGTAGATCTGCTTGCTGGTGGCGCGCTTGGGTTCGGCGGCGCCGTTGCGCCGCAGCACAGCGCGGATACGCGCCAGCAGCTCGCGCGGGTCGAACGGTTTGGGCACATAGTCGTCGGCGCCCATCTCCAGCCCGACGACGCGGTCAGTGGTCTCGGTGACGGCGGTCAGCATGATGATCGGTGTCGAATACTGGGCGCGAAGGTCGCGGCACAGCTCCAGCCCGCTCTTGCCGGGCAGCATCACGTCGAGGACGATGAGGTCCACCTGCGCCCGGCGCAGGATGGTCTCCATCTCGGTGCCGTCGGCGGCAACCGAGGTGTGCAGGCCCCGCTTCTGGAAGAATTCCTGCAGCAGGTCGCGGATGCCCTTGTCGTCGTCGACGATCAGTATGTGTGCGTCGGATTTCACAGCAGCCCTGTCATTGTTGATTGCCAAGCCCTTCTGTCGCAACCCACACGATAGAATTCAGGCCATATGTTGGCCAGTGGTGATGATGGGTTCACACCGGCTTTCTCAGACACAATCCAGAAACAAAATTCTACAGTTCAGAAAAACTCCTGAAAAAATTCAACGGCATAACTGATCTCGTGGCGGTCAGGTCATCGGCTGCGACGCTAGTCTCCGGGTTTACGGAAAAACCGATGCCAAGGTTGTCGATCAGTTTGTTGGGTGCGTTGCTGGGCATTTGCCTGGTTACTGCCGCTGTCGGACAATCGGACGCAAAGGTGACGCCCACCACCCGGAGCGAACGGTGCGCCAATCTCAGCCACCAATTTGATGAAGCCCTCGAAACCCACGCCACGGCAACGCAGGTCACCGCGGCAAAGGCACTTCAGAGAAAGGGTAACCGGTACTGCGCCGCCAAGAAACAGGCACAGGGCATCCGGATGCTCGCCAACGCTTTGAAGCTGCTTGGAGTGACACCGAACGACCCGGTTCAGTGACGCTCGAAAATTCGACCCGCATAAAAAGGAAATGAAGCCATGAAAAAGTCCCTCCTCTCCGCCACCGGTCTTGCCGTCGCTCTCGCCTTCTCGATGCCGGCTCTCGGCAACGCCGCTGCCACCACGACCGCTGCTCCGGCTGCCACCACGACCACCGCTCCGGCTACCGCCGCTCCGGCCACGACTGCTCCGAAGAAGGTCGTCAAGAAGACGGTCAAGAAGCACAAGAAGGCTGCCAAGAAGGCCGTCAAGAAGGACGCCCCGAAGGCTTGATCCAGGTCCGGCATAACATGCCTGCCTAGTGACAAGGCCGCTCCAGCTGGTTTCGGCTGGAGCGGCCTTCTTCCTGTCCGAACCGCTGAAAGCCCCCGTATCGGCGATGAAGCGGACGGATGGGTCCGGATGTTTGGCTGAAGCCCGGCGCCGGCAGCTTCCGCCTTGACCGACTTTAACCCGTTTGCAATGCCGGCCGTGTAGGGCAGTCCGCATGAAAAAGCGGCTTTCGTCCATTTTGCGCTCGATTGTGTTCGGCGGCCTGGTTGCCACTGGCGCCGCCAGGGTGGTGATCCTGTTCACTGCCAGCCCGGTGCCGGACCCGGCCAGCGGACGCACCGAGCCTTCGCTGTTCGCGCCGGCGATTTCCACCAACTGGGACTACATCACGCCGGCACAGACCTGGCTGCTGATCGTGCTCACCGGCACAACGCTGATCTGCGTCGCCGCTTGGCCGATCGCGGCATGGCTGGAACGCCGGGCGGATGCGGGCGGAAACCGCCTTCGGTCCGATATGCCGTCCGTCACGGCCGCGCGGCAGATTCCGGGGCGTCGGATGTTCGGCCGTCAGGACCGTTGAACGGCAACCGACACTTTCCCACATAGTTGTGAGTGGCCGCACCCGTCGGACACCGGTTTTTGCGCGCCAATCAAAATAGACGGCCGCTCTCGCCGATGCCAGAATGCGAGCCAGGTCGCTTACGCAAATTGTCGGTTCGAATGCCTGAAATCACCACAAAACCGCGTACCCAGGTCAAGCCGCAGACCGAGCGGCCAAAGCTCTACAAGGTCATCCTCATCAATGACGATTTCACGCCGCGCGAATTCGTGGTGACGGTGCTGAAGGGCGAGTTCAAGCTGAGCGAGGACCAGGCGCACCGGGTGATGATCACGGCGCATCGGCGTGGCGTCTGCGTCGTTGCCGTCTTTACCAAGGATGTGGCCGAGACCAAGGCGACGCGGGCCACCGATGCCGGCAAGGCCAAGGGCTATCCGCTGCTGTTCACGACCGAGCCCGAAGAGTAGTCTTACCGCCCCTCGCGGTACCACATCGAGCCCATCGCCAGAAGCAGCAGGCCGAGGCCGAGGAAGCCGCCGAACATCGGCACGCGCGAGACGGCCTTGAGCACGCTGTCGTCCGTCGTGCGCAGGCCGATCCAGTCGCTGCCGGATGCATCACCGGCCGAGCGCACCGGCACGATCGAAGGCAGCGTCACGTCGCTGCCAAGGGCCGAGGATGACGCCAGCCGCCGCACGCTGCCGCCGGTGGCTTCCGCCGGCGCCTTCAGCCGGTTTTCGGTGGAAATGACGTCGGCGAATTCCGGCGCGTTGACCGGTCCGACATGGGCCAGCGCGGTAAGGTCGCCATTGGCCACCTGGTAAAGGCCGATCTCGCTGGTTTCGACGCTGCCGAGGAAGACGCCGGGCTCCGATTTCTCGAGCTTGACCGTCAGTGTCTTGCCGGAGGGAGTGATGATCTGCGCCGGGCCTGGATCATCGGCCATCGTCTGGCGGCGGATTTCCAGCACCATACCGCGGCCGTCGGCGGTCAACCGCTCTTCCTCCAGCTCAGGCTCCTTCATCAGCCAGTGGGCGATGCGGCGGTAGAGCTGGACGTGCGGGCCGCCACCCTCGAAGCCGCGCGCCCACAGCCAGCCCTGGTCGGACAGAAGCATGCCGACGCGGCCTTCTCCCTTGCGGTCGAGCAGCAGCAGAGGCCGGTTGTCGGCGCCCTTCATCACGATCTCGCCTTCGGGATTCTGCACGCCGATGGTGCGGAACCAGCGGCTCCAGTGCGGCGGCTCGGTGGCCGAACCGTCGAGCCCGCGCGTTACCGGATGGCGCTGGCCGAGATCGGTGAGGCGCGGATAAAAGGCCTTGTCGACCACCTCGCCGGTCGGCATTGCCGGCAGGGCCGACATCAGCGGCGTGCGCGCGATCGAGCTTTCGCCGGCATATTCGGGGCCGGCCGCGATCAGCAAGGCGCCGCCCTTTTCAACATATTCGGAGATGTAGTCGTAATAGAGGATCGGCAGCACGTCGCGGTGCTGGTAGCGGTCGAAGATGATGAGGTCGAAATCCTTTATCTTCTCGACGAACAGCTCGCGGGTCGGGAAGGCGATCAGCGACAATTCGTTGATCGGCGTGCCGTCCTGCTTTTCCGGCGGCCGCAGAATGGTGAAATGGACGAGATCGACCGAGGCGTCGGATTTCAACAGGTTGCGCCAGGTGCGCTCGCCCGCATGTGGCTCGCCGGAGACGAGCAGCACGCGCAGGTTTTCGCGAATGCCGTCGATCAGCGCGATGGCGCGGTTGTTGGTGTCGGTCAGTTCGCCCGGTTGGCGGTCGATGGCGAGCTCGACGATGTTGCGGCCGGCGCCAGGAATGGTCACCTGCAGCGGCATGGCCTGGCCGACGGTGGCATGCTCGACCGCGACCTGCTCGCCATTGACCGAGACACGGACATCAACCGGGCCGGTCTCGTTTTCCGTCGAGATGACGCGGTAGGTCATGTCGAGCGGCTTGCCGACAAGGCCGAAGCGCGGCGCGTTCTCGAAGCGGATGCGGCGATCCTTTTCGTGGTCGTTGCCGGTGATCAGGGCATGCAGCGGGGCGTTGAAATCGGGTGCGCCCGCGGGCGCGTCATGCACCTCGCCATCGGTGATCATGATGGCGCCGCCAATGCGTGACGGCGGCACGTCGCGGAAGGCGCCTTCGAGCGCGCCGAACAGCCGTGTCTCGGTGCGCTCCTCGGCGGCCTGCGATTTGCCGGCCTCGACAACACGCACGTCGAACTGCTTGAAGCGGCCAAGACGCTGCTGCAGCCCGGCGAGCGCCTCGTCGGTCTGTTCGGTGCGGTCGCCGATATCCTGGCTCTGACTGCGATCGACGATGAGCGCGACAACGCTTTTCAGCGGCTCGCGCTCCTCGTTTAGGAACACCGGGTTGAACAGGGCGGCGGCGAGCGCGAGCAGGGCGACGAAACGGAAGATGGCGCCACGCTGGCGAAACCACAGCCCGACGAGCGCCAGCAGCGCCAGCGGCACCAGCACCAAGGCCAGCAACGGCCAGGAGATCAGCGGTTCGAGCGAGATCGACCAGTTCATGCGTTACCCTCGCCCGTGTGGGGAGGGTCGATCCGCATAGGGAGCGCTACGAGGAACGTCATCCTACTGCCCCAGCCGTTCGAGCAGTATGGGCACGTGCACCTGGTCGGATTTGTAGTTGCCGGTCAGCATGTACATCATGATGTTGACGCCGGCGCGCAGCGCGTAGATGCGCTGCATCGGGTCCGCCGGCACGGTCGGCAGCAACGGATCGCCATTCTCGTCGACCGCCCAGGCGCCGGCGAAATCATTGGCGGTGATCATGATCGGCGAGACGCCGTCGCCGGTGCGCACCGGCCGGTTCTCGGCATTGCTGGCGTCGAGCGAGGCCTCGACCCAGAGCGGGCTGCCACTGAAGCGGCCGGGAAATTCGGGCAGGATGAAGAAGGATTTGGTCAGCACGTGGTCTGACGGCACCGGTTCCAGCGGCGGCACGTTGAGATTGCCGAGAATGTCGCGCAGCCGCTCCGTCGCCGGGCTGGTCGAATCGGCGCCGATGCCGTTGGCGAACTGGTCACGGGTGTCAAACAGCACAGTGCCGCCCTGCTGCATATAGGCGTCGATGCGGGCGATCGCGGCCTGGCTCGGCATGGGTGCGGCCGGATCAATCGGCCAGTAGATCAGCGGGTAGAAAGACAGCTCGTCCTTCGCAATGTCGATGCCGGCCGGCGCACCCGGTTCAAGTGCTGTCTTCTCGACCAGGAAGCGGGTCAGGCCTTCGAGCCCGGCGCGGCTGATCGAATCGTCGCCCGGCACGCCGGTCAGCACATAGGCGATGCGGGTCTTCGATATGGCCTCGATGGCAACCTCGTCGCCCGGCTTGGCGTCGTCGGCGCGGGCAAGGTCGGCATGGCTAAACAGTGCGCCGAGGCCAATAAGGATCGCGGCGGTGGTGGCCACGGCACCGGCACGGCGCGGCCGGCGTGTAAACAGGCCGCCGATCCAGAAAACCGCCAGCGTGTCGAGCAGCATCAGCAACAGGGCGGCCGTGACCAGCGCACCCTTCAGGTTGCGTGATTCGTCAAAGGCATACTGGATCGATGTGACGGGGACAGTGATTTGCGGGCGCGCCAGCGGCGCGAACGTGCTTGCGGCATCGAGCAAATTGTGGGCGAAGACGCCGGTCTCGGAGCCATAGAGGCCGGGCGGGTTCTCGAAGGTCACCGCCAGCGCGGGACCCGGCACCAGCGGCCGTGCGTCCGGTGTCGGCGGCACCAGCGAGCCGTCGGCTGAGATCATGCGGTAGGGCGCCAGCGAGGTGGCGGCGGCTTCGGCATTGGCGATCGCCGCACCCTGGTTGCGCGACAGCTGCACGATGCGGCGCAGCATTTCGACGAAGCTGCCCGAGATCGGCAGGTTCGACCAGGTCGCCTCGGGCGTGACATGGAACAGCACCAGCGTGCCCTTGCCCTTCTTCAGTCCGGTGACCAGCGGCGTGCCATCGGCGAGCGCCGCCCAGGTGCGCTCGACGATGTCGGGTGTCGGTTCGGCCAGCACCTGCCTGCTGACGGTTACCTCGGTGGGCGGGGCGAGGTCGGCGAACGGGCCGGCCTTGGGGAATTCGGTGACCGGCTGCGGCGACGTCCAGGACAGCGCGCCGCCGAGCGAACGCTCTCCGGTGCGCAGGCGGACCGGCAGCAGGTCGTCGTCATTGCCGGCGGCGGCCAGCCGTGACCCGGCAAAACGCACCAGCGTGCCGCCATTGTCGACCCAGTCGACCAGCCTTTGCCGGACCTGTGCGGGAATGGTGCCGATGTCGGCCATAATGATCATCGCCGGCTTCTGGTCGAGAATCTGCGGGATCGCGTCGGCGAGGTCGGCGCTGGAAGGTTCGACGAGGTCGGCGAAGGGCTGCAGCGCGCGCCTGATGTAGTAGAGCGGTGACAAAAGCGGCTGCGCCTGGTCGGCCTCGGCCTGCGATAGCAGCCCGACGCGGCGGCGCTTGGAGCTTTCGTCTAGGACGCGCACGGCGCCGGCCTGGCGTTCACCGTCGAGCGCGATTGAAGCAAAATCGTTGCGCAGCTCGAACGGCACCGTCATGGTGCCGGTGGCGGTGGTTTCGCCAGGCGAAAAGGTCAGCGTCGCGTCGGCGATGCGGCGGCCCTTGTCGTCGAAGGCGCCGGCGGTGACTTGCGCCGGGGCCGGGTCGCCCGGCGCGCGGATGGCGGTCAAGGCAAAGCCATCGACCTGATTGTCGGCGGTGGTCAGGCCAGTCAGCGACAGCCGGTCGGAACTGGCCCAGACGACGCGGGCGGCATTTTTCGACAACAGCGTGTTGAAGGCGGCCTGGTCGCCTTTTGCCGCCAGGCCGTCGGCAAGCACGGCGACGCTGGCGCCGGGCAAGCCGTCCAGCACGCCGGCGACGCGGGCATAGACGCCGGGCCGGTCGGTCGGGATCGGTCGCGGCTTGGCGGCGCGCAGCCGGTCGAGGGCGGCGGCGGCATCGAACGGTCCGATTTCCGAATTGGGCTTTTCGGCGGTGAAGGCGATGATGACAGGCACGCCGTTCGAACCGCCGTCGTTGATCAGCCGTTCGGCGGTGGCGACGCGCTTGTTCCAGTCGGCGGCACTTGCCCAGTCATTGTCGATGACCAGCGCCAGGGCCGCACCCTCGGCCGGCAGTTTCTCGCGCGGGTTGAACACCGGTTCGGCAAGTGCTGCGACGATGAGGGCGGCCATCAGGAGCCTGAGCAGCGTCAGCCACCACGGGCTTTGCTGCGGCGTCTCCTCGCGCTTCAGCACGCGCGCCAGGATCTTCAGCGGCGGGAAGATTTCCATCTGCGGCTTGGGCGGCGTCAGCCGCAGCAGCCACCAGATCACCGGCAGCGCCAGCAGGCCCCACAGCACCATGGGGGCGCCAAAGGAGAGCGGCAGCCAGCTCATGCGACGGCCTTTCCGGGCTGACCGCCACCGCTCAGCCCGGCATGACCAGAGGTCAGCCCGGCATGGCCGCCGTCGGCGGTCATCGCCAGGTGCAGGCGCACCAGTGCGTCGGAAGCCAGCCGATCGGTGTGGTTGACGGTAAAGCTCCAGCCGAGCCGCTTGCACCAGGCAGCCAGTTCGTGGCGGCGGGCGGTGTAGAGCAGGCGGTATTCATCGCCGAGCATCTCGGCGCGGCCGGCGGTCAGCTTGTCGCCGGTCTCGGGATCGGTGAACTCGGTGCGGCCGGCATAGGGGAAGGTTTCCTCGGCCGGGTCGGCGACCTCGATCAGGTGGGCCCGCACACCGTGGCGGGCCAGCACGTCGAGCCAGGCCATCGTTTCCTCGACCGGGTCGAGGAAGTCGCTGGCGATGACGATGTCGCAGAAGCGGCGGATGTCGGACAAATCGGGTTTTGCCGGCAGTTCGCCGGCGTGCATGAGCTGGGCGGCGATGCGCTCGGCGCCGTTGCGGGCGGTGAACGGATCGGTGAGGCCCGGCCAGGCGATGCGCTCGCCGCTGCGCGACAACAACTCGGCCATCGCCAATGTCAGCACCAGCGCGCGCGATTGCTTGGAGACGCTGGCGCCGGTCGACTTGTAGAGCATTGACGGCGAGGGGTCGGCCCACAGCCAGACCGTATGGGCAGCCTCCCATTCGCGGTCGCGCACATAGGTATGGTCGTCGCGGGCCGAGCGGCGCCAGTCGATGCGCGAGGAATCGCCTTCGACATAGGGCCGGAACTGCCAGAAATTCTCGCCGATGCCGCGCTTGCGGCGGCCATGCCAGCCGGCGATCACCGTGTTGACGATGCGGCGAGCCTCGACCAGCAGGTCGGGCACAAGCGAGGCCCGCAACCGGCCACGGGCGAGCGCGTCGCGCGTGGCTGCCGGGGCCTGGACCTCGCCGATGCGCGCCATCAAATCCCTTTCACAAGCTTCGCCACCACGTCGCGAACGCTGGTGCCTTCGGCGCGGGCGGCGAAGGTCAGCGCCATGCGGTGCTGCAGCACCGGCTCGGCCAGCGCACGGACATCGTCGATGGAGGGCGCCAGCCGTCCATCGTAGAGCGCGCGCGCCCTTGTGCATAGCATTAGCGCCTGGCTAGCGCGCGGGCCGGGGCCCCAGGCGACATGCTTGTCGGTCTCGGCATTGCCCTGGCCGGGACGTGCCGAGCGCACCAGCGTCAGGATCGCCTCGACGACGCTTTCCGGCACCGGCATGCGGCGGATCAACGTCTGGATTTCCTTCAACCGAACCGGTTGCAGCACATTCTGCGCCTTCGCGTCCTCGATGCCGGTGGTTTCCAGAAGGATGCGGCGCTCCGCCTCGATTTCGGGATAGAGGATGTCGACCTGCATCAAGAAGCGGTCGAGCTGGGCCTCGGGTAGAGGATAGGTGCCTTCCTGCTCCAACGGATTCTGCGTCGCCAGCACATGGAAGGGCGCCGGCAGGTCGTGGCGGGCGCCGGCAATGGTGACGTGGTACTCCTGCATCGCCTGCAGCAGTGCCGACTGGGTGCGCGGCGAGGCGCGGTTGATCTCGTCAGCCATCAGAAGCTGGGCGAAGATCGGCCCGGAGATGAAACGGAAGGAGCGCTTGCCGAATTCGTCCTGCTCCATGACCTCGGAGCCGAGGATATCGGACGGCATCAGGTCGGGCGTGAACTGGATGCGGCGCGAATCGAGGCCGAGCACGACGCCCAGCGTCTCGACCAGCTTGGTCTTGGCGAGGCCCGGTACGCCGACCAGTAGCGCATGGCCGCCAGCCAGAAGCGCCACCAGCGTGCGCTCGACGACACTTTCCTGGCCGAAGATGACCCGGCCGACCCCGTCGCGGATCCTGGAGATGTCGGCCAGCGCCTTCTCGGCCTCGGCGATCATGTCCTTTTCGCTGATCGGGCTTTCCTTGACCATCACGCTCATGCAGCATCGATCCTTGTGGTTGGAAATACCGGCCCGCACCATAGCACAGGTTGCCGCGATTCGGCCTCGCGTGGCGCCTATGTTCGAACTTAAATCACAGACTTAGGCTGACAAGCGGAACAACAGTGACTATTTCGTGACCATGACGGAACACTCCGAACATCGCGAACAAAGCCTTACGACCGCTACCGAGGCGAGCGGTCTCGAGGCACTGATCTCGCGCGCGGCCCGCGCCGGCAAGGGCGCGGCGCCGGTCGAGCGCTGGAATCCCGACTTCTGCGGCGATCTCGACATGGAAATCAAGGCCGACGGCACGTGGTTCTATCTGGGCACGCCGATCGGGCGCATGCCGCTGGTGCAGCTTTTCTCCTCGGTGCTGCGAAAGGACCCTGACGGCAGGACCTATCTGGTAACACCGGTGGAACGGGTCGGCATCCGCGTCGCCGATGCCCCGTTCATCGCCGTCGAGATGGATGTTTCGGGCAGCGGCGAGGCACAGATCATCACCTTCCGCACCAATGTCGGCGACGTGGTCGAAGCCGGACCGGAGCGGCCGCTGCGCTTCGTCGACGAGAACGAGACCGGCGGCCTGAAGCCCTATGTGCTGGTTCGCGGGCGGCTGGAGGCGCTGGTGGCGCGGCCGGTGATGTACGAGCTGGTCGGGCATGGCGAGGAGATCGAAATCGGCGGCAAGTCCATGTTTGCCGTGCGCTCGAAAGGCGCGGTCTTTCCGATCATGCCGGCGGACCAGTTGAAGCGGCTGAGCACGTGATGGACCAGGTGCCGCCAGCGCCATTTTCGTCAGCGGATTTTCGCGCGCGCTTTGCCGCGCAGCCGGATGCGCATGCCGGCGACGACTATGGCGATCATCGTTTCAATCCCGGCCATCCGCGCCTCAACCAGGGCAAGCCGCTGCGCAATGCCGCGGTGCTGATCCCGGTGGTCGATCATGAGGGCGAAGCGACGGTTCTCTTGACCAAACGGGCCGAAAGGCTGCGCGACCATTCGGGGCAGGTGGCTTTTCCCGGCGGCACCATCGATCCGACCGATGCCAGTCCGGAAGCGGCGGCGCTGCGCGAAACCTTCGAGGAGATCGGCCTTGCCCCGGATCGCATCGAGATCATCGGCCGCATGCCCGATTATGTCGCCGGTAGCGGCTACCGCATCGCGCCGGTGCTGGGCATCGTGCGGCCCGGTTTCCAGCTCGCCCTGAATGCCGACGAGGTCGATGCCGCCTTCGAAGTGCCGCTGCATTTCCTGATGGACCCTGCCAACCACAAGCGCGACAGCCGCATGTGGAACGATCTCGAATGGTTCTTCTACGACATGCCTTATGGCGACCGGCGCATCTGGGGCGTCACCGCCGGCATCATCCGTGCGCTTTACGAAAGGCTTTATGCGTGAGTGTCTCGATCGCGGGCAGGGCCGACTGGCTCGGCGACAAGCATCTGCAGCGCCTGCTGGCCGCGCTGGCGGAAGGTGGTGAAGAGGCACGTATCGCCGGCGGTGCCGTGCGCAACACGCTGATGGGCCAGCCGGTCGCCGACATCGACATCGCCACCACGTGTCTGCCGCAGGAGACCATCCGCCGCGCCGAGGCGGAAGGCTTCAAGGCGGTGCCGACCGGCATCGAGCATGGGACGATCACCGTTGTCGCCGGCGGCAAGCCCTATGAAATCACCACCTTGCGCGCCGATGTCGAGACCGATGGCCGTCGCGCCAAGGTGTCGTTCGGGCGCGACTGGAAGCTTGACGCCGAGCGGCGCGACTTCACCATCAACGCGCTCTATGCCGGGGCCGACGGCGCTGTCATCGACCTGGTCGGCGGCATCGCCGATATCGAGGCGCGCCGGCTGCGCTTCATCGGCGATGCGGAAGCGCGCATCCGCGAGGACTATCTGCGCATCCTGCGCTTCTTCCGTTTCTTCGCCTGGTATGGCGATGGTCGGCCGGATGCCGAGGGGCTGAAAGCCTGTGCCCGGCTGAAGCAAGGGCTGGCCCAGCTTTCGGCCGAGCGCATCTGGTCGGAGCTGAAGAAGCTGTTGTCGGCGCCTGATCCCTCGAGGGCGCTGCTGTGGATGCGGCAGGCCAGCGTCTTGACCGCCGCGCTGCCGGAAAGCGAGAAATGGGGCATCGATGCGATCCACGGGCTGACCAAGGCCGAGAAGGATCTGGGCTGGGCACCCGACCCTCTGCTCAGGCTGGAAGCGATTGTGCCGCCGGATGCGGCGCGGATGAAGACGCTCGCCGAGCGACTCAAGTTTTCGACTGCCGAAGCGGATCGCCTGCGCCACTGGGCGCTGGCCACTGCCGTCGAGCCGAAGACGACCGAGGGCGAACTGGCGAAGCGGCTCTATCGTGGCGACCGGCAAGGGTTTGCCGACCGCCTGCGGCTGTCGCTTGCGGCGGCGCGGGTGCGCGCTGTCGAGGACAATGACGCGCTGCTTGAAGCCGGTGGTTTTTCGCGCCTGCTTGCCTTCACCCTGAAATGGGAAAAACCGTTGTTTCCGCTAAAGGGCGCCGATCTGACCGCGCTCGGGGCAGTTCCAGGGCCGAAGCTTGGCGAAATCCTCAAGAACCTTGAGGCGGAATGGGTCGAAGCGGGATTTGCGCCCGATCGCGGTGCGTTGCTTGAACGCGCCGCAGAAGCCTTAAAAGCCGGTTAGAGTATCTGTCAAACGCAATTCCGGACAGAAAGACCGCGGGACACTTTTCCGGGAATTGCTGGAATCACGCCGCGTCGCGGGCCTTCTCGATGCGGGAGCGGATCGCCTCGATCATCGTCTCGCGGATGACCGTCTCGCCATGCGTCTCGCGCATGTGCTCGACGGCGCGGCGCATGACCTCGGCCTCCTCGTCGGCACGCGTGTGCCAGTCACAGCCGGGAACCAGCGACCCGCAGTGAAATTGCTTCATGGGATTTCTCCTTTTCCTCCGTGGAGCCTGAGGCTCCGATACTTTTTTGGCTCATGGTCCAGGGTTGAATCTTCGAAACGGGAGCAGGGTGAAAACCATAACACAGATGGGGTGGTATTGGTTGCGGTCAACGGCAAAAAGGCGGAGCAGCTGCTCCGCCTTTTTGCGCTACCCCGAGACAGGACCAGACATCGTCTCGTCCTGCCGTGGCAGTCAGGCCGTCACTTTGCAACCTTGACGGCCTCGGCAACCTTGTTCTTGCCGCTCATCTCCCATGAGACGCGGACCTTTTCACCGACCTGCAGGCCAGGATCCTTGAAGGTCTTGGAAAGCGTAAAAGACGATCCGTCATCGAGGACCAGGCTCATGGCCGTCGCGTCAAAGGTCTTGATCGTTCCGGTGGTGTGCTTGACGGCGGCGAATGCCACCGAACCGGAGGCGAGAAGGGCAGCGGCGGCAGCCGAAACAATGATCTTGCGCATTGCGAAGTACTCCTGGGGAAGGCGGGCATCCTTTTGACGAATTTGACGAAGATGTCCCGCATCGTCTTGGGCCGTCCGGTCGCGTCGGGTCGCGGTTCGCTTTCGTCTTGACGCAATTCAGGACGGAAACCGGTTTCGTTTCCTGGAATTGCGCTCGGGCGAACCGCCGGCGCTTCCCGACCCGGCGCAACAAATAGGCCAGTCTTTTCAATCGCCTATTAGACGAAAAAGAAATTTTTTGGGATGCTGCGTGCCACATTCCCTGCCCATTTCGAGCAAATGAGACATCAATGCGGCTCACATTGCGCTCACCATTTTGTTACGGCCAGCGGACCTCGGGCGGCAGGCTGGAGAGGATCGACGCGACATTGCCGCCGGTCTTCAGGCCGAAGATGGTGCCGCGATCGTGAAGCAGGTTGAATTCAACGTAGCGGCCACGGCGGATGAGTTGTTCGTCACGGTCGCCGTCGGTCCAGTTCTCGTTGAAGTTGGCGCGCACGAGGTGGCCGTAGACGACGAGAAAGGAGCGGCCGACATCCTGGACGAAGTTGAAATCGGCATTCCAGCCGCCCTTGTCCTCGCCCGAATGCAGCCAGTCGAAGAAGATGCCGCCGGTGCCGCGTGGCTCGTTGCGGTGCGGCAGATAGAAATACTCGTCGCACCATGCTTTGAATTTCGGATAGTCGGCGACCTCGGGGCTCTTCTCGCAAGCGAACTGCATGGCCCGGTGGAAGGCGATGGTATCGGGATCGTCCTGGGTGCGGCGGCGGTCGAGCACCGGCGTCAAATCGGCGCCGCCGCCGAACCATTGGCTAGACGTGACGACCATGCGCGTGTTCATGTGCACAGCCGGAACATTGGGATTCCAGGGGTGTGCGATCAGCGAAATGCCGGATGCCCAGAAGCGCGGGTCTTCCTCGGCGCCGGGCATCTGCTTCCTGAATTCGGGTGAGAACTCACCAAAGACCGTCGAAGTGTGGACGCCGACCTTCTCGAAGACGCGGCCATGCATCATCGACATGGTGCCGCCGCCGCCCTTGCCTTGATCGCGTTCCCACGGCGTCTTTTCGAAACGGCCCGGCGACCACGAGGCCAGCGGACCGCCAAGATCCTCCTCGATCTGCTCAAAGGCGCCGCAGATGCGTTCGCGCAGCGCCTCGAACCACAGGCGCGCCTTCATCTTCTGCTGTTCGATGTCGGCGGGCAGTCCTGCCGGTATTTCAGGTCGTTCCAAGTGCCGTCTCCGGTTGTGGGCAGCTAGTCCCTACAAATGACTCGTCTTTTGCCGGCGCGATCCCTAATCTCTTAGGGGCAAGGGTCAAGTGTCATTAAGGTGCAAGGGAGTTGTTTCGTGCGCACCCCGGCAAGACCGCCGCTGGATGGCCTGAAGAAGAGGCTCGATCAAAGCCGGGCTGAGCGCGTGCGCATGCCGCGGGACGGTTTTCTGCGCGAGACCTTCGTCCTGCCGCGTTCAGATGCGCGTCTCAAGGCCAAGGAATGGTTCGAACGGTTTCCCAAGCAGGCCTACTGGACCGAGATCGAAAGCTGGTTCGAGCGGCCGGGCGACCTGATCGAGTTCACCATCAGGCGGTTGCCGGCGGCGGACTGAAGTGCGGCATGCTCCCCGACAAAGGGGGCTCAGCCAGCCATAAGCCGCCTCGCGCCGGTGCCTTGCCTTGCCAGCCGGTCGCCTTTGTTCCGCAGCGGGCATTTGTCGATCGACATGCAGCCACAGCCGATGCAGTCGGTCAGCCCGTCGCGCAGTTTCTTGAGCTGGGCGATCTTGTGATCGAGCCCGTCGCGCCAGGCGGTCGACAAAAGGTTCCAGTCGTCGCGCGTCGGCGTGCGGCCTTCGGGCAGGGATGCCAAGGCCGCGCCGATCTCGGCCAGTGAGATGCCGACCTCCTGCGCGACCTTGATGATCGCCACCCGGCGCAGCACGTCGCGGGCGTAGCGGCGCTGGTTGCCCGATGTGCGGTGGCTGCGGATCAGGCCGCGGGCTTCATAGAAATGCAGCGCCGACACTGCCACCCCGCTGCGCATAGCCACCTGGCCGACCGTCAATTCCGTTACCGGCGCCATCGCTACTTTTCCGCTCCAATATTTCCGCTTGACCTCAAGTTAAGTTGAGCTTGTAGCGAAGAAGGCCTGGATGTGCAAACGAAGGAGACGGCGATGTGCGCCTGGGTCAAGATGACGGGAGTTGACAGCGAACTCCTAGCCAAGCTGCCGGAGGGCTTCGCCCGCCACCATAGCGACGGAAAGCGCGACGTTGATGCTGCGCGCCGCCCCCTGCATGGGGATGGTCAGCCGCGCATCCGCCGCCTGATGGACGGGATCCGGCACGCCTGCGGATTCGCGGCCGAACAAAAGGATGTCGCCACTGGCGAAACGGAAGCTCGTATAGGGAATCGCGGCCTTGGTCGACAGAAGCACCAGCCGGCGCGCGCCGGCCTTGCGCCAATCCTCGAAGGCGTGCCAGTCGACATGCCGGGTCAGATCAGCCATTTCGAGGTAATCCATGCCGGCTCGCTTGAGCGCCCGGTCGGAGAGCGGGAAGCCGGCCGGTTCGATGATGTCGACGTCAAGTCCGAGGCACGCGGCGAAGCGCAGGATTGTTCCGGTGTTGCCGGCGATGTCAGGCTGATAGAGCGCGATGCGAAGACGATCGTTCATTTCCGCGTCCTTCTAATAAGTGGCAGATCGGCCACAGCGGGCTCGCGGTTTTGGAAATTGCTGGACCTGCGGGTGGCCATTTTCTGCGAAGTCTTGTATATGCCGACCATTGTCAACCCGAACCGATGGAGGGGAAATTCATGATGACCATGCACATCCAGCGCCCCTCTTGTGGGCTTGTACGCCCCACGGCGGTTTCGGTACGACGATTCTCCTGACGCTCTAAGACTTGATCGCACCGATTCCCGCCGAAACGCTTTTTCGGCTCTCGAAGGAATCCTGCGATGTTTTTCAAACTGTCAAAGGGGCTGACCGCCCAACCTGAACGAGTCCGGACCGACGCTCGCCGTCATGTCTCGACCGACGCAATCCATGCCTCCGGCCGAATGCCGGCGGACGATATGGATTCGCCCTTTTATCTCTATTTTCACACGGAGGACGGGCCGATGTTCGATCCCTACAGAATACCTGGCTCCAGGAGCCTGCACGACCGGAAAATGGCGACCTGGGCACTGCTGATCGGAGAAACCTATTCGTCGGCGGTTCATGCCGAAGTCCGCCGCCGGCCGCATCGCGGCATGCTGCCGGATGTCGATTTCTCGCGCGCGGTTCCCGACCACAGCCGGCCGTCGCTGGTGCGTCGGCTGATCCGACTGATGCGGCCCGGGCCGAAGCTCCGGATCGTGGACAGTACGCCGTCAGGATCAGCAAAAGAGCCTGTCGGCGAAATGCCCGCGAGCCCCTATATTGCGCAAAGCAAGGCCGACGGCCCGGATGATTCCGGTCCGTCGGCCAGCGACGCCATGCGTTCCGGGGACATCGTACGTTCGCGTGCCGCGTAAGCGGAAACAGATTTGTGAGCATGATCTATGTTGTTTGGCTGGTTTGAAAAAAGGCTCGATCCGTTCCCGGCAGCGGAACCGGTCGAGCCGCCCAAGACGCTGGTGGCCTTCTGCGTGCATTACACACGCGGCGCCTGGCCCTATATCCTTATCGACGCGGTGCTGGTGACGGCGATCGCCATCGCGGAAGTGTGGATGTTCGGCTTCCTCGGCCGCATCGTCGACTGGCTGTCGGGCCAGAATCGCGAGACTTTCCTTCAGACCGAAGCCTGGAAACTCGCCGGCATGGCTTTCATCGTGTTGTTCGCGCTGCCGGGCACGGTGTGGCTCCATTCGCTGCTCAACCAGCAGACGCTGATGGGCAACTATCCCATGCGCATCCGCTGGCAGGTGCACCGCTACCTGCTCAAACAATCGATGAGCTTCTACCAGGACGAGTTCGCAGGCCGCATCGCCACCAAGCTGATGCAGACGGCGCTCGCCGTGCGCGAATGCGTCATCAAGCTGATCGATGTACTGAATTACGTCATCGTCTATTTTCTTGGCATGCTGTTCATCGTCGGCTCGGCCGACTGGCGGCTGGCGACGCCGCTTGTTGTCTGGCTCATCAGCTACATCCTGTTGCTGCGCTATTTCATCCCGCGGCTGGGCAAGGTCGGCGAGGCACAGGCCAATGCGCGCTCGACCATGACCGGCCGCGTCGTCGACAGCTACAGCAACATCCAGACGGTCAAGCTGTTCAGCCATGCTCGCCGCGAGGCGTCCTTCGCCAAGGAGGGCATGGCCGGCTTCCTCGACACTGTCTACCGGTCGATGCGGCTGGTGACGGTGCTCTACGGCCTGCTCTACATCATGAATTCGCTGCTGCTGTTTTCGGTCACCGCGCTGTCGTTGTGGCTGTGGCTCGGCCAGTCGGTGACGATCGGCGCGGTCGCCGTGGTCATCGGGCTGGTGCTCAGGCTGTGGGGCATGTCGCAGTGGATCATGTGGGAGATGTCGGGCCTGTTCGAGAACATCGGCACGGTGCAGGACGGCATCGCCTCGATCTCGCTGCCACGCCTGGTCGAGGACCGGCCGGGTGCAAAGGACATTGCCGTCTCCAGGGGTGAGATCCGCTTCGACGACATCCGCTTCCACTATGGCAAGCAGAAGGGTGTCATCGAGAGCCTGTCGCTGACGGTGAAGCCCGGCGAGAAGGTCGGTATCGTCGGCCGCTCGGGCGCCGGCAAGTCGACGCTGGTCAACCTTCTGCTGCGTTTCTACGACTTGGAGAGCGGCAAGATCCTGATCGACGGTCAGGAGATCGCCGCGGTGACACAGGATTCGCTGCGCGCCCAGATCGGCATGGTGACGCAGGACACCTCACTGCTGCATCGCTCCGTGCGCGAGAACATCCTTTATGGCCGGCCAGATGCCAGCGACGAACTGCTTGTCGAGGCAGCACGGCGCGCCGAGGCGCTGGACTTCATCGCCGGGCTTTCGGATGCCAATGACCGCAAAGGGTTCGACGCCCATGTCGGCGACCGCGGCGTCAAATTGTCCGGCGGCCAGCGGCAACGCATCGCCATTGCTCGCGTTATGTTGAAGGACGCACCGATACTTATCCTTGACGAGGCGACGTCGGCGCTCGATTCCGAGGCTGAGGCGGCGATCCAGGAGAATCTCTACAAGCTCATGCAAGGCAAGACCGTCATCGCCATCGCGCACCGGCTGTCGACCATCGCGGCGATGGACAGGCTGGTGGTGATGGACAAGGGCAGGGTCATCGAGGAAGGCTCTCATGACGAGCTCGTCGCCAGCGGCGGGCTCTATGCGCAGCTCTGGCAGCGCCAGTCGGGCGGCTTCCTGCTCGAGGATGGCCCGGCCGACGTCGCCAATGACGCACTTGCAAAGGGCCAAGCTGCCGAATGATGACTGCCGTCTATCGCTGGTTCGAGAACTGGGTCTATCCGTTCAGGGAGCCCGCGAATCTTCGGCCACCGACCAGCGTCGGCGGTTTTCTCTGGCACTATGTCGGCCAGGCGAAGTTCGCCTTTTTCGCCATGCTGGTCATCGGCGGCATCGCGCCGCTGGTCGAGGCCGGCCTGTTCTACTTCGTCGGGCGGCTGGTCGATATTCTCGACCAGCTTCCCAGTGAGCGCAGCTGGCACGCGCTGTGGACCGCCGCCGGTCCTGAACTGGTGTTCATGATCGCGGTGGTGCTGGTCATCCGCACCATCGTCGTCGGCCTGTCGGCACTGGTCGACGAGCAGACGATCACGCCCGGCTTCTACAATCTGGTGCGCTGGCAGGCGCACCGCCACGTGTCGCGCCAGTCCTACGCCTTCTTCCAGAATGATTTCGCCGGCCGCATCGCCACCAAAGTCTGGCAGGCGGGGCAAGCCACCGGCGACCTGATGGAAAGCTTCATCGAGGTCGTCTGGTTCATGATCGTCTATACGGTGACGACGCTGGCGCTGGTCGCCGGCCTGGATCTCAGGCTGGCGGGGCTGGTGGTCATCTGGATCTCCGCCTTCGGCTGGCTGGCCAAGCTCTATGTGCCGGCAATCCGAAAGCATGCCGAGGAAACCGCCGAGGCCGGCTCGATGATCAACGGCCGCATCGTCGATTCCTATTCCAACGTGCAGACGCTGAAACTGTTCTCGGCCGACGGCGACGACCGCTACATCAAGAACGGTTTCGACATCTATCTCGACGCGCTGCGCCCGTTCACCCGCCGGCTGACCGGCGTGCGCATGGCGCTGACGACGCTGTCGGGCATCATGATCACGACGATCGGCTGCTTTGCCGTCTATCTCTGGCTCGAAGGCTCGATCACCGTGGGCGCGGTCGCCTTCACGCTGTCGCTCGTGCTTCGGCTCAACATGCTGCTCGGCCGGCTGATGATGCAGCTCAACGGCATACTGCGGAATCTCGGCGTGCTGGAAAACTCCAAGGCGCTGATCTCGCAGCCGCTCGGCCTCACCGATGCGCCCGACGCCAAAGAGCTCGTGGTTACCGGTGGCCGCATCGAGGTGAAAAATGTCGAATTCCATTACGGCAAGGGGTTCGGCGTGCTCAACGGCATCGACCTCGTCGTGCGGCCGGGCGAGAAGGTCGGGCTGGTCGGACCATCCGGCGCCGGCAAGACCACGCTCGCCAATTTGATCCTGCGGCTCTACGATCTGGAAAGCGGGTCGATCACCATCGATGGTCAGGACGTTTCCGATGTGACGCAGAATTCGCTGCGCGCCAATATCGGCGTCGTCAGTCAGGACACGGCACTGTTCCACCGTTCGCTGCGCGACAACATCAAGCTCGGCATGCCTGACGCGACCGACGCCGAAGTCATCGCGGCGGCCAGGAAGGCCGAAGCGCACGAGTTCATCCAGACCTTGCGCGACAACAGGGACCGTACCGGCTACGAGGCCTTTGTCGGCGAGCGCGGCGTCAAACTGTCGGGCGGCCAGCGCCAGCGCGTGGCGATCGCCCGCGTCTTCCTTAAGGACGCGCCGATCCTGATCCTCGACGAGGCAACGTCGGCGCTGGATTCCGACATCGAGGCGGCGATCCAGGAGAATTTGACGCGGCTGATGGAGAACAAGACGGTCATCGCCATCGCCCACCGGCTGTCGACCATCGCGGCACTCGACCGGCTCGTGGTGCTCGACGGCGGACGTATCGTCGAGCAAGGCACGCATGACGAACTGGTGGCGCTCGACGGGCTCTATGCGCGGCTGTGGAAGCGGCAGTCCGGCGGCTTCCTCTACCATGAGGACAGCGTGCTCGAAGAGACGCGGCCGGCGGAGTGAGGATATGGCTGGATCGGCGGAGGGCAGCTACGTGCTCAAGCGGCTCCGGCCAACCACGCCGGCGTTCGACGCGCTGAAGGAAGAAAGCCGGCTGGAAGGCTACTGGATGCTGGTGCGCCTGGCAGATGGCTGGGCAGCCGGCCGCAACAAGTTCCTGAAGCGGGGCGAGGCGCTGTACGGGGCATGGCATGGCCGGGAACTCGCCGGCGTGTGCGGGCTGAACATCGATCCTTATTTCGAGGGCGGGGACCAGGGCCGGGTCCGGCACCTGTTCGTCAGTGCGCGTCACCGCCGAACCGGCCTTGGCCGTATGCTGGTCGAGACCGTCATCGACAGGGCCCGTTCCTATTTCGCCGTGCTGAACACCCGCGCACCGCAAGAAGCCTTCGTTTTCTATGAGCGGCTTGGCTTTCTGCCGGTGGCGGGCGAAGAATTCGTCACACACCGCATGATTTTTGGGAAAGGGGGCTGAAATGTCGCTGCGTCCGCCATCTCATCTCGCCGGCGCCTCTGCCGCCGAAGCCGCCTTTGATGCGCTCGGCCATGAGATCCTCGCCGAGAAGGCGGCCGCACTCGGCCGCGCCGGCCAGCGGGTCGAGGAAACGCTGGCCAGGCTGCGCGACAATGGCGACGAGCAGCTGCGCCCCAGGCTTCTCAAGGATGCCGCCGAAGCGGTGCACGGCTATTTCATCCAGCGCGAACTGTGCGGCTTGCGCAAGCACGACGCCGTCATCCGCGAATACAACATCCCGAAGGCGGTACTGGTCAGGCTTGGCGCGAAATAGCTCTATCTGTCTGTTTGTTCGACCATGATCTCCAGCGAAAACCGGTTTCCACTTTTCGGGATCATGGTCACTCAAGCCATTCGGTGATGAAACTGCCGTTCTCGTGAATGTCGGTCGTTTCCAGCGGACCTGGGCCGAGATTGGTGAATTTGTGCGGCATGTTGGGCGGAACGATCACGATCTGGCCTGCGGATGCCTCGATCTCCTTGTCGCCGACCGTGAACAGGCCGGTGCCCTGGCGGATGATGAAGATCTCTGCGTAGGGATGCGCGTGCAGCCGCGGACCGCCGCCGACATCAGGCAGATAGTTGAAGATCAGGCAGGAGTTCGAACCGTAGGCGCCGCATTGCAGCTCGCCCTTCCAGCGGTCGGAGCGAACAGCCCAAGTGTCGCGGTCTATGACGTGTGCCATGGCGGCGAGGATAGACCAGGCCCGTGTCGGGTGTCGAGGTGGCGGCGAAGCCCGGAATTGCGGTTGTTTCCCTGTTGTTTAGCGATCTTCGGCGGCCATTCGGCATCGCGGTGCCAGGCGGCGGATTTTGTCCCCGCGACAATCTGCCCTTGTGCCTTCACCCGTCTGGACAAAAACGGGCTTCACGCATAAACCGAAGTCCAAATGCCGGAGGAATTCGCAAGCCTGTTCGCCATGCGCAGTCGGGTTGGCGCAATTGAGCGGGGAACAAGGCTCAGCCACCGGCGCGGAAGAGGCGAAAGGATCAGGCACCCGTGAGCGCAACCGACATCCAGGATCCCAACCGTCGTGATTTTCTCTACGTCGCCACCGGCATGGCCGCAGTGGTCGGCGCGGGTGCCTTCGCTTGGCCGTTCATCGACCAGATGCGCCCCGACGCCTCGACGCTGGCGTTGGCCTCCGTCGAGGTCGACGTCGCCTCGCTGACGCCGGGCATGTCGCTGATCGTCAAATGGCGTGGTAAGCCTGTCGTGGTGCGCAACCGCACAGAGCAGGAGATGAAGGACGGCGAGGCGGTCAAGCTGGCAGACCTCAAGGATCCGATCGCGCGCAACGCGAACCTTCCAGCCGATGCGCCGGCGACCGACGCCAACCGCACCACGCCCGGCAAGGAAGCCTGGATGGTCATGGTTCAGGTCTGCACCCATCTGGGCTGCATTCCGCTCGGCCAGGAAGGCGATTTCGGCGGCTGGTTCTGCCCGTGCCACGGCTCGGTTTACGATACGGCCGGCCGCATCCGCAAAGGCCCGGCGCCCGAGAACATGGCGGTGCCGGTATTCAAATTCATTTCCGATACCAAGATCCTTATCGGTTGAGGCAGGGGATATTTCGATGAGCGAGGGACACTCGACCTATACGCCCAAGACCGGTATCGAACGCTGGTTCGACGCCCGTATGCCGCTGCCGCGGATGGTCTATGACAGCTTCATCGCCTATCCGGTGCCACGCAACCTGAACTATGCGTGGACCTTCGGCGGCATCCTGGCGATCATGCTGGTGGCGCAGATCCTGACCGGCATCGTGCTTGCCATGCACTACACGGCTGACACCAATCTCGCCTTCGGCTCGGTCGAAAAGATCATGCGCGACGTGAATTCGGGCTGGCTGCTGCGCTACATGCATTCGAACGGCGCGTCGTTCTTCTTCATCGCCGTCTACATCCACATCTTCCGTGGCCTCTATTACGGCTCCTACAAGGCGCCGCGCGAGCTGCTGTGGATCCTCGGCTGCATCATCTACCTGCTGATGATGGCGACCGGCTTCATGGGCTACGTGCTGCCTTGGGGCCAGATGTCGTTTTGGGGCGCCACCGTCATCACCGGCTTCTTCAGCGCCATCCCGCTGGTCGGCGAATGGATCCAGCAGCTGCTGCTCGGTGGCTTTGCCGTCGACAATCCGACGCTGAACCGCTTCTTTGCGCTGCACTACCTGCTGCCGTTCATGATCGCCGGTGTCGTCGTCCTGCACGTCTGGGCACTGCATGTCGTCGGCCAGTCGAACCCGACCGGCATCGAGGTCAAGTCGAAGACCGACACCGTCGCCTTCACCCCTTACGCGACCATCAAGGACGCGTTCGGCATGATCGTGTTCCTGTTCTTCTTCGCCTATTTCGTTTTCTACCTGCCGAACTATCTCGGCCATCCCGACAACTACACGGTCGCCAACCCGCTGAAGACGCCGGCCCATATCGTGCCGGAATGGTACTTCCTGCCGTTCTACGCGATCCTGCGCGCCATCACCTTCAATGTCGGGCCGATCAACTCCAAGCTCGGCGGCGTGCTGTGCATGTTCGGCGCCATCGTCATGCTTTTCCTGGTGCCATGGCTCGACACTTCCAAGGTGCGTTCGGCGGTCTACAGGCCCTGGTACAAGCTGTTCTTCTGGTTGTTCGTGGCTGATGCCATCCTGCTTGGCTGGCTGGGCTCGCAGCCTGCCGAAGGCAGCTATGTGTTTATGGCGCAGATGGCGACGTTGTTCTACTTCGCCTTCTTCCTGGTTGCGCTGCCGGTGCTCGGCCTGATCGAGACGCCGCGAAGGCTGCCGAACTCGATCACCGAGGCTGTGCTCGAGAAGAACAAGGGCGGCAGCGGGCATCCGGCGGGTGCAGCGGCCGCACCAGAGACCAAGGGCTGAGCGGTAGAGAATCTAAGGGGATTTGGCATGAAGAAGATTCTCACCTCGCTGGCGCTGATCGGCCTTGTGGCCGCCGGCACTGGGGCCGCAGCCACTTGGGCGATCGCCGCCGAAGAGGCACACAACGCGGCCGCGCCGACGCATTTCCCGATCGACGAGCCGAAGGAGATGAACTGGAGCTTTACCGGCCCGTTCGGCACCTATGACAAGGCGCAACTGCAGCGCGGCCTGAAGGTCTACAAGGAAGTCTGCTCGGCCTGCCATTCGATGAATCTGGTGGCATTCCGCACGCTTTCGGACCTCGGCTATTCGGACGCCCAGATCAAGACGCTGGCGGCCGAGTACACGATCCATGACGGCCCCAACGATGCCGGCGACATGTTCGACCGCCCCGGCAAGCCGTCCGACCATTTCCCGGCGCCCTTCGCCAACGAGGAAGCCGCCGCTGCCTCCAATGGCGGCGCCGCTCCGCCCGACATGTCGCTGCTGGCCAAGGCACGCGGCGTCGAGCGCGGCTTTCCGCAATTCGTCTTTGACATCTTCACCCAGTATGCCGCGGGCGGGCCCGACTACATCCACTCGCTGCTGACCGGCTACGACGAGACGCCGCCTGCCGGCATGGTGATACCGGAAGGCACCCACTACAACCCGTACTTCATGTCCGGCGTGTCGCTGAAAATGCCCAAGCCGCTCTCCGACGGCCAGGTGACCTATGACGACGGCGCGCCGCAGACCGTTGACCAGTATTCCCGTGACGTGTCGGCCTTCCTGATGTGGGCGGCCGAGCCGCACATGGAAGACCGCAAGAAGACCGGGTTCCGCGTGCTGGTGTTTCTGCTCCTGTTCGGCGCGCTGGTCTATCTCACCAAGCGCAAGGTGTGGGAAGGCGTGGCGCACTAAGCCGCACACAGCCATGTGATCGCAAGGGGCGCCGAAAGGCGCCCTTTTGCATTTGTGGAGAGCGGTGGTGTCACATGGCCGTCACTTGCGTCTGGCGATCCTGTGCCGCTCTCATCAAAGGATCGCACCCATGAAAAGATACGCATCGCTCGCGGCAGGCCTGCTGCTGCTCATCGTCGGCTCGGCCGCGCAAGCGGAAGACGCCCAGCCCTTCGTCACCAGCAAGGATATCGACCTGACGATGATCCTGCCGCCGCCGCCGGCAAACGATTCGGCGCAGACCAAGGCCGAACTCGGCGAGGTGCTGACGCTGCAGGTGACGCGCACGCCCGAGATGGTGGCCAGCGCCGTTGCCGATGCCGAGGAGAATGTCTGGCGCTTCGCCAACGTCATGGGGCCGAGATTCAACAAGGAGACACTGCCGAAATTCAGCGCTTTCTTCGATCGCGTGGTGGCCACAGAAGGCGCTGTCGTTGATCCGGCCAAGGATGTCTGGAAGCGTCCGCGTCCGCACCAGCTCAGCGACCTCGTCAAGCCCGCGGTCAAGCTGTCGAGCTCCGGTTCGTGGCCTTCGGGCCACGCGACCGTCGGCACGATGATGGGCATCATCCTGTCCGACATGGTTCCGGAAAAGCGCGCCGCGATCATGGCGCGTGCGGCTGAATACGCCCACAATCGTGAGGTCGGCGGCATCCATTACGCCTCCGATATCGAGATGGGCAAGATTTCGGGCAACGTCATTGCCGCGGTCCTGCTCAACCGGGATGACTTCAAAGCCGAATACGAGGTGGCCAAGGCCGAGCTTCGTTCCGATCTCGGCATGTGATCTTCGCCGGCAGTCGATTTTCGATGAAAGGGGCGCTTCGGGCGCCCCTTTTTGTGCTCGCGGCCAGGGCTCGGGCGGCAGCTTGGCAATTAGGCCGTTGGCACGATGACTTCCGGTTGATATTCGACGCAGGAAACGATGGCGACGGCTCGCCTCACCATGGCATTTGGAATCGATGATGCGGCTCAGCGACTGTCACAATTTTTCCGACTTCCGCCGCATGGCGCAGCAACGGCTGCCGGGGCCGATCTTCAACTACATCGACGGCGCGGCGGACGACGAGGTCACCTATCGCCGCAACACCGAAAGCTTCGAGACCTGCGACCTGGTTCCCAACGTCCTGCGCGGGGTCAGCGAGATCGACATGTCGGTGACGGTGATGGGCCAGAAGCTGGCGATGCCGGTCTACTGCTCGCCGACCGCCTTGCAACGGCTGTTCCATCATCAGGGTGAGCGGGCGGTCGCCAAGGCCGCCGCCAAATACGGGACGATGTTTGGCGTGTCCTCTCTTGGCACCATCAGCCTCGAGGAGGTGCGCAGGATCAGCAGCGGCCCGCAGGTCTATCAGTTCTACTTCCACCGGGATCGCGGCCTCAACCGGGCGATGATGCAGCGGGCAAAGGAGGTTGGCGTCGAAGTGATGATGCTGACCGTCGACAGCATCACCGGCGGCAACCGTGAGCGCGACAAACGCACCGGCTTTGCCATTCCCTTCAAGCTCAACCTGGCCGGGATGACGCAGTTCGCGCTCAAGCCGGGCTGGGCGCTAAACTATTTCACGCATGAGGGCTTCAAGCTGCCGCAGCTCGACGAGCATGTCGATATGGGGGGCGGCACCATGTCGATCAGCCGCTATTTCACCGAGATGCTCGATCCGTCGATAACGTGGGATGATGTCGCCGAGATGGTCAGGCTATGGTCGGGCCCGTTCTGCCTCAAGGGCATCATGTCGGTGGAGGATGCCAGGCGCGCCGTCGAGATCGGCTGCAGCGGCATCGTGCTGTCGAACCACGGCGGCCGCCAACTGGATGGCTCGCGAGCGGCTTTCGACCAGCTTGCCGAGATCGTCGATGCGGTCGGCGACCGGATCGACGTCATCATGGATGGCGGTGTGCAGCGCGGCACGCATGTGCTGAAGGCGCTGTCGCTCGGCGCCAAGGCGGTCGGCGTCGGCCGCTACTATTTGTTTCCGCTGGCGGCGGCCGGCCAGCCAGGCGTCGAACGGGCGCTCGAACAGATGCGGGTCGAGATCGAACGCGGAATGAAGCTGATGGGCTGCAGTTCGATCGAACAATTGTCGCGCAAGAACCTCCGTTTCAGGTAATCTCGAACCATGAAATCCTCCCTCGAAGACACACTGCTTGCCGCGATCCGCACCATCCCGGACTATCCCAAGCCCGGCATCCTGTTTCGCGACATCACCACGCTGCTCGGCAATGCTCGCGCCTTCCGCCGCGCCATCGACGAGCTGGTGCATCCCTATGCCGGCCAGAAGATCGACAAGATCGCCGGCATCGAAGCGCGTGGCTTCATCCTAGGCGGCGCCGTCGCCCATCAGCTCTCGGCCGGCTTCGTGCCGATCCGCAAGAAGGGCAAGCTGCCTTTCGAGACGGTGCGCGTCGCCTACAGCCTGGAATACGGGCTGGACGAGATGGAGATGCACAAGGACGGCGTCTCACCCGGCGAGAAGGTGATCCTGGTCGACGATCTGATCGCCACCGGCGGCACCGCGGAAGCGGCGGTCAAGCTGCTGCGCCAGATCGGCGCCGACATCCTTGCCGCCTGCTTCGTCATCGACCTGCCGGACCTTGGCGGCCGCGCCAAGCTCGAAGCGCTCGGTGTGCCGGTGAGGACGCTGATCGGGTTTGAAGGCCACTGAGTGGCGCTTCTTACCTTCTCCCCTGGGCTTAGAACGCCCTGAGCTATGCGAAGGGCAGATGACCGATTTCAACCGCCCGGCCGGGTTCCCCGCTGCTTCGCAGCGTCCCGGCGTTCGTCGGCCCTTCATCGTGCCACTGGCACGATGAATTCGCTTACGCGAACCGGCTACTCCACCTTCACCAATACGGCGCTTTCGAACTCCAGCACTTTGTCGCCGGCCGAATCGAAGGCCTCGGAACGCAGCGCCAGCAGCCGCCAGCCGGGGCGCGATGCGATCGGGCGGTGGGAAAGCGCCGTGCGCGTGAAGGTGATGGTTTGCCCGGCATAGACCGGCTTCAGCCACTTCAGGTTCTTGAAGCCGGGCGAGGGGCCGAATTCCGGCACCGGGCCGGGGCCGCTCCACGCCGCGACCTCGGCGTCCATGCGGTTTTCCAGATTGAGTTTCATCCAGGTCGCGGCGGTGTGCCAGCCGGACGCGCAGAGCCCGCCGAGCACGCTTTTCTTCGCGGCCTCCTCGTCTATATGGAAGATCTGCGGGTCGTATTTGCGGGCGAACGCCTTGATCGCTTCGGGCTCGAATGTATGCGAGCCCAGGGTAACGGTGGTGCCGATGCGGAAGAATTCGTCGAGGGTCATGAACGGCTCCCGGCGGCATCACGCAGCAGGAACATGACGGAGTTCTCGAGCTCGAAGACGCTTTCGCCACGCTGGTTGAGGAGTTCACTGCGCATCGTCACGAAGCCGAGTTGCGGCTTCGATTTCGACAGGCGCTTGGCAACGACCACCAGGCTGCCGGTGAGCATGTCGCCGGCCAGGACCGGCTTCTTCCATTTGACCTGATCGACGCCGGGCGCGCCCTGGCAAGTGGAGTCCAGCAGGAAGGCATCGCACAGCATGCGCATGAACATGGCGCAGGTGTGCCAGCCCGACGCCGCCAGCCCGCCAAGGATACTGGCCTTCCCGGCCTCTTCATCAAGATGCATTGGTTGCGGGTCGAACTCCCCGGCGAATTCGATGATCTCGGCGGCGCTGACCAGCTTGCTGCCGAGATCGAGCGATGTGCCCTCGACGAAATCCTCATAGGCCCAGGTTTTTGCGGTCATGTCTGGTATCCGGTTCATAGACCCACGATTTCGGATCGGGGTTTCCGGATGCAGGCAGGGCGCCGTTTGGTCAAGAGATTTCTATGGCGCCACGTCGTGGCTGCACGGCCTTTGGCGGACCAGTCAGAGCCAGCCGCGGCGGCGGAAATACCAGAAGGGCAGGATCGCCGACAGCACCATCATGGCAATGGCGAAGGGGTAGCCCAGTTCCCATTTCAGCTCGGGGATGACGTCGAAATTCATGCCGTAGATCGAAGCGACCAGCGTCGGCGGCAGGAAGATGACGGCGGCGACAGAGAAAATCTTGATGATGGCGTTCTGCTCGATCGAGATCATGCCGAGCGTGGCATCGAGCAGGAAGCTGATCTTCTGCGACAGGAAGGTGGCGTGGTCGGCGAGCGACAGCACGTCGCGCGACAGCGTCTTGATGCGCGCCTTGGTGTCCTTGCTCATCTTGGTCCGGGTCGAGGCATGAGCGAAAAAGCCGGCGAGGCGTTGCAGCGAGATCAGGCTGTCGCGGATCGAGGAGGCGATGTCCTCCTTGCGGCCGATGGCTTTCAGGAGCTCCTGAAAGTCGCGATTGCGCTTGGAAACCTTGGTCGATCTCGCCTCGAAGATATCGCGCGAGATTGCCTCGATGTCGCGGCCGGCGCGCTCCAGAATATCGGCCAGGCGATCGACGATCGCCTCCAGCAAGCCGATCAGGATGGTGTCGCCGCTGGTACAACCCGTCGCCACCTTTTCGGCGCGCTGCGGAAAGGTCTTGAACGCCTTCGGTTCGTGGTAGCGCACGGTGATCAGTCTGGCGCCGGCCAGCACGAAGGTGACCGGCGACATCAGCGGATCGTCGATCTCGGTCTGGGCAGGCAGGGTGGCGGTCATGAAGTAGGCGCCGTCCTCGACATAGAGGCGGCTCGAAATCTCAATCTCCTCCATCTCCTCGCGCGTCGGAATGGCGACGCCGAGCCAGCTCTCGATGGTTGCTTCCTCTTCCTTTGTCGGGTTGAGCAGGTCGGCCCAGACGACAGTGTCGCTGTTTGCCAGGAGATCATCGACGGCGCGCAGGCGGTCATTGTCCACGACGAAGGCCTTGATCATCGCCGGGTCTCCCTTGCTGGGGCCAAAGGGTGCGTTCTGAACGGACGCGTCATGTCGGATTGCACGAGAGACGGGCACTTTCGCCGAAAGCGCCGATCGTGTGCCCCAGCCGATTAGACCTGCGATGTGACAAGGTCAAGGCAGGCCAAAGCAGCGAAGGCCAAGGCTCCTTCCTCTTGTGCGAAAGAGGTTGGGACGGCAACCTTCGTCAGCATGCCAGCGTTGCCACATGCCCGGCGCGCGCGACCGCGATCGACCACGAGGCCGATACCAAGGCTGTTGGCTGGTTCAGGTGTTGAACTTGAACAGCAGCACGTCGCCGTCCTGGACGACATATTCCTTGCCTTCGTCGCGCGCCTTACCGGCTTCCTTGGCCGCCACTTCGCCGCCGAGCGTGATGAAGTCGTTGTAGGCGATGGTCTGGGCGCGGATGAAGCCGCGCTCGAAATCGGTGTGGATGACACCGGCCGCCTGCGGCGCCTTGGCACCCTTGTGCACGGTCCAGGCGCGCGTTTCCTTCGGTCCTGCGGTGAAATAGGTGATCAGTTGCAACAGCTCGTAGCCGGCGCGGATGACCTTGTTCAGGCCGGGTTCGTCGAGGCCGAGCGAGGAGAGGAATTCCATCTCCTCCTCGTCCGAGAGCTGGGCGACTTCCGCCTCGATCGCGGCCGAGATCACCACGGTGCTGGCGCCTTGCGCCGCGGCCATCGTCTCCACGGCTCGGGTGTGCTCGTTGCCGGTGGCGGCGTCGGCCTCGGCCACGTTGCAGACATAGAGCACGGGATGCGAGGTCAGGAGGTTCAGTCCCTGCAGGATGCGCAGGTCCTCGGCGGCAATGCCCTTGAGCAGGATGCGGGTCGGCTTGCCGGCTTGCAGCAACTCAAGGGCTGCTTCCATCAGCGGCAGCACGGTGGTCGCTTCCTTGTCCTTGCTGCCGGCGCGCTTGCGGATCTGCACGATGCGGCGCTCGAGGCTGTCGAGGTCGGCGAGCATCAGTTCGGTCTCGACCGTCTCGGCGTCGGCAACGGGATCGATGCGGCCCTCGACATGGGTGATGTCGTCATCCTCGAAGCAGCGCAGCACATGCACGATGGCGTCGACTTCGCGGATGTTGGCGAGGAACTGGTTGCCCAGCCCTTCGCCCTTCGAGGCGCCGCGCACCAGGCCGGCGATGTCGACGAAGGAGATGCGGGTCGGGATGATCTCCTTCGACTTGGCGATGGCCGCAATCTTCTGCAGGCGCGGATCGGGCACCGCCACTTCGCCGGTGTTCGGTTCGATGGTACAGAACGGATAGTTGGCGGCCTGCGCCGCCGCCGTCCTGGTCAGCGCGTTGAAAAGCGTCGACTTGCCGACATTGGGCAAGCCAACGATGCCGCATTTGAAACCCATTTTTGTCCGGTCCTATCGGGAAATCGAAATTTGATCAGGGCTATGGGCGATAGGGCGGATGATCGTCAAGCCCTGTAACGCCGCATGCTCCTGCACTCAGTCCTTGTTGCCGAAGAGTTTCTTCAGCATCGCGGCCATCGGGCCGCTTTCCGGCAGCTTGACCGCCGGCTGCTGCGGGCGCGCCTGGCGGAAGTGGCTTTGGCCTTTTGGGCTCTGGGCCTTCGGCACCTTGGGCGGCGGGCGGTCATCGTCGCCGGTCGGCACGAGCTTGTCGCGCAAAGCCAGAGTCACGCGGTTCATGAAGGAATTGTCGTCGCCCTTGGACAGCAATCCGGCGTCGTCGGCGATCGAGTCGAGCAGCACGTCCAGCCATTCGTGGTCCGCCTTGGCAAAATCGCCAAGCACATGGCCATGCACCATTTCCTTGACGCCGGGATGGCCGACGCCGATGCGCACGCGGCGATAGTCCTTGCCGACATGCTGGTCGAGCGAGCGGATGCCGTTGTGGCCGCCGGAACCACCGCCGACCTTGACCCGCAGCTTGCCGGCGGCAAGGTCGATCTCGTCATAGAAGACAGTCAGCGCCGAAGGGCCGAGCTTGTAGAAGCGCAGCGCTTCGCCAACGGATTGGCCGGACAGGTTCATAAAGGTCTGCGGCTTGATCAGGATAATCTTCTCGCCGGCAAGCGTGCCTTCGGCGATCAGGCCCTGGAACTTCTTCGACCAGGGCGAAAAGGAATGGCGGCGGGCGATTGCGTCCGCCGCCATGAAACCGACATTGTGCCTGTTATCGGCGTATTTCGCGCCCGGATTGCCGAGACCTGCAAACAGCAGCATCGTCTGCTCCGAGCGTGAAAGAGTTACTTCTCTTCGGCGGCAGGCGCCGCTTCAGGGGTCGCTACTTCAGCCGTGACTTCCGTCTCCGGCTTCATCGCCGAAGAACCGGCAATCGTCGCGATGGTGAAGTCGCGGTCGGAGATGACAGGCTTCACACCGGCCGGCAGCTTGACCGCCGAGATGTGGATCGAATCGCCGATGTCGGTGCCGGTGAGATCGACGGTGATGAATTCCGGGATCGCATTGGCCGGGCAGTGGAACTCGACTTCGTGACGCACGATGTTGAGCACGCCGCCGCGCTTGATGCCGGGCGACTTGTCCTCGTTGATGAAGTGGACAGGCACGTCGACATTGACCTGGGTGTCCTTGCCGATGCGCAGGAAGTCGACATGGACAGGGAAATCCTTGACCGGGTCGAGCTGGAAGTCCTTCGGCAGGACCTGGATCTTCTTGCCGTCGACATCGATCGTGGCGATCGTGGTCAGAAACCCGCCGCCATGGATCTTGTAGTAGATGTCCTTGTAGGTGAGCGCGATGGCCAGGGGAGGCTGCTTGTCACCATAAATTACTGCAGGCACTTTACCGTTGCGGCGAACTGCACGGGCGGACCCCTTACCGACCTGTTCGCGTGCTTCGGCCTTGAGCTCGTAAGTGTCGTGGCTCATGGCATTTCCTTTCGGTTTGTTCTGGAGCGTTCGCGGCCGGCAACGTGCTTGGCCGTAAACGTCGAAAGCCGCCGGGTGAGGCGGCTTTCCGCCGCGTTGCCTCCAAGGGTGTCTACGCGGGTGGCGGCTCTATAGCGGAAGGCGGCCGGAGGTGCAAGCCAAAGGCTAGCCGCGCTTTTCGATCACGGCGTACAGCACGTTGCGGTTCTCGCCAAAGAACACCTGAGCGTTGACGGCGTTGCGGTCGACGCTGGCATTGACGATGTTCCACATGTCGACCTCCGATCGCAGCAGCAACACCCAGTCCATGAACGTTTCGCGGTATCCGGCGTCAGGATTGCCCTCCGCGTAGTTCGCGAACAGGAATGTCCCGTTCGGCTTCAACATCTGCAGGCAGGTTTTCGTGAGTTTCACGGCGACGTTGTGCGCGAGGTAGTCGTAAAGGCCGGACGCGTAGATCAAGTCGAACTTGCCCAGCTTGTGGCCCCTCGTGAGCACGGTTCGCACCGAGCCGTCGATGGCCTCGACCACGGTGCCCTGGAAGTCGCGCGCGATCAATCCAACGCTCTGAGGATCCTGATCGAGCGCAACCCAACGCTTGAGGCGGCCCTCCGCCAAGGCGGTCGAACGATTGGCCTCCCGCAGATGGCCGGCCGCGATCGCCAGAACCTCGGTTTGCGGTCCGTTCTTGGCCGCACTCTCATCGACATACCGGGTCAAGAGATCGCGTCGTTCCCGGGCCGCGACGCATGACGGCACGTCCTGGGTATGGGTATAAAGCGCCTTGCCGATCTCCGAGGCGTTTGCCACGCTCTCGGCCACGTGCGGATCGCAATAGATGTAGTCGAGCAACTCCGCGTCGCCAGAATACCCTCTGGGCTTGCTGAAGGACCAGCGCGTCAGTGGATCCTCGAGAAAGTACTCCAGGATCGGGTGGTTCTGCACCACCGGTATCAATGCTTGCCAAACGTCGGGATGAACCTTGGAACGCGTCGCGTTGAGGTACGACATCAGACGGCGAATGATCTCGGCGGGGTCCTTTCGCTGTTCGATTTGCTGGTGTGTCGCGTGGAGAATGAGGGCGAGTTCGACGCGAGCGTTTTCGAATGCTTCGCCGTGATGCTCAAGCGTTCCTCGACGGAGACTGTTGGCGATCATCTTGGCAGTAATCAGGCTTTTGCCATCAAACACGGTTTGCAACGCATCACTCCATAGTTAACAGTCAGTTAACTTATTGCGTAGAATGCTCCATTTGCCAATGCCGGGTCGAACGCATTTTATCGGTATGATTAATTTCCCGCAAACCATGTTCGATCGTTAGTCAGATTCCGGGTCGGATTCCGCGTTCGAGTTAACGGAAACTTGTCTTGCGCGATTGCATTTGTTTGTCCGGCGTCGCAATCGCTGTCACGTCCCGAGGAGCCGGCCTGCGTGGGGGCAGAAGCTAGAGATGAGTTCGGAATACAAGATCCTCTTCAACCGGGGTTTGGTGTGATGGACGAACGCGTGGCATCCGTATTGGCCGAAGCTGTTGATGCGGAACCGTACGAACCGCGCTACGAACTGGCGTCCGACGAGCTACGCGCCCTTTACCGCACGGAAGCCCAAACGACGCGAAGAGGGGAAGCCAGGCCCGGGCTTTGGATGGCCGTTGCCATCTATGTGCTGTTTTCGGCAACGGACCTGCTGCTCATTCCCGATGTGGCCGCCTACACGATCACGGCGCGCTTCGCGGTCGGACTGACCGCGCTTTTGATCCTGGAAGAGCAGCTTCGCCGGGGCGTCGGGACGGAATGGCTCGACATAACTTGCGCCGGGGCCATTATCTTTGGCTATGTCGGCTGGTTGTCCCCAGCGGTCATGGGGGCGGAAAAGGAAAGTGTCTCCTACTATATGGTCTTCGGCACCATCTTCATGATGAGTGCCAATCTATTCTTCACATTTAGATTTAAGGTTTCTATTATAACCTCAACTATAATATTATGTATATTGTACATCGTAAACTACTTTGTGCCTTCTACGCTAACTTACAAAATGGTGTTTGGGACATTCTACGTCTCTTGCTTCACGTTTACCTCATACGTGAACTGGAAACTGAATGAGGAGCGCTTCAACGTCTTCCTGAATGCCCTGGAAGCCAAAATTCAGCACAACGAGGCGACCGAACGCGGCAAGGCCCTGCTGAGACTGTCGCGGACCGATCCACTCACGGGTCTGGAGAACCGGCGGGCGATCGACGAAAAGCTGCGGGATTACTGGAGCGACTGGCAGCGGGTTGGCACCAGTTTTGGAGCGATCCTCATCGACGTGGACTTCTTCAAAAAGTTCAATGACTGCTACGGCCATCAGGAAGGCGACCGTTGCCTGATCCATGTCGCCAATGCCCTTAGCGAGATGATCAAGCAGTACAATGGCTCTATCGGCCGCTACGGCGGTGAAGAATTCATTGTCCTGGCTCGCGTGGAGAAAAAAGAGCAGATCATGGATCTCGCGGAAGCCATTTGCAGCACGGTGGAGAACCTGGCGCTTACCCACGAGCTGCGGCGGGACGGGGTCTCGATTGTGACAGTGAGCGTTGGCGCTGCCTTCACCAGGACGCAGACGGGCGCCAAGCTGGAGAAGATCATCCACGAAGCCGATCGCGCGCTCTATCTGGCAAAAGCCGGTGGTCGGAATTGTGCCCGGCTGTTTGACCCGACCGATCCCCAGAGCAGCGACGAGAGTGAGAATATCGCAGCTCTGCTGAAGATCGCGGTTGGCCAGAATCTGGTTTCGCTCGTTTATCAACCGATCCAGGATGTCAAATCAGGCCGGGTTGAGGCCGTAGAGGCTCTGATGCGCCTCAAGATGCTGGACGGAACATCGGTTCCGCCGAGCCTGTTCATTCCCGTCGCGGAACGAACCGGCGCGATCCTGGCACTCGGGCGCTGGGCAATCAGGACAGTGTGTGCCGAGCTTTTGGCGGACGACCATGTCCGTGTCGTGAGTGTCAACGTCTCTCCAATTCAGCTCAAGACACCTGGCTTTGCAACGTCTGTCGCGACCATTTTGGGCGAGACCGGCGTCGCCGGCAGCAGGCTGGCCTTCGAAATCACCGAAGGGCTGGAGATGGAGATGCACTCGGACATTCTTCGCTGCATCAGCGACCTGAAGCTGCTCGGGATCAAGATATGGCTTGATGACTTTGGAACGGGCTTTGCAGGCCTTTCGTGGCTTCGTCTGATCGATTTCGATACGGTGAAGATCGACCGCTCGTTCCTTCACGACTGCAGCACCCCGAACGGCAGGGCAATGCTCCAGGACATCATTACCCTGGTCCGAAATCGCGGCCACAAAATCCTGGTGGAAGGCGTGGAAACCGACGAGCAGATGGCCCTTATGAGCGAATTCGGCATAGACAAGGTCCAGGGCTTTCATGTCGGCCGTCCCGCTCCCGCCGTCAGTTTCCAGGCCAAGCGGACCATTCGCAAACGCCCATTTACGGTCCTCAAGTCCGCATGATAGCGGCGCGGGCGGCGGCATTGCGGCCTTTGGTTCAGACGGCTGTTTGGCCATTATTGGTCAAAAGACGAAGTCCAACAAACGTCACCTGATCACCGCGCCTGCTTCCAGCCTTCCGGCATCCGGGTTTTTTGGTCGCCGGTCAACGCGTCGCGCAACGCCTGGATCTGCCGGTTCAGGGCATCGAGTTGTGCCAGCGTCATGCCCGAGCGCTCGATGAGGGTCTCATTCAGGCAGTTGCACTGGACCAGCAGCGCGCGTCCGGTTGCGGTCAGGTCGACCTGCACCTGGCGCTCGTCGACCTGGCTGCGTTGGCGGGTCACCAGCCCGGCTTGTTCCATCCGCTTCACCAGCGGCGTGACCGTGCTCGATTCCAAAGCGAGCCGGTGGGCGATCGAGCCGACCGACATGCCGTCGGTCTCGCCCAACGCGTTCAGCACGAGATATTGCGGATAGGTGATCCCCATCTCGTCCAGCATCGGCTTGTAGGTGCGATTGATCGCCATGCTGGTGGCGTAGAGGGTGAAACAGAGCTGATTGTCCAACGGGAGAGGCACGACGCATTCCTTCTTGCCGATATGGCCTTCAACTCGGTACCACGAAAAATGATATCGCGATACATATTCCCCATGGACAAGGGGAGCGAGCTGCGCTAGGCGTATAGATATCGCGATACTGTTTATCGCGACAGCAATCAAAGGGAGATTGAGATGACCTCGCAATCCAAGCCCGGCTCCGGCAGCGGCACGATCACAACCAAGGACGGAACGCAGATCTATTACAAGGACTGGGGAACCGGTCAGCCGATTGTCTTCCATCACGGCTGGCCATTGAGCAGCGATGACTGGGATGCCCAGATGCTGTTCTTCCTGTCCAAGGGCTACCGGGTCATTGCCCACGATCGCCGCGGCCACGGCCGCTCAACCCAGACGGATATCGGCAACGAGATGGACACCTATGCCGCCGATGTCGCGGCACTGGCGGCGCATCTGGACCTCAAGGACGCCATCCATGTCGGCCATTCAACCGGCGGTGGTGAGGTGGCGCGCTATGTCGCCCAGTATGGCGCGGGTGGTCGTGTCGCTAAGGCGGTGCTGATCGGCGCGGTGCCGCCGATCATGCTCAAGACCCCGGCCAATCCCGGCGGCCTGCCGATCGAGGTCTTCGACGGGTTCCGTGCCGCACAGGCAGCCAACCGCGCGCAGTTCTTTCGCGATGTTCCGGCCGGCCCGTTCTATGGTTTCAACCGCCCGGGCGCGGAAGTCTCGCAGGGGATCATCGACAATTGGTGGCGCCAGGGCATGATGGGTGGCACCAAGGCACACTATGATTGCATCAAAGCCTTCTCCGAGACCGACTTTACCGAGGACCTGAAGGCAATCGACGTGCCGGTGCTGGTCATGCACGGTGACGACGACCAGATCGTCCCCATCGCCGACTCGGCGCTGCTGGCGATCAAGCTGCTCAAGAAGGGCGAACTCAAGGTCTACAAGGGTTTCCCGCATGGCATGGCCACGACCCATGCCGATATCATCAACGCCGACCTGCTGGCCTTCTTCAAGGCCTAGGATTTCGCTAGACAGAAAGATGCACCCGCCATGTGGCGGGTGCATCCGTGTAAGGCCCTGCCGATTCAGGCAATGCTCAGGCCGCCGTCGATCAGCATTTCCGCACCGACCATGAACGGGCATTCGTCCGAAGCCAGAAACACCACCGCATTGGCAATTTCCTCGGCGGTTCCGAAACGGCCCGCGGGCACCAGGCCGACCACCGCTTTCGCGCGTGCCTTCGCCGCTGCCGGATCCAGCCCAAGTTTGTCGTTGAGCGGTGTGTCGATCGGGCCCGGGCTGATTACGTTGGCGCGGATGCCGCGCCCTATCAGTTCGCCAGACAGCGTTCGCGCCAGCGAAATCATGCCTGCTTTGGCCAGCGAATAGACGTGCGTTCCTGCCATTCCCATATGCGCGTTGACCGAGCCACTGAGGATGATCGACGACGGGTTCGAAAACAGGGGAAGGAGCGCCTTGACCAGGAAGTACGGCCCCTTGAGGTCGACATCGATGCTCCTGTCGAACGCTGCCTCGGTCCAGTCGCCAAGCGGGCGCAGATCGGCGATGCCGGCGTTGAGGAAGAGAGCGTCGAGCTTGCCGAAGGTTTCCCCGATCCGCCCTGCAATGTCGCTTTGGGCGGCGGCATCTCCGGCATCGGCGGCGATGACAAGCACATCGCCGCCCAAGAAGTTGCGCGCCTCCTCGAGACGGCCCGCATTGGTGCCGGTGATGGCGACGCGCGCGCCTTCCTCGATGAAACGCCGCGCCGTCACCAGGCCGATGCCGCTGGTGCCGCCGGTAATCAGCGCGGCCTTGCCTTTGAGTCGGGACATAACAGATGCCTTTCCTCACTCGGAGCGTTGCGCATCGATCAGTCGCGCTGAGCCCGGTGCCTTATGTTCAACTTGAAGGCGTTCGCTGACCAGCCTAGCAGCGCCATTTGTGCGTTTTCGAACAATAGCAGGCTTTTCACCCGGCAGCTGCCACGCCCTCACGTCAATGTCCCGAACACCAGCTGATATTATCTGATCGCCGCCTCCAGCTTCCTGGCTTCCTTCATGTTCGGCAGGAACACGGTCAGCAGTCCAAGAAACGGCAAATACGAGCAGATCTGGAAGACGAACTCGATGCCCTTCATGTCGGCGACGACGCCGAGCACGGCGGCGGCGATGCCGCCCATGCCGAAGGCGAAGCCGAAGAAGATGCCGGCGATCATGCCGACACGTCCCGGTACCAACTCCTGCGCAAAGACGACGATGTTGGAGAAGGCCGACGACAGGATCAGGCCGATCAGCACCGTCAGCACCATCGTCCATTCGAGGTTGGCGTAGGGCAGGGCCAGCGTGAAGGGCAGCACGCCGACGATCGAGAACCAGATCATCGCCTTCTGCCCATAGCGGTCGCCAAACGGACCACCGAGCAGGATGCCCAGTGCCGAGGCGCCGAGGAACAGGAACAGCATGACCTGCGACATCTGCACCGAAACGCCGAACTTATGGATGGAGTAGAAGGTGTAGTAGCTGGCAAGGCTGGCGATGTAAGCGTTCTTGCTCAGCACCAGCAGCGTCAGCACCGCCAATGCCGACATCACCTTGCTGCGCGGGAAGGGCGAGACGAAGCTTGCTGTCTTGCGGTTGCCTTGCGCGGCGCGCAGACGGCTGTACCAGCCGCCGACCTGCCACAGCACGACGATGCCGATCAGCGAGCCGACGGCAAACCAGGCGATGCTTTCCTGGCCGAAGGGCACGACGATGAAGGCGGCCAGCAGCGGCCCCATGGACTGGCCGAAATTGCCGCCGACCTGGAACAGCGACTGCGCCAGGCCAAACCGGCCGCCGGAGGCGAAGCGGGCGATGCGCGAGGATTCCGGGTGGAAGATCGCCGAGCCGATGCCGATCAGCGAGGCGCCGATCAGAAGCAGCGTGTAATGCCCGGCATAGGCCAGCACGACCAGGCCGATCAGCGACGACGCCATGCCGTAGGGCAGCGAATAGGGCATCGGCCGCTTGTCGGTGATCATGCCGATCACCGGCTGCAGCAGCGACGCGGTCACCTGGAAGGTGAAGGTCAGGAGGCCGATCTGCCAGAAGTCGAGGCCGTAATTCTCTTTCAGCAAGGGATAGATGGCCGATAGCAGCGACTGCATGATGTCGTTGATGCAATGGCAGAAGCTCACCGCCAGGATGACGGTGAAGGCCGTCGCCTGGGCTGAAGCGTGACTGGCTGTTGCGGGTGGCGCGACACTGGCGGCTGTCGTATCGGTCAAAGCAGGCTCCGTGGTCTTTTTGGCGGGCATGCCCGCAGGGCAACATGGCGGACGCTCTCGCGGCCCGCCTTGGAGGACGGTTGCCTTATAAGCTGCTTGCGAGACGACTTCTTTCGTGGTTTGGTCCAATAGTTTCGCAAGTGGGCCATACCCAATGCCTCATGGCAGGGAAATCTTTCACGCCGGCAATGCCGATCCCGGTCAATTGCACGAAAGTCGCTGGCAGTGGCTGGAGCAAGTGGTCGGACCGGCGGTGGCCCTGCCGACCGAATATCCCGACGGCTACCAAGTGCCGCAACACCGCCACAGCCGCAGCCAGCTGCTGCATGCGCTGGTCGGCGTCGTGCTGGTGACGACACGGCATGGGCGCTGGATGGTGCCGCCCGATCACGCGATGTGGATTCCGGCCGGTACCGAACATTCCGTCGAGATGCTGGGCGATGTCTCGATGCGTTCGGTCTATGTCATGCCGAATGCTATTCCCGGGCTGCCGGAAGGCTTGCGCGTCGTCGGCGTCACCGACCTGATGCACAGCCTGATCGTGGAATCCGAGAAGTTGCCGCAAGGCGGCGTGCTGGAAGGACGTGGCGGGCTGATCATGAACCTCCTGCTGCACGAAATCCCGACCCTGCCGGAACGGCCGCTCGGCCTGCCGTTCCCGTCCGATCCCAGGCTGGCGACGCTCTGCCGGCGCTTCGTGGCGGCACCTTCGCCGCATGCGACGATCGACGAGTGGGCCGATGCCGCCGGCATGAGCCGCCGCTCCTTCACCCGCGCCTTCCAACGCCAGACCGGCCTGTCGCTGTCGACATGGCGCCAGCAGGCCTGCCTGTTCGCGGCGCTGCCGCGGCTGGCCGACGGCGAGCCGATCACCAGGGTGGCACTCGATCTCGGCTATGACAGCGTGCCGGCCTTCATCACCATGTTCAAGCGCATGCTGGGTGCCGCGCCGCGCGGCTATATGCGCGGCGCACGCGACAGCGGCGATGGCATTCGTCGGCCAAGCGGTTCGCTTCGACTGGAAAGCCCATGATTTCGGTGTGATGCCCGGCGGTTCAACCCGTGACCGGCTCGGGCAGGCTGGTGTGGACGGTCTCCCCGCCATGTGAGGCGGAAGCCGGTGCCCGGCCACGGCCATGTTGGCGTGGCGAACAACCCATGACCCGCTTGAAGGCAGTGCTGAAGGCGCTTTCGGATTCATAGCCGAGCGACAGCGCAATGACGGAAACGGGATCGCTGGAACTCGCCAGCCTGTCGCCGGCCAGCAGCATGCGCCAACGCGTCAGGTAGTCCATCGGCGAGGCGCCGACCATGGCCTTGAATTTCAGCGCAAAGGTCGATCGCGACATGCCGGACCGCTCGGCCAGCGCCTGCAACGTCCAGCCATGCGCCGGATCGTCGTGCATGGCACCGATCGCCGCGCCGATCTGCCTGTCGGCCAGCGCAAACAGCCAGCCGACGCCGCCTCGGATGCCCTCCGCCATATGCAGGCGCAAGGCCTCGATCAGGATCATGTGGGCGAGATGCTCGACGATGAGAAAGCCACCGGGCCGCCGTTCGCGCAATTCCTGCATCATCCGCTCCACCGGCCAGCGCAGCGCCGAGTGGTCCGAGTCGCTGCGGATGTGGACGATGGGCGGCAGCATCCGCAACAGGACGCCCGCATGGTCGCCGGACAGGGCGAAGCGGCTGCTGACCAGAAGGAAATCGCCGCCGCCATTGTGCGAGGTGACGCCACCGGTGCGGGCAGGAGAAAAGATCGTGCGGGCGTCGACCGCCGGCAGCTCCATGTCGCTGGCAAGGCGGAAGGGCCGGCCGCGCGGCAGCAGGAAGCAGTCACCCGCCTCCAGCCGGACTGCATCCGAGACGCCCTCCACGGACAGCCAGCATTCGCCTGACACCACGGCACCGCATTTGATGGCCGCCTGCTGGTCGGGGAACTGGATCGACCAGTCGCCACCGGCCTCCAGGCCGGCGGACAAATAATTGCGCGGCTTCAACAGCGACAGCACGTCTGAGAGCGGATCCATGGGTATTCCGGACGATTGCGAAGATAATACGGATTTTACAGCATAGATCGTATTTCCTCAATCCCGTATCTCCTTCGGCAACGGGCAGCCCATACGGCCCTTGACTAAAACAAAGGAGAAATCGCGATGCGCGTTTTTGTAACCGGTGCCACTGGTTTTGTCGGTTCCGCGGTTGTGCGGGAGCTCGTTGAAGCGGGCCATCAGGTGCTCGGTCTTGCCCGTTCGGATGCAGGCGCCAGGTCGATCGTTGCCGCTGGCGCCGAGGCGCATCGCGGCGATATCGAGGATCTGGAGAGCCTGCGCAGCGGGGCGGCCCTTTCGGATGGCGTCATCCACACCGCCTTCAATCATGACTTCTCGAAATTCGCGGCAAGCTGCGAGGCGGACCGGCGCGCCATCGAGACGCTTGGGGCGGAGCTCGAAGGCTCCGAGCGGCCCTTGCTCGTCACCTCCGGGCTGGCGCTGGTGACGCCGGCCGGCCGCATGGCGAGCGAGGACGACGCGCCTGTTCCTCCGTCCGCCTCCTATCCCCGTGCTTCGGAAGTTACGGCCGAAGCACTGGCGGCGCGCGGTGTGCGCGCCTCGGCGGTGCGCTTGTCACCGTCGGTCCACGGTGACGGCGATCACGGCTTCGTTGCGATGCTGATCGACATCGCGCGTCAAAAGGGTGTTTCGGCCTATATCGGCGACGGAATGAACCGCTGGCCGGCGGTGCACCGGCTCGACGCCGCCACGCTCTTCAGGCTGGCGCTCGAGAAGGGGGCCGGCGGAGCCCGGTATCACGGCGTCGCCGACCAGGGCGTGCCGACACGGGAGATCGCCGACATCATCGGCCGGCGCCTGAACCTGCCGGTGGTGTCCAAAACCCGCGAGGAAGCAGCCGACCATTTCGGCTTCCTCGGCCACTTCTTCGGCATGGATTGGCCTGCGTCCAGCGAGCAGACCCGCAATGTGCTGGGATGGCAGCCGACACAGCCTAGGTTGATTGCCGACCTCGATCGTCCCAGCTATTTCGAAGGTTGAGGCTGTTTCGGGACGAGTCTAGTCGAACAGGCTCGAAACCGATTCCTCGGTCGCCGTGCGCGAGATGGCTTCGCCCATCAGGTCGGCGATCGAGATGACGCGGATGTTGGGCGCGTCGAGCACGCCTTGCGTCGGCTGGATGGAATCGGTGATCACCAGTTCCTGCAGCTTCGAGCCGCTGATGCGGGCGACGGCGCCGCCCGACAACACACCATGGGTGATATAGGCGGTGACGCTGGTGGCGCCGTTGGCCAGCAGCGCATCGGCGGCATTGCACAGCGTGCCGCCGGAATCGACGATGTCGTCGATCAGCAGGCAATCCTTGCCGGCGACAGCGCCGATGATGTTCATGACTTCCGATTCACCGGGACGTTCGCGGCGCTTGTCGACGATGGCCAGTTGGGCATCGAAGCGCTTGGCCAGCGCGCGGGCACGCACCACGCCGCCGATATCGGGCGATACCACCACGACATTGCCGAGCTGCTTGTATTTCGCCTTCACGTCGCGGGCCATCACCGGCACCGAGAACAGATTGTCGGTCGGGATGTCGAAAAAGCCCTGGATCTGGCCAGCATGCAGGTCGAGCGTCAAGACGCGGTCGACGCCGGCGCGGGTGATCATGTTGGCGACCAGCTTGGCCGAGATCGGCGTGCGGCCGGAGGCGCGGCGGTCCTGCCTGGCGTAGCCGAAATAGGGAATCACCGCCGTGATGCGCTTGGCCGACGAACGCATGAAGGCATCGATCATGATGAGCAGTTCCATCAGGTGATCGTTGGTTGGAAACGAGGTCGACTGCAGGATGAAGACATCCTCGCCACGCACGTTTTCCTGGATTTCGACGAAGATTTCCTGGTCGGCGAAGCGCCTGACACTGGCCTTGCCCAACGGGATGTTGAGATAGCGGGCGACCGCCTCGGCCAGCACCCTGTTGGAATTGCCCGCGAAGAGTTTCATGCACGGTTCCTGGTGGAGGATGGCGAGACCTGACGGACTCGCCTGCGCCCTTTAACCGGGCTTTTAGCGGCCCGCGCCGGTATTGCAAGCGCCGAGATCGGGAATCCGCCGGCTAATCCTAAGAAAGCTTCGCGCCATCGCGGGCCGGCAACACCTCAGCCCGCCTTGCCGCCAAGAAACGCCGCGAACTGGTCGATGGTCTGGTCGGCGATCGTCTGCATGGTGGCCGGCGAGACCGCCTTCCAGCTGTCAGCGCCATTGACCGAAGGCGCCTTCATCTGGCCGTTGATGCGGTGCAGGCGGTTGCCGGCCGGGTCGTAGACGTCCCAGACATAGATGACGGTGGTGTCCTTGCCTTCCGAAATCGCCGAGAAATAACCTTTGAGCACATGGGTCGCGGTCTGGTCGCTGCTGCCGGCCAGCGTGATGCCGCGCTGCCTGGCACGTGTCTGCAGCTCCGCCGTCAGCGGCGTCGCGGCTTCCACCGAAGCGCCGACGATCGGCGCGATCTGCAGGCGGGTCTTCGACAGGACGCCAGCGCTTTGGGCTGGCGTGACCGGTGTGGCGGCGGTTGCAGGAGCGCCCGACGTGGTCGAGGCAGGGTCGGCGGGCGACGGGGCGGGGACGGCGGCGGCGCTGCCCTGGGGGGCTGGCGTCGAGGTCGCCGGCGGGGTGATGGCAGAGGGTTCGAGAACGTCCTTTGCGTTGGTGCAGGCGCCAAGAGCCAATGCCACAAGCAATGACACGGTCGTCACATGCGATCGTCTCATTTGCCTTCTAACTCCTTGGCGAAGAACGCCTCCCATTATGGATTCACTGTACGATCAAGTCGAGATCATGGCGGGAGAGCGGCTTCGGCTGGGATTCGGTGGTCAGGTAGGTGCGGCCTAGCGTCATTGCCGTCTCGGTGTCGGAATCCATGATGATCATATGGGCGAACAGCGTCATGTGCGGCGCGATCGGCTCGGGGTTGCCCTGATAGAACATCGGCATGTCCATCCAGGATGGCGTGAAGCGGGCGCCGACCGAGTAGCCGCAGGCATTCAGCCGGTGCTTGGTCAGGCCGTGCGCCTCCATGGTGCGGGCGTGGGCGTCGAACACGTCGCCGAAGCTGTTTCCAGGCGTCATCGCCTTTTCGACGGCCAGAAGGGCCGCGCGGGCGGCGTCGAACAGCTCCTGATGGCGCTTCGAGACCTTGCCGGTCAGCACCGTGCGCATCATCGGCGCATGATAGTGGTTGAAGACGCCGGCCCATTCGAGCGTCAGCTGGTCGTTCTTGGTGAGCTTGCGGCGGCCGGACTTGTAGCGGCAAAGCAGCGCGTCGACGCCGGAGCCGATGATGAATTCGTTGGCCGGATAGTCGCCGCCGCCGGCAAAGATCGCGCCCTGCATGGCGGCCACGATCAGCGCTTCGTCGCCGCCCTGCTTGATCAGCGGCAAGGCAGCGTCCAGCGCGTCGTCGGAGAGGTTGGCGGCCTTCTCGGCCTTGGCGATCTCGGCCGGGCTCTTGAACAGGCGCAGCCGGCTGACAATGCCGGACGCGTCGGCGATCTGGCCGAAGGTCTGCAACTGCTCGTCCAGCCGACGGCCATTGAAGGCAGTAAGCCCATGGGTGTCGTATTCGACACCGATGCGGGCGCCGAGCAGGTCGAGCTCGTTGAGCAGATTGCGCAGGTCGACCGCCGGATTGGCGCCATTGCGGTCGGTCCACAGAACGATGTTGTCGATGATCGAGGTCTGGCGCGCCTGGCGCAGGTCGGCCGAGCGGGTCAAAAGCACCATCGAACCGTCGGCCTTCACCACCAGGCACTGGAAGAAGCAGAAGCCGAACGTGTCGTAACCGGTCAGCCAGTACATGCTTTCCTGCGCGAACAGCAGGATGGCGTCGAGCTTCTTTTCGGCCATCTCGATCATCAGCCGGTCACGCCGCGCGTCAAATTCCGATCGTTCAAAATGCAGCGCCATTATTTCCCCTCCAAAACGATTGCCGAAACCTGCCGGCCATAATCAGGCTCCTTGCGGTGCGTGGTGCGCCGGTAGGAGTAAAACAGCTCTTCCTCGGCATAGGTGCAGCGGCCGAGGCCTTCAGCGGCCACGCCGGCCCTGACCAGCCGGTCGACCGTGTAGCGGTTGAGGTCGAACATCGCATGGCCGGGATTTGCCGAGGGCGCGAAATAGTTGTCATTTCCAGCGTCGGCCTCGACGAAGCGGGCGACGAATTCCGGCCCGACCTCATAGTTCTCGGGGCCGATCGAGGGGCCGAGCACGGCAACGATGTTTTCGCGGCGGGCGCCGAGGCTTTCCATCGCCGCGATGGTGTTTTCGAGGACGCCGGTCAAGGCGCCTTTCCAGCCGGCATGTGCCGCGCCGATGATGCGCGCCTCAGCATCCGCGAACAGCACCGGGCCGCAATCGGCGGTCGAGGCGCCGACGGCGATGCCCGGCCGGTCGGTGACGATGGCGTCGGCCTTGGGGCGCTGGCCGGCAAAGGGCTCGCTGACGATGATGACGTCGGGCGAATGGATCTGCCAGGCGGTCAGCAGATGGCTTGCCGGCACGCCCATCCAGGCGGCGACGCGGCTGCGGTTTTCGGCCACCAGCGCCTGGTCGTCATTCGATCCGGTGCCGATGTTGAGGCCCTGGTAGATGCCGCTGGAAACACCGCCGACGCGGGTGAAATAGCCGTGGCGGATGCCTTGCGCCTGCGCCTTGTCCAGCAGGGGCGACCGAACGGGATCCGGTTTGGTCTGATTCAGCATGCGGGCGTTGTTGTCCGTGTGGGCGGTTTCGTCAAGAAAAAGTGCTTCGTCGAAAAGAAGGCGGGGCAGAGCTTGGCCGGCGGTTCGACCGTTCTTTGCCGGACGCGAGATTGGGAGGGGCAGCAGTGAAAAGTCAATCCGCCGTGGCAAAGGGCCGGACGGCCACGTCGCGCGGCAGGATGGCAAGCACCTTGAACAGCTCGCCCATCGCCTGCGGACCGGCGAGGCGCTCGACATCGTCGGCGATCTTGTCGCGCGCCGCCTGGTCGGCATCGGCGCCGAGCCGGCCGGCACGCTCGAGAATGCCCATGCCGAGCAGGAAGTCGCCTTGCGTCGACAGATGGGCGTCGAGGCCATGCGCGCGGATGATTGCGGCAAGGGCGGCGAAATCGACATGGGTCGTCAGGTCGGCCTCGCCGGGATTGGCCAGCACATCTTCGTGATTGTGGTTGCGCAAGGCCTGCAGCGTGTCGCCGAGACCCGGCTGGAGGTGGCCATAGTCAAGGAACAGGCCGACGCCGCCATGCCTGGATATGCGTTCGGCAATCGCCGTCATCAGGGCTGCGCGGGCTGGCGCGACCTCGGCGATCGCGCCGTGCGGCGCGTCAGCGGCGTCGTCAGGCAGCAGCGTCGGGTCGACCGAGCCGGCGCCGGCGAAGAAGCGCAGCTCGTTGGTCTCGTCGAGGCCGACCATGCGCTCGCGCCAGCCGGCGCCGGCGCGGACGAACTGGCGGATGGGCACGGCGTCGAACAGTTCGTTGCCGACGAGGAAAATCGGCTGCCGTGGCAGCGTGTCGATGGTCTCGTGCCAGCCGATCGCGAAGGGTGTCGCGCCAAGCGTCTGTTTCTGCACCTCTGTCAGGCGCGGGCTGGTCTCGATCATGGCAAAGGTGGCGCCGTTGGTGAGGGCCGGATCGAGCCGCGACAGGGTGCGCAGCATGTCCTTCATCAGCGTGCCGCGGCCAGGGCCAATCTCGGCGATGGTCAGAGGGAGCGGCCGGCCGCTGGCCTGCCAGGCCTGGTAAAGCCAGACGGCGACGAGTTCGCCGAACATCTGGCTGATCTCGGGCGCCGTGATGAAGTCGCCAGCCGCGCCGAAAGGCTCGCGCGTCGTGTAGTAGCCATCCTCGGGATCGAACAGGCACAGCGCCATGTATTCGTTGACGGGAAGCGGCCCCAACGCCTCGATCAGGTCGACGATGCGGGTTTTCAGCCTTGTCATGCCGGCTGCGTCTTCGTCACCGGTTTGGCGGTCAGCATCGCCCAGATGCCGACCAGCACCATCGGCGACGACAAGATCATGCCCATGGTCAGCCAGTTGGTGCCAAGGAGATAGCCCAGCTGCTGGTCGGGTTCGCGGAAGAACTCGACGAAGATGCGCGACAGGCCATAGCCGCAGATGAAGGCGCCGCCGACGAAGCGCGGCGTCTTCAGCTTGAGGCGCGAATGGGTGAGGATGCGCAGGACGAGGAACAGCACCAAACCTTCGAGCAGGGCCTCGTAGAGCTGGCTCGGGTGGCGGGCGAACGGCCCGCCATTGGGGAATTCGATCGCCCACGGAACGTCGGTGGGCCGGCCCCAGAGTTCGGAATTGATGAAGTTGGCGACGCGCACCAGGCCGAGGCCGACCGGCACGCCGGCGGCCACGACATCGAACAGCGACCAGGTGCGGATGCCGCGCTTGATGGAAAACAGCATCATGGCCAGGATGACGCCGAGCAGGCCGCCATGGAACGACATGCCGCCTTGCCAGACCGCGAAGATATCGAGCGGGTGGGCGATGTAGCGTGGCAGATCGTAGAACAGCACATAGCCGGTGCGTCCACCCAGCACCACGCCGATGGCCGCCCAGACGATGAAATCATCAAGATCCTCCGGCTTCATCGGCAGGACGCCGTTCGGCCACAGCTTCGCATTGGCGGCGAGCCGCTTGGCGTACCACCAGGCAAACAGGATGCCGACGATGTAGCCAATGCCGTACCAGTGCACCGCCAGCGGCCCGATCTGGATGAGGATCGGGTTGATGTTGGGAAAGGGCAGGGAGGCCAACGGCAGCAGGAAATAGTCGTTCAACGGGGAACTCTCGGTTGCGATCGCGTTTGGGCGCGGACCATGCGGCAGGGTTTTGGCAGGGTCAAGGCAAGCCGGACGCTCTCGACTTGATGCCGCACCAGGGCGCAACATGCTTGCATTCCAAGTGCCGCGCTACTAACTCAATTGTGGTAAGCGAGGATTTGCCATGTCGACCGGACCGAACCGCATTCTCGATGAATTCGCCAAGCTGATGACCGATGCCGCCGGCGCTGCTCAAGGCGTGCGCCGCGAGGTCGAGACCGCCTTCAAGGGCCAGGCGGAACGCATCCTCAACACGATGGACGTGGTGCAGCGCGAAGAGTTCGAGGCCGCGCGCGAGATGGCTGCCAAGGCTCGGGAAGAAAACGCCCGACTTGCCGAGCGCATCGAGGTGCTCGAGGCGAAACTTGCCGAATTGACCGGACAAGCCACACCGGCGGCGGCGGCAAAGCCCCGCGCAAAAAAATAATCATTAAACTTTTCCACATAGCCCGATCCTGAAAAGCGCTTTGCCGTGAATCGCTTAACGGCATTGCGTGAATCTTTGTGACAGCGGCTTTCCACATGCGAATGACGCAGTGCGAAAAATTGGGCTGTTCACGCGACTCCCGATCAATAGACTGAATTTGTTGCATGATTCGGAGCCGGGTCATGTGGCCGGGCGGTGGGGTCCGGTCTGGGGTCTTTGCGTCGTGAAGTCCTGGCCGTCCGAGTTCTAGACAAGATTGTTCGTTGTGTGTGCCCTCCCGCGGAGCGTGTGGCGGCGCTCCTCAGAACGACAGGAAGCATTCCATGGAACTTCTCGAACTCGAATTCTCCCGCGAAATCCATCCGGTGGATGTTATCGAGCAGGTGGCCCACAACAACGACTGGTCCTTTGAGCGGGCAGGCGATGACGAGATCTCGATCTCGGTTGCCGGCAGCTGGACCGACTATCACGTATCCTTCTCGTGGATGGAGGATTTCGAGGCGCTGCACCTGGCCTGCGCCTTCGATATCAAGGTGCCGGAGGCTCGCGCGCTCGAAGTGATGCGGCTGCTTTCGCTGATCAACGAGCAGATGCTGTTCGGTCATTTCGACCTCTGGGAGCAGGAGGGCGCGATCATGTTCCGCCAGTCGCTGCTCCTGGCCGGCGGGGTCGAGCCGTCGAGCCAGCAGGTCGAGGTGTTGCTGTCGTCGGCGCTGGAAGCTTGCGAATGCTATTTCCAGGCCTTCCAGTTCGTCGTCTGGTCGGGGACCTCGGCCAAGGACGCGCTGGCCGGCGTGCTGTTCGAGACCTACGGCAACGCCTGAGCCAAGGCAAACAAGACCGAGATGAGTTCGAGCAACGAGCGTAAGCCCGAGATCAGTTTCGCCGATTTCGATCGTGTCGACATCCGTGCCGGCACGATCGTCGAAGCAGAGCCATTTCCGGAGGCGCGCAAGCCGGCGTTCAAGCTGAAGATCGATTTCGGAGCCGACATCGGCATCAAGAAATCGTCGGCGCAGATCACCAAATACTATGCGCTGGAAACGCTGATCGGCCGGCAGGTGTTCGCGGTGGTCAATTTCCCGCCGCGCCAGATCGGCCCGTTCATGTCGGAAGTGCTGACGCTTGGCTTTCCCGACGAGGAGGGCGCCGTGGTGCTCGGCGCCATCGAGCGCAAGGTGCCGAATGGCGGTCGGCTGTTCTAGGATGCGTCGATGGTCAGAGGTGAGGCCGGCTTGCGAACGGCTGATACCTCCGCTTCCGGTGCTCACGTACCCAAACGCACGCTCCGTTCCGGTTCTCGGAGCCCACCATTCTCAGGCCTGACCTGAATCCCAACACATCCTAAGCCGCGACGTTTCTCAGGCGGCCAGCTTCCGGGTCGTGCCGAGTGCATCCTCGACCGTGTCGAGAAACATTTCGGCGCAGGCTTTCCAGCTGTAGCGCATGGCGCGTTCGCGCGCCTCGGCGCGGTCGACGTCGAGGGCGGCGAGCGCCGCCTCGCGCAGGTCGGTCGACACCGCGCCGCCAAAACCGTCGCCGACGATGTCGATCGGACCGGTCACCGGATAGGCGGCGACCGGCGTGCCGCTGGCCAGTGCCTCGATGATGACATTGCCGAACGTGTCGGTGCGGCTGGGGAAGACGAAGACGTCGGCCGACGCATAGATCTCAGCCAGTTCGTCATTGGGGCGGTGACCGAGGAAATGCGCTTGCGGGTATTTCGCCTTGAGCCTGGCAAGCTCGGGACCTTCGCCGACAATCACCTTGCTGCCGGGCAGGTCTAGGTCGAGGAAGGCCGAGAGGTTCTTTTCGATGGCGACCCGGCCGACGCAAAGGAAGACCGGGCCGGGGAAGCCGAGTTCCTTCTTCTTGTCCGGCCGGAAATGGTCGGTGTCGACGCCACGCGTCCAGGGCCGCAGCTTGTTGAAGCCACGTGCCGCAAGGTCGTCGGCGAGCGACTGGGTGGCAACCAGCGTGCCCTGGCCGGAATTGTGGAAATCGCGCAGCCAGCGATAGGCCCAGCTTTCCGGGACCGGCAGGCGCGCGCTCAGATATTCGGGAAAGCGGGTGTGATAACTGGTGGTGAACGGCCGGCCGGCATTGCGGCAATAGCGCCGCGCCATGATGCCCAGTGGTCCCTCGGTGACGATGTGGATGTGGTCCGCCTTGCCGGCTTCGATCAGCCGCGCGACATGGCCGGGCGTGGTCAGCGCCAGGCGGATGTCGGGGTAGGTCGGCAGGGGCAGCGTGCGAAAGATGTTGGGCGTCAGGAAATCCAGCGCGACATCGAAGGATTTCAGCGTTTCGGTGAGCCGCTCCAGCGTGTGGACGACGCCATTGACCTGTGGGCGCCAGGCGTCGGTGACCATCAATATGCGCATGGCGGCCCTTTGCTCGAAAGGTCGACGGTTGCCTTGAGACGATGACGGAACGGCGACCAGCCCGTGGCTCTCGCTTCGCTCCAACGCACCCGGGCGGGCACGGGATCGAAGTGAGGCGGCGGGGCCGAATCAATGGAGGTCGCGCGCTTCATGCGCGCTCTTGACCATGGTTTCATGACGGGCGGATGAAGCCCTGTATCTGGCCAGCCTAAGCGGGAACCTTGATCACGGCGCGAAGGCCGCCGAGCGGGCTGTCGTCGAGGGTGATGTCGCCACCATGGCTGCGGGCAATGTCGCGTGCAATCGACAGGCCGAGCCCGGTGCCGCTGGCATCGAGGTTGCGCGCCTCGTCGAGCCGCACGAAGGGCTTGAACACGTCTTCGCGCCGGTCGGCAGGGATGCCCGGGCCGTCATCGTCAATGGTGACCAGCAACGAGCCGCGGCCATGGTTGGCGTTGACCTCCACCGTCTTGGCATAGCGGAAGGCGTTGCCGATGACGTTGGACATCAGCCGCGCAAAGGCGTTCGGCCGCACATGCACATCGCGGTCGCCGGTCAGCGTCGTCGACAGCTTGCGCTTGCGTAGCCTGGCTTCCTCGTCGAGCTTCCGGAAATAGGCCTCGAGATCGAACCGTCCGGCGTCTTCCGAAGCCTCGCCACGGGCAAAGGCGAGATAGCCTTCGAGCATCGACTGCATGTCGTCGATGTCCTGGTCGAGCGCTGCCTTGGTGTCGGCCTTGCCGCCGGCCAGCGCCAGCTGCAGCTTGAAGCGGGTGAGGATGGTCCGCAGGTCATGGCTGACGCCGGTCAGCATGGCGGTGCGTTGCTCGATCTGGCGTTCGATGCGCTCGCGCATCTGGATGAAGGCAAAGCCGGCGCGGCGAACCTCCTCGGCGCCGCGCGGCCGGAAATCGCGTGGCATCGGCCGGCCCTTGCCGAAGCTTTCCGCGGCTTCGGCGAGCGTCAGGATCGGCCGGATCTGGTTGCGCAGGAAGGGGATGGCGATCATCAACAGCACCAGCGAGGTGCCGACCATCCAGATCAGGAAGATGTGGGTGTTCGAGGCATAGGCCTGGCTGCGGCGCACGAAGACGCGCAGCACCCTGTTCTCAAGCTGGATGCGCACCTCGACGATGTTGGAATTGCCGACCGTGTCGATCCAGAACGGGCGGTTGATCTGGCGGGTGATTTCGGCCGAGAGAACATCATCCAAAATTGAGAAAAACGGCTTTGGACCAGGTGCGGGCAACGGGTCGGGCGGCAGGAGGTCGACCTTCAGCTGCATGCGGTCCTGGGCGATGCGGATGACGTTGGCGTAGTCGGTGTCGTGCGGGTAGGTCTCGATCAAGTCGATGATGGCGGCGATGTCGCGCACGGTGGCCTGCGACAGGCGCTGCGTCACGGTCGCCCAATGGCGTTCCATGAAGACGAAAGCGACGACCGATTGCAGCAGGATCATCGGCGCGATGACGATGATCAGCGAGCGGGCATAGAGCCGCTTCGGCATGTACAGCGAAACGAGGCGCCAGAACCGGTTCCAGGCGCGCGGCACCGCCTTCAGCGTCCGCGCGGCGCGTGCGCTCAAGCCGCCATTATCCGGCTGTTGCAATTCCGTGGTTGCCATTCGCTCTTTTCGCTTGCCCGCGACCGTTCAGCCGGCCGCGGGCGGCATTCTATTCCACGCTGAGCCGATACCCAATACCGCGCACGGTCTGCAGCCAGACCGGATTGGACGGATCGCGCTCGATCTTGCGGCGCAGGCGGTTGATCTGGACGTCGATGGTGCGCTCGCCAACCTCCGAATCGTCGCCGACCAGCTCGTGGCGCGGGATGGTTTCGCCGGCGCGAGCCGCGAAGATCGCCAGGATCTCCTGCTCGCGGTCGGTCAGCTTCAGAGCCTCGCCGCCGCGCTTCAGTTCGCGTCTGGCGATCTGGAAGGTGTAGGGGCCGAAGACCAGTTGCTCGACCTTCGGCGTGGTCGCCGGGCCGCCGCGGCGCAGGATGTTGTTGATGCGCAGGATCAGCTCGCGCGGATCGAAGGGTTTTGGCAGATAGTCGTCGGCACCGGCTTCGAGCCCGGTGATGCGGCTGTCGGTTTCCGACAGCGCCGTCAGCATCAGGATCGGCACGTTCTTTTCGGCCCGCAGCGACTTGGTCAGGTCGACGCCCGTTTCGCCGGGCATCATCACGTCGAGGATCAGAAGATCGAAGTCCAGGCCGGCAAGCTTGCGCCTGGCTTCGCCGGCATTGCCGGCGACGGTGACGCGAAAGCCGTTTTCGGTCAGATACTGCTTGAGAAGATTACGGATGCGGGTGTCGTCGTCGACGACAAGCAAATGCGGCGCATCGTCGTCCGGTGCGGCCGCGTGATCGACGCGTTCAGTGCTCTCCATGGCTTTTCCCTGACATTTTTGCGGACCCAACGTCGATCTGCGCTCTCAGTTCCGGATTGACCATCGCTTCGAGGAACCGTTCCACCAAGGTCCGTTCGGTGACTCCGGAATCTCCCAATGCAGCATGGATGCGGCGCGACTGTGGCCGCGCCAGCGCCAGCGCCAGCGCGCGGCCCTTGGCTGTCGGATACAGCTCGCGCTGGCGGCGGTCGCGCGGACCTTGCAACTGCACGACATGGTCGGTGTCGATCAATTGCTTGAGCACCCGCGCCAGGCTCTGCTTGGTGATCTTCAGCACGTCGAGCAGTTCGGCGACCGTCAGGCCCGGCCTGCGGTTGACGAAATGCAGCACCCGGTGGTGGGCGCGGCCGAAGCCGTAATCGGCCAGGATCTGATCCGGATCGGAGGTGAAGTCACGATAGGCGAAGAAGAAGAGTTCGATGATGGCGAAGTCGATGCCGTCCTCGTCGGTGATTGYCGTCCTGATCGGTTTCCCGGCTGCGTGGCTTCGATCCGTCATCTTTTCTCCGCTTGAAAGAGAGATTATGTCAGTACTATTGACGTAATTTCCCTGCAATGGTAATTTTTGACAAGCTTTTGGGCGGATTGCGAACGAAAAGGCAAGCGAAGCCGGTTTTTCCGGAACTTCCTGAGTTTGCCAGAGCGCCATTATCCGCTTACGCTCCAGCATAAAAGCCGCTTTGCGCGGCCCGACACGAAACAACAATGATACAACACTATGCGGGCTGCCGCCCGCGGGAGGTTACCATGGCATCCGTTCCTTTCGATCAACTGGACGGTTTCATCTGGATGAATGGCGCGTTCGTCCAATGGGGTGACGCCAAGATCCACGTGCTGACCCATGGCCTGCACTACGCCAGCGCCGTCTTCGAGGGCGAGCGCGCCTATGGCGGCGAGATCTTCAAGCTCAACGAACACACCGAGCGCCTGCATGAATCGGCGCGCCTGCTCGGCTTCAAGATTCCCTATTCGGTGGCAGAGCTCAACGACGCTTCCACCACGCTTTTGAAGAAGCAGGGTTTCCAGGACGCCTATGTCCGGCCGATCGCCTGGCGCGGCAGCGAACAGATGGGCGTCTCGGCGCAGAACAACCGCATCAACTGCGCTATCGCCATCTGGCAGTGGCCGAGCTATTTCGATCCGGCGCAGAAGCTGAAAGGCATCCGCCTCGACGTCGCAGAATGGCGCCGGCCCGACCCGCGCACGGCGCCGTCCAAGTCGAAGGCCGCCGGTCTCTACATGATCTGCACCATGTCCAAGCACGCTGCCGAGGCCAAGGGCTATGCCGATGCCATGATGCTCGATTGGCGCGGTCAGGTCGCGGAAGCAACCGGCGCCAACATCTTCTTCGTCAAGGAGGGCAAGATCCATACGCCCAAGCCGGATTGCTTCCTCGACGGCATCACCCGCCGCACGGTCATTGGCCTGGCCAAGGATCGCGGCCTGGAGGTGATCGAACGCGCCATCATGCCGGAAGAGCTCGAAGGCTTCGAGCAATGCTTCCTGACCGGGACGGCAGCGGAAGTGACACCGGTTTCGGAGATCGGACCATACCGATTCGAGGTCGGTGAAATTGCCAAGAATCTCATGAATGACTATTCTGCTGCGGTTCAGCCCAAGCACGCGATCGCAGCAGAATAACGATAGTCACAGCTTTTCGAGCAAGCAGGGGCGGTTTTGGGGCCGCCCCTTTTATTTAAGCGTTTCTGCATTTGACTTTCACCCAATTCGGCGTCTCATGAAGCTGTCGGCCCGGGAGGCTGGCAGCTATGGAGGGACTAATCATATGGACATGAACACGCTTCTTCCGATCATTATACAGGTGATTACGGGTATCATCGGTGGTCAGGCGGTCGGTGCGGCGCTCAAGACGGCGGCGATGGGTCAGCTTCCCAAAATCCTGGGTGGAGCCATTGGTGGCGTCGGCGGTGCGGCGATCCTCGGCAGCCTGCTTGGTGGCGGCGCGGTCGATCCGGCGGCTGCGGCAGCGGCAACGAGCGGTCTTGGCAGCGCGCTGAACCTCAACAACATCATCGGCGGTGCCGGCGGCGGCGCGATCCTGACCGGCATTCTCGGCGCGGTCATGGGCGCCATGAAGAAGTAAGCTATTCGGTCTAGGTGTTCTAAATGGGCGGCTTCGGCCGCCCATTTTCGTTTTCAGAGCGACTGATTGTTGGTCTTGCGAGGGGTGGACGCCCTTCGCCCGCGCCTCTACATCACGCTGGAATAGCGAAAGGACGATCATGGGTCAGCTCAATGCCGGCATCGTGCCGGTCACACCGTTCCAGCAGAATTGCACCATCCTGTTCGACATGGACGACAAGCATGGGGTGGTCGTCGATCCGGGCGGCGACATCGACAAGGTGCTGGCGGTGCTGAAGGACAATGCGATATCAGCCGGGGCCATCTGGATCACGCATGGCCATATCGACCATGCCGGTGGCGCCATGGAGTTGAAGGAGGCGCTCGGCGTCGACATCATCGGCCCGCATGAAGCCGACAAGTCTTTGCTCGACAATCTGGAAAACCAGGGCAGGCGTTACGGCATCGCCGGTGCGCGCAACTGCGTGCCCGACCGGTTCCTGACCGAAGGCGAGACTGTGTCGTTCGGCTCGCATGTGTTCGAGGTGTTGCATTGTCCCGGCCATGCGCCCGGCCATGTCGTCTACTACAACCGCGCGGCCAAGTTCGCCCATGTCGGCGACGTGCTGTTTCGCGGCTCGGTCGGCCGCACGGACCTGCCGGGCGGCGACCATGCGGCGCTGATCGCCTCGATCAAGGACAAGCTCCTGCCGCTCGGCGACGACACCGGCTTCATATGCGGCCATGGTCCCGGCGGACGCTTCGGCGAGGAGCGCCGGACCAACCCTTTTCTGACTTAAAGCCGGTCGCGTCGAAACGGATCCATGCGACGCGCTTTAAGGGGCAGCGCCGAACTCAAGAGAAATCTGGGACGTCGAGCCCAACAACAAAAAAGCGCTGGCCTCGCGGTCATCGCTTTTTTGTTTGGGGCAGGGAAGCCCTTGATCTTAGTTGGCCGTGCAGAAATGCTGTTCGCCGTCATTGCCGGTGAACGTGCCGGTGCGGGAGTTGAAGGTACGGTAGCGATCCGAGCAATAGTCATACCAGCCACGGGTCCACGGCTCGGCGTAGCCTTCATTGTAGACAACCCTCGGCTCTGCATAGTAGCGGCGGACCGGCGCCGGCCGTACCACCACGTCACGATCGTAGTAACCGTCATCGTAGTAGCGGTCAGCGTAGGCCGGGGGCTGGTCATTGGCCAACGCGCCACCGATCAGCGCGCCGGCCGCAAGGCCGAGGACGCCGGCGGCGATCGCGTCGCCGTTGTCGTGATGGCCGTGACGGCGCCAGTCACCCGCGTTGGCAGCGGGTAAGGTCGCGAGCGTGGTGGCGACCACGGCAGCGGACAGGACGGCGGTCTTGAAAATTCGGTTCATGTCTGTCTCCTTCGTACCGGCCCGTGCAGTTTCGGGGGGATGCGGGCCGGCTTTACCAAAGACTAATATGCGACCATGGCTGAACCGGGGCTGAACGGATTTCGACGCATCCATGTCAAAACAAGCGTAAAAGACCCCTCAAGGGAGCGGGGCTGTCCAGCCGGAGCCATCGCCTGTCTGAAGCCGGCTCAGCCGACCGACAGATTGACGGCTTTGGGGCCCTTGCCACGCTTGTCCGGCTCCGTGTCGAAGGACACTTTCTGGCCATCCTCGAGACCAGGAAGACCTGACGCCTGCACGGCTGAAATATGGACGAAAACATCCTTCGCGCCATCATCGGGCGTGATGAAGCCGAAGCCCTTGGCATGGTTGAAGAATTTGACGGTGCCGGTCTGCGGCATGGGAAGCTCCTTTGATCCCATAAAGTCCAGTCTCGGGCCGGCAAATGCCCGAGTGGAAATTTGTCCTTTATTTTAGCGCTATCGGCAAGAGAAAGTTTTGCGGGCCCTGAAGCGCGCCGCGCTTGTAAGGGATTCGGGCGCGACCCACTTTAAACCTTTGTTTTTATGCATGTCGTTGTCTCAAAGCTGCTGTGCGCTTTTGAGCGACATGCATTGGGCTGAACTCGCAACACGAAAAAGGCGCGACGATAACCGCCGCGCCTTTCAAAATTCAAATCCCTCTCCAAGCCAGGTCCAGGCATTGGAGCCTCCGTCGCACGTCCGAGAGACGTGCGGCGTGCCGATGGCTCAGGCAGCGCGGAGGTTGACGGCCTTGGGGCCCTTGCCCATGCGATCCGGCTCGACGTCGAAGGTGACCTTCTGGCCGTCGACGAGCGTGCGCAGGCCGGAGGCCTCGATCGCGGAAATATGGACGAACACATCCTTGGCGCCGCCATCGGGCGTGATGAAACCGAAGCCTTTGGTCGCGTTGAAGAATTTAACGGTGCCGGTCTGGGCCATTGGGGAAACTCCTTCACCCGTTCAGTCTGGTGGTCCTGCCCGCCGCCTGGCGCAATGGGCAAGTCCCGGTGGTTGCTTCGGCAGTCATGCATTGGCGCATGGTCAAACCCCCCGCCGAAAACGGGGCCGTCAGAGATTCACAGTATCGGGGAAAGGTCGTCCAAAACGTTCCGCTCTCCGGGTCGCAAATGCCCGAACACGGAATTTATCGCACGGAAACGTGATGGTTGCAAGATAGCGCCGCGGGCCGCCACACTGGGCGCATCCCGACGCATGGATCGACTGACCTGAGCATCGATGCGGCTGGACATAGGCTTGGTTGCAGGCTGGGTCATCGGCCAGAACCGGGCCACGAATGGGCCAGGTGCGATGGTGCCTGCGAGATGGGATGATAGCTGCCGCAGCCCCTGGCGGCGTTGCCGTGGGGGTGCGAACAGGGGTTGCATTTGGCAAGGGAATGGCGAGGATCGTCTTCCCGGGACGGGATCGAGGGAGAGATCAACATGAAGTTTCTGGCGGCAACCTTTTCGCGGCAAGGTTTTGCCGTCCTGTTCCTGTCGGCAATTCTTGCCGCCTGCACCGTCGTCGTCGACGAGGGACCAGGTCCGCGTCCGCCCCGGCCCGAACCGCAATATTGCAGCAGGCAATACGAGCCGGTCTGCGCCCGGCGCGGTGGCGACCGCCAGACCTTCGCCAATGCCTGCCTTGCCGACCGTGCCGGCTATCGCATCGTGCGCGACGGCCCGTGCCGCGACGGCGGTGGCGGCGGCGGCGGTGAAGAGCAGACATTCTGCACCCGCGAATACGCTCCCGTGTGCGCGCGCCGGCATGGCGAACTGCGGACCTTCCCCAATTCCTGCGAAGCCCGCGCCGCGGACTATCGCGTCGTTGGCGACGGACCGTGCTGAGGGGGCTGGGCGTGTCTTGCCTTCTCACAAGGGGAGTAGGGAAAACCGAGGCGTTCGCTCACACCTCCGACGGATAGGCTCCATCGGCCGGGCCGGCGTAGAGCTCGCTGCCGTTGTCGTCGGAAATGCGCAGGCGATCGGGGATTTGCGGCATGGCCAGCGTATGGAACAGCGCGGTGGCACCCTGGAGGACGGCGCGCAGATTCGGCGCTTCCAGCGACACCTTGTCGAGCGTGGCTTCGTCGGCGTCGCGCGACCGGTAGAACTCGATGACGAAGTTCAAGCGCGCCTCCGTGCGGGGGTGTGTTGCGCAGGCCTGTTGCGTCAGTCCGCCGCCTTACATAGTGGGCGACGGGGGGCGCACGAGGCGCCCCTGGGCTGTCAGCCCTTCGACTTCGGCTTCAGGCTGCTCTCGGCCTGCTTGACCGACGAGCCGAACGGGGAGGCGGGTTTGGCCACGACCTTGTCCTTCTTCGGCTTGCGCGTTTCGCGATTGCTTCGCTGTTGACCTTTGGACATGTCCTGCTCCTGGTGCGTGCTGGGTTGGCTTTGCCAAAGCGCGTCTTATCCGACGCGCCTTAGGGTCATTGTTTTGTACATGTCGTTGTCCCAAAACCGCTGCGCACTTTTGGGCGACATAGGTCTCAGACGACCGAGTTGCTGGCCACAACCGGGTTGTCGGTGACAACCGGGTTGCCAGTAGCAACCGGATTGTCTGCCGGTTCGAGATTGTCTTCGGTGGTGACCCGCTCATGGGTCTCCTGCTCGCTGCGGATGCGGTATTGCGGCGAGCCATCCTTGACCGGCAGCCTGCTCTTGATCTGGAACAGTTCCGCGGTCTTCTGGACGAGACCAGTGCGGCTCTTCATGCGGACAGTCTGACCGATCGCAAACTGGTGCGAGGGCGTGTCGGTGCGCGGGCGCGCATTCTGCTGGAAACGGATCATGCTGCATTCTCCCGGTCGCGCTTCAGCGCTGTTTCGAGCTCGAGGTAGTCGATGGCGACAAGCTGGCTGGTTGTCGGGTTCTTCACTGCCCTTGCCGGCAGATGGATGAAGGTGGCGACGCGGCGCCAGGCAAGCCGCGACATACCCTCGATCACCTCTTCGTCGTGATCGACGTCGTAGTCACCGGCCGGCAGCTGTCCCTCCAGTCCGCCGAGCACGAAGGGTGCAGCGAAATGGACAATGGAGTGGGTGGTGCGGTCCGGCATTGTCTTACCTTGATGTTTCCGGCCTTGATGTTTCCCGGCATCAACCGGAAAGCATTGCGCCTCGCGGCGCGACGTAAACAGCCGCCTGAAAGCAAAAAAGCGGGGACGAGCCCCGCTTTCCTATTTCCGGCAATCGCTGGAAATAAGCCTCTTTCGAGAGCTGCCAGTACATCCGTGGTCAGCGTTCATCGAATTCGGCCGGATCAGATCAGTTGCAAATTGGCGGCCGACTCGCGGCCCTTGGTGTCACGCTCCAGGTCGAACTGCAGCTTCTGGCCTTCGGCGAGGCCAGGGAAACCGGCGCGCTCCAGCGCGCTGACATGGACGAAAACGTCCTTGCCGCCATCGGTCGGCTGAATGAAGCCGAAGCCCTTCTGGCCATTGTAGAACTTCACGGTTCCGGTGTTCATGTGGGTCTTTCGAAGAATGAGAAATGGTCGCGGAGCGAATCTGCCGCGCGCCCGGTATCGATGATTGGAATGAGATTGGCGGGTCGAGAACCTCTGACGCCGCGATATGTCAATTCTGGCCCAAAGCGATCCTGCTTACATAGCTCGTCAGACCCAATTGTTCAAGAAGATTTCTAAAAAACACTCGGCTTATCTAAAAAATAGATCGCTGTAACCATTTGAAAAATTCTGATATGGATCAGGCGCTTCTAAAAAAATGCTTAGGATTATGCTGGGACGATTGTCCCGGCACTTGTATTTTATTTATTTTCGAAAGGACAAAAGCCATGGTTTCCGTCAGAACCCCGAGAGGCACGACCGTAGCGATCAACCCGATCATCAAGCCAGCCATCCTGCACGCCCATGCCGTTGGCCCGAATGGCAAGCCGATGATCGTCAAGACAGCACGGCTGACCATCAGAAGCGATGAGGCGGCAAGGCGAACGATCGCTGATACCGACGGCACCGTGAGGCGGGCCAGACAGGTTGCCGAGACCAACCGGCTGATCTGATCGTCCACACCGGCTGAGGGGGGGCGCAAAACCACGTGAAGACTTGAACCTGTCGCGCCAATGGCCTAGATCGCGGCAGGCAGACAAACACGGCAGGTTTCCCATCAACAGAGATCAGAGAAGAGCGGCGGGTGCAGGAGCCAGATCTGGCGCTGGAGGACAGCCGCCGCTGGGGCTGGACCAGTATGTGCAGCAGGCACTGCAGCTGCACCAGGCCGGGCGCCGGCAGGAAGCCGAGGCGCTTTACCGTCAGGTGCTGGCGCGCAAGCCCAATCACGCGGCTGCGGCGCATTTCCTGGGCCTGCTGCTCCACCAGACCGGGCGCAGCGAAGAGGGACTGGATCTCATCGAACAGTCGGTGAGCCTGCAGCCGACGAATCCCGATTTCCTCAACAATTTCGGCACGGTGATGCGCGATCTCGGCCGCATCGCAGCGGCAATCGATTTCTTTCGCGGTGCGGTGGATATCCGGCCGGACCAGCTCGCGGCGCGCGACAATCTTGGTTCGTCACTGAAGCAGCTCGGCCAGTTCGAGGAGGCCGAAGAGATCTACCGCGGCACGATCGGGCGCAATCCGTTCCATGCTCGCGCCCGCATCGGACTTGCCGAAACGCTGCAGGAGGCCGGTCGGCTGGACGAGGCGCTGGCCGTCTTTCGCGAGGCCCTGACCATCCGCCCGAAAGATGCCGACCTGCTGCACGGGTTGGGCGTCGGGCTGATGGAAAAGGGCAAGCTCGATGAAGCGGCCGATCATTTCCGGCAGGCGCTGGCGATCAACCCCGGCATGGCGAGAGCCTGGCTGCTGCTGACGCAGGTCAAGCGCCAGAAGGAGCGTGATGTCGAGCTGACCAGCATGGAGGCCCAGCATGCCAAGGCGCCGCAGGACAGTCTGGCGCGCATGCAGTTGTCCTTCGGCCTCGGCAAGGCCAATGACGATCTGAAAGACTATGGCAGGGCCTTCGACTATTTCGCCGAAGGCAATGCGATCCGCCGCAAGGGCATCGACTACGATCCGGCCAGGACGCGGGCCGAATTTGAGGCGATGAAGGCCACCTTCGATGCCGGCTTCTTCGAGAAACACCGGCCGAGCACGATCAGTGACGACACGCCGATCTTCGTCGTCGGCATGCCGCGCTCCGGCACGACGCTGATTGAGCAGATCATCGCCAGCCATCCCCAGGTCTATGGCGCTGGCGAGCTCAGCATCCTGAAAACGGCGGTCGGCAAGCAGTTTCCGTTGTCCATGAAGGGCGGCTTTCCTGCAGGGATCGCCGACATGCCCGACAAGGCTTTTGCCGAGGCTGGCGAGGCGTATCTCGATATGCTGCGCGCCCGCTATCCCGGCTTCAAGCATGTCACCGACAAGATGCCGGGCAACTTCCTGCTCGTCGGCTTCCTCCATCTGATGCTGCCGAAGGCGAAGATCGTCCATTGCGCGCGCGATGCGGCGGCGACGTGCCTGTCGATCTACAAGGTGCATTTCCGCGGCGACAGCCACCGCTACGGTTACGACCTCGGCGAGCTCGCCGATTTCCATAACCTCTACACCGACATCATGGCGCATTGGCATACCGTGCTGCCTGGGGTGGTGCATGATGTGCGCTATGAGGATTTCGTCGCCGACCAGGAAGGGCAGACGCGGGCGCTGATCGCCCATCTCGGCCTGCCATGGAACGATGCTGTCCTGTCGTTCCACGAAACCGACCGGCCGGTGCGCACGGCTTCCGCTGCGCAGGTGCGCCAGCCGATGTATCAGGGCTCGGTCGATTTGTGGAAGCGCTATGGCGATCGGCTCAAGCCGCTGCTGGACAAGTTGGACTGACGCGGACGCCTACAGCTCCATGAACGGCTTGAAGCCGCCGAAGATCATGCGCTTGCCGTCGAACGGCATCGTCGCCCAGTCGGCCGTCAGGCGCGGGTCGGCCATCACCTTGGCCATGACGGCATCGCGGCTTTCTCGCGATTCATAGACGATCCAGGAAAAGACGACGATCTCGTCCTCCTTGGCCTGCACGGCGCGCGGGAACGAGTGGTCTCGCCATAAGGCACGTCGTCGCCGACACATTCGACATAGGCGAGAGCGCCGTGTTCCATCCAGACGGCGCCGCCGGTGTTGGCGAGCTTCTTGTAGTCGTCGAGTTTTGCCTTGGGCACGGCAAGCACGAAGCCATCGACATAGGACATGGTGGGTCTCCTTTGCTGAAATAGAACGCCGGGCCGGCAGGGGTGCAACCCGGCGCAGGTGAGCGCATCATCCTCGCCGGCGGCAAGGGCGTTGCTGCTCGATGAGAAAACCTACTTCGCCGGTGCGTTCATCGCCCAGGCCACGCCGAACGGATCGTTCAGTTGACCCCAGCGGTCGCCCCAGAACATCACCTGCAATGGCGTGACCACCTCGCAGCCGGCATCGACGGCGCGCTGCCACCAGGCATCGATGTCGCCATCATCGAGATGGAGCTGCATGGTGTAGCCCTGCGCCTTTTGATGCGGATGGCCGTGCTCGGGATAGGCGTCGCAAAGCATCAGCGTCGAGCCGTTGATGTGAAGATGGATGTGCATGGTGCGGCCTTGTTCGTCGGCCGGATAGGCAAATACCTGCTCGGCGCCGAAGGCCTTCTTGTAGAATTCGGCGGCCTTGAAGGCGCCGTCCACCTGCAGATAAGGGGTCAATCCGCCGAGCACTTTCGCCGCGGGCTGAACGGGGGTCTGGTCAGTCATGTCTTGCTCCTCTTTGCGTTTGGCTGGCCTTGCGAACCATAGGACGCATGAGGTGACGGCAATCCTACATGGCCGTGGAAATTTTTCGCAAGCCGCCCGCACAGACCTGGTAGCCGTTGGTCTTCAGCGGGAGCCGTGAAATGAACTTGCGTCGGCGGGCCTCAATCAGAGCGCAATCCTCGCGGCTCGCAGGATAGAACAGGTGGGCTACGTCGCTTCCTCACGCCCTCGAGACGACCATGATCCTCTATTACCAGACCCATTCGCCCTTCGCGCGCAAGGCGCTCGTTTTCGCGCACGAGGTCGGCATTGCCGATCGGCTCGAGGTCATTCATCACGAGACCAGCCCGACATTGCGCAATGCCAGCGTCTACGCCGAAAATCCGCTCGGCAAGGTGCCGGTGCTGTTGCGGCCCGGCGCGTCGCCGATCTTCGATTCCGATGTCATCTGCGCCTACTTCGACACGCTGCACGGCGGCCGCAACTTGCTGCCGCAAGACGGCGAGGCGCGCTGGCAGGCGTTGCGGCTGCAATCGGTCGCTCAGGGTCTGGCGCAGACGGGCATTGCCTTGCGCTGGGAGACGGAAAGGAGACCCGAACAGCTGCGTTATGGTGCACTTGCCGAAGGATACCGGGAAAAGATCGAGGCAAGTTACGACTGGCTCGAAAGCGTGCTGGACGACGAAGCGCTGCTTCATGTCGGCCATATCGCCTTGGCCACCACGCTGTCCTGGATGGCGTTTCGTCACCTTCCGCCTTTTCGCTCGCGGGCGGTGCTCACGCACTGGTTCGAGGCTTTCGAAAAGCGGGCATCGATGCAGGCGACGCCGCTTTCGGGCGATACGCATGATTGACCAGCGGTCGCCTTTGGGCAGCCGGCGCCAACGACGCCACTCCCGACCCTCATGAGTTAAGGCGCCCTGCAGATCCGCGGACCGTTCTCCGCGTCGATGACGATTTCCGGCCAGCCGATATCCTTCCGCAGTTCGATCGGCAGGGAAAGCAGCTCGCGCTGGCTGCGGTGACGGGCGCGGGTGGCGGCGTAGCTGGTAGCGATGCGGCCTATGGATGACAGAATGGACATGATGCTTTCTCCTCGATTGAAGCCGGCATCATCTTGTCGGCATCCCAAGGACGCGGCAAGTTCAGGCGATCCGACAGAGCGTCGAAAATTTTGCAGGGACAATGCGAAAACATGGGCCGCATCGCCATGCGGCCCATGTCTCTGGTTCCTCAGCCGCCCGCTTCGGCCACCGAGCGGAAGAAATCTTCCGGGTCCTCGACTTCGGTCAGCCGCCGCTTCTCGATCAGCCAGAAGCGGTTGCCGATGGCGCGGATGAAGGAGCGGTCGTGCGAGGCGAGCACGCAGCTTGCCTGATGCGCCAGCAGTTCGGCTTCCAGCGCTTCCTGGCCATCGATGTCGAGATGGTTGGTCGGCTCGTCGAGCAGATAGAAGTTGGGGTTGGCGAGCCTAAGCGCCAGCATCATCAGTCGCGCCTTTTGGCCTCCCGACAGCACGCCGATCCTCCGCTCCTGCATGTCGATGCCGACGCCGGCACCGGCGAGCAGCGAGCGGGCGCGCTGTTCGCCGACATCGTAGCGGCGCGAGACCATCGCCAGCGGCGTGTCGTCGCCGCTGATGCCGGACAGCGCCTGGTCGCTGTAGCCGAGCACCGTCGACGGCGTCACCTTCACGTTCTGCACGGTTTCAGGCTCAAGGATGGCGTTGCGGATCAGGGTGACAAAGCGCGACTTGCCGACGCCGTTGCGGCCGAGCAGGACGATACGGTCGCCTTGGCAGATGTGGCGCTTGCCGGTCCTGAACAGCAGCGTGCCGTCGGGTGTCTCCACCGCCGCGTCGTCGAGCGTGATCAGCACCTTGGCATGGGTGCCGCGATTGGCAAGCCGGATCGCTCCGGCCGATTTCTCGCGATGCGCCGGAGCCGCCGCCTCTTCCAGGCGCTCCGCGCGCTGGTTGAGCTGCTTGGTCTTGACCGTCAAAAGGTCGCTGCCCGAATTGATGCCGATGTTGTTGAGCTTGGCGGCCTGCCGGCGCAATTGCTGCGCCACCTTCATGTCGCGCTGGAATTTTCGCTCGGTCGAGGCGTCGACGTCGTCGAGCGCCTGCCTTGCCCGGGAGTAGGGCAGCGCAAACACGGGCGACTGTTCCGGGCGCAGGAACAGCGTCCGGTTGGTGGTGGCGTCGAGGAAGGCGCGGTCATGGCTGGCGATCACCACCGGCACCTCGCGCGGCAGCGTGTTCAGCCAGGTCTCGAGCTGGCTGATCCTGGCCAGGTCGAGATGGTTGGTCGGCTCGTCGAGCAGCAGCACATCCGGATCCGTGACCCAGACGCGGGCGATCAGCGCCAGCCTCTGCCAGCCGCCGCTCAGCGCCTGCATTTCTCGCTCGCGCATCGGCTCCGGCACGTCGAGCGAATCGAGAACCACGTCGACCCGCCACAGCTCGCTTTCGGCCTGCTCCGGCGGCAAGGCGTCGGCCACCACCTGATGGAACGTGCGGCTCAGAAGGGCTGATGCAACGGACTGTTCGACATGGCCGACGCGCAGGCCGCGCGTGCGGGTGATGTCGCCGGAGGTCGGTTCCATCTCGCCGGTCAGGCATTTGAGCAAGGTCGACTTGCCGCGGCCGTTGGCGGCAACGATGCCGAGCCGGTCGCCGGCGCCGATGGTGAGGTCGAGATTGGCAAAGAGCGGCGCACTCATGGTGACGCCGAGGGATTTGAGGCTGATCAGGGCCATCTTGATTTCTCTGGTCTTGCCGGAGACAACTCCGGTCCAATGCACTTTGACGGTGCGCGTGCTGGCCATCAGAACAGGCGTTGCGGCACCACGAAGGGCAGACCAAAAAATCGAAGCGGGAAAAACCCGGACCGTCCCTGGTCAGCCCTGCAAGCTAGCTCGCAGGGCAGAAATCGGGCCACGCTGACGATGGTGACGAAAAAACGTAAACACGTGAGCCCTCCTTTCAAAACGTTCGAGTGTGGTGATTGACTACATCAAAGGCGGGGCCGATGGCAAGGCTACCGCCTTCACCCGGCGCGGGAATGGGTCCAGCACCAGCACGCAGCCGGCGATGATCGCCACGGCACCGAGGCCCTGGATGATGGTCAGCGACTCACCAAGCATGACCGTGCCGACGAGGATCGCGACAACGGTCACGGCGAACTCGACGCTGATCGTCCTGGTGGCGCCGATGCTGGCGACCAACCGGAAATAGACGACGTAGGTCAGCGCGCTCATCACGCAGGCGAGCAGGGCCAGATAGAGAAAGTCGATGGCGCGCGGCATCGCCGGAACTGGCACGGCCAGCAGCAGAGGCAGCGTCATCAGCCCGCCGAACAGGAAGGCGGCGCTGGTGAGTTCGAGCGAGCCGGCCGAGCGCAGATGGCGGTTGGCGTAGTTGCTGCCGAACGCCGCCGAAAAGGAACTGAACAGCGAGGCGGCACAGCCGAACGCGAAAGATGCCGTGACGGGCACGGCGGGGAAGCCGACCAGGACGATGATGCCGGCGGCACCGAGCAGCAGCCCGGCCAGCCCGCGAACGGTGATGCGCTCGAGCCCCCACAACTGGCCGATGATCATCGAGAACAGCGGGATCGCGGCAACGAGGATGGCCGCCATCGCCGTGCCGATGCGCGGCGTGGCATAGGACAGGCCGATCAGCTGTGCCGCGACCGTCGTCGCGCCAACCACCGCGAAAGGCCGCCAGCCGGCGCTGAAGTCGAGCCGGCGCCTCGTTGCCCCCGCCAGCAGCAACAGCGTGATGCCGGCGATCAGCGACCGCAAAGTGACCGCACCGATCCAGCCAAAGGCATGCACCACCTTGAGCAGGACCAGGAACGACAGGCCCCAGGTGACGGCCAAGAAGACGTAGGCGGCGATGTCCTTGGGTTTCATGGTTCGTGGATCGTGGGAGTTTCTTGCGGCTGGAAGCGGAGAGGCTGCACGGCCCGTATCGTTTCGACATGCAACTGACAAGGGCAGACGCATGGTCCAGGTGTCGCAAAGCGGGAACGTCATTGCACCGAAGGACGCGCCTGCCTTCCCCTTGTGGGAGAAGGTGGCCTCGCGAAGCGAGGTCGGATGAGGGGCGTTCCAGAAAACACCAACGCATTATTCCTTCCAGCACCCCTCATCGGTCTCGGCGCTCCGCGCCGATCCACCTTCTCCCGCAAGGGGAGACGGGAGAGGTGTGCTACCTCCCCGGCCTGCCGGTCTTGCCTGGCCGGCGTTTCTCGCGGCGCGCGTCGCCGGGGTCCTCATAGGAGCCGATGCCGGCGCGCTCGCGCTTGACCGGCTTGTCGCCTTCGATCGGCGTTTCCGTGCGCCGCACGGTCATCTCGTCGAGCGAGTTCTTCTTGAACAGCGGCTTGGTCGGCTCACCGGGAATGCCGAAGTCGGAGCCGTGCGCTTCCTCGGCCGACTGTTTCTTGAACAGTGAGCGCGACACGGCGCCGGCAGGCGTAGGCATGTCGGTGCCTGGCCCCATGGCGTCGAGCGACGGTTTCGAAAATAGCGTCTTCTTCACCGGTACCGCGCCATCGGCGCCCATCTCGTCGAGCGCCGGCTTGCGGAACAGGGCCGATTTGACGCGATCGTTTGCGGTCCCCTCCGGCTTGTTGACTGCGAAAACAGGGATGTTTCCCTGGTCGTCGGCCGTCCGGTGGATGGCGCGGCCCTTGTTGTGCTTGCCCTTCTCGCGGCCCGAGACAGGGCTCTCCATATCGGCATATTTGGCCAGCGGGTCTTCGGAGATAGACAGTTCCATCTCGCGCAGCCGCTTGATCTCGTCGCGGATGCGGGCCGCCTTCTCGAAATCGAGATTGGCGGCGGCGTCGCGCATCTGCTTGTCCATGGCGTCGAGATGGGCCTTGAGATTGTTGCCCATCATGGCGCCTGCGCTGTCGGTGAACTGCGAGATGTCGGCGCGGACATGGTCCTTCTCGTAGACCGAATCCAGAATGTCCGAGATGCGCGACTTGACCGATTCCGGCGTGATGCCGTTGGCCGCGTTCCACTCCATCTGCTTTTCGCGGCGGCGGCTGGTTTCGGCCATCGCCCGCTCCATCGAGCCGGTGACCTGATCGGCATAGAGGATGACCTTGCCGTCGACGTTTCTGGCCGCGCGGCCGATGGTCTGGATCAGCGAGGTTTCCGAACGCAAAAAACCTTCCTTGTCGGCATCGAGAATGGCGACGAAGCCGCATTCGGGAATGTCGAGGCCCTCGCGCAGCAGGTTGATGCCGACCAGCACGTCGAAGGCGCCGAGCCGCAGGTCACGCAGGATCTCGATGCGCTCCAACGTGTCGATGTCGGAGTGCATGTAGCGCACGCGCACGCCCTGCTCGTGCAAATATTCGGTCAGATCCTCGGCCATCCGCTTGGTCAGCACCGTCACCAGTGTACGGTAGCCGGCCTTGGTGGTCTCGCGGATCTCGCCGACGACATCGTCGACCTGGCTTTTCGCCGGGCGCACTTCAACTGGCGGGTCGATCAGCCCGGTCGGGCGGATGACCTGCTCGGCGAAGACGCCGCCGGCCTGCTCCATTTCCCAGCCGCCTGGTGTCGCCGAGACGGCGACGGAAAGTGGTCGCATGGCATCCCATTCCTCAAAGCGCAGCGGCCGGTTGTCCATGCAGGACGGCAGGCGGAAGCCGTATTCGGCCAGCGTCGCCTTGCGCCTGAAGTCGCCGCGATACATGCCGCCGATCTGCGGAATGGTGACGTGGCTTTCGTCGATGAAGACCAGCGCATTGTCGGGAATGTATTCGAACAGGGTCGGCGGCGGATCGCCCGGCTGGCGGCCGGTCAGATAGCGCGAATAGTTCTCGATGCCGGCGCAGGAGCCCGTGGCTTCGAGCATCTCAAGGTCGAAGCGGCAGCGCTGTTCCAGCCGCTGCGCCTCCAGCAGCCGGCCGGCGCGCTCGAGTTCCACCAGCCGGTGCTTGAGCTCTTCCTTGATCGACTTGATCGCCTGGTTGAGGGTCGGGCGCGGCGTCACATAGTGCGAATTGGCGTAGATCTTGACGCTTTTCAGCTCGCCGGTTTTCTGGCCGGTCAGCGGGTCGAACTCGGTGATCTGCTCGATCTCGTCACCGAACATCGAGATGCGCCAGGCGCGATCCTCAAGGTGGGCAGGGAAGATCTCGATCGTGTCGCCGCGCACGCGGAACGAGCCGCGGACGAAGTTGATGTCCTGTCGCTTGTATTGCTGGGCGACGAGGTCGGCGAGCAGCGCGCGCTGGTCGAGCCGGTCGCCGATCTGCATCTGGAAGGTCATCGCCGTGTAGGTTTCGACCGAGCCGATACCGTAGATGCAGGACACCGAGGCAACGATGATGACGTCGTCGCGCTCGAGCAAAGAGCGCGTCGCCGAATGGCGCATGCGGTCGATCTGTTCGTTGATCGAGGATTCTTTCTCGATGAAGGTGTCGGTGCGCGGCACGTAGGCTTCAGGCTGGTAGTAATCGTAGTAGGAGACGAAATACTCGACGGCGTTTTCCGGGAAGAATTTCTTGAACTCGGAATAGAGCTGCGCGGCCAGCGTCTTGTTCGGCGCCAGGATCAGGGCAGGGCGCTGCGTCTGCTCGATCACCTTGGCCATGGTGAAGGTCTTTCCAGAGCCGGTGACGCCGAGTAGCACCTGGGTGCGGTCGCTGTTGTCGACGCCTTCGACCAGGTCCTTGATCGCCGTCGGCTGGTCGCCGGCCGGTTCGAAATCCGACACCATCTTGATGGCGATGCCGCCTTCGGATTTTTCCGGGCGGGCAGGGCGGTGCGGCGTCCACAGCACGCCGTCCTTGTGCAGGGGATTGCCGGATTCGATCAGCGCTGACAGCGCGGCGACCGTTGCGGTGACGCTGCCCGAGGCCATCGTCTCGGCGTCTTCCAGCGAAATGTCGAGGCCGGCGACCGGGTTGAGACCGGCGGCGGTACGTTCCCTGGCGGTCGCCGCGCCACCCATCGAGGTGCCGCGCGAACTGCGACCCGGCGAGGTTGAGCGCTCGGGGATCTTCTTCGATGGCTTCGGCGACTTGCCGCCATCGCCCTTGCCGACGAGACGCCCTTCTTTCTCGGCCTCCTGCTCGATCTGCTCGGCCCAATCGGCGATCGAACCGGTCAGCGGGGTGCCCGACAACTCAGGCTGCGGCATCTCGGCGAAGCCGCCTCTGTGCAGCGGCTCCGAGGCGTCGAGGAAATCAGTCAGCGGGCTGCGCCGCTTCGGTGCGGCGCGGTCGTCATTCGCCGTCGGCGGCGTTTTCTTATCGGGGGATTTGGCCATGTCCCGAATATGGGAGGTCTTGGCCAAAATGGAAAGAGTGCGGTGGGGACAGGCCTATCAGACGACGCGGCTCCTGACAGTAGGCTGTCAGGAGCCGGCGATAGGGTGTTACCGAATGCCTTTTCGCACTACGCGCCCCTAGCGGCGGATGCGACCCGCGTCGGCGAAGACGACAGGCGCGGCACCACAACGAGGCGTTTGATTTTGCCCTTCTTGAATGCGGCGAGGAAGCGCGCATAGTCCTTGAAGGCGACGCAACCGCTCGACTGGGCGTAGCGGCCCCGAAGCAGGTAGGTATGGGCCAGCAGGCCGTCGCGATTGTATTTGTTGCGGCCATCGACCGGTGTCAAGCGCAAGGCCTCCACACCATGAAAGCGCGACTCGCGCAGCGACAGATTGTAGGTGTTGGGCGGTGTCGGGCCGCGATTCTTCTGGTTGGCATAGCGCGGCTGGTCCGCCATGGCGCCGATGCCCGAATGCGCCTCGAGCCTCGAGCCGTCAGGCATGTAGACGGTGCCGGCGCTGATGTCGTAGACGGCGACGCCATTGCTGGCTCCGCTGCTGGAGCCGCCGGGCGCGTTGAACAGATTCTTGAATGCCTTGCCGAGGCCGCCCGAAGGTGTGTCCGGCTTGGCATAGGCCAGCACGTCGCCGCCATCGGCCGGCCGACCTTGCCGCGCCGGCTTGGACGGCTGGGCTTGCTGCACCGTCTCACGAACCGGTTTCTGCTGCTGGGCGGGCTTCGACTGCTGCACGACGACGGGCTTCGACGGCTGCATGACCTTGGGCTGCTGCAGCGCGTCGAACTGAGGGCGTCGGGTCGGCAACGGCACGTCGTCGATCAGCGCATCCGACAGCGAGGGGGTATCGCCGGGCTGTTCCTGTTGGGTTTCGACAGGCGAAACCGCGACATCGGCCGAGGATTCCTCAATCGGCTGTAGTGAGGCGACCTCGTCGTCGACCGGCAGCGATTGGGCGAGGGCAAGCGCCAACTGCGCGTTGTCTGGCGTCTCCCCATCCGGCTGGGCAAAGCCCATCGGCTGCGGCGCCGTCTGCACGACGACGGAGCCGGCATCCATCCGGGCGAAGCGTTCCGCCGCCGGAGCCGGCATGTCATCCGCCAAGCTGGCCATGACCTTGACGGATGGCACCAGGGATGCCTCGGCAATTTGCGGCGCGACAGTGGAAATGACGGGGCGCGAGGGTGCGTTGGCTGCGACGACAGGTTTTCCCACGCTAGCGAAGGCAGCGGCAAGCCTGGTCGGCGACAGCGACGCCTCCATGCGTTCGAAACGCTCCTGCGATTTCGATTTTACGGCCATCGGGGCTGGCTTTGCCTGGACCACGAGGCGAGCGGATTTCTCCGCCGGCGGGCTGACCCCCGCCAGCTTGAAGCAGTGGGCGCCGCATTGCACGGCATGGTCATGCAGCGCCTCTGTGCCGCCATGGGCATTGGCCAGCACGAACGGCGCCGAAGATGTCAGGAAACGTTGTTTCAGCGGATCGGCCAAGGCGAGCGACCTCGGCATCGAAAGCGTCTGTGGCAGGCCACCTGATGTCGCCGACAGCGAAGCGCCGACGGAACTGAGGCCAGCCATGGTGCCGACCAGCCACAGGCCAATGGCCGCGCTGACGCCGGGCACCGCGACCCAGCGGACGATCCGTTCAGGGGTGAGGGAAGGGGAACGTGGCGCGTCACAGGCGGTCTCGCCGTCCCAACGCACATCCCCGACAATTTTTTTACTCAAGAACGCCATGCACCAATCTTGCTCCAATCGGCTCCCACGTCCGCGGCTGTGATAGCCGCGACGACCATTCTGTGAGTGATCCCAGGTGGTCCCCGACGCGTTTGCCGCGCCTGTCGTTAGTTGCCGATTGCTTCAAAATATGGACAAAGTTGGTTAACCAATCCCTCTCAAAACCTAACGAGAAGACGTGGACTTTGTGCCCTAGAAGGCCTGTCCACGACCATGAACGCGGTATTGGAGCCCCTCCAATGCTGTTTTGCTGCCTGTTTTTGCCGCCCAAGTCAAGCAAAACAGCTCTTGCTAATTTATCCAAAAGGCCGTTCAGCGAGTCCTGCGACAACAGCGCGCGCCATTGAGCATTGCCGAAGAGGCCGTCGTGACCGGCAAAACTGTTGCCCTCCTTGCCACAATTTATCCGTCCGCACGGTCGGCTCTCGACGGCCATGACTCGTTTTGGGAGGCAGTGCAATCGGATTGAAGTGCTTGGTTTTGGCAAAGGTCACCAGCGTGTCATGCATGGTCGCAGCGCCTTCGCCCGACGCTGGCGGTGCGGCATCTCAGAAGCTGCAACATCGACCGCGACGGCGTGTGCACAGCGCGTTTCGCACGCTGGGCCGCCGCTTTGCGCCGGAGGAGGCGGAAGCAGTGCTCTATCAGGGCGCTATTTTCTAGGTTCCTTCCAGCGACCTAGTTGAACCACAGGGCGAAGGTCAGGAACCCTGCGCCGCCGAACTGGCGCTGGATCTGGTCGAAATCGTCGCTGGTCAGGATCTTGCCGCTTTCGAGATAGGGCGCGATGGCCGGGCCGGTGATCGACAGCACCAGGTCGAAGGGTTTTGGTTCGTCGAAGAAGCGCTTCATGTTGATGCCCTTGCCGGTGATGCGGAAATGCGGCAGCAGCAGACGGCCTTCCAGGAGATCCTCGGCCATGGTCAAGGTGGCGAGCCAGGCCTCGACCTGCTCCTCGCCGACTTCAAGGCCGGTGAGTGGGTTTTCGCCCTTCTGCTGCGGTCCGGGCAGCCATTCGCGATCATTGTCGGTCTCGGCGCGGATCGCTTTCCAGTCCTCGCGCGACAGCCGGATCATTTCGAGCAGGTGGCGTCGCGCCGCCTGCCGGCGTTCCGGTTCGGCCACCGGCCAGTTGACGAGATGCACCAGCGAGATGAAATCGGCAATGCGCCATTCCGACGAGAAGATGGTGCTGCCCATGTCGCCGCTCGGCGGCACGAGAATGTCCTGCAACGGCAGTTTGGCGCGCGGGAACAGCATGTGGAACGAGCCGTCGAAGGTGCTCCTGAAATCATGCGCCAGCCAGAAATCGGCCTGCGCCATCAGGAACTCGGCATAGCCCTGCAGCCAATAGCCGTCGGCGCGATCGAAGCGGAAGGTCAGAGAAGGGACTGCGTCGTCGGGCACGCTGCCGCCGCGCGATAGCGAGGCCATGATGGCGGCCATGCTCTCATCCGGCGTGATCGTGCTGTCCTCGTTGAGGTCGATGCCGACACGGGTGAGGTCGATGGCCATGCCGATATCGGCATCGGCGGGCACCGAGCCCAGCGTTGCGGCGGATTTCTCCAGCCGCTCGCGGAAGGCGACCAGAATGGCGCGGAACTGCTCGTAGGTCAGCGGCTCGGGGTTGGGGTTGTCCGGCACCGGCAGCCGCATCAAGGGTAGCATGAAGGATTGCGGGCTCTCGAAACCGTGGCGGTGCAGGCCATTGGCCAGCAGCTCCAGCGCGGTGAAGAACTCGCCTGCGCCGGCCGCATAGGCAGATGCCGGATCTTTTGGCGCGGCCGCCTCCAGCGTCGACAGGGCAGTGTCGCGCGCGGCCACGGTCTTGGCCTCGAACAAAGCGGTTGCCGCTTCGGGCATTGCGGCGCGCGCGGAAGACAAAGGCACAAGCAGGATGAAGGCGGATGCCAGCAGGCTTGCTGTTCGTGTCATCTTTTCCTCCCATGCGTTGGTCGCGCCATGCGACCATACACGTATTTGCAGCGCCGCGCCTGTCGGCGCAGATCGCCATCGTTGCACGATTGTCGACGGTTGCGCTTCAACCCTTGAGATGGACAGTCTACACAGGGCAAACGATTGGGCATGGGCGTGTCGAACTATCCGCTTTCCTACAAACTGTCGTGGCTGCCCCGTTTCCTGAAGCCGTCGCTCGGCGGCGACGTCCACGGCTTTGCGTCAGCCGCGGCAACCATGCTCGATCCACCGCCGAAGCAGGCGGTGCGGCTCGCCTTCATCGGCGACATCTCGGCGGTGGCCAACCGGAGTGCGCCTGACTGCGACCCGGCAATCAAGGCGTTGCTCGGCGCTGCCGACCTGGTGATCGGCAATTGCGAAAGCCCGATCGTGGACAGACCAAGCTCCGTGCTGGGGACAAAGCTCGGCACGCACCATGCCATGAGCGAGCGCTTTCTAAGCCAGGCGCTGGCGGCCGCCGGCATCCCACGCGAAAAACTCGTGCTGTCGCTGGCCAACAATCACGTGCTCGACCAGGGCGTCGCCGGTTTCGACGACACGCTGGCAGCGCTGAAGCGGCTCGGCATCCGTACCGTCGGCCTGGTCGCCGGCGGTCCCGTGGACGCCGTCCCCGTCGGGCCCCTGACATTGGGCTTCGCCGCCTTCACGCTTTGGCGCAACGCCAATGAAAACCTGTTCGCCGGCCGCGTGTCGATGGAGTGCGATGCAGCGCAGTGGCCGCGCCATGGTCTCGACCTTCTCTGTGCGGTACCGCACTGGGACTGGGAGTTCCGGCATTTTCCACGCGCCGAAACGCAGGCGCTGGCCAGGCGGCTGGCCGGGCAGGGCGTCGGGCTGATCGCCGGCCATCACGCCCATGTCGTGCAGCCGGTGGAGCGGATCGGTCGGACGATCGTCGCCTATGGGCTCGGCGATTTCCTCGGCACCGCCCTTGCCCGCCAGCCATGGCCGGGCCGCATCGGCGGGATCTTCGTCGTCGATGTCAGTGCCGATGCCGATACACGCGGCGCCGTTGCGTCTTACCGGCTACATCCCTTTGTGCGGCTGCGCTCCGGCGATCATGAGCGACTGGTCCTGGTGGAAGGGTTGAAGGGGCGAGTGCGCGGCAAGGTGGAGGGTCGGCTGCGGGCTATCTTTCCTTCTCCCCCAAGCCAGGACGGTGTCACCGCCTAACCGTCTGGCGGCCCCTGCAAAACCGACTATCATGCATTGGCATAGTCAGGCTTGCGGGGGTGGCGATGGAAACAGCGGATTTCATGCCGAGCGAGGCGATCACGGCCGGCATCCGGAAAGACATCGAGACCTATGAGGCGGCGAGGGCTTCGGCGGTTCGGCGGGTCCGCTGGCGGGTGCCGCTGTTCGTCGGCCTGGTGCTGGTGTTCTTGGTGCTGGTCGCCTGGCTGTTCAACAAGGTCGCCGATCCCAACGAGCAATGGTTCTCGACGCCGCATGTGTTTCTCTATGTCATTGGCTTCGCGGCATCGATCCTGCTCTACTTCCAGGCCATGAAACCGGCGAGGCGGCTGCAGCAATCGTTCCGCGAAACGCTGCTGCCGATCATCTTCGGCTTCATCGCGGATATGCGTTACCAGCATGGAGGGCGGCCGAACTCTTTCGACCGGCTGCCGCGCGAGGCGGTCGGGGCCTTCAACCGGCAGTCGTTCGACGATGTCGTTTCGGGCCGCTACGAGGAGTTTCCGTTCGAGCTTTACGAAGCAGAATTGCGGGAAGGGTCGGGCAAGGGTTCTTCGACGGCCTTCAAGGGTGTCATCGTCGCTTTCGAGGCGATCGAGCCGTTCCCGGGAATATTGGTGGCGACGCGGCGGACCAATGCGGTCGTCGGCTTCTTCCGCGGCATGTTCGCCAGCAAGATGCAGGACCTGTCGTCCGGTGTGCCGGAGCTCGACGCCGCCTATGAATTCCGCACCGACAACATCGAGGCCGCACGGCCGCTGGTGACCGGCCGCCTGGCGCAGGCACTGAAATGGCTTGGCGAAACCTGGCCGGACGATCCGGCCCGGGTCGCGCTCAACGGCAGCGACGGTTTCCTGCTGTTGCCGCAGACGAAGAATTTCTTCGAGCTGCCGGCTATCTCTGTGCCGCTCGACTACACCAGGCATGTCGCACCGATGATCGCGGACATGGGCGCCATGCTGGCGACGGCAGCACTTGTGCGCAAGATCGGCGCGAAAGACGAGATCGGTTAATCGCGTCAGCAGTCGAAGCCGTATTTGTCGCGCATGTAGTCTGCTTCTTCTTTCGACATTTTCTTGAACATCACACAGACAGTGAAGCTGCCGACCTGACGCCCGTCGCGCGTGTATCCCCAGTCGGAAATATCGCCCCTGGTGAATTCTATATTCTGGCCGAGGACGACGTTGTGCACTTTCTCCGGCTGGTTTGCCAATAGGCCGGCAAATCCGGCATCGGTGCGGCGGAACGGTATGACCCAGAAGTGTTCGGTGACGCTCCCCTCCCGCACCTTGACCTTCAATTTGAACCTGTCCGTGCCGGAGGGAGGAGCCTCGGACAAAGCCAGGAATTCATCAAGGCTGGCGAGCGCCTTCGCGGTCGCTGCCGCCATCTCGGGGTCGCCGGGAGTAAAGATCACCGTCTTGTCGTCGTCCGGATCCGTGGCTTGTGCGCCGGCCAATCCGGGAGCAAACGCCAGCATAAGTCCTATCATGGTCCGGACTGCAAACTTCATCGAGGGCCCCCTTCATCGCAACGGTTGACACCATCCGGCATCCATTCCTGGTTTGCAACCAGAGCGCGAGTTTCATTCGCTTTGCGGCCGGTTTCAACTGATCCATGAAACAAAATTTGTGCCGATGACCGGTCAGCAGTCTGTTCCGTGATGCCGCCCGAGGTGGATTGCGGCGGCTGCATGGTGGTCGAAAGCCGCCCGCCGCAATCGCTAAATGACTCTTTCCGTGGCAAGAAGTGCGCTTAGGGGAGACTGAAGCGATTGGAAATCGCGTCCGCCATCAGCAATGTGTCGGAATTAAGCCTATGATATTGTTTGCAAAAATTCACTCAACGTGATTTGCTCGGGCCGAGCTTTCCGGTCCAGTTTCGGGTTGTTCGGTGCTGTCGTTTCCCAAGATGGCAGCCCGGAAAACCGAAACAGACACGGAGTGCCAACGATGAAGAAGACCCTCGCAACCACCGTCGCTATGCTCGCCTTCCTCGGCACGGCCTATGCCGCAACCGTTCAGGGTACCATCCAGTCCGTCGACCCGACGACCAAGTCGATCACCCTCGACGACGGCAAGATCTACCAGCTGTCGCCGGACGCGGCGGTCGGAAAGCTGAAGGTTGGCGCAAAGGTGGCGGTGACTGTCGATGACAAGACCGGCATGGTGACGTCGATCAAGAAGGCTTCGTAGACGCGCGTGCGTCAGCAGACCTGCTGACTGAACTTTTCAGACCCTGTTCCACACTACCTGGCCGGTTCCTTCGGGGATCGGCCACTTTCATGGTCTTCGCCACTCAACGCCAGGCAACCAGGCGGAGCGCTGCCCCGACAGCGCCGCTATGGTTTTTGCCAAAGAGCCGCGCTATCCCTTGGCCGTCGGGGGATAGTCATGGCCGAGGAACAAAAAGGGTTTCGCCTGTCGCGGCGATTGCTGCTGGGTGCGGCTGTCGTCGGCGGCGCGGTGCTGTGGGGCGGCACCACGGTGGCGCGGCTGGCGCGCGGGCCTTCGGGACCGAAGAACGCAGGCCGCATCGCCGATATCGACGGCATCGCGCTGCCGCTGAAGCCAATTGCCAGCCCGCCGGCCTTCGATGCTTCGCTGCCGTGGTCGGCCAAGGGTGGCGACATCAACGATGCCAGCGGCCTGTCGATGACACCGGTCTATGGCGTGGTCGAGGTCACCGAGGAGGACCACATCGCCCAGGCGCTCGCCTTCGCGCGCGCCAACGGCTTGAAAGTGTCGCTGGCCGCCATCCGCCACTCGATGGGCGGCCATGCCTTCGACGACAACGCGCTGGTGCTCGACCTCAGAAAGTTCAACAAGGTGACGGTCGACGCCGCGACTAAGACCATGGCCTTGCAGCCGGGCGCGCGCTGGCATGATATCCAGAACCTTTTGCATCCCCGCTTCGCGGTGAAGGCGATGCAGTCGACCGACATCTTCTCGGTCGGCGGCTCGATCTCGGTCAACGCGCATGGCATGGACCACCAGGCCGGTTCGGTTGCCGGCTCGATCCGCTCGATGCGGGTGATGCTGGCCGACGGTTCGGTGACGACCTGCTCGCCGAGCGAGAATACCGACCTGTTCCGCCACGTCGTCGGTGGCTATGGCCTGTTCGGCGTGGTGCTCGAGGCGACGCTCGATATCGTCGACAACGTGGTCTACCGCACCTCGCGCGAAATCATCAAATCGGACGATTTCCCGAAATTCTTCGCCGATGTGCTGGAGCCGAACAAGGAGATCGGCCTGTTCTACGGCCACCTGTCGACCGCGCCGGGCAATTTCCTCGAGGACATGATCGTCTACCGCTACGACAAGGTCGCCGACCAGCCGCCGGCCGATCAGCCTGAGATCGGCGAGCCAGGTTCGGTCGGGCTGAAGCGGGTGATCATCAATCTGGCGAAATGGGGCAGCCTGTTCCAGGAGCTGAAATGGTTCACCGAAAAGACGCTGGAGCCGAAATTCGAAAGCTGCACGGTGGCGCGCACCTCAGCCATGGCCGAAGGCGAGGCCTGTCTTGTCACCCGCAACAACCCGATGCACGATTCGGTGCCCTATCTGTTCAACGATCAGATGGATGAGACCGACATCCTGCACGAGTATTTCATCCCGCGCGCCGCCTATATCGAGTTCATCACCGAGGCCCGCGAGATCCTGCGCAACCAGCCGTTGCCGGTGCTCAATGCCTCGGTGCGCATCGTCCACAAGGAGGATGTCGCGCTGACCTACGCGCCGGAGCCGGCCTATTCGCTTGTGCTCTACATCAACCAGCCGACCGATGCCGACGGCAATGCGAAAATGCGGACGCTGACACGGGCGCTGATCGACGTGACGATCAAGCATGGCGGGCGGTTCTTCCTGCCCTACCAGCTGCACTACACCGCCAGGGAATTGCTGGTCTCCTATCCCGAGCTGCCGGCCTTCCTCGCCTCGAAACGGCAATATGACCCGACGGAACTGTTTTCCTCGACCTTCTACCGTGCCATCAAGGCACTGAGCGGGGTGGCGTAGACGTCAGGAGAACAACCAATGCGGATGGTATCGGCGGCGGCACTCACCCTCATCGCGCTGTGCGCTGGACCGGTCCACGCCGAGGATCTCAAGGCTTTCAAGCTGACCATCGACGGCGTGACGGTCGACATCGATCCCGGCGAAAGCACTGATGTGACGCTGCCGGGTGGCAAACAGAGCAAGGTGACGCTGGAGCGCAACGACTTCGCCACCTTTTCCGGCGACAGTTTTTCCTTCGTCCATCCGAGCGACATTTCGGTGACCAAGACCGATCTCGGCGAGAACATCACGCAGTATCTGATGGCCTCGGCGCTGGGCACGATCGTCGTCGTGCAGGAATACGGCAAGATGAATCCGGTGTCGCTCAACCAGCTGATGCTGCAGGAGATGACCAAGGAATCGGTGCAGGCTGGTGCGACGCTGACGCAGGAGCCGACGACGCGCAAGCTTGCCGACGGCAAGCAACTGACCGGCATTCTCGCCAAGGTGAAGACACGCACCGGCACCGCCGATTTCGAGATCGTCGGCTTCGGCCTTGCCGATCGGGGGCTGCTGTTCATCACCCGTGTTGCCGGCGAGGACGCGGCGACCGAAAAGCCGTTGATCGACAAATTCTGGCAGAGCTTGAAGGTCAAGCTATAGGGATCAGAGGCCCTTCGGCACCAAGCCAGCCAGCCAGTTCGCCGAACGTTTCGCCATGTCGGCGGTCGCTGAGGCGGCGCGGCCAAGATCGGTCTTGACCACGGCGTAGCCGTTCTTCGTGCGATAGAGCACGCCGGTTCCGCCATCGACCACTTGTTCATAGGCGACGGGCCGGGCGGCGGCCGCTTCCATGGCCGTCGTCGGCGAGCCGACGGGAACGCTCGGCCGATGGCTCAATTCCGGCGGCAGCGGGCTTTCGGGCTCAACCGCCCGGCTGGCGGGCTTCAGTTCAGGTCGGGACGCGGTCGCAGCCAGCTGCGAAGAGGACGAGGAGCCCTTCGCGCGGCAAATGCCGGAGATGAGCGGATAGTTGAAATTGCGCTCGTGCAGCATCTGGCTCTTCATCGCCGCTTCGCACTCGGCGACGGTCGACCACTTGGCCGGTGTCTCGCCGATATATTCGCAAAGCTTGGCGTCGCAGTCGCAGCCGACGATGGTCATGGCGACAAGGGCGGTCTTGATCACGGTCTTGTCCCTTCGAGATGCCCCTTGGCAGCCCACTTCAGCGCATGTCGTTGTCCCAGAACCGGTATCCACTCTTGGGTGACATGCAACCATCAATCGCGCGCGAACAAGGCGGGATTTGGCCGCGATTGTGGAATGAGCGTGGCGGAGCGCCGAACAGTCGAACTATCGCGTGGCCGGCAAGATTCGCTTGAGGAAATTCGCGATCAGCCGCACCACGTCGTGCGGTCGTTCGACCTGCGGGATGTGGTTGACGCCATCGAGAACCGCCAGTTCGGCATGCGGAAACAGCGAGGCAATCTCTTCACCCTGTTGGAGAGGCGTGGTCGTATCCTGTCGTCCCCAGATGACGAGAACGGGCGGCGTGAAGGTACGATAGTTCGCGGGGTTGGCGGCCAGGGATTTTCGCTCGTCGTTGAACAGGCCGGTAAACAGCCAGTGGCCAACCGCATTGGTGGTGCCTTCAACATTGAGAGGCCTTGCGTAGATCGCGATACGTTCGGCGGTGACCACGTCGTCGTTCTCAATGAAGGAGCGCAGGCCCGGTCCGACCATAAGCGGGTTGGTGAAGGTCGAGGCGGTCAGCAACTGGCGTGGCCAGTCGCTGTTCAGGAAGGATGCGAACGGCAGGGCCGGTGCCTCGGTCCGGCCGAGGCCAAGTGCCACGTCGAGCAGGATCAGCGCGTCGATGCGAGCCGGGGCCGAGAAGGCCGCTTCGATCACGCCACCGCCGCCATAGGAGTGGACACCGACACTGAAATGGCGAAGGCCGAGCGCGTCGGCGAAACCGAGGACGCGTCTTGCGTGGGCGGCGCGCGAATAATCCTGGTCGGCGGGTCTCTCCGAATAACCAAAGGGAGGCATGTCGGGCGCTATGACGCGAAAGCCCTGTTCTCCCAATGGCGCGGCGATATCGCGGTATGTCTCGGCCCAGGAGGCCGTGCCGTGGAACAGGAGCAGCGGCGGCCCATCCTGGGGCCCCCAGACCTGATAGTGAATCTTCAGGCCGTCGACCGTCACGAACAGCGCTCCCGCCGGGGCTGCTTCCTCGGGTGACAGGTTCTCGCGCAGCGCCGCGGCGCCACGAAAACCGACAAGCACGACCACAATGAGCACGACCAGCGTGAGCGCGAGCCAGCCGACGATGCGGATCAACCGACGCATGGCCAGACTATCGTCTCAATAATCATAGACGTGTTCGAGCCTGGCGCCTGACTTGATCAGAGCCGGCAGCACGAGATGCAGCTTGCGCACCGCGACGGTCAGCCCGGTGCGGCGTGTGGCTGGATCGGCCGGCAGCGGATAGCTGAACAGGATGCGGATGCCATCGGGGACAGCGATCGAGTCGGTGGAGAGCACGGTGACCATGATCTCGTCATTGCCGCCGATCTCGACGAAGGAGACGCCCTTGTCGATCAGGCGCGGGATCATCTGCGTAAACACCTGATAGCGTTTGGTGACGAAGACGGTGCCGTCTGCGCCGAAGTCGCGCTCGAGCAAGGTGTCGGGCTCGTTGTGCGTCGCTTCGCCGACCGGCCCCTTGGCCCAGACGTGGATATCGAGGAAGGCTGGTGGGGATGTGGCTGCGAGTGCCTGCTTGATCAGGTCGGCGTAGCCCTGCTTGATGGTATCGGCGAGGCCGAACGCAAGCTTGCGTTCGCTGGTGCGGATGGAGCTGTCGCCCGGCGCTGGCTGCACGGCAAACAGGCCGGCGCGCTTCTCGGCATAGGGAAATTGATACCACGGCACCTGGTCGAGGAAAGCGGCATAGTCGGCCGCCACCTTGGCCTGATAGATGTCGGCGGCGGTGCGTTTGCCGGCGGTTGCCTCGGTGATGCGGCCGACGGTGTTCTCATAGGCCCATTGCAAGATATGTTCGATGCTGTGGCTGGTGCCGATGATGACCAGCATCTGGTGGTTGGCGAAGTTGAACTTGTAGGGAGAGCTGGCGCGGATCACCATGGCGTAGTCCTGCCAGAAGCGGCCAACATAGGACCAGTAGGGAAAGCCGCTCGGCTGGTTCTTGTCGACGAAGCCGGCATATTCGCGCGCGGCGTAGACGATCGCCCATTCCGGGTAGGTGAGGAAGGTCGATTCCTCCGGCCTCTGGTAGCCGGGGATTTCGGTGCGAACCTTGTCGGCCAAGGCCTTTGGCGGAGCGCCGTCGGCAATACCGGGCAGCGGCGCCTTGTCGAGTGACGACGTGGTCAGGAAGCCATAGCTCAGCCCGACGATCGGGATCAGGATGACGATGACGATCAACCACAGGATCGCCTTGATGATGCGCTTCAGCCAGCGGAACAGGAACATGCCCGATCAGGCCGTGGCGAAGTGGTCGTGTATGCGCTTCGACAGCCAGAAGCCGACATAGACGGCGAAGCCGCCGATGACGATGTGCGGCAGGTTGGCGAAGAAGCGGGCCGGGAATTCGATATCGTTGAGGGAGCGGAAGCCGTTGATGAAGATGCCGGCATCGAGGCAGCCGGAACCGGTGACCAGGCCGAGGACGCCATCGAACAGATAGACCGAGCCGAACAGCTTGAAATAGAACACGGCCTGGCGGTGCGAGATGAAGGCAGCGGCCAGCGCCCAGACGCCGGAGAAGGCGTGCAGCAGGTCGTCATACCATTGCAGCGAGAACAGGCCGAACAGATTGCCGTTGGCATCGTTGAACGCCGGTATGTAGCCGATGGCGACGACGCTGAAGAACAGGAAAGCATAGGCAACGGCAAGCTTCTGGATCAACGTCATGAAGTATCCCCCTTCTGCGAGCCTGTTTTGCAAACAGACTCTGACGACGCAGCAATACTAACCGATTTTGGCGCGCGGTGAAGCGGCGCCGGCAAGATCACCGGCAAGGACATGGAGGGGAGAAAAAGACAGTCGGCGCCGGGATTTCTCCCAGCGCCTCCCTGTCAGATCAGGACACGGTCGCGGCAGCAACTTCCGCAAAGTCGTCGCGCCATGCCGGCCTTGATTTTGACGGTCCTGCCAGTCCGCCGCCCGAGAGCAGCGTCCGTTCGGGACCACGCCGGTCTACACCCTTGCGGGCTTTGCCCTGCGCACCATCGAAGGTTTTTGCCGTCCTTCATGGCAGCATCGGTCCGCCGTCGGCGTTGGCACGCTTTCCGCGGCCCCGTAGGTCTCGGCATCCGCCCCTCGAACAGGCGAGCCTGCTCTTCGATCTGGGCCGTACGGGCCTCAGGAAATCCGCCTTTCACTTCGCCTTTCGGCTGGGCGATCGGTAGCCGCCTGAGATGGGTTGAACTTACGCCGGGTAAGGGTCGTGGGGAATGGCCGCGGCCCTGTGGATAACGGGGTTATCGGGGATCAACCAGGGATAACGCGACTTCCTGATCCGTCATGGTGAGCGGTATCCGCGGACATTCGGCCTTGCCCTGCCGGCGGGCGCGGTCTTCAATGCCGGCAAAGGATTCTCGAGGCGCCGAGCGCCGTGATGTCCCTGCGGGAGGATGTGCTTGAAAGTCGGGGTGGTTCTCAATCCGATTGCCGGTGGCGGCCGGTTGAAACGGCATTGGCCTGAGGTCGCCGCATCGCTGAAAAAGCATTTCGGCGATTTCGAACTGCGCGAAACGCAGGCCGAAGGCGACGCTGAGCGGCTGGCGCTCGATCTCGCGGCGAGCGGTTTCGACCTGGTGATCGCGGCGGGCGGCGACGGCACCGCCAGCGAAGTGGCCGACGGGCTGCTGCAGGCGTCCAAGGAAAGCGGCAGGACGACCGAGCTCGGCCTGCTGCCGTGCGGCACCGGCATCGATTTCGCGCGCGGGCTGGGCCTGCCGAAAGAGGTGGATGCGGTGCTGAAGCGGCTAGCCGAGGCCAAGGCTCGGAAGGTCGACGCCGGACGCATCTGCTACATCGACGACCATGGCGCGCTGGCCAGCCGCCACTTCATCAACATCGCCAGCCTCGGGCTGTCGGGCGCCACCGACCGCGCCGTCAATGCCGACAAGCGCAAGGGCAAGATGTCGGCCAAGGCGCTGTTCCTGTGGCGCACCGTGGTCGAGTTCGTCCGCTATCGGTTCCAGGATGTCAGGATCACGGTGGACGACGGCGCGCCGGTCGAAGCGCGCATGGCGCTGGTGGCTGTGGCCAATGGCAAGTTCTTCGGCGGCGGCATGATGATCGCGCCGGATGCCGAGTTGACAGACGGGCAGTTCGACATCGTCATCCTGCGCGCTGCCGGCAAGCTGAAGCTGATCTGGGATATCCGGCTGCTCTATGGCGGACGCCACCGCAACCATCCGGCGATCACAATCCTGCGCGGCAGGAAAGTGGTGGTCGAGCCGCTCGGCGATGTCGAGAAGAACGGCGCGATGGTCGACATAGACGGCGAGTCGCCGGGACGCATACCCGCGACTTTCGAGATCCTGCCCGGCGCGCTGACACTCAGGTACTGATTCAAGTCGTTAACAGATCGATTCAGGTGAATCCGGTGATGGGCCCAACACCCTGAAATCGCTTGATTTCCTGCTGGCGTCAGACTTCGAGCTTGGCCGGAAAACCGGGCGCGCGCAGGTCGGTGCCAACGGCATCTTCCAGCAGCTTGACGATCTGGGTCGACCAGGCGCCGCCGCCATAGGCCGCCTTGCCTTGTTCAAAAATCGCGTTGACGCGCGATGCCAGGTCGAGCGGCACACCGGATTGTTCAGCCATGGCGAGCGCGAAGCCGAGGTCCTTCAGCGCCAGGTCCATGGTGAAGCCGATGTCGTAGGAGCCGTTGAGAATGAGCTGGCTTTCGGTCTCGTGGACGAAGCTGTTGCCGGAGGAGGCAACGATGGCGTGGTAGGATTGGGCGAGGTCGAGCCCGCCCTGCCTGGCCAGCATCAATGCCTCGCCGGCGGCAACGAGATGGATGAAGGCGAGCATGTTGGTGATCACCTTGATCACCGCCGCCGAGCCGACCGGACCCATCAGGAACGACTTCGCGCACATCGCTTCGATGGCCGCGCGGTGGCGCGCATAGAGCGCCGCGTCGCCGCCGACCAAAGCGGTGATTTTCCCAACCGCCGCCAGGTGCACGCCGCCGGTGACCGGGCATTCCAATGTGTCGATGCCGTTGGCTGAGGCGAGGGCTGCAAGGCGCACGATCTCGTCGCGGCCATTGGTCGACATCTCGATCCAGCTGCCGCCCTCGGGCAGTCCTTCGAGCAATCCGCCGGGGCCAGCTAGCACCGCTTCGCTGACTTTGGGCGAGGGCAGGCATGTGATGGCGTTGCCGGCTCTGGCGGCAGCCTCGGCGGGACTGATGGCGGCTGTGGCGCCGAGCGCGACGAGGCGCTCGACGGCGGCGGGATCGCGGTCGAAGACGGTGACGGCAAAACCGTTGCGGATCAGGCTGGCGGCAAGGTTGCCGCCGAGATGGCCGAGGCCGATGAAGGCGTAGCTTTCGCTCACGGCATCAGCGGCGTCTGCATCATCTGCAGGTGCAGCTCCTTGCCGGTGTAGGGATGCGCGTCGCAGACCGCTTCGTTGAGCTCGACGCCAAGGCCGGGCTCCTTCGACGGGATGACGTTGCCGTCCTGCCATTCGATCTTCTTCGTGAGCAGCGTCGCGTGAAAACCATCCCACTGTTTCAGCGATTCCAGGATGAGGAAGTTGGGCAGCGTCACCGCCAGCTGGATGTTGGCGGCACCCACGATCGGTCCGCAATAGCAATGCGGCGCGACCTGGATGTGGTAGGCCTCGGCCATGGCGGCGATCTTCTTGGTTTCGAGAATGCCGCCGGAACGGCCGAGGTCCGGCTGCAGGATGGTCGCGGCACGGTTCTCAATCACCCGGGCGAACTCGAACTTGGTCGTCAGCCGCTCGCCGGTGGCGATCGGGATCGATGTGCCACGAGCCACCTGCGCCATCACTTCGGGCATGTCGGGCGGCACCGGCTCCTCGAACCACAGTGGGTCGTAGGGTTCGATGGCGCGCGCCATGCGCAGCGCGCCCGATGCGGTGAACTGGCCGTGGGTGCCGAACAGGATGTCGGCCCTGGTGCCGACCGCCTCGCGGATGGCCTTGATCATGCGGGTGGACAGGTCGATGTCGACAAGGCGCGGCTGGTGGCCATCGAAGGCGGTGTAGGGGCCGGCCGGGTCGAGCTTGACGGCGTTGAAACCCTGCTCGACATATTCGAGCGCACAGGCAGCGGCGAGATCGGGGTCGTTGTAGACGTTCTTGCCGCGCGCATCCTCGGAGTGAACGCTGCCGGTGTGCGGGTAGAGGTAGGTGTAGGAGCGCAGCGTCTCGTGCACCTGGCCGCCGAGCAATTTGTAGACCGGCTTGTTGGCCTCCTTGCCGATGATGTCCCAGCAGGCCATTTCCAGCGCCGAGAAGCAGCCCATGCCGGACACATCCGGCCGCTGGGTGAAGCCGGACGAATAGGCGCGGCGGAAGAAGTTCTCGATGTCGTGCGGATCGCGGCCGATCAGATAACGCTCGGCCATGTCCTCGACCATTTTCGCCGTGACATGGGCGGAGAAGGTGGCGTTGTAGGCCTCGCCATAACCGACCACGCCGCCATCGGTGGTCAGCTTGACGAAGATGAAATACTTGCCGCCGATGCCGGGCGGCGGGTTGCTGACAACCCAGGTCTTGACGTCGGTGATTTTCATTCTTGGTCCTCCAGAACCAGTTCGGCGCCCTTCCAACCGGTCATGATCGAGGCGGCGTTGGTGTTGCCGGTGATGTTGTCGGGAAAGATCGAGGCGTCGATGACGCGCAGGCCCTCGATCCCGTGCGCCTTGAGGCGTGGATCGACGACGGCGCGCGAGGGATCAGGCCCCATGCGGCAGGTCGACACCGGGTGATAGACGGTGCCCGAGCGCTTCCGGAAATCCTGGATCAGGTCGGCGTCGGAGGTGATCGACGGGCCGGGCAGAACCTCTTCCTCGATGATCTCGGCCATTGCCGGCATCGAGGCGATCCTGCGCACGAATTTTACCGCGTCGAGCATCTCGGCGACGTCGGCCTCAGTCGAATAGGCGTTAGCCGATATCCTGGGATAGTCGCGCGGGTTGCTGGAGCGGATCATGATCTCGCCACGGCTCGACGGGCGGCAGTTGGACAGGCCGATGGAAAAGCCCGGCCACGGATCGGGCGTCAGGATCGGGCGCTCGCCGCTCTTTGGAATGACGGTCGAGAAGGCCTGGAAATAGAGCTGCATGTTGGGGCGGGTCGCGGCCGGATCGGTGCGGAAGAAGCCGCCGGCATTGTTCATCGACAACGACAGCGGCCCCGAACGCGTCAGGATGTATTGCATGCCGACCAGCAGTTTGCCCCACCATGGCCGCAGCGTCTGGTTGAGCGTCGGCAGCCTGCCCTTGAAAGTGTAGTTGATGCCGACATGGTCCTGCAGATGCGCGCCGACGTTTTCGTTGGCGTGGACGATGGGAATGCCGAGACCGCCCAGCAGAGCAGACGGTCCGACGCCGGACAGCTGCAGAAGCTGCGGCGAGTTGACCGAGCCGCCGGACAGAATGACCTCGCGGCCGGCGCGCGCCGTCCTGGTCTCGCCGTTCTGCAGATATTCGACGCCGACGGCGCGCTTGCCTTCGAACAGGACCCGGGTCGCCAGCGCATTCATCTCGACGCGGACGTTGGCGCGCTTCATCGCCGGGCGCAGGAAGGCGCGCGCCGCCGACATGCGACGGCCGTTGCGGGTCGAGATCTGGTAGACGCCGACGCCCTCCTGGGCGGCGCCGTTGAAATCCGGGTTGAGCGGCAGGCCGGCCTGCTGGCCGGCGGCGAGATAGCGCTTGGTCAGCGGATGGACGGCGTCCGAACAGTCGGTGACATGCAGTGGGCCGCCGACCCCGCGCCATGCGTCGGCACCGGCCTGATTGTCCTCCAGCGCCTTGAAGGCGGGCAACAGGTCGTCATAGCCCCAGCCGGGATTGCCAGCGGCTGCCCAGGCATCGAAATCCTCGCGCGCGCCCCGGATCCAGACCATAGCGTTGATCGAGCTCGAGCCGCCGAGCAGCTTGCCGCGCGGCCAGTGGTCGGCATTGCCGGCTAGGCCCGGGTCCGGCTCGGCCTTGTAGTTCCAGTTGACCGCGGGATCGAAGAAGGTCTTGCCGTAGCCGAGCGGCATCTGCACGTAGAAGCGGCGGTCGGTGCCGCCGGCTTCCAGCACCAGCACGGAAAATCGCCCCGAGGCCGACAGTTTGTCCGCCAGGACCGAGCCGGCCGAGCCGGAGCCGACGATGATGAAGTCATAGGTCTGCATGATTGGTGGGCGGCTCCGGAAATCCGGCTGCAGCCTAGACGCGGCGGGCGCGCAACGACGCCGCGCCATCCGGCATGCGTTGTGAAAAAAGCGACTGCCGATACAAGGTTTGGATTGAGAGGCTGACAATCCTGCTTGATATGCCTGGGGTCGAGGGCTTATGCGATGACATCCATCAACTTCGGGAAGGCGGAACATCATATGCGGACCCTTCCTGACGCTTTCATTCCGGAACTGCCGGGCCATTACAGCGGCAAGGTCCGCGAAAATTACGACTTGCCGGACGGCAGGCGCATCATCATCGCCACCGACCGCATCAGCGCCTTTGACATCATCCTGGCCTCGATCCCGTTCAAGGGCGAGATCCTAACCCAGACGGCCCGGTACTGGTTCGAGGAAACCGCCGATATCTGCCCGAACCATGTTCTCGAATACCCCGACCCGAACGTCGTCGTCGGCACAAGGCTCGACATCCTGCCGGTCGAGATCGTCGTGCGTGGCTATCTGGCGGGAACCACCAGCACCTCGATCCTGACAAGGTACCGGCGCGGTGATCGGGACATGTATGGATTGAGCCTGCCGGACGCCCTGCGCGACAATGAAAAATTGGCCGAGCCGATCATCACGCCGACGAGCAAGGCTTCGCATGGTGGCCATGACGAGCCCCTGTCCAAGGCCGAGATCCTTGAACAGGGCCTTCTCACGCCGGCGCAGTGGGATACCGTGTCAGGCTACGCCTTGCAGTTGTTCGCCCGCGGCCAGCAGCGCGCCGCCGAACGCGGTCTCATCCTCGCCGACACGAAATATGAATTCGGCACGGACAAGGATGGGACCATAATCCTTGCCGACGAGATCCATACGCCGGACAGCAGCCGGTACTGGATCGCAAAGAGTTACGAACAGGCACTCGCAAGTGGCAGCCGGCCGGAGAGCTTCGACAAGGATTTCATCCGGTCGTGGGTCTCGGCAAGGTGCGATCCTTACAGCGATCCGATTCCCGACATACCCGAGGAGATCGTCGAACAGGCCTCCAGGGTCTATGCGCAGGCCTATGAGGCGATCACCGGCAGAGAATTCTCTCCTGACCTGTCCGGGGCCAACGTCCTGGATCGCATTCGTTCGAACCTCGAGCGTTACTTCTAGCGGCCAGGTGAGCTTCGCTGGGCAATGCGGGCGGCGGTAGGACGCGACATTGTCCATCGGCGCGTTGACCTGTCGGCGCCTTGACGCTACGGGATCGAGGGCAATTGACCTCGAAGGATTTCCCCATGGTGCAGTACGCTGAAGGACGGCCGCTCGGCGATTTGACGCTGCGCACGCTGGCCATGCCTTCGGACGCCAATGCGGCCGGCGACATCTTCGGCGGCTGGGTGATGGCGCAGATGGATCTGGCCTGCGGCATCCGTGCGGCAGAGCGCGCCAAGGGCCGCGTGGTGACGGCGGCGGTCAAGGAAATGTCGTTCGCCAAGCCGATGAAAATCGGTGACACGCTTTGCATCTACACACATGTCGAGCGCGTCGGCCGCACCTCGATGACGCTCAAGGTCGAGGCCTGGGCGCAGCGCTACCTCTCCGACCTGATGGAGAAGGTCACCCATGCCGATTTCGTCATGGTGGCATTGGATGGCGAGGGCAAGCCAAAGGCGGTTCCGGCGGAAAGCTGACCATGCCGGGGTGATCGCGCGGCAGATGCGAAACGAGCCGCCGCACGGTCTTTTGATGAACGAAGACAATCAGTCAACGATTGCTGAACGCCGCTGGGAGGTACCGCCGTGGCCTTGACCTTGTCCGCTGACGGCGTTCGTCTGAAAGCCAGACCCGAAACCGGATCAACAGCCCCCGACGGAATGGAAATTCCGCCGGCGCAGCCGTCGGCGAAAAACCTTGCAACGCAAGGGTTTCAGGTGTGCATCTCGTCGAATTTCTCACGCGCTGCCCGCACACGCGTGGTGTTGATGCGCGCCCATTCGCCGAGTGCGCTGACCGGGATCAGCAACTCATGGCCGAGTTCGGTCAGCTCGTAATCGACGCGCGGCGGTATGGTCGGGAATACGGTGCGGGTGACGAAGCCGTCGCGCTCCAATCCGCGCAAGGTGGTGGTCAGCATCTTCTGCGAAATGCCGCCGACAGCCGCACGCAACTCATTGAATCGCAACGGTCCCTGGCCGAGCTTGCCGACCACCAGAACAGTCCATTTGTCGCCGACGCGCTGCAGGATTTCCGAAACGGCGCGGCAATCTTCGGTGTTGAGCGGGTTCCTCAGTAACAAAAAGGTGCCTCCTTGCGCATCGAGTTGACAGTATCTCATATAGCGCCGGTATCCAAACGATACCAGCTTTACTTGCAAGGAGAGCCCCCCATGTCAAAACCCAAGATCGCCATCATTGTCGGTTCGACGCGCGCCGCGCGCTTCGCCGACGTGCCAACCCAGTGGATCGCCAAGATCGCCAAATCGCATGCCGACATCGACGTCGATGTCGTCGACCTGCGCGACTTCCCGCTGCCGTTCTTCGACGAGGTCGCATCCTCCGCTTGGGCGCCGTCGCAGAACGAAGTGGCCAAGCGCTGGCAGAAGAAGGTCGCCGAATATGACGGCTTCATCTTCACCGCCGCCGAATACAATCATGGTCCGACGGCCGTGCTGAAGAACGCCATCGACTACGCCGCCAACGAATGGAACAAGAAGCCGGCCGGCTTCGTCGGCTATGGCAGTGTCGGCGGCGCCCGCGCCGTCGAGCAGCTCCGCCTGCATGCGGTCGAATTGCAGATGGCGCCGGTCAAGTCGGCTGTCCATATCGCCTGGGGCGATTTCCTCGCCGTCCGACAGGGCGAGAAGAAGCTGGAGGATCTCGAGCACCTGAACCAGGCCGCCACGGCACTGGTCAACGACGTCGCCTGGTGGGCCAAGGTGCTCAAGGCCGCGCGTCAGGCCGACGCCGTCGCCGAGGAAGTCAAGGCGGCCTGAGCGCGGGTTCGAATTATCCTCCCAAGGATCCGGGGCGGCGCTTGCGCCGCCCTTTTTCAATTGTGGGAGGCGTGCGTCTCCCGCGCCGGCCTTGGGCGGATGATGCAATCGGCGAGGCGATCCATCTCGTTGAGTTCGTCGGCGTGGTGCTGGCCCAATTGGCAGAGCGCCAGCAGGATCGGCTCGAGGCTGAGGCCGAGGCCTGTTGCCGAATACTCGACGCGCGAAGGCACTTCGGCAAAGATTTCGCGACGGACGACGCCGTGCTCTTCCATCTCCCGAAGCTGCTGGATCAGCACTTTCTGGGTGATGCCGGGCATCAGTGCCTTCAGTGCCGACAGCCGCCGCGGGCCATCGAAGAGGTGGTAGAGGATGACCGCCTTCCAGCGCCCGGCGATCACTTTCAGCGCGCGTTCCGCCGGCAGCATCGGCAATCTCTTGACGGGCATTTTCTTGCTCGGATTGGCCATGGTCACCTCCCGGTCAGCAGGGGACAAATGAGTGTGTAGTCGAGGCTCCGCAGATAGTGGCAAACCGTGGCCGATGCCAGCGCAATAGGAGTTTGCCATGAAAGCCATTCAACTCAGCCGCTTCGGCGGCCCGGACGTGCTCGAGGTGATCGACCTGCCATCGCCGGCGCCGCTGGCCGGCGAGGTGCTGGTTCGCGTCCACGCCGCTGGGATCAACTTCTTCGAAGTGCTGATGCGCAGGGATGGCTACGCGGTGACGCCTCAGCTGCCGATGATTTTGGGTGTCGAGGCGGCAGGCGTCGTCGAGGCCGTTGGGCAAGGGGTGGATGTCGCGCTGTTGGGAAGCCGCGTCGCCGCGCCGCTGTTCGTGTCACAGCGTCCTCACAGTGGCTATGCGCAGCAGGTGACGATCGACGCCGATCTGGTCGTGCCTCTGCCGGACACCCTGTCGTTCGAGGATGCGACGGCGGTGATGGTGCAAGGCCTTACAGCCCTTCACCTGGTTCGGCAAAGTCCGCCCGGCGGCAAGTCGGTGTTGGTGCTGGCCGCGTCGGGTGGCGTCGGTTCGTTGCTTATCCAACTGGCCCGGCTAAAGGGCGCACGCCAGGTGGTCGCGGCCGCCGGCGGCAATCCAAAACTCGATCTCGCTTTGTCGCTCGGCGCCGATGCCGCCGTCGACTATATCAAGCCGGATTGGTCCGCCCGTGTCCGCGACATCACGGGCGGGCAGGGCGCCGACATCATCTACGACACGGTCGGCGGCAAGCTGACGGCTGCGTCGCTGCAGGCGCTGTCACCTGGCGGTGAGCTGGTGTTCGCGGCGCTCGGCTGCTATGCACTCGGGGCTTCAGACCTGGAAGCGATGATCGGCCGCAACCAGTCGCTGAGAGGTTTCGCGCTGCTGCCGCTGCTCTCCCCCGACGTGCTGAAAGCCAGCCTGTCCGAGCTGTTCCAGCTGGCGGCGAGCGGCCGGCTGCACGTTGCGATCGGCGGCCGCTTCCCGCTCGACCAAGCGGGAGAAGCGCACCGGCTGCTGGACGAGCGCCGCTCGACGGGCAAGGTCGTGCTGATGGCTTGAGTGTTGTGATGATACCTTAGGATCCTGCTCGACTTGTGCTCACAAGCGGATCGCCGGTGGCGAGGGCAACCATCTATCCGCCCCGCCACCTGGAAGAACAGTGATCAACGCCCGAGTCAGCCTGCGTTGCTTGGTTGCAGTTCGTCGCCAAGCGCACGCTCATTGGGATCGATCAGACCCAAGTTCTTCACAACCCGGAATCGACCTGCCTGCGCCTGCGCGATGTACATGTTCATGCGAACATGGTGCTGGCCGGGAACCATTTCGGCCGGGCCGCCCGGTCCCTCGATTATGCGGGCGTGATCGAGCGCCCGGATGACCGCGTCGCGCTCCACCGTGCCGGCCTCCTCCACCGCCGCTTCCCACATCCTGATCGCCCGGTAGTGGCCTGTGCACCCGCTGCCGGCGGTCAACATAGCACTGCCGGAGAACCGGTCGCCGTAGCGGCGCAAGAGCGCGCGACCGAACGGATCGTCGAGTTCCTGGTAATAGTCGAGGCAGCTGTAGAGGCCCTCGATCTGCTCGAACGGCACCAGATTGAAGAAGTTCTCATCGAAGTAGGTGCAGACGATCTTGCCGCCGCGCTTGCCGAAACCGGCCTTGTGCAGTTCTTCGAGGAACGGCGTCAGACCCGGCGGAACGATCGTGTTGAAAACCACGTCGGTGCCGCTCGCCATGATCTGCTGCACCGTCCGCCGGAAATCGACGGTGTCCAGCGGAAAATACTCCTCGCCGACGATCTCGCCGCCATTGGCGCGCACCACCCGGCTCGCGGCCTTGTTCAGCAAATGGGGCCAGATGTAGTCGGCCGACGGCAAATAAAACCTCTTCGCGCCGGTGCTGTTCATGAGCCATGGTATCAGCGGTTCAACCTGCTGCGCGGGCACAGGCCCCGTGCAGAAGATCAGGGGATCGTTTTCCTGTCCCTCGTACTGCTCGGTGTAGATGTAGAGCGTCCTGCCCCGCGTAACCGCCTCGCTCTTGATGGCCTGGCGGGTCGAGCTGTAGATGCCGCCGACGACCACATCGACCTTGTCGACGTCGATCAGTTTTGCGGTCCTTGCCTTGGCGACGCCGTCGATGGTTTCGCCATCCTCGATGACAAGCTCCAGCGGCCGGCCGAGCAAGCCGCCCTTGGCGTTGATATCGTCGACGAGCATGGTGGTGAGGTTCGCATTTGCGATGCCCATGAATGACAACGGGCCGGTGAGTTCGGCGATAAGGCCGATCTTGATGGGTTTCGGATCCATTTCATTTCTCCAAATATGGGGGTTCGTCGGGCGCGCCGCCGCCGGGTGGCAGGCGGCACGCAGTGCGGGACCTCAGGCCTCGTAGTGGCCGAGCAGCAGTGCCGCCTGCGGCTTTCCGACATGGCCGGCTTCCTGCAGGATCGCGGGCACTTCCGGATCCGACACGAAATTCTTCCAGCCCTCGGCGTCCCAGTCGAAGATCGCCCAGACGCGGTCGGGCTCGCTGGGGTCGCGGAAGACGGTTGCGCCGTTCGAGCCGTGCAGCCGGCGCTTGTCGGCGCCCTTGGTTGAAAAGATACGGATGAAGTGGTCGACATCAGCCACCTTGGTCGTTGCGAGAAGCATCTGATTTCCTCCTGTCGGTCGCGGCCACCATTGGTCCGTCGACAGGATCACGATGCGCGTCTCGGATCAGGCGCACATGGGGTGGATTCCCTATGCCTGCGTTTCGCCCGGTCGGATAAGGCCATGCTCGACCGCGTAGAGAGCGGCCGCGGCGCGGGTGGTCACGCCGATCTTGGAATAGACGCTCTGGATATGGTGGTCCGCGGTCTTGGGCGAGATATCGAGTTTGCGTGCCGCTTCCTTCGCCGTCAGTCCGGCGGCGATCAGGCGCAGCACCTCGATTTCGCGCGGCGTCATGCCGGCCAGCGCCCGCGGCAAAGCCCGGCGCGACTGCTGGCCCGCGAAAGACAACACGGCCTCCGCGGCGTCGGGGCAGATACAACCGTCACGTACCGCGGCGCGCAGCTGTGTCGCCGCCGCCTCGCTGGACAGCGCCTTGCGGTGCGGACGTTCCTCGCGCCACGTCTGGAAGGCTTCGGCAGCGGCCAGGATCCTTGCCGCCGGGGACAGATCGGAGGCGCCGACCTTGCGGTGATAGCCCGAGCCATCCAGGCGTTCGTGATGGCGAAGCACGAGGGCGGCCACCGCATCGCCCTCGCGGCCGAACGAGGCCAGCGCCCGTTCGCCGTAATAGGCGTGCAGTTGTGCCGCGTCGCGCTCGCGGACAGACAGCGGGCCGTTGCGCATCCAGGTCGCCACCGGTACCACCAGTTCGCCGATATCATGGATGCAGCCCGACCAGCGCAGCGCGCGAACGTCAGGGTCGGGCAGCCCGATCCGTTTCCCCGCACCCGTGGCCAGTTCCGACACCATCCGCGAATGGCCCTGGGTAAACGGCATGCGCATGTCGATCATGTCGGCTATGGCCAGGAACGCCTCATCGCAAGCCCCCTCATCCAGCGTCACCGGCGGATCGGGCTCAAGCGCCAAAATGGTCTCGCGGTCGACCGTCGCGCCGATGCCCTCCATCAGGCCCGCCGCGTTAGCCGAGACGAGCCGGGCCAGACCCGCTTCGTATGGGCCATCGCCGCGACTGGCGATGGTTTCGGCCATCTCGTCGATGCCGAGGGCATCGCTGAGCGCAATCGCATCCTGCGCCAATGTGATCAGGCGCACGGCGGGCAGGACATCCTCGCCACTCAGCCCACGCGGCAGGCCTTTGCCGTCCCAGCGTTCGTAGATCTGTCCAAGATTGCGCCGGATCTCGTCGGACAGGCCGAGCCGCTCGCCGATCCGCTGCGCGACCTCGCAATGCGCTGTGAGCACCGGGCGGGCCACCGCGAGCGCCTGCGACATCGCGGCCTCGACCGCCCTGGCCGGGGCGTCAGGATCGAGATCGTAGTATAACCGCTTGAAGGCCTGCACGAAAACCCTGCCCAGTTCGGCACGATTGCCCATGTCGAGACCGACGAGATCCTGGCGGAGCGCGATTTCGTCGCCGAAGGTGGCCGACAGAAGGTCCGTGTCGGCATTGCAGCCGACATAGCGCAGCATCGACTGGTGGTAGGCATTGCGCCGAACCTCATCGGAAACGCCCGCAAGCTCGGCGATCCGCATTGCAAGCACGCAGGATTTCAGCGCGAAGTCGCGAGAATGGCCGGTGGCAAGGTCCGAAGCGTAGGCGAGGACCATCATGAAGTCCGCCCGGCGGATCGAGACGTTTGTCATCGCCCACCTCCCAGTGGGCCCATGCTAGCTCCGGGTACCGCAAATACCTAGGGGAAAAATCCCAAGCCGGGGTGGGCCGAAAAGCCAACCCTCGAATGGTCTACATTGCGCTGATCGTCACCGCACCACCTCGCGGTGCGCGCCGGGCAGGCGGGTGGCGATGAGCTTGTCGATGCGGCGGCCGTCGAGGTCGACCACTTCGAAGCGCCAGCCCTGCGCGTCGACGCATTCGCCGGTCGCCGGGAGATGGTGCATGTGCGACAGCACGTAGCCGGCGACGGTCTCGTAGTCGCGGTTTTCCGGCAGGTCGAAGCCGAGAACCTCGGCCATCTCGTCGGCCTGCATGTAGCCGGCGAGCAGCCACGAGCCGTCCTCGCGCTTGACGGCATTCTCCTCGTCGCCGGCGTCGGTATCCGCCCGGAAGACGCCGGTGATGGCTTCGAGAATGTCGGCCGGGGTGACGATGCCTTCGAAATGGCCGTATTCGTCATGCACCAGCGCCATCGGCACGTCGGATTCCTTGAGCTTCTGCAGCACATCCAGCGCGTCGGCCTGGTCATAGACGATGGGAGCGGCACGCACATGCCTGCGCGGGTCGAGCACGCGACCGGCAAGCAGTGCGGCGAGCACGTCGCGCGTCTGGACGACGCCGACCATGACATCGACGCCGCCGTCGCCCGCCGGCAGGCGGGAATGCTGGGTTTCCATCAAAAGCTTGCGAATGGTGCTCTCGTCTGACTGCAAATTGATCCAGTCAACCTCGGTGCGCGGCGTCATCACGGCGCGCACGGCGCGGTCGCCAAGCCGCATGACGCCGGCGATCATGCGCCGTTCGTCGGACTCGATGGTGCCGTGGTGCTCGGCCTCGGCGACCAGCATCTTGATCTCCTCGTCGGTGACCTTCTCCTCGCTTTCGCCGCGCTGGCCGAGCAGCCACAATATGGCGCGGCCGGAAATGTCGAGCAGGAAGACCAGGGGGGCCGAGACGGTGGCGAGGATGGTCATTGCCGGCGCCGCCCGCGCGGCAACGCGCTCGGGATCGCGCAAGGCGATCTGCTTGGGCACCAGCTCGCCGATGATCAGCGAGAAATAGGTGATGATGGCGACGACGATGCCGACGCCGAGCGGATCGGCGACGGTTTCGCGCATGCCGTTCGAGGCCAGGAAGGTGGCCAGCCGGTCGCCCAGCGTGGCGCCCGAAAACGCGCCGGAGAGCACGCCGACCAAAGTGATGCCGATCTGCACCGAAGACAGGAACTTGCCGGGATTGGAGCCAAGCTCAAGAGCACGGCCGGCGCCATTGACGCCGCGGTCGATCATCGCCTTGAGCCTGGCCGGGCGCGACGAGACGATGGCGAGTTCGGACATCGACAAAAGGCCGTTCACACAGATGAGGACGACCACGATAGCGATTTCGACGTATAGCATGAGCGGTCCATAGCATTGCGGCGCGGTTTTCGAAAATAGTCCGCCATGATTTTTAGAAAATGACAGTTGCAGCTCTCAACCGACATCGCCTCGCGGCATCGGAAAGCTCACGAGCAATTTCAGTTCGATCCCGGACCATCTGGTCCCAGAACACATGATCTCATGGCAGTTGCTTCAACACGCCGACAACGGCCTCGCCGTCGGTGACATAGGGATCGCCGCCGCCATTGCGCCCGGTCTTGGTGGCGCCGACGCCTGCAATGTCGCTGGTCGATATCAGCATGCCGGCGGTGGCCAGGTCGCGCATGAGGAAATCGCGTTCGGCATCGATGTCGGGGCCGATGTGATGGGTGATGGCGCCGGTGTCGTGGCTCAGGCCAACGCCGCGATCGAAGCTGGCCGAGCCCAGCCATAGCGGCCGGCCGTCATCGCCGGTCGCGCTGGTCTGCCAGAAGCGGACATGATGGCGCCGGTCGGCGCTGGCTCCGACCGGCTTTTCGAAAGCGAGATCCTGCGCGCGGCCGTCGAACAACAGCCGGCTGACCGGCGCATCGGGATAGGGATGGTCAAACAGCACGCTCTCACCGATCTCGATCGCCGTCTTCAGTGTAATGGCGTCGGCGGTGTCCCAGCCGGCGACAGCGAAGGCGTGGACCACCTCCTTCTGCGTGCCGACCAGACCGACATTGATCGGGTCGCCCGGAATGCCCTGCGGGGTGTGCGTCACCATCTCGAAGCGCTGGGTGCGAAAGCCGCGATCCCGGAATGTCCAGAATTCCGGCGCGGCAAAATAGGCGAGCGCCAGATAGGCGGCCAGGAAGGCCGCCACCCAGATTGCAACGCGTCGCCGAAAACTTCGCTGGCTCATCACCGCCGCCCGAACGTTCCGGCATCACTTTACGCGGTGTCTTGACCCGCCGGCAAAGGGTACCGGCACGCTGGTCGATGTTCTAGAGCGATTCACCGTTTCACGGAAACGGCGAACCACGCTATCTCTTTGTTTTGACGCAATTCCGGACGGAAAACCGTTTCACACTTTTCCTGGAATTGCTCTAGCGGCAGGCGCGATAACCGTTCCTGCGGTTCTTGATGTCGAAATGGAAATGGTTGCGGTGGTCGTAATTGTAGCCGGGGCCGAGCACGGTGGTGAAATACTGGCAGCCGTCGGCGCGCACGTTGTTGAGGAAGCCACGGGTGCGGAAGGCGAACAGGCCGGGCTTGCGCACATCGATGTCGTCGCCATTGTTGAGCTCGATGCTCATGACGTCGAGCGCGTTGCCCTTGCCATGCTCCGACAGCACGCCTTCGCCGGCAATGGTGCGGCAGGAATAGCTGGAGCCCTGGTGGATCGTCTTGACGCCGGAGAAATAGCGCCAGCGGGCGGAGGGAACGAGTTCGTTCTTCGTCCAGCCGGCGAAGGTGGCGGCCATGTCGCAGGTCAGTGTCGCGGCGGGCTTCATCTGGATGTTGCCGATGGCCGAGACCTTGACCGGATAATCGATGCCGCACTGGCCTTCGTGGATCGGCGCCAGATCGGTGTAGGCGACATCGAGGCGCTTCAGCTGCTGGCGGCAGTCGGTTTCGCTGGCCGGCATCTGTTCGACCGGCGACATCGGCTCATCCATGCGCGGATAGGCGGCGCTCGTCATGTAGGGATTGGAGGGGACAAGCTTCTGCATGCCCGTGTACTGCGGCACGGCAGCCGTTTGCGAGCCGACATCGACAGCCGGTTCAAGTGACAGCACGCTGCCGGTGTTGCAGGCCGAAACGGCCGCCAGGGCAAGGCCGGCAACCAGCATCGCTGCAGGCTTCGATTGGCGCGCGGCGGCGAAAAACACAGCACGAAATTTGCCGGCCATCGGCGGAATCCTGTTTCCAGATATCCGGCATTTTAACGATCAAGGGTAAAGGAAAACTCAGCGCCTGCGTTCACGCCTGCGGCTGAATTGCGGCACTGGCCAACGCTCACTGGCAGAATGTGCCGCCATGCCGGCGCGGTTCGAGATCGAGATGGAAATGCAAGGCATGGTCGGGGTCGGCGCCTGGCCCGAGCACGGTCTTGAACGGCCCGCAGGCGGCCTTGCGCACGGCGTTGAGGAATTTCGCGTCCTTTTCCGGCGGCGTCGGGCCAACGTCGATCCTCTTGCCGTCCGACAACGTGAAGCTGGCGATGTCGAGTGCGTTGCCGAAGGCGTGTTCCGACAGTTTTCTTGTGCCGTTGCGCGGCCGGCAGACAAAGGCCGATGCCTGGTTGATCGATTTCAGATCGGCGCCGAAATCGGCTTTCGCGGCTGGCTGGATGACATTTGCGGCAAAACGCGCGGCAACCTCGGCCATCGGGCAATTGAGCTCGGTGCCGGGAGCGATGGCGATCGACTTGCCAAGTGACTTCAGCACGATCGGGTAAGGGATCGAGCAGCCGATTTCGGGATTGCTTTCCGCCTTGTGCTCCTCGAACTCGACGCCGAGCGTCTTCAGCCGCTCGCGGCAAGCGACTTCCTCTTCCGGCATTTTCGCGTCGGGAAGATCGGCCGAGCGCGGGTCGGGGAGCATTTTCTTGTCGCCTGCATCGGCCGGCTTTTGTGGCGGTTGCGGGGCGATGGCCGGCGGCTGAACCTCAGGTTCTGCGGTGTCGGGCTTTTGTGGCGGCGTCGGTGCTACAGGCGGCGGCTCCGGCTCGCTTTCCGCGTCGGCAGACGGTTCGGGGCGCGCCTGCTTTTTTTGATGGGATTTTCCTTCATTAAACCGGCCCGCTGCGCCGCTCCCTGGAGCTTCCGTCTTCTGGCTGCCCTCGGTCTTCGAAGCGTCGGCCTTCGGCGCGTCCGGCGGGCGTGGCTCAGGCACGGGAACAACGGCAAGCGATGGCAGCGGCTCCAGCGTTTTCTGCTGTGTCTGGCTCGGCTTGACCTGCAGCTCGCTCCGCCGTTTCGGCGGTCGCTCGGCCCGCCGTTTCAGCGGCTGGTCGACCCGCGGTGTCAGCGGCTGCTCCACATGCGGCGCACGCAGCTTGTGGTGCCGGTGGCGATGCCTGGCGTCGGCTGGCGCAACCAGCATAGCCGTGACGGCCACGACCAATGCTACCCTGCAGGTTTGGGAAAAGATAAACGACGCCATCGCCGTCAACGGCGCCAACGCAAGGAGGTTGCCTGCGCCCCATCACGAACGGTAACCACGGCGTTACGCGCCGATCGCTTCCAGCCCTTCCTCCAGCCAGTCGGCAAGCAGCGGCATGCCAAGCAGATACTTCGCCGTGCGTTTGTTGGCGCGTTCGCGCGCCGCGGCAAGCGCGTCCACCCATTCGGCGGCGTCGTAGTCGCCGCGACCGACCCAGGCCAGCGCGACCAGTTCGGCTGCCTCATCGACATTGAGATCGTTGATCAACTCACGCAGCTCTTCCTCGGTGAGGTTTTCGGAACTCTCCTCGGCGAGGCCGTCATGATGGTGGTTGGCATGCGCTTCGCCATCGAGTTCGACCTCATGCTCGGCGCCATCGGCATAATCCTCGTTGACGGCGGCACTCAGTGCCTTGGCCTTGAGGATAAACAGGCGCACGGTGTCGGGGCCGATCGAAAGCTCCCAGTCCTTTTCAAGCCGCCGCTGCACGGGCCGTCTCCGTCAGGTCGTTTGCTTGGATGATAGCGGATTTACAGCATCCGTCACCTGATGTTCTGCCGTATGCTTTTTTCCGGGATGAAACCCAGGCCATCCGGCGTTAGTGTTGCATTCTCACCCCTCAAGGAGGCTTCGATGCATAAAAGAATGCTGATCCAGGCGGCGACTGCCCTTGTCGCGCTGCAGTTCCTTGCCGTTCCGGCGTTCACCGCCGGCAGCAGTGGTGGCAGCGATCAGACTGTCACCCAGTGCAAGAAGGGCGAAGTCTGGGACAAGAAGAAGAAAAAGTGCGTCGCACCCCAGGAAGGCATGCTGGACGACGACAGCATCTATGATGCAGGCCATGCGCTGGCGCTGGCCGGGCGCTATGACGAGGCGATCGCCGTGCTCAGCCTCGCCGCCAACAAGCAGGATCCGCGCATCCTCAACTATCTCGGTTACTCGCACCGCCATTCCGGCCGCGTCACCGTCGGCCTCGGCTATTATGAGGAAGCGCTGCGCATCGATCCCAACTATACACTGGTGCGCGAGTATCTCGGCGAGGCGCATCTGCAGATCGGCGATCTGGCCGGCGCCCAGCAGCAGTTGATGGAGATCGAGAAGCGGACCGGCAAGGGGTCGCGCGAATACGGCATGCTGTCGGAGCAGATCGATCATTTCATGCGGAGCTGATTCGGCCCCCTATGCTTCTCAATCCGGCCGCGAGCGATCGCGGCCGGATTTTTGTTGCCGGCCATCCGCAATTGGCATTTGACCCCGACCGCATTTGCAAAAGCAGCAACGGCATTTGTGAAAGCGGTAGATGATTTTTGCAAAACCGATTTTTTGGCGTGAAAAACCCGCGAAGATTGCTATATTCAAGGAAATTGCGGTGAAACGGTTCCGTTAGCCCGAGGCTGTCGGACCGTTTTCTTTTTGTACCCATCGACAAGGCTTTCCCCGAAACGCGGGGGTGGCGGCAGGAAAGGTCAGGCATCATGAACAAGGTCCCGATGACAGGCGAGGGGTTCGCGTCATTGAAGGAAGAGCTGCGCTGGCGTCAGCAGGAAGAGCGGCCGCGCATCATCGAGGCCATCTCCGAGGCGCGCTCGCATGGCGACCTTTCCGAAAATGCCGAATACCATGCCGCCAAAGAGGCACAGAGCCTCAATGAGGGCCGGGTCAACGAGCTCGAAGATTATATCGCGCGCGCCGAAGTGATCGATGTCAGCAAGCTCACCGGCGACAAGATCAAGTTCGGCGCCACCGTGGTGCTGGTTGACGAGGACACCGAGGAAAAGAAGACCTACCGGATCGTCGGCGACCAGGAAGCCGACGTGAAGTCCGGCCGCATCTCGATCTCCTCCCCGATCGCGCGCGCGCTCATCGGCAAGGAAGTCGGCGACGCCATCGAGGTCAACGCGCCCGGCGGTGCAAGGGGTTATGAGATCGTCCAGGTGCAGTTCATCTAGGACCTTTGATAATTCTACTCTGGAGGCCGACTAGCGCGGTTTCTTCGCTTCCGGTGCTCACGTACTTAAAAGTACGCTCCTCTCGTCGCGGGGCGACGCCGAAGAACCGCGCTATTCGCCAGAGCTTCTGAAAGGTCCTAAGCCGGCGCTCGTAATTTGAGTGCCAATAGCTTTTCGGTCTCCGCCATCACCTTCGCCGGCGTCACTCGTTCCCCAGGCGCCGCCAGAAGCGTCGACGCATATGGCCCGCGCGGGCCGGTGAGACCGGGCTCGGTCGCTAGGAACACCGCAACCGTCGGCAGGCCGAAGGCACTGGCGAGATGGGTGAGACCGGTGTCGGCGCCGACGACCAAGGTCGAGCGGCCGATGATCGCGGCGATGTCGGCAAGCGGCGATTTGGGCACCAGGATCGTGGATGGAACGGCTCCGGCTATTGCTTCGGCCACGCCCTTCTCACGTTCGTTCGACCAGGTGGTGACCGGCGTCATTTCCCTTTCAACCAGCAGGCGGGCGGTTTCGATCCAGTCTTCGGCCGGCCATTTCTTGTCTTCGCGGCTGGTGCCGTGCAGCAGGAAGGCGGTTCTGCCACCGATGCCCGCGATATCGCTAACTGGCGGCACGATGCCGGAATCCAGTGCCGAAAGATCGGGCTGGTAACCGAGCGCCAGCCCGAACAGCCGCCGCGTCCGTTCGATGGCGTGCAGGTCGCGCGGCACGGTGTTGGTGGCGTCGTAGAACAGCGTCGCAGACGGTTCGCGCGCGCTCGAGCGGTCGAAGCCGGCGATTGGTGCGCCGGCCTGTCGTGCCACCAGAGCCGATTTCAGCAGACCTTGCGCATCGATGACGAGGTCGTAGCGGCATTCGCGCAAGGCGCGGCGCAACGCGGCCGCCTCGCGCCAGGTGTCGCCGTCGAGCAGTGCCTTGCGCCAGCGCCGGATCGCCACCGTGTGGATCCTGTCGATCGCCGGATGCAAAGCCACGATGCCGGCGAATGCCTCTTCGACGCACCAGTCGAAGGATACGTCCGGCCGGTTGAGGCGGGCATCCTCGACCGCCGGAAAGGTGTGGATGACATCGCCCATCGACGACGTCTTGACGATGAGGACCTTCATGCGGCCGCCGGCAGTTCCAGCAGGCGCTCCGCCGCCGCCGCTACCTGCCCGACTTCGAGCGTCTTCAGGCAGTTGAGGTGGCCGAGCGGGCAGACCTTCTGGTGGCAGGGCGAACAGGACAGGCCGAGCCAGACCAGTTCCCGGCGCTCGGCCAGCGGCGGCGTATTTTGCGGCGAGGTCGAGCCGTAGACGGCGACGATCGGCGTGCCGACGGCGGCGGCGACATGCATCAGTCCGCTGTCATTGGACACCGCCAGTCTTGCCGCCGATATCAGGTCGATGGCGTCTTCCAGCCGCGTCTGGCCGGCGAGGTCGACAACGCCAGGGGCAAGGGCTACGATCTCCGCCGTCACGTCGCGGTCGTTCTTCGATCCGAACAGCGCCACCTTCAAGCCCTTCGCCATAAGGTCACGGGCAAGCCCGGCATAGCTTTCACTCGGCCAGCGCTTGGCCGGGCCGAATTCGGCACCAGGCATCAGGGCAACGAATTTCTGCGGCGCCAGCCCGAAACGGTCGAGTAGGGTGACCTGGCTTTTGATGTCCACGGTCAGACGTGGCGCCCGGAAGCTGCCGCCCTGTGCGAGGCCGAAATAGGCCTGCGCGGTGCGTCGTTTGACGGCATCGGGCAGCGGCACGATGTCGGTCAGCAGGCCATAGCGCATTTCGCGCAGATGACCGAAACGGCGCGGAATGTGGGCAAAGAATGGGATCAGTGCCGATTTCCAGCTGCCCGGCAGGACATAAGCCATGTCGTAGCGGCCGCGAAGCAGGCGGCCGAAACGGCGGCGATGGGTGAATTCGAGCGCGCCGGGTTTGAGCGGAAAGTCGATCTGCTGGCGGATTTCGGGCATGCGCTTGACCAGCGGTGCGGCCCAGGCCGGCGCAAGCACATCGATCGCGGCGTTGGGATGCAGCTCTTTCAGCGCCGAAAACAGGCACTGCGCCATCACCATGTCGCCCACCCAGCGTGGGCCGATCACGAGGATCGTTGGGCTTTCAGCCATTCGACATAGTCTCTGACACCGGTTTCCACTGTCCGGAATTGGCCATTGTAACCGATCGCGCGCAAACGGGACATATCAGCTTGCGTGAAGCTCTGGTAGCTGCCCTTGAGGTGGTCGGGAAATTCGATGAACTCGATCTCGCCCTTGCCAAGCGTGTCGATCACCGTTTCGGCGATGGCGCGGAACGGCTGGGCGCGGCCGGTGCCGCAATTGAAGATGCCGCTTTCGCCCCGCTTCCACAGCCACAGATTGACGTCGGCGACGTCGCCGACATGGATGAAGTCGCGGCTTTGTTCACCCGGTCCGAATCCGTCATAGGCGCCGAACAGTTTCGGATTCTCGCCGCGTTCGACCTGGTTGAACAGGTGGAAGGCGACTGAGGCCATGGCGCCCTTGTGCGCCTCGCGCGGGCCATAGACGTTGAAGTAGCGCAGGCCGGCAACCTGCGAATGGTCGGCATCGAAGACGGTGCGCCTGACATAGTCGTCGAACAGCTTCTTGGAATAGGCATAGACGTTGAGCGGCCGCTCCAACGCCGGATCCTCGCGAAACTCGGCGCCACCGCCATAGACGGACGCCGAGGAAGCGTAGAGGAACGGCACGCGCAGCGTCTGGCTGGCATGCAGCAGCCGTTTCGAGAAGGCGTAGTTCACCTCCATCATGAACTTGCCGTTCCATTCGGTGGTGGTCGAGCAGGCGCCTTGGTGGAAGACGGCTTCGATGCGACCGAGCGAGCCTGCCTCCATGCGGGGCAGGAAATCATCCTTGTCGAGATAGTCGGCTATCTGCAAATCGGCGAGATTGGAAATCTTGTGCCCGTCGGTCAGGTCATCGACGACCAGGATGTCGTCATGGCCTTCGGCGTTGAGCGCGGCGACGATGTTGGAGCCGATCATGCCGGCGCCGCCTGTGACGATGATCATATTGTTGGCCCTGATACGCGTTTCGCTTGCCGATTCCGGCCCTTATAAGGGAGGCAGGGTGGGCTGTCGATAAAGCAGGCAGTGGAGCGGATGTCACAGTGGCGCCGCAAAGCTTCCGCTTCTGTCGGTATGTGCCGCCTGGCATGATCGTGAGGACAAAAGAATGCCATCGACCGAACTGCTCATCGCGTTTTTCGCCACCACGGCGATCTTCGCCTACATTCCCGGCCCGGCCATGCTCTACGCAGCCGCGCAGACGATGGCGCGCGGCCGCTGGTCCGGCCTGACGGCGGCACTTGGCATTCATCTGGGCGGCTATGTGCATGTCTTCGCCGCCGCCGCCGGCCTGTCGGTGCTGTTTCACGCGGTGCCGACGCTCTACATGGCGGTCAAGCTGGTCGGCGCGCTCTACCTGATCTGGCTCGGCGTTTCGCTGTTCCGCAAGCGCGTGGAGGGCGATGCGGCGCTGCCCTCGATCGAGCGGAAGTCCGCCCGCCGTGCCTTTTTCGAGAGCATCACCGTCGAGGTGCTCAATCCCAAGACTGCGATCTTCTTCATGGCGTTCCTGCCGCAGTTCATCGACGCCTCGGCGGCATTCCCGGTCTGGCTGCAATTCGTGGTGTTGGGCACTATCGTCAATCTGATGTTCTCTTCGGCCGACGTCGTCGGCGTGTTCCTGGCGGGTGCCGTGATCGGCCGTTTGCGGCGCTCGAGCCGCGCACAGCGCCTGATGCAGAGGGCCGGCGGCGCGGTTCTGGTCGGGTTGGGTGTCCATGTCGCCTTGCAGAAGAGCTGACCGCCCGGGCCATCGCGGCCATGGCCTGCCGTTGCGCTGCGCGGAATTGCGGTATATCGGCTTCGCCATGAACGATCGGGCCCGTCAATTGATGATACCCAGCAAGATTGAAATCGGCCTTTCCACGCGTTGCCAGTGACATGATCAAGCACAATCCGCCTTCTCCCGAACCCCTGCACCGCGCCATTGCGCGATTCGGCCAGGCCACCGTGCTGGTGGTCGGCGACTTCATCCTCGACCGTTTCGTCAATGGTGTCATCGAGCGGATCTCGCCGGAAGCGCCGATCCCGGTGCTGCACGGGCGCGGTGAGACCTCGACGATGGGTGGTGCCGGCAATGTCGTCGCCAACATCGTCTCGCTCGGCGCATCTGCCATTCCAGTGTCGGTGATCGGCACCGACGCCGCCGGCGACAATCTCGTGCGCATGCTGCACGAACTCGGCGCCGACACGGCGGGCCTGGCGCAGGAGCGTGGCCGCTTGACCTCGTCGAAGAGCCGCTTCAGCGCTCTCAACCAGCAGGTGCTGCGCTTCGACGAGGAGGAGATCAAGCCGCTCGGCGTCGCGGAGCGGGCGAGCCTGATCCGGCATTTCCGCGACGCGCTGACGCGCGCCGACATCGTCATACTGTCCGACTACGGCAAGGGCACATTGCTCGACGGCGTCGCCGGCGACCTGATCGCCATCTGCCGCGAGGCGGGAAAGCCGGTGCTGGTCGACCCGAAGGGCCGCGACTATGCGCGCTATGCCGGAGCGACCGCCATCACCCCCAACCGCAAGGAGCTTGGCGAAGCTGTCGGCCATGCGGTGTTCGCCGATGAGGAGATCGTGGCGGCGGCACGCCAGTTGATTTCGGCGCATGGCTTCGACTTCGTCGTGGCAACGCGCAGCGAAAAGGGCATGAGCGTGGTCGGCCCGACCGAGGCGCGCCACATCGCCACCCAGGCGCGCGAAGTGTTCGACGTTTCGGGCGCCGGCGACACAGTGATCGCGAGCTTCGCGCTGGCGCTGGCCGCCGGTGCCGATCCTGTTGCCGCGGCCTCGATCGCCAACGCCGCCGGCGGCGTCGTGGTGGGCAAGCGCGGCACCGCGCGGCTGACGGTCGAGGAGCTCACCGGCGCGCTGTTCCGTTCGCATGGACCGACCGCCCACAAGGACGCCATCCTCGATGCGACGTCGGCCGCGCGCATGGTGGCGGCGTGGAAGGAAGAAGGACTGAGCGTCGGCTTCACCAATGGCTGTTTCGACATACTGCATGCCGGTCATGTCAGTCTGCTGCACGCGGCGCGCAGCCAGTGCGACCGGCTGGTGCTCGGCCTCAACAGCGATGCCTCGGTGCGGCGGCTGAAGGGTGCCGGGCGGCCGGTCAACGACCAGCATGACCGCGCCTGCGTGCTCGCCGCCCTTGCCTCGGTCGATGCGGTCGTGGTGTTCGAGGAGGATACGCCGCTGGCGCTGATCGGAGCGCTGCTGCCCGACATACTGGTCAAGGGCGCCGACTACACGATCGACACCGTGGTCGGTGCCGATGTGGTGCAGAAGGCGGGCGGGCGCGTCGTGCTGGTCGATCTCGTCGCCGGCAAAAGCACCACCAGCACCATTGGCAAATTGCGTGCCGGCGGCACCACAAGCTGAGGAATTCATGTCTGACTTGAACGACTACCTGGTCCGCTCGGCGGCCGCGATTTCCGCCATGGTCGAGCGCGACCTGACCAGCGAGATGGAGCGGGCGGCGAGCGCCGTCGTGACGGCACTTTCGTCGGGCAAGGCCTTGCTGATCTGCGGCAATGGCGGTTCCGCCAGCGATGCCATTCACATCGCCGGCGAGCTGGTCGGCCGCTTCCTGAAGGAGCGCAAGGCCTACAATGTCATCGCGCTGCCGGCCAATGCCGCGGTGCTGACCGCCTGGGGCAATGATTACGGCTTCGACACGGTGTTTTCGCGCCAGGTCGAGGCGCATGGCTCGGCGGGCGGCGTCCTGCTGGCAATCTCGACCAGTGGCAATTCGCCGAGCATCCTCGCCGCCGCCGCACAGGCGCGGATGATGGACATGACGGTGATCAGCCTGACCGGCGACACCGGCGGCAAGCTCAAGCCGCTGTCCGACATCCTGCTCAACGTGCCCTCGACCTCGACGCCGATCATCCAGCAGGGGCATCTGTGCCTCTATCATCATCTGTGCGAAGTGGTCGAAGCGCGTCTCAGCAATGGCTGACCGGACGCTGTCGTGAAGTCCGGACCCTATCCGCTCCAGGAGCCCGGACTGTGGGTCGAGCGGATCGGCGCCAGGATTTTTCCGGCCGGCACTCCGGCGCTGTTCCTCGATCGCGACGGCACCATCAATGTCGATACCGACTATCCCGATGATCCGGCCGAAATTGTGCTGCGCGAGGATATCGCCGCGGCGATCGGTGTCGCCAATCAGGCCAACATTCCCGTCATCATCGTCACCAACCAATCGGGCATCGCGCGCGGCTATTTCGGCTGGAGCGAGTTCGCCGCGGTCAACGGCCGCGTGCTCGACCTGCTCGCCGCCGACAACGCGTCCGTCGACATGGTCCTGGCCTGCGCCTATCACGAGGCGGGCGAGGGGCCGCTTGCGATCGCCGACCATCCGATGCGCAAGCCCAATCCAGGCATGCTGCTGGAGGCGGGCAGACGTCTCGGGCTCGATCTACGACGTTCGCTGATCGTCGGCGACAAGCAGGCGGACATGGAGGCGGGACAGCGCGCCGGCCTCTCGCAGGGCTGGCTGGTCGACGGCGAAGCGGCCGTTCAATCCGGCTTCGCGGTCAGGCCCTGGTGCTACCGCGAGGATTTCGGCGGCCTGCTCGCCGCAATAGCGGCACTGGGCGCCGTGTCAGGCGAGTCGTGACCGCTCAAGTCCGGATCGTTGTCTCGCGAAGCTTCATAAAGCTTGGCCTCGGTGGCGAACGAATACACCATCACCATCATCGAATAGACGAAGCCATGCCGGCCGCACAGGAAGTAGCGCTTGGCCACGTAGAACTTCAGGAAGTTGCCGAGCGGTGACAGGACCAGCCTTATCAGGCCAGGCTTCTGGCCTCTCTCGACCAGCGTGGCAACCTTGAGGCTGGAGTAGGTGTTGGCCCTTGCCAGGTCCTCCGCGACAGTCACTTCGCGACGATGCAACAGCACGCCACTTTCAAGCGTGTTGGTTTCGCCCGGCACCTCGAACGATTCATGGACCCGCAAGTTGATGTCCATGGTGGCCTTGTCACGGCGGAAAAGACGCAGCAGGCGGTTGTGCAGCACCCAGCGGTGTGCATAGCCATAGCCCTTCAACTTGTCGCGACGCCTTACGTACCATCCGTCGAAGACGTCATTTTGGGGCTGCGTCACGGTCATGATCGACTGCCTGAGCAGGTCGTCGACGGCCTCATCGGCTTCGATCGAAAGACACCATGGCTGCGTAGCCTGATCGAGCGCGAATTTCCGCTGACGTGGAAACCCCGGCCAGTCGTTGTGGAATAGCCTGATCGGGTAGCCCTTGGCGATGAACTCCTGAATGATGTCCAGGGTGTTATCGGTCGAACCCGAATCGACGACGACGATCTCGGCGCAGAAGTCGACGCTTTCCAGGCACGGCCCGATCATCTTGGCTTCGTTCATGCAGATGACAAGCGCCGAAACCGGGCTAGAAAATCGAGTCATAGTCCCATCCACGGCACACTGCTCTCGGAATTTAAGCTGCTTGCGCCATCTGCTTTTACGCAATTCCGGACGGCCACGGCAGAACGATCAGGCTTTCTACACCAGAGCCCATCGAATGCCAAAGCGGCTCTGATATGGCAAAGCCCGCAGCCCGCATCGGCCAGGCACGATGTGGGGCTGCCGTCGACCGGCCTCAAGGCTGTGCAAACGAGACCAGCCCTTCGTCCTTGACCCGGCGGATGGTGAGCGCGGTGCGCACCGTGTCGACGTTCGGGGTCGACGTCAGCTCCTCGATGACGAAGGTCTGGAAGGCGCCGAGGTCGCTCGCCACGCAATGCAGCAGGAAATCGGATTCTCCCGACACCATCCAGGCGTCGCGCACGATCGGCCAGCTGCGGGTGCGTTCGGCAAAGGTGCGCAGCTCGGCGTCGGCCTGGTGATGCAGGCCGATCAGGCAGAAGGCGACGACATCGAGGCCAAGCGCCGGCGCGTTGAGCAGGGCGCGGTAGCCGCGGATGATGCCGGCTTCCTCCAACCGCTTGACGCGGCGCAGACAAGGCGGCGCCGAAATGCCGACGCGGTTCGACAGTTCGACATTGGTCATGCGCCCATCGGCCTGAAGTTCGCGCAGGATCTTCCAGTCGATGGCGTCGAGATCGGCCTTGAGCGGCATGAGGGCTCTCGATAAGTCAGGGGCAATACGCAAGAATCTTGCGTGATTTTGTAATTAAACGACTTCGCTGTCCATTCCATCCCTTGCTCGAAATATTTCGGAGGGGCAAAGCAGGGACAGGGTGCGACAAAGCTTTCCGGGGACGAACGCCAACCTGCCTTGCTGGCGTCGTGGGCAACACTTACATTACGCGCGATATCGACGAGTTTTCCATGCCGCAATTGCCGGCAGCCCTCCGCAGAGGCTTCCATATGACCACCAAGCACGCGCCCGTTCTCATCATCGGTTCCGGCCCCGCCGGCTACACGGCGGCGATCTACGCCGCCCGCGCCATGCTGAAGCCGATGCTGGTCGCCGGCCTGCAGCAGGGTGGCCAGCTGATGATCACCACCGACGTCGAGAACTATCCCGGCTTTGCCGATCCGATCCAGGGTCCGTGGCTGATGGAGCAGATGCTGAAGCAGGCCGAACATGTCGGCACCGACATCATCAACGACATCATCACCGAGGTCGACCTCAATGTGAGGCCGTTCCGCGCCAAGGGCGATTCCGGCACCACCTACACCGCCGACGCGCTGATCATCGCAACCGGTGCGCAAGCCAAATGGCTGGGCATTCCGACTGAACAGACATTCATGGGCTTCGGCGTGTCGGCCTGCGCCACCTGCGACGGTTTCTTCTATCGCGGCAAGGATGTCGCGGTGATCGGCGGCGGCAATTCGGCGGTGGAAGAGGCGCTCTATCTGTCGAACCTCGCCAAGAGCGTGACAGTCATCCACAGGCGCAACGATTTCCGCGCCGAGCGCATCCTCCGCGAGCGGCTGCTGAAGAAGGACAATGTCCGCGTCATCTGGGACACGATCGTGGACGAGATCACCGGTCGTCCCGGCAAGACGCCACTGCCGCCTTCGGTCGAGGGGCTGAAGCTGCGCAATGCGGTGACCGGCCAGGAAACGCATCTCAAGGTCGACGGCGTGTTCGTGGCGATCGGCCACGCGCCGGCGGTCGAGCTGTTTGCCGGCAAGCTAAAGCAGAAGCCGAACGGCTATCTGTGGACGGCGCCCGATTCGACCCGCACCGACGTGCCCGGCGTGTTCGCGGCGGGCGACGTGACCGACGACATCTACCGCCAGGCGGTGACGGCGGCGGGGCTCGGCTGCATGGCAGCGCTCGAGGCGGAAAAGTATCTGGCCGGTATCGAAGTGCACCGCGAAGCGGCGGAGTAAAGAGTTCAGAAAGCGGCTTAGAAACGCCGTGTAAAAGCCTGATTTTTCATTCAGACGCCAAAAACAGAACGAGGGGTATCATGGCGTTGGACTGGGACAAGCTACGCGTGTTTCACGCTGCGGCAGAGGCGGGGTCGTTTACCCACGCGGCCGAGACATTGCATCTGTCGCAATCGGCGATCTCGCGGCAGGTCAGCGCGCTCGAGCATGATGTCGGCGTGCCGCTGTTCAACCGCCACGCCCGCGGTCTCGTGCTGACCGAGCAGGGCGAAATGCTGTTCCGCACGGCGCATGACGTGCTGATGAAGCTCGAGACCATCAAGTCGCGGCTGACCGAGACCAAGGATCGCCCCTCCGGCGTGCTCCGTGTGACGACCACCGTCGGGCTGGGCGCCGGCTGGCTGACCGAGCGCGTGCAGGAGTTCATCGAGCTCTACCCCGAAATCAGCCTGCAGCTGATCCTCGCCAACGAGGAGCTCGACCTCACCATGCGCCAAGCCGATTGCGCCATCCGGCTGCGCCAGCCGCAGCAGCCGGACCTGATCCAGCGCCGCCTGTTCACCGTGCACTTCCACCTCTATGCCTCACCCACCTACGTCGCCAAGCACGGCAAGCCGGCTTCGGTGGCCGAGCTGAAGAGCCATCGCATCGTCACCTTCGGCGTGCCGGTGCCGTCGCATCTGTCGGAGCTGAACTGGCTGGAAACGGTTGGCGATTTCGAAGGCGGACAAAGGGTGCCGACGCTGCAGATCAACGACATATTGTCGATCAAGCGTGCGGTGCAAGGTGGTGCCGGCATCGCCATGCTGCCCGACTATGTGATCAGCAAGGACTCCGACCTGGTGCAATTGCTGCCCGAGACCGAGGTGCCGTCCTTCGACACCTATTTCGCCTATCCCGATGCGATGAAGAACCAGGCCAAGCTGCATGTGTTCCGCGATTTCATCATTGCCAAGGCCCGTAGCTGGTCCTTCTGAGGTCATGTCGATCGGCTCGGCCTGACCTCAATCTCAACGTATCCTGAGGCCGCTCGTTTCTTCGGCTCAGCCACGCCAGCGTGTCAGCCGCGGCAGCCAGCCGGGCACGTTTTGGCGGTAGGTCTCGTATTGCGCGCCGTAGCGTCGGGCCAATGTCGGCTCCTCGTAGACCCTGACGAACGACACCATGGCGATCGCGCCGATGACGGCGTAGGCGGCAAGCGTCCAGCTCGAGAACAGCAGCGCCTGACCGAGGATGATCGACAGCACCGCGACATACATCGGGTTGCGGACATGGCGGTAAATGCCGCCGATCACCAGTCTCTCGGTCGGCGCGACCGGAGCGGGCGTGCCCAGGCCCTCGAGCGCAAAGCAGGCGAAGGCATGCAGCAGCGCAGCGATCGCGGCAACGATCAGGAGGCCGCCGACAGGGACAAAGCCCGGCAGACTCGACCATGGCAAGCCCCAACGATCGGTCAACAGCCAGGGCACGAGCCCGGCAACCACGCCGGGTGCGGCGACGAAGAATGCCGCGCTGCCGGCAATCGCCGAAACCGTACGCATTGGATGCTTCCCCTTGACTGCCTGAGAAATGAACGCGTGCTGCCTGCTTCCAAGTCATCACGCGATTTTGACATTTCAGACCAGAAACCGATCGTGATTGGCGATTCTGTAGTGTGAATCGGGGCACCTAGCGCTCGTTTTCGGTGATTTTGCTGGTCCTATTGGTCTCGGATACGGGTTAGACCACAGCCTGCGTCTTTTTGCATGCGTGTGTTGCAAAATAGATGCTTGTTTCTTGGGCATGATGAGCACATATATAGATCATCTCCTGGGCGCGTTCTCCTCCCATTAGCGCCCTCGAGTGTTCCCCTCTGGAGGTTAGCCTTAACAGGCACTTCCAATCAAACTCAGCCGGATCTTCGTTGATCCGGCTTTTTTGTTGCCGGAGCCCTGCCTGGGCAACTCAAAAATTTGTCAGAATTTCCGCGTAACAGTGTCATGTAACCTCAGGTAACATGACACGGACGCCCAACACCTGCTATGCAGACCATAGGACGCGGTGTGGTCGTGCGGGAGATGGGGGCATCACTCGGACGGCCCGGGCTCAGGCGGCTACCGCGTCCGAACCATTTCTGCCGCCGAAGCTCGGCGGCGCCAGATGCGGCGGACCTGCCGTTTTTACCTCCCAAGGAAACGGTCCGCAATAAAACGACGTCCGGTCCCGCCGGGCGTCGTTTTCATTTTGGCCCCTCGAACCGAGGTTCGAGGGGCGTTGGCACCGCGACGGAATCAAGCAGCCTTGCCGTTGGCGTTCATCGCCTCATCAGCGAGACGGCCGGTGAGTTCGGCCATGTGGTCGAAGACGGCGCGATAGCTGGCGACGCCCGCGGTCGCTGAGCGCAATTCGATGATCAGATCGCCGATCTCGGCCTGCGGCATGGTTGCCTCGACGACATCCCATCCCGGCCAGTCAGGCCGCGCGTCGTAGCCGAGGATCTGGCCGCGCCGCTGCGGGATGAGCGCGATGATCTTCGAGGTCGCGTCGGACGGCGTGACGATCTCGACCTTCATCACCGGTTCCAGAAGCACCGGCGAGCAGGCGGCCATGCCTTCCTTCATCGCCAGCCTGGCCGCCATCTGGAAGGCCATGTCGGAGGAATCGACCGCGTGGTAGGAGCCGTCCGAAAGATTGACCGCGACATCGACGACGGGAAAGCCGAGCGGGCCGGACTTCAGATAGTCGCGCACGCCAGTCTCGACCGACTGGATGTAGGTCTTCGGCACGACGCCGCCGGTAATGGTGTCGGTGAACTGGAAGCCCGTGCCGCGCGGCAGCGGCTTGATCTCGATCACCACGTCGCCGAACTGGCCATGGCCACCGGACTGTTTCTTGTGACGGCCACGCTGCTGCGCCGATTTGCGGATCGTCTCGCGATAGGGCACCGCCGGAGCATGGCCTTCGACCGGGATCTGGTTCTTGCCCTCCAGCCGCTCGCGCACGACGCGCAGATGCATTTCGCCATGGCCTGACAGCACGGTCTCGGCCGAGTCCTGATTGTGGCGCAGGCTGAGCGAGGGGTCTTCCTCCGCCAGCCGCTGGATGGCGGCCGACATCTTCACCTCGTCCTTGCGCTCCTTGGGGCGCAGGGCGAATGCGAAGACCGGCTGCGGCGGCTCGAATTCGAACAGCTGTTTGGTACCGCCCTTGGCCGAGGTCAGAGTCTGACCGGTCTTGACCTCGTCCAGCTTGCCCAGCGCCACGGTGTCGCCGGCCTTGGCGATGGTAAGCTTGACCTGGTCTTTGCCGAGCATTCGGTAGATGCCGGAAACTTTCGCCGTGTCGCCGCCGGGCAGCCAGAGTTCGGAGCCGTCGACGACCTGGCCGGATAGGATGCGCGACACCGACAGCTTGCCGCCATGCGGCGTATGGATTGTCTTCATCACCTGAGCCACCGTTGCCGCGCCATCAGGCGCGCCGAGTCGTTTGCGGGTCGCCTCGATGTCGGGTGCGTCGTGACGGATCGCCTTCAAGAGGCGCAGCACGCCGTTGCCTTTCTCGGCGGTGCCGATCAGCACCGGCGTTACCGCGCCATCGCGCAGATCGGCGGCGAGGTCGTCGAAGACGGCGTCCTTGGGCGGCTCGATCTCCTCGAGCAGCTGTTCCATCAGCTGGTCATCATGGTCGGCCAGCGTCTCCAGCATCGAGAAGCGCGCCTCCAGTTCGCGCGCCTTGTCGTCGCCGGGTATCTCAGCCACCTCGCTCTCGGCATATTCGCGATAGATGTAGGCGCGCTCCAGCGCGAGATCGATCGAGCCGATGACGACGCCGTCCTTGCGCAGCGGAATCTGGCGCAGCAGCAACGGCACCGAGCTTGCCGGCTGCAGCATCTTCAGCGTGTCGCGCACGCCGGCGATTGCCTTGTCGACCTTGTTGAGGAACAGGATACGCGGCACGCCGAGATCGTCGAGCTTGCGCATGATCAGCTGCAGGGCAGGGATCTTCTTTTCGTCGGCCTCGGCAACGACCACCGCGAGGTCGCATGCGGCCAGCACCGGTTCGGCCTCGAAGGAGAATTCGATGGAGCCGGGACAATCGACGAAGGTAATCTGCTCGCCCATGAATTCGGTGGTGGCGATCGTCGCCTCGACGCTCATGGCGTGGGCGCGCGCCTCCGGCGAATAATCTGAAACGGTGTTGCCCGATGAGACGGGATTTTGTCGGGGGATGGAGCCCGTGCGGGCCAATATGGCTTCGAGAAGTGTCGTCTTACCGCTTGCGAAGGGACCGACTATGGCAATGCATTTCGGTCCCGTGCGTCGTCCTCCGGCGCGAGTACCCATGACTGACCTCCACTCAGGCGTTTCCCGTAGGACCGACTGGCATGCATGGTTCAGGCGTGGTCGATCGGTCCTGAGCGGCGGCCGGCCTGTTCGACCGTCGCGGGCGGGGTTCTTTTGGTTTCGCCACCTGCCCAAAGCCATCGTCCCACTTGTTTGCCGGCAGAGCAAGAAAAATAGAGCCTGGCGTTACGCCGCGGGCGGCCGGAAAAAACCTGGAACCGATTGCCGCCAGCGGCCATGGCCAGGGTGAGAAAACGGGTCTTGCGGCGGCGGGCGAAACGGCCGGTTGCGCCAGGGGTGATATCGGCCGAGAATGCGTTTCGCCTCAAATGCGGTTTTGCCTCAAGGTCGGGCGGTGTTTGTTGCCGATCGCTTCACCAGTTCCAGGATCACCACCATGAAGATCATTGCCTGCGGCAGCGTGCCGACCATCGCAGCGCCGGAAAAGTACTTCACCGGCCGCGTGCTGCAGACGCCGATCATCGAGAAGGAGGCGCCGGCGCGGCTGCGGGCCACGCTGGTCAGCTTCGAGCCGGGCGCGCGCACCCACTGGCACACGCATCCGCTCGGCCAAACACTCTATGTCACCTCAGGCGCCGGCCTTGCCCAGACATGGGGCGAGCCGGTCCAAGAAATCAGGGCCGGCGATGTCATTTCCTTTGCGCCTGGCGAAAAGCACTGGCACGGCGCGGCGCCGAAATCGACGATGACGCATATTGCCATGCAAGAGGCGCTGGACGGCGTCCACGCCGACTGGCTGGAGGAGGTGACGCCAGCGCAATATGGCGGCTGAGTGCCAAGCCGGTGAGGAATTCGGGAATTCTAGTCAAGCCCGAGGCGCTTTCGGCCAGCGAGGCGAAGCAGAAGTCGCTGGCAACAAAAAACCCGGCGGTGAAGCCGGGTTTTCACTTTCAAGACTGGCTGATCAGGTCAGCGATGCCGCAAAGCGCTGGATGCGGGTGCAGGCTTCCTCAAGCAGCGTCTCCGAAGTGGCGTAGGAGATGCGGAAGTTCGGACCAAGGCCGAAAGCCGAGCCGAACACCACCGCGACTCCTTCGGCCTCGAGCAGTTCCGAGCAGAAGGTTTCGTCGGTGTCGATCACCTTGCCGGCCTTGGTCTTCTTGCCGATCAGCTGGGCGCAGGACGGATAGACATAGAAGGCGCCTTCCGGCGATGGGCAGGTTATACCGCGCGCCTGGTTGAGCATCGACACGACGAGGTCACGCCGGCCCTGGAAGATCGCCTTGTTCCTGGCGATAAAGTCCTGCGGGCCATTGAGCGCCTCGACCGACGCCCATTGGGCGATGGTGCAGGCGCCCGATGTCTGCTGGCCCTGGATCATGTCCATCGCCTTGATCAGCTGGACGGGGCCTGCAGCATAGCCAATGCGCCAGCCGGTCATGGCATAGGCTTTCGACACGCCGTTCATGGTCAGCGTGCGCTCGTAGAGCTTCGGTTCGACCTCGGCGATGGTCTTGAAGACGAAGTCGCCATAGGTCAGGTGCTCATACATGTCGTCGGTCAGCGTCCAGACATGAGGGTGCTTCAACAGCACGTCGGCCAGCGCGCGCAGTTCGGCCTCGGTGTAGGCAGCACCCGACGGGTTCGACGGCGAGTTCATCAGCAGCCATTTTGTGCGCGGCGTGATCGCCTTTTCCAGCACAGCGGCGGTCAGCTTAAAGCCGTTGTCGATGGACGTATCGGCAAACACCGACGTGCCGCCGCAGATCGCCACCATCTCGGGATAACTGACCCAGTAGGGACGCGGGATGATGACCTCGTCGCCGGGGTTCAGTGTCGCCATGAAGGCGTTGAACAGGATCTGCTTTCCGCCGGTGCCGACAATGGTCTGCTCGGGCTTGTAGTCGAGGTTGTTCTCGCGCTTGAACTTTTTCGCGATTGCCTCGCGCAGCGGCACGATGCCCGAAACCGGTGGATACTTGGTTTCGCCACGGCGGATCGCCTCGATCGCCGCATTCTTGATGTTGTCGGGCGTGTCGAAATCAGGCTCGCCGGCGCCGAGGCCGATGATGTCACGGCCGGCATTTTTCAACTCGCGCGCTTTCTGCGTCACCGCGATGGTGGCGGAAGGCTTTACGCGGGAAAGGGTGTCGGCAAGAAAGGCCATGACCTTGAACTCTCCATAGAGGATCGGCACGGCCAGGAACGGCCGCGGCGCTTCTCATGTCGCATGATGTCGCGCAGTGCAAGCATTGTCGGCTGATCCAGATCTCAAGGACCCGTGATCGGCAACAATAAATTCATTAACGAGCGGTAGACGCTTGCGTGGCAGGATCGCACACCAATCCGCCAGTTTCGCGGAGCGAGGAACCGTGTCGCGCAGCATCGGGCTTGCCCACATCATCCGCCAGGACGACGGCACCTCCACCGGTGTCTGGGGCATCTACACGCTGCAAAGCGCCTTCCAGCCGATCTTTGCCTTCAACGAAGGCAAGCTGTCGGTGGCCGCGTTCGAAGGGCTGATCCGGCCGTTCCGCGATGGCGAGCCGCAATCGCCGATGAGCTTTTTCAGCACCTGCCCGGCCGCCGATCGCCTGCATATCGAGGCGCTGACAAGGACGCTGCACCTTCTGAACGCCGGCGCCTGCCTGCCGCAGGAGGCGGCGATCTTCGTCAATTTCGACCCGTCGGTGTTCACCGAGCGGATCGTTGCCGACAATGCCTTGCGCGAAATGCGGCTGGTGCTGCATGAGGCTGGTATCGATCCAGGCCGGGTGGTCTGCGAAGTGACCGAGCAGCGGTCGGCGTCGCAGGAAACCCTGCACAGCTTCGTCGCCGCGCTGAGGGGCAACGGCTTTCGCATCGCCGTCGACGATTACGGCGCCGACGATTCCGACATCAACCGCATCAGGGAGCTGAAGCCCGACATCGTCAAGTTCGACGCCTACTGGATCACGCAGCTGATGGAGTCCGGGGCCGGTTTCGCGCTGCTGACCACCATGGTCAAAAGCTTCGAGGAGCAAGGCATCCGCACGGTGTTCGAGGGCATCGAGGAGGGCTGGCAACTGGAACTCGCCGAGAAATCGGGAGCGTCGATGGTGCAGGGTTTCGTGCTGGCGCGGCCCGAGCTGGCGCCGACCAGCTTTCGCGTCTTCGGCAAAACCACGCAGCACCCCACCGCCGCGGTCGTTGGAGCCGCGCCTGTCCAACCGGCTCCACCGCAAGCAACGCGGCGGGGGGCGAAAGCCTTCGGGCGCAGGGTGACGCCATGAGGCCCGAGCGGCGGCGCAATGTCGGCGATGCGATCTTTGCCGACGAGGTCGGCATCGAGTATGGCATCCATGGCGAGTTCCGGCTGCGCAGCGCCTATCAGCCGATTTTTGCACCGCAAGGCCGCTTCCTTCACGCCGTCGCGGTCGAAGCGCTGATCGAGCCGCACCGTGCCGGCCGCCCCAGTGCGCCGAAGGTGTTTTTCGAAAGCATTGCCGCCTCCGACCGGCTGTTTGTCGAGACAATGTGCCGGGCGCTGCACCTCAGGAATTTTCACAACATCGGCGTCGACGGGCTCGATCTGTTCTTCAATTACAATCCGCTGATCAACGACCATCCCGGGCGGGCGCTGGCCGAGATCCGGCTGATGACCCGGCATCTCGGCGAGTTCGGCCTCGCGCCAGCCATGCTGGTCTGCGAAATCACCGAACAGGCGGCCGACGACGCGCTTCTCACCAGGCTGGTGCGCGAAATGCGCCGCGACGGCATGCGCGTTGCCATCGACGATTTCGGCACCGGCCACTCGACCGCGGAGCGGGTCAGCCTGCTCCATCCCGACATCGTCAAGATCGACGGCACCTGGTTCGCCGAGTTCTGCCGCCATGCCGCCGCCGAGCGGTTCTTCCGCCCGCTGGTTTCGACCTTGCACGACCGCGGTGCCAAGGTGCTGGTCGAAGGCATCGAGCAGCCCACCCATCTGCGCGTTGCGCTCGAAGGCGGCGTCGACCTGCTGCAGGGTTTTCTTCTCGCCCGGCCGGCACTTGCTGGCACCATCTTCGACGAAAAGCCGCTCGCCATCGACACGCTGCTGGGCAGGGATAGCAAGGTGGTGCCGCTGTTCGGCTAGGGCGCGTCGATATTCAGATGAGGCCTGCGAATGGCGGATTCCTGCGCTTCCGGTGCTCACGTACTTTAAGTACGCTCCGCTCCGGTTCTCGGAATCCACAATTCTCGGCTCCGGCCTGACCTGAATCTCAACACGCCCTTGAGCGGCCTGCAAAGTTCATCACATCAGCGGCGCTGATGGTCGTGCCAAAACAAATCATTGGTTGCGGCTGGAGTCGCTGCGATAATCGCGCCGGCAGAGGCAGCGCTTCGAGGACTGACAATGATCCTTTACGGCATGATCGACAGCGGCAATTGCTACAAGCCGCGCCTGCTGATGGCCAAGCTTGGGCTCACCTTCACCAATGTCGAGGTGAGTTCGCACACCGGCGACACCCGCAAGCCCGACTATGTCGCCAAGAACCCGAACGCCATGGTGCCGCTGCTCGAACTCGACGATGGCCGGCGGCTGGCCGAATCCAACGCCATCCTGCTCTATCTCGCCGAAGGCACGCGCTTCCTGCCGGCGGACAAATATGAGCGGGGGCTGGCCTATCAATGGCTGTTCTTCGAGCAATATAGCCACGAGCCCTACATCGCCGTGCGCAAGGCGCTGCTGACCTTTCCCGAACGCGCCAGGGATGCGACGCCGGAGCGGCTGGCGGTGACGCTGGAGCGCGGCAACAAGGCGCTCGGCGTGATGAACAAGCATCTGGAAAACAGTGCCTTCTTTGCCGGCGACGCGCTCAGCGTCGCTGACATCGCGCTCTATGCCTATACGCACACGGCGGAGCAGGGCGGCTTCCAACTCGACGCCTATCCAGCGGTCGCGGGCTGGCTGAAGAGGGTTGAGGCGGATCCGGGGCACGTGCCGATGGAATGGCTGGGCTAACTCGGCGATTGGCCAAAAAACTTCGGCGAAAGCATCCTTCTCCCGTCCCTATGGGGAGAAGATGGCGGCAGCCAGATCAGGGGCAGCGCCAGCCTTTTTCACAATTGGGTTTGGCGGCGGGCAGCCTTGAGGCCGCACTGCCCGTCATCGCCCTGCCGGGCGTTCGTCGTTCGAAAGCCAAGCAATTGGCTTTTCGTCCGCTGCGCGGACCACTCCTCACCCCAGACAAACAAAAAGGCGGGATAAATCCCGCCTTCCCATTTTCGGTAGCCTGATCGGGAGCGTCTGGTCCGGGCTGGCAGCTATCTGCTGATCCAGCTTGTCGGGTCTTTCCGCTCCGGCGCGCTTCTCGCGCGACTGTCAGTACATCCGTGACTTGCCGCGCGCCCCGGGCTCTCGCCCGGCGCGCGCCATTCGCAAAATCAGGCTGCCTTGCTCAGAGATCCAGCGGACGACTTGCCAGTGCGGCGGTCCTGCTCGATCTCGAAGTTGATCTTCTGGCCTTCGACCAGGGTCGACAGTCCAGCACGCTCGACAGCGGAGATGTGGACGAAAACGTCCGCGCCGCCCGCGTCAGGCTGGATGAAGCCGAAGCCCTTGGTGGCGTTGAACCACTTGACCGTTCCAGTTGCCATTTAGATAGTCCTTCACATTTGCTTTAGATTGACCGGACCGAGGTCCAGCCGGTGTGTATCGAGATTTTGGAGATAGACGTCAGCAAACGCGAATATCGCGAGGCCCGGATCGATCGGCCGAAATATCAATGGGACGCATATAGTCTGCTTTCGCACGAAAAACAAGACTGCGTGAGAAAGCCGTGATCAAAAGGCCGCCCAATGGCCGCCCCAATCGCGTGAGAGCGTCGCAACAGGATCGGGCCCTCGCGCGCTCCATCCGCTCGCTTGGGAGAGGGGAGAGGATCATGAAAACCATTCTACTTGCCGCCTGCCTGACGCTGGTGGCCGCCGAGGCGCAGGCGATCTCGCGCTACGATCCGACGCATATGAGCTGCGGCAAGGTCCAGTCGACGATCGCGCGCCATGGCGCCGTCATCCTGCGCTACCAGTCGACCCGGGTGCCGGGCCTGCCGCTTTACGACCGCTATGTGCAAAGCCAGCAATTCTGTACCATGGGCGAGGTGAGGACACGCGCCTACGTGCCGAGCGCCGACACGAAGTCCTGTCCGGTCTACAACTGCAAGCGGCCGGACAATGATCGGCATTTCCGCCGGCGGTTCTTCCACAACAACTAGAGCCATTCCAGGAAAAGTGTGAAGCGGGTTTCCGTCCGGTGCGCCTCGTTCAAAACCCGAAGGAAACCTGCGCCGGCGGTGGCGGACCGACGCGCACCCCTTCCATGGCCAGCATCTTCTCCTTGGTGTTCGAGCCGCCGGGTGCCGAGAAGCCGCCGATCTTGCCGCCGGCGGCAAGAATGCGATGGCAAGGGATGACCAGCGGCACCGGATTGGCGCCAAGGGCAGCACCGGTTTCGCGCGGCAGACCGCCATGGCCGGCGCGTTTGGCCAACTCGCCATAGGTGGTGGTTTCGCCATAGCCCAGCTTTCGCGCCGCGTCGTAGATGGCGAGGCGGAAGTCGTCGACGCCGTCGAGATCGACCGGCACGCCGGTGAAGTCGACGTCCTCGCCGGCCGTATAGGCCTTGATCGCGGCGATCAGCTCGACGACCCATGGCGGCTGCGCTGTGGAGGCGGAAACGCCGCCATGGCGCAGCAGGCGCCGCTCGACCGCATCGCGGCTGCTTTCGGGCAGGCAGAGCCGGATCAGGCCCTTTTCACTCCAGGCGATGCCCATGAAACCGATCACTGTTTCTAACACTGTGTGGCCGGCTGTGATCGAAGGTGTCGTTTCCATGATGCGCTCCTTTCCGCAAAGTGGCGAAAACCGGGACTCGACCCGGTACATATCCAGAACAATATGGCATCAGGCCTCAAGTCCCGCCACCCGAAAACCACCTGATGGCCCCGATTGCCGGTCATGAATCGCTGGTGTAAGGGATTTCTTAACAACCGGACAAATCGGACCCGAGCGCGGCTTGCCAGCAAAACACACTCTTATCGCGATCGGCGTGATCCTGGCCGCCGCCAGCGTCAGTGGTTGCACGTCGACCTCGCAGATGAAGTCCGCGCCTGCCCTGACCGAAACCGCGACCGCCGCCGGCGCTGATGCCGGCTTCACCATACCGCTGCCTGAGACGGTTTCGGTGCTACCAGAATCGTCGGGGATCGCACCTGCTCAGACGGCTGAATTGACGCCCGGCCCGACCACGCCGGCACTCGATCCCGCCGTCCAGCCGGCTGCAGCGACCGCGGCCTTTGCCGGATCGACCCCGGCAGCGCCGGCAGTGCCCGCCGTCATGACCGCCAATGCCTGGCAGGCGCCCCCGCCGGCGAATGCGAGTGAGCCGATCAAGGCGGCCGAGACCTATACGACCGCCAGGCTCATCATGCCGGCGACCGCCAAGGGCGACCGGAAAGTCGTGCCCGATGTGCAGCAGGTCGCCTATGTCGTGCCGCAGAATCCGGCTGCCCTTGTCCAGTTCCCCATGGCGCCCGTGCAAGAAGAGCACGCGCCGGGCGTTCGCGGCGATGTCGAGCGGCTGATCGAGAAATATGCCGCACTCTACCAGGTGCCGGTCGACCTGGTACGTCATGTCGTCAACCGCGAGAGCACCTTCAACCCGAAAGCCTACAACAACGGCCACTGGGGCCTGATGCAGATCAAGCACGCGACGGCGCGCGGCATGGGCTATGACGGACCGGCCAGGGGCCTGTTCGACGCCGAGACCAATTTGAAATACGCGGTCAAATATCTGCGCGGCGCATGGCTTGTGGCCGGCGGCAACGCCAAGCGCGCCGACTGGCTCTATCAGACCGGCTATTATTTCGACGCCAAGCGCAAGGGCCTGCTCGAAGCGACCGGCCTCGGCCACGACCGCCAGCGCCGCCTGCAGCCCGACGCCTGAGCGCGATGCCTGAACCGCGCCCGCCGGCTCTGAACGACATCCGGCTGCGCAAGATCCTCGACGAGACCTTGGTTCTTCCGCACTGGCCGGAGGGGTTTGTCATGCGCTGCTTCGAGCCCGGTGACGCGTCGGCGCTGCATGCGCTTTTGACCGAAGTGTTCGACGACGGCGCCGATGGCCCGTTCGAGGACTGGTGGCCGCGTATATCAGGCGATCCTGAATTCGATCCGGCGCTCTGTTTCCTCGTCATCGACGTCAAGGGCCGGCTTGCCGCAGCGGCGCTGTGCTGGACCTCGGCCTTCGTCAAGGACCTCGCGGTCCACCCCGAGGCGCGGGGCAAGGGCATTGCCGAGGCGCTGATGTGGCACGCCTTCAGCGCCTTTCGCGATCGCGGCGCTGATTATGTCGACCTCAAGACCAACACGGTCGAGAACCCTGCCGCCGTCCGGCTCTACGAGCGGCTGGGGATGAAGCCTGTGGCCTGGGAAGGCTAGGCTGCGTGGGTCGGCTGATCGCCGGTCATGCCGATCATCAGGAATGGAATGGCTTGCGTTGGGAACCCAAAGCGCCGCTCCGCATTCAATGCAGGGTGGGGTCTGACAAGCTGCCGGCGCGTGGGAAGTCTCCCGTTGCCAGTTGCAAAGGGAGATCCACCGCCATGAAGCTTTTTCACGCATTCCTGGCGCTTTCGGTTGCCGCCATGCTGGCTGGCACGCAGGCGCGGGCTGCCGACCTGTCGATCGTGTCGGGGGACACCGGCAACGGCATCAAGGTGCTTCGCGAGATCCTCGACCGCTACGAGAAGGAGAGCGGCAACAAGGTCACCATCGTCGTCATGCCGCCGTCGACGACGGACCAGTTCGGCCAGTACAGGCTGTGGCTTGCCGCCGGAAACAGCGACATCGACGTCTACCAGACCGATGTCATATGGGCGCCGCAGCTCGCCAGCCAACTCGTCGACCTGACCGCAGCAACCAAGGACATCGTCGGCGCGCATTTCCCGTCGATCATCCAGTCGCAGACCGTCAACGGCAAGCTCGTCGCCTTGCCGATCTTCACCGATGCGCCGGCGCTCTATTACCGCAAGGATCTCCTCGACAAATACGGCGCCAAGGTGCCAGCCACCTGGAAGGAGCTGGCCGACACCGCCAAGCTGGTGATGGACAAGGAGCGTGCGGCGGGCAACCAGGATATCTGGGGCTTCGTCTTTCAGGGCAACGCCTATGAGGGACTGACCTGCGACGCGCTCGAATGGGTGGTGTCGAATGGCGGCGGCCAGATCATCGAACCGGACGGCACCATCTCCATCAACAATCCGCAAGCGGCGGCCGCGCTCGACATGGCCAAGGGATGGGTTGGAACCATTTCGCCTCCCGGCGTACTCGCTTACCAGGAAGAGGAATCGCGCGGAGTCTGGCAGACCGGCAACGCGGTCTTTATGCGCAACTGGCCCTATGCCTATGCGCTCGGCAACGGCGAAGGCTCGCCGATCAAGGGCAAGTTCGACGTGGCGCCTCTGCCTGCGGGCATGGGCGAAGGCGCCCGGCCGACCGCGACACTGGGCGGCTGGAACCTTGCGGTGTCTAAATATTCGAAGAACCCGGAAGCGGCGATCGAGTTGGTCAAGTTCATCGCCTCGCCCGAGATGCAGAAGTACCGGACGCTGAAGACGTCCAACCTGCCGACCATCCAGGCGCTCTATGACGATGCCGACATCGCCCGGGAACAGCCGATCATTCCGCGCTGGAAGCAGGTCTTCCTCAACGCGGTGCCGCGCCCGTCGGCCGCGGTCAAGATCAAGTACAACGAGGCGTCGAGCCAGTTCTGGAACGCCGTCCACAAGACCATGTCGGGGGAAGGCAGCGCCGCCGACAATCTGGCCGATCTCGAAGTTTCGCTGACCAAGCTGAAGGGCAGCGCCTGGTGACTCTACAGCGGCCAAGCCGGCCGAGCCATCCAAGCCAGCAGGAGGCAAGAGCCAGCGGGTCTGCGATGGCAAGAGCGGAACCGGCGCTTGACACTGCCGCGGTCCGGCGCCCGCCCTCGCGGCTGATGCGCCAGCGTGTGCGCTCGGCATGGCTGTTCCTGGCGCCGATGCTGCTGGTGCTCGCTGCCGTCGCCGGTTGGCCGCTCGCCCGCACGGTCTATTTCAGCTTCACCGACGCCTCGCTGGCCGACCTCGACACGCGCCAATGGGTCGGCTTCGCCAATTATTTCTCGGTGCTGCGCATGCCGAGCGGCCGGACCCTCTATGACGGACTGCTCGTCGACCCTGTCTGGTGGCGCGCCGTCTGGAACACGGTGCGTTTCACGGTGATTTCGGTGACCTGCGAGACGATCCTCGGCATGATCGTTGCCCTGGTTCTCAATGCCGAGTTCGCTGGCCGCGGCATCGTCAGGGCGGCAATCCTCATCCCTTGGGCCATCCCGACGATCGTCTCGGCGAAGATGTGGCAGTGGATGCTCAACGACCAGTTCGGCATCATCAATGTCGTGTTGCTCAACCTCGGCCTGATCAGCGGCAAGATCGCCTGGACGGCCAGCGCCGACACCGCGATGGCGGCCGTCCTCATCGTCGATATCTGGAAGACGACACCGTTCATGGCGCTGCTCATCCTCGCCGCGCTGCAGATGCTGCCGGGCGAGATCATCGAGGTGGCGAAGCTCGACGGCGCCAACCCGAGGCAGATTTTCTGGAGGGTGACCTTGCCGCTCATCCGCCCGGCGGTGATGGTGGCGGTGATCTTCCGCGCCCTCGATGCCCTGCGCATCTTCGACCTGATCTATGTGCTGACGCCCAACAATGTGCACACCAAATCGATGTCGGTGTTCGCCCGCGAGAACCTGTTCGAGTTCGACAAGTTCGCTTATGGCTCCGCCGCCTCGACCTTGCTCTTCCTGATCCTCGCTTTGCTCACCATTGTCACCATCCGGATCGGCCGGATAAGCCTGGACGGAGGCCGCTGACATGTGGATCCTGAAGCGCACGGCCTTTTACCTGCTGGTCGGGGGGATCGTCTTCGTCGCGGTGTTCCCGTTCTACTACGCCATTGTCACCAGCCTGAAATCAGGAACCGACCTCTTCCGGACCGATCTCTGGCCGACGACGGTCAGTCTCGCCAACTACAGGAACGTGCTGACCGAAGGCACCTTCGTGCGCAACCTGATGAATTCGCTGTTCGTCTCGGGCGCGGTCGTCGTCCTCTCGCTGTTTCTCGGCGTCACCGCCGCCTATGCGCTCGCACGCATTCGCTTTCGCGGCCGCTCGGCCCTGCTGTTCACCATCCTGTCGGTGTCGATGTTCCCGCAAGTGGCGGTGCTGGCCGGGCTGTTCGAACTGATCCGGACGTTCGGCCTCTACAATTCGCTCTTCGCGCTGATCTTTTCCTACATGATTTTCACTTTGCCATTCACCGTCTGGGTGCTCACCACCTTCGTCCGCGACCTGCCGATCGAGGTCGAGGAGGCGGCGATCCTCGACGGCGCGACGCCGTGGATCATCATAACGCGGGTCTTCCTGCCGCTGATGTGGCCGGCGCTGGTGACCACCGGGCTGCTGGCCTTCATCGGTGCGTGGAACGAGTTCCTCTTTGCCTTGACATTCACCTCCAACAACGCACAGCGGACCGTGCCGGTGGCAATCGCGCTGCTCTCCGGCAACTCGCAGTTCGAGATACCATGGGGCAACATAATGGCCGCATCGGTGATCGTCACGGTGCCGTTGGTGGTGCTGGTCCTGATCTTCCAGCGCAAGATCGTCTCCGGCCTCACCGCCGGCGGGGTCAAGGGGTGAGGACGAAGCCGATCAATCGACAACGATTTGTCGATTGAAGCGACGAACGATGAAACCCCGATCTGCCCTTCGGGCGGATTGAAACGTCCAGTGGACGTTTCAAAGGCTTTGAACGCCGGAAGGGCAGGGAGCCATAGCGGAGGCCGAGCCGATCACTCAGATGTCCGGCGCGTTGCCGATCTTCCGCTTGAGGTCCAGCGCCCAGGCGCGGCCTTCGTCGCCGCCCCACAGCAGCCAGGCGATATAGCCGGCCGACGGGTTTTGCTCGTTGCCGTAATTCCTGCCGCGCTTGTCGACCTCGTGGCGGGCGAAATAGCTGACCATGCGGCGGATGGTGGAGGGTGAGAGCTTGTGCCGGTTCTTCAGTTCGGTGGCGCGGGCCACGCCGATCTCGGTGCCGCCACGGCCGAATTCTGTGCGCAGCCTGAGGCCCTTGGCGGCATTGTCGGCCACCACTTGCGGGCAGCGCAGGTTGATCTCGTCGCCATCGTCGTCGTGCATTTGGTCCCCCCAGATCCGCCGGCTTATCCTGTGGTGAGAATGCTGGAAAGTCAGGGAGGTTCCGCTGCGAGAAAGTCGTTTGGCCGTTCGCAGAAATGTCGGAGCCGATCGCCGCCAAACGTCCTTGGGTCGCAGAGCAACCGCGCCGGGACGCCGGCGCCGCGACCGAAGGAGCCGATCATGATCACCTTTCCCAACGAATCCGCCAAATACCGCACCGCCCGCGAAAAACTGCTGCAGAAGGAAATAGGGCTGCGCCGCGCCATGGAAGAGGTTGCGGTTGCGCGCCGCGCGCTGCCGCCCGGCGGGCTGGTGCCGCAGGACTATGAGTTCGACGCGCTGGGACCGGACGGCAAGCCGGCGAAGGCAAAGCTGTCGGAGCTGTTTGCGCCGGGCAGGGATACCCTCATCCTCTACAACATGATGTTTCCCCGCCACCCGCGGGAGACGCGCGACGTGGCGACCAGCGGCGGCACGGCGAAGCTCGCACGGCCGGACCAGCCATGTCCATCCTGCACGGCGCTGCTCGACCAATTCGACAGCGCGGTCGGCCATCTCGAAGCCGCGGGCTTCAATTTCGCCGTGGTGGCGAAAACCGCGCTCGAGAACCTGGTCACGCTCGGCCGCGACCGCGGCTGGCGCAACATGCGGCTGGTGTCGTCGGCCAACAACGGCTTCAAGCGCGACTACAATGCCGAGACGGCCGACGGCGCACAGTCGCCGCTGCTGTCGGTGTTCCATCGCGACGCCGACGGCATCCGCCATTTCTGGAGTTCCGAACTGGATTTCGCGCCAACGGACCCAGGCCAGGATCCGCGTGGCGTCGGCACCTGCGAGACGCTGTGGAACCTGATGGATTTCACACCCGAGGGCCGGCCGAACTGGCACGAGCAGCTGCAATATGGCGAGGCGTGCTGTCACTAGGAGGGCTTGCCTTCAGGCGTCGCCGAGTTGGAGCACGCCTTACCCGAAGATCAGCGCTCTACAGCGCCGTAGAGCACCACGGCAGGCGCTTCATCGCTCCGCGATGAACTACAATGTCGGCACAACCCGAGGAAGCACCGATGCCCAAGATCGATCTGTCAGCCGTGCCCGTCCGCAAGGGCTCCGGCTACCCCGCGCCTTTCGATCAACCCTGCGCCGGCCGCACGCGGCGGCGGCTGGGCGATGCTGGCGGGCTCACCGATTTCGGCGTCAATTTGATGACCTTGCCGCCCGGCGGCTGGTCCAGCCAGCGCCACTGGCACAGCCGTGAGGACGAGTTCGTCACCGTGCTGGAAGGCGAACTGACGCTGGTCGAGGACGGCGGCGAGACGCTGCTCAAGGCAGGCGACTGCGCGACCTTCGCCAAAAACAGCGGCAACGGCCATCACCTGATCAACCGGTCGTCCACGACGGCGCTCTATCTGGAGGTCGGCTCGCGCAACCCCGACGATGTCATCACATGCTCCGACATCGACATGACGAGCCCGAGCGCCGACGGTCGTTTCCTGCACAAGGATGGCACGCCCTATCCAGATCAAAGCTGAGCGTGCTCAGGTCGTCCTGATCTGCTCGACCGCGGTCACCAGCAGTTCTTCCATAGCGGCGCGTATCTGAGAATCTGACTGGTCGACGCCTGCCGCATCGAAATCGGCGCGTACCTTGCGGAACACGTCGTTGTCGCCTGCCTCTTCGAAGTCCGCGTGCACCACTTCTTTCGCATAGGCGTCGGCGTCCGCACCGGATCTGCCGAGCTTTTCGGCGGCCCACAGGCCGAGCAGCTTGTTACGCCGCGCCATCGCCCTGAACTTCGTTTCCTCGTCCATCGCAAACTTCTTTTCGAAGCCTTCCTGACGGTCTCTCATGCTGCTCATGGTTTGCCTCGTTCAGATGGGAGTCCGGTCTTCAGCCTGGGAGAAGAGCGGCCAGCGGAGGCGAGAGTGGCGCGCATGGATGTCATTAGCAAGGCCGGATCGTTCATGCCGGTGATCGAGCGGGCGCCTGCGGTGCCGGTCTTTCGTCCGATGTGATTTGACGTTGCCGCGCCGTGTCCTAGTCTCGGATGCCTGCTGGATGAACCGAGGAGACGAGTGATGCAGTCACCTTTCAACGGGATTCGCAGCGTCGCGCTGGCAGCGGCCGTGATGCTAGCCGCCGGCACCGCAGCCTATGCCCATCATGGCTGGTCGTGGACGCAGGACGGGTTTTTCGAACTCAGGGGCAAGATCACGGCCATCTATATCGGCAATCCGCACGCCACGCTGGATGTCGATGCGGAGGGAGAGGCCTGGCGGGTAGAGATGGCGCCGCCGCCCCGCACGATCGCCGCCGGCTTCACCGAGGAGGTTGCCAAGGTCGGCGACGAGGTGACCGCGATCGGCAACCGTTCGCTCGACGCGACCGAAAAGCGCATGAAAGCGGTCCGTGTCATCGTCAAGGGGAAGACGTATGATGTCTATCCCGACCGTGTGCCACCGGCCTGAATGGCTGAGTTCCTCGCCGGCATCGAGCAACTCACCTTCGCGCGGTGGCTGAAGGCCTCCTTCGTCGCCTATCCCATAGTCAATGGGCTCCACATCATGTCGATCGGCGCGTTGCTGACCAGCGTCGTTCTCATGGACCTCAGGATCTGCGGCGCCTTCCGCTCGCTGCCGCACGCGGCGTTCGTTGCGCTGCTGCGCCGTACCGCATTGGGTGTGTTCGCAGGTGCGCTTGTCACAGGCTCGCTGCTCTTTTCAGTCAAGGCGAGTACATATGCGGCGATGCCGATTTTCCTCGCCAAGATGGCACTCATCCTTCTTGCCGGCGTCAACTTCCTCGCCTTCCTGCGCGTCTGCCGCGCAACAGGCGGTGACGAGCCGACAGGCGAGACCGCCGCCATCCTGGCTGTGTTCTCGATGCTGCTGTGGACCTCGGTGCTTTTCGCCGGACGGTTCATCGGTTTTCTCTAGAGCCCGTTCCATCCCGATGGAATCGGGATGGGGCTCTATGTCCTTGTTTGACCATGATCTCATCCGAAATCCGGCTCCCACTTTTCGGGATCATGGTCTGGTTAAACCGAGCATCGGCACTGGCCTTCCCAAGGCAGGCGGATAAGCTCCCTGCAAAATGCAGGAGAGGGAGGTTGCCATGAAGAAGGAAATCGTCGAAGTGCCGGTGCTGTCGGCGGCTGTGCGTGCCTTGGGCGTGCCGCTGTCGCTGGTGACCAAGGCCGCCGGGCTGGTCTTCGTGTCCGGCACGCCGCCGCTCGATATCTTGACCGGCAGACTGGTCAAGGGCGACATCGAAACGCAGACCGAGGCGTCGCTGACGGCGCTGAAACATTGCCTGGAGGCGGCCGGCACCTCGCTCGACAATGTGGTGATGGTGCGCATCTATGCCGTCAATTCCGGCTTCTACAACGCCATCAACCGCGTCTATGCCAGGCATTTTCCCGAGAATCCGCCGTCGCGGACCTTCGTGCCGGTGGCGTCATGGCCGATGGAGTTCGATATCGAGATCGAGTGTGTCGCGGTGGCGTGAGCTGAGCCGGCCTGGACCATGGCTCGGCTCTGGCGTTCGGCCGGCGGCGCGATAAGCTCCCTGTAAACAAAGGGAGGATTGCCAATGAAGAAGGAAGTCATCGAAGTGCCGGTCATGTCGGCCAAGGTGCGGGCGCTTGGCCTGCCCTGTTCGACAGCGGTGAAGGCCAACGGCTTCGTGTTCATCTCGGCGACGCCGCCGGTGGACATGGTGACCGGCGAGATGGTGCGCGGCGACATCGAAACGCAGACCGATGCCTCGCTGAAGGCGCTGAAACATTGCCTGGAGGCGGCCGGTACCTCGCTGGACAACGTGGTGATGGTGCGCATCTACGCAGTCAATTCCGGCTTCTACAACGCGCGATCAACCGGGTTTACGCCAAGTACTTCAGCGTCAACCCGCCGGCGCGCAGCTTCGTGCCGGTGGCGTCATGGCCGATGGAGTTCGATATCGAGATCGAGTGTGTGGCGGTGGCGTGAGCCAGCGCCACACATTTACGGGTTAGACAGGGGCCGGCTGTGCCCTCCCGCCGTTACAAGCCCAGAACTTAGTCGCTTGATATTCTCCCAAAAGTAGCGGGCACAAAGTTAAGCAAAATACTCTTGCAGAGGCCTGACCTCGAGGCTCCCCGCCTTCAGCGCCGCAATCGCCTCCGCCACCGCAGCCGCACCCGACAGCGTCGTGTAATACGGCACCTTCTGCATCAGGGTGGCGCGGCGCAGTGATTTCGAGTCCGAAACCGCCTTCTGGCCGTCCGTGGTGTTGAAGACGATCTGGACCTGGCGGTTGCGGATGGCGTCCTCGATGTGGGGGCGGCCTTCCAGCACCTTGTTGATCTTCTCGGCGACGACGTCGTTTTCGGCGAGGAAGCGGGCTGTACCCGAGGTTGCCATCACCTTGAAGCCGAGGCCGGCCAGGCGCTTGACGGCCGGCAATATGCCTTTCTTGTCTTCGTCGCGCACCGAGACGAACAGCGTGCCGGAGCGCGGCAGGTCGACGCCGGCGCCCAACTGGCTCTTGGCGAAGGCGAGCGCGAAGTCGCGGTCGAGGCCCATGACCTCGCCGGTCGAGCGCATTTCCGGGCCGAGCAAGATGTCGACGCCGGGGAAACGGGCAAAGGGGAACACCGCTTCCTTGACCGCGATGTGGCCGGGGTTCCTGGGGTCGGGCATGGCGCCGTAATGGGCGAAGGCGTCTTCCAGCGTCTCGCCGGCCATGATGCGGGCGGCGATCTTCGCTATCGGCCGCCCGATGGTCTTGGCGACGAACGGCACGGTACGCGACGCACGCGGATTGACCTCAAGCACATAGACCGTCCCGTCCTTGATCGCGTACTGCACGTTCATCAGGCCGCCGACATTGAGCGCGCGGGCGAGTGCCGCTGTCTGGCGTTCCAGCTCGTCGACCAACTCCGAAGGCAGCGAATGCACCGGCAGCGAGCAGGCACTGTCGCCCGAATGGATGCCGGCCTCCTCGATGTGCTCCAATATGCCGGAGACGAAGGTCGCCTTGCCGTCACACAGGCAATCGACATCGACCTCGATGGCGCCCGAGAGATAGGTGTCGAACAGCAGCGGGTTCTTGCCCAGCAGCGTGTTGATCTGGCCGGTTTTGTCGTTGGGGTATTTCTGCTTGATGTCCTCCGGCACCAGGCCCGGCACGGTGTCGAGCAGGTAGGATTGCAGCATGCCCTCGTCGTGGATGATCTGCATGGCGCGGCCGCCCAGCACATAGGACGGGCGCACCACCAGCGGGAAGCCGAGCTCGCCAGCGACGAGGCGCGCCTGCTCGACTGAGTAGGCGATGCCGTTCTTCGGCTGGGTCAGGCCGAGCTTGTGCAACAGCTTCTGGAAGCGGTCGCGGTCTTCGGCCAGATCGATCATGTCGGGCGAAGTGCCGAGGATCGGGATGCCGGCCTTCTCCAGTGCATCGGCCAGCTTCAGCGGCGTCTGGCCGCCGAACTGGACGATGACGCCGACCAGTTCGCCCGAGGCCTGCTCGGCGCGCAGGATCTCCAGCACGTCTTCCGCCGTCAGCGGCTCGAAATAGAGCCGATCCGAGGTGTCGTAGTCGGTCGACACGGTCTCCGGGTTGCAGTTGATCATGATCGCTTCGTAGCCGGCGTCGCGCAGCGCGAAGGCGGCGTGGCAGCAGCAATAGTCGAACTCGATGCCCTGGCCGATGCGGTTCGGGCCGCCGCCGAGGATGACGACTTTTTTGCGCGACGAGACCTGCGCCTCGTTGGCCAGCGCACCGGCGAACGGCACTTCATAGGTCGAGTACATGTAGGCGGTGGGCGAGGCGAACTCGGCCGCACAGGTGTCGATGCGTTTGTAGACCGGGTGAACGTCGAGCTTTTCGCGGACCTTCTGGATCACCTCGGTGTCGCTCTTGGTCAGCGAAGCGAGGCGGGCGTCAGAAAAGCCCATCGCCTTCAGCGTGCGCAGATTGACCGCGTCCTCAGGGATGCCGTGCTCGCGGATGCGGGCTTCCATGGCGACGATGCCGGCGATCTGCTCGAGGAACCACGGGTCGATCTTGCACATGGCGTGCACGTCTTCCAGCGAGGTGCCCATGCGGATCGCCTGCGCGACCATGCGGAGCCGGTCGGGAGTCGGCGTGCCCAATGCTGCGCGGATGGCGTTGCGGTCGTCGGCATGGTTGGCGGGCGCAGTCCCATGGCCAAGGCCGGGGATCTCGATCTCGTCCAATCCGGTGAGGCCGGTTTCAAGTCCACGCAAAGCCTTCTGCAAGGATTCCTGGAAAGTGCGGCCGATGGCCATGACTTCGCCGACCGACTTCATGGCGGTGGTCAGCACCGGCTCGGCGCCGGGGAATTTCTCGAAGGCAAAACGCGGGATCTTGGTGACGACGTAATCGATCGACGGCTCGAAGGACGCCGGCGTGGCGCCGCCGGTGATGTCGTTCTCCAGCTCGTCCAGCGTGTAGCCGACGGCGAGTTTGGCTGCGATCTTGGCTATGGGGAAACCGGTCGCCTTGGAGGCCAGGGCGGAGGAGCGCGAGACGCGCGGGTTCATCTCGATGACGACGAGGCGGCCATCGGCCGGGTTGACGGCGAACTGCACGTTGGAGCCGCCGGTCTCGACGCCGATCTCGCGCAGCACCGCGATCGAGGCGTTGCGCATCATCTGGTATTCTTTGTCGGTCAGCGTCAGGGCAGGGGCGACGGTGATCGAGTCGCCGGTGTGCACGCCCATCGGGTCGATGTTCTCGATCGAGCAGACGATGATGCAATTGTCCGCCTTGTCGCGGACAACCTCCATCTCATACTCCTTCCAGCCGAGCACGCTTTCCTCGATCAGCACTTCGGTGGTCGGCGAGGCGTCGAGGCCGGACTGGACGATCTCGTAGAATTCGGCGCGGTTGTAGGCGATGCCGCCGCCGGTGCCGCCCATGGTGAAGGACGGGCGGATGATGGCTGGCAGGCCGACATGGTCGAGCGCCTGGGCGGCGATCGCCATCGCATGGCTGATGTAGCGCTGCTTGCGATCGCCTTCGCCGAGGTTCCAGCGGGTTTCCAGCGCGTCGAGCGCGGCGTCGAGATCGGCCGGGGCCTCGGCCTTGACGGCGGCGCGCTCGGCCTCATGCGTCTTGCGGTCGGTGTTCTTGACGTCGGTGGCGTTGGCCAGCATCGACTTCGGCGTTTCGAGCCCGATCTTCTTCATCGCCTCGCGAAACAGCGCGCGGTCCTCGGCCTTGTCGATCGCATGCGCATCGGCGCCGATCATCTCGACATTGTAGCGGTCGAGCACGCCCATGCGGCGCAGCGACAAAGCGGTGTTGAGCGCGGTCTGGCCGCCCATGGTCGGCAGCAGCGCGTCGGGTCGCTCCTTGGCGATGATCTTGGCGACGACTTCAGGCGTGATCGGCTCGATGTAGGTGGCGTCGGCCAGTTCCGGGTCGGTCATGATGGTGGCCGGATTGGAATTGACCAGGATGACGCGGAAGCCCTCTTCCTTCAGCGCCTTGCAGGCCTGGGTGCCGGAATAATCGAACTCGCAGGCCTGGCCGATGACAATGGGGCCGGCCCCGATGATCAGGATCGACTTGATGTCGGTGCGTCTTGGCATGGCGAAGTTCCGTTCGGCGGGCGGCTTGCACAAAAAACCGGGACGGGAAGACCCGGCCGGTTGTGCTCGCGATTCTGGTATCAGGCTAGGAGGGCCTTATAGGGAAGAGTTTGCCCGATGTAACCCCGAAAATGAGGGGAGTAGGCAGTAGGCAATGGGCAGTTGGGGGAGGTTTCAGCGCCCAATGCCTATTCCCTACTGCCTGCTGCCTGAAACCTAATCCCCCAGCGCCAGCCGATCGGTGATCTCGAAGCGTTCGGAGACGCCGACACGGATCATGTTCAGGCTGCCTTCGCGGGTGAAGCGGAAGTCGCTGCGCGCGTCGGAGCCGGCGGGCTGGCCGGCGACGAAGGAGATGACGCGGGTGCCGCCGTCGGGCCAGGTGACCGTGACGTCTGCATTGTCGCTGCCCTTGTGCACGACGCTGACCTCGCAACGCGTCATCGGTTCGCCGACATAACGGGCGCACGGAATTTCATTGGCGGCATGGCCGGACGGCGGTTCCAGCCGCGCGACGGTCTGGGAGTCAGGTGGCGGGGCAGTGGATGCCCAGGCCGCGACCGGCTCTTCGATCTCGCCGGTCGTCGGGTTTTCCTGCGCAGCGAAGGCCAGGCCGTAGGCATCCTGCATGGCCGTCCGGCCGATTTCGGCGGCTGATTTCTGCGTGCGTTCTGCTCCAGCCACCGGACCGGCGCCACCCAGACGCGCCGCCAGGTCGGACGGCGGTGCGCTCGGCGCCGATGCCTGCTCGGCCTCGTTGCCGTTGCCACTGGAGGCGACCCCCGGTCCGTCGGCCGGTCTTGCCTGGCCTTCGACATAGGGGGCCGGATTGAGGGGGGTGAGGTAGCGCGCCGGCGCCCATCCGCTCAACTTCTCCTTGCCAGTGCTCTCGACCATGCACCATTTGTGGCCGTTGATGTCATTGCAGCCGAGATTGGTGACGCTGGCGCCGCCGGCCAGGCGCGCTTCGACCTTGCCGGTCGGCGATGCGGTCGTGCGGACATTGAGAAGATCGTCCGGCGCCAGGCCGGTGACGATGGAAATGACGAGATCCGGCGCCTCTTCGGCAACGGCTGGCCATTCCGCCATCAACAGCGGAACGGCAATCAGCGCATGCAGGGTTGTTCGGAGCGTGACTGTGCGCCTCATCGTTTGGCCGTGCCCTGATACTCAAAGACACCGTGCACGCTGCGGGTCGAGCCCGCCGCATGCCCGGCCGGTTTTATAGGGGACGACGCGCTGCCATGTAAGCCCGAAAATTCGACCGCCGTTTCGTCTGTGAGCCAGTTCAGCCGGCCGGCATGAACCCCGTCCTGAGCGCGTGGGCCCATTCCGGTCGGCCCGCCTGTTCGGCCTGTCTGGCCGCCGCCTCATGGTCGTAGTCGACGGCGATAGCCTCGAAACGGTCGGGCTGTTCCGCACTGCCCAGGGTGACGATGCCATAGCGCGCATGCGGCGAGCCCTGCTCGGAGACATGCGCCGACGGCGTCGAATCGTCATAGGCGGGGCAGCCGATGCTGCCGGGATTGAAGATGACGGGACCATCGGGGATGCGGATCAGCTCTGCCCGATGGCTGTGGCCGCACAGCGCGATGCGGCAGGCCGGGTCGAGCGCCTTCAGCCGCCGCCGGATCGCCGCCAGCGGCGCGCGCACCAATTGGCCATCGACGATCGCATCGAGCAGATACTTCTCGTCATGATCGGGGCGGGCGTGGAAGGCGATCACGCCGGGTGCGATCTCGAGCGTCAGCGGCTGGGCGAACAGCACCTCGAGCTGCGGCTGCGTCAGCCGTTCCTGCGCGTAGACGTCGGAAGCCCACATGGTCTCGTCGGCAGGATCACGGGCGACACGGCGGTCGTGATTGCCGCGGACTGTCGGCAGGTTAAGGGCTTGCAGCCGTTCCATCGTCTCGTGCGGCCACAGCGGACCGGAAACGCTGTCGCCGAGATTGACGGTCAGGTCGGCGCCGCAGCGCTGCCGAAGATCGTCAAGCACGGCGTCCAGCGCCAGCACATTGCCGTGGATATCGGCGAGGACGGCAATGCGCATTTTGGGTGGCTCCGTTGGTGAGGCGACGTTTCTCAAGCGAGGGCGGGGAAACAGCCTCAGGCGGGGATTTCGAGGTCGTGGCCACCGACCGCCGGCAGCGCCGGCTCAGCGCCGGCCGCGGCGATAACGCTGTCGAGCAGGCCGGGGAAGCGGGCGTCGAGGTCGGCGCGGCGGAGAGTGATCATCCGGTTGGTGCCGACCACTTCGGCGCGGGTGACGCCGGCCTCGCGCAGTTTGGCGAGGTGGTAGCTTAGATTGGTCTTCGAGCCGAGATCGAGGAATTGGCTGCAGTTCAGCGGCACGCCTTCCTTGCTTGCGAGATAGCGCACGATGGCGAGCCGGGTCGGGTCGCCGAGTACGCCGAGCACGATCGGCAGGCTGATCTGGTCGGTATTGGGGTGGGGCAAGGTCATGGCTGGAACCTAAGCACAGTTCGGGCCGATTTCAACGCATCCATCCCGCCGTGGCCCCGCACACTGGTCTCCGTTTCATGATCCGTGCCGACCGACCGTGCTGACACAGGGCTGTCAGGAGGGTTCAGCTATTTTTCCCTGGCTTCATTGACATCATGCCCTGTTATGTCCAATTGTTCAATAACTTTTGAACTAAGGACACCGCCCCATGGACAAGCGCCTCTTCTGGCTTGCGCTCGGATCGTTCACGATCTCGACCGAAGGCTTCGTCATCTCCAGTCTTCTGCCCGACATCGCGGCGGATGCCGGCATCTCCATTCCACTCGCCGGCACGCTGATCACCGCCTTCGCGCTCGCCTATGCAATCGGCACGCCGATCCTGGCGACGCTGACCGGCGAATGGGACCGGCGCCGCGTCATCCTGTGGACGCTGGTGTTCTTCGTCATCGGCAACATCGCCGCCGCCCTCAGCTCCTCCTTCGAGCTTCTGCTGATCGCGCGCATCGTCATGGCGCTGTCGTCGGGGCTGTTCGCGGCGACCGCGCAGGGAACCGCCGTGGCGCTGGTCGATGACCACCACCGGGCCCGCGCCATCGCCGTCGTCGTCGGCGGCACCACGGTGGCCGTCGCCGTCGGTGCGCCGCTCGGCGCGCTGGTGGCGGCCTTCGCCGGCTGGCGCGGCACCTTCTACGCTATTGCCGGCCTCGGCGCGCTTGCCGGCGCCATCTTGTGGTACCGGCTGCCGCGCGGCATCGTCGGCACCAGGCTGCCGCTGAAGCGCAGGCTGGCGGCAGCCATGCGTCCCGGAGTGATGCCGATCCTTCTGACGACATTGCTGGCGCTGACCGGCGCCTTCACCGTCTTTGCCTATGTCGCGCCGCTGGCCATCGAGGGCGGCGGGCTCAGCCAGATCGCGCTGCCCGGCATGCTGCTCGCCTTCGGTGTCGGCGCTGTGATCGGCAACATTGCCGGCGGCCAGGCCGCCGACCGTTTCGGCGCGACCCGCACCGTCGGCTGGTCGCTGGCGCTGAGCGCCGCCATGCTGGTCATGCTGTCGGTCATCCCGACCTTCCTGCCGCCACATATTGCCGGGCCGGCGCTGATGGCGATGATGGTGCCGTGGGGCATAGTCGGCTGGGCGTTCCCGCCGGCGCAGGCCAGCCGCATCATCAAGCTGGCGCCCGATGCCGCTCCGATCGTGCTGTCGCTCAACGGTTCGGCGCTCTATCTCGGCGTGGCGTTGGGCGCCGTGGTCGGTGGTGCCGTGCTGCGCTACGGCGCGCCGGCCGATCTCGGCCTGGTCGCCGCAGCCTTCCCGCTGATCGGGCTTGGCATCGTGCTGGCCGGCCGCTGGGCGGCGCGGCCGATCGCCATGCCTGCCGAGTAGAGTCTGTCTAGAATCGTCGGCCGGCTATTTCTTTGACGCAATTCCGGACGGAAACCGTTTCACACTTTTCCTGGAATTGCCCTAGGTGGCCGGCGGCAAATCAAAATCCAGCGCGGCGATGTCATCCAGCACCGCGCGCAGCTTTGCCGCCTGTTCCTTGCCGACCACGTCCTCGAAGCGCTGCTGGGCGACGTGCCACAGTTTCATCGCCTCATCGAGCTTGACCAGACCCCGCGGCGTCAGCCGCACGCGCTTGATGCGGCGGTCGTCGGGATCGGAAAAGGTCTCGACATAGCCGTCGCGGATCAGCGGCTTCAGCGTATGGCCGAGCGCCGACAGATCCATGATCAGCGACGCCGCAATGGCGCCCATCGCCGGCTCGTTGCCGATATGGATCTGATAGAGCAGGCCTTGCTGCGTGGCTTTCAGGCCCGAGGGCGCCATCACATCATCATAGAACTGGCCAAGCTTGCGCGCCGCGCGACGCAGCATGGCGTTGTTGCAGAGAGTCAGGCCGGGCAAGGTGTCTTTTGACATTTTTTCTCTCGGCGACGGCTGCATCACGCCCGACCGCTGCCCCTCAAATAATCCCCGTTCCGATCATTGACAAGATAGTGGCATATACCTATTTCATTAATGGTGGTATATACCACTAAATGAAATCGGATGGCTTTGCCGCAAGGCGAGGGCGGTTGCCCACGGTTGCCGGCGGCCAGATTGAAGCGCAGCAAATCGGTCGAAGAAGGAACAGGACAATGAGTGGACAGAGCAACAAGGGTACGGCGGTCGTCACCGGTGCTTCGGCAGGCATCGGCGCGGTCTATGCCGACCGGCTGGCAGGGCAGGGTTATGATCTGGTGTTGGTGGCGCGGCGCGCCGACCGCCTGGAGGAACTGGCGGAGAAGCTGCGCTATGCCTATGGCCGCAAGGTCAGCGTGATCAGCGCCGATCTCGCCGACGACAATGACATCCGCCGCGTCGAGCAGGCGATCGCCGCCGACGACAGCGTGACGCTGCTGGTCAACAATGCCGGCATAGGCGGCCAGCAGGTGGTGGCGACCGCCGATGCCGATGCGGCCGAGCGCATGATCAAGGTCAATGTCATTGCCTTGACGCGGCTGACCCGTGCCGTGCTGCCGGGGCTGGTGGCGCGCAACCGTGGCGCCATCGTCAACATCGCCTCGGTGCTTGCCTTCGACACTTCGTTCGGCGGCATCTACAGCGGCACCAAGGCCTATGTCGTCAACTTCACCGAAGCCCTGCAGCGCGAAGTCGCTGATACCGGGGTGAAGGTGCAGGTCGTGCTGCCGGGCGCGACCCGGACCGATTTCTGGGAGCTCGCCGGCAGCGATATCGACACCCTTCCGCAGGAGATCGTCATGACGGCCGACGATCTGGTCGATGCCGCACTTGTCGGCCTGGCCAAGGGCGAAGCCGTCACCGTGCCGGGGCTTGCCGACGCCGCCAAGCTGGACACTTTCCTCGGTGCGCGGCAAGCCTTCTTCGGCAGCCTGCATGCCGACAAGCCGGCGACCCGCTACGCGGCTTGATGAGAGCGTGGCGGTTGGCTCTAGGCCGACCGCCACATCGGAATGATCGAGGCGGCGAGCACCAGCGCCAGCACGATGTTGAGCGCGCGCCATTGCCACTCGGTCTTGAGCAGCCGGGCAAGCAGCATACCGGCCACGCACCACAGCGACAGCGAGGCAGCCGCCGCCAGGCCAAAGGTGGCGCCGAGCAGCAGTGCGAGTTGCATCGGGCCGGTGGCCAAGGCCGCGAAAGAGGCCGCGGCGCCCAGCCCCATGGCCCAGCCCTTTGGGTTCATCCATTGAATGCCGGCGCCGCCGAGGAAGCTGTTCGGTCTGGCCATGGTCACATCCAGGTTGGGCGGTCCGCTGCGGCCGATCTTCATCGCCAGCCAGACGAGATAGAGCGAGCCGATGACCTTCATCGCCAGTTGCAGCGAGGGCACCGCAAGCAGCAGGCCGGCGAGCCCGGCGGCGGCAGCGCCGGTCACGGTGGCGAGGCCAGCGGCGCTGCCGACCAGCAAAGGCACGGAGCGGCGAAAGCCGAACAGCGCGCCGGACGCCGTCGACAGGGTCGTGGCGATGCCGGGCGTGGTGGTGGCGACGATTGCAAACAGGATGAGGGGGATGATGGGCTCGAGCATGCGGCTATCCTAGCCACGCGCCGACTTCAGTAAATGCAATGTTTGCCATAGTTTGCATTAGCAAGTATAATGCAACCATGATCCGAAATCTCGACATGGCGCTGATCCGCACGTTCGTCACCGTCGCCGACAAGGCCAGCATGACGGCGGCAGCCAATGCCCTGCATCTGACGCAAGGTGCGGTCAGCCAGCAGGTCAAGCGGCTGGAGGAGGCGCTCGGCTCGAGCCTGTTCGAGCGCGACCGGCGCGGCCTGCGGCTGACGCGCGCCGGCGAGCGGCTGTTCGGCAAGGGCAAGCGGCTGCTTGGCCTCAATGACGAGATCTGGACCGAAATGGCGGGCACCCCGGTGGCCGGCCAGGTGCGGCTCGGCGTGCCCTACGACCTTGTCGGCACCTTGCTGGCGCCGGTGCTGAAGACCTACGCCGAGACCTATCCGCAGGTCGAGATATCGCTGGTCTGCGCCTCGTCGCCGGAATTGGCAGCTGCCCTTGCAGGTGGAACCATCGACCTTGCGGTGATCGAGGAACGGGTCGGCCCGACGGCGGGCGAGTGCCTTGCTATCGACCGGCTGGTCTGGGTCGGCGCGAAAGGCGGCGTCGCCCTCGCCAAGCGGCCGCTGCCGGTCTCGATCGTCGCCGACACCTGCGCCTTCCGGCCAGCAGTGCTGTCGGCGCTGAGCGAGCATGGGCTGGAATGGCGCACCGTGTTCGAGAACGGCAACATCGACGCGACGACAGCGACGGTGCGCTCGGATCTTGCCGTCACCACCTGGCTAGCGTCGACAGTGCCGCCCGATCTCGACATAGTGCCCCTGGATTCCGGACTGCCGCCGCTGCCGAATTTTGCCATCAACCTGCACCTGCCCATGCACGGCGTCGGGCCTGCGGCGCAGGAGTTCGCGCGCCATATCCGCGATGGGCTGGCGCGGCGGCCGCAGGCGGCTTGAGGATAGAACTGGGGTTCTGCTATTTCCAGTTCTTGCGCCGTTCGATCTCTGCCTCGGATGGCTTCTCCGGCGCAAACGACCCAACCTTGATCTCGCCGCCGCGCTCGTAGGTCGCCATGATGACACCGGTGCTCGAAGCCTGCGAGCGGGTCAGCTTGAGGGCGGAAGGCAGCGTGCCGTTGCCGAACAGCCGCTTGCCCTTGCCCAGAACCAGCGGGAAGATCAGCAGGCTGACCTCGTCGATCAGATCATTGGCCAGCAAGGTCTGGATCAGGTCGCTCGACCCCTGGATGAGCAGGTCGGGGCCGTCTTGCTGCTTGAGTTGGCGCAGTGTCGTCACGACATCGTCGCCCAGCGACTGGCTGTTGTTCCAGGTCAGCGTGTCGTGCCGGTGCGTCGCCACATATTTGGTGACGGCGTTGAAGCTTTCGGCGATCGGGTCGTTGTCCCGATACGGCCAGTGCGCGGCGAAGATGTCGTAGGTCTTGCGGCCGAGCAGCAGGTCGAAGGGCTTGCCGAAGGTCTCACCCATGAAGGCGCCCATGGCATCGTCCCAGTAGTGGAATGTCCAGCCGCCGAACTTGAAGCCGCCGACCGGATCCTCTTCCGGACCGCCGGGCGCCTGCATGACCCCGTCGAGGCTGACGAATGTCGCGGCGATGATCTTTCTCATTGTCCATGCTCCCGTTTCTTTCAATCCACGCCGTCGCGGCCGGACTTCAGCCCAAGGACGGGTGACCCGCAGTCCGTCCGACATCGCTTGCAAAATTTTGGCAAGCCCACGCTCGATGCGTCAACCGCGAGGCCTGGCATCGAGGCTGCGCGATGAGAACCAGACCTCGCCGAAGATGGCGGTGGCGGTGCGGTCCGGTGCCTTGTCGGATGTCAGCCAGATCGACCGGCTGCGCGCGGCCTGCTCGCGCGTCGGGATCTTCGCCGCATGGTCTGCAACCGAGGCGCCGACACATGGAATGAACCACGAGCGCATGAAGGGATCGCAGGCAAAGCCTCTTTCGGTCCGGGTCACGATCACCGCCAGCGGGACGCGCTCGGCCGGGCGCCACGGGAAGATCATGCGGCCGCCTGGCCGCAGCGCCTTCAGCCATCCCGCCGGCGGCGCGGCGACGCCGGCATTGACATAAATGATGTCGGACGGCGGCAGGGGCGTCGTCACGGCATCGCCGTGGACGACGGTTGCATTGCCATAGGCTTCGAGATTTTGTCGCGCGAGCACGGCCAGGTGCTTGTCCAGTTCGAAAGCGGTGACGGTACCGCCGGGCGAAACCAGCCTGGCCAGCACCGCGGTGTAGTAGCCGGTGCCGCCGCCGATGTGGCAAACGGCCTCGCCAGGTTTCGGCGCAAGCTTCCCGATCCACATGGCGTGCAGGAACGGTTCGCCATTGTTGATGCCCTTGGCGTCGTCGAGCGCCACCAGCACGTTCTGGTAGACGTGGGCCGGATCGGCACTCGGCGTTGTTATCCTGCCGTTGCCGGCGATGACCGTCCACGGCCCGGGGCCGAGGAACGCTTCGCGCGGCACCTCGGCGAACGCCGCCTCCAGGCGCGGATCAGGCGAGCCGGAATTGGCGGCCATCAGCCGCGCGTAGAACTTCCTGATGTCTTCGATCCCGGTCACGCGGGACAAGATAGTGCGGATTGCCGATTTGTCGCGGGACTATCTCTGGCCGGGGCAGTCGATTTTCGGGACTCAGCCGATCCCGAACATGGTATCGTAGAGCAGCTTGAAGTTAAGCACCAGGATGACCGCGGCGACCACCCAGGCCAGTACGGCGACGCCGCGCGGAATGGCGAGGTTGCCCATCTTCTTCTTGTCGGAGACGAACTGCACCAGCGGGACGACCGCGAAGGGCAACTGCATCGACAGGATGACCTGACTGAACACCAGCAACTGACCGGTGCCTTTTTCGCCATAGAGCGCGGTGACGATCACCACCGGGATGATGGCGAGGCCGCGTGTCAGAAGCCGGCGTGCCCAGTTGGGGATGCGCAGGCGCAGAAAACCTTCCATGACGATCTGGCCGGCAAGCGTCGCCGTCACGGTCGAGTTGAGGCCCGAGGCGAGCAGCGCCACCGCAAACAGGATCGAGGCAATGCTGAGACCCAGCAGCGGCGACAGCAGCTCGAAGGCCTGGCCGATCTCGGCGACGTCCTGATGGCCGGTGTCGTGAAAGGCGACCGCCGACACAATCAGGATCGAGGCGTTGACGAACAAGGCCAGCATCAGGGCGATGGTCGAGTCCGTCGTTGCCCATTTGATGGCGTCGCGCTTGCCCTTGTCGGTGCGTTCATAGGCGCGGGTCTGCACGATCGAGGAGTGCAGATAGAGATTGTGCGGCATGACGGTGGCGCCGATGATACCGATGGCGATGTAGAGCATCGCCGGGTTGGTGATGATCTCGGATGACGGCACGAACATGGCATGCAGGATCGAGCCGGCCGGCGGGGCGGCGACGAAGATCTGGATGGCAAAGCAGCTGAAAATGATGATCAAAAGCGCTATGACGAAGGCCTCGAGGTAGCGAAAACCCTTGTTCATCAAGAGAAGCACCAGGAAGGCGTCGAGTGCAGTGAGCATGGCGCCGCCGATCAGCGGAATGCCGAACAGAAGCTGCAGCGCGATCGCCGTGCCGATGACTTCGGCCAGGTCGCAAGCAATGATGGCCAGCTCGCAGGCGATCCACAGCATGAAATTGACGGGGCGGGGATAGTAGGCGCGACAGGCCTGGGCGAGGTCGCGGCCGGTGGCGATGCCGAGGCGGGCGGCGAGCGCCTGCAGAAGGATCGCCATCAGGTTGGACAGCATGATGATGAACAGCAGCGTGTAGCCGAACTGCGCGCCACCAGCGAGGTCGGTCGCCCAGTTGCCCGGGTCCATATAGCCGACGGAGACCATGTAGCCGGGGCCCATGAAGGCGAACAGCCGGCGGAACCAGACGCCCGAACTCGGCACGCTGATGGAGGAATTGACCTCGCGCAGGCTGGGCTGATCGTCGTCCTCGGGCCTGGCGAACCGCCACGTGGATCGGGAGGCTGTGGCTTCGACTTCAGACATAAGGGGGGCTTTCCGCGAGACGTGCTGATGTTGTCTTAACGTATGCTATGGCTCAACATTATGCAATATGCTATATTTCATTGTCGGTGCTTTTTATTCGAGCTCCTGGTGATGGCACAACAGGAGCAACCGCAGACGCCGGTTGCACCTGCGGGGAAATGCAAATAAACGGCCTGAAGAATCAGAGCCCGTGCTATGAATGCATGGACGGCAAAAGTCTCAGGAGGAGCGCGCATTGGCGCTGAAGAACAGACCGGTCCCGCGCGAGAAGCCGCTGCCTGACGCCGACGTCCATTCGGAAGGGTTCCGGCAGACGCGCGAAGCGCGCCGCAGCGCGCTGGTCGAGGACTATGTCGAGCTGATCGCCGACCTGATCGAGGACGGCAATGAGGCCCGCCAGGTCGATATCGCCGCACGGCTCGGCGTCGCCCAGCCGACGGTGGCCAAGATGCTGACCAGGCTGTGCGCCGATGGGCTGGTGTCGAGAAAGCCCTATCGCGGCGTGTTCCTGACCGATGCAGGCCGCAAGGTCGCGGTGGAGAGCCGCATCCGCCACCAGACGGTGGAAGCCTTTTTGCGTTCGCTTGGCGTCAGTGCCGAGACCGCGCGCATCGATGCGGAGGGCATCGAGCACCATGTCAGCGCCGAGACGCTGGAAGCGTTCCGCAAGGCGATGACGGCGGCACGCTGAGCCACGTCAGCTCCCGACCAGCGAGGACCCGCCGGAACCGCCTGATCTTATGCACGTTGCTCCTGACACCGCGCGATTGTCGCGCGCCAAAGGAGGAAGCGATGGGCGTTGAACAGGCACCGACCGCAAAGGGCAAGCAGGCGGCCAAGGGATTGAAACAGGCGGCGGCGAAGGACGAGCGCAAAACCGAGGCCGAGACCGGTCACCCGCTGAAGAAGGGCGCCGCGCGGTTCGAGGAGCGCTCGAAAAGTTCCGATGGCAAGAGCGCCGGCACCAAGCAGAAATAAATAACGGCACCTGTTATGCTGACGTTGTCAGACCGATGTGAGCGGTTGTAGGCGAACGCCGCCTGTTAGGATGTGGCTCACTCCTTGACATCTTGGACCCAGCTGCGCGGGTGGCCGTCAACGCGGAACTGGAAGATGAAATAGGGCGGGATGCATGTGCCTGTGCCAGGCTTGGCCTGGGGCAGATCGTCATAGCCTGCGGTGCAGATATAGTCCTCGCGGCAGGGGTGCGCCTTGTCGCAGGCGCGCAGACCGGCGGTCTTGGTGAATTCCTTGGTGCAGAATTTGTGGTCCTTGCCCGACGCGATGCAGTCGTTGAAACCGGTCTTGGCCAACCGGCCGCACGTCGCCTCGTCGGGAAGCTTGTCGCAGCTCGCCTTGCGCAGCATGCCGCCGGGAAAGCCGCCGGTCTTCTGTTCGGGATTGTCATAGCGCTGGCGCGCGGCGCCATAGCCGGCGAGCTTGACCAGCGGCTTCTTGTCCCGCGCCGGATCGATGGCGCATGCCTTGGCGGTGGCCGGCGACAGGCGGCAATACTGGTCGCTGCCCCATGTCGACATTCTTATCTCGCCGAACTCGACGGGATCGCCGACTGCCGTGCCGGCCTCGCTGACGCAGGTGCCGAAACCCGGATGGATGGCGCTTTCGTGGACGCCGGCGCAGCGCAGGCCTTCGCCGCAGCTCCAGTCCTTGAAGCTTGGATCCTCGCCTCGATAGCAGATCGAGCCCCAGCCATTGTAGAGGTCGGTGCCTTTCAGCGTCTCGGCATATTTCTGGTCCGGACGGGCGGCGAAGCCGCGCGTGAAATCCGGATGGCCACCTGCGGCGAACTGCTCGACGATGGCGCGGCGGCGCGGCAGGTCGGCGAAGAACACGGCCGAGCCCGGCACGAAGACGGCATTGCGGCGCGGCTCGCTGGCCGGGTCGGCGCCGGTGTAGTGGAAGCCGGCAATGCCATGCGTCTGGTGGCAGCCGGTGCAGGTCATCTCGTTGAGCCGCAGTTCGAAGCCGGCCACCGACTTGATGGTGGCTAGCGTGTTGCCCCTGGCGACATAGTCTCTCAGCGCTTGGTCGATATCGGCGTCTTCGACCAGCCCGTAGGCGATGTTGTTCTGCGACCGGCTCAGCCCGCCGGGCGCGACGGAGACGGCGCTTTTGGCCAGGAATTTTTCGTCGATGACCAGCCGGCCATGGTCGAGGTCGTAGATGTTGCGGTCGGTGAGCAGCCATTTGGCGAAGGCCGGCTTGTCGGCCAGAACCGTCGCCCGGTCGATCTGGTTCTCCATCTTTGATTCGTAGAAGCTCGAGGCGGCTGGATCCCATTTGAAGATCTTCAGCAGATACTCGGCATGGCCGCCGAAATCGCGCCGCGTCGAGGCCGATAGCCTGAGCACTTGCATGTTGAGTTCGAGCCGCATGATCTGCGACGAATTCAGCATGGCGCCGGAGAGTGGGCCTTCGTCGGAGCGCAGCCAGGCAGCGAGCTGATCCGGCGCAAGGTCCTTCCGCCCGGCGGCAAGCCAGCGCCTGGCGACGTCGGCACAGGACGCGTCCGTCGCGCTCGGCAGGTCCTTTGAAGCGCGGGCCTGCGCTCGCGTCGGCTTGGCGTTGAACACCAGGCTCATGGTCAGCGGCAGGCGCGAGGAAATGCGCTGGCTGACCTTTCCCTTCACCGGCTTTTCCGCGACCGAATAGTGGAAGCGGTAGATCAGCCGGACCTCGCCGCATTCGGTATGACCGAGATAGCCCCGGTCCATGCGGTTGACGACGCCGGTCAGGTCGAGCGTCGAGCCGTCGTCATCGATGTATTTCGGATTGAATTTCTGACTGGTGTCCGTCGACTTCGCCATGGCCGCGACATAGGGGTCGGGGCTGGTCTTCGGCTCGTCGGCGATCTGCTGCTTTACGGTGTCGCGCACCGTCGCCAGCGCCGGCACCGAAAACAGGCCGCGATTGTCGACGTCGCGGGTGAGGCCGAGTGCCGGGCCTAGCAGGCGGCTGATCGACAGGCCGCCACGCTCCAGCGCCTGCAAGGTGGCGGGATCGGTGACGGCAACGCCGGAATCGAGCGTCACCGCGCCGGCACTTGTGAGACCAAGGCAGAGCAGTGCCGCGAGCAGCGACAGGAATTCACCGATGGTCTTCAAGCCTCGCGTACCCCTCCGTTTGCGGCGATGCTACAGGCCTTCCCTGGTCTCGGCCAGAGTGGCGAGGCCGCCATATCAGCCTCGAAAAATGCTGTGACTTGGTGCAACCATTGGGATAATTGTTTGTTGGGTTGAACCGGCCTTGCCGGAACAACGGGGAAGTTTGCAGCACGAGGAGTTGCCATGCTCTGGAGAGGCCGTCGTCAGAGTGACAATATCGAGGACGACCGCAGCGACAGCGGCGGCGGTCTCGGCGGCGGCAGCCCCGGCCAGTTCCGCATCCCGATCGGCGGCCGTGCCGGCGGCGGCGGCAGCATCTTTCTGGTCATCCTGGTTGTTCTCGCCGGATGGTATTTCGGCTTCGATCCGTCGACGATCCTCGGCGGTGGCGATGGCGGACTGCTGCCGGGCGGCGGCGGCCAGATCACCGACGACAGCGGCGGCCAGGACAGCGGCGCGGGTGCGCCCGCCAATGACGAGATGAAGCAGTTCGTCGCCACCGTGCTGGCCGAGACCGAAGACACCTGGACTGGCATCTTCAAGTCTCAGGGGTTGACCTACGAGGACCCGAAGCTGGTTCTGTTCAGCGGCCAGATCCGCTCGGCTTGCGGCTCGGCCTCGTCGTCGGCCGGGCCCTTCTATTGTCCCGGCGACCACAAGGTCTATCTCGACATGACCTTCTTCCAGCAACTGGACCAGCAGTTCGGCGCCTCGGGTGAATTCGCCCGCGCCTATGTGATCGCGCATGAGGTCGGCCACCACGTCCAGAACCTGACCGGCATCATGTCCAAGTTCAACCAGATGCGGCAAGGCATGAGCGAAGCCGATGCCAACCAGCTGTCGGTCCGCATCGAACTCCAGGCCGACTGCTTCGCCGGGGTGTGGGCGCATTACACGGGGCAGAAAGGCATACTGGAGCAAGGCGATTTCGAAAGCGCGCTGAATGCCGCCAAGCAGATCGGCGACGACACGCTGCAGAAGAAGATGCAGGGCTATGTCGTGCCGGAAAGCTTCAACCATGGCACGTCGCAGCAGCGCCAGACCTGGCTGACGCGTGGCTACAAGAGCGGCAAGCTTTCGGACTGCAACACGCTGAGCGGCCCAATCTGAGAGACTGTTTCTCGAGGCTGATCTGACGGCGAAGGCACCGTCAGGGGATGTCAGGATGAAGAACTTCGGCCTGTTCCCTCATTGTTCCTTGCGGCGGGCTCGCCTATAAGGTGCGTCCGCCTGCGCCCCAGGGCGAGCAGAGGAGCTTGACCCTTCATGATCGACCCCAAAACCGCCAGACGGGGCCTTGCGCTCGTCTTCACCACGCTGCTGCTCGACATCATCGGCTTCGGCATGATCATGCCGGTGCTGCCGGCCTATCTTAGGGAGTTGACCGGCGTCAGCATCAGCGGCGCGGCGATCGAGGGTGGTTGGCTGTTCTTCGTCTATGCGGCGATGCAGTTCTTTTTCGCGCCCATCATGGGCGGCTTGAGCGACCGGTTCGGACGGCGGCCGATCCTGCTCGCCTCGGTGCTGACCTTTTCCATCGACAATCTGATCTGCGCCGTCGCCTGGTCTTATCCCATGCTGTTCATCGGCCGCGTGCTGGCCGGCATTTCGGGTGCCAGCTATTCGACGACATCCGCCTTCATCGCCGACATCTCGAATGATGAGAACCGGGCGAAGAATTTCGGACTGCTCGGCATCGCCTTTGGCGTCGGTTTCGTCATCGGACCGGTTCTGGGCGGGCTGCTCGGCACGTTCGGGCCGCGCGTGCCGTTCTATTTCGCTGCCGGGCTGGCTTTCGTGAACTTCCTGATCGCGCTGTTCCTGTTGCCGGAAACGCTCGATGACAAGCACCGCCGCCGCTTCGACTGGAAACGCGCGAACCCGGTCGGGACGCTTCTGCAGATGCGCCAGTACAAAGGCATCGGCTGGGTCGGGCTTGTCTTCTTTCTGATGACGCTCGGGCACATGATGTATCCGGCGGTGTGGTCGTTCGTCTCCAATTACCGCTATGGCTGGAGCGAGCAGCAGATCGGCTTCTCGCTTGGCGCCTTCGGTCTGTGCGGCGCGATCGTCATGGCGACGGTGCTGCCGCGCGTCATTCCCATGCTTGGCGAGTGGAAGACGGCGGTCATCGGCCTTGCCTTCACGGCGCTCAGCGCGTTCGGTTACGCCTTCGCGTCGCAAGGCTGGATGATCTATGCGGTGATCGTCGTCGGCTGTCTGGAAGCGCTGGCCGATCCGCCGCTGAGGAGCCTCGCCGCCGCCAAGGTGCCGCCTTCGGCGCAAGGCGAACTGCAAGGTGCGATGACCTCGATCTTCTCGATCACCTCGATCATCACGCCGCTGCTCTATACGGCGATCTTTTCCTGGTTCACGGGGCCGAATGCGCCTGTGACCTTCGGCGGCGCGCCCTATCTGGTTGGCGCGTTTTTCCTGACGCTGGCGCTCATCGTCTTCGTCACCAAAGTGGCCAGACCGGCGCCGCTCAGAAACGTCACTGCCGGCGTCGCGGAAGATGGAGCGCAGATATGAGCCACGATAGCCGCATTGCCCTGACCGAGGACGGGCTATCGCTGTCGCGGCTGGTTTTCGGCGCCTGGCGCCTGCTCGACAGCGCCGTCAGCCCGGATGCCGAAGCGGTGGCCCGGCTGATCGGCACCGCCGTCGATCTTGGCGTGACCAGCTTCGACCATGCCGACATCTATGGAAACTACGAGGTCGAGGCGGCCTTCGGTGCCGGGCTGGCGCGCTGGAAAGGCAAGCGCGAAGACATCGAGCTGATCTCGAAATGTGACATCATGCTGGCGTCGGACAACCGGCCTCAGAACCGGTTGAAGCACTACGACACCAGTGCCGCCCATATCGCGGCCTCGGTCGACCGCTCGCTCGCCAATCTCGGCACCGATTATCTCGACCTGTTGCTGCTGCACCGGCCGGATCCGCTGATGGATGCCGACGACACGGCGGCGGCATTGGCCGGGCTGGTCAAATCCGGCAAGGTGAGGGCGGTCGGCGTCTCCAATTTTACGCCGTCGCAGTTCGATCTCCTGGCCTCGCGGCTGCCCTTCGCGCTCGCCACCAATCAGATCGAAATGTCGGTGCTGAAGACGTCGCCGCTGACCGATGGCAGCCTCGATCACGCACAGCGGCTTTCCTATGCGCCGATGATCTGGTCACCGCTCGGCGGCGGCTCGCTGTTCACCGGCAAGGAAGGGCGAGAAGCGCGGGTGCGTGCAGCGCTTGCGGCTGTAGCCGCCGAGATCGGTGCCGGCGACCTCGCCGCCGTCGCCATCGCCTGGCTGCTGCGCCATCCGGCGCAGTTGGTGCCGGTGCTGGGCACGATGAAGCCGCAGCGGCTGGCCGCCATGGTCAACGCGCTGGAGATCAGCCTCGACCGCCAGCAATGGTTCGCCATCCTGGAAGCCAGCGAAGGCCGGCCGGTGGCGTAGACCTTCCGAAGGCGCGACGTGATTGTGACATGTCCCTTGGGGCAGAGGTTTGCGCTGCCGCTCATTGCCGGGATTTCTCCCCGTAGAACGGGGGAGAAAGAAGCCGCGCCGTGGCTTTCGCCAGTTTTCGACGTTGCAAGAAAGTGCCAAGGTTGCGGCCAGCCCCTTCTCCCCGTTGAAGGGGAGAAGATGACGGCAACCAGACGAGGGGCAGCGCTAACGGCTCGAGTTAAGCCCGCTCGGCCAGCAATTCTTCGCCGCGCTTTTCGCGGATAAGATTGACGAAGCGGCGGAACAGATAGTGCGAATCCTGTGGGCCCGGCGAGGCTTCGGGGTGATGCTGGACCGAGAACACCGGCCGGCCGGTCAGCGTGATGCCGCAGTTGGAACCGTCGAACAGCGAGACATGGGTTTCCTCGACGCCGGCGGGCAGCGAGTCGGCATCGACCGCAAAGCCGTGGTTCATCGAGACGATCTCGACCTTGCCGGTGGTGTGGTCCTTGACCGGATGGTTGGCGCCGTGATGGCCCTGATGCATCTTGGCGGTCTTGCCGCCCAGCGCCAGCGCCAGCATCTGGTGGCCAAGGCAGATGCCGAACACCGGGATGTCGGTCTTCAGCAGGTCCTGGATCACCGGCACGGCATAGTCGCCGGTGGCTTCCGGATCGCCGGGGCCGTTAGAGAGGAAGATGCCGTCGGGCTGCATGGCAAGGATTTCTTCAGCGCCCGTGTTGGCCGGCACCACGGTGACCTTGGCGCCGAGGCCGGCGAGCAGGCGCAGGATGTTGCGCTTGACGCCGTAGTCGATGGCAACGACATGCATCGAGGGCTCCGCCTGTTCGCCAAAACCTTCGTTCCAGACCCATGGCGTCTCGCGCCAGACCGATGACTGGCCTGAGGTGACCTCCTTGGCGAGATCGAGCCCGATCAGGCCCGACCATGCGGCGGCGCGCTGCTTCAGATCGTCGAGGTCGAAGACGCCGTCGGGTGCGTGCGCGATGACGGCGTTGGGCATGCCCTTTTCGCGGATCAGCGCGGTCAGCGCGCGGGTGTCGATGCCCGACAGGGCGACGATACCGCGCTTCTTCAGCCACTGGTCGAGACCGGTGCCGGCACGGTAGTTCGACGGGTTGGTGACCTCGGCCTTGAACACGGCACCGACGGCGCCGGCGCGGGCAACCGGATTGAGGTCCTCGATGTCCTCGTCATTGGTGCCGATGTTGCCGATATGCGGGAAGGTGAAGGTGACGATCTGGCCGGCATAGGACGGGTCGGTAAGGATCTCCTGGTAGCCGGTCAGCGCGGTGTTGAAGCAGACCTCGGCGACGGCGGAGCCGGTGGCGCCCAGGCCGCGACCCTCAATGACGGTGCCGTCGGCCAGCACCAGAAGGGCAGTCGGCTTTTCGGTTGCCCAGGGGGCGGTCATCTCGGCCATGCGGCACTCCTATGAGGCTGCGCGCTTCAACCGGCCCGGCGGGCCATCTGCGCAGCAAACGGCGCAAAGCGGCGATTTCGCAGCTTTCACGCACTCAGGCTTCAGTTCATGCAAGGCCCAGTACATAGGGGAAGGGGACAGAGCGGTCAATGATCATGCGAAATCGAGATCCGAATTATTTCGTCAAGCAATATCAGTAGCTTGCCTGACAATATCAGAGTTTGCCTTGGCCTGCTCGCGGCGCTATTGTCCGCGCCGATCGAAGGAGAAAGCACCATGCGTGGCAAAATCGCCGAATCCCTGAAGAGTGCGATGAAGGCGCAGGACAAGCACCGGCTGCCGACGCTGCGGCTGATCCAGGCGGCCATCCACGACCGCGACATCGCCAATCGCGGTTCCGCCAAGGAGCCGGCCAGCGATGAGGAGATCCTGCAGATCCTGGCCAAGATGGTGAAGCAGCGCGAGGAATCGGCCAAGGCGTTCGACGACGGCAAAAGGCCGGAACTGGCCGCGCAGGAGCGTGGCGAGATGGAGATAATCCGCGCTTTCCTGCCAATGCAGCTGGACGATGCCGCGGTGACCGCGGCGGCGCGCGAGGCGATCGTGGCGACGGGTGCGGCCAGCCAGAAGGACATGGGCAAGGTGATCGCCGCACTGAAGCAGAAATATGCCGGCCAGATGGATTTCGGCAAGGCGAGCGGCATCGTCAAGGGCCTGTTGCAGTAAGGGTCCCCGCAAAGGCGCACGGAAGTCCTGAACTCTTTCCATGAAACAGGTAGCTGACGTCGCGGCGGCACGCGACCTCGCGCATTGATCGGATTTTTTCGCCGAGCACAGCTCCCGCCTCCCGATTGCGCGAGCCGCCGAGGAACGCCCATTCACTACCTTGCATAAACAGGTAGCGTGTTATATACACCTCTGGAAACCGAGATCTGCCATGACCGACTCGATCCAGGTGCAGTTGCGAAAAGGCGCGCTTGATCTGTGCGTCCTGGCCGTGCTGTCGCGGGGCGAAAGCTATGGCTATGAAATCGCCAGCACGCTGGTCGCCGCGGTCAGCATGGGGGAAGGCACGATCTATCCCCTGATGCGGCGGATGCAGAATGACGGCCTGGTCGCGACCCGCATCGTCGAGTCGAGCAGCGGGCCGCCGCGCAAATATTACCGGCTCACGCCGCTGGGTCAGAAGGCTTTCGAAGCTCATAGCCGTGACTGGCGCTCGTTCGCGGGCGCGGTCGATAAACTTCTCGAGGATTTGCCATGACCAGGGATGCCTTCTTGCGCACGCTGAGAGTGGGGCTCGCCGGCCTGCCGCCTCAGGAGATCGAGGATATTGTTGGCGACTACAGCGCTCATTTCGCCGATGCCTCGGGCCGCAGCGAAGCTGAGGTCGCTTCTGCCTTGGGTGATCCGGCCAGGCTTGCCCGCGAGTTGCAGGCCGAGGCCGGGCTGCGCCGCTTCGAAGCCCACTGGAGCGTGTCGAACATGTTGGCGGCGACGCTCGCCCTGGCCGGTCTTGCCTTCGTCGACATCGTCTTCCTGCTGCCGCTGCTCATCATCGCGGCCGTCCTTGCGCTCGGCCTTGGCATCACGCTCGTCGCCATCGGTGCGCTCGGCGTCAAGATCATTCTCACCGCACTGGTGTTCTCCAGCGGCGGGACGCTCACAGCTACGCTGGGTCGCCTGCTCATCGGCGCCGGACTGGTCAGCAGCCTGCTCGGTGGCGGCGCCTTGCTGTTACTAGGCTCGAGTGCGGGCATACGGGTCCTCGGGCGCTATGCGCGGCTGCATTCCCGTCTCACTCAATCGGACCGCAACCGCGTTTGAGCGTTGTTTGTCATTACGTTGAAGGAAACCGACAATGACTGGAAAATTGGCATTCGTCGCCACTGCCGGACTGATCGGCGCCGTCGTCTTTCTGGCTCTGGGCATTGGCCTTTCCGGACCGGATTGGGTCCATGCCGGGGGGGCGTGGATTGGCGGGCAATCCACCTGCGGAGCGGCCACATCCACCAGAAAAGAGATCACATTGCCCTTCAGCGCCGGCGACAGTCTGACGATCGAGTTGCCGGCTTCGGTTCACTACCAGCCGGGGGACAAGGCCGAGGCCGTCGTAACCGGCGACCCAGCGCTGCTCGACCATGTGCGGATGGAAGGCAGCAGGCTCAGTCTGGACTGCGAGCCGGGCTGGTTCGCGCCCCGGTTCGATGTCAACCTGTCGGGGCCGCCGATTTCAGACTGGAAGGTGCTCGGCAGCGGCGACGTTACCTTGTCGCAGATCAATCAGCCTGAACTGCGCTTGAGCATCCGCGGCAGCGGCAGCGTCGCTGCCACCGGAACCGCCCAGACGGTCGGTCTGGAGATTTCCGGGTCGGGCTCGGGGCGGCTCAAAAACCTGATTGCCCAATCCGCACAGATCGAGATTCGTGGCAGCGGCGATGCGCAGATAACCGCGCAAGCGGATGCGGACGTTTCGATTTCCGGCAGCGGTGACGTAGAGCTGTATGGGCACCCGACCATGCGGCGTTCGGAGGTAAGGGGCAGCGGCAGAATCACGCAGGTGCCGTAGCCCGGCTGCCTGCAGTCGTCGGTTTGCGCCCTTGGCTAGCTGGTTGGCTGGTGACCCTACCGGGCCGTTTCCGCGGCTCGAGCGCACGGCGCAACGCTGGCGCCTCCTGCTGGATATGATCCCACGGCAAGGCCTGGCGGGCCTGTTCGCGGCGGTTCGCGATGCGGACCTTCGCCGTACGGTGGCGCTAATCTCCCGGCCGACGCTGGTGATCGCCGGCCAGCATGACACTGTGACGGCTGCCGGCCACAGCGAGCTGATCACGGCGACGGTGCCTGGCGCGAAGCTGGTTGTCCTGCCCGCTGTTCACTTGTCCAATGTCGAATACCATGCCGATTTCATGCAGGCCGTGCTCGATTTTCTGCGGTGAACGGGCGCGCGAAACCACCAGTGAAGTTCGCAGCCTCTTCGGGTGCGGGACTTCAAGACCCCCTGCAAATTGGCAGCGGCTGCGATGGCGGTGCCGGATGATCCTTTTTGTATTGAGCAATCATCGGCTCGAGGGTTTTTCGCGGCCAGAATTTTGGAGCGCCGATTTCTTTCAAACAGGACGCGTTCCAGTAGGGTCTACCGCCCGACTGCGAACGGTTGGCCGCCACTGCGGCGATATCGCGTGATTCAGGGTAGATGTAGAGCGTCGTCGGGTTGTCCTTCACCATTGAGATGATCTGCTGCGCGTCCGCCGGCGACCAGCTGGTGCAGCCATTGCTGCGGCCGCCGGCGTAATCCACCAGCTTGCCAAACGGCACGTAACCGTCATGGTCGGCGTATGAGCTGTTCGGGCTTTTGCGCAGGCACATGCCGCGCAGCACCTGCGCTGCGTGGCCGCCGATCACACGCTGCCTGGCGTTGGCGGCTTCACCTTCGCCGTCAAACTGTATGAAGGTGCGCAGGAAAGCCGCGTCTTGTTTCGCGCCGGTGCGATAGAAGCCCTTGAACGACGTTTTCGACTCACGGGTCATATAGGCCCCGCCGGCAGTGAGTTCCGAATCCATGGCATTGCCGAAGTTCTTCGAGCACCGCCTGCCATTTGAAAAATCGACAGTGCCTTTCAGATTCCGGCCGCCGCCGTGACCCGATGAGATCGCGCGGAACGACTGGCTGGCTTCGCAGATGACATAATACCGGCGCCCGGGCACGCCATTGCCCAGATCGCCGGGACGTGTGGCATCCATGGCGAAGTAACAAGGGTTCTCGACGGCACCTTGCGCTACTTTTTTCAGGTAAAGCGCCCGCGCCCGCTCCAGGACAATCTTTGAGATTTGCCCGTCGCCGTCGCCGACATGGGCCTGCAGCCAGGCGGGAACATCCGCTGGCTGCAGCGCGGCAAACGACCGCGCCGATACCGTCAAGGCGACGACGACGAGGAGGAGGCTGGCGACGACACCCAGAGGGACAGATCTCAATCGCATCGGATCACTTCTCCCGCCAAAGCCATCTTGCGAATCATCGCGGTGTTGTCACCGGAAGCAATCATAAATCGCCTCGCGCCAATCGGCGAAACACATCTTGTTTAGCGCCCTCGCAAGGAAGCTTGCACGTTACGAAATATGCAGCATGGCAGCCGGGGGTGACATTGGCGATCGCCTGGCTGGGCAGGGCGGTGGCGTTGATTCTGCCGCCGGACAGGGTTCACTTGTGTCGGACACAGGCGATTTTCGATCCGCGGGGATTGCGCTATCATTTTGATTCTGGCGCGGCCCACTCCTCCTCCCTCCGCCGGGGAAGCATTATGCATGCGGGGTCATCCGATCACTGAACCGACTGTTCGAGCACCAGGCATAAGGAGGGGTTGCGAAAACTGCTCGCACCAGGAGGTTTTGCGATGAAGCTGTCCGCACCCATCTACCATCTGAAGCGTCAAGCCAGGCTGTTGTCGCGCGAGGGCGGGATTGCGCTGCACGAAGCGCTTGACCGTGTTGCGGCACGGGAAGGTTTCGCCAGCTGGAGCCTGCTTGCGGCCAAGGCAGCCGAGGCGGCGGGGCCCGCCGGCAGACTGTTTGCGCAACTGGAGCCCGGCGACCTGGTTCTGGTCGGCGCACGACCGGGCCACGGCAAGACGCTGATGAGCCTCGAACTCGCGATCGAAGCCATGAAGTCCGGCAATCGCGGCGTGTTCTTCACACTGGAGTATACGGAAAGGGATGTGCTCGACCGGTTTCGCGCCATCGGGGCGGAGCCGGCGCAGTTCAACGACCGGTTCGTGTTCGACAATTCCGATGCCATCAGCGCCGACCACATCGTCAAGACGATGGGCCAGGCGCCACGCGGTACGCTGGTGGTCATCGACTATCTGCAGCTGCTCGATCAGAGGCGGGAAAATCCCGACCTGATGGCGCAGGTTCGGACACTGAAAGACTTTGCCCGAGAGAAGGGATTGATCCTCGTCTTCATCTCGCAGATCGATCGGTCATACGATCCGGCGACCAAGCCGGTTCCCGATCTCAGCGATGTGCGGTTGCCGAACCCGCTGGATCTGTCGCTCTTCAACAAGACCTGCTTCTTGAACAAGGGCGAAATCCGGTTCCAGGCGTCGAGTTGACGATCCGGCCGCCGCTGCTGCCTTCATTGGGCGGCAGCCGTCAGGTTCAGCAGGTGCGCAATCGGCGTCGGATTGTGCTGTGCGCGCAGCGTGTCGGCCGACTGACGAACGACTTCGGAAATCCGCAGCAGCTGTTTGGCGATCGGGCTGGTCTTGCGCCAGACCATGCCGATCGTCCGCGACGGCTGGGGACTCCTGAAGCGTGCGATGGAGACCGATGCAGAGCGTGTCTCCACCGGCACGGCCATTTCCGGGATCAAGGTAACGCCGATGCCGGCGCTGACCATCTGGACCAGGGTCGACAGCGAACTGCCGTCCAGCAACTCGCGTGGCCGTGTCGAATGCATGTTGCAGAAGGACAGTGCCTGGTCGCGGAAACAATGACCCTCTTCCAGCAGAAGCAGCCGCATTTCACGCAGCATCTCGCGATTGGGCACCGGCTTTCCCTCGTCTTCGCCGGGCCGGACCAGCACGAAGTTCTCGGCAAACAACACGATTTCCGTCAGCGACGGTTCGGACACCGGCAAGGCAACGATGGCGGCGTCCAGCCGACCGTCCGCCAGTTCCTGGATCAGCTTCTGCGTCTGCGTCTCGCGCACATGGATATCGAGGCCATCATGCATGCTTGAGAGGTTGCCAATGATGGTCGGCAGGAGGTAGGGCGCGATCGTCGGGATGACGCCAATGCGCAGCCGACCGACCAACCTGTCGCGCGAAGAGCGTGCGAGGTCGGCGAGTTCGTCCACCGAACGCAGGATGTCGCGGACGCGCAAGGCAAATTCTTCGCCGAAATTGGTCAGCCGAACCTGCCGCGGACCTCTTTCGAAAAGCTCCGTGCCCAGCGTTTCCTCCAACTCCCTGATCTGCACCGAGATGGCGGGCTGGGAGATCGCGCAGGCGTCCGCCGCGCGTCCGAAGTGGTTGTGCCGCGCCAGCGCCTCGAAATAGCGCAGCTGCTTCAATGTCAGATTTGTCATAATGTGATCTTATCGCTGCAATCAGGAAATCCAACTTAAATTAATCGCGCAGCTTTGCTATAGGATCTGCAAGGGAGATGAGGAGCAGCCGGGACGGCTTCGTCCAGGGTCCCCCAGCAACAGGACATCCAAGATATTCGGTCGCGTATCGGGCATATGGTCATTGCGCCAGCTATGAAACGGACCGCTTCCAGGGACATCCATTGTCCTTGTTCACGCAGCAGTTGAAAACAGCTCAACACAGCCACGATCGGAGAAAAACATGGACGCACAAACTGACGATCCCAGCACGGGCAAATGCCCGGTCGTGCACACCGCCGTTGGCAGGGTCAACCGCGACTGGTGGCCGAATCAGCTCAATGTCCAGATTCTCCATCAGCAGTCGCCGCTGTCCGATCCGATGGGTGAGGCCTTCGACTACGCCGAGGAATTCAAGAGTCTCGACCTCGACGCTGTGATCAAGGACCTGCATGCGCTGATGACGGACTCGCAGGAGTGGTGGCCGGCCGACTTCGGCCATTACGGGCCGCTGTTCATCCGCATGGCCTGGCACAGCGCCGGCACCTATCGCATCGCCGACGGCCGTGGCGGCGCCGGGGCCGGCCAGCAGCGCTTCGCGCCGCTGAACAGCTGGCCGGACAACGTCAACCTCGACAAGGCCCGGCGGCTGTTGTGGCCGATCAAGCAGAAATACGGCCGCAAGATTTCCTGGGCCGACCTTCTGATCCTGACGGGCAACGTCGCGCTGGAATCGATGGGCTTCAAGACCTTCGGTTTTGCCGGCGGCCGCGCCGACGTATGGGAGCCCGAGGAAGACATTTATTGGGGTCCGGAAGGCAAGTGGCTGGCCGACGAGCGCTACAGCGGCGACCGCGATCTCCAGGATCCGCTCGGCGCGGTGCAGATGGGCCTGATCTATGTCAACCCGGAAGGGCCGAACGGCAAGCCCGATCCGCTCGCCTCGGCGCGTGACATTCGCGACACCTTCGCGCGCATGGCCATGAACGACGAGGAGACCGTCGCGCTCATCGCCGGCGGCCACACCTTCGGCAAGACCCATGGTGCGGGCGATGCGACGCTGGTGGGCGTGGAGCCGGAAGGCGCCGACATCGAGCAGCAAGGCCTCGGCTGGGCGAGCAAGTTCGGCACCGGCAAGGGTGGCGACGCCATCGGCAGCGGCCTGGAAGTGACCTGGACGACGACGCCGACCAAGTGGAGCAACGACTTCTTCGACAATCTGTTCGGCTTCGATTGGGAATTGACCAAGAGCCCGGCCGGCGCCCACCAGTGGACGCCGAAGGGTGGTGCCGGCGCCGGCACAGTGCCCGATGCGCACAATTCGGCCAAGCGCCACGCGCCCTCGATGCTGACCAGCGATCTCGCCCTGCGGTTCGATCCCTCCTACGAGACGATCTCGCGGCGGTTCCACGAGAATCCGGATCAGTTCGCCGACGCGTTCGCACGCGCCTGGTACAAGCTGACGCACCGCGACATGGGCCCTCTCGTGCGCTATCTCGGTCCGTTGGTTCCAAAGGAGGAACTGCCCTGGCAGGACGTCATTCCGGCAGTCGATCATGTGCTGATCGACGAAGAGGACGCTGCGGCGCTGAAGGCCAGGATCCTGGCGTCGGGCCTGTCGGTGTCGCAGCTGGTCTCGGCGGCGTGGGCGTCGGCCTCGACCTTCCGTGGCTCCGACAAGCGCGGCGGTGCCAATGGCGCGCGCATTCGCCTTGCGCCGCAGAAGGACTGGGCCGTCAACCAGCCGGCTGAACTCGCCAAGGTGCTCGACAAGCTCGAAGCGATCGGCAAGGAGTTCAATGCTTCGCAGACCGGCAGCAAGAAGGTCTCGCTTGCCGACCTGATCGTTCTCGGCGGCGGAGCGGCCATCGAGAAGGCCGCCGGGCACGGTGTGACGGTTCCCTTCACGCCGGGACGCATGGATGCCTCGCAGGAGCAGACGGACATCCACTCCTTCGCGCCGCTGGAACCGACCGTTGACGGCTTCCGTAACTATGTCAGCGGCAAGCAGCGGCTGACCGTCGAGGAGGCGCTGGTCGACCGCGCGCAGTTGCTGACGCTGACGGCGCCGGAGATGACGGTTCTCGTCGGTGGCCTGCGCGTTCTCGGGGCCAATGCCGGGCAGTCCAAGCACGGCGTCTTCACCATGCAGCCGGAAACGCTGAGCAACGATTTCTTCGTCAACCTGCTCGACATGGGCACGGAGTGGAAGGCCGCCTCGGACGCCAAGGACGTGTTCGAAGGCCGCGACCGCAAGACCGGTGAAGTCAAGTGGACCGGCACCCGCGCCGACCTCATCTTCGGCTCGCACTCGCAGCTGCGCGCGCTGGCCGAAGTCTATGCGACGGCGGACGCCAAGGCGAAATTCACCAGGGATTTCGTGGCGGCTTGGGCCAAGGTGATGAACGCCGACCGTTTCGACATCGCCTGAGCCCACATAACGACAGTCCGGCACGGCCTGGAAATGGCTGGGCCGGAGCGTCGGTTCCTCCCAAGGGCAAAAGACCAGGGCCGCGTTTCCAGCGATGGGAACGCGGCCTTGTCGCAAGAGACCGCGCCTTGGTGGACCGTGTCCTCCCGGGCAATGCTGCTATTTATCGGCGTAACTTCTCCGCCGGTGCAACATGGTCGAAATCGTCAAACCCGCGCTTGAACATTTGCCGTCCTACAAGGCGGCGCTCGAACGTGGGTGGTCGCCGGACAATGTGCGGCTCGAGCAAGCGACTCGCGAGCAGCTTGCCGCGATCGAAAGGGATCCGGTGGCTTTTCTCGCCGACCTCGATGATCCCCAGGCCAAGGGCGGCCCGATCACCTTGCCCGACGGCAGAAAGGTGCCGCGCCTGCCGGGGTTCCGCCGCTGGATCTGGGATGGCGAGGCATCCGGTTCGATCGGCTTCCGCTGGCAGCAGGGTACGGCAGCGCTGCCGCCGCACGTGCTCGGCCATATCGGCTATGCGGTGGTACCGTGGAAGCGGCGACGCGGCTACGCCACCGAGGCGCTGCGGCTGATGCTGGGCGAGGCGAGGGCAGTCGGCCTGCCCTATGTCGAGATCACCGCCAAGCCGGGCAATCCGGCCTCGCACAAGGTGATCCTTGCCAATGGCGGCAAGCTCGTCGAGCGCTTCTTCGAGGATGCAGCCTATGGTGGGGTGGAAAGCCTGCGGTTCCGGATCGAGTTGTAGCCCGACCCGTCCTCACCCGTGCTCGTCGGCGCACAGCGCGTGGTCGGACAGGGCGCGGATGACGTAGCAGTCGCCGACCGTCTTGCCGTCGCAGCAGGAGGCGATGCGTTCGAGTTCGGACTCCAGCCGCTTGAGCTGGGCAATCTTCTCCCGGACGGATATCAGTTGCTCGCCGGCGATCCGATCGGCGTGGCCGCAAGGCTGTTCGGGATGACCGCTCAATTCGATCAGCGAGCGGATGTCTTCGACGGCGAAGCCGAGGTCGCGGGCGTGGCGGATGAAGGCCAGCCGCTCCAGCTCCTGCCTGCCATAGCGGCGCTGGTTGCCTTCCGAACGCTCGGGTGCGGCAACCAGGCCCATCTGCTCGTAGTAGCGGATGGTTGGCACCTTGACCCCGGTGCTGCGCGAAAGATCACCGATCGAAAACATGAATTTTGCCTCTTGAAGCTCTAGTGACTAGAGCAATTACAGTGCCTGGCATCAGGGTTCAAGGCCCATGCGGCGGCACGCCGCGCGGGCAAGGCAGACAGGTGATGCGATGACGGCGCCCCTCAAGCAGGCAAGTATCAGGCAGACACGGTTCAGGATCGGCGGCATGGACTGCGCCTCCTGCGCGGCCAAGATCGATACGGCGGTGCGCCGCCTCGACGGTGTCGCCGATGTCTCGGTTTCGGTGACCGGCGCCAGCATGACGGTCAGTCACGGCGGCGCACTGCCGGAAGACAAGGTGCTGCAGCAGGTGGCGCGGCTCGGCTACGGCATCGTCAGGGCGGAGGCGCGCACAGTGCCGGTGTCGGGCAAGGCGCGCGCTGATCACGGCCACGATGACCATGAAGGCCATGACCATGAAGGCCGTGATCACGAGGGCCACGATCATGCGAGCCACAACCATGACGCTGGCAAGCAACCGGCCAGGCCGACAGCCGAAGCCGCCCATCTCCACGGCGATGCCCAGCCGGGGCAGCCGTGGTGGCGCACCCGACGCGCTATGCTGACGCTGGCTTGTGCCGCGGCACTTGTTGCCGCCTACGGCATCGGCCATCTGTTTCCGGCGGCCGAACGCTGGGTTTTCCTGGCCGCGCTGCTGGTCGGCCTGGTGCCGATCGCCCGACGCGCGTTGATGGCCGCGCTGGCCGGTACGCCGTTCTCGATCGAGATGCTGATGACCATCGCCGCCGCCGGCGCCGTGATGATCGGCGCCACAGAGGAAGCCGCCGCCGTGGTGGTGCTGTTCCTGATCGGAGAACTCCTGGAAGGCGTCGCCGCCGGCCGCGCGCGGGCCAGCATCCAGGGTCTTGCCGACCTGGTGCCGAAGACGGCACTTGTCGAGCGGGCCGGCGGCACGGCCGAAGTTCCAGCCGAAAACCTTGCGGTCGGCGACGTGATCGTGGTGCGGCCGGGTGATCGCATCCCGGCCGATGGCGAGATCGTCGAGGGGTCGAGTGATATCGATGAGGCGCCGGTGACCGGCGAGAGCACGCCGAGGCGCAAGGGGATCGCGGAAACTGTCTTCGCCGGCACGATCAGCACCGACGGCGTGCTCAAGGTGCGGGTGACGGCTGCCGCGTCGGACAACACCATAGCCCGCGTTGTGCGGCTGGTGGAGGCGGCGCAGGAGGCCAAGGCGCCGACCGAGCGCTTCATCGACCGCTTCTCGCGCATCTATACGCCTGCCGTGCTGGCGGTCGGCGCGCTGGTGGCGCTGCTGCCGCCGCTGCTTATCGGCGGCGACTGGAGCGAATGGATCTACAAGGGCCTGGCGATCCTGTTGATAGGCTGCCCCTGCGCGCTGGTCATCTCGACCCCGGCGGCGATCGCCGCGGGCCTGGCGACCGGCGCGCGGCGCGGCCTGTTGATGAAGGGCGGTGCTGTGCTGGAAGGCTTTCGCCAGATCACCGCGATCGCTTTCGACAAGACCGGCACGCTGACCACCGGCAAACCGGTGGTCACCGACATCGTGGCGTATGGGCGCGACGAACGCACCGTGCTGGCGCTGGCGGCAGCACTCGAGCAGGTCTCCAGCCATCCGCTGGCAATGGCGATCCTCGGCAGAGCCAAGGCCCACCGGGCGCCGGTGCCGCCTGCCTTGGCCGCCAAGGCAATCTCAGGCAAGGGCGTCGAGGGCAGCGTCGGCGGCGTCGCGGTCTTCCTCGGCTCCGGCTCGGCAGCGGCGGAACGGGCCGTGATGACCGAGGCGCAGCGCGTTGCCGTTGACAGCCTCAACGGCCAGGGCAAGACTGTCTCGGTGCTGGTGGCCGATGGCGTGGTGGCGGGGCTGATCGCCATGCGTGATGAGCCGAGGCCGGATGCGGCGGCCGGCATTGCGGCGCTCAAGGCCGAGGGCATCCGCACGGTGATGCTGACCGGCGACAACCGCCGCACCGCCGAAGCCATTGCCGCTTCGCTCGGCATCGAGGCGCGGGCAGAGCTCTTGCCTGAGGACAAGCAGCGCATCGTCGGAGAGCTGCAGCGCGAGGGGCTGAAGGTGGCCAAGGTCGGCGATGGCATCAACGATGCACCGGCGCTGGCCGCAGCCGATATCGGCATCGCCATGGGTGGCGGCACCGATGTGGCGCTGGAAACGGCGAATGCTGCGATCCTGCATGGCCGGGTCATGGATGTCGCGCGCATGGTGCGGCTGTCGCGCGCGGTGATGGCCAACATCGGCCAGAACATCACCGTGGCGCTGGGGCTGAAGGCGGTGTTCCTGGTCACCACCATTGCCGGCATCACCGGCCTGTGGCCGGCGATCCTGGCCGACACCGGTGCCACCGTGCTGGTCACCGCCAACGCCATGCGCCTGCTGCGCTGGCGCGGATGAGCGCCTTTGCCGCGTGCTCTACTCGGCTGGGGCCGTCAGCGGCGGCGTGGCGTCGCTGCGTCCCTCCCAGACATAAGAAGCGAGCGCCACCGCGACGGCGACCAGCATGGCGATGGCGCCAAGCAACGGCAGGCTGCGGTAGCCATAGCCGCCATTCAGCATGGCCGCGCCCAGCGATGCTGCAAGCGCGATGCCGACATTGAAGCCGGATGGAATGAGCGAGGAGGCGAGGTTGGACGCATCCGCGGTCCAGGCCAGGATGCGGGTCTGGATCGGCGTGCCGATGGCAAAGTTGAGACCGCCCCAGATGACGATCGCGACAACCATCGGCACGGGATAGGGGCTGACGGCATAGATCACCGCCAGCGTTACTGCCTGCAGGGCCAGCATTGTGATCAGTGACGGCATCAGCTTCCAGTCGGAGAGCTTGCCGCCGAGGAAGACGCCGAGCGTGGCGCCGACGCCGTTCAGCAGCAGCACCCACGGCACCAGGCCTTCATCAAGACCTGTGATTTCGAGCAGTGTCGGCGTGATGTAGGTGAACAGGCCGAACTGGCCGATCATCAGCATCAGCATGAGGATCAGCGAGGTCCAGACCTGCTGGCGCGCCAGCACGCGAACCTCGCGCGCCAGGCCGGCGGGCTTGGTCGACGACCCGGTGGTGCGCGGCAAAAGGGCCGCCATGGCAAGCGTTGCCACCACGCCCAGCGCGCACATCACCCAGAAGGTCGCGCGCCAGCCCCAGATGTTGCCGATCGCGGTGCCGGCCGGCACACCGATGACATTGGAAACGGTGAGGCCGGACAGGATCACCGCAACCGCCATGCCGCGCTGGTCCTCGCGCACGAGGCCAACGGCGACCACCATGGCGACGCCGAAATAGGCGCCATGCGCTATCGCCACGGCAATGCGCAGAAGCAGCATCGAGGTGAAGTCGGGCGCCAGCGCACAGGCCGCCTGGCCGATGGTGAAGGCGACGGCGAGCCCGAGCAGCAAGGTCTTGCGCGACAGCGCCTTGGTGGCGAGCGCCAGCAGCGGCCCGCCGATGGCGATGCCGCAGGCGTAGCCGGAAACGAGATAGCCAGCGGAGGGAACCGAAACGCCAAGCCCTTCGGCCACTTGCGGCAGCACGCCGGCGATGACGAATTCGGTGGTGCCGAAAGCGAAGGCGGCAATGAACAGGGCGATGAGCGGAAGCGACATGGGGAAGGCCCTAGCTGGAACGGCCTCAAACCACGGATGGGCGTCGCGGGCAATCCAGAAATTGTGGACGCCGGTTTAGGTTTTCTTGATCGAACTCTCGCGTTACCGAGTCGCGCCCCGGGGTGGCTAAGCCGGGGCCTTGCGTCCGTATGGTATCTTGAGCCACGCCCGCTCGTGGAAATAATAGAGCAGCGATTTGGTGAAGACCTCGGTCAGGCCAATGGCTGCAGCGAGCTTGATGCTTCCGGTCACGACCAGCGAGATGATCATCGTGTCGATGGTGCCGGTCACGCGCCAGGAAAGCGCCTTGGCGAAACTGCGCGAATGGGTGTCCATCGATTTCCTCCGAAAGGTTGGGCCAGCCGACCCATATCCCGACTGGTGGAAACAGAGCAAAGGTATTTTGCCGCCGAGACGAGGACGGTGAAGGCGTCGCAAAAATCAGCTCGCCTTCAACCTCGACCCGGTGAGCAGGCCACGCTCTTCGAGCACGGGATAGGCCATCGACGCCAGCAGCGAGTTGATCTGCTTCAGGTCGCGGATGGTGTCGAGGTGGATCGAGCTGGTCTCGACGCTCTTGGCGGTGCCGTCGCGCAGCCGTACGAAATGGCTGGCGCTGGTTTCCTTCTCGCGGTCGCGCAGCCGGTCCTTTTCCAACACCAGCTGGCGGGCGGTCTCGGGATCACGCGATACCAGCACGTTGAAGGCAAGCCGCGCATTGGCGAGTACCGAGCCATGGAAAGCGGACAATTCGCTCCAGCCCTCGTCGGTGAATTCCAGCCCGCGCTCGAACTTCTTCTTCACATGCACCAGCATATTGCGCACGATGATGTCGCCGACCTGCTCCAGCTTGACGCACGCGCCGATCAGTTCCTGGCAGCGCAGGGCCTCATCCTCGGTCAGCGGATTCCTGGTAAGCTTGGCCAGATAGAGCTTGATCGCTGCGTGCTTGCGGTCGACGCGGTCGTCAAGGGCTGCCAGTGCCTTGATCTTGTCGGCGTCGGCGCTCTCATAGAGCTCGATGATGCGCTTGAGCATGATCTCGACCGTCTCGCAGACCCGCACCACTTCGCGCGTGGCGTTGGCCAATGCCTGGCTCGGCACGTCGAGCGCGCTTTCGTTGAGCGCTGAAAGCTCGACGACGTCGAGCGTGGCGGCCGGCACGGCCTTGGTGCCAAGTGCCACGATCTTCTCCGAGGCGCGGTAGACGAACCCGGCCAGCGGCAGGCCGGCGAGCAGGATCAGCACATTGAACAGGATGTGGGCGTTGACGATCTGGTCCGCCGCCGTCGCGCCGAGGAAGGCGACCTGCGGCCTGAAGGTCATGAACAGCACCAGCATGACCAGCGAGCCAAGTCCGCGCATCAAGAGGTTGCCGATCGGCACGACGCGCACGGCAGGCCCGGCCGAACGGGTCAGCATCGGCGCGATGATGGAAGAGCCCAGATTGACGCCGAGGATGAGAACGACGCCGAGTTCCGGACTGATCACGCCACGGCCGGCCAGCGTCGCCATGAGGAGAACCGCCGCGATGCTCGACTGGAACAGCCAGGTGATCAGCGCCGCCAGCAGATAGGCGGTGATGGAATCGCTGGAGAAGTAGTTGATGATCACCGGCATGAGCTGGCTGTTGCGCAGCGGCTCCGATGCCTGGCCGATCATTTCAAGCGACAGGATCAGCAGGCCGATGCCGACCAGGATGCGGCCGGACTGGCGCCAGTCGCGCCGCTCGGTGGCCATGAACATCACCGTGCCGGTGATCAGGCAGAGCGGCACCAGCAGGGTGAGATCGAAGGTCAGCAGCTTGACCACCAGCGCCGAGCCGATCTCGGCGCCGCGCACGGCAAGCTGGCCGGCGGCGCCTGAGACGATGCCGGAGCCGGCGAAGGAACCGACCAGCAGCGTGACGGCGGTGGAGCTCTGCAGGGCGATGGCGAGGCCGGTGCCGGCCAGCACCGCCATGATCGGATTGCGCATGGTGGCGCGCAATTTGTGGCGCAGCACATCGCCATAGGCGCGTTCGACGCCGGTCTTCACCATGCGTGTGGCAAATAGCATCAGCGCCACGGCGCCGGCCAGATGCAGAAGGACGACGGAACCGCTCATTTCACCGCCCATGTGCGGACGGGGCCCGCAACGCGGACGGCGCGGCGATCGGGGGCAAAAGCGAAGTTGCGAATCATATTCATGGCAGTGACCGACAATAACCCGACTATTTTAGCCGGATAATAAAATCTTGTCGATTTCGAGGGGCCGTTGCCGCGCGACAGGCGGTGTCGGAAAATGGACGGACACGCAAATGGTTGCTGTGGCACGGCGGCTGCTGCCTTTGCGATGATGTTCAATTTTCTGGGGTAAATGGAGGAATTCATTACACAATTGTAATGCAGGCGTTCAGTTTCGGTTCATCGGTGGGTGGCTATGCCTCGGACATCGACAACCAAGGAGACCTCCCATGAAACGCATTGTCCTTTCCGCCCTCGCTTTCTCGATGCTGGCCGCCACGTCGCTCACCGGCCAGGCCGCACCGATGAATGCACCGAACGCTCCGCAGTCGAACTACAGCCAGGTCGACTGGCAGAAGCCCGGCCACCAAGATGTGAAGAAGCGCGTCTTCAAGAAGAAGGTCGTCGTGAAGCGGAACAACTGGCGCAATGGCCAGAAATATTCCAGCTGGAAGCGTCACCAGCCGATCCGCGACTATGGCCGCTATGGCCTGCATCGCCCCGGCCGCGGCCAGGAATGGATCCGCGTCGGCAATGACTATGTGCTGGTCGGCGTCCTCTCCGGCGTCATCTTCGGCGCGCTTGCCGCGCAGTAGACCTGGCGGAGCCGGCACAAGGCTGGAACTTGAAAGGAGGCGGCCCGCAAAGGCCGCCTTTCTTTTTGCCCTGTGGAAACCGGGTATGGCCCGCATTAGGGGTCGTCGGACTTCGCAGGCATGATTATATGGAGGCGAAACGAGTTTCCCGATGCGCTTTCCGCCCGCCTTCCTCGACGAGATCCGCGACCGCGTGCCGATTTCATCGGTCATCGGCCAGCGCGTCGCGTGGGACAGGAAGAAGACCAATGCGCCGCGCGGCGACTACTGGGCCTGCTGCCCGTTCCATGGCGAGAAGAGCCCGTCCTTCCACTGCGAGGACAAGAAGGGCCGCTATCATTGTTTCGGCTGCTCGGTGTCGGGCGATCATTTCAAGTTCCTGACCGAACTCGACGGCATGAGCTTTCCCGAGGCGGTCGAGAAGATCGCCGACATGGCCGGCGTGCCGATGCCGGTTCGCGATGCGCAGGAGGAACGGCGCGAGAAGGAACGCGCCAGCCTGACCGATGTCATGGAGATGGCGACCGCCTTCTTCCAGGAGCGGCTGCAGGGACCGGAAGGCGCGAAAGCCCGCGCCTATCTGCGCGACCGTGGGCTGACACCGGCGACGCAGCAATCGTTCCGGCTTGGCTTTGCGCCCGACAGCCGCAATGCGCTCAAGGAGCATCTCGCCGCCAGGGGTGTTCCCAAGGCCGATATCGAGGCCTGCGGACTGGTGCGCCACGGCGACGACATCCCGGTCTCTTATGACTGGTTCCGCGACCGCATCATGTTTCCGATCCCGGATTCGCGCGGCAAGATCATTGCCTTTGGCGGACGCGCGCTGGCGCCCGATGCGCTGGCCAAATACATGAACTCGCCCGATACGGAGCTCTTCCACAAGGGCAATGTGCTCTACAATTTCGCCCGCGCGCGCAAGGCGCTGGCCAAGGGCGGCACCGTGATTGCCGTCGAAGGCTATATGGACGTGATCGCGCTGGCGCAGGCCGGCTTCGAGAACGTCGTGGCGCCGCTCGGCACGGCACTCACAGAAAACCAGCTCGAACTGCTGTGGCGCATGGCGCCGGAGCCGATGTTGTGTTTCGACGGCGACAAGGCCGGGCTTAAGGCGGCGTGGCGCGCCGCCGACATGGCGCTGCCCTCGGTGCAGGCCGGGCGCTCGGCACGCTTCGCGCTGCTGCCGGAAGGCAAGGACCCCGACGACCTGGTCAAGGCCGAAGGGCCGGATGCGTTCCGCATCGTACTGGCCGAGGCGCGGCCGCTGGCGGATCTTCTGTGGATGCGCGAGACCGCGGGCGGCGTCTTCGATACGCCGGAGCGGCGGGCGGAGTTGGAGAAGACGCTGCGCGAGCTGACCAGCCGCATTCGCGACGAAAGCCTGCGCTACCACTATCAACAGGAGATGCGCGAGCGCGTGCTGAGCTTCTTCGGCAACCAGCGCAGTGCGCGCCAAGGTCGGCAAGATGGGGGCAGGCCAGGCGAGCGCGGCCAGGGCAAGGCCGCGCCCGGCGGACAGTTCGCCAAGGCTGGTGGCGGCCGCATCGCGATCACCGAAAGCCTTGGCCAATCGGCACTGGTCAAGCGCGGCAACGAGGGAATGTCGATGCGCGAGGCGACGATCATCGTCGCGCTGGTCAACCATCCGGCGCTGATCGACGAGAATTTCGCTCATATCGAGTTTCTCGATCTCGCCAACTCCGATCTGAGGCGGCTGCACGGCGCCATCCTCGATGCGATGGCGCATGACATGGCCAATGACCGCCAGGCCGTTATCTCCACCATCGAGCGCGCCGGCTGCGCCGAGATCTGGGAGCGGGCGGTCGGACTGATCCGGCGGGCGCGGCAATGGCCGGCGCTGGAGACCGCCGCGCTCGAGGATGCCCGCGACGCTTTCAGCCAGGCACTGCACTTGCAGCGCAGCGCGCGCACCTTACATAAGGAGCTGAAACAGGCGGAAGCGGCGCTCGCCACCGATCCCACAGACGAAAACTACCGGCACCTGATCGAAATTCAGGCGCAATTCCAGGATGTACAAGCGACGGAAGCGCTGATCGAAGGATTCGGCGTGTCCTCGGGCAGGGCCGGGCGGGCTTAGAGCATGATCCCGAAAAGTGGGAACCGGTTTTCGGACAAGGTCATGCTTCCACCAAAAGCATGATCCCGAAAAGTGGGACCGGTTTTCGGACAAGGTCGTGGCTTCCACCACATGAAGACAGAGCCCTTGCCGGCCCAGCGGCGGGACGGGGTTGGTAAGAGAGTGAAATGTGAAGGCGTTGTTGCGCGTCCAAATGGCGCGTGGCGGGCTAAGTCGGGTAATTGATTCGCTTTTTTCATGCGAATCATGCGAGAGGCGCTTGACCTTCCGGCAGAATGGCGGAATCAGGACGATTCGAAACGTTAACCCGCACCCGCGTCGACGGGAAATAGGCGATGTGAGGTACTGGTCCACTGGACAGGCAGGCTGCCTGCCACAGATATCAGGGTTAATCTGGACTTAACGATAGATGCAGTTACTGGCCCGGTGAAGCGCGTTTCATAAGCGAGCGCATCCGATTTGACTGGTCCGACAGCTTACGCGGCTTAGATGTCCGGCCGCTAGGAGAAGATAAAGACTATGGCGACAAAGGAAAAGGAAGAGGTCGAAACCGAACGCGAAGGCGCCACCGATGGGCCTTTGCTCGACCTTTCCGATGATGCTGTCAAGAAGATGATCAAGGCCGCCAAGAAGCGCGGCTATGTCACCATGGACGAGCTGAACTCGGTGCTGCCCTCCGAGGAAGTGACCTCGGAGCAGATCGAGGACACGATGGCGATGCTGTCCGACATGGGCATCAACGTGGTCGAGGACGACGAGCAGGGCGAGGAGCCGGAGGCCGGCGATACCGCTGCCGACGCCGAGGAAGACGCCAACGAGCTGGCCGAGCAGACCGGCACCGCCGTTGCCGCCACCACCACCAAGAAAGAGCCGACCGACCGCACCGACGACCCGGTGCGCATGTATCTGCGCGAGATGGGCTCGGTCGAGCTTCTGTCGCGCGAGGGCGAAATCGCCATTGCCAAGCGCATCGAGGCCGGCCGCGAGACGATGATCGCGGGTCTGTGCGAAAGCCCGCTGACCTTCCAGGCCATCATCATCTGGCGCGACGAGCTCAACGAATCCAAGATCCTGCTGCGCGAGATCATCGATCTCGAAGCCACCTATGCCGGTCCCGAGGCCAAGCAGGCGCCGGTGGTCGAGCGCATCGAGGAAGCCAAGGTCGAGGAAAAGCCGCGCCGTTCGCGCGACGAGGAAGAAGACGTCACCAATGTCGGCGCCGACACGCGCGGGCTGGTCGATGACGACGAGGAAGACGAGGACGAGGCCAGCCTGTCGCTGGCGGCGATGGAAGCGGAACTGCGCCCGCAGGTGATGGAGACGCTCGACGTCATCGCCGACACCTACAAGAAGCTGCGCAAGCTGCAGGACCAGCAGGTCGAGAACCGGCTGGCCGCGGCCGGCACGCTGTCGCCCAGCCAGGACCGCCGGCTGAAGGAGCTGAAGGACCAGCTGATCAAGGCGGTGAAGTCGCTGTCGCTCAACACGGCGCGCATCGAGGCGCTGGTCGAGCAGCTCTACGACATCAACAAGCGCCTGGTGCAGAACGAGGGCAAGCTGCTCAGGCTAGCCGAAAGCTACGGCGTGCGCCGCGAGGAGTTCCTGAAGGAATATCAGGGCTCGGAGCTCGACCCGAACTGGACGCGCGCGATCGGCAACCTGACCTCGCGCGGCTGGAAGGAATTCACCAAGAACGAGAAGGACGCCATCCGCGACCTGCGTGCCGAGATCCAGCATCTGGCCACCGAAACGGCGATCTCGATCCTGGAATTCCGCAAGATCGTCAACCAGGTGCAGAAGGGCGAGCGCGAAGCCGCGATCGCCAAGAAGGAAATGGTCGAGGCCAATCTGCGCCTCGTCATCTCCATCGCCAAGAAATACACCAATCGCGGCCTGCAGTTCCTCGACCTGATCCAGGAAGGCAATATCGGCCTGATGAAGGCGGTCGACAAATTCGAATACCGCCGCGGCTACAAGTTCTCGACCTACGCGACATGGTGGATCCGGCAGGCGATCACGCGTTCGATCGCCGACCAGGCGCGCACGATCCGCATTCCGGTGCACATGATCGAGACGATCAACAAGATCGTGCGCACCTCGCGCCAGATGCTGCACGAGATCGGCCGCGAGCCGACACCGGAAGAGCTGGCCGAAAAGCTCGCCATGCCGCTCGAAAAAGTGCGCAAGGTGCTGAAGATCGCCAAGGAGCCGATCTCGCTCGAAACGCCTGTCGGCGACGAGGAGGATTCGCATCTGGGCGATTTCATCGAGGACAAGATGGCGATCCTGCCGATCGACGCAGCGATCCAGGCCAATCTGCGCGAGACCACGACGCGCGTGCTGGCCTCGCTGACGCCGCGCGAGGAGCGCGTTCTGCGCATGCGCTTCGGCATCGGCATGAACACCGACCATACGCTGGAAGAAGTCGGCCAGCAGTTCTCGGTCACCCGCGAGCGCATCCGCCAGATCGAGGCCAAGGCGCTGCGCAAGCTCAAGCATCCGAGCCGGAGCCGCAAGCTGCGGAGCTTCCTGGATAGCTGAGTTGGGATTTGTCTGTTGCGAAGAGTTGAGGGCGCCGATTGGCGCCCTTTTTCGTTTCAAGTGGTTCATCAAGGAAACGCCGGACCGCTCTATAATTCAGGGGCGGAGGGCGTTTCACACTTGTCCTCGAATTGCTCCTACAACGGCATGTTCAGCCGCGCCCCCTTGACGATGATGCCGCCTCGATTGCCGATCTCTATCGAGCCATAGCGTTGCCTGAAGCACTCAGGCAGCGGACGGTCGCCCGGGACCGACAGCCACAGGCGCAGCATATGGCGTCGTTTGTCCTGGTCTGGCCAATCCCGAAAGCCCATGCGGTCATGAAGCAGCGAGTGATTGTAGACAAACTGCATGTCGCCGGGCCGCAGCCGCATCGACAGGTTTAGCTTCGGGTCGTTGGCAAGGCTGTCGAAGAGATCCAGCGCTTCGACATGGGCGGCGCTCAACCGCATCGCATCCGGGAATCGCTGCGCGCTGTCGACGTATTGGCGCTGATAGATTCCGGTCAGCAATCCCGCATGCCAGTTGAGGATCGGGATTTCGAAATAGGGCTTTTCCCCTTCCGGTATCTCGCCGCGCCGGTCGGTCGCAATCGGATCAAACAGCAGGCGGACCAGATCGGGTCGCCTTTTGCGCATCGCGTTGTAGATCGTCACAGTGCTTACCAGCAAAGATTCGCCGCCTTGCATGGCATCGCGCAGGCAGAGCAATCCGACGACATCGGCCGAGTCTGTGTGAAATGTCTGGCGTTCCGAGGTCTGGTATATGCGTGTCGTGGCGTCCTTGGCGTCGGCGCCGATGTCGCGGACATGGCCGAGGATTTGGCCCTGGGCATTCTGGGATCGTGCGCTTCCCAGATGCGCGCCAATCCCGCAGAAGATCGTTGCCGCCATTTGCGCGGAGTATCTCTCCACCGGGAGACCGCGAAGCACCTCGAACCCAATGCCTACGATCAGTTTTTCGCGAAGGGCGGCAAGATGACCGGCAAGCCGGGGCAGCGGAAAATCGGCCTTTGTCAGGTTACCGATGTCCTGCGAACCAGCGAGAAAGCCGGTTGCCGCCAATTCCAGTTCCGCGACGTCCCGCGCATCCAGTTCGATCAGCCAATGCTGGGGATGCCTCGCCATCTCCTCGCCGGTCCATGCAGCAGGACTTTCGATCGATTCCGGCGGCAGATCGATGGTCTCGCGCATGAAGCTCTCCGGCAGCTGGATCGGTTTCGGACGTCGGCCGGGGATTTTCGCCAGATCGACGGCCACGACGGAGATTGCCGCAACCAGGCGGGTTTTTGAACCGACTTTCGCTGGTCGGCACCGACTGTCTTACGGTCGCTTTGCCGCAGCCTTCAAGGCGCTTGGCGCGAGGCTCGCCTTCACCCGGCAATAGGGCGCCGGCGCGGTAGTCCTTGCAGGACGTTCGCCGCGGGAGGATAGTTTCGCATCGGATGCATTTTCTGGGCGACAAACCCGGATGCCCGCCCCGGCGAAGCCGCCGTGCTCCGTGGCCCGGAGGGAGGTGTGCATGACAAGCTACATCGTGCTGATGAACTGGACGGAACAGGGCGCCAGAAATGTGCGCGATTCACCGAAACGACTCGACGCCGCCAGGAAACAGCTGGGAGACATGGGCGGATCGTTCAAGGCGTTCTATCTGACCATGGGTGAATACGACATGGTGGCGGTGCTCGAAGCGCCCGACGACGCGGTGCTGGCTCGATTCTCGCTGATGCTGGCGGCGAGTGGCAACATCAGGACGCGGACGCTGAAAGCCTTCCCCGAATTCGCCTACCGCGAGATCATCACCTCGCTCGGATAGAGCCCTGAAAAGCGGGATGGACAGTTTGACGATCAGGCGCAGTGTTGACGGCGCCTGATCGTTCAGCCGACGCGCTTCAAGTCTCTGTTTCATGCATATCGTTGTCCCAAAACCGCTGCGCGGTTTGGGCGACATGCACTAGAATGCGGCCATGTCCGAACCGAATTCACATGCGCATCTGTGGCCCGGCGTGCCGCTTGCTCTTGGCTCAGCCATCCTGTTCGGCGCGGCGCCGCCGCTCTGCAAGCTGCTGCTCGACAGCGTCAACCCCTTCATACTGGCTGGCCTGCTCTATCTCGGCGCCGGTGCCGGGCTGGCCTTGTATCGCTTGCTTCGAGGCAATCAGGCTGCGGCCGGCGAGGCGCAGCTGACCGCTGGGGATATTCCCTGGCTGGCCCTGGCAATCGGCATGGGTGGTATCGTTGCGCCGGTGCTGCTGATGTTCGGCCTCAGCCTCAACACCGCGTCCAGTTCCGCGCTGCTGCTCAACCTCGAAGGGTTGGCGACGATGGCGATCGCCTGGCTCGTCTACCGTGAGAATGTCGACCGGCGCCTGCTCCTGGGCGCCTTCTCCATCCTTGCCGGTGCCGTTCTGCTGTCGTGGCAAGGTCAAGGCGTCACCTTCAACCTTGGCGCCGTGCTGGTCGCCGCGGCGTGCCTGGCATGGGGGCTGGACAACAATTTCACACGCAGGATCTCGGCCACCGACCCGGTGATGATCGCCATGCTCAAAGGGCTGGTGGCGGGTGTCGTCAATGTCGGGCTGGCGCTTGCCGGCGGGACTTCGTTTCCCCCGATGTCAATCGTCGCTGTCACCGCGGCCGTCGGCTTCCTTGCCATCGGGGTCAGCCTGGTGATGTTCATCGTGGCGCTGCGCCATCTCGGCACTGCACGGACAGGGGCCTATTACTCGCTCGCCCCCTTTATCGGCGCGCTGCTGGCAATCGCCATCCTGGGTGACGCCGTCACGCTCAGGCTGGCGGTCGCCGGGCTTCTGATGGGCGTCGGCCCCTGGCTGCATCTGTCGGAACGCCATGAGCACGAGCACGAGCACGAGGAAATGGAGCACGAACACAGCCATGTGCATGACGAGCACCACCAGCACGATCATGACGGACCGGTGAGCGAGCCGCATTCGCACTGGCACCGGCATGCGCCCATGCGTCACCGGCACCCGCACTATCCCGACCTGCACCACAGGCATGGCCACGGCTGAGCATGATCCTAAAAAACAGGTGTGGGTTTTTGGAAGCATCATGCCCGAACAACGAACCAAGCCTTTGCTGACCGTCTGGTACAACACGCGTTGCCCGGTTTGCGATGCCGGCATCAGCCGGCAGAAGCGGCGGCTGATCGAAGCGGTCAAGGCCGGGCGGATCGAGTTTCGCGACATCAACCTTGAACCGGCAGCACTTGCCGGATCTGGCGCGTCGCTCGAGGATATCCGTCGCCGGCTGCACGCCACCGACGCGGACGGCCGGCTGCTGGTCGGCGCCGATGTCGCGATTGCCGTGTGGCTGATAACGCCGGGCGAGGGCTGGTTGGCTACGGTGTTCGGCAATCCGGTTGTCTTGCCGCTGACGCGTTTTGCCTATGATCGTTTCGCCGACCTGCTCTACGCCTGGAACCGGCGCAAGGGCCGCTGGTAGCGGTTCGTCATCGGTGACCGGGGCGAATGGAGGTCCGGAAAACATTGGCGGACCTCCATTCGCCGTGCCTTATCGGCCGGCCGGCTCGCAGAGCGCGCCGACGATGCGGCGCACCACCGGCAGCACCAGCAGCAACGTCGGAAACGCTACCAGCCAGGACAGGCCCCATGCGGTCATCCAGATGGACGGCAGGTTGGGGTGGAAACCAAGGCTTTTCAGCGTCGAGATAAGCGAGACGATGAAGGTCATCAACAGCGACAGCACCAGCGGGCTGAGGATGGCAGCATAGCGCGCAGGCAGCTTCCTGCGCCGATTTCTTGCAGTCATTTTGGGAGGTTCCCTGAAGTGTCCGGTCGCTCGCATTTGGCATCCATTCGCCGGTGACCGGCGCAATTGCCCGGAAAGACCGGGGTTGGATGCGTTGCTTGACGTCAGACGCTTACGGAGCAGCCGAGCCGCCCGTGGGCCTTCTAGCGGCACGTTTCGGCGAAATCAAGCCTCTGACGCGGCAGTCAGATACATCGTAAGATATATCTTGACTCCAGCATCTGGTACGCCTAACTAAGATATATCGTAAGATAGAACTCAAGGAGCAATCAATGCACAGACATCATCATTCTGGCGAGCACCCGTTGCGCGCTTTCATGCACATGGCCGGCAAGCTCGGCGGCCGTGGCGGCGGTTTCGGTCCATTCGGCCATGGCGGTCGTGGCGGCGGACGCGGTGGCCCCGGCGACATGTTCCGCGCCGGGCGCATGCTGGCCGACGGCGACCTCAAGCTGATCACGCTGTCGCTGCTGGCCGAGGCGCCGCGCCATGGCTACGACATCATCAAGGCCCTCGAAGAGCGCACCAGCGGCATCTACAGCCCGAGCCCGGGCGTGGTCTACCCGACGCTGACCTTCCTGGAAGAGGCCGGCTATGCCGCCTCCGCCGCCGACGGCAACAAGAAGGTGTTTTCGATCACCGAAGCCGGACAGGCGCATCTCAACGACAACCGCGAGATGATCGACGGGGTGCTCGAGCATCTCGAGCGCTTCGGCCGCAAGATGGCCAAGGCGCGCGACTGGTTCGGCTGGAACGACGAGAGCGAAGAGGGCGGACGTCGTGGCGGCCGCTCGGAAGCGCGTGACGAGTTCCGCGCCGTGCGGCACCGGCTGCGCGCGGCCCTCGGCGACTTCGTCGATGCCCCGGCCGACAAGCAGGCCGAAGCGATCGCCATTCTCGAAGGCGCCGCCGAGGCGCTGGAGGCACTGTCGCGCAGCTGAGGCCGTCTAATCCAGCACAGACAAAAAAGCCCGGGAGACCCGGGCTTTTTCATCTCCAGGCGTGCTGGATCATTCCTTACCGACATACTCGCTGATCAGCTTCTCGTTGCGGGCCTTCTCGATCTTGGCGGTCATCTCGGCCGACAGGCGCTCGTCGGTGCGGTACTTGACCAGGTTCACCAGGCTGCCGGTGAGCAGCAGGATGCCCATGGCCCAATAGCCCTTGGTCGACAGGTCGACCGGCGCCAGCCACAGCGACAAGCCGAGCATGAAATAGGCGGCACCGACCGAAATGGTGTTGAACATGATGTAGGTCTGGTTGGCGTTCATTGAAGTTCTCCGTTGGTTTGACGAAACGTGGCTTTGATGGATTTGGGTTGATGGAAATCAGGTCTGGAAATGCGTTTTCAGTTGATGGTCTTCAGGCGCTCGAGCACGTCCTTGGCGCGCACTCTCACCGCTGGGCCATGCCCGGCGTCGGCGAGGCGGTCGCGGATAGCCTCATGCCGCAGCTCGCCATCGATCTCGTCGAGGATGCCGGCCTCCTCGAATGGGTCGCTGCCTGCCTTGATGCGGGCCAAAAGGTCTTCGGCCTCGTTGAGACTTGCCGACTGACCGATCGACCTGACGAGGCGTGACTGCGCCTTGCGCTCGGCATCGATGGCGCGGGCCGAGATCATGCCCTGGTTGAGGTCGATGATCCGGCGATGCGCCCGCTCCACCGAAACGCGCATCCGCAATGTCTTCTCGCCAAGGCTATGCACGGTGGCGCGGCGGACCTCGCGTTCGTTCTCCAGCTCGGCAACGGCTGCCGCGCCACTTTCGGCAAGCGCGTCGTTGCCCGCGGCCAGCGCGCTGATTGTGCGTCTTTCCAGATCGGCGTGTCGGCGATCGAGCTGGTCGAGATTGGCCTGTTCGGCACGCTGACGGACAATCAATGAGGCAAGCGTCTGCTTGGCGGCGGTGAGACCCGTCTCGGCGTCGCGGATCCGCTGCGCCAGAAGGTCGATGGCGAAGCGGTCCTTGAGGCCGTCCTCGGCCCGCGCACTGGCGCCGTCGAGCAATGTTCTGATCAGGCTAAGCATTTTCTTCTCCCTTCGTTCCAAGTGGTTGAACAGTGTTCACGAACCCAACATAACAGGAAATGAACATTGTTCAAGAGGTTTTTGAACGCTGTTCACGAATTCCAGGATATGGTAAACAAAGGAAAGAACGAGGCTGTGAGAGCGTGGCGCGTCACAGTGGACGCGCAGGCAAGAAGGATCGATATGGCACTGGACAAGGAAGAGATGAGCGAGCGGGTGCTCGCCATTGCCGAGACGCTGATCAACGACGGCGGCATGGATAATCTGAAGGCGAGGACCATCGCCGAGCAGGCGGGTATCTCGGTCGGGTCGGTCTACAATCTGTTCGCCGATCTCGATGAGGTGCACCGTGCCGTCAACATGCGGCTGCTCGACCGGCTGGGCGTAGCGGGTGCGGCGGCGATGGCCGATCTCGGTCGGCGCGGAGTGACGGATGTTCGCCAACGCCTGCTGGCGCTCGCCGGCGCCTATGTGCGCTTCGTGGAAGTGCATCCCGGCAGCTGGCCGGCGCTGCTCGCCTTCAACCGCCGGCGCGCCGTGCGCACCGAGCCGGATGCCTATGAAGCGCGCCTCGACCAGCTGTTCGAGATCATTGCCGGCGTGCTTGCCGGCGGCGACTTCGACCTTGACGATGAGACGCGCCGGATCGCTGCCCGGACCCTTTGGTCAAGCGTGCATGGCATCGTCACCAGCGGCTATGCGGCCAAATCGGTCCGCCGGCAGGCGGACGAGATCGGCCAGCAGATCGACCTGCTGGTCGACGTCTTCATCAGGGGGCTGGAACGCGGCGGCACATTCGCGCATGCTGGGACAACAACGCCGTGAATCGCGAACAGGGCAGGCCGCGATTTGCAAGGCGAACAGGGAGATTTGAGCGATGTCTTTTCTAAAACGTCTTTTCGGCGGCGGTGGCGGTGCTGAGGCTGGTGAACCAAAAAGTGCCGCGCCAGCCAAGCAGGTTGAGCACAAGGGTTTCCTGATCAGCGCCACGCCTTACAAGGCCGAGGGCCAGTACCAGACCTGCGGCATCGTCTCCAAGGAGATCGATGGCGTCATCAAGGAGCACAAATTCATCCGCGCCGACCGCTTCGCCGGGCTCGACGACGCCGTCGACATCTCGATCAAGAAGGGCATCCAGCTGGTCGACGAGCAGGGCGAGCGGATATTCGGGTAGCTCCGCTTCAACGCTTGACCATCTGCTTAGCCTACGCGGGACTGCTTTTGGCGACCTTGCTCAGCTCCTGTTCCAGATCCACCAGCTCCTTGCCGCCGGCCATCAGATTGAGCAGCTGATCGCGATCGATTTCGCTTTTCGCGTAGGTGCCCGTGCATCTGCCCCGCTTCAACAGGGTAAAGCGGTCGCCGACCACATAAGCGTGATGAACGTTGTGGGAAATGAAGATGACGCCGATGCCGCGCGCCTTGGACTGGACGATGAGCTTCAGGACCACGGACGCCTGATGCACCCCCAGCGCCGATGTCGGCTCGTCCAGGATCAGCACCTTGGCGCCGAAATAAACGGCGCGGGCGATGGCCAGGCACTGCCGTTCCCCGCCCGAAAGCGTGCCGACGGGCTGTTCCGGATCGCGCAGCTGGATGCCCATCGCCGACAATTCGTCATACGCGGTGCGGTTGGCGAACTCGGCGTCAAACTGGCTGATCGGGCCGAACTTGCGCATCGGCTCGCGCCCGAGAAAGAAGTTTCGCGCCACGCTCATCAGCGGCACCAGAGCCAGGTCCTGGTAGACCGTTGCGATGCCGCTGTTGCGCGTATCGGCCGGCGACGCAAATCGTGTCGGCTTGCCCTGGACGCGGATCTCACCCTCGTCGGGCGCGTAGACGCCGGACAGCGTCTTGATCAGCGTCGACTTGCCCGCACCATTGTCGCCGAGCAGGCAATGGACCTCGCCGGGGCATACGTCGAAGGACACATCCTTCAGGGCAACGACCGACCCGAAATACTTGCTGACCGACTTCAGTTCGACATAGGGCTCGGTCATCACCGGCTCCTCATGGCGCGGTTGCGCACATAGCTGTTGAACAGCACCGCGATGACCATCATGGCGCCCATGAACAGCTTGAACCAGTCCGTGTCTATGCCGGTGTAGAAGATGCCCATCTGCACCACGCCGAAGATCAACGCGCCGAACATGGCGCCGATTGCCGATCCGTAGCCGCCGGTGAGCAGCGTGCCGCCGATGACGACGGCAATGATGGCCTCGAACTCCTTCTGGGTGCCGCGCAACGTGTCGGCCGAGCCGGTGACCAGGACCTGGATCGCCGCAAAAAGCGCGGCCGCCATGGCCGTCATGACGAACAGCGTGATCTTGGTGCGCGCCACCGGCACACCGAGATTGCGCGCGGCATTGGCTTCACCACCGGCGGCGAAGATCCAGTTGCCGAAGCGGCTACGCGTCAGCAACCAGGTGCAGAGCAGGGTCAGTACGATCCACCAGACGATCGACACTGGAATGCCGGAGATCGACGGCAAGCCGTCGGCCCGCTTGCCGACCAGGCCGATGTCCGAAAGCCACGCGATGAGGCCGGAAAACACCTGTCCCGAAAACAGGCTGTTGAGAGGATCGTGCAACGCCAGTTCATGCACGCCCGACACCTGGGTTCGCCCGGATATGCCGCGCGTCAGGCCGAGCGTCAGGCCGCGCAGCATGAACAGGCTTCCGAGCGTGACGATGAAGGAGGGCAGTCCGGTCCTGACAACGGCAAGCCCGTTGAGCGCGCCGATACCGCCGCAAACAGCGAAGGAAAACAGCAGTGAAAGCCAGATCGGCCAGCCCCAGAACACGGAGGGGATGGCGATCAGGATTCCGGCAAAGCCAATCATCGAGCCAACCGACAGGTCGAACTCGCCGGCGATCATCAACAGGGCCACGGGTGCGGCGAGAATGCCAAGCTGGGCCGAGACCTCGAGGAAATTGATGATCCCCTTGGCACTGAAAAGTCCCGTATTTCCCGCCGTGATGGCGAAGAACACAAAGACCAGAACGGTCCCGGCCGCCGCACCGAGTTCCGGCCTGCTCAGCAGACGGCTCAGGCGGGAGACGGACCGGACCCGCTCGTCGCGAATCTCTGCAGCCATGGATGCGTTACCTTCATCGGTGAAAGCGGCCGGGCCGAGGCCCGGCCGCGAGCAGTCAACGCTTCCCCAGTTTTGCCAGGTCGATGACCGAGGCGGCAGTGTCCTTGGTGACGAAACCGGGACCGGTCGGATAGTCGGAGATCGGCATGATCTTGTACTTCTTCCAAAGGTCGAACATCGCGACCGGGATATAGCCCATGGCATATTGCTGGGCGTCGATGCCCCACTCCATCTTGCCGTCAACAACGGCCTGCAGGATCGTGGGAGACAGATCGAACGTGCCGGTTTTCACCTTGCCCCCGAGGCCCATTTCATCGAGCGCGGCCAGTGTCGGTTCGGCACCGCTGGCGCCGACAGCGAGAATAAACTGCGTATCGGCATGGGCGGTCATGTAGGCGATCATGCGGTTCTTCATTTCCGTCGGGTCGATGACGCCATTCATCACCGGAACGTCGACGCCCAGGCCCTTGGCAAAGCCCGCGCAGCGATCGTCAAGGCTGGAATTGCCCACCTCGTGGTTGGCGCAGACCGCCTTGGTGAGGCCGAGCGCCTTGATGCGCTCGCCGGCCATGACGCCGGCCTGAAATTCGTCCTGTCCCATGAACAGCAGGCCGCCAAGATCATGGGTCAGCTTCGAGCCGCCGGAATCGATGACGATGACCGGGATGCCGGCAGCAATGGCATTCTTGACCGGAGTTGAAAGGGCCGCGGCGTCAGGGATCGAAACAACCATCCCATCTGGCTTCGAGGCTGCAATGGCGTCGATCATCTGCGCCATCTTGGCCATGTCGAAGGTTTCCGGCGCCAGATATTCGGCCTTGACGCCCAGAGTCTTGGCCGCGTCGTCCATGCCGTTCTTCACCACCGACCAGTAGGGGTCGCCGCTCTGGCCATGGGTTACAAACACCACGTGCGTCTCGTCGGCGGCCGCAAGGCTGGTGGCCGCCGCCATCATTGTGACGCCGGCCAGCAGGCCGAGCGCAGGCTTTATCAATTTCGCAAGTGAAAACATAACAACCTCCTGTTTGTTTTCCGCCGCCGCAGTTACGGTCGGCAGTCCAGTTGCCCCTTCAAGGTGTGTTGTTATTACCTGACCTCGATCTTCGCACACCTTTGTCCAGTTTCATTCATCAGCACTGGTTCCCCAGAGGCCGCATGGCGGCCCCGATCATTCCATGATGGTAAATCCGGCTTCGCTGGCCATGCGCGACAGGTTCTGGAATCCCATTGTCGCAAAGGTCAGCGGGTTGGCCTTGCTGGGATCCTGCTCGGCCTCGACGACCAGCCAGCCGCTGTAGCCGTTGTCGGCAAGCACGCGCAAAATGGCCGGATAGTCGATGAACCCGTCGCCGGGAACGGTGAATATCCCTTCCATGACCGCGCCCATGAAACTCATGTCTTGCGCGCGGGCACGATCAAGGACGGCTTTGCGCGCGTCCTTGCAATGCACATGCACGACGCGTTTGACGTGCGCCTTGATCAAAGCCAGCGGGTCGCCGCCCGAAAATATCGAATGGCCGGTGTCGTAGAGCAGGCCAACCGCCTCGCCGGTGTGCCGCATCAGCAGGCCCACCTCGGCATCGGTCTCGACGATGGTCCCCATATGGTGGTGAAAGGCCATGCGCACGCCGAAATCCGCCATCCGCTCGGCCAGCGCGGTCAGCTTGCGGCCGTAGGCCGGCCACTCCTGCGGGCTCTGCGCCGGGCGCTGCGAGATCGGCCCCCAGATGGCGTTATGGCGCCCGCGCGAGGTGTCGGCATAGACGACATGGGTCGAGCCCATATCCTTCAACAGTTGGAGATGCGGCATGATCGCATCCATTTCCGCGCTGACATCCTTCTCGTCGCAGCGGCCATCATACCAGCCGGAAATCACGGCGAGGCCATAGCGTTCCATGATCAGCTTCAGGTCAGCCGACCGGCGCGGAAACTTGCCGCCAAGTTCAGTGCCGGAATAGCCGGCCTGTCTGGTTTCGCTAAGACAGACCTCAAGCGGCGTGTCGCCGCCGAGTTCGGGCACGTCATCGTTGCTCCAGGTGATCGGATTGATGCCGATGCGAACCGTCACGGGCGAACTCCTGGCTGCTTGAGTTGGGCAAGGTGATGCCGGGTGAGCCCGGCCAGCAGCGTCATGTCGCGACGGGCGTGCTCGGCGGTGTTGCGCACCGGCGTGCCTTCGACGATCGCCGACCAGAAACCTTTCAACTCCTCGACAAACGCCTCTTCGTAGCCGCTGCGGATGTCGCGGCTGGACAGGGTGTGGCCGTCGCTCGTGCGGACGGTCAGCCGCGTCGCCTGGTGGTTGAGGTAGGGCGAGGGAAATTCCAGTTCGAGCGAGGCGTGGTCGAAGTAGAGGGTTATGCGCTCGCGGTAGTCGGCGAGCCCAGGTACGGCCAGATGAACCATGTTCCACAGCGCCTGGCCGCCGAGCAGCCGCACGGCACCCTGGCCGCCTTCGCCCCTGGCAAAAAGCGAGGCGCCGACAATGTCACCCTCCGCGATCCCCAGCGCATCGAGCAAGCCGTGGACCGCGTTCACGTCGTGCACGATCGCCGAACAATAGGCGCCGACAAAGCCGCGAAAGGCGTTGGGATCGTCCAAACCGGACACCGCGCGGTCCACCTGCTCGCGCTGCCTGGCTTCGGTCGAGGCAACCAACCCCGCCGCCACGTCGTCGCCCCGGCATGTGGAGTGATGCCGCACGAACGGCCACGCGTCGGGATCATTGACCTCGACCGAGATGTAGCGAAGCGTCCGCGCCGTGCCTGGCAGCATTTTCAGCGCCGCCTCGTAGCTCGGATCGAAACGCTTCATGTAGCCGACCTGAAGCACCTTGCCGGCGCGATCCCTGGCGGCGATCAAGTCGTCGATATCCTCGGCGCTATAGCTAAGCGGCTTTTCACAGAAGATGTGCAGCCCCCTGGCGAAGGCGGCGAGAGCCTGTTCCCAGTGCAAGGCATCGGGCGAGGCTATGACCACAGCGTCAAGCGGCATGGCAAGAAGCTGGTCTAGATCGGCGAATGTCGTAAGTCCGAATTCCTCTCCAACAAAGGCGCGGACTTTGCGCGAAGGATCATAGACGCCGAGGATCTCGAACTGCCGGTGCAATCTGAGCAGATTCGGAATGTGCTCGACCTGGGCGACGCCACCCGCACCGATCACTCCCACCTTTATGCACTGCATCGGTCAGCCCCATCTGAACCCGAACGCATTTTTCTTGAGCCTAGGACTGCTTTGGTTCCATTGTTAGAACCAGATTGCATTGATTTTTCGGAACCAGGATGAAGACCAGTTTTCCGATCGACGGCATCGCACTGGATCGCGGCAGTTCCGCCAACCTGCACCGGCAGCTCTATGCCCAGTTGCGCAGCCTGATCGAACGGCGCTTGCTGCCGAGCGGCCACGCGCTGCCCTCGACACGGGTCATGGCACGGGATCTGCAGGTGGGCCGCAACACGGTGATTGCCGCTTGCGACCAGCTGGCGCTGGAAGGTTATCTGGCCATCCGGCCACGCAGGCCCTCGCTGGTCATGGATCTGCCGACCCGTTCGACCGCGGCGGAGCATGTGTCGGCCGAGGACGAGAACCCGATATCTCTGCGCGGGCAGACCATGCTCGCCCAGCCATATCATCACGGCCGGCCCGGCATGCTTGCCTTTCATCCCGGCATGCCGGACCCGGATAATTTCCCGTTCAACACCTGGTCGAAACTGCTCAGCCGCCGGGCAAAATTCGCGCATATCGACCTTTTCGGGACCTATCACGTCAAAGGCTATCCACCGCTTTGCGAGGCGATAGCCCGCTATCTCACCGCTTCGCGGGGCGTTCGGTGCACCGCCGAGCAGATCGTCGTGACCAACGGTGCCCAGTCGGCGTTCGATCTCCTGGCCCGCCTGCTGATCGATGAAGGCGACACGGTGTGGATGGAGGAGCCAGGATATTACGGAGCGGGTTCGGCTTTCGTCTCGGCGAGGGCGAAACTGGCACCGCTGCGCGTGGGCAATGCTGGCTGGAACCTCGATCCGCCTCCCGTCATTCCGCGCATGATTTTCGTGACGCCCTCCTGCCATCACCCGCTGGGCATAACCATGCCGATGGAACAGCGGCTCAATCTCCTGCACATGGCCGAGACCTGGCGTTCATGGATCATCGAGGACGACTACGACGGCGAATACCGTTTTCAAGGGCAGCCAATTCCGGCGCTGCAGGGCATCGGTGCATCAAACCGGGTGGTCTATGTCGGAACCTTCGCGAAGATCCTGTTTCCGGCCATGCGCCTCGGCTTTCTGGTGGCGCCCAAGGCAATAGACCATACAATCGTCTCGGCGCTGAGCGTGACCGGCCAGTTCGCCCCATTGCTTGCCCAGGCTGCGCTGGCGGACTTCATGAACGAGGGCCACTTTACCCGCCATCTCCGGCGCATGCGGCGTCTCTATGCGGAAAGGCGCCAGTTCTTCCTGGAAAGCGCTCAAAGGCATATAGGAGAATGGCTGGATTTCCATGCCACCGAATCCGGCATTCAGGTTGTCGGCATTTTCCGCGAGAAATGTAACGACGCGGCCATTGCCGAGGCGTTGCTCCAGCAAGGGATCAACGTCTCGGCTCTATCGATCCAGTATCGTCACGGCACAAAACAGAACGGTCTTGTCATGGGCTTTGCGGCTGCCGATGCGCAGACAACCGAAAAGACCATGCAAAAATTTAGGGCCGTGCTGAAAGCCCATTTCTCACGAACAAACAATCTCACGTAACCCCGAGATTACGCGGTCTGCAGTTCCCGGCGCGGCAGTGGCGGGAAGGCGATGGCGATGCCGACCGCGCCGAGCCCGATGATGGCGGAGCCGATGAACAGCCAGGAATAGTTGGCAAGGCATCGAACACCATGCCGCCGGCCAACGGTCCGAGCGCCATGCCGAGGCTGGACAGCATGGTTGCAGCGCCGAACACGGTGCCGAGGATGCGCTGGCCGAAATATTCTCGCGCCAGCACCGCATAGAGCGGCATGACGCCGCCATAGGTGGCGCCGAAGATGACGGCGAGCATATAGAACTGCCCGAGCTGGCTGATGCTGAGATAGGCGGCAATGACGATCGCCTGGATCGCCAGGCCGGCGATCAGCACCGGCTTGACGCCCAACCGGTCGGCAAGCACGCCGTAGAGAAGCCGGCCGCCCAGGCCAGCAAGGCCCTCGACGCTGTAGATCGAGACCGCCGCCATCGGCGCCACGCCGCACAGCATGGCATAGCTCACCATGTGGAAGATTGGCCCGGAATGCGCGGCACAGCAGGCAAAGAAGGTCAGCCCCAGCACGATGAACTGCGGCGAGCGCAGCGCCTGGCCAACCGTCAGGCCGGCGCCCTCGGCAACCGGCGCGGAACCGATATCGGCCACGGCCGGCTTCGGCGGCTGACGGACCAGCAGCACGGCCGGCAACAGCAGCACCCATGCGGTGATGCCGATGTCGAACATGGCGGTGCGCCAGTCATAGGCCGAGATCAGCCAGCGGGCGAAGGGTGAGATCGTCATTGGAGCGACGCCCATGCCGGCCGAGACCAGCGAAACCGCAAGGCTGCGGTTGGTGTCGAACCAGCCTGATGTCAGCGCGATCATCGGCGCGAAAAAGGCACTGGCCGCGAGGCCGACCAGCACGCCATAGGTGACCTGGAAGGTCAGCAGCGAGCCGGTGCGGCTGGCCAACACCAGCGCCAGCCCGAGCAGCACCGCGCCGATCATCACGACGATGCGGGCGCCAAAACGGTCGGACAGGGCGCCCCAGGCGAAGCCGCCGAGGCCCATCACCAGGAAGTTGAGCGTCATGGCGCTCGAAATGCCGGCGCGCGACCAGCCGGTGTCGATCGCCATCGGCTCGAGGAAGATCGCCAGCGAAAACATCGTGCCGATGGCGACACAGGACATCAGCGCGCCAGCCGCGACGATGACCCAACGATAGGAAAGGTTCATGTTTTTCTCCCATGCCAGAGGGCAGCGCTACGCGCTGCTTGCATCCCGAAGGACGCTGACGCAGAGGCCGATCCTACAATCCGGTTGCATTTTTTATCCAGTTTGACGTGACGGTGTTTTCCCGTCGGCCGGGCCGCATTCCGCCGGCGCTATTCATGATCGGTGTGGCATCGGCTGACTTGCTGCGGTATTGATGGGCGATCTTTCTTCAGGGCGGTCGGACAAGGCCAAGACATCCGTTTCATGATCTTGGTCTTCAAGCTGCTCAGCACGCCGCTCCTTATCCTCTGTCTCACATTGCTGAGCCGGCGTTTCGGGCCGGCGGTGGGCGGGCTGCTGATGGGGATTCCATTGGTGACCGGCCCCGTATCGGTCTTCACTGCATTGGAAAATGGTGCGGCGTTCGCTCAGCACGCGGCAGTGGGCAATCTGGTGGGCCAGGTGTCAACGTGCATCTTCTGCTTCGTCTATGCCCGCGCCGCCAGGCGCTTCAACTGCTGGGTCAGCATGATCACCGGAGTCGGCGCCTTCTTTCTCGCCACTTTTATCTGGAACCTGTCCGCCTGGACATTCGCGCAGGCTATTGGGCTGCTTCTGGTGACGTTGTTCTTCCTGTCCTTCCTCACCAAACCGGTGAATATGGAAGCACTGGCCAGGATAGCGCCCAGATGGGACCTTCCCGCCCGGATGGCCGTTTCGACTGGCTTCGTCTTTCTGATCACCCTATCGACCAGATACCTTGGGCCGGAGCTCAGTGGGCTTGTGGCACCGTTTCCCGTATTCGTTCTTGTCCTGGCGATGTTCACCCATCATCAGCGGCCGAGCGCCCGCCGCCGCTAATCTGTTGCGTGGCGTTATCGTCGGGTCGTTCTCTTTCGCGGCCTTCTTCACGGTCGTGGCTTTGGCGCTGTCCGACCACTGGCTGCCTTTTGCTTATGTCTTCGCTACGCTGTCGAGCATGGCAACCACCAGTGCGATCTATTTCTGCACAAGGGCCACTCCGTCTGTCGGGGCCACTCCATTGATTGGCTCGCTTGGCCCGAAAATCTCACGCCAGGATGGTTCACCCTGAAGCAGAAAGGCGGGCGCCGAAGCGTCTGGCTTTTCAATTTGGATGACGGGCGTTGTCCCAAAGCCGCTTCACACCCCGAGTCGAGCCCGAAGGATATGCTTTGAGCGGCATGCGTCAGATCGGCAGTTCCGACGTGTATTTGATCGTCTGGCTGGGAACGTCGGTCTTGACGTTCTGCACGCCCTTGATGCGGCTCAGATGCTCGGACTGGAAGCGGCGGTAGTCATCGATGCCGGCCGCCACCACGCGCACCATGGCATCGCAATCGCCGAGCATCAGGTAGCATTCCATCACCTGCGGAAGCTTGGCCACTTCAGTGGCGAAATGCTCGATCGTGTCCTCGTCCTGCGCTTTCAGCCAGATGCGGGTGAAGAAGGTCAGGCCCTTGCCGATACTGGCCGGGTTGAGCACGGCGACATAACGGTCGATGACGCCGGCTTCCTCCAGCAGCTTCACGCGCCGCAAGCAAGGCGATGGCGACAGCCCGACTTCGTTGGCCAGATCGTTGTTGGCCATGCGGCCATCACGCTGCAGCGCCCGCAGGATCCGCTTGTCGATCTCGTCCAGCTTCATGGCTATGGATTCCATTCGTTTGGCAATTTGCGGCAGTCAATGCCAAAATTCGATGAAGTACAACAATCTTCGCAACCAAATTGCGAGACGTTATCAGTATGGTTGCTGCCGACATCACGTGATTTCAAACGCAACCGAAAGCGGCGGCCGCGAGGCCAGCCCGTGGAAAACCATGAGCATTTCACAGGCAGTCGAGACGGCAGGCGATGGTTCGAGGTCCGAGTTCCGCCGTGGCGTGGCGTCGTGCGCGCCGGTGCTGTTCGGCACCATCCCCTATGCGCTGGTGCTTGGCGCCCAGGCCACCCAGAAAGGTTTGAGCGTTGTCGAACTGTCGGCCATGACAGGGCTGAATTTTGCTGGCGGCTCGGAATTCGCTGCGATCCAGCTGTGGACGTCGCCGCCGCACATCGTGCTCATCGTCGCCATCACCTTCCTGGTCAACAGCCGGCATCTGCTGATGGGGGCGGCACTGGCGCCGTTCCTGCGCCACCTGCCGCGGCGCAAGATGTTTCCTGCGCTGTTCTTCCTATGCGACGAAAGCTGGGCGCTGGGCCTTGCCGATGCCAGACAGCGTGCCGCGGCCGGTGTCACGCCGGCTTTCAGCCCGCGCTATTATATGGGCGCGGCGCTGGCGATGTATCTCACCTGGGTGGTCTTCACCACGACGGGCGCCTTGCTCGGCCCGATGCTGGGCCATGTCGAGACCTATGGTTTCGACATGGCTTTCCCGGCCGTTTTCCTGGTGTTGATGCGCGGCATGTGGAAGGGCGTGGCCGCCGCGCGGCCCTGGCTGGTCAGCCTGGTCGTCGCGGCATTGGTCTACCTCTTTGCTCCCGGCGCCTGGTATGTCGCCGCGGGCGCTGTGTCAGGGCTGGTCTCGGCCTGGTTCCTCTGGAGAGAAACATGATCGACGCGGCGACCCTGCTTACCATCGTGCTGATGGCCGGTGTCACCTATCTGACCCGGATCGGCGGCTATGTGGTGCTGCGCAACCGCACGCTCAGCGCCCGCGCGACGGCGGTGATGGAAGCAGCACCCGGCTGCGTGCTGATCTCGGTGATCGCGCCGGCCTTCGTGTCGAGGAACCCGGCCGACCTTCTGGCGCTGGCCATTACCTTTGTCGCTGCAACGCGGCTTTCGATGTTGCCGACTGTGTTGGTAGGGGTCGCTTCGGCGGGCCTTTTGAGACACCTCATCGGCTAGAACGAAAAAGGCAGGCGAGGGCGCCTGCCTTTTCGATGCGGATGACGATCAGTGCTTTACGCGGCTGCCGCAACATCCCTGCTGGCCGCCACCACGGCATCGACCTTGGCGGTCGCCTTGGCGAGCGCAGCGGTGACCGCATCAGGACCCATGCCGACGCCTTCGATGCGGATGACGTCGACATCGGTCATGCCGATGAAGCCGAGCACGCTGCGCAGGTAGGGAATGGCGTGGTCCATCTGCACGGCGGCACCTTCGGAGTAGATGCCGCCCGAGGCCAGCACGATATAGACCTTCTTGCCGGTGACGAGGCCCTTGGGGCCGTTCTCGCCATAGGCAAAGCTCTTGCCGGAGCGGGCGACGTGATCGACCCATGACTTCAACGTCGAGGAGATGTTGAAGTTGATGAAGCCGGTGGCGAGGATCACCGTGTCGGCGGCGAAAAGCTCGTCGAGCACGACGTCGGAAACGCCGACCACTTCAGCCTGGCGCGGGGTGCGCGCTTCGGCCGGTGTGTAGATGCCGGTCGAATAGTCGGCATCGATATGCGGCAGCGGGTTGGCGACGAGGTCGCGCAAGACCAGCGTGTTCGACGGGTCGGCAGCGACAAGCTTTTCAGCGAATTCCGTGGCGATGCGGGTCGAGTGCGAAGCAGCGCCGCGCGGGCTCGATGTGACGAGAAGGATGGACATGTTGGCTCTCCAGGGTTGGAATAATTTGTCCCGGTTGATATGGGGCCATCGACCCATTTGAGAAACTGGTATATTTTCTATACAATCCATCCATAAAGTGGATATGGCCATGCAGCCCAACCCGACGCTCGACCAACTGCAAATCTTCTTGTCTGTCGCCGAAACCGGCAGTTTCTCGGCCGCCGGCCGCAAGCTCAACCGAGCGCAATCGGTCATCAGCTATGGCATCGCCAACCTAGAGGCGCAGCTTGGGCTGAAACTGTTCGAGCGCGAGGGCACGCGCGAGCCGCAGCTGACCGAGATCGGCCGGGCGATGCTGGAAGATGCACGGCGCATGGTCGGCGTCCTGCAGCGGATCCGCTCGCGTGCCGATGGCCACCATCAGGGACTGGAGGCCGAAGTCGCGCTGTCGGTCGATGCTGCGCTGCCTTCGCCAGTGCTGGTTCGGGTGCTGAAGGCATTCGAGGCGCAGTTTCCGACCGTGATGCTGCGCCTGCATATCGGCTCGCTTGGGTTAATCCCGGATCACGTCGTCAATGGACAGGCCGATCTCGGCATTGGCGGCCTGCTGGGCGAGGTCGATGATGTGCATCTTGTGCGCATCGGCTTCATGTCGATCGTGCTGGCTGCTGCGCCCAGCCACCCGCTGGCGCTGCTGCCGAAGCCGGTGGCGATCGAGGATGCGCGCGAACACATCCAGCTTGTCGTCACCGACCAGTCCGAACGCACGAAGGGACGCGACTTCGGTGTCTTCGCCTACCGAACCTGGCGGCTTACGGATATGCGCACCAAGCATATGCTCATGCGCGAGGGGCTGGGCTGGGGCGGGCTGCCGCGCTGGCTGATCGCTGACGATCTGGCCAGTGGCCGGCTGGTGGAAATCGACCTCGAGCCTTTCAGGGAGGTGAACTCGCCACTGTTTGCCATGCATCGCAGCGACAGCAGCCCGAAGCCGGCGGCGGCCTGGCTGATCGAGCAGTTCAAGCGCCAGCTCGGCTGCTTCAACGAGTTCGAGCCGGCCGAGGTGCCGGATGAGGAGCCGGAGACAATCCATCGATCAGCGCCATGAGAACGGCGCGGTAATCCTCGGCTGACGCGCCGGCCTCGATGGCCAGCGCCGCGCGGTCGAAGGCGGAAGCAAGCAGCGCGGTCAGCGCCTCGACCGGCAATCTCGTCATTGCCTGCGCCCGCATTGCCGCGACCAGCCCCTCGCGCAGCGAGCGGTTGCCATGGCGGTCGTCGATCGCGTCCATGGCGGCGCGGCCAAGCACGGCCGGACCATCGAGCAGCAACAGCCGCGTGCGGCCGGGCGCGCGCATGGCGGCGAGATAGGCATCCGACCCGGCAATCAGCGCGTCGCGGGCAAACAACGAGGGCGGCGAGGCGCGCTCGATCTCTTCGGCGACAGCTGCCGCCTCCTGCTCGACCACGGCGGCAAACAGCGCCTGCTTGTCGGCAAAATGGTGATAGAGCGCGCCGCGCGTGACGCCAGCGGCGGCGACGATCTCGGGCGTCCCGGTCTCGGCATAGGATTTTTCGGTGAACAGTTTGCGCGCCGCGGCGATCAGGTCGGCGCGCGTCGCCTCGGTGCGGTCGCGGTTGGAACGGCGCGCGGATTCCTGTTGCATACATACAGCCTGTATGTTATTTCGATTTACATGCAGACTGTATGTTGTTTGACGGGGGAAGGAAAGATGAAGACTACGAGCTATTACCCGGTGCTGATGACAGGCGATGTTGCCAGCACAAAAGCCTTCTATATCAAGCATTTCGGCTTCAAGCCGCTGTTTGAGAGCGACTGGTACGTGCATTTGCAATCGGCCGAGGATCGCCGCGTCAATCTCGGCATCGTCCATGGCGATCATGAAACGATTCCCGAAGAGGGGCGGGGTCGCACGTCCGGCCTGCTGATCAATTTCGAGGTCAGGAACCCAGATGCTGTCTACGAACGGATCACCGCCGCCGGCCTACCGATCTTGTGCAGCCTGCGCGACGAGCCCTTTGGCCAGCGCCATTTCATCACCAAGGACCCCAATGGCGTGTTGATCGACGTGATCAAGCCGATCCCGCCGAGCCCGGAGTTTCAGGCGCAATTTACCGAGGGTGCCTGAATCTGGCAGCAACTGTCGGCAAAGATGTCTGGCGGCTCCGGCTGCGTGACCTGGCGGGCATTCGCGGTCTATGGTGGGCTTGGCAAACCCAGGCTCTTCCATGCGTGAAATCTGCCTTATCCGCGCCCCGTCCAACCTTGGTCTTCGTCCGCTGCGGCCCGGCCATGTGCCGGGGACATGGCGGGCGCCGCAGGCGCTGAGCGAGGCCAGCCTGGTCGAGGTGGTTGCGCCCGCCAAGGTGGTCGATCTCGAACGGCCCGCCTACGGCACCGAACCGCAGCCGGGCACCCGACTGCGCAATGGCCCTGCGATCCGCCGGTTTAATCTGGAGCTTGCCGAGTTTGTCGCCGGCGCGATCGGACGGGGCGAATTTCCACTGGTCGTCGGCGGCGATTGTTCGATCCTGCTTGGCGCGCTGGCGGCCGCACGGCGGTCCGGTCCACTGGCCCTGGTGCATGTCGACGGTCACAGCGATTTCCGTCATCCCGGCAACTACGATGCCGATGCCGCGCTCGGCTCGGCCGCCGGCATGGATCTCGCGCTCGCCACCGGGCGCGGCGAACCGCTGCTGACCGAGTGGCCAGGCATTGCCGGGCCGTTGGTGGCCGACGAACGGGTGATCCAGATCGGCGAACGGGAGAGCCGTGATGCCGACTTCGCCTGGCCGGACATCACCTCCACCGCCATGACGCTGATCGACGTCTTTGCCGCGCGCGAGCTTGGCGTGGCGAGGGTGTTGGGAAAGACCCGGGCAACGCTGGCGCAGTCTTCCTACTGGCTGCATCTCGACATTGACGTGCTCGACCAGGCGGTGATGCCGGCGGTGGATTCGCCCGGCAGTCCCGGCATCGATCCCGACGATCTCGTCGCTATCCTGTCCGCACTGGTTGCCGGTCCTGCCTGCATCGGCATGGACATGACGATCTTCGATCCCGACCTCGACCCGACCGGCGAACTGGCGGCGTTATTGGTGTCGCTGCTTGGGCGGATGCTCGAGCAGCGAGACCTCAGCTACGCGCCACCGGCGTCACACTTACCTGGCTGACGCCGGTGCGGCGCACGACGGTGCACAGCGTGTCGTGGCCGATTCGCTCGGCGTCGAGCAGGCGCACCAAATCGTCGACGCCGGTGACCGGGCGGCCGTCGATGGCGGCGATGATGTCGCCTTCCTTCAGGCCGGCCTTGGCCGCCGGGCCATTCTTCTCGACGCTACGCAGGCGCACCGCCGTGCTGGTCGAGACTTGCGACAGGAGGGCTGCGCGGCATGGCAGGTTCGTCGTGTCGGCGGAAACACCGATGAAGGCGCGGCGCACGCGGCCGAAGCGGATGATCTCCGAAATGACGAAGTTGGCGGTGTTGGAGGCGACCGCGAAGGCGATGCCTTGCGCGCCGTGGATCATGGCGGTGTTGACGCCGATGACCTCGCCGGCCGACGACACCAGCGGCCCGCCGGAATTGCCGGGATTGAGCGCTGCGTCGGTCTGGATGACGTCGTCGATCAGGCGACCGGTGGAGGCGCGCATCGAGCGGCCGAGTGCCGAGACGACGCCCGAAGTGACGGTCCATTCGAAGCCGAGCGGATTGCCGATGGCAATGGCGATCTGGCCGCGCCGCAGCCGCTTGGAATCGCCAAGGGGGGCGACATCGGCAAAGCTGCCGTCGGCGCGCACCAGCGCGATGTCGGTGTCGGGATCGCGGCCAAGTACGCGGCCGTCGCGGGAGGCGCCGTCCGGCATCGAGACGCGCACCGTCTTCGCATCGCCGACGACATGGAAATTGGTGACGACCAGCCCGTCCGGCGCGATGACGAAGCCGGAACCATGGCCGCCCTGACCGCCAATGCGCTCGATGCGGCAGACAGCGGGGCCGATGCGGTCGACGGCGTCGGCAACTGTCGTCGAATAGGCATCGAGCAGCGTGTCGTCGGATTGGAATTTGGCGGCGGCGAGGGCCATGGGCGGGCTCCGTGTTTTCAGTCGTAACGATGACTATATGTGCGGAGCGGGTGGAACCACCGCGACCTGACCAGATGGCCAGTCAAACCAGCAACTAGCCGTCAGGCGAGTACCTTCAAGCGCGCTGCCGAGCGATATCTGGGCTATGCAAGAAACCCAGGAGACCACTATGAGCGATTTCAATCTCAGCGCATTTTCCCAGGCCATTGCCGATCTCGCCGCCAAGGCGGCGCCGGCAACGGCGAGTTTCGCCACGCATCATCATCGCACGGCAAGCGCCTTCCATTGGCGCGACGGCTATTTTGTCACCGCCGAGGAAGCCGTCGAGGCTGGCGAGGAGATCGAGCTGACGCTGGCGTCGGGCGAGACGGTGAAGGCTGAACTGGTCGGCCGCGATCCTTCCACCGGCGTCGCCCTGCTGAAGCCGGCCAATGCGGCCACGACGCCTTCGCTTGCCAAGGCCGATGCGGTGCGGCCCGGCAACATCGCCATCGCCATCGGCAACAGCCAGGGATCGGCGCTGGTCGTGTCGGGCTCGGTCGGCGAGGTCGGCCCGGCTTGGCGCTCGATGCGTGGTGGCACCATCGACCAGCGCATCAATCTTGCCGTCGGTGCCGGCGGCCGTTTCGAGGGCGGCCCGGTGCTCGACGCCGAGGGCGCGCTGATCGGCATGCTGTTGTTCGGGCCGCGCCACCGGGCGCTGGTCATGCCGTACGAGACGATCGAGCGGGCGGTTGCGACCTTGCGCGAGAAGGGCCATGTCGCGCGCGGCTATCTCGGCGCCGGCCTGCATCCGGTGCGCGACCGCGACGCGCATGGCGCGATGGTGATGAGCCTCGACGACGAAGGCCCGGCCAAGGCCGCCGGTCTTTCGCTGGGTGACATCATCGTTGCGTGGAACGGCGAGGCCGTGCATGGCCCACGCGACCTGATCCGCAGGCTCGGACCGGACAGCGCCGGCGCTTCGGTGACGCTCGGCGTCGTGCGCGGCGGCGAACAGCGCGACGTCGTGCTGACCATCGGCGAAAAGCCGCTTTCCTGAGAGGAGTGATGGACACGCCCACCAGCGACCGGATCATGCATGACGGCGCCGCCTCGCGGCGGCTGGTGGTACTGGTTGCGCTTGGCGATGCGGGGCGCGCCGAGCGCCTGGCTGCCTCGCTCGCCGCGAGCGACGACCTGCTGCCGGTCGTGGCTGGCGGCGGTACCGCTGATGTCGCCATCGTTGACGACAGCAGTGGTGACGCCGTGCCAGCCTCCACGCCAAGGGTGCTGCTGTCGGGCAGCCGCGAGCGGCCTGCCGGCGAGGTGTTGGCGATACTGCCCGCGGGTGCGGACGATTTGTTGATCGCCGCCGCGGCGCGGCTGGCGGCGGCCGGCTATTGCGTATCGGGCGATGGCAGTCGCGGGCGCAATGAGGATTTCCATGCCGGCGATGGTGAGCCGTTCGAGGATGAAGCCTCCGACGAGCACGCCGCCCGGCCTTCGCTGTCACCACGCGAGGCTGAAGTGCTGGCGCTGCTGGCCGAGGGCGCGCCCAACAAGGTGATCGCGCGGCGGCTGAACATTTCCGTGCACACGGCGAAGTTCCATGTCGCCGCGATCCTGATCAAGCTCGGTGCCGCCAACCGCACCGACGCCATTGCCATTGCGATGCGCCAGGGACTGGTGCTGGTCTAGTAACAAACCCTACGCAGCGTAACTCGGCATCCAGCGCCTCGGGCCTTGCGCTGCGGTCCCCTGCCGCGCAAAGGTTCGCGCCTGCCATGTTGCAAGGGAGGCGCAAGGAAATGTCGCTGAAGGGAAAGACGCTGTTCATCTCCGGCGGGTCGCGCGGCATCGGGCTGGCGATCGCGCTGCGCGCCGCGCGGGACGGCGCCAATGTGACGATCGCCGCCAAGACCGCCGAGCCGCATCCGAAGCTGCCGGGCACGATCTACACGGCGGCTGAAGAGATCGAGCAGGCCGGCGGCAAGGCACTGCCTGTGCTGTGCGACATCCGTGAGGAGGCGCAGGTTGCAGAGGCGGTCGCAAGGACCGTGGAAAAGTTCGGCGGCATCGACATCTGCGTCAACAATGCCAGCGCCATCCAACTCACCGGCACGCTGGAGACCGATATGAAGCGCTACGATTTGATGCACCAGATCAACACGCGCGGCACCTTCCTCGTCTCCAAAATGTGCATTCCGCACCTGAAGTTGGCCGGCAATGCTCACATCCTGAATCTGGCGCCGCCGCTCGACATGAAGGCCAAATGGTTCAAGAACCACGTTGCCTACACCATGGCCAAGTTCGGCATGTCGATGTGCACGCTGGGCATGAGTGTCGAGTTCGCCAGGGACGGCATTGCGGTCAATTCGCTGTGGCCCATCTCGACCATCGACACGGCCGCGGTGCGCAATCTGCTTGGCGGCGCGACGGTGGCGGCGATGAGCCGTTCGCCCGACATCATGGCCGATGCCGCGCACGCGATCTTCATGCGGCCATCACGCGAGGCGACCGGCAATTTCTACATCGACGAAGAGGTGCTGCGCGCCGAGGGCGTCAGCGACTTTTCGGTCTATGCGCCAGGTGCGACCGGGCCGCTGGCCGGGGATTTCTTTGTGCCGGACGAGGTGTTTGCGCGGACGGATACGAAGATCAAGGGGATTTATTAGAGACTCGAGGCAGCCAAACAGCCAATCCTCGATCACCGGAAAATCCTGCTCTTGCAAGGCGATAGGGTGACGATCCTGCCGGAGTGATTCAACGCCCGGGCAGGCGCCAGCCTCACTCCTCGCCCTTCTTGCCTTTGCTCAGACCCATCAGCCGGTCGATATAGGCGAGCATGAACGCCGAGACGACGAAGGCGAGGTGGATGATGGTCAGCCACATCAGCTGGTCGGTCGAATAAGAGGACGAGTTGAGGAACACCTGCAAGAGGTGGATGGAGGAGATGGCGACGATGGTCGAAGCGACCTTGACCTTCAGCGAACCGACATCGATCGTGCCCAGCCAATGCACGCCGCCGTCCTCGTCGTCAAAACGGCTGACGAAATTCTCGTAGCCCGAGATGATGACCATCACCACCAGCGAGGCGACCAGTGCGGCATCGATCAGTCCGAGCATCTTCAGGATGGTGTCGGTGTCGTCGAGCGTGAAGGCCACGGTGACGAACTCGTAGAGCTTCTTGCCGAAGGACAGCGCATAGATGGCAAGCGCCACGCCCAGCCCGAGATAGAAGACGACCAGCAACCAGCGCGAGGCAAGGATGATCGATTCGATGGCGAGTTCGAGACGCTTCATGCAGTGGTTCCGGTTGGTTCTCTTTGGATAGTGGCCGTAGGGCAGTGGGTCGTATTTCGATCAGGTCGCCCCCGTTTGCAAGACAAAAAGCCCCGCCGGTGAGGGCCCGGCGGGGCTCAATGCGTCCCGCTGGAGTCGGGACGGGGCAGGGATGCCCTGGTCAGAATCTGGGGTGGGCAAGCCTTCGATTCAATGAGCCGGCTCTAATGCCGGTACAATTCTTGTTGAACCGGGATGCTGTCCGCGGTCCGACCCATCCCGGTAGGCCGGGATGGATCCTTTCTTGCCGATCTGATTCCAGAAGTCTTCTCAAGCCTCTGGAAAAGCAGATCAATTGTTGCTGGCGACCGGCGCCACCAGCGAGGTGATGCGGCGAATGGCGACGCGCCGGTTCTCACGGTTGGGCGCGGCCGTGTTGACCTTCAGATACTCCTCGCCATAGCCCTGCGTCGTCAGGTTCTCCGGCGGGATGCCGAAGGCATTGGTGAGGGCCTCCGCCACCGATTCGGCGCGGCGATCGGATAGGGCAAGGTTCGCCTCCGGTTTGCCGACGGCGTCGGTATGACCTTCGATCAGGAAGGTCTCGGCCGGGTTCTTCTTCAACAGCTTCTCCATGGCGCCGGCGACGCCTTCGAGCTTCTGCACCTCAGTGTCGGAGATGGAGGCCGAGCCGAATTCGAAGTTCAGCGTGTCGAGGTCGACGCGGCGTGCAATGTCGCGCACGCGGGCCGAACGCTTGACCTCATCGATCGAATAGAGGCGCTGGACCTTTTCCACCGGCGGCTGTTCGAGGAAGGTGTAGTAGTCGTCCGGGCTCTCGACGTCCTCGGAATCGAGGATGTACTCCCGCCGCGGGATGGTCAGCCGCATCGGCGGCAGGTCGTCGCCGGGATCGCGCCAGTCGCCCTCGTCCTGATAGTCCTGCTCGTCGACATAGCTCAGCACATATTCGCGCCCATCAGGCGTGATGCGCGAACGCTGGATGACATCACCGTAGCGGTTGCGGATGGTGACGATCTGGACGCCATTGGCGCGCTCGACCGTCTCGCGTGTACGGCCTTGCGGCAGATCCTCGTAGTAGACGTCCTTGGCGCCGCGGTTCATACGCGGACCGTCATTGCTCTGGACGATCGTCTGGTTGTTGAGCTGGATGATGACGCGGTCGCCGATCTCCTTGAGCACGTCGACGCCCTTGGGCCGGCGGCGGTCACGGATGTTCTCGTCGGGCGCACGATCGACACGCGTGCCTTTTTCCTCCGTCACCGGGACCATTTTTTCGGGCTTGATCTCCTGCTGGGCGGCCTTGTCGTCGGTGGGCGGCGGCCCCTGATCGACAGGAGCGACCACGGGCTTCTCGCTCTGATCGGCACCTTGCTGGGCATTCTGCCCGCCATTCTGCTGCGCATTCTTGTTGCCCTGCTTCCTGCCTCCCTTGCGCTCGGCATCCTTCTGGCTGTCCAGAACCGGAGCGGCGTTCGGATCGGCAGGCGCTTCGCCCTGCACAGGATTCTCGCCCTGGACAGGCGCGGCCGTCTCGCCATTGGCCGGCTGTTCGGCGGTGGCAGGCTTTTCGCCGCTGGCCGGTTGTTCGGCCGTCGTAGGCTGCTCGCCGGTGACAGGCTGCTCGCCAACCGGTTTCTTGCCGTGCTTCTTGGTCTTGTCCTGCGGCTGCTCGCCCTGGGCGGCCGGCTGTTCGCCGGCTGGAGCTGCCTTCTCGGTCGGCGTCGGCGCGGCTTCCGGCACGACGGCCGGTTTGGCTACCTCGACAGGCTTCTTCTGCTTCTCAGGCTTCTGCGCGGGCTCGACGGCTGGCGCTACCTCCGTCGGCGCGGCCTGCTGATCCTGCTTTTGCTTCTTGCGCGGCTTGGGCTGCTCGACCTGCTGGTTGTCGTTGGCCGGTTCGGCCTGGCCGGCGGGTGCCTCTCCGGCCGGCGCTTCGGTCTGCTGTTGCTGATCGCGCTTCTTCTTGCGCGGTTTCGGTTGCTGTTCGTCAGCAGCCGGTGCTGCCTGCTCCGCGGGTGCCGCTTCCGCCGGCGCCTGCTCAGTCTGCTGCTGCTGGTCGCGCTTCTTCTTGCGGGGCTGCTGTTGTTCGGCGGCTGGAGCGGCTTGCTCCGCCGGCGCCTGCTCGGTCTGCTGCTGCTGATCGCGCTTCTTCTTGCGCGGCTGCTGCTCCTCGACGGCTGGAGCGGCCTGCTCGGCAGGGGCGGACTCCGTCTGCTGTTGCTGCTCACGCTTCTTGCGCGGCTGCGCCTGCTCTGCGGGCTGCTCGCTCTGGGCGGGCGCCGCCTGCTGCTCCGGCTCGGCCTTTTTGCGTTCGTGCTTTTGTTTCGGCTCCGCTTGCTGCTTCTGCGCGCAGGCCTCGGCCGATTCGCCCTCGGCGCACGCTGCCTGCGCCAAGATGAACGCGGCTGACGTGTGCTGGGCGGGGCCGCCTCCCTGAAGCGGGAACGCGCCCAACGGCGCGGATGCCATCAGCAGGCCAAGTGCGGTGCCTGCCAGAATCCGTGGTTGGCGTTTCATCGAAAATTCTCCTTATGGGGTCCCATCCTTGCCGAAACCGATCTCGGGCCGATTGGTTCCAGTTTGGTTGGGATAGAGGCCGTACGGGGCGATTGGCCGACCTTTTGAAGGCAACTTCGTGTCATTCCTCCTGGTGACCGCCGCATTTTGGGCCTTCGTCGTGCTTGACCTTGCCGGCGGCTGGGGCCACATCCCGGGAATGGAAACGCCATTCTGGAAAACCAAGGCGCTGGAGGCGATGAGCCCGGCCGAGTGGGAATCGTTGTGCGACGGCTGTGGCAAATGCTGCCTGTCGAAGCTAGAGGACGAGGATACCGGCGAGATCTACTGGACCAGCGTCGGCTGCCGGCTGTTCGATGCGCAGAGCTGCCGCTGTTCGGACTACGCCAACCGGCTGGCGCGCGTTCCCGACTGCGTCGGGCTGACGCCGCAGAATGTTCGCACGATCAGCTGGCTGCCCAGCACCTGCGCCTACCGGCTGGTGGCCGAGGGCCATGATCTCTACTGGTGGCACCGGCTGGTGTCGGGCAGCGCCGAGACCGTGCATGAAGCCGGAATCTCAATGCGCGGCCGGGTCAAGGCGAGCGAGACCGACCTGGCCGAGCCGGAAGACTATTTTGACTACATGCTGGACGACGAGCCGTAGGCTCGCGCAGGGACGACGAACGGCAGCTCGCGCAGCGACGACGAGCCCTGATCTTCAAGCTGATCTGCTGGATTGGGAACCGGGCCCTGGCTGAGGCGTTTTGGAACATTCACCTCGGCAAGGGTCGATGGTAAATGCCCGGCGAATGCCTTTTCGCCACATGAACCGGAGATGAACAGCCGGTTCGCAATAAGTTCAGACAGACAAGTGCATTCTCCCCCCATCGGTTCACGAGGACGGGCGAGAGCCCGCAACAAGGAGAGAAGACGATGTTCAACACCATGAAGACGGCAGCCCTTTCGGCACTGGTCGGCCTCGGCACGCTGGCGGCCATCCCCGCTCACGCCGACAGCCTGTATCTCGGCTTCGGCAACAACAACGACACGCGTTTCGGCGTCTATGCCGGTGACGACGGCTATCGCCATCGCCGCGATGAACGCCGTGGCGAGTGGCGCCGTGGCTGTTCGCCGGACCGTGCCCTCGACAAGGCCGAGCGCATGGGTCTCCACCGTGTCCGCATCGTCGACGTTAACCGTCGTACGGTAAAGGTGGCGGGCCGCCAGTACGGCGACCGTGTTGTCGTCGTGTTCGCAAATGATCGCGGCTGCCCGGTGATTTATCGCTGAGATCAGCTCGAGACACGACCTTCTCGAAGGTCGGCAGGTAGCTGAGCCCCATTCCGTCTGAAGGGTGTGGCTGGAAAAAACCCCGCGGGAGCAATCCCGCGGGGTTTTTCATGCACGGTATATCCTGGGCGGAGCAAGGCTCGGCCCCAGGATCGTCAACGCCGCTTACTTCAACTCGAAGGTGACGGTGACCTGGACGTTGTAGGAGTTCTCGCCAGCCTGCACCGGAGCCGCGGCACCGGCTGCGGCGTCGAACGCCTTGGCGTTGATCGGCATTGGCATCGGCGCGATGTTCTGGTCGGTGATCTCGAGCACCCGGCCGATGCTGACGCCGGCGGCTTCGGCCAGCGTCTTGGCCTTGGCCATGGCGTTGGCGACCGCCTTCTTGCGGGCCTCGGTGACGGTCGCCGCCGGGTTGTCGTTGGTGAAGGCGATGCCGCCGCCCTGGTTGACGCCGAGCGACACCGCCTTGTCCAGAATCTCGCCCGTCTTGTCGACATCGCGCACCCGCACCGACAGCGTGTTGGTCACCTGATAGGCGACGAGTTCGGCTTCCTGGCTGCCGTCCGGCTTGTTGGTGTAGTTGTAGCGCGGGTTGATCTGGATGCCCGCGGTCTGCAGGTCGCGATCCTTGATGCCGGCCGACTTCATCGCCGCGATCACGGCGGCCATGGCGTCGTTGTTGGCGTCGAGCGCTGCGCGCGCGGTCTTGGCCTCGCGCATGACGCTGAGCGTCAGGACCGCCAGATCGGGGGCTACGGTTGCTTCGCCTTCGCCTGACACAATGATGCGGGGCGGCGTCGGCAAATCGGTGGCTCCAGCCATCGCCGGAAAAGCGATTGCAGCGGCGAGCGCGAGCGGCAAAAGGTGTCTGGTCATGAAAATCTCCTTGGTCTGCGATCAAGTCGCAAAGGTCGCGTAGAGCGCGATTATGGGTTGATTTGGGCGATCTGCGGAAGCCTGACGGGAAAGCCTTGTGCCGCGATGCGAAAAACATTAATCCAGCCCGCGTGGGGCCTGTAGCTCAATGGTTAGAGCCGGCGGCTCATAACCGCTTGGTTGGGGGTTCGAGTCCCTCCGGGCCCACCAACTTATTATATATCAACACCTTACGCCTAATTCCTTGAGTTTGAATTGGGCGCTATCGGGTAAACCTATGGCTTCTGGGCAAAATGGTTTTGGGCCTGTTCGTCAATTTTCTCCGTCTCGTCGATGGCACCCGTCACACGTAGCTCACTACTCGCGGCTTCGAAAGACCCTGCAACGATTCGTGCGGTAATCGGCGGCAACGACGTGCAATTAGGCGGGTTGTGATTTTGGCGGCAGGCTCAAATGCTCGGAGGCGCTTGCCGTTCGGCTTTCGAGAAGACGATCGTCGACTACCGTCATACCGGATACTCAAGCTTGTCTCGCGACAGCCAACTAAAAACCAGCGCGATGCGAATGGATTGCCGTCGAAAGCGTCTGCCGGCACAGCTGAGATGCTTATGCCTCTATTCGTCTAGCCGATCATCCAAGGCATATCGATCGCCCCGAGCGATACAACGATCCCGAGGGCCACCAAAGCAATCCCCAAACTACCTTCGAAGCGGCGGCCACGGGGCAGCAGCTTCTCGACGAAGACGAGCAGCGTCAAAAGCAACATCCAGGCGACGCTCATCACGCCGGTCGCGACCAGCACGGCAAACAGCGCCCAGCAGCAGCCAAAGCAATAGAGACCATGGCGCAGCCCCATCTTGAGCGCGCCAACACGCCCGTCGCGCCAGTGCTGCGCAACGAAAGCGAGCGGCGAACGGCAATGGCTGAGGCAAATGTGCTTGAGGGTCGTGAATTGATAGAGCCCGGCGATGCCAAGCGTGGCGCCGAGCGCGAGCGGTGCCCATTTCGCACGCTGGGGCGGATCGAGGCTCGTTGCAACGTCGCTACCGAGCTGGACCAGGACATATACGAGAAGGCCCGCCCCCGCCCAGACGAGCAGATAGCCCGCGACGAAGGTCCACGTCGGGATGGCCACATGTTGTTCGCGCCTAGCCTGCGCCGCCGCGAACATAAATATCATGGGCGCCGCGGCTGGCAGCATCATAGCCGCCATCATCACGGTCCCCACAGCAAGAAAAGCGGCGGCGCCGGCAAATGACCAGTCGTCGGCGGCAATTCCGGCCATCGCCATGCCAGCCATGCCTTCCATACCCTCCATACCGCCGCGCACGGCAATGCCCATGGGCATATCCATGCTGAATGTCTGGTAGAGGGTGAGCGTCCACGCCGCTGCTGTCAGCCCGACGAGCGATGCGAGTAGACCGAGCGGGATCCCGCGCAGATTCCGGGTGAACCGCCGCGACTTCCTGGGGAACGCGTCAGCCATTGTCACGCCCTAGTTCGGGCCGGTCCAGTCGAACGGAATGTGCTTGCTTGAGCGGGCCGTGCCAGTCCAGTCGAGCCCGAAGCCCTTGGTGCTCACTTCGACAGAACGCCCCCAGGTGGCAACCTGGCCCGGGCCGACCTCCGAACCCGGCGGGTTGATCGTCTGCACTCGCTTGCCGGGTGGTGTGGTCGGACCGGAAAGCGCCTCTGCGCGTCCAACGACGAGACCAGGAATTTCGACCCGCCAGGTGGCCAGGTCGCCCGCCACGTCGAAAGTGATTGGCACGAACTCCATGCCACGCATCTCCCCGATATTGGCGGCAAAGCCCGCCGGCCAGCCGCCGGCGTGGCCGCCGAAGATCACCTGCAGGGCTTCGCGCTGCTGCTCATCAGCCTTCTCGTCGAGATACATGCCCATCACGGCCTTTGCCTCGCCGGCCCACAGATTGCCTTCGAACTCGCCGAGCGCCACCAGCGTCAGGCCGTCGAGCTTCACGCCGCCATACTGACCCTCACGCACATGCCAGGCGAGCACGCCCTGGCAGTGATTGCCGGTTGGCCGCTGGGCGAACTCGCAAGGGCAAGGGATATCGCAGCTGCAGATGTCGAACCAGTCGCCTGCGAGCCGCCATTGAGGCACTGCATTCATGGCTCGTCCTCCGGAGATTGGCCCTAGTTATACGCCGAAGATTGGTCGCGCTCCAGCAGTTCGTGCGTCGCTCGCTGACTTTGATGGAAAGGCCCCCACATTGGTGGTCGAGCGGTTCACACCAAGCCTGCAACTGGACCACTTCAGCTCCCGATTTCGACAACCACCGTTCCGGAGACGGGATCCGTCACGCCGAGGTCGCCGCCGAGATCCTCCAGCATGTCGCGCATTGTATCCAGAAGGCCAATCATCTGCGGCCGCGCCGCCGCGAGGCTGTCCATGTCATTCCATTCACCGACAACACAGAAGGTGCGGTCACCCGTCTTGATCAGTTCGGCCTTTCGGAATCCCTTGACGTCGAGGCTCGCCTTCTTGTGCGCGTCGATGAAGGCCTGTTCCTTGCCGGGCTTGGTGCGAAACCGAACGACATTGCAAGCGGTCATGCCTTCCTCCAATCCATAGCCAAATTGATAAATCGACCAGGCTTACGGTCGGGCCTCCAGGACCATGTTGAATGGCGTCTCGGTGGCGCGGCGGAAGCGGCGGAAGCCGCCGCTCGTAACCACCTTGCGCAGTCTGGCCTCGCCCGCCTGGGCGCCGAGGCCGAGCCCAACCTCCTGCGATAGCGAGGCAGGTGTGCAGATGAAGGTCGAGGCGGCGTAATAGATGCGGCCGACCGGATTGAGGTTCGCTGAAAGCTTGTCATGGGCGAAGGGTTCGACGATCATCCATGTGCCGTCCGGCTTCAGCGCCTTGTGCACATGCCTGGCAGCACCTTCCGGATCGCCCATGTCGTGCAGGCAGTCGAAGAAGGCGACGAGATCGTACGTGCCTGGAAAGTCCTTGGCCGCCGCCACTTCGAAGCTTGTGTTGCCGGCGACGCCGGCTTCCTTGGCGGCGGCGCGCGCCCGTTCGATCGACGGGGCATGATAGTCGAAGCCGGTGAAGCGCGAATTCGGGAATGCCTTGGCCATGAGCACGGTTGATGCGCCGTGGCCGCAGCCGACGTCGGCGACGTCTACGCCACGCTCCAGCTTCTCGACCGTGCCATCGAGCGCCGGCAGCCAGGAGCCGATCAGATTGGCGTTGTAGCCGGGGCGGAAGAACCGTTCCGTGCCGCGAAACAGGCAGGCGCTGTGATCGTGCCAGCCCACCCCCTTGCCCGAGCGAAAGGCCTGCCGCACCTTTTCTTCGTCAAGCCATAGTGCCGAGACGACCTCGAAGGCGCCGGCCATGAAAGCCGGGCTGTCCTCGTTGACGAAGACCTGTTCCTGCTCGGGGCTGAGGTAGAAGCAGTCGCTGGCCTCGTCATATTCGACATAGCCGGCGGCGGCCTGCGCCGAAAGCCATTCGCGGACCAGCCGCTCCTGCGTGCCGGTCTTTTTGGCAAGCTGTCCAGCGGTCATCTTGCTGCCCCCGCTCATTGCCGAAAACAAGCCGAGCCTGTCTCCCAGCAGCACCGCAGCGCCCGTGGTGATGGCGCCCAGATCGCCGACCATTTTTCCAAGAAGCGCTTCCAGCTTCTCCTGGTCCGGCTGCCTTTCTTGATTGCGCTCCAGCATTGGCTGATCCCTCCGGCTCGATCCAACTGCTCGCCCTTTGGCGGCACGCCCAATACCCAGCCTGGCGGCTCGCCATGGACGCGCATGGAAAGTTTACCTAAGGATAGGGGTCGCCGATAATGCCAAATTCTAATTGCGGTGATGCATACCGGACATCAGCATCAAGCGGGGTGTGCCATGGAAATGCACGAAATCCGATACTTCCTGGCCGCTTGCCAGACACTCAACTTCCGCCGCGCGGCCGACCTGGTCCATGTCACTCAGCCAGCACTGACGCGCGCCATCCAGAAACTGGAAGCCGAACTCGGCGGAATGCTCTTCCATCGCGACAAGGGCCATGTCCAGCTCAGCGATTTCGGTCGCTTGATGCGGAGTCATCTCGACGAGATCGCGCAGCGCGCGGAGCATGCCAGGCGCACCGCTAGAAGCTTTCTGTCGCTTGAGACGGCGCCGGTGACGCTCGGTGTCATGTGCACTATCGGACCGCTGCGCTTTATCGGCTTCCTCAATGCATTCCGCGAGCGGTTTCCCGGAATCGAGGTGACCGTAATCGAAGGCGCCGCTGACCACCTCACCGACCTTTTGCTACAGGGCAAGCTGGACATCGCGCTCTTGGCGCGCCCGGAGCCGTTCGATCATCGGCTGAGGGCGGAGCAGGTCTATACGGAGCGCTTCGGGCTGGCCTTCTCAACCGGGCATCCGTTCGAGACGCGGAACACGCTGCAACTGACGGACGTGCGCAACGAGCCCTATCTCGAACGTATCAACTGCGAATACGGCAATCGCATCGACGAGCTCTGCCAAAACCTCGGCTTCGAGATCAAGAGCGCCTATCGCAGCGAGCGCGAGGACTGGATCCTGGCTATGGTAGCCGCGGGAATGGGCGTCTGCTTCATCGCGGAATTCTCCGCCAGCCAGCCGGGCGTCTGCCACAGGCTGGTCGTCGACCCAGAGATCGTGCGCGAGGTGTCACTGGTCTCCGTCGCGGATCGCCTGCCTTCGCCCGCCATCTCCGCATTTGCTAAGGCGGTGATGGAGTATGACTGGCACATACCGATGACGGCGGAATCGACTGGTCTCTAAGTCCGCAGTCCCGCCTTCCGCCTCAGCAAACAGGCGCCATACGATCACATCTTCGTGTCGATGTAACTGACCCTAATTTCCAGCGAAGCCCAGAATGGGGCAACTCTGCCCCTCAAAAAATGGGAGTATTCCGAATGCATTCGTTCAAAATCTTTGTCGCCGTCAGCATTGCCGCTCTTTGCGCCTCGCAGGCATTCGCCGAAGACACAATGGGCACGATGTCCATGATGAAGGGCGGGCAAGTGACAGCCGTCATGCCCGATGGGCATATGGGCACCATGATGCCGGACGCCAAGATGAGCGCCGAAATGATGAAAATGGCCAAGCCGATCAAGCATTGCATGATGATGATGACCGACGCCAAGGGCAAAACCTACATGGTCGATACGTCGACCAAGAAGGCCCAGGCCGAGTGTGAAAAAATGGCGATGTGAGGAGTCATCGCGCCCAGTCAATGCTTCCATCCCGCCGGCACGCGCGCCGGCGGGATGTCCGATCGATCCTGCGCCATCGAGACCATGTCACTGCCGTGGTTGCTGATCCTCGCCAGCCATAGCTTTTGCTTCGCAAGGTTGATCGGCTCGGTGGGTGTGTTAGGCCGGGTCTATTACGAAGGGACCCAACATGGCACGCTTATCGCGACGACATCCGATGCTGCGGCGCTCGCAGGCGATGTGGGTTTCGCGACGCGTCTGGCAGCCGCGCATTGTCTTCTGGGCAGGTGCCATTTCGATCGGGCTGATCAGCGTGCTGTTCGCGATCCTTGCCGACCAAGCACAGGCGCTATTCCATACCGTTATCGACAGCGGTAGCGGCTGGCGCTTTTACCTGCCATTGGTGCTAACGCCGCTCGGCTTCGTTCTCTGCGCCTGGCTTGCGCATTCCTTCTTTCCGGGCTCGCAGGGCAGCGGCATTCCGCAGGCGATCGCCGCGCGCCATCTGCGCGATGACGAAGACCGCGGCCACATCCTGTCGTTGCGGCTGGTGGTGGGCAAGATCGCGCTCACCGTCGTCGGTCTAGGCTGCGGGGCTTCAATTGGTCGCGAGGGACCGACAGTGCAGGTCGGCGCCTCCCTGATGCTGCAGGTCGCGCGCTGGGGCGGCATGGGGCAGGCGCGCGGACTGATCCTGGCCGGGTCCGCGGCCGGCATAGCGGCTGCCTTCAACACACCGCTTGCCGGCATTGTCTTCGCTATCGAGGAGATGGGCCGCGCCTATGAATCCCGCACCAATGGGCTGGTGCTAACGGCGGTGATCCTCGCTGGACTCGCATCATTGGGCCTGGTCGGAAACTACACATACTTCGGCGTCGCCAAAGAAACAGTTTCCTTTGCCAGCGACTGGCCGCTGGTGCTTGCCTGCGGCATCATCGGCGGCGGTGTCGGCGCGCTATTTTCTCTGCTGGCGCTGAAAGCGATGCGCCGCATCCGGCGCTGGAACGCGTTGCAGCCGCTCTGGCGCACAATGGTTGTGGCAAGCATTTGCGGGCTGGCGGTGGCCGCCATCGGGATCGCCTCGAATGGCCTCACCTTCGGCACCGGCTATGCTCAGGCGCGGGGAGCCATCGAAGGCACGCCGCTGCCGGCGTTTTTCTTTGCTGAGAAATTCGCGGCTGGCCTGCTCTCGATGGTTTCGGGCATTCCGGGCGGCATCTTCGCGCCATCGTTAGCCGTAGGAGCCGGCCTTGGCAGCGCGCTTGGCCTACTCCTCGGCGCCGCCACCGGCACCGCTGCGCTGCTTGGCATGGCTGGCTATTTTGCCGGCGTTGTCCAGGCTCCGATGACGGCCTTCGTCATTATCCTCGAAATGACCGGCAACCACGACAATGTCATTGCGCTGATGTGCGCATCGATGCTGGGCTATGGGACAGCGCGATTGATTTCGAACGAGCCGCTTTACCACGCCCTATCTCGCCTGTTCATCGCCGAGGCGATCCGGCGCAGAAGATCCAGAAATCTTGAAACATTCGACTCTGCCGCGTAGAGCCCAGTTTGAGTTGCCGGTAAGCTCAAACTTCAGTGAGCATAAGGCGCATGGCGCAACGTCGGCTTGCCGGCATTCCGTGTTCGACCTCTCGGCGCAGCACCTGTCGAAGCCGCTCTCCGGCCTGCGCGTCATCCATCACCCGAAAGCCCAGCTTCTGGCAAAATGGCGCGTTCCAGATCACGTCTCGGAACGTCGTCAGGGTAATAGCGACAAGGCGACGACGCCTCGCATCCGCAACGGCCTTTTCTAGCAAGGCGCGTCCGATACCCGAGCGTTGTCGATCAAGGCGCACGGCAAGTTCCCAGATGTGCAATGTGTCATCCTGGATCTCCGCGCTCAGGAATGCGACCGGCGGGTCGTCGAGCTCCGCCGCGACCCAGCACGTGCCCCTGGCGATGAGTTCACGGTGGCGCTCGACGGTCTGGTTATCGTCATCGGCAATCCAGGCAAGCTCCTCGACCCCACGGTAAGCTTCACCCGCGGACTGTTCGATATCGGGTAGTGCTTCCGCGTCAGGGTCTTGCGCAATTCGGATGGTGGTCATTGGGTTGCAGTCGGCTCTTCAAGTATTTTGCAGAGAATGACGTTGGAGTGTCCCTCGGGCCAATCCGCAAACTCAGCTACGCGCACGAAGCCGGATTTTTCATACATTCCTGGCGCTTGGAAATCATGGCTCTGCACCCAAATCCGACGAACGCCTCGAGCCTCGGCCTCGGCCGCGAAGGCGTTCAACAACGCTCGCGCATAGCCACGTCCCCTATGCGCCTCGTCGATCCACATCTGTTTGAGTTCGGAAGTGCCTGCCCATGAAAATCCCGTTGCAATGCCGACGATGCGTCCAACCGCGTCGCGGATCACAAAGCCAAGGCCCTGAGCGTCATCACGCCCTACAGCTTCCCGGTTGTAGGCGTAGATCCTGTCTTCGAAGGCGTCGATCTCAATTGCCGAAAGATCGTGCTGGGGTTGGGCAAGGGTGGTCATTTCGAGCGCTCGATTCCCTTGGGTCGAGACAAGACCGTCTCAAGCGACAAACGGCCAGGACCGCCTACTGCAAGCGTTGCAAGGCCGGCGAGGTAAAGCAAGATGATTTCGTAGCCAACAGGCCCGAACCGGATCCCCTCGGCCGTCACCTCAGCAAACTTCACCGAGAAGAACCCATACTGGGAATGGACCGTGAACAATGCAGTCAAAAGCACGATCGCCATCGGCACGCTAACGAGTGGAATGAATGCGCCCGCCAAGACAGCACCGCCGCCGACAAGTTCAACCAGCGTTGTCAACCATGCTAGCGCTTGAGGCTCAGGGACTCCGAGTGTCTGAAGCACGACGCCAAAGCTTCCCGGCCCTCTGCTGAGTTTGGCATAGCCATGGGCAAGGAAGCCAAAGCCCACGATCAACCTTATCGGCAACGGCGCCCATCCGGCTGTGGTGGACGAGAAGAGTCTAGTTCTCGTGACGAGTCCACTGAGATGCATTCCCGGTATACCTTTCTTTGGGCGGTGTGCCTGAGGTTCGGCACTATTCGAAAAAAGCGCGCTATGGCGCGCTAGGGAGACGGCCTCTTATTCGCCCCATGGGAACCGACCGTTACAGCCTCACGGCATCGTTACCGCCGCTGCCGGAGCCTCCACGAGACCAGATCCGAAATCGCCCGGCCCACCCTAGGCGGCGGACCGGGCGTAATGTGGAGCGGGGTCGGTCAGGCAGCTTCGGCGGCGAGAACGACGGGAAAGTCGATATCGGTCCCGGCAACATTGTTGATGAGATTGGTCAGGAAGTTCTCGGCTACGATGGCGACAATCTCGATAACTTGAGCCTCGGTAAAACCCGCCGATTTCACGGCGGCAATCTCGGCGTCCGTTACCTTGCCGCGGGTCACCGCCACCCTGGCCGCGAAACGCACCGCCGCGTCAGCCTTGGGATCGCTCGACCTGCCCTTGCGGTTGAGCGCGATCTCCTCGGGGCTGATCTTTGCCAGATTAAGACCGAGATAGGTATGAGCGGACAGGCAGTAGTCGCAGCCGTTCACCTGGGCAACGGCTAATGCAATGCGCTCGCGGGTCTTCACGTCCAGTGCTTTGGTGAGCGCACCAGACAGGCTGGTCATGCCCGTCAGAGCTGCAGGGCTTATGGATACGAGGCGGAAAAGGCCGGGCACGACGCCAAGCTGCTTGTTCACGGCGTCTAGAATGGGTTGCGAGGCGGTCGGGGCTGCTTCACGGGTCGGGATGGCAATGCGGGACATTTTATAAGCCTCTCCTGTTCGATGATGTCGATGCGACAGGAGCTATCTATTATCTTCCAGGTGGTGAGAGTATTGGATACCTAGGAGATATGACCTCTCAATATATGGAAGGGCTTGCGCGTGGACCGCCTAGAAGCCATGTCAATTCTGATTGCCGCCGTCGAAACCGGCAGTCTCTCAGCAGCAGGGCGGAAACTTGGAACACCGCTTCCAACTGTCAGTCGCAAGGTGGCGGAATTGGAAGCCTATCTCCACACCCGCCTGCTCGTCCGATCGACACGCCGACTTATCCTCACCGAGAGCGGAGCCGCCTACGTCGCAGCCTCCAGGCGAATCCTGGAGCAGGTGGGCGAGGCGGAGCGAACTGCTTCGGGCGAATACAACGTGCCAAAGGGCGATCTGATTATTACGGCACCCGTTGTATTCGGGCGGCTACATGTGTTGCCGACGATAAATGATTTCTTGGCGCGCTTTCCGGACATCAATGTCCGGTTGGTTTTGTCAGACCGCAATGTGAATCTCGTCGACGATCATGTCGACATGGCTGTGCGGATTGGCCCCTTGCCAGATAGCAGCATGGTGGCGACGCGGGTAGGATCCGTGCGCAGTGTGGTTTGCGGCAGTCCGACCTATTTTGCCGACCACGACCTGCCGAGGACGCCGGCCGATCTCTCCGGACTCTCTTGCGTCACGTTTGATGTTGTGGCGTCCGCCACGTCCTGGCGTTTTGCCACGCCAATCTCAAGCGCTGAGCAGACCGTAGCGATCCGGTCACGCCTGTCAGTGAATACCGCGGAAGCCGCGATCGACGCTGCCATTGCAGGTGTAGGCGTCACCAGGGTCCTCTCCTATCAAGCGGCAAAGGCGATGGAACAGGGAAAGCTGGTGGCCGTTCTTGAAGAGTTCGAACCGGCACCCATGGCGGTCAGTCTCGTCCATGCAGGTCAGGGACTTTTGCCACTCAAGATGCGATTCTTTCTTGATTTTGTAGCCCCGCGTTTGCGCAAAGCCCTGGTGCCGCCAAAGCATGACTGATGGCGAGGCGGTCTCTCACGGCCGTGCCGAACTCACGTCCTACCATTGCGTGCGAAGCCTTGGCCGCGTCTGTTCCTTGAGTTGCGGGGACGATATGATAGCCGTCACCGCAGGCGCGGCATCAAGCATGTGAAGGACCGAAATGACACTTGAGCTCAAGTTGCTCGCGTTCAGCATAGGGCTGGGATTAGTGCAAATTATCCTAGCCTCGCATGCTGCAAGCCTGCAACGTGGTTATGCTTGGACGGCCGGCTCACGGGACGAGGCCGTGCCAGAATTGACCGGGCTTGCGGGCCGACTGGCCCGAGCGCTGCAGAATTTCGTCGAGACGTTTCCTCTGTTCGCTGCAGCTGTTCTGATCGCACATCTGACAGCCACGCACAGCTGGATGACCGAGTGGGGTGTTCAGCTCTATTTTTGGGCTCTTATCGCCTATCTCGCATTATACGCAGCAGGGGTTTTTCTCTTACGCTCCCTCGTATGGAACGTGGCTGCGCTCGGGATCGTCATGGTCCTTCTTTCACTCATCTGATCCATGGTTGGCCCATCGAATATGCGGCCTGCTCAGGTCTCAATTGCGTTATCATGGAAGCGGCACTGTATGGGGTCCAACCAAAATCGCCTTCCGCTTTGCGAAAACACCGGCCCAACAAGGCTTTTGCGGCTGCGAAATCAGGGAGTTTGATCGGGGAACGACAATTGGATGGTCAAGCCGGCGGGGTATCCTATCGTAAGCCCCGAAACGCGAACGTAGGGATTGGAAGCAAGTCGATCGCGAAGCGCCATCGCCCTCGTAACGGCCCTTTGAAGGTTCTCTCGCAGAACCTCCGGAGCGATTTCGCCGTTGGAAATCCTATATGACGGCAGCGTCTCCTCGATAAACGCTATATCTGCCGCGACTTGCGCGATGGTCTCTTCCCGGTTCATTTGATGTTGGGCTAACGCGGGACACGCCGACAACCCTATCACACAGGTTGCCACGAGGCGCTTCAACATCGACTTCCTTCCGACCATCCTGTTAGCATTGCGCACCCCAGGAGCGCATGCAAGGCGGGATCAATTGCGCAGAGGGCGATCTTGTGCAAGCCCGCAGTGAGATGGCGTCCAGGACGCGCGAGGGCTCCGTTCCCCCCCGACAGCAACGACATCGTCTTGGAACGCGCTGGCAGTGGGCTGTTGTAAGGGAAATGCGACTGCATCAAAGACCGGCGCTCGCATCGTAATGGCTTGCGGTTTCCTCACTTACTCTGGCTGGTGATACGGTCGGCAACGTAGTCAAACGAGAAGACGCCGGCGCCACGGGTCAGCACGAGAAGCAGCAGCGAGGCCCACAGCAGGTGTTCGGCCCAGTTCTCCGGAAAAACAAAGATCTGAATAACCGAAACGACGCCGAGCAGCATCAGCGCGCCGAGACGCGAGAACAGCCCCAGGAAAAGCAACACCGCCCCGGTGATCTCTGCTGTTGTCGCCAGCGGCGCCGCGATCGACGGATCGATGAGCGGTAGATTGTATTCGCTGGCGAACAGCTGCAGCGTCACCGGCCAGGACGCCAGCTTCGATTGTGCGGACTGCCAGAAGACATGCGCAATCGCGACTCGAGCTGCGAGCTGGACCAGCGAAAATGGGATACGCTCCGGCAACTTGATCATTCGTCGGTAAAGACCAACAAGGCCGGCAGGGCGGGGCGTGGAATATTCCGGTATCGCAGTCATGATCGTCTCCTTCAGTTTGAGAGAGGGTGCAGCGGGACGCGCACGTCGGTGACGAGCCTGTCGCGGAACAGACGCACAAGCGCTGAAACCAGGTCGAAGGCCGGGTCGAGCGCCAAGGCGCGGCCAGTGGCATGCTCAAGGCCGAAGCCGTGCTTCAGCGAATGCCAGAAGGCGAAGCTCGCGCGGTCGAGCAGAAAAAGCCGCACGTAGTTCCCCGACCTCCACAGCGCCACCCGTTCGGGGCGCCTTGTCCAGGTGATTTTTTCATCGACCGCCGTCTCCTGTTGATGCTCCATCCATACCGACAGGATCGACCAGTGGGAGACGATCATTCGCAGTGAAGGCTGGAGCAGGATATCCGGCGCCAGTCCAAGGTCGGTGCTGTCGTATTCGGCGAGACTGCGGGCCGGCAGCGAAGCTGTATCGAGCGCTTCGGCAATGGCCCATTCGAGCCGAGCCGTCTCGGCGACGATCGGCATGTCGGACAGGGTGTCGATGGTCTTCAGGAAGCGAGGGAAGCCCGCGCCATAACGCGCCAGGCGTGACTCCGCCGGCGGATGCCGTCGAATGAACTCGCTCGCCATGAAGCGGAAGAAACGTTCGTCGACGAGGCGGGCCGTAACAGGGAAGACGGCCATCAGCACGGCGGTCAACGAACTGCGCGTGTTGTTCTGGTAGATGCGCAGGCGAGCCATTGGGTCGGCCTTGCCAGCGGTCAGCATTTTCGCGTCGATCAGAGGCTCCATCGCCAGAACCGACCGCGCCACGATGGTCTGCAGATGTTCAAGCGGCAGCATGATATCCTCCCTCGATTGTCGGCAAGGCCATGTGCATGGCCGGTTTGGCTCTGGCAGCGGCAAACGCCGCAAGCACAGGCATGCTGGTTCGCGTGCTTTCGAAAGTTGGCAGGCTGGACACTGGCAGGACCATGGTTGGGACGGTCTGCCTTGCGGCCAGCTTGCGGCTGAACATAATCGAAGCGGAGAGCATGTCGGCCCACATAGCTTCGCCGAGCAACACGTCGAGAATCGGAACGTCGGTATCCCATTCGATCAGCGTAGGGCGCGGCCCGAGATGGCTGATGGCATGGTGATAGAGCCCCCAGACAACTGGCGGCACACGAGAGCCGTGATCGTCGATGAGCACGGTGTCGCCGCCGACCTGATTGGTCGCGTGACCGGCAAGGTGGATCTCACCGATGGCATCGGCGGGCAAAGCGTCGATGAAGGTCTTTGCGTCGTATTGGAGATTGTGCGCCGAGACCTGGACATTGTTGACGTCCAGCAGCAGGCCGCAGCCAGTTTGCGCCACCAGCTCGGCCAGAAATTCAGCTTCATTCATGGAGGAATCCGCAAACGCGACATAGGCGGACAGATTTTCGATCAGCACCTGCCGCTTCAGAGTGTCCTGGACGGTCACCACGTTGCGCACCACAATCGCCAGCGCCTCTTCGTCATAGCGAAGCGGCAGCAGGTCGTTGAGATAGGCGCCGTCGGCAACGCTCCAGGCAAGATGCTCCGAAACGAGATCAGGCTGGAACCGCTCGCAGACCTTGCGCAGCCTTTCCAGATGATCGCGGTCCACCCCCTGTGCGCTGCCCAGGGACAGCCCAACACCGTGAACTGACAGCGGATATATCTGGCGCAGCCGTTCAAGCGCCTCGACGGCGGCGCCGTCGCCCATATAGTTCTCGGCATGCACTTCGAGCCATCCGGCGGAGGGTCTGCGGCTCAGCATCTCGCTGATGTGAGGAGAGCGCAGACCGATGCCCGCGGATGCCGGGATCGTAAGGGGCTGAAATGCATGGGACATCGGTCTGCTCCTTTCCAAAGGGGTTGGCTTGAAGTTTGCGTCGGTCAGGCTTTCGGCTTGTCGCTGCCGCCGGTGATCTTGGCGCAGCTTCCGGCTGGCACGTAGAGCCAGGAATCCGGCTGGTTGTCGGCGGTCGAGGTGCCCGCGCATGAGTGCGTCGCGGTCTGGCAGTCGTTCTGGCCGGCCTTGACGACGCCGTAGCACTTCTCGAACGAGAAGTTGGGCTGAGCGGCCGGGCCGCTATAGGCTGCAGTTGCGGCAAGCGAGGTGGCGGCCGCGAGGGCCGTTCCGATAAGGGTCTTGGTGTTGATCACGGTCGTTTCTCCTGGTTGCGTTTCGAGGGAAGACTGACCTGGCGGCCTGTCTGCAAGCAGTGTCGTCGAACGCGCGATGAAGCTGAAATGCTGTCTCGGCATGGATTTGATACGCGGTCACTATGTTGAGGAGGATGACGAGCAAAAGCCCTCCGGCGAGGAACCGGAGGGCTTTTGCGCCTGCACTTCGTGAGCGGAGCGAAGCAGGCGCGACTAGGCGGAGGGAGGCGCCTAGACGTATAGATTTTTGCTGTGGACGACTGAGTTTTCGCTCAAGCTTGGATGGTCGGCGAGAAGCCAGTCCTCGGCCTGCTGCCGTCCGCGGTCACGCATGTCGGTCAATTCTCCCCAGTCGGTCCAAGGCCTGGCAAACAAGGCAGCACTTGTTCTGTGTCTGTCGAAGATGGTGTGGACAGACACAGAGTTCACGGCATTTGCGGCGGGACGGTAAGTCGCACAAGGCGTGATGCAGGTGGAGGGTTTGCCGCTTACAATCAGCCATTGCCCACCCTCGATCGGCTGCACGGGCGGCAAGGCCAAAAAATCGCCTTCGCCCCAATATGGATCGCCATCGATTTCCACGGCCGGAAAGAGGAATGGGACTGTCGCTCCCGCCAGGATCGCGTCGATCGACAACTGGTCGCCGGAGAAAATCGTGACGGTGTCGGTGCGGGCGTTCGAAGCCAGGATGTTGAGCTTCAACGGGCAGTTCTTCTTGTGCAACTCGTCAATGTCGATCGACTGTTCCAGGATCGACCTCAGCGGATTGGCCGTAACGGTCGCGAACATCGTTGCATGGCTGACGCGCCGCCAGAAATTGGTGAGCGCGGTCCTTGCCCCACGCCTGCCGCCCAGAGCCAGTCCGTAGGCAAGAACCGCCGCCTCCATGCCTCCGAAACCGGATGCAGTGATGGTGCGGAAGGAAAGGCGAGGCTCATCCAGCAGGCGATCGAGCACGCCCCAGACAAATGCGCCGTGTGCGTCGCTTGCCAGCGTAATGTCGATCGGCTGGCGGTCTTCAATCACCAGTTTCGCACCGGCAATAAAGGCTTGGTTGGTTGCGGCCTGGATTTGCATCTTTTGAGTCTCCTCCCGAAGAACGCCAGGCGAGGCGTTTGATGGAGACACTGCCGCATGATCCTTCATTGGCGAAATGCCAAGGTGGCATGAACTCCATAGGCAGATTGCATTGGCGGCAATCTCTTCCGCGCCGCAAGGTTTGCGAGGCTGGCGAGTATCCCGCGATCTTGCACTGGAGCTGGCGCCACTACGGTCGCCGGCAGGCCTTAAGCACCAAGAGGAGCTTGTCATGAGAATACGAAATGTCTGTTTGGGGGCGTTCGCCCTCGCTCTTTTAGCCGGGCCTGCATCCGCCGATGCCTTCAGCGATCTGGCGTCGCTGCCGTCATTCTATAGCGATGCCGGCATGAAAACGATGAAGCCGATGGCCGGTTTCAAAAAGGCTTGGCGAGCTGCGCCCCGGGGTGATCGGGACAAGATGATGAAGATGTGCAATGACGCAGCCATGAGCAAGCCGCACGCAGCGTTCTGCGCCAATGTGTTGGCGCTTGGCGGCGCCAACTGAGGTGCACCGACCGTGCCGGGCAACACAGGAATGATGTCACGATGGCGAGCGGTCTGCTCGCCACCGTCTTTTGTGATGGCCAGCTGCTGCGCAACGCAAGCAGTCCGCGGCGCGCTGTCGCGGCGCCATGACGGACCGCTATCGACTTTATAGCCGCACTGCATTGGCGCCAAAGCAAGCCTTGCGGCAGTCTCCGAAGCGCGAACAACCTCGTGCAATTGGGGACAAATCGGCATGGACATTCACCACATCCGCTACTTCCTGGCCGTGTGCGAGACGCGAAATTTCACGCGCGCAGGCGAAAAGTGCAACGTCACTCAGCCGGCTCTGTCCCGCGCCATCCAGCAACTCGAGGAGGAGGTCGGAGGGCTACTGTTTCGCCGCGAACGAAGCTTGACCCACCTGACCGACCTGGGCGTGCTGCTTCGCCCCCGTTTTCAGCAGATCCTCGACGAACTGACTGGAGTGCGGCGGGAGGCATCGAGGTTTCTGTGCCTGGAAAACGCCAACCTGAAGGTTGGCGTCATGTGCACCATCGGGCCCCGTCGCTTCACCGGCTTGCTGACTGACTTCAACCGGCGGCAGCAGGGCATCCAGCTGCAACTGGTTGAGGGCGTGCCGGCATCGCTCTCGCAACTTCTGGAGTCTGGCGAGATCGACGTCGCCATCATGGCGTCGAGCGACAGCTTCCCAGACCGGTTCGACGTCACACCGCTCTATCGCGAGCGCTTTGTCCTCGCGTTTCCCAACGGTCATCGACTGGCCCGCAACGACAATGTTGCCATTTCCGAACTCGACGGCGAAAATTATCTCAGGCGCCTCAATTGCGAGTATCGCGATCATCTTGCTGGTCTTTGCAATGATCGTGGCGTCAAGCTCAGGATTTCCTATGCCAGCGAACGCGAGGACTGGATCCAGAACATGGTTTCGGGGGGCCTCGGAATCTGCTTCATCCCTGAATTTAGCGCAGTTATCCCGGGCCTGCAGGTCCGGCCGGTTATAGACCCCGAAGTCTGGCGGGAGGTGTCTCTGGTCGTCGTCGCGGGGCGCAGGTTCTCGCCCGCGGCGTCGGCCTTCGTGAACAGCGTCAAGGCGCATGGCTGGCCTGAGAGCGCAATAGTCCAGGCGATCCACAAGACCGCAGCCTGAAGCAAAACGATCAAATTCTGGTAGCGCGCGATAAGTCTTGTCGTACGCTTTTTTATGCTCTCGCGACGTTCGACGATAGCTTTCAGGTATCGATTTGAGAGCCAGTCAGCATTTCTCTTTTCTGGTCGCTCCGGTCACTCTCCCCGTCATGCCCCGCCTCCCGCGTTTGGGCACCGACAAAGGAGAAATACAAGATGGCTACCAAGAAACTCACCCTTGCGTTTGCGGCAGGTCTGCTTTCGGCAACCGCTGCATTTTCCTCTGCTCCGGCCTTCGCCGGCGACTGCCCTGCCGGTCAGGCCGCAACGACCGATATCCAGGAACATCCCAGCAAACCGGTTGGCGTTGTCGACACGGTTCTCTCGGCCATCGATCTGAGCAGCAAGGGCGAGGCCTGGAAAGGTAACATGCTGCGTCTTCGCAAGCTCGTCGTTCAGCCCGGCGGCGTCGTGCCATGGCATGAGCACAATCTGCGCCCGGCCAACATCCTCATCGTCGAAGGTTCGATCACCGAATATCGCAGCACCTGTAAAGTGGGCATCGAGCACCCGGCTGGCGATGTGACCGCCGAGTTCGGCCAGCTCGCCCATTGGTGGAAGAACAACGGCAAGGTGCCCGCCGTGCTCTATTCCGCCGACGTCCTGCCGCCCGCGATGCCCGACGACCACATGATGTGATCCGAACATTTCGGCGAACAATCCCACCTCAGCAACCGAAAGCGCGTCCTCAGGTGATCACCTGGGGACGTCCGGCCACGGAGCCTCGTCATGACAACCAGTGAACAGACAGAGACGGCGCGGTTGCACACGGTGGCCACAGATAGTTGGCGCTTTGGCCTTGTTGCGCTGATCGCATTTCTTACGCTTGTCGATCTGTTCGCCACCCAGGCAATACTGCCCTCACTGGTGATAAAATTCGGCGTCAGCCGTGCAACCATGGGCTTCGCCGTCAACGCCAGCACATTCGGCATGGCGGTGGCAGGTATCGCCGTTGCCCTATTCGGGCGCGGGATTGATCGCCGCAACGGCATCTGGATCAGCCTGGCCATATTGGCGATCCCGACGACACTGCTTTCGCAGACCGACAGCATAGTCGTCTTCGCCCTGCTGCGCGTAGCGCAAGGCCTATGCATGTCGACTGCGTTCACGCTGACGATGGCCTACCTGGCCGAACATTTCTCCGCACGGCAGACGACCAGTGCGCTCGCTGCCTATGTAACGGGCAATGTCGCCAGCAATTTCTTCGGACGGCTAATGTCGGCCGCCGTTGCTGACACGTTCGGCATCTCCACCAACTTCCTGACCTTCGCCGCCCTCAATCTGTTTGGTGCCGCTCTTGTCTGGTTCACGCTGCAAAGGACATCCGCAATGATGTGCGCCGACGCGAAGGGCGGTCTCGCCAACACGACTTGGAAAGGCCCGCTGGAAAGCGCCGAGTTGCGCGCCTGCTTCGTGATCGCCTTCCTGATCCTCTTCGTCTTCATCGGCACGTTCACCTATGTGAACTTCCAACTCGTCGCCGCGCCGCTATCACTGTCGCCGATGGCGCTGGGGCTGGTGTATTTCGTCTTCCTGCCCTCCATGCTGACCACGCCGCTCGCCGGGCGCGTCGCTGCGAGCCTTGGCCCACGGATCGGCATCAGCGTTACGCTTGCGCTGGCGGTCCTGGGTTTGCTTCTGCTGATCGTGCCCCGCCTGCCGATCGTTCTTGTAGGGATGGCACTGGTCGCCATCGGCACCTTCCTGGCGCAGGCGATAGCCACGGGGCATGTCAGCCGGACCGCCTCGCGCGACCGAGCCGCCGCAAGCGGTATCTACCTCGCCTCCTACTATGCGGGTGGGCTCGCCGGCAGCTTCGTCATCGGCCAAATCTACGACCGGATCGGCTGGACCGCATGTGTGGCGGTGCTCGCCACGGTCCTTGCCGGTGCGATCGTGATCGCGCGCATGCTGCAAACGTCAAAGATCTAGCATCCGAAATTTGACCATCCAACAAAGGAGACTGACATGACCACTTACCTGAAAACGTTGTTTGCCGGCGCCGCCATGATTGTGGCGATCGTCGTCCCGGCTGCCGCTTCGGACGGCGTCGTTACGGTGAAGAGCGACTATTCCGTCACTGAAACCGTCGCCCGCATCAAGAAGGATGTCCTCAAGAAAGGCATCAAGTTCTTCGGCGTCATCGACCAGGCAAAGCTTGGCAACAATGCCGGCAACGATGTCAGGCCATCGCGGCTGGTGATGTTCGGCAACCCGGCGCTCGGCACAACCTTCATCACATCCAATCCCGAAGCCGGTCTCGACTGGCCGGTGCGCGTGCTGGTCTACCAGACCGCGGATGGCACGGTTTACGCCGCCTATAGCGATTTCGACTGGATCGCCAAGCGTCATGGCATCACGGACCGCGCCCCGCAGTTCAAGATGGCGACCGAGGTCATCCAGTCCGTGACCTCGACGATCAGGAAGAACTGAGCGTGGACATGCGCCGGAGATCCCTCGCTCTGGCCTGGGAAAGAAGGTCTTTTCGCAGAGGCTATTCCGCGGCGGATAACGCCTTTGCACGCTCGCCGAACCACTTCTTCTGCGTGGCCTCGCGCACGAGTGCGCCAACTGCCGGCGAATGCCTGCGGCCGCGCACCGTGACGAGATTGACCTCGCGCCAGAATTCCGGATCGGTGATCGGCAACGGCACCACTCCGGGGTGCTTGGCGGTATGCTCGGGCATGAATCCGAAACCAAGCCCGGCGGCGATCATCGCGAGTGTCCAATCGTCACGATCGCTCCAGTAAACGGGACTGACCGTGACGCCCTGCTCGGCAAGAATGGCATCGGCATAACCGGCAAATTCACAATTGTTGCGGTGGATGTAGGTCTCATTGCTCATATCCGTCACCCGCACGCTGCGCTGGTTGGCCAGGCGATGGTTGAGATGAACGACCATCACCATCTGTTCCTGAAACAAGGGCAAGGAGTGAACCTCCTCGTCGGGCGCGTTTGACGGCAACGCGTAAATTGCCGCCTCGAGGTCGCCTCCAAGCAGCCGCCGTCGCAAGCTCGGTGCATCGGCGTCGCAAAGATGAAGCTCCACACCAGGATGGTGCGTGCGCACGGACGAAATGAGTTCGATGATTTCATCCGGAGCAATGGTGCTCATGATGCCGACCCGGAGAGGCGTCTTCTTGAGGTGCACATATTGCTCGGCGATCTGCTTTGCCTGCCGGGAGTTCTCAAAAACGCCTTCGAGATAGGTCTCGACCATGCGACCGAGTTCCGTCAGATGTGTAAAGCGTCGCTCACGGTGAAAAAGCGCGCCGCCGAACTCGTCTTCGAGCAGCTTGATTGCGCGCGACAGTGCCGGCTGCGTAACGTTGCACAGCTCGGCCGCCCTGGTGAAATTCAGTTCCTTGGCGACGGCCAAGAAATACCTGACCTGGCTGATCTCCACTGCGCGCTCCCCCAGCGGCTGGCATACGGCACGAGCCGCATTGCCGGGTGATCTTACTAGCTGCCCCAACGTCAAACAACCCGATCCGGCGATTGATATCCCAGGCGACAGATTGACGATCTGACCGTGGGCTATCGAATCCATGTCTCAACGGCATTTCCGCTGTCCCGAGCCAACCGCCATACTTGGCCCAGAAGTCGAGACCCGGGTGCTAAGGCCCGTTGCTCGCAGCCGTTTGCAGGCCATTTCGGCTGCAGCTTCAACCGTAGGAAACAACCATGCTCAGAGGAAAGACGGCACTGATCACAGGCTCGACCAGCGGCATTGGCCAAGGCATCGCCGAGGCCTTCGCTGCGAAGGGCTGCAACATTGTGTTGAACGGCTTCGGCGATCCCGGTCAGATCGAGTTGCTGCGGGCAAAGCTTGCCGCGGACCATGGGGTGATTGTTCGCTACGACGGTGCGGACATGAGCAAGGGCAGCGCGATAACCGCGATGATGGACAAGGCAATCGCCGAGTTCGGCGCGGTAGACATCCTCGTCAACAATGCCGGCATCCAGCATGTCGCACCGATCGATGACTTTCCGATCGAAAAATTTGAAGCAGTCGTGGCGATCGACCTGATGTCGTCATTCTACACGATCCGGCGCGCGCTACAGGCCATGAAAGAACGCAAATGGGGTCGCATCATCAACGTTGCGTCCGCCCACGCCCTTGTCGCCTCGCCTTATAAATCCGCATACGTCGCTGCCAAGCACGGCGTCGCCGGTCTGACCAAGACGGTCGCACTGGAGGTTGCCGAACAGGGTATCACCGTCAATGCGGTTTGCCCCGGATACGTGCTCACCCCGCTGGTCGAAAAGCAGATACCGGATACGGCCAAGGCCCGCGGTATCACAGAGGAGCAGGTCATCAAGGATGTGCTCCTGGCGGCCCAGCCGACCAAGCAGTTCGTAACCGTAGCCCAGGTCGCGGCGCTTTGCCTGTTCCTGGCCTCGACCGATGCGGCCTCGATCACCGGCGCCATCATCCCGATAGAAGGCGGCTGGACCGCTCATTGAACCGGCAACGAGGAGTAAAGACCATGAACAAGATTACCCGAAATCCTCCGACCACTGAACCTTTGCCGGAGGTCGTCCATATGGCCGATGCTGCCGTTCAGCGGCAAACAGTGCTGGTGCTGCAAGGCGGCGGCGCTTTGGGTGCCTATCAGGCCGGTGTATACCAGGCGCTCGTCGAAGGCGGGATCGAGCCGGATTGGGTCATCGGCACCTCGATCGGCGCCATCAACGCGGCGTTGATTGCCGGAAACGAGCCAACGGTTCGGCTGGCGAGGCTTCAGGAGTTCTGGGAAAGCGTTAGCCGTATCAGCCCGCTCGACGAGTTTTTCCGAATGATGGTTCCAAGCAATGTCTTTGCCAACATGGGCACCGTGATGCGCGGCATACCGGGGTTCTTCGAACCGAATCCAAGTGCCATGTTCGGAGTGAACCGCGAAGTGGGTGTCGAGAACGCCTCCTACTACACGACCGATCCACTCAAACGGACGCTGAATGACCTGATCGACTTCGACTATCTCAACCGGCGCCATACCCGGCTGACGGTCGGGGCGGTCAACGTCAACACTAGTGAACTCAAATACTTCGACACCCGCGAGATGACCCTGTCGGCGGCGCACATTATGGCGTCGGGCGCCTTGCCGCCGGCGTTTCCTGCGGTCTGCATCGACGGCGAGCCCTACTGGGATGGCGGCATCTATTCGAACACGCCCATCGAGGTCGTGCTGGACGCGCGTCCGCGGCGCGACGCGCTGATCTTTGCCGTCAACATGTGGCAGCCCCTCGCAACCGAGCCGAAGTCGATCTGGCAGGTGATGGGGCGGCAAAAGGACCTTCAATTCGCAAGCCGCGGCAAGAGCCACGTGGCCCGGCAGGAGCAATTGCATCGTCTGCGCCACGTCGTGCGTGAAATGGGAAAGCTCGTCCCGGACGAGCGGCGCGAGGATGCAATGTTCAAGGAACTCGCCTCCTATGGTTGCCCGTCTGTCATGCACCTGGTCAGATTGCTTTCACCACGCCTCGACGGCGAAGACCACACCAAGGACATCGACTTCACCCGCGCCGGCATCCGCTCCCGCTGGCAGGCCGGCTACGAGCATGGCCAGCGCGTCCTCTCGGAGAAACCGTGGGAGTGCGAAGTCGACATGCTGCAGGGCATCGTTATCCACGAATCGCAAGAGTGACTTCTTCGAGCGCGGCGGGAAGAAAGACGGAGAATACCGATGCAGATCATCACTCCCGGGATGCGGCTGGTTCCGGAAGCCGTGCTCGCCAACAATGCCGCGATTTTCCGCGCGATACCGGAGACTGCGTCCCATGCGGATAGCTCGCTGCATCGCGTGGTCATTGTCGGCGGCGGTGCGGGCGGACTGGAACTGGCGACGCGGCTCGGCCATAAATTCGGCAAGCGGCGTCTTTCCGTTACGCTTGTCGACCGCAATCGCACGCACATCTGGAAGCCGCTTCTGCACGAGGTCGCCTCAGGCGCACTGAGCGCGTCTACCGATGCGGTGGAATACATTGGCCATGCCAGTCGCCATCACTATCGATACCGGATTGGCGAAGTCGTCGGCATCGATCGCGCCAAACGCCAGATCTTCGTTGCGCCGAGCTTCGACGACGAAGGCAGGCAGATCATACCGCCACGTGTGCTGGGCTACGATACACTGGTGCTGGCTGTCGGCAGCGTCAGCAACGATTTCGACACGCCAGGGGCGGCGCGTCACGCGATCGCGCTCGACACCGCTACCCAGGCCGTCCGATTCAACAAGCGCATGATAGATGCCTGCCTGAGGGCCAATGCTCAATACGAGCAGCTGTCGCCGGGTCAGCTCCATTGCGTCATCGTTGGCGCCGGGGCGACCGGCGTTGAACTGGCGGCCGAGTTACACAAGTCGATGCGGGTGATCGCCTCGCACAATCTCGACAACATCGATTTCGAGAGGCTGATCCGCATCACCATCGTCGAGGCCGGACCGCGCATCCTGCCGGCATTGCCGGAACACCTTGCGCGCTCTTCTGCCCGCCGGCTCGTCGATCTGGGTGTTCAGATCCGATGCGGCATCAAGGTTACCGAAGTGACGGAAGACGGTATCAAGCTTGGCGAGAAGTTGTTCGTGCCGGCCAAACTCGTCGTGTGGTCTGCCGGGATCAAGGCGCCGGATTTTCTGAAGCAACTCGATGGCCTCGATACAGATCGCATCAACCGCCTGGTCGTGGATGAGACGCTGCGGGCGATAGGAGACGAAAACGTGTTTGCGATCGGCGACTGCGCGAGTTGTGTATTGCCCGGCAGCGAAGATCCCTTGCCGCCGCGCGCCCAGACAGCCCATCAGCAAGCCGATCATATGGTCAAGGTGATCGTGGCACGCCTCGAAGGGCAGGCGGCACCGGCGTTCCGTTACCACGACTACGGTTCCCTCGTTTCACTGGCCGATTACGGCACCTTTGGCAGCCTGATCGGCGGACTGAGGGTCGAGGGTCTGCTTGCCCGATTGATGTATCGCTCGCTCTACAAGATGCATCTCAAAGCAGTGCACGGGACCTTCAAGGCCATGCGAGATACGGTCATCGGGGTCCTGTCACATCGCACCAAGCCACGGGTCAAATTGCATTGAATCTCGGTAGGCCAGGACGGTGGAAAAACATGATGTCGTCATCCTTGGTGGCGACATGCCGAGATGGCTGTGAAAGTCGCTATATGTGCTGCCGGCCTGTCGGTGGCGATGATCGAGGCGCGCGGCCTCTGCGGCACCTGTCACATCCGCGGCTGATGTAACAATTCGAGCGGAAATACCGAACAGAAGATGAATCCCCGCGGTTTCGATGCACGCAAGGCATCGACTCCATGCAAGAAAAGCATGGCCGCGCCCGTGGGGCTTCAATGATAGGCTGTATGCAAATTGCGAAAGTGCAGAAATGGCCGCCGACGACCAGCCAATGACATTTGAACAGTCCGTCCAGGCTGCCATAGAACTGGATGCACCTCTCAACGAGCGGCTGGCGGTAATTGCCAGGGCAGTGCGCAGACTGAACGCGGATTTCGCGGACGCGGTTGACCGGCTGGTAGCGCGCCTCCGGGAGCAGGGAGCAGGCGCAAGCGCGCCCGTGCCCGGCGATGTCATGCCCGCATTCCTGCTGCCTGACGACGAGGGCAGGCTAGTGAGCCTGGCTGAAATCCTTGCTCACGGGCCGGCCGTTATAACCTTTCAGCGCGGACATTGGTGTCCCTATTGCCGCCTGAACGCGATCGGCATCGTCGAAGCCCAGCAGGAGATCACGAGTTTGGGCGGCCAGGTCGTGGTGATCATGCCGGAGCGGCGCAAATTCGCGAAGGCGATGAAGGCATCGGTTGGTGCACTTTTTCCTTTCCTGACCGATATGGACAATGGCTACGCTTTGTCCCTCAACTTGGCGATCTGGGTGGGAGCCGAAATGGAGCGGCTGATGGGCCTTGGCCTCGATCTGCCGAACTACCAGGGCAATAACAGCTGGTTCCTTCCGATTCCTGCCACTTTTGTTGTCGGGATTGATGGCTTCATCACAGATCGGTTCGTCGATCCCGACTACCGTCGGCGGATGGACATCGACGACTTGATCGCGGCGCTCAGGCGGGCTCGCTGACACCAAATGTCGACCAGTCGGTCGATCGCAGCAGGTTGAGGAGCGTCATGGCCACCTGCGAGCGATGTCGTCCGGCGACTGCGTAGACGGCGACGATCCGAGAAACATCCAGATCACGCAGCTTGAGCCTGCGGACGTTGGGCGAGCGGGGTGCCGTCATCGAGACAAAGCCAACGCCTGCATTGGCTTCCAGCAGCGCCAGCAAATCCTGGTCGGTTTCAACCTCATGTGTGGTGCGAGGCGTAATTCCTTTGGCCGCGAGACCGCGCGACAGATCTTCGCTCGTTTCCCAGTCAATGCGGCTGAGCACGGGTTCTGCGGCCAACTGGCTCAGCGCGACGTCCGCTTCGTTTCGACGGGCAAGAGGGTGATCGGAATTCACGACGAGCTCGATCCCTTCCTGGAAAAGTGGCCAGGTGTCGAGCCGATCCCAGGCCTGTCCCAGCGGGCCGGCAACCGCTAGTTCAACCTCACCGTTCTTGAGGGCTTCGATGACAGCGGTGGGCGAACCGCGACTGATTTTGAGATGCACACCTGGGTAGGCCCGGAAAAGCTCGGTGAACGGTGAAACCAGAAGCGCTATGTTGATACTATTGGAAATGGTGACGTTGAGTGGAGCGATGTCACTGCTTTGCACTGCCTTGGCAAGAGATTTTGCGGAGGTGGCAGCATCGTAACATTGTTGCAGAAGGGGCAGCATGCGCCGGCCGAGCTCGGTCAGATGGGAATGCTGGCGCTCGCGCCGAAGCAGCTCCCCGCCCAACTCGTCTTCAAGTGTCTTGATTGCACGCGTCAGAGCCGGCTGCGTGACATTGCACTCTTCCGCTGCTCTGGTGAAATTAAGCGTGTTGGACAGGGCCAGAAAATAGCGGACCTGCTGCATCTCCATGAATTTTCGCCCCCTCAGCGAAATGGTCTATCAGCGATGGCGCATATTCGAAGATTAACGCAATGGGTCGTTCTCAGCAAAGTGGCCCGCACCATAGGTGCGAATGGCGGCGGCGCCAAGGCAACCATAACCCAGAGTCATGATGAACCAAGCGATCTGCTCAGCCACTCGGCGAAGCCTCTGGTCCGCTTGATCGGCTGGGCAGAGCCGGACAGTCCGCTTGCGGCCAATTTCGCTCATTCATTACCAGGGAGTTCCTGGCCACCTGCGGCTACATCGGCGATACCTCGAAGCCAGTAATTAGTCGAGTTCATCGTCCTTAGGTTCGCCAGACCATACGAGAGAATACGAAGGAAACGGGTTGGCGAACCATCCGCTAACGTATTGATTTTGTGTAGAAAACGCTGACCCTCCGGGCCCACCATATTGTTACATATCAATACGTTACGCTTAATTCTTTGAGATTGAATTGAGCGTTGGCCGATAAGTCGGTGAGTTTTGAAGGAAATGGTTTTAGGCCTTTTCGTCAATCGTCTCCTTGTCGTTGATGGCACCTATCACACGTAGCTCAAGCCTCCCGGCCTCGAAAGACCTTTCAGCGATGCATGCGGTAATCGGCGGCAACGGCGTGCACATAGGCGGGCTATGATTTCGGCCGCAGGCTTAAAATGCTCAGAGGCGTTCGTTCGTCAGTATCGCTATCACGACCTCTCGCTTCAGCTGTCGCTATTCACCCCGTCGGCGCTGGGAACGTCACTACCGAACTTTGGACGGTGTCTCTGCTCCGGAGCTATCCAGTTTTCTATGAAATCCAGCGGATCTGCGGTTCCCATCATTTCCTTCGCGAGCGTCAGACGCTCCTCCAGGCGCTGCCGACGCTCCTCGTTCGTGCACTTCAGGCGCTCTTCCGCATCCGTGAAAAAGCGCTCTACCGTCATAGCCTTTCCCCACCTCTCGATAATCTCCGCAAGCTGCTGCTGGCTATCGGCAAGCGCTTGAGCTGTCTTGCGGGCATCCTCTCGCCTTTCATAGCGCTCCCACTCCTCCTCTCGCTCTTTTTTCCTCTTCGCCGCGGCCACATCCTCGGCGTCCATAAGGCGCTGCACATTGTCCCTGGCCGCTTCCAAGGTTTCGACGATGTTTGGGATCAGTGCGCCAAGGCCGTCCTGCTCGGTCTCCTGCCAACTGACAGACCAGTCGACGCCGTTTTTCGGGGAGTAGGCAATCACTCGAAAACGTCCGCAGGGCATATCCTGCTCTGCTGTCCAGGAGTGCGTCAGTTGCCAAGGCTTAGCTGATCGTATGAGTCTGCTGTCTTCGCGATGGTAGTGGCCGTTGAGATATCGCATCGTAACTCTTTCGGTCATCTCGGTGAGAGCGATCCCTATTGGGACCGTTTCGATGTATGAGACAGTCGGCCGATCCGGAGCCCAGATGCTTCCCGAGTGATAGCGTCCGTATTTGCGATCCTTTCGCTCCACCTCTTGTTCCTTGACGGGGATGCGATGAAGTCCATCGACGGCCTGAGCGATTTGCACTCGGTATCCTTGCTCGTCCAGCGCAAGGTAGAGGTCATTGGCGATCGAGAGCGCCCGCAGCAACGCAGTTTCTGAAGAAATCAGATCTGGCAGGATCCGCTTATAGGGTCTCAGGAACTCGCCGTCTTTCACATCCCGCGTTTTTCGCAAATGTTCTTCGACACCAAACAGCAGCGGATGATGTGCCGGGCGACGGGGTTTCGCCAATGACCTCGTCTCGCGTACGGAACTCTCTGCCGACGTTCTCTTCTGTCGTGCTGGCCTTGGGGCAGACGGTGTTATTTCGATGGCCTCTTCAGGTGCTTGCGGCAGCGTTGGCAGCTCTGCCGGAAGCCCGAGAGACTTGCGGGTCCAGTACCCTGAACCGGGGTAAGGAATCTGAAATTGTCTGCAGATAGCGGCTAGTGCTGTGCCAGAAATTCCGAGCTCCGGCGCGACCTTACTGAGCGGCCTGTCGCAGACCCGTTTATAAAGCTCGACACGTGTCAGATGCATTATGGAATGGTCTCAATTCATTCGCGGCTGATATCGTACTGCCGGGAAATGGCAGACAACGTGCTTCGACGGCAACCTCTAATTTATCGCCAGTTTGGAAAGCTTTTAAGACGCAGCCGGCGGTCACAAGCATGCAAGACCATGCGTGGTCGGCTCGACGCAGCCATCCCTCGGTATATGACTGCTTTGCGCCTCATGCCGGCCATTCAGGTTACCGCTAGTGTTCACCAAAAACGGACGTTGCCCGCGGGCACCCGGCGCGACAAGTTTGCGCCTCAGGTCCATCGTTCATCCAGGTGCGCCGCTTTCACAACTGAACATTTGGTGCGAACGTCTAAGCCGGTCGCCTATAGCCGCCGTACGACACGGAACGCATTGTCCATCATGTAGAACACGCCGCCGAGGATGTCCTTGTCTGCGAGCCGAACCGGGTCGCGACGACTCCAGAGTGCTCCGCCAGTCGCCGCGCCGGCATTTTGGGCGTGTCTTGACCTTCGATGCTGTGTGGCAGCCTACATCAGCACTGTCGTCGCCATGACAATGCGGAATGCTCAGGCTCCGGCACTAGATGTCAGTGGCTTAGGGACAGCCTTAATGCCGTTTTCCTGAAATGCCTGGTGCACTGCGGTCAAAGCGGCGCGGCGGATCAATATGTGTTTGCCCGCTTTCGCCTTGAATTTGGCCCGGATGACCAATGTGCCGTCCTCAAGCTCGGCAATTCCCTGGCTCTTGAACGGTTCGAGCAGGTCTCCGGCAAGTTCCGGATTGGCCGCAATATCCTGGCCGATCTTCTTGAAAATCTTGCGGACTTTCTCGACATCGGTGTCTAATGCAACGCGAAAGGTCAGTTTCTCGATCATCCAGTCGCGGCTGAAATTCTGGATCTTGCCAATCTCGCCATAGGGAATTGTCGCCAAGGCACCGCGCTGATGGCGCAGGGAAACCGACCGGACCGAGATTTTTTCCACGGTCCCCTTGGCGCCTGACGTTTCGATATATTCGCCGAAGCGGAATGCATCGTCGATCAGGAAAAACAGCCCGGAGACCAGGTCCTTCACCAGCGTCTGCGAGCCGAAGCCGATGGCCAGTCCGAACACACTCAAGCCGGCGATCAGCGGCCACACATTGATCCCGATCGACACCAGGATCGAGAGCAGCGCCAAGGCCACGATGCTCGATTTGCCGACCGCGCTGAGCAGCGGCACCAGCGTGCCCAGCCGCGAACGCGGCGCACCCATCTCCTCCTCGTCACTAGCTGCGGCGGGTAGCTGCGCACGCAAGGCACGAGCCGTCCCCGTACCGACTACGTTCCACAGAAACGCCGCCCCCAACATGATCAGCGCCACACCGGATGCGCCCTTGGCGACCTCTCGCAGATCTACGCCGAACCCGGCAGCCAGCGGTGTCGCCCATAGCGTTCCGAGCATGGCAATCATGATAGCCACGACAGTGAAGCGGGCGGTCTGTCGCCCTGCCGCTGCCAAGATCGAGATGTCAGGAGACTCCAATCCGCGCTGCGCCCAGTTCCCGATCATTGCGTCCAGATGGGGCGCGGCGAGAAACATCAACGCGGTCAGCAGAACGACCGACCCGCGAAGCGATGCTCCCATGGTGAGCGCGGCCTGAGTGCTGAGAAAGGTGATTGTCAGGAACGCGATCACGATTGCCGGCCACCTTTTGGCGAGACCGGTGCGCCAGCGGCTTCTGGGACGCGGACCGGCGACGGCGGCTGCCATTGTGCTTCTGTGCCGCCATACCGCCCATCCGAACAGAAGGTAGATCGGAATTCCCAAGCCTGTTCGCAGTAGGTCCTCCAAGGCTGGCCCGACGCTCCAGAGCCGCAACGTCGCGAACAGCGCAGCGCCGATGATCGCGACTCCAATGGCAATCGAGAGGTCATGCACAAGCGCCGCCAGATGGACGGAGCGCTCTGCGAACTCGGTTCGCCGCGATGCCATCAAGAGTGATCTGACGGCGGCGAGAATGATGAAGCCGAGCACGGTCACCACCGTCCAAAGGCGAAGGGTTTGCAAAGGCACGCCAGAGCCGGCCAGCAGCCTCGCAGCAACGAAACCGACTACCAGCGCCACCACGATAGCCGCCACGCCGGCGAAGAATCTGCGCCATGCACTGCTGGTGGCGCTCGCCTTCGTGAATCGTCGGGCGACCAAGATGAACACGCCCGCGACGAGCGCAACAACCAACACAATCTGGAACAGGAGCACAAAGAGAGATGTTTCCCCAGTGGCAAGTGAGGCCTTTAGGTTTTCAAACTCGACGGGGACGTCGGTCAAAGCGGCAAACCGCGCGAACAGTCCGGAGACGAAACGCTCGGCGAGCTGTTCAAAGCCCCAAATCAACGAAGTAGCGTCCGTTTCCGCTGTCGTGTCCACGATCTCTCCCCCTTCATGCACGGTACAACTGCCAGCGCGTTGGTGCGATATCCGGATAGTGGCGGCCCGAACCCATCAGGAATGCGCCACCGGGAATCTACACAGTGTCTTCGCTCACTGGCGGCTCCGTCGACCTGTCTGTTCCGTCGTCAATCCCCCAAGCTGAGCAGCGTCGTCGGGGCGGGAATGGCTTGGCGAGGGTCAATGCGCCAGGCACTTGCGGCCCATTGCCATTGCCTTGTAGGTCCCCTTCAGGTCGACGACAAAGGTCCCCTTGGTTTCCGGAAACACGATCATTTTGTATTTCTTCGCCACGTCGCGCTTGAATTTCGGGTCGTCCGTCAGGATGTAGCCGCCAGAATATCCGCCCTTGAGTTCGCCGCTCGTGCTGGTGGCCACACCACTATAAAGATGGCCGTCGATGGAGACGAAGATTTGCGACTGGTTGCCGTTCTGAAGGCCGATGTCCACCGTCGTGAACGCGCCGAGATACCCGACCTCCTGATTTGCGGTAACGCCCATTTGCACTGAACTTGGCCCATCTTGGCGAACGATCAAACAATCTCCGCGTGTTTGATTTGCATAGACCGTCCAGCCCTCGACATCGTCGCCGTATCGGACAAGCACGTCGCTGGCCTTGGGAAGTGGATTTTGCGTTTGTGCGTAAGCTGCCGTCGCGGATGACAGTGCCACTGACGTTGCAGCGATGAATGTCATGAAGTTTCGCATAAATTTTCCCCTCGTGTTCTGGCTGCATTGTTCTGTGGACGTTGGCGCCGTCTGCCGGGCTTTGCCTGTCCGCGCGCAACATCAGGATCTCGCTCGGTAGACGTTTCGAAAAGGACGAAATCGGCTTAGCCCATGTCGGCGATTAGAACTTCGCGCAGCTCAAACTGCTGCCTTTCTACTCCTTGCGGAAGGTAACTAACTGTATGCTACCCGGGTCAAAGCAATGCCGATTTCCAGCCCTGCTTTTCTGGGCGACCGGAGAAAGGAGTTCGACAGCTTGCAAGTGAGCCAAGCGCGTCGAAACTTGCCGGCGAACATTCTTTACCAAAATTGGCAGCTTAGGTGATCGGCCCCCACCCGACGAGCGAGTGTCGGATCGGCAGTGAATTCGGTCATTCCTACCTGCCATCCCTACCCGAGATTACAGTTAGTTACCTCCCCGCTTGCCGGCTCACGTGCAAAGGATGGGCTGGGAACGTTTCCCAGTAGGAAGTCAAAGCGGACAGGTCCTTGCGGGTCAGCACTCTCGTGAGCCAGCAGCATACGGCATTTCGAGATCGGATGCTTGCGCTGGCCGCAACCCCTGCACCTGCTTGCAATGCGGCAAGGATACTCGTTGCAGCTTCAGCTGCATGACAAGGGAGGACACACCATGAGCAACGACACATCTGACAAAGAACCGCAGGACAATTCCCCAAAGCGCGGGGAAGGCATACGGCGTCGCGATCTACTGCTCAGCGGTGCCTCCCTGCTTACCGCCGCGGCAATGTCAGGTGGCGCCGTCGCCGTGTCGACGACGCGGGTATCGGCAGAGGAGACGAAGGCGACGCCGGGTCCGGTCGTCGATACAACAGTCGACCGTACCGCTCTGCCGATCGCGGAACCGACCTATCCGCCGATCACCGAACTCGATGCCCGCAATGTGAAGGCGCCGCCGATCTTTCAGGTCACGGCGCCAATTGGCGCCCCCAACGTCATCGTGATCCTGCTCGACAATTTCGGCTACGCCGGCTCCACAACAATGGGCGGCGTCATAAACCTACCGACTCTGGATCGCCTCGCCAAGGAAGGCCTGATCTACAACAACTTCCATGTGAATCCGATCTGCTCGGCGAGCCGGGTGGCGCTGCTAACGGGCCGCAATTGCCACAGCGCCAACATGGGCACGATCTCGGAAATGTCCACTGGCTTTCCTGGTCAGACCTCCATGCTTCCCAACAGCGTTGCACCACTAGCGAAGATCCTGAAGCACAACGGCTACAGCACGGCGATGTTCGGCAAATGCCACGAATACGTGGCTTGGGAAAGCGGTCTCACGGGGCCATTCGACCAGTGGCCCACCGGCCTCGGATTCGAAAGATTTTACGGCAACGTAATTGGAGAATCGGATCAATTCTTTCCGGTAGCTCACGACAACACGACGCTGGTTCCCACATCGAAGGACCCAAACTACTACTACCAGACTGACATCGCGGACCGTGCTATCGAATGGATTAAGGCACAGAAAACCCTTAACCCCGACAAACCCTTCTTTGTCTACTACCCGGCACAAGGCATGCATGATCCAGTGCAGATGCCAGACTCGTGGAAGGACAAATATAAGGGCAAGTTCAATCAAGGTTGGGACAAATACCGAGAGGAGATTCTGGCGCGCCAGAAAAAGCTTGGCATCGTCCCGGAGAACACCCAGCTCACGCCAAAAGCCCCTATTGCCGACGACTGGGACAGTTTGAGCCCTGATGAGAAGAAGATCTGTGTCCGCTACCAGGAACTCTTTGCGGCATTCGCCGAGCTGACGGACTACGAGATCGGGAGGGTCATCCAGGCTGTCGATGAGATGGGGGCGCTGGACAACACGCTGATTATCTATGTCACGGGTGACAACGGGGCGAGCCCCAACGGCGGACGCATTGGCGTTCACAACACCATGAGCACCTTCAACCAATCGCCGGAGACACTTCAATTCCAGCTTGATCACCTCGATGACGTAGGGGGGCCTCACTCCGCCATGACGCCGCCGGCCGGCTGGTCGTTTGCCGACAACACGCCGTTTGCCTATTCGCAACTCCACACCCAGTACGGCGGCATCACCAACGCTGCAATAGTCAGCTGGCCGAAAGGAATCGCAGCAAAAGGTGAAATACGCAACCAGTACCACCACCTGATCGACGTCGTGCCGACCATTCTGGAGGCAGCGGGCTTGCCGCATCCCAAGACAGTCAACGGCGCACCGCAAAAGCCCATGGAAGGCGTCAGTATGCTCGCTTCGTTCACCGACGCACAGGCCAAGTCGGCTCATACAGTGCAGTATTACGAGGTCTACGGAAACCGCGGCATCTACAAGGATGGATGGTACGCTGCGACGCTGCACAAGGTGTCGTGGGAGCCAAAGCCCCGCAGCACCTACGCCGAGGACAAATGGGAACTGTTCAACACGGCGGAAGACTTCAGTTGCGCCATCGATGTGTCGGAAAAGTTCCCGGACAAGCTCAGAGAGTTGCAGGACGCGTTCCTGGTTGAGGCGGTGAAGTACAGCGTGCTGCCGCTTGACGATCGAGCCCAGGAGCGATTCAATGCCGGGCTGGCGGGGCGTCCAGACTATATGGGAGGCCGTACGTCACTGGCGGTCTATCCCGGCATGGTTGGCATGAAGGAGAATGCCTTCATCGACGTGAAGAACCGGAGTTCCTCGGTGACTGCCGAACTGGAAGTCCCGGACAACGGCGCTTCGGGAGTAATCCTGGCACAGGGCGGTTCGCACTCAGGCTGGAGCCTTTACGTGAAGGATGGCAAACCCAAATTCGCCTACAACTTCCTCGGCGTCGTGACGACCATCGCTTCCAACGAGCCGCTGCCTGCTGGGCCTGTCACACTCGTCTACGAGTTTGCCTATGACGGCGGCAAGTTCGGGGCAGGCGGCACAGGGAAGCTCTCGATCGGCGGGAAAGCGGTCGCCTCGGGCAGGATCGAGCGCACCATTCCGTTTATCTACGGCGTTGAGACCGCCGATGTTGGCGTGGACCTCTACAGCCCGGTGACTCCTGACTACGCCCAGGGCGACAACGGCTTTACCGGAACAATCAAGAAAGTGACGATCGATGTGAACCCTGGGGGCGGCAGCACGCAGGACGCTGGCGCGCCGAACCCAAACTGACGTGACCTGTGTTGCGCTGGAGGTGAAGTGCAAAGTAGGCCTTCGGCTGGACCGATAGGCTAACAGCCGCGTCGGCGAAGAAGTCCTGCCCTCACGAAGCTGCTGCTAGCGAGGGTAAACCGCAGATAGGGAAGAATTCTCGGATCGATGCGCAACAGCAACACTCTTGCGGGTTACCCTGACATCCCGGCGCCTCGGCCTACGCCGTCCTCTTCGGAGATGGTTTGGATTCCAGGCGGCGAGTTTCTGATGGGCTCGGACAAAGGCTATGCAGAGGAAGCTCCGGCACACCGCGTCCGTGTCGATGGCTTCTGGATGGATTGCCGAACTGTTACCAATGCCGATTTCGAACGTTTCGTTGCAGAAACTGGATATATCACGCTTGCTGAGAGGCCGGTAAACCCGGCGGACTATCCCGGCGCTTTGCCGGACAGGCTGTTGCCGTCCTCCACCATCTTCAAGAAGCCCACAGAGCCTGTGGATATGCGCAACCACTACAATTGGTGGATGTATGTCGGTGGGGCAAATTGGCGCCATCCACGCGGACCGGCGAGCAGCATCAAGAAGCTGAAGGACCATCCTGTCGTCCACATTGCCTACGAGGATGTCGAGGCCTACGCAGCCTGGATCGGTAAGGAAGTACCGACCGAGGCGGAATGGGAGTTCGGGGCACGTGGCGGGTTGGAAGGCGCCGAGTATGCCTGGGGCGAAGAACTGACCCCTGGCGGACAGCATATGGCGAATATCTGGCAGGGCGATTTCCCCTACCGCAACACCGTCGATGACGGGTACGAATACACCGCTCCGGTGGGGTCGTTTGCGCCCAATGGCTATGGCCTCTACGATATGGCCGGCAATGTCTGGCAATGGACGTCGGACTGGTATCGGGACCACGGCGCAATTGATAGCCCCTGCTGCACGGCGGCCAATCCACGAGGTGGACGCCAAGAGCAGAGCTACGACCCACGCGAGCCCGAGGTGCAGATACCGCGCAAGGTCACCAAGGGTGGTTCGCATCTGTGTGCGCCGAACTATTGCAGACGCTATCGGCCTGCCGCCCGCATGGCACAGCCGATAGATACCTCGATCTCACATCTTGGATTTCGGCTCATCGCACGAAGCCGCGGTTTTGGCCGCGATTCGGAGAGCGGAAATGCTGAGACCAGCGGGGACAAATTCCGGCCCAAGACCGGCGAAGACTGAACTTCAATGGCGCCTGGGGATGGCGAAAAATGAAAGTCGAGGGGTACCAATGATTTATCATCGCGTTTTGTTTGCCGCGCTGGCAGGCTCTGTTCTTCTACCGGCAATTGGTCATGCCGATGAGAATGGCGTCAGCTTTTGGCTCCCAGGTCAATATGGCAGCTTCGCCGCGACCCCCGGGACCCCCGGTTGGTCTTGGGCAACGATTTACTATCACGGATCGGTCGGGGCAGGCGGAGGGCAGGAGTTCCCGCGTGGTGGGCAGGTCGACGTCGGTCTGGACGGGCGGGCGAACCTCGTTATCTTCGGGCCAAGCTATACGTTCGAGACGCCGGTCCTGGGAGGCGCGCAGCTGACGCTGAGTGCTTTGACGGCGGGAGGCCGTAGCGTGGTCGGCGTAGATTCCGTGCTGTCGGGGCCTGGAGGCGTCCCCATCTCCGGCAGCAGGACCGACACGGTCACGGGCTTCGGTGATCTCTATCCAACGGCGACGCTCAAGTGGAACGCCGGCGTCAACAACTACATGACCTATCTTGCCGGGGACATCCCGGTCGGCGCCTATGACGCCGACCGCTTGGCCAATCTCGGCCTCGGCCATGCAGCCATCGATGCTGGCGGCGGTTACACCTATTTCAATCCGACAAACGGCAGGGAAGCATCCGCCGTTGTCGGGTTTACCTACAACTTCAAAAATCCCGACACGGACTACCAGAACGGTGTGGATATGCACATCGATTGGGCCGCCGCGCAGTTCCTGAACAAGCAGTTCTTCGTTGGAGCTGGGGGGTATTATTACCAGCAGCTCACTGGAGACAGTGGGAGTGGAGCGGTGCTTGGGGACTTCAAATCGCGTGTCGCTGGCATCGGCCCGCAAATCGGCTACCTGTTCCCCGTGAGCGATAAGGTTCAGGGCGTTTTCAACGCCAAGGCTTACTGGGAATTCGCCCGCGAAAACCGAGCTTCAGGCTGGAACCTTTGGGTTGGCTTTGCCTTCTCACCCGCCGCGCCGAAGACAACAGAGTAGTGCCGCTTATCGCCGACTAGCGTACGCATCGGGACGGTAATCCCACAGCGGTCAGTCGGCGATTTTCAGCCCCGCTTTCCGAAGCGAGCCGATAACGAATTCGCGATCTTCCGCGCGGCCCAAACGCATCGAAATTTGCTGGCGTATGTTCTTCACCAGAACTGGCTGATGTTGTTCGAGCCAAATGCGTTCCTGGTTAGCTTTGACGGTGTCTCCGGCCTCGCCGAAGATAGCTGCGCCATACAAATGGTAGATCGGGTTCTGGAGCGCAGGGGTTCTCTCAAGCCACATGGCTGCCTTCGAATAGTCGCCGCCGAAATAGGAGCAAATGGCCAGGTCCGCCTCATAGTAGGCAGAGGCTCCAGGATTCTGCCGGCGGGACTCCGCGATCATCGAACAGCCTTCCTTCCAATTTCCGGACGCCGCCAGACGCTCGCCATATTCGCCCAGAAACTCAGTGTCGTTCGGGTTGACTGCAAGGCTTTCCTTGCCGAGTCTTAAAGATGCTTCGATCTGTCTGTCGAAGTAGAGGGCAACCATTTTTGCCTGGCGGCCTCGCATATTGACAGGATCAAGTTCCACAGCTCGCCCCGCAGCGACCAAGGCGCTCTGCAGCCTCGATACTGACAAGGCGGGATCAGCCGAAAGCCCGAATCGATAGTCATCGATGTAGGTCAACGACAAAAGACCCCAGGCACTCGAATAGCTTGGGAAGCGACCCACGGCTTGCTCTAGGCATGTGCGGACAGACGAACGGCGTTCGGGATCAAGATCCGAGCGATATTCGTAGAAAGCGAGCGTGCAACTGTATGCGGCCCAATCGTCGGGAGGCCTGCTCACAAAGAGATTGCTGTCCGCCTGGAAGATTACACCATCAGTTTGCGCCAAGGTCTTTGAAACGCTATTCGCTATCTCGGTTTGGGCATCGATGAATGCCGCGACGTTCAGCCGGCCATCGTACCTGTTGGCCCAAAGAATCGAGTTGTCGGCCCGCTTGATCATTCGCACCTGCAGGTGAAAGGCATCAGTCGACAGTGTGACGCTTCCCGCAACGACGAAGCGTGGTGGCGATATTGTAGGGTCGTCAGCCTTTCCCGCGGACTCCATAACCACGATGTCCTTGAACTTGGAAAGCTTTTCGACGATCTCCTGCTTTAGCCCGCTTGCTATGCGCCCCGCATCCTGGGAGTCGCTCTGATCTTCAAAGGCTTCAACAAGCACGCGCGGTCTTTCGGGGACACCGGTTTTGGCGGACGTCCACCACCAGGCCGATGCTGCAATTCCAACTGCCAGCAAGACAACGAACGCGGCCGGAACCAGCAATCGCGACGACATCCGCTGCGGTGGGAGTTCGGCGACCGGCAGCGACATGACCGCGGCGGCGGGCTGCGCGACGGGAGTTTGCTCACGACGCAAAAAGTCGGGGACATACCCGCCTTTCGGGATGGTGATGAGAATTGGATCGGCCTGTCCGGAGGTCAGGTAATAGCGCTCAAGCGCCCGTCGAAGGTGACCAGCCTCGATGCGTACGATCGGATCTGACTGGGGATCGAAGGACTCCCCACGACCAAACACTTCGACCGCAATCGAATAGGCCTTGATGCGATCGCCACGGCCAGCCAGCGCCTCCTCCACGACATAGCGAAAAAAACGATGCTCGCGATCAGTGGCATCGAAATCCTGACTGCTAAGAATAAGAGCAAGCTGCGTGCGGCAATCTCCAACAAAGAGATCGTCTCCTCTCGCTAAGTTTGTCCCCGGCTGTATCAACCCATCCTCGCTTGCCCAGACGCCTTTTTTACCGGCTTTTTCTAGGGGGACAACTCACTCCTTCACGTAGCTTACATTCCACGACTGGCTCATGACAATATGGCCCAGCGAAATCACAGCAATACGGGCAAAGCTTTACACCGACCTCCCTGTGGTTGGCCCAGCCTGGGTGATCGATGCTCGCATTGTCCCCAAACGCTTTCTGCCGGCTTTTTCGTTGGGCGATTACACACTCTTCCACGTAACTTACATTCCGCCGGAACCTCGGGCCAATATAATTCGGCCAGATCATTGAATTGTGTCATGGCCACTCAAAGCGGACAGCTCAGAAAACATAGTGCGGCTTCGGCGGCGGTACGTCGGTTCCCGCAATTCGAACTGACGATTCATCGTCTGATGGATCGCAACGAAAGCTTTCGTGAGATGTGCGAGGAACTCGCGGAGGCGGAGCTTGCACTTTCAAAGGTAGATCTGATCGCGCCGGAGTTGCGCGCGGCCAGGCGAACCGAGTGGCAGGAACTGGTGGATCGGTTGATCGGGGAAGTTGGAGCAGTCGTCCTCGAATCCGAAGCTGCCCGAAGAGCTGGCTTCAATCTTGGTTCGCAGCGTTGAGCTCCGCGATACCTTTGTCGAAGGGAGTGCTGGCTTTGAAAGCTGTGTCCGGCGGTCGATACCGGAAAAGGGCCGTGGCGATGCTCCCATCATGGCTTATTGGGACAGCAGCTTGGGCGGAAGATAGCAGCGAGGATCTCGCCAAGAAGTTGTCCAACCCCATCGCCTCGCTGATCAGCGTGCCAATCCAGTTCAACTACGACAGCGGCTATGGCCCGAACGATGGCGACAAGGCCTATGTCAATGTTCAGCCGGTGATCCCGATTACGCTCAACGACGACTGGAACCTCATTTCGCGCACCGTAGTGCCTATAGCCTGGCAGAACGACATTGCGGGTCCGTCCGGCGATCAGGTCGGGCTCGGGGACATATCTCAAAGCCTGTTCTTCTCGCCCTCTATAACCGGCGCCAGCGGGATTATCTGGGGCGTAGGGCCGGTGTTCCTTTTGCCTACTGCGACCGACCCATTGCTCGGCGGACAAAAATGGGGGGCCGGGCCAACGGTCGTCGTCCTCAAGCAATTCGACGGGTGGACGGTTGGCCTTCTGGCTAATCATATCTGGTCGTTTGCGGGCGACGAGAACCGCAACGAAATCAGCGCGACTTACCTGCAGCCCTTCATATCCTACACGACCAAGGACGCCTGGACGTTCACGCTCAGCACCGAGAGCACATACGATTGGGGAGCAAGCCAATGGTCGGTTCCCATCGGCTTCCAGGCATCCAAACTGGTGCTTTTCGGCAAGCAGCCGGTCAGCCTGAGTGCGAGTGTGCGCTACTGGGCGGAGAGCCCGGAAAACGGACCTGACGGTTTTGGGTTTCGAACCGGCGTCACATTCCTCTTTCCGAAGACATAGTTTTGATAACCGGCCAATAGCCGGGACGTAATGACGACAACTGACCAATGGAGGAAATCATGAAATCGAAGTTCAGCTTGCGGAGCGCGCTCATTTTTGCCCTGGCGCTGGCAACATTTGTTGAAGTTGACCCGGTCTCGCTGGCAACAGGAAATTCGGTGTCGTCTGAAGCGATGGCGAAGGTCGGTCGGCCTCTTACGCCCAGAAGCGTAGCAGGCGTGGGGCGCCGCACGACACGGCGCGTGGTGCGGCGAACAGTCCGCAGAACGGGCGTCTATGTGGCTAGCCTTCCCGCTGGCTGCGCAAAGATTTCGGTCAACGGCGCCTGGTACTGGCACTGTGGCGCCACCTACTACCAGCACACCGGCACCAAATACGTGGTCGTTCACATCAACTGAGAATTGTCGGCGACAGGGCTCAAACAGCTCGGGGGAGTACGCGTGAAAGTAACCAGGTCCAAAGTCACGCGTATGAAGTGGGCTCTGATTTTTCCGGCAGTCATCGCACTGCTGGCAGGATGCGCGTCGCGACCCACCAACGTGCTGTTGCCTGTCGCCGACACGTCACCGTCATCCAGCAAGATAAACATGCTAGTAGCGACCACCCGCAGCCGGTCTTCCAACCCCGCAGAAATGTACACGGGCGAACGCGGAATGGCTCCCTCGTTTGCCGACATCACGGTGTCGATCCCGCCTGCATCGGTCCGCAAAGTCGGCGAGGTCGCCTGGCCCAAGAAGCTGCCATCGAACCCGGCGACCGATTTCGCGGTTCTGAACGCCGAAGAATTATCGGTGCAGTCGGCCAAGGGTTGGCTGCACGCTTCCGTAAAGAGGAGCCCGGACCATAGTGTCCTGGTTTTCATCCACGGGTTCAACAATCGGTTCGAGGACGCAGTCTATCGCTTCGCCCAGATCGCCAAGGACACGGGCACAAGCAGCGCCCCCATCCTGGTCACTTGGCCGTCGCGAGGTAGCACGCTAGCCTACGGGTATGATCGCGAAAGCACCAACTACACGCGAGACGCGGTAGAATTGCTGTTCCAGTACCTGGCTCGCGATCCCGAGGTGAAAGAGGTTTCGATCCTGGCGCATTCGATGGGCAACTGGCTTGCGCTGGAATCCCTGCGTCAGATGGCCATCCGCAATGGCGGCCTGCCGGCGAAGTTCAAGAACGTCATGCTTGCTGCCCCGGACGTCGATGTCGATGTGTTTCGCACCCAGATCGCCGACATGGGCAAACAGCACCCCAAGTTTACGCTCTTTGTCTCTCAGGACGATCGAGCGCTGGCAGTCTCGCGACGGATTTGGGGCAACATCCCTCGGCTGGGATCGATCAATCCGGAAGAGGCTCCCTACAAGGAAGAACTTGCGAGCGAGAATGTAACGGTTATCGATTTGACGAAGGTCAAATCCGGGGACAGTCTGAACCATGGCAAGTTTGCCGCCTCGCCGCAGATCGTGCAGTTGATCGGGGCGCGGATGGCCGACGGCCAGACCCTGACCGACAGCAGGGTCGGTCTCGGCGACACCATCGTGCAGGCGACGACAGGTGCTGCGGCCGCGGCAGGCAGTGCCGCGGGATTGGTGATCGCGGCGCCCGTTGCTGTTGTCGATCAGAACACCAGAGAAAACTACGGCAAGGAGGTCGAGGGCCTGACCGGCAGTCGAGGCAGCAAGAAAACAGACGCCAGTGGCAAGAAGTGCAATCCTGCCAAAGGGTGCATGAAATAATCACTGACGGCGAGGGTGAGAGAGGAACATGGGCACTCGATTTCGACGACATTTTTGGAGAGCGTCGCTGGCGGCATTGACGATGCTGGCGACTCGAAAACCTATCAAGTCGAACTCAACGCCGGCGGCAAGAAGACAAGCTGCCTGATCGATACCGATGGAAACGTCAAATCCGTGGAGCCAGTCTGATCGGCGCCCCTTGACAAAATAATCCGATCTTCCCCAGAGGATGCTCCGTCAGCTCAAGCACCTCTGCTTTCCGGAATTTCGCGCCCGAAGCTGCCCGTCCGCTTCCGGCCCAAAAGCAGCTAGGCCGCGCCTCATATCGGCCGTTAAAGTCAGCTTCGCCAGTGACTGGAAGCAGACGTTATCGGCGACCGCGCTGAAGGGGCGGTGGTGCTCAACCCGACTTCCTCAAAGCCTAGTAGCAATAACGGCTGGACAGCCGATGCATCGATGCCGAACATCCCGGGCTGCGACTCCTTAGGGATCTGCGGATCAATGTCCTGACGGCGAGGGAACCAAGATTTCGAAACCCACCTTTCTTGAGATCGCCCGCCGCGCCGGGGTTGGCACGGCGACGGTCGAGCGCGTGCTGAACGGCAGGGGCGGCGTCACGCCTGCCACCGTCGAGAAGGTCGTCGCCGCCGCTCGCTCGCTCGACTATCCTCGCCGCTTGCCGGAAGCTCATCGCGGGGTGATCAGGATTGAGGTCATCCTGGTGCGCCCGGACGCTACCTTCTTTGCCCGACTGTCTCGCGCTTTCGAGCGTATCGCCGCGACGCTCGACCGCACTATCGCCGTCCACCGCACCTTTCTCGACGAGGCGGATCCGGCGGCAATCGCGCGGCGGATCCTCGATCCAGAGATGCGACGCGCAGGCCTCATTCTGGCGGTTCCCGACCATCCGCTGGTTGGCGCGGCGCTGAGTCAGCTGGAGAGGCAAAACATCCCGACCGTGCAGATCGTCACTGAGATTTCCGGCACCAGCGGCGCCTATGTCGGCATCGACAACTACGCGGCCGGGCGCATGGCCGGCCTCATGCTGTCGCGCATGCAGAGGCATCCAGGCAAGGTGGTCGCGGTCTGCCACAGCCAGATCTACCGCGTGCATCGCGACCGCGTGCGTGGATTCTTCGACTATCTGATGGAGAGGGCGACCGACGATTTCGAACTGGTCGGTGCGCTGTTCGGCCATGACGACGGCGACCGCAACGCCGAGCAGCTTCTGGAAGCCTTGAAGCGCTGGCCGGACCTTGCCGGCCTCTACAATGCCGGTGGCGCCAACGCAGCGCTGAACGATGTGCTTCGGCGGCACCCATTGGGACGCCAGGTCTTTTTCGTCGGCCATGAGCTCACCGAGCGCAGTGCCGCCGCGCTGCGCGAGGGCACGATGGATGTCGTGCTCGACCAAGCACCCGAGGCGCAGGCCAGGCGAGCCATGGACCTCGTGCTGGCAACATTGAACCTGCACGACCTGGCGGTTGAAAACCCGCCGATCCGCTTCGTCACCTTCACCGCCGAGAACCTTTGATCTGATTTGATCAAGGTATAGCGAGCTTTCGCGTCCGTCGCGGTGCTAACTCGCCGGGAACGGACGGCGACCGCATATGAAGTTCGCCCCCTCATCCGGCCGCGTCGCATCAGGCTTCTCCGTTGGGAGAAGAGGCTGGCGCCAAGCGGCAGACGGTCGGATTGCCACAGATCGATGGCAATCCGGGTGAGGGGGCATTCTCCACATGTGATGGCGCTCCGCGAAGGGAGGACGACCAGTGACGAGAAGGCCGACGGCTTACGACCTCAGGAGCGCCAAGGGCAGCAAGAAATGGCTGCAGCTTCATGTCGACACGCCGGCCGAGGCGGCCGCCGCGGTCGCCTGCGACATCGTGATCCTGTCCTGCGAGCCCGACCACAATCTGGAGCCGATCCGCAAGGCGGCGCCCTTCGCCTTCCTCTCGGTCGGCATGCAGCACGGCGCGGTCGCTTCGCCCGACGAGGCGGTGCGGCTCGGTTTCGCCATGCTGAAGCGCGGCGCCGACGCCGTCTATTGCTCGCACTCGCCGCGCTTCATCGAGGCGATGGCGGCTGAGGGCATTCCGGTCACCGGTCATGTCGGCCTGGTGCCGAACCTCGCCACCTGGACCAATTTCCGCGCCATTGGCCGCACGGCGGAGGAAGCTTTCAAGGTGCTGCGCGCCGCCAAGGATTTGGAGAATGCGGGCGCCGCCTGCATCGAGGTCGAAGTCGTGCCGGTGCGGCTTGCCGAGCACATCACCCGCTCGACCCCGCTGATCACCATGGGCATGGGCTGCGGTTCGGCCTGCGACACGCAGTATTTGTTTTCCAGCGACGTGCTGGGCACGCATACCGGCCACTATCCGCGCCATGCCAAGCGCTATGCCGATTTCGTCACGCTCGAGGCCGAGCTGCAGGAAAAGCGCATCAGTGCCTTCCGCGCCTTCGGCCGCGACGTGACAGCCGGCGCCTATCCGGAAGCGAAGCACCAGGTCGACATGGACGATGCCGCCTACGACCGCTTCCTCACCCTTTCCCAATCTCTGTGAGATCGCTATGGACGACCTGAAATACGGCACTCGCAACAAACGAGGCGACTGGGCTCCGAGCGAGCCGGCCGGCACCGCGCCGCTGTTTACCTTTCCGCCGCGCCCGTTGGCGCTGGTGAAATGGCTGCCGAGCTATTTCCTGCCTTACAATCTGCTCTTCGCGCTGTCAGCGGTGGCGTGGTGGCGCTTCGTGCTGCCCGACGTCGAGGTGATGAAGACGCTCTCCGTCGGCTGGATCCTGCGCCTCTTCCTCGTCAACTGTGCGGCGCTGCTCGTCTTCTTTGGCGTCTTCGAGCTTCGACTCTACATCTTGAGAGCCCAAGGCAACCGCTTCAAATACAACGGCAAATGGCCATCCGAGCAGAAGAGCAAGGCGTTCTTCTTCGAGAATCAGAACCTCGACAACATGCTGCGCACCTTCGGTACCGGCATGCCGATCTGGACGGCCATCGAGGTGGCGATCCTCTATGCCTACGCCAATGGCTACGTGCCGTGGCTAACGGTCGCCGAGCACCCAGTCTACCTGTTCTGCCTGGCGCTGGTGGTGCCGATCATCCACGAGACGCATTTCTTCCTGCTGCACCGGGCGATCCACTGGCCGCCGCTCTACAAATGGGTGCATTCGGTGCACCACAATTCAGTGAACCCCTCGCCGTGGTCGTCGCTGTCGATGCATCCGGTCGAGCAGTTCGGCTATCTCGGCGTTGCATTCTGGCACCTGATCATCCCGTCGAACCCGCTGCTCGTGCTCTACCAGCTCCACTATGCCGGCTTCGGCGCGATTCCCGGTCATGTCGGCTTTGACAAGGTCGAGCTTGGCGAGGACACCAGCATCGATAGCCACGCCTACATCCACTACCTCCATCACAAATATTTCGAGGTGAACTACGGCGACGGGCTCATCCCGTTCGACCGATGGTTGGGCACTTTCCACGACGGCAGCAAGGAAGGCGAGGCCCGCATGCAGGCCCGCTACGAGAAGAAGAAGGCGCGCGCCAACGCCGCCCAATAGGGGCTTGAACAGACAGCCCGAACCGACAGCCACGCGAGGCGGTTCCGGCCGTCATCGCAAGCCATCCCGCAAGGGCCGGAAGTCAAAGGAGGAGTGAACCGGCACTCCATCCGCAAGGGAGGAAAACCGTGAAGAAACTTCTCATTTCGACAGCGTTGGCAGCCTTGATGTCGACGGCATTCACCGCGACTATGTCGACCAATGCGATGGCTGCAAAAATCGGCGTCAGCATCGTCAACTTCGACAACAATTTTCAGACGTTGCTGAGGGACGGCATGCAAGCCCGCGCCAAGGAAAAGGGCGCCGGCATCCAGGTCGAGGACGCGCAGAACGACGTCGCCAAGCAGCTTGACCAGGTCAAGAACTTCATCGCCAGCGGCGTCGACGCCATCATCGTCACGCTGGTCGACACCAATGCGTCTAGGACGCTCAGCGAGGAAGCCGCCAAGGCCGGCATCCCGCTGGTCTTCGTCAACCTCGAACCGTCAGACATGGCGAACCTGCCGGAGAAACAGGTCTATGTCGGCTCCAACGAGGTGGAGTCCGGCACGCTGGAAGCGTTCGAGGTGTGCAAGATGCTGCGCGCCAAAGGCAAGTCGGCAGGCGCCAACGCCTACATCGTCATGGGCAGCCTCGTCCACCAGGCGGCCCTGCAGCGGACCAAGGATGTCGAGCAGATCTTCAGCACCGACATGTGCAACTTCATCAAGATCGTCGACAAGCAGTCATCCGAATGGTCGCGCGACAATGCGCAGAACCTGATGACCAACTGGCTGACCGCCGGCGGCGCGCCGGACGCCGTCATCGCCAACAATGACGAATCCGCTATCGGCGCCATCCTGGCGCTGAAGGCCAACGGCATCGACATGAAGAATGTGGTCGTTGGCGGTATAGACGCCACGCAGGACGGACTGCAGTCGATGAAGGCCGGCGACCTCTCTGTGACGGTGTTCCAGAACGCCAAGGGGCAGGGCGGTGGCGGTGTCGACGCCGCCCTTGCGCTGGCCAAGGGCGAGAAGGTCGACCGCGTCGTCTACGTGCCGTTCGAGCTGGTGACCCCGGCCAACGCCGCCGACTACCTCAACAAGAACTGATCCCAAGACTGAGCCTCCGGGTGGCCATGAGGCTGTCCGGAGGTCCGCTGCGATCGAATTTTACGGATGAGAAATATGACCAGCTGGATCAGAGCCTGCAACCTCGACGACATCGAACAGGAAGGCGCCCGCCGCTTCGACCATGAAGGCCGGACCTACGCGGTCTTCCGCTCACCCGACGACGAGGTCTTTTGCACGGACGGCCTGTGCACACATGAGGCCGTCCATCTCGCCGACGGGCTGGTCATGGACTACGAGGTGGAATGCCCAAAGCATGCCGGTGCCTTCGATTATCGCACCGGCGCGGCCAAGCGGCTGCCGCCTTGTGTCAATTTGAAAATCTATCCGGCGAAGGTGGAAGAAGGCTCCATCCTGGTTGCGATGCCAGTAATCGGAGCCTGAAGATTGGTGAGGTGATATACCTGCTCCTACAGTGCTTTGGGTCAGCAGGTATCGCTGATGTCGGCTTCTGATGTTCCCTGCTTACAAGCAGCAAGTCCGCTTGCGGCCCAAAAGCCGCCTGCCAGCAATGCGCTTCATCTCGGTCGTAGAGTTCAATTCTGTGGTTGCCCGAAAGCAGACATATCCGGTGACCACGCTGGAGGTCGGGGTTGCGCCAGGAACGGACCTGCCCTCAACCAGCTCATTTTCTGGGCTTCATATTCAGGGTTGTTGCTTCACTCTCCTCGTAGCCTGCTGATATTCGAGCACCAGTCGCGGCTATTTGGGCCTCTATCCGATGGACAAGCGCGACATAACGGGGATGAGCGCGGATCGAGTCGAGGTCACTATCCTGACGCATCCAAGGCATGCGCAAAATGAGGTAGGCATGTGATGCAGTTAGCTGACGTTCCAGGCAATCGATAGCCTGCTCCGTCTTGCCCAGCTTCGCATAAAAACAGCCTATGTTGTACTGAACCGCAATGTTGTCTCCGGCGAACATTTCAGCACGGGAGGCCCACGACAGCGCGCGTTCAATCTCGCCAATTTCCGCCAGCATTGTGGCGCCGTAACATAGCGCGGTGGCATTGTCGGGATGCGCTTTGACTTCCTTTTCCACACCCAGAACACCTTGCCTTGCTGCTTCCTTGGCGTCGTCGCTGCGGCCAAGTGAAACATAGACCATCGCTAGATTGGTCCAGACCCGATAGTCATCGGGTGACAACGATGCGGCACGCTGGTACAGAGCAGCAGCTTTCTCGTATTGACCTTGAATGAAACAATTCCGGCCGTAAGAGAAATAGGTATCGGAAGAACTGGCGTCTAACTCTAAAGCTCGCTCGAACTCCACTTCCGCCTCGGCATACCGGCCATGTACGAACAAGGCCCCGCCACGTGATGCGTGGGCGTCGGCGAGACCTGGCTCAAGTTCCAGCGCCCGTGTGCTGTTGGAAAGGACTGCCTCAAAGCTGGCGTCGGGATCGTTGCAAGTCAACAGAAGCCACTCACAATCAGCCAAAGCGGCATAAGCGCGCGCATAATTTGGGTCAATTTCAACAGCTCTGGCAAACAGTCGCTGCGCTGTTTTGATAAACTTGGTCTCGACTCCCCTATTGAGGAACGACCTGCCCATCAACAGCGTCTCGTAAGCCTCTGGGTTGTCGGTCGAGCGGTTTGTAATTGTCGCCAGTTCTTCGGGCAACAGCTTCACTTTGAGCACGTCGACTATAGTCTTGGAAATCTCGTCCTGCAGTTTGAAGATATCGTCCAGCGTCCGGTCATATCGCTCGGCCCAGATATGGTCACCGCCACGACCATTGATTAGCTGAGCCGTGATACGCACTCGCCCTCCAGCCTTGCGTACACTTCCTTCCAGGACGTAGGCGACATTCAGCTTCTTCGCCACCTCCTCGATCAATACCGCCTTGCCCTTGAAGGTAAAGACGGTATTGCGCGCGACGACGGAGAGTCCGGACGCTTTCGAAAGGTCGGTGATAATGTCCTCGGTGATGCCGTCGGAAAAGTACTCCTGCTCGGGATCGCCGCTCATATTCGCAAAGGGCAGGACCGCAATCGAGGGTTTTTTCGGGAGTGCAGCCGCGGGTTGCGCCGCACGTCTGCCGGTCCCGCCTGTTCCGGCGCGATAAACCCGCACTGGCTTTGCAATGTTCTTGAGTGTGTGCTCGCCCAGATCATCGAACGCCAATGCCAGCTTGCCGGTGACATGATCGTGCACAGTGGCGGAGACGTAGATGCCGCCGGGCTCAGCCAGACCCTCCAGCCGCGCGGCCACGTTGACACCGTCGCCATAGAGATCACTGCCCTCGACGATGACGTCGCCCAGATTGATGCCGATACGCAGGACGATGCGGTAGGCCTCCGCCACGCTCTCGTTGGCCCCGGCAAAACCCTTCTGTAATTCGACGGCGCATTGGACGGCATCAACCGCACTGCCAAATTCCACCAGCACACCGTCGCCCATCACCTTGACCACGCGGCCGTGGTGCTGGGCAACTACTGGAACCAGAACATCGCGCCGCCGCGCTTTGAGAGCGGCCAGTGTGCCAGCCTCGTCGTGCTCCATGAGGCGCGAAAAGCCAACGACATCAGCAGCCAGAATCGCGGCAAGGCGGCGTTGGGTTCGAATCTCGGCCATGCGGATTGAATACTTTCAGAAAGCCCGGCACCTGGGATTGTATTGGTACTCTGGCCTACAGTCTATCCGGCCCGACTTCCGAGATGGGTCAGATCGCGTCGATGCATGGGGGCGCCTGAACGTCCGCTTCTCACATTCCAAGCCTCCAAGCCGCAAGTCCGCTTCCGGCCCATTGCGGCCATTCCGGAATACGGCTCCGACGGCCGCTTGTGTTCGCAAGGGGCCATTGGGGTCGGACAAAGTCCTGTGCCGGTTCGCGGGGCCATGCGGAACGATACGGGAAAGTTTGTGATTTCGGCCCACGAAAAATTCAATAAAATCAACGATCTTAGTACGTCCTCCGGGCCTACCAAAAGACCTATCTAAGTTATTGGTTTTGCTTTGTTTTTATGAGGTGGCCCACAACGTGGACTCGAACCCCCTCTTTCTGGCTAAAAACTACCCCCAGCGATTTTCCTATGGATCTCAGAAATTGCCGGAGGCGATGTGCATTGTTCCAGGGGGTCGAATCGCGAGAGTGCTGCCGTCCTTCACTCAATCAACAAGACCATCGATTCCGGCTGCGTTGTTTTGCCTAAGTAGATATGCCCACGTGCAGGTCTGTCATCGGGCTTGAAGAGCGTGCGTTGCGTCAAAGCGAGCCAAATACCAACTTCGCGGCAACAAGATCCGCCAGGCCTGAGCCCACCGCTTTGAAAAGTGTGATCTGTTGTGGATTGTTTCGCTGGCGGACCGCTCCCGTCGCGAGCTCCGCTAGGGTGCCGCGGATATGATTTGGCGAGATCAGCGCGCTCGCAATGGCTGGCTCAAGTCTCCAGCCTCATGCAACGCCTCTGGGGTGTCCACATAGACAGCTGCACGCAGCACGGCCTCAGAGTCGGCCTCGCGCATCTTCGGCGTGAATCCACCAATCAGGTCGACATGCGTCCCTGGTAAGAGCCACGCTCCTTGGATCAAAGGTGATGTCGCAAGCGTTGCCGCACTGACTATGTCAGCATTTCTGACGCCCGCTTCGAGGTCGCTCTCGACGGACGCCGAAAACCCTTTGTCTGTGAGATCGGCAACCATACGGGCGGCGCTCTCCCAATTGATATCCCAGACGGACACCTCGGCAATCGGACGGACGACGCGATAGGCCTCAGGGATGAGACTGGCCACACGGCCTGAGCCCAGGACGAGCAGTTTTCGGGAGTTCTCCCGGGAAAGATAGCGCGCCGCAAGCGCTGATGTCGCCACCGTCCGCCGCGCAGTGATGACGCTGCCATCCAGCATAGCCAACTGCTGTCCCGTATCGCCATCGTAGAGCACATAGGTTGATGTGAGGCCGGCCAAGCCCTTGGCCGTGTTGCCCGGGAATACGGTCACAAGCTTGACCCCGATATATCTGACTTCATCGGAGCCGCTGCTCCAGGCAGGCATCAGAAGCAAAGTTGCGTCGGGCTGGCCTTCTTTCTCGATGGTGTGATGGTGGCGCACCGGGACGACACAGCCCTGAGCGAACCCGCGATTGAGCGCCTCTATCAATCGATCGTAGTCCAGGTGAAGCGAAGTTGTATCAGCATCGGCGATTTTGAGCATGGTCACAGGACCGAGCGCAGGAAATCGGCGGTCTCAGATTTTTGTGGGCTGTCGAATATCTGCCCTGGCGTGCCGATTTCGTGGATCTGCCCCTGGCAGAAGAAGGCGACACGATCCGACACTTCACGCGCGAAGCGCATTTCGTGTGTCACCACGATCATCGTCATTCCCTCTTTCGAGAGCATGCGAAGCGTGTCTAGAACCTCGCCGACGAGCTGAGGATCAAGCGCGGACGTCACCTCGTCGAACAGCATGTAGTCGGGTGACATGGCGAGCGCTCGGGCAATTGCCATTCTCTGCTGCTGGCCGCCGGAGAGACGCGACGGAAACGCCTTCAACTTTTCACTCAACCCGACGTGGCCGAGCTGTTGGACGGCAATGGCCTCCGCCTCCTGCTTCGACTTGCCCAGCACCTTTCTGGGGGCGAGCATGACGTTTTCCAGGACAGTGAGGTGTGGAAAGGCATTCCACTGCTGGAACACAATGCCGATCCTGCGACGAAGCTTGTTCAAATCCGTGCCCTTGGCATGGACGTCGATGCCGTCGACGCTGATGCGGCCCTTTTGAATGCCCTCAAGGCCGTTGATGCACATCAGCATGGTCGACTTGCCGGAGCCCGACCCGCCGATCATCGACAGAACTTCGCCTTTGTTCACGTTCAGGCTGACGCCCTTGAGAACGTGCAGAGCGCCGAAGTTTTTGTGGACGCCTTCTATCTCGATCATTGTATCCGCCACCTCTTCTCGAGCTGTGCTCCGAGCCTCGCAATCGGGAAGCTCATCAGGAAATAGATCACGCCGGCGATGGACAGGATCAGGAGCGGCTCCTGCACTCTGGTCGTGACGATCTGCGAACTTCGCAGGAGTTCGACGATGCCGATCCAGAGCACCAGCGCGGTGTCCTTCATCACCCCGAGTGCCAGACCGATCCAGCTCGGAAACACGATCCTGGTTGCCATGGGCAAGGTGATGGACACGACCTCCTGAAACCAGGTCAGCCCAAGCGATCGGGCGGCTCGCCGCGTGGTGGTGGGGACTGCCGTCACGCCGCTTCTGACGATTTCCGTGCAGAACGCGGCGGCGTAGATGCCCAGGCAAAGGCAGGCCACCAGATAGGTCGGCCAATGAAGGCGAAACATGCTGTTGAACGAATTGAACAGCACCAGCTGGATGAGCAGCGGAACGGACCGAAAGATGTCGAGGACCCCACCGATCGGCCAGCTGACCCACCAGGGCGAACCGGCCCTGGCGAGGCCGAACAGGACGCCAAGGACGGTACCGATGGCGACGGAGGCCAAGGTGATGGTGATGGTGGTGACAGCGCCATTCAGCATGAAGAGAATGTCGCTCCAGGACAGTGAGGCGCCAAAAAACATTTCGCAGCTCCTCAGTACCGAAACAGGCGCGACGCAATCAGGCGTGCGCACAGCGTGAAAATTTTCGAGATGAGGTAGTACAGGCAGGCCGCGACGAAGAAATATTCGAAGGTCCGATATGTCACGACGTTCAATTGCTGCGTGACGCCGGTCAGGTCACTGGTCAGGCCGACAATCGTCCCCAGCGATGTCATGAGGATCGACCAAACCATCTGATTGGTCATGGCGTGGAACACTGCGCGCAGCATCTGCGGCAGCACGATGTGCCACATGGTGCGGATCTGCCCCAGGCCCAACGAGCGCGCCGCGCGCGTCTGGGTCTCCGGCACAGCGGAGAAGCCGCCGCGAAAAGTTTCAGCCAGGTAGCCGGCATTGTTGAAGGTGATGCCGAGCAGCAGCGCGGAATAAGAGTCGACGCGAAGGCCAAACGATCCGAGCCCGAAATAGATCAGGTAGATTTGAAACAGGGCAGGGGTGTTTCGCGCGGTCTCGATCCATATGTCGGCCAGAGCCGTGAGTGTCTTTCCGCCCGATCTTTTTGCGAGCGCCAGCAGGATGGCGAAAACCGTGCCGATGGCCATCGCCAAGGCCGCGATTTCGAGGGTCACCAACGCGCCCCACAGCATCTCCGGCAGCGAGTGGAGCACGGGACGCCACTGGAAGGTGTATGCCATGCTAGGCTCCTTCTTGCGGATACGGGTTGGTGTCGCCGAGCGTCGCGGACGCAATCACAGACTGCGTCCGCGACGGTGCGAGCTTGTTATCGATAGACGCCTGCAACGCTAAGATCGGGTGCCGGGCCGCCTTCTGTCCCAACCCATTTCTTGTAGAGTTCGGCGTAGCGGCCGGAGCGCACCTGCCGGTTCAGGAACAGGTTCACGTAGTTGAGCAATCCCTGCTCGTGGCGCTGAACCAGGATCGCGCAATAGTCGGCGTCGACAGGAGCGTCACCGACGATCTTCAGGCCGGGATATTTGCCGGACTGAATGATGGCGGTGGCGATGGTCGAGGTCGTGTAGGTCGCATCGATCTGCTTCTGGCTCAACGCCAGGAAGGTGTCCGATTGCGACTGGAAGGTCAGCATCTTGCCGTTCGGGTCGCTGAAGCTTTTGACAGTCCCTTCAAGAGCAAGGGTCTCATAGGCGCCTGCCGGCCCGCCGACGGTGTGTCCCTTGATATCGGTCGGGCTATTGATGCCGGAATCTTCCCGCACCAGAACAATGGTCTTGAAGACGAAATAGGGGATGGAAAAACCGATCGTCTTCGCCCGCTCCAGGGTGTCCGATGCAACGGCAATGCCGACATCGGCTCGCCCTGAAAGAATAGCGGGAATTCGATCGGGGTCAGGCGTGTCGACGATCTCGGCCTCCACGCCAAGCGCCTTGGCCAGATCATTGCAGTAATCGACGTCGAAGCCGATTGGCTTGTTGTCCTTGTCGCGCGCGCCGTTGGGCGGGAAATCGAGCTCGATCGCGCAGCGCAGCTTACCGGCCGAGATGATGTCGTCGAGCTGGTCGGCATGTGCAGCGGTCGTGAGCCCGGAGGCCAGGGCGGCAGCGAAAATGAAGGGAGCAATGCGCATTTCAGTTCCTCTCTTTTGTTTGGTTTGCAGCCTTATGGAATTGATTGGCCGATATCGTATCTAGAATATCGTATACGATGCTATTGTACAAGGAAGCCATAAGTGAGCGGATCGGCCTCATCGATGACCCAGTTCGCGAAGCCGCAGATCGAGGCTCGCCCGCTCACTTCGGGGATGACGGCATCGAACTGCCCAACCTTGGTTTCGCTGAGAACGCGGCCTTTGAAGATCGTCCCGATAATCGACTCGTTCACCAGGGTCTCACCGACGGACAGCTCGCCACGCAGGTAGAGTTGCGCGAGCCGGCCGGCTGTCCCCGATCCGGTCGGAGAGCGATCGATCGCCCGATCGGCGTAGACGCAGCAATTGGCCTGCGTTGATCCCTGGTGCCGAGGAGCGCCGTAGACCATGACGCCGTAGACATCGTTGAACTCGGGAATTTCGGGATGAACAAAAGGCATCTTGGCGTTGATGGCAGCCTTGATCTCGTAACCAAGCTGCATGACCCGCTGCAGATCCTTTTCACGGATGGCGACATCATGGGGGCGCCCATCGACATAGAAATAGGTGGCGCCGCCATAGGCGATGTCGCCGGTGACCTGCCCAAACGTTGGCGTCTCAACGGTGACGTCCTGCTTGAATACAAATGAGGGCACGTTCACGAATCGAACGGAGCCGACCCGTTCGCCATCCCATTCGACGAAGGCTTCGATGAAACCGCAGGGAGCGTCGATGCCGACGCGTGTCTCCGGGGACACCCGCTCGATCCAGCCCAATTCCACGGCAGCCGTTGCAAGTGCGATGACCCCATGGCCGCAATGCGGGCTGTAATCCGTATTGTTGAGGAAGATGATGCCGAAATCGGCACCTTCACTGACAGGTGAGGTCAAATAGCCGCCGTAGAGGTCCTTGTGGCCGCGAGGCTCAAGCATCACGGCGCGTCTGTAATGATCGGCGTTTTGCTTCAACCAGGTGGCACGCTCCACAATGGTCTTGCCGGGGATTTTCGGAAGCCCTTGCGTGACAAGTCGGAATGTCTCGCCGCAGGTGTGCAGCTCGACCGTGTTCAAAGACCTCTCGTACTTCATCTTACTCCCCAAAGCGGTGTCTCTCGCCAGTCCATCGCGGAGTGGCGGGCAGGCAAGATTCATCCACATCCACCTGGATGCGCTGATCCAAAGCGAAATGCTAAAGAGTCATCGGTGACGCTCATTTAGAATATCGTATACGATAAACGGATGGCGTCAAGAGAGAAAGTTGCGGATGTGTCGTCACCGGTCGCGAAGCGTCTATTTGCGAATGTTTGCCAGTAGGGATGCGCATGCCTTGGTGATGTGGTCGTGCAGCAATCGTGCTGCGCGCTCGGCATCGCCATCGCGACACGCAGCGAGAATCTCGCGATGCTCCCTGTCGTCGACGCCGGTCCCGCCCGACAGTGTGAGCTGAATGCGCAGATAGCGCTCGATCCGGTCGTTGACAGACCGAATGAGGTTCATGAGGAAGGGCCGGTCGGCATCCTCATACAGGCAGGAATGAAATTGCCAGTTGAGCTCGGCCCACCTGGCCACATTGGTCTCGCGTGCGAACGCGTCGCAATATTGCTCGGCCCGCCGGAACGTCTTTGCCGTCATGTGTGGCACGGACAATTTAAGCGCGTTCGACTCCAGCATCGCTCTTACCTCGAAGATCTGCGCGATTTCGGGCTCCGAGACACTTTTGACGACGGCGCCACGGTTGCGCTGGAACTCGACTAGGCCTTCGGCTTCCAAACGCTTCAGAGCCTCGCGAACGGGTATCTTGCTGACGTCGAAAAGCTTTGCGACATCGTCCTGCCGGATGGGCTCGCCTTCGTCAAATTCGCCTGTGACAATGGCTTCGCGTATGTGCTTGGCGATGAGGTCGGAAGCCGTCGGGGCTGAGCCGAGAGAGGGCAGACCTGCTGGATTTAATGGCAATGGGAACCTCCAGGTTCACAACTTGCTGCGCGTGAGTGGAATCACGGGATGACCAACTTCGTCTGACATACTATTCAGTCCGTATACAATATTCCCGACAAAATTGGCTTGGGATTGCGCGTTGGGCGACCGGCAAACAGGGCCTGTTGACAAACGAGTATCGTATACGATATTCGATCTAAAGATAGCGCGAACCCCGAGCCTTTGCAAGCTTGGGCGCGCGTTGGTCGAATGGCGGCTCGTTGCTCTAACCCTGGTACGACATGCTCAACCCCCAGCATCCTCTGCCCGCAATCATCGGCTACGTTGCGCCGCTGAGCGCAAAGGCGGGCGACGTTCTTGAGTTCAAGATCTCGTCCGGGGGCAAGCGGGATGTGGGGGCAAGTGTTGTCAGACTCGACTGCTGCGATCCCAATCCGGCCGGCCCAGGAACGAAAAGCGAAAGCGTCGAATTTGGATTGGAACAGCGGTATCCGGCAATCGAGCAGACGGCTTACTTAGGCTCCTGTGCCGTCGGACCGATCTCGCGGCCGTCCGAAACCTCGGGTCTGGTCGTTCGGCTGATTGTCCAGCCAAAGCTCTCAGGCGCTGTTACTCAGACAGTTTTTTCGCTGCAGAATTCCGATGGCTCAAAGGGCCTGGCCCTGGTTTTGGTCGACGGAGCTCTCTTTCTGAAGCGTTTGCGGCAGCCCGAGACCACTGTCGACCTGAAGCTCGCTCTGCGCCTGAACGAATGGACCGACCTCGAGGTTGCATTCGACGACAACGGTGTTTCGGTCCGCAGGTCGGCTACCCACAATGGCCAAAATTCAGAAACCGCAGCGGTGGCAACCGACGTCGTGGATGCGCTTCGCAGTGTCGATCACATCTGCTTTGCCGCCATCTGGATTGGGCATGCCGAAGATTGCTTCAACGGATCGATTGAAGCGCCGCGGGTAAGCGACGCGAATGGAAATGTCCTCGCCAGCTGGACCTTTGCCAATACCGGTCGCGAGTGGATCGAGGACGATATCGACCGATCGCGCCGTCTGACGCTGATCAACATGCCGACGCGCGCGGTGCGGTCGTCAAGCTGGACCGGTCGCAGCATGGATTGGAAGGTTGCGCCGCAGGATTATGCGGCAATCACCTTCCATGCCGACGATCTGAGCGACTGCAAGTGGGCGACAACGATCGCGGTCGAGGTGCCGGCGGGTCTGCCCTCGGGCGTTTACGCTCTCCTGGTCGACAACGGAATCGGCACCGACACCATCCCATTTTATGTCCTGCGCGATCCGGGCTTGCCCAGGCAAAAAATCCTGTTCCTGGCGCCAACGTTCACCTACATGGCCTACGCCAACCATGCCCGGGGTAATTTCTCCGGCGCGCTGCAGGCGCGAGTGGAAGAGTGGAACGCCTATCCCCACAATCCCGATAATATCGGCGCCTTTGGTCACTCCACCTACAATCGCCATCCGGACGGATCGGGCATAACCCTGTCATCGCGGTTGCGGCCGATCATGACAATGCGCCCGCGATATCTCACCTATTTCGACGCCAATGGTTCCGGGATGCGCCATTTCTCCGCGGACTCCCATCTGACGGACTGGCTGAGGGTCAAGGGCTTCTCGTTCGATGTCTTGACCGACGAAGATCTGGATCGCGACGGCACGGCTGCGCTGTCCGGATACGATGTGGTCCTCACTGGGACTCATCCGGAATATCACACCCGTCGGACGCTTGAAGCGCTCATCTCTTACCGCGAGGGTGGCGGTAAGCTGATGTATCTCGGCGGCAACGGCTTCTACTGGAAGATCGGTCGCAATCCGGGCGAACCTCATATGATCGAGATACGCCGGGCAGAAGGCGGCATGCGCGTCTGGGCCAGCGAGGCCGGCGAATACTACAACCAGCTTGACGGCGAGTATGGCGGGTTGTGGCGGCGCAACGGCATAGCGCCGCAGAAGATCGCCGGTGTCGGCTTCACCGCCGAAGGCGCCTTTGAAGGCACCTACTATGTTCGCACCAAGGAGTCGTTTGAAGCCGATCTTGCATTCCTGTTCGACGGGATCCCAAGCGATCAGAAAATAGGTGACTTCGGCCTCTCCGGCGGTGGCGCTGCGGGATTTGAAATCGACCAGGCCGCCGCGGATCTTGGTACGCCGGATTTCGTGCGCGTCGTCGCCGTGTCCGAAGGCCACGGGCCGACATTCGAAACGACGTTTGAAGAGCTGCTACTACCCGGCGTTTTCGACGGCGGTCCACGACCCTACGGCGGCATCCGTTCGAACATAGTTTTTGGGATGGCCGACAACGGCGGAGGCTTGTTCTCCGTGGGCTCGATCACCTTCTGCGGCGCCCTTTCGCACAATGGCTACGAAAACAACGTTTCGCGCTTGCTCGAAAACTGCCTGCGGAAATTTCTTGAGGCGCCTCAATGACAACGCGACAGGCTGACTTCCACATCAGTTTCGATGAGCTCCGATTGCTCCTTCGCGACATTTTTCTCAACAACGGAACTTCGGGCATTGTTGCCGATAGTCTCGCCGCGAATTGCGCCGGCTGTGAGCGGGACGGTGCGATCAGCCACGGCATATTTCGAATTCCTGGGTATATGGCATCGATCGCAACCGGATGGGTCGACGGAAAGGCCACGCCAAACGTCAATCCGGTCAGCTCTTCCTTCATTCGCATCGACGCGCGCAACGGCTTTGCTCAACCGGCGCTGGCTGCCGGCGCGGAGGCGATCAAGACTGCGGTGGAAGACACTGGCATCGCTATCGTTGCCATTCGAAATTCTCACCACTTCAGCGCGCTCTGGCCCGATGTCGAACCTTTTGCCCGTGAAGGCCTCTTCGCGCTCAGCTTCGTCAACGGCTTGGCCAATGTTGTTCCTCATGGCGGCCATGCGCGGGTCTACGGAACGAACCCGATTGCCTTTGCAACGCCTGTCGCGGGCGGCGAGCCGCTCGTCGTCGATCAGGCGACAAGCGTGATGGCCAATGGCGAGGTCAGACTGCACGCTCTTGCCAACACCCCGCTTCCGCTTGGGACCGGGGTCGACAGTGCGGGAAGACCTTCCACCGATCCTCACGCGATCCTGGCTGGCGGAGCGCTCAAGACGTTCGGCGGCTACAAGGGCTCATCCATCGCGCTGATGGTCGAGCTCATGGCCGGCGCGCTGACGGGCGGTCAACTGTCCTTCGAAAACGACTTTGGCGATCACACTGGCGCTCAGACGCCGAAGGCCGGACAATTGATTTTGGTCATCGACCCAGCGCGTGGCGGCAATGCTGGATATGCCGAGCGGGTCTCGCATCTTTGCTCACGATTGATCCATGCCGGCCAGGACAGATTGCCGGGTCAACGACGCTACGCAAACCGCCTCAAGGCGGGGCGCTTCGGCATTCCAATCTCGGAAGGCGATCTTGTTCGACTGAAAAGCTTGGCTGCCTGACGAAACGTTTTTTCGCGGACGAAACGCGAAATCGGAATCCACCACCAATGTCACTGGGAACGTCATGACCAATCTCACTCAAGACAGAAGCCGCCTCGTCCTCAAGCGGTCGCTTACATCCTTGCAGATCGACCAGCTGGTTGCCCTGTTCCAGACCGAATGGTGGACAAAGGGCCGAACCCGGGCAGACACCGAAAGAGCCCTGCAAATGGGTGGGCCGATGTTCGCGTTCGTGGATCCCGAGGGCGACGATCTCGTTGCATTCGCCCGCACCACCACCGACGGCGTCTACAAGGCGATGATCTTCGACATCATCGTCAAGGCGACATGGCGCGGCACGGGGTTGGGCGCCCTGTTGATGGAGACCGTGCTGAACGATCCAGCGCTCGTCGATGTCAAGCACCGAGAGCTCTACTGCCTGGAGGATATGGTGCCTTTCTATGAAAAATGGGGGTTCACGGACAAGCTGCCGGGCCTCTATTTCATGAGGAAATCCGCCTGACGGCGCAAGGTCAGGTCGCCTCTGCCTAAGGTGTTCCGGTGCAGCAGATATACTGCTGATTGGAGCGCATTCCCTCTGATCATTCCGAAATGAGCGAGTGTCGTTGATGCGCACCTCGAAAGTGCTTCACGTCGTAAGTTGTCACGCTGCAGGCGAGGTCGGTGATGTAATCGTCGGCGGCGTTGCATCGCCGCCCGGCGAGACCGTCTGGGAGCAGGCCCGGTTCATCGCCGCCGATCAGACCCTGCGAAACTTTCTTCTCAACGAGCCTCGCGGTGGCGTCTTCAGGCATGTGAACCTGCTGGTGCCGCCCAAGACGCCAGGCGCGCAGTTCGGCTGGATCATCATGGAGCCAGCGGACACGCCGCCGATGTCAGGCTCGAATTCGATGTGCGTCGCCACCGTTCTGCTGGAGACGGGCATGGTGCCGATGCAGGAGCCGGAGACGCGTATGGTGCTGGAGCCGCCAGGCGGGGTGATCGAGGTGACCGCACGTTGCCGAAACGGCAAGGCCGAGAAGATCAGCGTGCGCAATGTCGCATCGTTCGCTGACAAGCTCGATGCCCGGATCGAAGTGGCAGGCATTGGCACTTTGACCGTGGACACTGCCTATGGCGGCGACAGCTTTGTGGTTGTCGACGCCGAGGCGCTCGGATTTGCGTTGCGTCCTGACGAGGCGCGCGACATGGCAGAGTTGGGTGTCAGGATAACCCGGGCCGCGGATGAGCAGCTCGGCTTCTCACACCCTGAAAAGTCTGATTGGAACCATATTTCGTTCTGTCAGTTCGCCGGCCCGGTTTTTCAGGAAAACAATACACTTACGGGCGTCAACGCAGTTGTCATTCGGCCTGGAAAAGTCGATCGCTCGCCCTGCGGCACCGGCTGCTCGGCGCGAATGGCGATCCTGCATGCGAAGGGTCGCCTGGGTATCGGACAACGCTTTGTGGGAAAATCCATAATCGGGTCTGAGTTCGACTGCCACATCGATGCGGAGATCTCAGTTGAGGGACGAGCCGGAATTGTTCCGGTCATTTCGGGAAGTGCTTGGATTACGGGGATTCATCAGCACATGCTCGACCCACGCGATCCGTTTCCCACCGGCTACAGGGTTTCTGACACTTGGCCGGCTGAGAGTATCAGCTGAATCCTGAGCCCGCAGACAAGCACCATGCGCGGAACCATACGGAACGATACGGGAGGATTTCTGATTTTGGCCCACGAAAAACTCAATAAAATCAACGATCTTAAGACATCCTCCGGGCCCACCAAAACTCTAACCATTTTATATCACTTAGCCTTTTGACTCGCAGCGCTCTCGCTTTTTGGATTCGAACCACTTCGGGTCTTTCGAAAATCGAAAGTTCCACAACACGCGAGTGGTGGGAGCTTCGTGATAGATACCAGTCCCAAGAGCCCTGAAAGACTGAACGGACCACCCCGGCACTCAGGATCCAGTAGTTAGCGGCTGGCTTAGATCGTTCGGCGTCGCAACGACACGGATCGAGCTCGCGGCAAATGATCAGATGCAGCCCTCCTGTCCGGGTGAGCGAATCGGGAGCAGAAGCCTTCCAAAGGCGCATGAAATAGTCCGGGACCGTCGGCTGAACTCTGCGCCGCCACCAATATGTGGCGAAGTGAGTGTAACTCGACGGGGCCAACCCGTCGAACGCCGCGCCGTGCGATGGCCATTCGCTAAGCCGGTGACGGAATTTGCGTCGGCGGAGTTAATCACCTTCACCACCGCGGCGTGCTGCGAGAGGGCCGCGCAATGGCTTCTTGGCGGATTTGCCGTCGCGTTCAGGGTGCATGACATCGTCCAACCCTAATAGACGTTTCTGTTGTCGATTCCGGTCAGTGGCTGTGTCCGAAAGGGTGCCCGTTTCATACGTCGGCATAATAGCGCGCCGGACTTGCTCTGTTGTTAGCTTGCTTGCCGTTGGAGCAGTTCAGAACGGTTTCAGGGAGACAACCATGCGAGATACATCCTCGCAATTCAGTCACAACGGTCCAGATGGGGCCGTTCCTCCACATACGCGGATCGACACCCGCCTGTTGTCATCGATCGTTCATGATTTCAACAACCTCCTCACGCCGGTCGTGATTGTCCTGGAAGACTTGCAGCGCCGCCGCGCCGGCACGTCGAGAGAACTCGGAAAGATCGATGCAGCGATCTACTGCGCGTTTCGTGCGAAAGTCGCCGCCCGGCAACTTCTCGAACTTGCGAATTCGCGGCCGGCACGACCGGAGCCGACGGATATTCGCCAGCTGCTCGAGCAGTTCCAGGTCGTACTTGCGAACGTCCTCTCACCAAACATCAGGCTGACCCTGCACGTCGCGGGCAAACTTTCACCGGCCTTCATCGACCGGGAACTCGTCGAACGTGCACTTCTTATTCTCGTCCTAAATGCACGCGATGCGATGCCTGCTGGCGGCGATATCTCCATTGCCGCCGCTTTGGAGTTTCCACCTTCGAGCAAAATGGGTCGGCCACAGCGGATGATCCGGCTGTCCGTCTGCGACAACGGTGTCGGGATGGATGACGGGACGCTCAAAATGGCGGGTCGGAAGAATTTCTCGACAAAGGCGAACGGAAGCGGCCTTGGCCTCGCGATCCTCAGGCGGATCGTGGAGAATTTGAGTGGCGGGCTCTCGATAATCAGCACCTTCGAACATGGCACTACGATCGATCTGTGGCTGCCAGCAATCTCCGCGGATTCAAGCAATTGAATTCAAACTAGCCAGGAAAGGAATGCAACGATGGAAGTTTCTGCTCTGCTCGCAAAATGCTTGGCGGCGCTTCGAGAGTTCTTGGCACCGAGCTACAGGCCGGAACTGCATTACATGCGTGGCACCCGCCGCGCACATCCACAAACGATCTTGGTCGAATCCAAACGGGTGCTGCCGCTCTTGCGCCACCCTCCTCGATAGGCTCGTCAATTCGTCTGCAGTGAATTGAGAGCGTTTGGCGGTTCGCGATCCTCCCAAGTCAGGTCCGATTCCTGTCTGAGCCGCCTGAGTGATGGCGAGCCAAGTGCTCGCCATCGCTCGCCCACATCGCACTTAACAGCCCCTAACCCGTCCTATCGAAAGTTTCGGTGCCCATCAGGCACGTACAAACCAGAGTATTTCAAATGACTAAGATCGCAGTTACCGTCGCCGCCATTCTTCTCGCAACAGCCGCCGCGTTCGCCGGTAGCGACCACTACGGGTCGGAGAATGTCGACAGACCGCAGTCGCCTGTCGGAATCGACCACAGCGTCACCGCCTCCACTCGCACCCCGGTCAATCACAACAACCCGGACTCGGCTACTGGTGTCTTCCAGTCCGAGCCTGGCCAGGGCATATGGGGCCGCTGAGCCGTCCCAGTCACCCATGACCTGATGTTACGAGAACAGAAGTGACCAAAATCGCACTTGCTGGCGCAGCGGTGCTCGCCATGTCCGGAATAGCCCTTGCCGGCAGCGACCGCTTCGGGCGCGATCAATAGCGACCACTCGGTTTTTGTCGACGAAACCTCACCGCATCGATCCACAAGCCCACCACGGGCGAGCATATCATTGTCGACCCCAGGACGATGACTGTGGTGCCGACCAATGAATCCTGGCCAGAATTCAACCGGGGAATCTGGGGCAACTGATCTCGACAACTTTTTGCAGCACCAACGCGGCGACCCCATGTTCGCCGCTTGTCCACGACCGTTTCAGCACTGGCGCATGTTGATAGAGAACGAGCTATCCCGCAACGGCGTTCGGAGCGCGCTCGAACTTTCGAGATCGAGGAGCTGTTGGATGCGATGGTCGTGCCAGAGCGTTGCCTGACCCAAAAGAACCAGTCTCCCACTGGAACACATGCCGCCGGCCTATAAACGCTGGATCGGGCGCCCTTTCGGCGATAGTCGCAGGATCCGGGCGAACTGTTGCCTCCTCGTCGCGGCGCCCTCGGTCAGTAGGAAAAGCGGGCGTTCAATACCTCCGTATATGCTTCCTGAGTGAACGACTTAGGAAGACTGGCTAAATGGCAAATGCGGGCTCGCCGCAGGCTGTAGGTATTCTAGTAGCCAGGGACTTTCGCGTACCGCCGTCCCTAGCCGCAGCGATCAAGCGGAAACACAATTTGTAGATCCACGATACGACGGGATAGGCAAGCCTATCTGTTTGGCAGCGTAGCCTTTTTAGTCACCAGGTGCGACTTTTCGGAGGCGATCTTCTTGCTGAAGCCGCTGACACGGTGATGCCGATGCCTGGCTCTTTGGAAGACATTGGATCATGCACACAACCCATAACCACCGATCTACAGGAGTTTTTCTCATGCTACCTCTGCTGCAGGCATTGCATCGAATTGCTGCCCAGCGCGGCGATGGATTGCGCCCGGAATTTCTGCGGATGGCAGGGGAGGGAACACCCGGACGGACTATTCCGATTCAAACAGAACTCGCTGCGCTGTCTGGCGATAACCGCGCTCCTGTCGCACCGAGGGATGCTTCGAGCGGGGAGGAAATTGCGGCATGCGAGCTTGGTCTCACATTGCGCAACTCGACCGAACGTTTCAGGACGTCCTTGCATCCACACTACCAGCCGGAGCTCCACCACATGCGCTGCCCGGGGCCTGCCTGCGGGGGCTGTGCATGTATGGTCGACGCAGGATGCGTATCGCAAAAACTGCGCGGCGAACATCGGCAATGACGCAGCACCTTCTCGATCCTGGAGCTACTTCCAGCGCTGCGGCTAGGGGCGACCTTCGATCTCCAGTTTCGGCCCCTTTGCCGCTCCTGGCGCCGGTGACCTCGAACGAAATCGTATCGCCGACGGGGCGTCGGAGCTTCAAGCGTGTCCTTGCCGCCGTTGCGCTTTTGGCGGGCACAATTGCTGGCACCTATTACGGCCACGATTACTGGACGACAGGCCAATATCTGGAGTCGACCGACGACGCTTATGTGAAGGCCGATTCGACGACGGTCGCACCGAAGGTCTCAGGTTACGTCGCCGAGGTGCTGGTCCGCGACAACCAGAAGGTCACGGTGGGACAGGTGCTGGCACGCATCGACGACCGCGACTTCCGCGCCGCGCTCGACCAGGCCGAGGCCGACATGCGGGCCGCCGAGGCGACCGTCCGCAATCTCGACGCACAGATCGTTCTGCAGCGGGCGCTGATCGAGCAGGCGAAGGCAACGGTCGCTGCAACGCAGGCCTCGCTGAGGTTCGCGATGGCCGACGCCGACCGTTACGCCACGCTGGCCAAGAGTGGCACTGGCACAGCCCAGAAGGCCGACGCCAGCCGTGCCGAGGCGGATCAGCTCGCCGCCGGGCTGGCGCGCGACCAGGCTTCGGTGGTTGCTGCTGAGATCAGGATTGATGTTCTGGCCACCGAACGCGACAAGGCGCTTGCGCAGGTGGACCGGGCGGAGGCCGCGGGCGAGCAGGCTAGGCTCAATCTTTCCTATGCGACCATCACTGCGCCGGTCGACGGTACCGTTGGCGCGCGCACGCTTAGGGTTGGCCAGTATGTCGGGGCCGGCACGCAGTTGATGGCAGTGGTGCCGAATGCCGTTTATGTCGTCGCGAACTTCAAGGAGACCCAGCTCACATATGTTCGCGACGGCCAACCGGTACGTGTTGCCGTCGACGGCTTCCCTGGCGTCGAGCTGGAGGGCCACGTCGACAGCCTGTCACCGGCAAGCGGCCTCGAGTTCGCGCTGCTGCCGCCCGACAACGCGACCGGCAATTTCACCAAGATCGTGCAGCGCATCCCGGTGAAGATAGCGATCGACGACCACGAGCTCGGTGGCCTGCTAAGGGCCGGAATGTCGGTCGAACCGACCATCGACACCAAGGCAACTGTGCTTGCCGCGAATGGCAGGTCCGCACAGTCCGATACGCTCTCCCTCAATTGGAACGCCGAGGCCGCGACGGGGCGCACCGAGTAGGAATTCGCGAGCATCTAGGCTCGTCTTCCCTGCACGCTAGGAGTGGCAGCCGTGACAAGCATCGTGTCGTCGATCCCAACTCCGGCTCGAACTCCCCGGAACGAGACCGCAACCGCTGGCACTGCCGCCTCGCCGCGGGTTTGGGTGGCGGTGGTCGGCTCCACCCTCGGCGCCTTCATGGCCGTGCTGAACATTCAGATCGTCAATGCCTCGCTGGCCGACATCCAGGGCGCCATCGGAGCCGGCATCGACGATGGCGGCTGGATCTCGACCGCCTATCTCATCGCGGAGATCGTCGTAATCCCGCTGACAGGATGGCTGTCCCAGGTCTTTTCGCTGCGCAACTACCTCATCGCCAACGCACTACTATTCCTCGCCTTTTCAGTGGCTTGTGCCTTTGCCGCCAACCTCGGGCAGATGATCGTCTTGAGGGCCATCCAAGGTTTCACTGGCGGCGTGCTTATCCCGATGGCCTTCACCATCGTCATCACACTGCTTCCCAAGGCCAGGCAGCCGATCGGACTGGCGCTCTTCGCAATGTCAGCAACGTTCGCGCCAGCGATCGGCCCGACAATCGGCGGCTATCTCACCGAGAACTGGGGCTGGCAGTATATCTTCTACGTCAACCTGGTGCCCGGCGCGCTGATGGTCGGCATGCTGTGGTTCTCGCTCGACCGCCAGCCGATGCGGCTCGCCTTGCTCGGCAAGGGCGACTGGTCCGGCATCGTGACCATGGCCGTCGGGCTCGCCGCGCTGCAGACCGTGCTCGAGGAAGGCAACAAGGAGGACTGGTTCGGCTCGCCTTTCATCCTGCGGCTGGCGATCGTCGCGGCCGTGTCGCTCTCGCTATTCGTCTGGATCGAACTCACCTCGAGCCATCCGCTGCTCAACCTGAGGCTGCTCGTACGTCGCAATTTCGGCTTCGGCATCCTGGCCAATTTCATGCTGGGAACAGCACTCTACGGGTCGGTGTTCATCCTGCCAGTCTATCTCGCGCGCATCCAAGGCTACAATGCCGAGCAGATCGGCATGGTACTCGCATGGACCGGCCTGCCGCAGCTCGTGCTGATCCCGCTGGTTCCTTATCTGATGCAGCGCTTCGACGTGCGCCTTGTGATTGTGACCGGCTTTGCACTCTTCGCCGCCTCGAATTTCATGAACGTGCACATGACCGCCGGCTATGCCAGCGACCAATTGTTCTGGCCGAACATTGTGCGGGCCATCGGCCAGGCTCTGGTTTTCGCACCGCTCTCGGCGATCGCCGTATCAGGCATCGAGCAGGAGAACGCCGGCTCAGCATCGGCTTTGTTCAACATGATCCGCAACCTAGGCGGCGCCGTCGGCATCGCTCTGCTGCAGACCTTCCTCACCAAGCGCGAGCAGTACCATTCGAACGTGCTGGTGCAGTCGGTCTCACTGTTTGAAGAGGCAACGCGTTCCCGCAGCGAGAGGCTCACCGCCTACTTCCTGTCGCATGGCGTTAGCGACCACGCGCTGGCCGCGCATAAAGGGGTGATTGCGATTGCACTGAGAGTCCGACAGCAGGCCTACATTATGGCTTTCAGCGACACGTTCTTCCTGCTTGGGATTGCCTTGGTGATCGCGCTCGCAGCCACTCTGCTCCTGAAGAAGCCCGGCCGAATCGAAGCCGGCGGCGCGCACTGAGCGACTTGGCCAACGCGATCAGCCAGACTAGACACGGCCGACACGGCTTCGCGTTAAGTCTCCGACTGTCGCGAGATCAGCTCTTGATGCATATCCTCCAAGGTTGGTGATTGTGACCTATCACCATCCGAGAGGGACCCCACCTGTTCAGGCGTCCACTTCACGCCGTACCCGCATTCCTCATTTGCTCGATCGACCGGCGCGCCGATAAGAGCCATCAGAACGCTATGTTGAGGGCGCGCGTGAAGTCGACTGCATCCAAGGCCGTGGGCGGCTAATACCGCTGAACAGGATGTCCCACGCGCTGGTGTAGCGCCGACAGGCAAGAGGCACGGCCGCCATTAACTTGGATTAAGCGAGCCTTCTGGGGTCACCCACGCTCGCGAAGGGTCTGCCATAGACCTTTGCATGGCATGACCGACGCTTCCGTTCGATGGTCGCGCAGGCTGCTGCGGCGCAATCTCCTCAGCAGACGCCGACCGGCTGTCCATGGAGGCGCGTGCCATTCCACGGGGGCCAGCGGTGGAGGCGGCCGATATGGCCGTGGGAAAGGCGATCAACAGGAGACAAAGATGAACACAAACATCAGCATGGACGACATTTCACACGCCGGTCGGCCGGGTCCTGACGAGCTGGTTCCGTCGCGCTACGCACTCAAGGTCGGCGAGATTGACGTGTTGATTGTCAGCGATGGAATACTACCAATTCCATCCCAGACTATGGCATACAATGTCGACCCGGCCGTCCGGGCAGCCTGGCTGGAGGACGAGTTCCTGTCGCCGGAGATGCTCGAGTGGCCGCTGAACGTGGTCGTGGTGCGCAGCGGCGCCCAGACTATTCTCGTCGACGCCGGGCTAGGGGCGGACCCGGACTTGCACTTGCCGCGGGCCGGCCAGTTGATTCATCGACTGGAGGCCGCCGGCATCGATCTCGCATCAGTGACCGACGTGGTGCTGACCCACATGCACATGGACCACATTGGCGGGCTGCTCGTCGACGGAGTGAAGGAGCGGCTGCATCCGGACCTGCGGATTCACGTGGCAGCCGCTGAGCTCAAGTTTTGGGAGTCACCCGATTTCTCTCGCGTCTCCATGCCACAGGGGTTCCCGGACGCGCTTCGGCGTGCTGCCAAGCGGTTCGTGCAGGACTACCGCAGCCAGCTACGCACGTTCGAGGACGAGCACGAGGTGGCGCCAGGCGTAGTCGTCCGCCGTACCGGCGGCCACACCCCCGGGCACAGCGTGGTCCGCCTGGCGTCCGGCGGCGACCGGCTGACGTTCGCCGGGGACCTCGTATTCCAGGTCGGGTTCGACCATCCCGACTGGCACAATGGCTTCGAACACGACCCCGAGGAGGCGGCCCGCGTCCGCGTCAGCCTTATGCGGGAGCTCGCGGCGAACCGCGAGCCGCTGGTGGCCACTCACCTGCCGTTCCCGTCCCTCTGCCATGTGGCGGTGGACGGCGACGCCTTTCGTTGCGTTCCGGCCGTCTGGGACTACTGACCGCTTGCCGGGCTAGGACCGAACCAGCCCAGACAACGTCACCGTCGAGAACCATAGCGCCATGATCGTCTGTTCGTGCAATGTGTTGACCGATCGGGATGTCCGCTCCGCCGTCACGGCGGGGCGGCGGCGCTCGACCAGCCAGGTCTATGGCCGTATCGGCCGCAGCCCCAAGTGCGGCCGCTGCGCGCTCACCATCCGCCACATGATGGACGAGGCGCTCGGCACCGCCCGTGCGGCATCCCGCAGAGGCTGCGCGCGGTCCTCGCAATCCTGAGTCGTCTGCCGCCTGCCGACCTTCTGGGAGTATTGAGCGCCTTTTAGGATTAGCGAGGTGGGAGCCAGGAATCCGGCGCGCCCGGCACGACCTGGCGGCGATGTTTGTCCTGATTGCCAGGCCGCTCATCTTTGCCCTCTTGTTGGCTTGTCCGGCACAGGCGCAGGCGACCGTCCCGTCTGAAAAGGTCAAACAGCTCATAGCCCGGCTTTCCGTGGGTTATGAAGACCCATACCGAAGTATAGGCTGGGCATCGAAACCTCTCTGCTGGATCGCACTTTGGCGTAGTAGCGCTGCCGATCCTAATTCCGCTATCTAAGTTCATGGTGGCGTCACACGTTGGAGGGGGCATGTACGGGACTGCCTGTCGCTCAATCGGCTCCCAGCGGCAGGCATCAAGCGCAGGTCATTGGTTGACGTGCGGCGGATGCGCGGTTGATAATATACTGTGTAAATGCAGCCAATTTCGTATCCAGCAGATCTCCCTGAGGCGAGGATCATGGGCGCGCTAGATTCAGCACCCCGAGGATTTTCAGGAAGCGATGGCAGCCCCATAGCGATTCTCGTCGATGATGACACAGAGGTCCGCGATTCCCTCGAGGAGTTGCTGAATTCGGTCGGCATTGAGTCGATATCGTTCTCTTCGACCCAGGAAGTGCTGGATGCAGAGCTTCCCGATCGCCCGGCTTGCCTGGTTCTCGATGTGCGAATGCCGGGTCTGAGCGGCCTCGATCTTCAGCATCTCCTAGTGACAAAGGGCATACAGACGCCGGTTGTGTTCCTGACGGGCCACGGCGACATCGCCATGAGCGTGCAGGCGATGAAAGCGGGAGCGGTTGACTTCCTGACCAAGCCTGTGCGCGACCAGACCTTCCTCGACGCAATATCGGCAGCCGTCGCTGCCGATATTGCCCGAAGAGCCGCGGCGACCGTATCGCGCAAGACCATGGCGCTTTACGAGACGCTCACTCCCCGCGAGCGTGAGGTGCTTAGGTTTGTAGTCTCCGGGGCGATGAACAAGCAGATCGCTTTCGATCTTGGCATCAGCGAAATCACCGTGAAGCTCCATCGCAGCAACATGATGAAGAAGATGAATGTAAGGTCCCTCACGCATCTGTTGAGTGCTTGGCAGTCTCTGCCGGCTGAGATGCGCTGAACGCCGCTTGAGATGCGGCTCTCGCTGTAGGGAGGATATGGGCGAAGCGAGGCGCAGTGGTCCGCGGGGGTTGATGCCGAAACCGGCGCATAGGCGGTTTCGGGAGGGTCTGAAATGGAACTGACGTCAATGACACAACGCCGCGCGGTGGCTGCGGCGATCGGCGCTGCGACAGTCTCACTTGCATTGTTTGCCGGCGAGCCTTCCGGCCTGCTGGTCGCCATTGCAGCTATATGCATCTGCGTGGGATGGAAGGCGGGATTGGCGGCGATTGTCGCAGGTGGTCTGCTTTCATCTGTGATGTTTCCGTCATATGGGGCCGAGGATGGCGCCGTCAGGTGGGTCGCGTTTGTTGCCGCCGCTTTTGGCCTCTGGCTGGTCGTGAACATATTCAGAAGAATGAGCTTTTTTGACCAGGCCTATCAGGGAGCCGGACCTAGTATCGCCGATATTCCGGGCCTCGGCTGGTCCGCCAATCCGGACGGGCGCCTTCGGTTCCCCAATGCTGCAGCCCTCGAGTACGTTGGCGTCTCCGCCGAAGAGATGCGCGAGATCATGGATGCCGACGACTTTTCCTGGTGGCTGAGATTTGTCCATCCCGAAGATGTCGAGACGAGTATGGCGCAATGGCGCCACAGCCTAGAGACGGGCGAGCCGATGATCGAAGAGCAGCGTTTGCGCCGGTTCGATGGCACCTATCGATGGTTTCGCGATACGGGTGTTGCCTCGCGCGATGAGCGGGGGCGAATTGTCGGCTGGTATGGCCATACCGAGGACATCGACGACCGTCGCAAGGCGGAAGCCGCGCTGCGCCAGAGCGAGAGGGAACTCAGGCTCTTGGTCGATACGGTTCCCACCATGATCTGGCTCATGACGCCCGCGGGATTGCCGTACTATTTCAACAAACGGTTCGTCGACTGGGCAGGCATCGACTCGACCAAGGTGGAACCGCGTGGCACGCGCCAATTCGCCTCGCATGTGGAGTTGTTCCATCCAGATGACCGGGCGGCTGTCAAGGCCGTGTTCCAGAAGTCCTTTGCCCGTGGAGAGCCACTCCAGCACAAAGGCAGGTTGTGCCGGAAGGATGGCGAATACCGCTGGATCGATTCGCGCTTCGAACCGCTACGCGACGAAGACGGCACCATCCTTCGATGGTACGGCGTCAACTTCGACATCGACGATGAGGTCCGCGCTCAGGAATCCCTGCGTCTGGCGGACGAACGGCTCGCGCGCGCCTTGCGCGCTGCCAGCCTGTCCGAACTGTCGGTGTCCATCGCACACGAGCTCAACCAGCCGCTGCAGGCAGTCGTGTCCAACGCCGGCGCGTTCCAGAGATGGCTGAACGCCGATCCGCCAAACTTCGATCACGCCAGTCGGGTCGCCCAAAAAATCATCAGAAACGCCGACGCTGCGGCGCAGGTGATCAGCCGCATCCGGGCGCTGTTCAGCAAGACCGAAGGCGAACCGCGCGCGATCGATCTGAACGCCGTGATCCGCGAAGTTTGTGATCTGCTGGTTGACAGGTTCGCATCGAGCAGCGTCAAGCTGGACCTTCACCTCGATCCCCACCTTCCTGCGGTGGCTGCCGATCGCGTTCAGATGGAACAGGTCGTCCTTAACCTGGTCCGCAATGGCATCGAAGCGATGCATGATGTCGCCACTAACGTGCGAAGCCTGCGGATCGTGTCGCGGCGTCAGATTGACGGTACAGTCGAGGTCGAAGTGCGAGATCGCGGCCGCGGGCTTAGCAATCCGGAACTGATTTTCGAGGCGTTCTACACAACCAAGCCGGATGGAATGGGAATGGGCCTGGCAATCTGCCGATCGATTGTCGAGGCACACTGCGGACGGCTTTGGGCCGAAAATGTCGAGACAGGGGGGGCCTCGATAACCTTTAGCCTGCCCACCAGTGCTGCCAACTCGGCCAAGTCACCTAACGCTGCGACAGTTAGCGCCGGAGTGGGCGCTTTCAGAGGCTGATCCGGGAATCGGCCATCGACTGCCCGATCTCGATCAGCGTGTTGGCCATGATGTACAAAATTCCGAAGACCATAGCGACGCCCAGCACTGCTGGGAGATCGGCGCTGGCAAAAGCCTGGACTGTGTAAAGACCCAGACCAGGCCATCCGAAGACGCGCTCGACAATCAGCAAATTGCCGAAGAGAAGGCGGATCTGCAGGCCGAGCATGGACAGTGGGGCCGTGGCAGCATTGCGCAAACCGTGGTGCAATAGCACCTTTATTTCGCTGAGACCCTTGCCGCGTGCTGTCCGAACATACGCCTGACTCATAACGTCGTGAAGCGCTCCGTTCAGGCTTCGCCCAACTGCGACGCCGATGGGCAACGCCAGTGCGAGCGCCGGCAAGATCATGTGCAGCAGCGCGTCGGCGCTGACCTCGGGCCGGCCGGCCAGTATTCCATCAATGAGGTTGAATCCCGTAGGGCCTGCGAAGTCGCGGCTGGCAAGCCGCCCCGCTCCTGGAAGCCAATCGAGTCGGAACCAGAAAAAGTAGGTGAGAAGTAAGGCCGATAGAAAGATCGGCGTGGAGCCCACCCCCACCATAGCAAGCCTTATGCCGGCCGATCTTGGAATCAGGAACTGAAGTGCCGCCATGACGCCGGCCAGCGCCACTCCCAAACCGATTGACGCCAGTCCGAGTTCAAGTGTGGCGGGAAGATATTGCCGTATGTCGTCAGACACCGGCCGCCGGGTTCTTACCGAAGTCCCCAGATCCGCATGCGCGAGGCGCAATAGAAAGCGCCCGTACTGAACGACAGCCGGGTCGTCCAGTCCGAGCTGCTTGCGCATCGCTTCGACCGTTTCTGGCGGAGCGCTCGGCCCGGCAATGGCCCGCGCTGGATCGGCAGGTATGATGCTTTGGAGACCGAAAACGATGAAGCTCATCACGAGGAGAACGACAACGGCGCCGGCGATGCTTTTGATGAGATATGCCAGCATCTAGGTCCCCCTCAGCGCGGCGCGAATGCCGTCGCCCGCAAGGTTGGCAAGGAGGCAGAGGAGAAAGATGATCGCGGCCGGCAGGATCGGCAGCCACCAATGGACGGTGAGACTGTCGAGGGTGCGTGACGTCATCGCTCCGAGTTCAGGCGCCGGTGCAGGCAGTCCAAGGCCAAGGAACGACATCAGCGACAACGTCATGATGATGTTGGCGACATCCAATGACGCCCCGATGACCAACGCCGGGACCACACCCGGCAACAAGTAACGCAACAGCAGGCGCGGACCGCGGACCCCCGCCATACGCGCTGCCTCGACATGAGGACGGGCCTTGAGGCGACGAATCTCATCCCGGGAAATGCGCGCGTACCAGGGCCACCAGAAAATCGCGAGCGCGATCATCGTGTTGACGAGCCCGGGGCCAAGCGATGCCACGACAGCGAGCGCGATGAGCGTTGCTGGAAGGACTAAGAACAAGTCGACGATCCGCTCGATGACCAGGTCGACCTTGTCGCCCATTAGGCCCGAAATCAGTCCGAGCAGAGAGCCCAAAGTGAGACTGAAACCGATAACAGCAAGCCCTGGCAGCCACGTATATCGAACGCCGAGGATCACCCGCGAGAACAGGTCGCGGCCGATCTCGTCGGTGCCGAACCAATGTTCGGCCGAAGGCGGCAGGTAGGCCCCGGCGACGCGCAGTTGTGGATCGAACGGCGTGATCCAGGGCGCCAGCATGGCCACAACGGTGACGACAGGTACGCCGACAACGCCGATGCTTTCAAGCCGACCGGCACGCCGGAAGAAATCACGCCAGTTGAACCGAGGTCGCGCAGGCAGGGTGTCCGGGATCGGCCTGCCGGTCATCGTCCGCCTCCCGCCTGCAGGCTCGGCATCGCCTCGATGAGCGAGCGCGTGTAGGCGGACTGTGGCGCGGCAATGATGGCATCTGGATCGGCAACCTCGACCAACTCGCCGTCCTTCAGCACCGCGACACGGTCGGCGATGAACCTGGCTGCCGCCAGGTCGTGGGTCACGAACAGCATCGCCATGTCGAGCCGCCTCCGAAGGTCACTAAGAAGGTTCAATGTGGTGGCCGCCAGCGACACGTCCATGGCGCTGATCGGCTCATCGCAGAGCAGAAGCCTTGGGGGGACGATTACCGCGCGAGCTAGAACGGCGCGCTGGCACTGCCCGACCGACATCTCGGCCGGCAGCGCGTCCATCAGGACGGGATCTAGTCCGACCAGCTTTATTGCCTCACCGACGCGACGGCGGCCGTAGTCACTGTCCAGCGAAATGGTCCGCAGGCGCTCGCCGATCTGCTCGCCGATCGTGAGCCACGGCGTCAGCGCCGCCACGGGATCTTGGAACACGACTTGCGGAGGAAGCTTGTCGAAGCGCGTAACAGTGCCGCTGTCCGGTGCCACGAGCCCGGCAGCAATCCTCAGAAGGGTAGACTTGCCGGCGCCACTCTCGCCCACCAGCGCCACGCACTCGCCAAGCTTGATCGAGAGGCTCACCGACCTGAGAACGGGCTCCGGTTGACGCCGTCCCCAAAACGATCGGGCGCCTGTCGGATATGTTTTTCCGATGTTGGACAACCTCAAGGCGGCGGTTTCCTGGATCGCCTGGGCCGGCCATGGTTCCGCACCAGCGCGCTGCGCTGAGAGAGATGGGGTTTGTTCCTGGTAAAGGCAGGCGACCGCGCCACCGTGGACGGAAGCAGGCGCCAGCGGTGGGCGGATCGCCGTGCAATCTGGCTGGGCGATCGGGCAACGTGTCGCGTAGGCGCAGGCGTTCTCAGTATTCATGGAGGGCGTGCGCTCGGACGGGAGCGTGGGAAGCGGGCGCCTTCGGTCGGAGTCCAGATCGAATCGAGCAGCGAGCAGGCCGGCAGAATAGGGGTGCGCGGCATTGCGGGCCACGTCCTGCATGAGGCCCATTTCAACGATACGTCCGGCGTAGAGAACCAGGACGCGGTCGGCCAGAGAGGCCGCCACCCCCAGATCGTGCGTGACGAACAGAATTGCCGTCTGCTGCTCGCGGGCGAGACCGCGCAACAGGTCAAGGATCTGCGCCTGCATGGTGACATCGAGCGCGGTGGTCGGTTCATCGGCGATGAGCACCTTCGGTCTTGCCATCATTGCCATGGCGATCAGCACGCGTTGACGCTGCCCCCCCGACAGGCGATGCGGAAGCGCATCGGCGATGCGATCCGGGTCAGGCACGCCGGTTCTGCTGAGCCAGCCTTCGATCGATCCCTCGGCTCCCCCAGTGGATTCTCGCATCTGTCGGCGGATCGTCATCGTGGGGTTGAGTGCGCCCATCGGATCTTGCGAGATGGCACGGACGAGTTGGCGGCGGGCCAACCGCCAGGTGCGCCTTCCCGCGCCGACAAGCTCGATCCCTGCAAGCCGGATCGAGCCTGCAACCTGCGGCAGGTGTTCGCGCGGCAGAAGTCCCTGAAGCGTCAGCCCGATGCTTGTCTTGCCAGATCCGCTTTCCCCGACCAGCGCGATGATCTCCCCCGGAAACATGTCGAAACTGATGCCATCGAGGACGCGGGAAGGACGGCCTTCGCGGCTGAGGAAGACGGAGAGGCCTTTGACGGCGAGAACGGACTCGGTCACAGGTTCGGACATTCGGTGCGAAAGCTTGATCATTTGCGGTGCGAGCCTGACCTGCTTCCGGAACCAACCGGACGGCCGGAGTTCAGTGTCCCCAGCGAACCGTGCTGAAGTCGATGTTGCCGGGAGGATACACGGGACGGAGTCCAAGGTCTTTCAGACCCTTGGCGTGGACAACCACATCATTGACGTCGACAAGCGGGATCACGACGCCGGCATCGAAGTACATCTGCCCCGCTCTCTCGTAGAGAGCGTCGCGTTCCTTGACGTCGGTCAACTTCCCGGCCTGATCCACGATGGCATCGGCTTCCGGCACGACCCGGCCAAAAAAGTTAAGGGGACCACCTTTTGTGAAGAACACCTTGGCCTGGCTCTCCGGATGAGCGGCATCCGGGCCCGCGATCGTAAGCAGCAAATCGGGAGGGTTTGGGTCGTCTTTCAAGGTGTAAGCAGCGCCGGAGGGCAGCACGTAAGCCGTTGCCTTTACGCCGATCAGCGCCAGTTGCGCTATCATCAGGTCGGCGATGCGGCTGTAGCTCGGAGCCGCGCTATGGAGGCCAATGACCAAATTGACCGCGCCATGTTTGGCGATCGCGGCTTTCGCTGCCTCGAAGTCGGTCGGAAACCGGATCGGATTCATTGGGTCGAGCATCACGTTCGGATACACCGACCTTGACAGGCTTGCGAACTCTCCAAAGGCGTCTTTGACCCACAACGCCGGGTTGATTGCTGTCAAAACGGCCCTGCGGACCTCCGCGTCATCGAGCGGCGAGTTCGGCTTAACGAAGAGATCGTACGGCATCATGCTCGGGGCGGCGGTGATCTCCAGACCCCCTGGCAGGCTAGTTAGTTGCGCGAACGGGTAGTTGATCGGCACGGCATCGATCAAACCCGCCTGCAATTGAAGTATCTGCTGGCTGATATCGGGCACGACCGAAATCTGGATCTGCCGGAAGAACGGTCTGTCACCCCAGTAGTCGTCGTTGCGTTCGAGCACATAGCGCTGACCGCGTTTGAATTCAGCCAGTTTGAATGGACCAGTACCGACCGCATGCTCATTGAGCCAGGTCTTCGCGAAGTCGCCGTTGTCATGCTCGGCGAGCGCTACGGGACTGATAACCTTAGGCCCCCACGGACTGGAAAGGGCATCGAGGAGCGAAGGCTGAGGATGGCCTAGCGTGAGCACGACCGTCGAATCGTCGGGCGCCCTCATGTCCTTCACGTTGGCCAGGGAGTAGCTCAGGCTCAGCCCACGATCGCGGCGCCTTTCGAACGAGTTTATGACCGCTACCGCATTGAATGGCGTGCCATCATGGAACTTGACGCCTTCGACCAGGTGGAATGTGTAAGTCAGCCCGTCGTCCGAGATATCCCAACTCCTGGCGAGCCGACCAACGATCCTGGTCGAACCCGGATCGTATTCGACAAGGCCTTCGTAGACGTTGTTAATCGCGCTCATCGCGCCGGTTTCAAACCCGTTGTCCGGATCGAATGTGCCGATATCGGCCACATACGGAATGCGCAATACCTCCTGAGCGAACGCTGGCGCCGCCCAAAGCAGCAAACCGAGCGCGAGTCCCAGCATGCGGAGGCCAAAGCTAGGTCTGGAGGATTGTTTGGCCGCACGAGAGTAGGACGTTTGCATGAATTGTCCCTGTTGGCCTGGTCTTTCGGCGAGGGGACTGCGGCAAGCCATACGCACTCAAATCCTTAGCCGAAGAGGGTATCTCAGGCCCTTGTTCAACTCGGCATCCGCCGATTCCCGTCGAGACTTTCCTTCGTCGCTCCACATCGGCGCTGTCAGCCAGACATACACTGCCTGGTTGCACTGTACGTCAGCCCACCGATCGCAGTCTATGAGTCTCGAGCAGAGGATACCCTATCCTCAGGCATAGATTGTTTGAAACGAGGACGCCGGCTCAGCAAACTTCGAGCAAACCGAATGAGATCGCTGACAGCACTGACGTCGACATCAATTCTCATCCGACCTTGCGGCATTGTGTTGAGGATGTATCCACCCTGTCGCCCAGGGTTGCCTTCACACACTGAGGCATCGGTCCAGGGCTTGCTTTGATCCAGGATCGCCATCCGTTGGGCGCATCCTGCCAAGACCATGGCATCGCATCGCAGATACTGTTGCAGAATTGGTTCGCGGGAGGAGCCGGCGCCTTCTGTTCCACAGCCGCAATCCTCATGGAGGAGTCGATGTACGGTCTCACGGGAATGCCGTCGCGCCGCACACCCCTTGCCGTGTCAGCTTTCGTAGCCTGGACCGCTATAGGGATGTCACTGGCCACACAGTTGGCATCTGCGGTTCGCGAATTCATATCACCCGGCTACAGGCCCGAGCTGCACTATATGCGGGGCGCGGGGCCGGCCTGCGCGCGTCGTGCGATCAAGGTTAAATCGAGGCAAGACCAGCTGGCAGGCCGGCAACAACGGGACGATACAGCCTGGCACAGATACCTTGGAAGCAGCCAATGAACTGTATCCACTGCGGCTCCACGTTTCACCGGCGACCGTACCATTATTACTTCTGCTCGCAAATGTGCTGGGAGGTCGCCAAGAGAGACACACCTTGGAGGATCCTGTCGGATGGTTTCGGCCCGTTCACGTCGCCTGTTAAGTCCACTCCTTCTGCTCGGTATCCTCGACCTGGGCCATTGCACACGACGCCCTGACAGGGTGGAAGTGCCCGTGGACTTGTTGCAGCAATATGGCCTGTAAAGGAGGTGCAGTCGCCGGTCGTATAGAAAGGAAGGCTACGTCATTCAATTCACTGGCGGGCTACCAAAACAAGCGGGTGAAGAACTCGCCCGATGGCGAATACCATTGGTGCGCGCATCAGGCGGGCATTGATGCTGGCCATACGATTTGTCTCTTCGTGCCGCCGAAGGGCTTTTAGATATACGCCGCGCAGTGGCCGGTGAAAGGCCTGCTCCAAGGCAGCGCGCTGCTCTCGCGAGTGATGCGCATTCCTGTGCCCCGACGCGTGCGTGCCATCCCCGCGACCAACTGCCCTAGCCCTTTGCATCGCCCAACAGATGCCTGCGTAGAATAGTCTAGTGCATCGGACTGTCCCATTCTTCTCCAGCCTGCCTCGATCTCAGTAATTCGAAATGGTTATGGCATCTATGAACTCAAAGGAGAAGAAGATGACAAGTGAAGTACCAAGCAAGGGGTTGGAATGGACCAACCTCATTCTGGGCGCATGCCTGGCCTGCGCTGCCTTCATGTTCGCCGGACTACCCCTCGCGGTTTGGAACGCGGGGATCGTGGGTGCGCTGATTGTATGCTGTTCTGCTGTGGCGCTCTACCGCTACGGAGCTTGGACTGAATGGTCCAATCTCACCTTGGGGTGCTGGGCAGTGGTTGCTCCATTCCTGCTCGGATTCGGGTCGGCGCAGGGACCGATGTGGACGCACGTTGTGATCGGCCTTTGCGTTGCGACCATCGCTGTCATGCAGCTTATCGCAAGTCGCAAGTCCGCAGGTGCCCTCAAGCACTAAGTCCGAAGCCCGCAGATGATGTGGTCCAAACGTGACCACCGGGGACGGATTCGCGGAGTGGCTGCCGCGGCCGTCCCCGGGAAACGCCGACGCAACCGAGACGGCCACCCCTCGCGTTGAGGTTTCGCCCGGAGGCCTATGTCATGGCCTTCGGTGTTGCGCCAGGGATCGCGTTGGCAACCACGCTGCTGCTCGACAAGCCCGGCGATCTCCAATGCGGCGGCCGCCACTGAACTGCGCCGACCAAAACCGATCAAACGGCTGGACACGACTGAGCGGACGCGGAAAAGTATGCACTCTACCGTGAGATGAGCACGGGAATTCGCGCTCTTGCCAACAGCGAGCGGGGTCTACCCGCTCCGGTCGTTTAGGGGCGTCACTCCGGAGGTTAGGTGCATGCCACTCAGTTCGACTCGCCTCATGGATTTCCATGAGGTGCGGCTGGGGCATGGTGAGACTACGGTGGGGCGTGAGTTCGCAAGCCCAGATCCAGACACCTAGCACAAGTGCTATACGCGGCACTGACAGTTCCGATGCTTTGCTTGTCCTGGAGGAGCAGCCAATGATGCACGTCTGGTCGCATCGCCCCCAATTCTCGTACCTGGGGCTTTTTTTTGCGGCATATGTCCTGGGCTGCGGATTCGCTCAGTTGCTTGCAATCGTGCCTGGAACAGGTATTTCCATCTGGCCGCCGAGCGGACTTTTCATCGCTACGCTTGTCCTCGCCTCCAGGCCGAGCTGGCCGTGGTGGGTAGCGGCGGGCTGTCTGGCCGAACTGTTCAGCAATTTCCTGTGGTTCCACAGTCCGCTGCCTGCGGCCGTCCTGATCTATGCCGGCAACGCGCTTGAAGCTGTGGTCGGGGCATGGCTCGTGAACCTGACCTGCAGGCGCCCGGTGCGGCTGGAAACCTTGCAGGAAGTTCTCGCATTCGTGGTATTGGCCGCCGGAATCGCGCCTGTCGCAAGCGCGACGGTCGGAAGTGCCACCCTTGCGTGGTTTGGTATGCAATCTCAAACTTTCACGGCGGCTTGGCCGCTGTTCTGGATCGGCGACGCCACAGGGGTCCTGATCGTCGCGCCGCTGGCGCTGGTCGTGTTCCAGAACTGGCGTGACGTGACTCAGCTCTCGAGGGAGCGTTGGATGGAAGTCTGCATCCTGGGTCTGATCTTTCTTGGCGTCGCAACTCTTTCACTCAGCGGTTACCTGCCCTTCGCCTACATAATCATGCCGCCTCTGCTCTGGGCTGCAGTGCGCTTCGAGTTCAAAGGCGCCGCCGTCGCCTTGATCCTCCTCGCGCTGATCACGGCGGTATTCACGATATCCGGTGCCAGCCAATTTGCCGGCGATCCCGAATCTCTGAAACAAAAGCACATCATGCTGCAGTTGTTTCTGGCCATTTCGGCGTTCTCGGCGCTCATCGTTGCCGCCATATCCCAGCAGCATCAGATGGCGTTGCGCACATTGCGCCAAAGCGAACGCCAACTTCAGCGGATGATCGATGCACTCCCAGTCCGCGTTTGGAGCGCTACGGCAACGGGCCAGCCGTTGTACTTCAACAAGCGATACCAGGACCATTTCAGCGCCGTTATCCCGACGTTCGATCCTCTCCAGCCCCCGCGTATCGAGACATTGGTGCAGGAACTGACCCATCCGGAGGACACTCCCGAGGTGCAGCGGACGCTGTCGAACTGCTTCGCAACCGGCAACGCCTCCACGATGCGGTTTCGCTGGCGCGAGAAGGAGGGTGACTACCGGTGGGCGGAATGCCGGGTAGAACCACGGTGTGACGAGGACGGAGCGGTTGCCGAATGGTACGGCGTTTCCCTCGACATCGACGACGAGGTGCGCGCGCAGGCGGCGTTGCGTGAGCGTGAGCGAGAGCTGTCACTGCTGGTCGACATGGTCCCCGTTAACATTGGCCGCATGGCGCCTGACGGCGAGCCGACCTTCTTCAGCAAGCGTACGCTAGAATCTATCGGCCTGGATGACGTCGCGGCTTTGGATAGGCCAGGGATGAGCCGCGTGGCGGCGATGATAGGGGCAACCGTCCATCCGGAGGATGGACCCCGCATGAGGGAGGTACTTGGCCACGCCCTCGCAACCGGCGAACCCTATACCATGAAGTATCGTCGACGCCGCGCAGACGGCGTGTATCGCTGGATGGAGGGCCGTGCGGAGCCGCTGCGGAATCAAACGGGAACAATCGTGCAATGGTACGTGGCTGCCATGGACATCGACGATGAGGTGCGCGCGCAGGAGGCATTGCGCGACCGGGAGCGGGAACTCGCGCAACTGGTGAATATGGTTCCAAGCCTGCTTTGGCGGCTGAGTTCGGAGGGCGAGCCGACCTTCTTCAACAAGCGCTTAATGAATTTTCTAGGTCTGGACATAGGAGATGCAGACAAGCCGGGCATGACCCGGCTGGCGGCTGTCATAGAGACGGCCGTCCATCCCGACGATGCCGCAGGCCTGGCGGAAGCGCTCAACCATTGCTTCGTCACGGGCGAGCGCTTCTCCAAGAAGTATCGCCTACGGCGTGCGGATGGCGTCTACCGCTGGGTCGAAGGCAGCGCGGAGCCGCTGAGAGATGAGAGCGGGCGCATCGTCGAGTGGTACGGGCTCTCGCATGACATCGACGATCAGCTGCTCGTCGAGGAGGCGCTGCGACGCAGCGAGCGGCAGCTGCAGCAGCTCATCGACACCGTGCCAGTGCAGATGTGGTGTGTAACGCCTGGCGGCGAGCCGGCATACATCAACAAAACCATGGTGGACTATATCGGTCTGAAGCTTGAAGATTTTGATGCTCAGGGCGGATTGCCGAGTGCCATTCAAACCATCGTCCATCCGGATGACAGGGCCGCGTTGCTGGGCGCCTTGACCCATTCCTTCAGCACGGGCGAACCGTTCGAGCTGAAGTTTCGCAACCGTCGATGGGATGGCTCATATCGTTGGACAGAGGGCCACGCGGATCCACTCCGCGATGAGAGCGGTCGCATTATCCGATGGTACGGCGCCAACGTTGATATCCACGATCATGTGACTTCTCAGGAGGCGCTACGCGAGAGAGAACGCTTCCTCTGGCAGCTTGTCGAAACGCTGCCGGCGATGATCGATTGCGCCGCGCCGGATGGCGAGCCAGTTTATCGCAGCCAGCAGCTCCGCGAATTTCTCGGATACAATCTCGAAGAATTGGACGGGACAGGAAAGTCCCGGCTGGTCGGCACACTCGACGCCGGCGTTCATCCCGACGATGTGGCGGGCGTCAAGGAGAGATATGCCCATTCGCTGTCCACCGGTGAGCCTTACGCGCGGCGGCATCGTCTGCGCCGTTTCGATGGCGAATATCGCTGGGTCGAGACACGCGCCGCGCCGATGCGCAACGGCGAAGGCGCCATTGTGCAGTGGAACGTGATCTGCCTGGATATCGACGGTGAGGTTCGGGTGCAGGAACAACTGCGTCTTGCCCAGGAGAACCTTGCGCGTCAGACCCAGGCGGCAAGCCTGGCCGAGCTCTCCGCGTCGATCGCGCACGAGGTCAACCAGCCCTTGGCGGCCGTTGTGGCGAACTCGCACGCATGCCAGCGTTGGCTCACGGCCGCCCCCCCAAATATCGAGCGGGCGCAGAAAACGGTGGAGCGCATCATCCGGGACGCCAACTCGGCGGCGGATGTCGTCAGCCACATCCGCGCCTTGTTCAAACAATCCATAGAAACTCAGAGGACCAACACAACGCTGTCTAGCGTCATTGCCGAGGCGCTGGATCTCATGGCGGAGGAGGCGGGGCGGCATCGTGTCCGCATCAATACGGACGTCGAACGCGATCTTCCGCTTCTGGTGCTCGATCGCGTCCAGATCCAGCAGGTCCTGGTCAATCTCATGCGCAACGGTATGGATGCGATGGACTCTGTTGCGGGCGACAGAGTTCTTGGGGTCCGCGTGCACCGACTGGGCGATGTGGTCCAGACGGAGATCAGCGATCGCGGGCAGGGCGTAGAGTTTCCAGAGAGAATATTCGAGCCGTTCTTCACGACGAAAGGGCACGGGATGGGCATGGGGCTGGCGATCTGCCGTTCGATTGTCGAGTCCCACGGCGGCCGGCTGTGGGTGGAGACGAACGAACCGCACGGAACGACATTCCTCTTCACCTTGCCGGTTACAGCGGAAGCGGCGCCATGACGACCGAAGACCATATTGTCTTCATCGTCGATGACGATGAACGCATTCGCGAGGCGCTCGGCGAACTCCTGGCGTCACACGATATGCACGCTATCGCGTTCGCATCGGCCGGCGACTATGTCGGCATGGACAAGCCGGACGTGCCGGCCTGCCTCATCCTCGATGTCGAATTGCCGGATATCAACGGCCTCGATCTGCAGAGGCAGATCGCCGAGGGGGACCATCCGCCGATCGTTTTCATAACAGGGCACGGCGACATCCCGTCATCCGTGCGTGCGATCAAGCGCGGTGCCGTGGACTTCCTGACCAAGCCTTTCAGTGATGCGGACCTCATGGCCGCAATCCATGCGGCGATTGCCCAGGATCAGGCAAGTAGGTCAGAGCGCGCCGAGCTTGGCGTGCTGAGGCAACGCTATCTCGACCTGACGCCGCGCGAACGCGACGTGCTGCCGCTGGTGGTAAGTGGGTTGCTCAATAAGCAGGCCGCCGCCGAACTGGGGATCAGCGAGGTCACGCTGGAAATCCATAGAAGGAACGTCATGCAGAAAATGGTCGCTGCGTCGCTCGCCGATCTCGTGCGTATCGCAGAGCGATTGGAAATACCGATCACCCACTCGCGCCGGGCGAGAAGGAGCTGAGCGTGAGCAACGTCAGGCCTGTTGTGGCGGTTGTCGACGACGATCCACGGCTGCTCGAGTCGCTGGAGGAACTTCTGGAGTCAGCCGGCTATGTGGCCCGCAGCTTCTCATCGGCGCGACAGTTGCTCATCAGCGGCCTGTCGGGCCTGGATGTGCTCATCACCGACATCGGGATGCTTGGCATGAACGGCTTTGAACTTCGTGACCTGGTGAAGAGGACGCGTCCGGAGCTGCCGGTGTTCCTGATCACAGGCCGCCACGAGATAGCCGATCAGGGCCGCGCGCAGGGCATCAGCGGATTTTTCCGCAAGCCCTTCGATGCCCAGGCCCTGCTTGCGGCGGTCGGCGACTCCTTGCGCAATCAACAAATGGAGGATGATCATGACAGGTGAGCAGCCGCTCCCGCGGAGATCGGCACCGCTATCACAGCAGCGGGACACGGAGCAGCCGCTCGTCATCATTGTCGATGACGATGCCTCTGTTCGTGAGGCGCTGTCCGAGTTGATCCTGTCGGCGGGCTTCCAGTCAATCTCCTTTCCCTCAACCCGCGAATTCCTCGACGCCGACGTATTGGACGGCCCCGGCTGCTTGATCCTCGACGTGCGCATGCCAGGAGCGAGCGGCCTCGACCTGCAGCATCGTCTGGCCCAAAGCGGCAACCCCAAGCCAATCATCTTCCTGACCGGGCATGGCGATATTCCAATGACTGTCCAGGCGATGAAGGCCGGCGCCGTCGACTTTCTCACCAAGCCAGCACGCGACCAAACCCTGCTTGATGCGGTGGTTGCGGGGATTGCGATGGACGCCGCTCGGCGGGCGGCTGCAGTGGTCGTCAAGCGCAATGTCGAACGCCATGAGACGCTGACGCCACGCGAACGTCAGGTCCTGCGCGAAGTCGCGCATGGGCGAGTCAACAAACAGATCGCATTCGACCTCGGAATCAGCGAGATCACCGTCAAGCTCCACCGCGGCAATGTGATGCGCAAGATGGAGGTGGCGTCCATCGGTGAGCTGATCCGGGCATGGGAAACACTGCCGGCTTCGATGCGCGATGCCGGTTCGACCAAGACTTTGGCTTGAGCCGCCCAATGGGTCTACCAGCGCGCCTTGCACTGCAACTCGTCGCCGGCGAGGGGGCGACGAGTTGAAGGCCGAACTCGTCGAGTGCGACGAATCCAAGAGGACAGTCCAGCGCTTGGAGGTGCTTATTCTGCAAAGGGCGCGTTCAACACGATGTCGACGGAAGAAGGCGCCCGGTATCCGGGCACGAAGCGTTCGCCAAAGTCCCGGGCGAAGTTGTCGTACGTCGTTTCCGGGTGCATCTGGGCGATGTGACAGAAGCACCGCGTCATGCGCCGCTTCATCTCGAGCCGCGGGAATTCACCTACAACCTTGGCGATTTCTGCCGCAGGGATGGTCTCGTACTTGAGTCCGACAACATCCAGGCAGATGCCGGCAGTACAAAGGGCGACCTCCGCCTCCTTGTAGAGGCCGATCGACGGGGTCGAGTTGAGGGCCACGCTGTCCCAGATGAGCTGGGCCCGACGCTCGTCGACACCGCCTTTTCGTGAGAAGATCCTAGCCAGATCCGCGCCTTCGACTTCGAAACGGCGCGGACCGTCAAAACGCTCGTTGAGCGTGATGTCGTGCAACAAGGTCCCGACCGCGACGACTTCCGCGTCATGGTCGATGTTGCGGAGCTGCCCGAGTCGTGCCGCGAACAACCAGGAGCGGACGACGTGATTGAACAGATAGGCCTCGCATTCTCTCCGCGCATATTCGAGAGCCTGCTGCACGAGCGGGGTATCGGGGACCGAGACCCCTGCAAGCATCCGGCTGGTGATTCCGTTCATGTCGCGTCCTCCTCACTGCGTTTCGGGCGGTTTCGCCGGCGCGCTTGATCGCAGGCTTCAGGCGGCGGCGCGCATGCGGTCCGCCGGATGCTGCAGGCGAAAGCCGATAGCCAGCCTGTTCCAGGCGTTGATCATAGCCACGCCGATCGAGAGCGCGACGAGTTCATCTTCGGAGAAGGCGTTGCGAGCTTCCTCGTAGGCTGCGTCGGGCGCATGGGTCTCGGCGATGCGGGTGAGCGCTTCGGCCCAGGCGAGGGCGGCCCGCTCGCGTTCCGTGTAGAGGGCAGATTCGCGCCAAGCGTCGAGCAGCAGCAGCCGATCGTCGGTCTCGCCCAGTTTGATGGCGTCTTGCCGATGCATGTGCAGGCAATGCGCGCAGCCGTTCATCTGCGACACCCGCAATTTGACGAGTTCGAGCAGCTTCGGATCGAAGCTGCTGGCAAGCCAGCTCTCGACGGCGACAAGGCCCTCGATACCGCCGTTCTTGCGGGCCAGGAAATTCAGACGCTTGGTCATGTGAGACTCCATGATGTTGATTGAAGGTTTCATTTTCTCGCAGGGGGCCACGGTGCTGTTTCATCGGTGCCGATTGACGATCGCGGTTAGCGAAAGCCGACACCGGCAACGTAGTCGGAGAGTATCTGCTCCTGGATCTCTTCCCGCTCGAACAGAACTTTCATCGCGTCGCGTATGTCGAGAATACCGATAGGCTTGGCGCCTATGTCGACCACGGGCATGTTCTGCAGGCTGGTGGCAGCCATCGTTTGCCACACCTCATGCAGATCATCCTCTGGCGTGCACGACACGATATGTCTGCTCATCAGGGCAGAAACTGGCGGCACTGACGACGCCGAACTGACGAGATGGCGGACGAGATCAGATTTGCTCAGCACGCCTTCGGCGCCGCCGTTGCCATTGCAGACCACGACAAGGCCGATGCCGGGCCTGGAAAGAGAAAGGGCGGCCGCTTGCACAGGGGCATTGACGTCGATCACGGCAAGGCGTGGCGAAGTCAAGGCATGCAGTTTGTCGATAAGCATTGCAGCCACCTCCATGTTCAAACCGATCCGTGAGATGCTCGACCTCAGTCGTCGCTGTATGTGGTGAGCTCGGTTTCACTGGTGTCGACAACGAACACAGCCAGAAGCTTGGCGGGTTCGGTCGCACTGGCATTTTCGCTGACGCCGTGGCGGTCGCCCGGAAATTCGGAAAAGCTTTCGCCGGCGCGATATGTCGTTACCGGCCCGTCATTCACCTGGCTGCGGATTGCGCCTTCGAGAACCGTCGCAAAGATGAACGCAGATTTTGGATGCGTATGTCCCGCAGAAGTGCCGCCCGGTTCGTACTCGACGAGCACGGCGCGCATGCTCTTGCCCGGCACATTGGGCAGCGGGTGGTCGTAAATCAGCGCGGCCTTGTCGCCATGGGAATCATGGGCGAGCGCTGAGCCCGTTGCAAGACTGGTTGCGATAGCAGCGGTGCAGAGGATTGTTCGGATCATGGTCATGACTCCAGTTGGGTGTGTGATGGAGGATCGCCGGCCGGGGAGGGACGACCGGCGACCGGGCTCGCGCCAAGATACGGCGCCAGCCTATGAAGTGATGAAGGCGAGCAGGTCGGGGTTCACCACATCGGCGTGGGTGGTGCACATGCCGTGTGGAAATTTCTCGTAGACCTTCAGCGTCGCTTTTTTCAGAAGCTTCGATGAGAGCAGTGCCGAGCCGGCGATCGGGACGATCTGGTCGTCGTCGCCATGCATCACCAGTGTCGGCACCTTGATCGCCTTCAGATCGTCGGTGAAGTCGGTCTCCGAAAAGGCCTTTATGCCGTCATACTGCGCTTTGGCGCTGCCCACCATCGCTTGCCGCCACCAGTTCTGAATGACACCCGGAATTGGCTTTTCGCCCGGCCGGTTGAAGCCGTAAAAGGGACCGCTTGCGAAATCGAGATAGAACTGCGCCCGATTACCGGCGAGCGATTTGCGCAGGCCGTCGAACACTTCGATTGGCAAGCCGCCTGGATTGGCAGGCGTCTTCACCATGACCGGCGGCACAGCGCCGATAAGCACGAGCTTCGCGACGCGGTCCTGAGGCTGACCATGCCGCGCCACATAGTGGGTGGCTTCGCCGCCGCCGGTGGAGTGACCGATATGGACCGCATTTCTCAGGTCGAGATGCTCGACCACAGCGGCAACATCAGCGGCGTAGTGATCCATGTCGTGGCCTTCGCTCACTTGCGCTGAACGTCCATGGCCGCGCCGATCGTGGGCGATGACGCGATAGCCCTTGTCGAGGAAGAAAATCATCTGCGCATCCCAATCGTCGCCGCTCAGAGGCCACCCGTGATGGAAGACGATCGGCTGGGCATTCCTGGGCCCCCAATCCTTGTAGTAAATTCCTGTGCCGTCAGTGGTAGTGATCATGCCCATGCTTGCTGCTCCTTTGCTTGCCTCGGAAGATGGAAGCTTTTGGTCTCCCTCCGCCCAAGCGGGTGTGGCTCGGGCCAGACCAGCCGCAACTGTGGCGGTAAGGGCGCCCAACAAAACATCGCGGCGCGATGCGCGGCGAACCGGATCGCCTTCGATGTCGCCTACAGCGCGGGATTGACGCTCCCGCTCATCGCGCAATACCAATTTGCCGTTGCTCCTGCGGCCGCGCATCACAGCCGTTCTGTCGGCTCTGGCCATGTAGCGGTCTTCAGTCTGCGTTTCGATGAAATGTGTAGCCTGCCAGTCTTCTAACCACGGGCCGGCTATGTAATTCTCGTCGTCGTAGACGTAAAAACGAGAGTAGCCATTGCCGTCTGCTTTCTCTATTACTTGGTATGCCATTTTTATTGTTCCTGGATTTTACTTCATCGGGCAAGCTTGTATGCCCCGTCCGAGGGGATTTATATTTGCGCTTTCGTTAATTCGCCTTTGACCTTGAGGCTCGCGCGGCGTCGAGCGGCGCGCGAGCAGCGGCTCAGTTCCGCTGGTGTGGGGCGTGGCTGAACCAGTCTTCGAAGTGCGTTGCACCGATGCGCGGGTGGTCGCTTGGTACGAGCGAGCGGTCGTCAAGTTCCGTGCCAAAATAGGGCGCGTGGGGATCCGCGGTTACCTTGCGTGGATCGTTCATTGCCTTCAGAAACTGTGCAACGAGATCGCTCATGCGGACCGGCGCGGGGCCGGCGATCTCGATCGCGCCGTTGACCGGTGGCGAGAGCGCCACATCGGTCATGATGTCCGCGACGTCGTCAGAAGCGATCGGCTGAAAATAGGCAGACGAAACCGTTGTAATATCTCCCACAGTTCCGGACTGAGCGATGCCGCCCAGGAATTCGAAAAACTGCGTCGAATGGACGATGGTGTAAGGTATCCCCGAGTCCTTGATCAGCCGCTCCTGGGCCATCTTGGCGCGCATGTATCCACTCTTGGGTAGGCGCTCGGCGCCCACGATAGAGAGCGCGATGTGGTGTTTCACGCCCGCCCGCTTTTCTGCGGAGAGCAAATTTCTCCCCGAGGTCTCGAAAAACTCCAGGACGGCCTTGTCCTCGAAGGATGGCGAATTCGCCAGATCTATGACGACCTGCGCTCCCGCAAGAGCTTCGGTCAATCCTTCGCCTGTGATGGTGTTGACACCAGAGTTCGGCGACGCAGCGAGCACCTCATGACCCCTCTTGCGCAGCCTCTCGACCGTCTTCGAGCCGATCAGTCCGGTGCCGCCTATCACGACGATTTTCATGGTCGAACCTCCTTGTTCGCATTCCAGGGGTTGGGTTGTCTGATTGAGCGGCCATCGAGCCGGCACATCACTCTGTCTTCGCTGTAAACAATGCGACGGAGACGCCGGCCAAACTATTGAACGGAAGCATCTGTCGTTTGATGCGAAGGTCTAGTACCGATGCGTTCAGAGGCTGGGGGATGCTAGTCATATGAGGCGAATGGTAGTGCCGGTGCATTGGTCGAACGCACCATCGGCGTATCTGGTCGATCCTCCCACACACATCGAGCCCCGTCCTGGGGAGCTGGCGGTAGGCCATCCTATCTGGCTGCGTGCGTCGTCCTGGTCCTCGAGGCAATCGACCCCGTGGGGTGCCCGCCCGCATAACGTTTCGGCACCACACAGCAGTTCGTGCCCGGGGATCGGAGGGACGTCAATTGTCACGCTCAGAAGCAAGACCAGGCACGATTGGCTTTGATAGGAACGCCGAAGTTGCCCCGCGCGCCCGTCGCATGGAGCAGCCGACCGCCGGCATCGTTCATGACCTGGGCAATCTCATCCAGGTTGCGTCATCCGCGCTGAACCGCGTCGCGCGGGACCCAAGCGTCTCAACGGCTCCGGCCCTTGAGCCCGTGATCGCCAGTGCCAGGACGGCGCTGCAACGCGCTGGCGCGCTCGTCCGAGATACAATGGGCAGAGCCTTGGAGGCTCCCAGAGGAATCGAACACACGGACTTGAGTAGATGCCTGGCTGAGGTCGAAACTCTCATCCGAAGCGCGTGGGAATTGCAGATCCGGTTCGAGGTCCGTATCGGATCCGATTTGCCTCCCGCGATATGCGATCGTTTGGGCCTGCAGAACGCGGTCCTGAATCTCGTGTTCAATGCGCGCGACGCGATGCCCGACGGCGGCTCGATCTCGATAGAGCCCGCCGTGACGCCACGGCGGTCAGTCCGCCACGTCGAAGCCGGCTTTCCTCAGTGAGACGATGAAGGTTTCGACGTCTTGCGAGCGGGCCAACCGCATCGATACGACCTGGCGCATGTTCTTCACCCAAGCCGGTTGATTTTGCTCCAGCCAGGCGCGCTCGCGATCAGCCTCGATCTTGTAACCTCCTTCGCTCAGAATGGCAGCCGCAACAATATGGTAGATCGGGTTCGATCGAACCGGCGATTTCTTCATCCACATGACCGCCTGCGGATAATCACCGCTGAAATAAGAGCAAAGAGCCAAATCCACCTCATAATAGCCCAACGACCTCGGATTTTTTTGGCGCGCCTCCGTAATCAACGCGCAGCCGTTTTGCCAATTTCCGGAGACCGCCAGCCGCTGTCCGTATTCACCCATGAACTCGGTATCGTTGGGATTGATGGCCAAACCCCGCTTGCCCACTCCCAGCGCCAGATTGATTTCCTTGCTGAAATAGAGCGCAAGCATTTCTCCCTGAAGCCCTCGTACATTGAGAGGGTCGACTTCCACCGCCTGCCTTGCGGCTGCCAGGGCGCGCTCGAGCACGGCGGCGGACGATGTGGCGTCGGTGGGAAACTCGAAGCGATAGTCATCGATGTAGACAAGCGAAAGCAGACCCCAGGCGGTGGCGTAATTCGGGAAGCGCCCCACGGCGTTCTCGAGGCACGTACGCACGGATGCACGGGTTTCGGGGCTGAGCTCGATCCGATATGCATAGAAAGACAGCGTGCAAGAATATGCCACCCAATCGTCGGGCGGATTGTCGACATTGAGATTGGCATCCGCCTGGAAGATGACGCCATAGGTTTGAGCCAGGCTCGTCGATACATTCCGCGCGATGTCTGACTGGGCCCCGACAAGTTCCGCGACTTTCATCCGGCCATCATAGCTGTCTGCCCACAGAACCGAACCGTTGGCTCGGTTGATCAACCTGACCCGAAGCAGAAAGGTATCGACCGACAGGCTGACGCTTCCAGCAAGGACAAATCGTGGTGGCGCGGTCGACGTATCGCCGTCCTCAGGCGCCGACTCCATGACCACAATGTCCTTGAACTTCGAAAGTTGGCTGACAATTTCCTGCTTCAATCCGGTCGCAATGGCTGCCGCCGCGGCGGTGCCGGTCAGATCGTCAAACGGCTCAACAAGCACACGGGGCGTTTCTGGCGCGCTTGACCTGACAGACGTCCACGACCACGCCAATACCGACGCTCCCGCCGCGAGGATGGCTGCAAGCATCGCCGGCAGCAGGAACGCAATCCATCGGACCGGAGAGGGGGTTACTGTTGGAGAAACAACGGCCGCCTGCGGCAGCGGCAACAAAGGCTGCGAACGAAGCAGGAAGACAGGGACATACCCCCCCTTTGGAATCGTGATCAGGATTGGGTCTGTGTGTCCGGCCGTCAGATAATAGCGTTCCAGCGCACGCCTGAGGTGGCCGGCCTCGATGCGAACAATCGGATCCGTCTGCGGGTCGAACGCCTCGCCGCGACCAAACACTTCGACTGCGATGGAATAGGCCTTGATACGGTCGCCACGTCCCGACAAGGCTTCTTCCACCACATGGCTGAGGAAGCGGCGCTCGCGGCCAGTGGCATCGAAGTCCGCACTGTCGAGGATAAGGGCAAGTTGGGCGCGACAAGCCTCGATAGGGAGCTCATGCTCCCTCGGTGGGGGCGTTTCCGCCTGGATCGCCATGCCCTCGCTTGGTCCCTTGCAACCGCCTTTTTTGTTGTGCGGTTACATGCTTATCCACGTAACTTACCTTCTGCTGCCGTCTCTTTGCAATACGATTGCGTCAGGTCGATGAACTGGCGTCATGAACACAAAAGACGGATCGTCTGACAGACACCGAGCGGTCTCGGCGGCAGTGCGCCGATACCCCCAGTTTGAATTGACGATCCATCGGCTGATGGACCGCAGCGAGAGCTTTCGCGACATCTGCGAGGAACTCGCCGATGCGGAGTTTGCGCTTTCGAAGGTCGACCAGACCCCGCCGGCATTGCGCGAAGCCAGACGAGCCGAATGGCAGGAACTCGTGGATCGCCTGGTTGGAGAGGTAGGAGCTGCAGTGCTGAATACCGATGCCGCCCGCAAATCGGGTATCAAACTGTGGCCGCCACGGTGAACGGCCATGACTCGCATGCCGACAGCGTGGGAAACATGCCGATGGACGGCTTTCGCACCGTAAGACACTGCCGTTTCCCCAAGCAACAAATCCGCAAACGGCGGCCAGCCTCAGGAGGGGACACCTGACATGATGACTTTCTATCGGACACAAGCCTTGGGTTGTGCTGTCCTTTCTTTCCTTTGGCTTACCCATCCCGTGGGGGCCGCGGATGCGGTCTCACCAGTGACGCCGGACCTGAAACCGGTGGTCACCGAACAAGGATGGACGTTCTCCGTGGCGCCGTATTTCTGGGCGGCTGGAATGTCGGGGGAAGTGGCGCAGTTTGGTCTGCCCTCCATCGACGTCGATGCGAGCTTCAGCGACATCCTGAAGAATCTCGACTTCGCGGCCATGGCTGTCGCCGAGGCGCGCTACGACCGCTACAGCATTTTCGGCGACCTCATGTATGTGAAATTATCGGGAGAAAACGGCACGCCGCGAGGCGTCGTCGCCGACAGTGTCGAGGTCTCGTCGCAAACATTTTCGGGGCTGGTCGGAGCTGGCTATTCGATCTTCCAGAGTGACGCCGGACGTCTCGATTTCGTCGGCGCCATGAGGGTCTGGTCCGTAGACACGGACCTCGACTTCCATGGCGGTATCCTTGACGGCGTATCCGGCAGCGATGGGGCGACCTGGGTGGATGGGCTGGTTGGCGTTCGGGCGAATTACTCGCTGACGCCCGAAGTCTATCTGACGGGCTGGGGCATGGTTGGTGCAGGCGGCGCCAAGGTGGACTGGGATGTCGCCGCCGCGTTGGGGTACCGCTTCAACGAACGGTTTTCGGCGGTCGCCGGCTATCGCGCGCTCGGCGTCAACTACCGCAATGACGGCTTCGTCTTCGATGTCGTCCAGCAGGGACCGATCATGGGATTGGTCATGCGTTTCTAGGATTCGATTTGCATCAATGGACAACAAAGGAGGAAGCGATGACAACGAAACTTACATTCCGCAACTGTACCGTCCTGGCCCTGGCTTTGGCCACTTTCGTGCAAGTCGATCCGGTCTCCCTGGTCACACAGGGATCTATTTCATCTGAAGCGTTGGCCCGCGTTGGCCGCCCTCTTACGGCCACAAGCGCAGCCGGCGTCGCGCGGCGCGCGACGCGGCGAACCAWCCGCAGAACGAGTATCTACGTAGCCAGGCTACCTGCTGGTTGCGTCAAGACTTCGGTCAACGGAACGGCAATCTGGCATTGCGGCGGGAAATACTACCAGCACTCGGGCTCGAAGTACGTGGTCGTCCACGTCAACTGATCAGACTGTGACCGGCCGACAAAAGCAGATCCGGACTGGGCTGTGAAAAGGGAGTTTGGGTGCGAACCTGGTAACCAGTCTAACTACCGGGCGTGTGCGTGACGTTTTGTCGGCAGCGGTATGTGTCGGCCAGCTCTGCGGGTGTGCATCGCGTCCGATCGGTCGGTCGTGCGCTAGAACACTGCCCGCGCCAAATTGGCGGATCAACGATGGACAAACTCAACAAATGAACGCGACACGAAAGCTATTCCTGGTCGTAATTGCCGCGGTCGAAGCGGCGACAGGTCTCGGTCTTCTTTTGCTGCCTTCCGTTCCATTTGCTCTCCTGCTTGGATTGGACAGCGCCACGGTTGAATCAATTTTTGTCGGCCGCATTGCGGGCGCGGCGCTGCTTGCCATAGGTGCCGCAAGCTGGATGGCGAGGAAAGACGCGTTAAATCCTTCACTATTCGGATTGCTAGCTGGCATTCTGATTTACAACACGGCCGTATCGATTCTCCTCGTCTACGCGGCCGTAGTCCTGAAGATGACCGGCGTCATGCTTTGGCCCACGGTTGCATTCCACGCACTTCTTGCCGTCTGGGGTGGTCTGCTTCTACGGGGCCTTCCGCAGGGAAACCGGTGACAGCCGAGGGCAAGACGGCGCGGGCACATTTAGGAGTTCGTGCCCGGCAACGACAGCGGTTCTGTAGCGCGATTACATGCTTACCCCACGTAACTTACATTCCAGCGCCAGCTCTTTGGGGCCTACTATCCACGAATGAATGCAGGAAGTGCTCATCGAGTATCACGCCCGCCCCAATGGCATTGCACGGGTAACTCGAGAGCATTCCCATTGTCGGCTGCCGGAGCGCGTTCGCAACGAGGGGCAAACATGGGCGACGTCGTGTCGGTTTTTCTATTGGCGGTTCCGCTGGTTTTCGGCGTCGAAGGCAACGCGGCATTTGGCAATGCCCGCGTGGCCCGCGTGCGCGATGCTACCGTAGCCGGAGCGGAGGAAAACGCATGACGTTGCTCAGAGAGCCTCTGCTGCATTTTGCCGTCGTCGGCGCGATCGTGTTCGGCGGCTATTCCTGGCTGAACAACAGGCATGTCGAAACAACAGCCTATGAGCGGATCAGCCTCGGCGAAGGCGACGTGCGCTGGCTCAAGCAGACCTGGTCGAGCCAGTGGCTGCGCGAGCCAACCGCCGATGAGCTCAAGGGTCTTGTCGACGATCTGCTGAATGAGAAAGTGATGGCGCGCGAAGCGCAGGAGATGGGCCTTGAGAAGGACGACACCATCATCCGCCGCCGCCTGGCGCAAAAGCTCAAATTCCTTGTCGAGGATACGGCCCAGCTTGCCGAGCCGACCGAAGCGGAACTGCGGCAGTTCTATGCCGCCAACCCTGCGCACTTCGAGACGCCCGGAAAACTTTCATTGCGGCAGGTCTACTTCAACCCGGAACATCGCAAGGATGCCGCGGCGGACGCGACCGCCGCGCTGGATGCGCTTGCTGCGAATGTCGAGGACGGTTCGATCGAGGGCGACCGGCTGCTGTTCGGCGACAGTTTTGCCGACACTGACGAGCAGGCGCTGTCGGGAATGTTCGGCGCCGATTTCGCGCGCGAGGTGGTTGCACTTGAACCGGGCGGATGGCGTGGTCCGGTGAAATCCGGCTATGGCTTTCATCTGGTGCTCGTCACGCAGCGCACGGCGACCACGCCGAAGCCCTTCGAGACCGTGAAGGATGCCGTCCTTGCCGAGTGGCGCGCTTCGAAACAGATCGAACTCAGCCGAGATTACCTGGTCGAGCTGCGCAACAAATACAACGCGGCGCTGGATGACAGTGCAAAAGCGCTGCTCGGGCAAGAGACCACACCGAAGGTGGCCGCTCAATGACCCCGCTCGCCAAATGGCCTGCCCTCATACGGGTTGTCCGGGCAGTGATGCGGTGTGTTCGGCTGGCTGTGCTGACCGCTTGCATCGCCATGCTGGTCCCGCTCGTTGCCGCCGCGCATGAGGTCCGTCCGGCCTATCTGAGCGTCCGGGAAGAGGCGCCCAATGAATTCAGCGTGTTGCTCAAGACGCCGATGCAGGGCGACGCGCGCCTGGCGCTGTCGGCCCTGTTTTCCGGCAAGATCGAGAAGGTGACACCGATCGTCTCGCATCCGACCGGCGATGCTATGGTGCAGACCTGGCGCATGCGCACCCTGGAGCCGCTCGCCGGCCAGAACGTCGTGATCGACGGGTTGCAGAACACCATGACCGACGCGCTGGTCCATGTGGTGTTCGCGAACGGCAACAGTTGGACGGCGCGACTCACCCCCAGCGAGCCGTCGGCGGTCATCCCGGCGTCGCAGAGCGCCTGGGCGGTGTTCGTCACCTACGTCCGTCATGGCATCGAACACATCGCCTTTGGCTTCGACCACCTGCTTTTCGTCTGCGGGCTGATGCTGATCGTGCGCGATTGGCGCAAGCTGGTGAAAGCGATCACCGCCTTCACGGCCGCTCACTCGATCACCTTGAGCTGCGCCACTCTCGGATGGGTGACGCTGCCGTCGCGGCCGGTGGAGGCGATGATTGCCATCAGCATCGTCATGGTCGCTGCCGAAGTTGTTCGGATGGAGCGCGGGCAGCTCAGCCTGGCCATTGTGCGGCCGTGGATGGTGGCCTTCGTTTTCGGCCTGCTGCACGGCTTCGGCTTTGCCGGTGCGCTGGTCGAGCTCGGCCTGCCGCATAGCGACATTCCGCTGGCGCTGCTCGCGTTCAACGTCGGCGTCGAGCTCGGACAGCTTGCCTTCATCGCTGTCTTGCTGACCGCAGTCTATGCAGTGGGGCGCCTCATCGCCATTCCCCGGCAGGTGATTGTCGCCTCGGCCTACGCCATCGGAATCGTCGCGGCATTCTGGACCGTGCAGCGTCTGGACGCGATGTTTTCATAAAGGGAGGAAGTTCATGAAAATCCATAATCTGAGAGACGCTCTTCTTCGGAGTGCCACGGTCGCGGGCTTGTCGTTGGTGACTTGCCCGGCCTGGACGCAGGAGGTCGTGAACACCGACGTCGGCGACATCGACCAGGCAAGCATCGCGAAGGTCTTTCCGGCAAAACGGCCATACTCACCTTATGCCGGACGCAATTTCCCGACGCGGCCGCTGTTTGGCGACACGCATTTGCACACGGCCCTGTCCTTCGACGCCGGGGCGGCCGGCGCCAGGCTAGGACCGCGCGAGGCCTACAAGTTTGCGAAGGGCGAGGAGGTCGTTTCCTCGACCGGACAGCCGGCCAAGCTGTCACGTCCGCTCGACTTCCTGGTCGTCGCGGATCACTCCGACAACATGGGATGGTTCACCGACTTCATGGCCGGAAAGCCGGAGATCCTGCAGAACGCACAGGCCCGCGAGTGGTACGACATGATACAGTCGGGGCATGCCGGGGAAGCGGCGTGGGCTATCGTCGTAACCTTTTCGCAAGGCAAATTTCCGCCCGACATCATCTACCAGCCTGGCAACCCAGCCTATCGCTCGGTATGGCAAAGCATTATCTCGGCAGCCGAAGAAGCCAACGATCCGGGGCGCTTCACCGCTTTCATCGGCTTCGAATGGACGTCGCTGTCCAAGGGCAATAATCTCCACCGCAATGTCATCTTCCGCGATGGTGCCGAAAAGGCCGGTCTCATCGAGCCGTACACGACGCAGCCGCCCGTCGGCAGTAACAACCCGCGCGACCTGTGGAAATGGCTGCGGAACTATCAGGACAAGACCGGTGGCGATGTGCTTGCCATCGCCCACAATGGCAATCTGAGCAATGGCGAGATGTTCCCGATCATCGAGCCGGTCACCGGCAAGGAGATCGATCGCGAATACGCTGAGCAGCGCGCCCACTGGGAGGTGCTTTACGAGACCACGCAGATGAAGGGCGACGGCGAGAGCCACCCCTTTCTTTCGCCCAATGACGAGTTCGCCACTTTCGAGAAATGGGACAAGGGCAATCTTGACCTCAGCGTGAAGAAGACACCGGACATGCTGGAGTTCGAGTATACGCGCTCGGCGCTCAAGAACGGGCTGAAGCTGGAAGCCAAGCTGGGGGTAAACCCCTACAAATTCGGCCTGGTCGGCAGCACGGATTCCCACACGGGCCTCTCCACTGCCGACGACGACAATTTCTTCGGCAAGATCGCGACCGGCGAGCCGAACCCGGAACGCTGGTCGCACCCCTTCATGGCAAACCCCAAGCTCGGGCTCAAGATCCTGGGCTGGGAGACGACTGCATCGGGCTATGCTGCCGTCTGGGCGCAGGAAAACACACGCGCCTCGATCTTCGACGCCATGAAGCGGCGCGAGACCTATGCCACGACCGGACCGCGCATGGCGGTGCGCTTCTTCGGCGGCTTCGATTTCGTCGAAGCCGACGCCGATACCCGCAGCCCGGCGATCGCCGGCTACACCAAGGGCGTGCCGATGGGCGGCGACCTCAGTCAGGCGCCCGCGGGCAAGGTGCCGACCTTCCTGGTCGCGGCGCTGAAGGATCCGATCGGCGCCAATCTCGACCGCTATCAGATCGTCAAAGGCTGGCTGGACGCCGGCGGCGAGGTGCATGAACAGGTCTACGATGTCGCCTGGTCCGGCGACCGCAAGCCGGGCACCGACGGCAAGCTGCCGCCGGTCGGCAATACCGTCGATGTGCCCAACGCAACCTGGACCAACACGATCGGAGCGCCAGAGCTTGTCGCCGTGTGGAAGGACCCCGATTTCGATCCGTCCCAGCGGGCCTTCTACTATGGCCGTGTCATCGAAATCCCGACGCCGCGCTGGCCCGCCTATGATGCGAAATACTTTGGCATCAAGATGTCGCCGGATGTGACCATGACAACACAGGAGCGGGCCTACACGTCACCGATCTGGTACACGCCGGCCGGCTAAACAGTTTCGGCGCTAGTGGAAGCATAAGGGTCCGCCGCACCTTTCGATGCGGCGGACGCGTCGCCAAACGAGAGACGGGCGCGACCAAACCGTACGAGGCGGCGGGCGTCGTGGCGGGTCAAGGACATGCCGGAGAGGCGGAAATGTCGCTTGCTTCCTATGTGGAGTGAGCCCCGCGGTACGCTGTCAACGCACCCATCTGACGAACCGCACGATCGCTTCCTCGGCGACGAGCATGACGACGACCACGATAATCAGGGGAACCACGCCGTGCAGCATGCCTTCAAAGCGAACCCTGTCCCCAAACACAAAGGTGATCACCTCCAGGATCACGAACTTGGATAGGAACAGCACCACCCATGCGCCGAAGAATCGCATGAACTTCATGAAGGCACCTTGCCTTGCCTGGAAGAACACGGCGACCTGGTGCTCGACAGCGATCGTCCCCTTCAGAAGGGCCTGCAACAAGATGGCGGCGAGCAATGACACGCTGAAGGAAGAGACCGTGACACTGTCCGAAAACTCGTCGAACAGGTTTAGGACCACGAGGTCGATCAGGACTCCAAAGAGATAGCGTATGATCAATCGCTGGCGGTCGGTTGGCGCTTCGGCCGTGGCCGGTAGAAAACCGTGGATTTTGTCAGCCATGACGTCCCCTTGTAAAACACCCCTGCCGAGTGGTGCGAATCTCGGCATTACTTTAGCATGGCCGTTTCGACGCGGTACGTAACTAACGGTAAGTGCGGTGGGGCCATCGGCCCCTGGTGCGAAAGGATCGCTAGCTTGCCGTGGTGGCGGTTGCATTTTCTACCGGGAAAGGCATGGTCGGTGGCTATCCGACCGAAGGCGCCATGTCTGCGTCGAGGACAGTCCAGCATGACCAGCAACAACATCCGCTACGTCTTGCTGATGGTCGTTGAGACGGCCGCGGCGATGTTCTTGTTTTTGACGATCTTCCCGATCTTCCGGCAAGTGATCACGCAATTGGGAGAAGCACAGGACATCAGCCCCTATCAGCAGTCCGCTGTGGTTTGTGGTGCGCTCGTTCTGCAGGCCTGCTACTGGGCCAGGTTTCGCTGGGTTGCGATCCCCGCACCGTTTCGCAATGCCTTGGTGAGGCACCTGTTCCTGTTTGCCAGCCGGGTCAGCTTCTTCTTTGGCGGCGCTTTGTTTTCGGTCCTCTTTTTCCGCCACGTACCGGAACTCGATCAATCCCCTTCTTCCATTCAGGGAGCCGTCAGGCTGTTGGAAGTCCTGCTGGTTCTGTTCAGCCTGTTTTGCTATTCGCTGGAAATAGAACGATTGGGCAGGGCAAGGGAAGACCATTCCGCCGCACCTGGCCGCAGCAGATAATTCAGGCTGGCCAAATCCAGCCCGCGACAAGGTGCCGATCGACGGGCGGCCTTGTCTGCCCGTCAGAGTCTCGGAGCGGCTTGAGACAATTTCCAGGTGTCTGGAACAATCTTGGATCGGCGACGTTCCATCAGGCTAATGACGACGTTTCGCATACGGTAAACATTGCCACCAGCGAGGACGCGATCATGAGGTTCCTGTCAGGCATAGCGACTGCCCTGGTCGCAACTTTTGCGCTTACGAGCACTGTTCCCGTTGAGGCCGCCCCGACCTTCGTGCCCAGGGCACAAGGCGCGCAGTCCGATGTCATCCAGGTTCGGGATGGCTGGCACAGGGGTTATCGCGGCTACCGCCATCACCGGCACAACGACTTCTGGGTCCCCGGTGGTGCCTTTGTCGCCGGAGCGCTGCTCGGCAGCATGATCGCCAACAGCAACGGCTACTATGGCGGATATTACCGAGGCGGTGATTACTACGCAGATCCGTATTATGGCGATCCGTACTACGGCGATCGGTATTATGTCGATCCGTATTACCACGACCGGTATTACCGCTATTACGGCAACGGGTATCACTCAAACAGGTCCTATCGCCCATGCTCGCCCAGGGAAGCGGATTCCGGTAATTGTTACTAGCGATGGTCGTCATTTGCAGGCCGCCGCCCTTTGACCGATTTTCGATCGATGTGATCGACACAGTTCACTGCCGACGCGCCAGGACAGCCCTTCATGGCTTTCCGCGAGGAGACCTTGCTTCGAACGGCCTTGCAGTCAGAAACTTACCCTGCCCTCCACGTAACTTACGTTCCGCTGCCGGCTCGGACCGGTAGTCTCGGGACAACACGAACCAATAAACGGATGGAACGCCGGCTAGCAGACAAGAAACGGTCTTGGCGGCGGTGCGCGGAGTCCGCCGTTAGCCTTCCTGGAGATGATTGGTCTCACAGGGGGCCGTGGCAGATCGGGAGTCCTCTCGTTGCAGCCGCCGTTCATATCAGTCCCGCAGGAGGGGAGAAAATGAACAGTCGATTTCGGCGACATCTGCTGAAAGTGTCGCTGGCGGCACTGACGATACTGGCGGTACATGGTCGGTCCCTTGCGGCTGACCTCCTTATTGCAATGCCGAACTGGCCCTCTGGCCAGGCGGCGGCCAATATCATCAAGTACGGCATAAAGGAAAAACTCAATCTGGACGCCGACGTGCGCGAGATGGGCTCCATGACCGCATTCGCCGGAATGGATACCGGGGAGGTCGACGTCTATCCAGAAGTCTGGCTTCCCAATCTCGATTCACTCGTCAAGAAATACGTCGACGGGCGCAAGACCGTGGACCTCAGCCCCAAGGGTGTGTCGGCCACGCAGGCCATCTGCGTGACGCGCGAGACGGCTGACAAATTTGACGTCAAGGACATTTCAGATCTGGCCGATCCGAAAAAAGCGGCCGTGTTCGATACCGACGGCGATGGCAAGGGCGAAATGTGGATTGGCGCGCTGGGCTGGTCGTCGACGAGCATCGAGAAGATCCGGGCCAAGAGCTACGGCTATGAAAAAACGATGACGCTGCTGCAAATGCCAGAAGACATGGCAATGGCTGCCGTCGATGCGGCCGCGGCAACCGGGCAACCGATGGCATTCTACTGCTACAGTCCGCACCATATGTTCAAGCTCCATGATATCGTCCAATTGACCGAGCCGAAACACGATCCCGCCAAGTGGCACATCGTGATGCCAAGCGACGACCCCGACTGGCTCACGAAATCGGAGGCACCGGTGGCGTGGGACGCATCACATTTCTACATCGGCTTTGCGTCATCGATGGCGAAGCGCCTGCCGAAAGTGGCGGCCTTCCTCTCCCATGTCGACTTCACCCCAGACGAAGTCACCGACATGAGCTACGCATTGCAGGTCGATCGGCAGGATCCCGCCAAGTTCGCACAGGCCTGGGTTGCAAAGCATCAAGACCGGCTTAGCGCCTGGTCGAAGTAGAGGCAGGGACGACCATGACCTTTTCGCTCGCAAACCGGCCCGTCACTCCGAAAAGCAATGATCGCAGAATGGCTGGCCGCTGCCTCGTTCTCGGCGCAGCGCTTGTCATGACCGCAATCGGCGCAACGTTGGCGTATGCCGCTCAGACGCAGGTATTCGATCCGCAGACGCATAAGTGGGTCGATTACGACAAGAAGAAAGCGCGAAAATACTACGCGGCCCATAAAGAGGTGCCCGAGGCATTTCGCCCGCAGATGGTCAAGTTCCGCACGGCGGAGGCGCCCGGTACGATCATCATCGATGGCAACAAGCATTTTCTCTACCTTGTGCAGTCAGGCCAGCAGGCCATGCGCTACGGCATCGGCGTCGGTCGGGAAGGCTTTGGATGGGCCGGTATCGTGCGCGTCGGCCGCATGGCGGAATGGCCGACCTGGACGCCCCCGGCCGAAATGGTCGCTCGTGATCCGAACGCGGTCAAATATGCGGCAGGCATGCCGGGAGGGCCCGACAATCCGCTCGGCGCCAGGGCGCTCTATCTGTACGAGGGCGATCAGGACACGATCTACCGGATACACGGCACGCCAGAGCCCTGGACGATCGGGCTCGACGTGTCCTCAGGGTGTATCCGGATGCGGAACGACGACATCACCGACTTCGCTGCCCGCGTCAAGGTCGGCGCCAAGGTCATCGTCCTCATGCAGGGGGCGGCCCTTTACAAGGGCGTTTGAAGCGGCATTCCGAGAGGGACAAGCAAATGTCGGAAAAACGTGCAGTGAGAAGATCAATCCTGGTTGTAGCGCTTGGATTCATGGCGCAGAGCTTGAGCGCTTGCGTGAGCACGCCGCCGCCTGCTCCGGAGCAGATGTCGAGGACGCAGGTTGAGACGGCTCCGGCGGACCTGCAGCTTCTTTGCGCCAACGCCGTGGCCAAGTCGAGCGGCGTCGACAGCGCCAAGATACTTCCGGTCTCGTCGAGCAAGATCGATTCCAAAACTTACCAGGTCGAGCTCGATGCCGGCGGCAAGAAGACAAGCTGCCTGGTGGATACGGACGGCGCGGTCAAATCGGTTGAGCCTGTCTGATCTGCTCCGGTCGGAGTCTCGAGCGGTCGCTCCAGCGGCGGGAGTTGGCGGTTATCGACCACGCTATCGCTCGCTCAGCACTCCGCAATTGTTCTCCGTTTCAAACAATTGCTTGTCGTGAAAATGTGCCCCGCTGCTACCACGTAAATAACACCCCAGTTGGCTGGAACCGTCAAAAGACCGTGTATAGTGTGGACGCGCTGGGGGGACGCTTACGCAATGAAAACCGAGCGGCCGGTAGGTCATGATTACTCGTGCCTGCGCGCCGGGTTTCGCATGTAGGCTTGCCTGGGCCGAAGCCGACAAGGAAGCAGGCATCCGTCCGCGGCGTGATGCCCGCTTGGTCTGACAGGGGAGAAGATGCCATGGCGTCCGATGCAACCGGAACCTCTCAAGACAACGCCGCTGACGGCACAGATACTCAGGCGACGAAGGGCAACCCGCTGCGCCGGGTCGCCCTTATCGTGCTGCTGCTGGCTTGCCTCTTGTTCGTGGTAGCGGTCTTCATGGAAAGGCGCACGCCTTCTTCATCGCAGGCGACGGTCAGCGCGTATGTCGTCGGCATTGCGCCGGAGGTCACCGGCCGGGTCATCGAAGTGGGCGTGGCTGACAACAGCGGCGTGAAGCCTGGCCAGATGCTGTTTCGCATCGATCCGCAGCAATACCAACTGGCCGTCGCGGAGGCCGAAGCACGGCTTGCCCGGGTGGGTCAGACGATCGGCGCTTCGACAGCCTCCGTCGATGCCGTCCAGGCACGCCTCGTGGAAGCAAGGGCAATTCGCGACAACGTGCAGGACCAGGCCAGCCGGGCCATGGAGCTCGTCAAGCGCGGCGTCTATGCCAAGGCGAAGTACGATGAGGCGAAGGCGGCGGTGGACCAGGCAAATGCCTCGGTCGTCGCCGCTGAAGCGGACCTCAAGAAGGCGCAGGAAGAGCTTGGACCCGCCGGCGCCGACAATCCGCAACTGAAAGAGTCGCTCGCCGCGCTTGAACGCGCGCAGCTTGATCTGTTGCGCACCACGGTGCTGGCGCCGGCCGAGGGCGTCGTCACCAACCTCCAGCTTTCCGTCGGAGGCGTTGTCAGCGCCGGCCAGAGTGCCATGACCTTCATCGACGTCGGCACGGTGTGGATCACCGCGGCGTTCAAGGAAAACAGCCTCGAAAACGTCGCAGCCGGCAACCATGCGGACGTCTTGTTCGACCTCTTGCCTGGCCAGGTTTTTGGCGCGACGGTCGAGAGCGTCGGGATGGGCGTGGCCCAGGGAAGTGTCGACCCCAAGACCGGGCTGCCGAAGATCTCCACCGAAAGCGGATGGGTGCGAACGCCACAGAGCTTTCCGGTCCGCCTGATCCTCGACGAGGGCAGGCCAAAGGGTGTGCGCTACGGGTCGCAGGCGAACGTGGTGATCTATACCGGTGACAATCCCGTGACCAACGCAATCGGCCGCATCTGGATGCGCGTGTTGTCGGTCCTGACCTATGCCAGCTGACGGCGAGCTTGCCTACGCCAATGCCAGGCGCAAGGGTCTGCGTATCGCGCTGGCCGTAGCCGTCGGCTTCACGTGGTCGGTTCTGTCGGGGGCGATCATCCCCTTTCTGGGACCATTGTTCGCGGCTCAGTTCCTGATCTCCAGCGCCCGCCCGTTGCAGCTGAAACAGGCCCTGGGAATGGCGATCCTCATTGTTGTCGCCGGCGCGTTTCTGCAGGCCGTCACGGTGCTGACAGGCGACCGGCCGCCGGTCCTGTTGCTGCTGCTTGGGCTCGTCTATTTCATGTGTTTCTACCTGCAGGCGAACGGCAAGGGTGGCGGGGCGATCTTTCTTGTCCTGGTGGTCGCCGTGATGGTGCCGCTGCTGACCGTGCTCAACCGCGATCTCGGCGATTCCATCCTGTCGATCCTTGTACAGGGCGTGGTCAGTGGAGCGATCCTGATGTGGATTGCCCATGCGGTCATACCCGACCGAGGCAGTACCGATATTCAGGCCCCGGCTCCTGCTGCGAACCCTCGCGCTGCGCGCTATGCCGCCGCCAATGCCGCCATTCTGCTGATCGCAGTGCTCGCTTGCCTGACACGGGACGGCCTCGCCACGGCGATCGTCATTCCGATCACCGTCGCATCGTTGTTGTCGCAGCTCGATGTCATCGCAAGCGCAAGGGCGGCGTTCGGCCTCGTCATGGTCAATCTGCTCGGAGGCGTGGTTGCATCCTTTGCGTTCGCCTTGCTGCAGGTTCATCCCACGACCCCCATGCTTTTTGTCCTGGTGCTGCTCGCCGGCCTGGTGTTTGGCGGCCGCGCGGCGCTGAGCAATCCTGCCGCCAAGCTTTACGCAGGCGCGCTGACGATCTTCCTCATCCTGTTTGGAACGGGCGTCTCGCCGTTGCCGGGATCGGCAGCGGAATCTTTTGCCACGCGGGTCAACTACATACTGATGGCCATCGCCTATACGATCTTCATGACGGCGTTGCTCTGGCCAGGACAGAGGCGCAGCGCTGAAGGCAGGGCGCTGTCATGACGCGCTTTTGACCGCTCGGGCTGTAAGTCCTTTCCGTTTCACCATGGCCTCGTCTTAGCGGTATTCCGTTTCGCCGAAGCAGCCGAGAAAAGCCCTAGCCGATCCCATCGAAATCGCCGGTCGGAACGACTGATCTGCTGGCAGAGTCTCTCAGTTCTGCACGTAGCATACAGTTACTTACCTTCCGCATCGGCAGGCAATACGCCACCGTAACGCCAAGGCAAGAACGTCGCCCCGGACTTGGCGACACGGACGTCGCTGACAACCGGGTTGTCACAACCTGGGAGGATGACAATGGAGATCAAGTTTCCGCGCCGGCATGCCGGCGCCGTGGCCATGATCGCGCTCTTGATGTGCTCCGCTCAGATCTCTTTCGCGGTTGCTCAGGATCAGGCCGCTGCCACCGATGGCGCAGCGGCAACCCAAGCGCCCGAACCGCTCGACGAGGATGAACTTGAAATCCTGGTGGCGCGAATTGCGCTCTATCCCGATGAACTTGTCGCGGTCATTTCCGAGGCGGCGCTGTATCCACTGCAGATCGTGGAAGCGAGCCGGTTTTTGGATCAGGTCGCCAAGAAGCCAGGCCTGAAACCGAAGGAAAGCTGGGACGGCAGCGTCATCTCACTGCTCAACTATCCCGACATCGCCAAAATGATGAGCGACGATCTGGAGTGGACCCAGGCACTTGGCGACGCACTGACGTATCAGCAAAAAGACGTTCTGGTCGCTATTCAGCAGTTGCGCGACACGGCTGTCGCCAAAGGCGTGATCAAGTCCGATGACAAGATCAAGGTTGTCGAGGAGAACGACAATGTGGTCATCCGATCCGCCAGCGTGGAAACGATCTATGTTCCACGATATGAGCCGCAAATGCTCTACGCCACCGACTATCCGGTTGTTCCGATCTCCTATTATCCAGACCCTTACCCAAGTTATTATTATCCCACTGCTCCCTATTTCGCGGCCTTCGTGACTGGGGCCGTCTGGGCAGCGGCGGTGGACTGGAATGGTGGCGGTGTGTGGGGAGGGCGCTGGAACGGCAACGATATCAATATCGACTGCAACAATTGCTTCAACAACATAAACGGCAAGGTCAATTTCAACGACGTCGACTGGAAAAATGTCGACCGTTCGAAAATAAATTTCGACAAGAACCAATTCGCCAACATCGACAAAACGAAGATCAGCAACCGGATCAAGTCCGACGATCGCAACAATATGCGCAACAAAGCGTCCGATCTGAGAAATGGCCGGGTGAACGCGCTTGCCGGAAAGTCCGGCAGGGTGAAGGACGTCCGCCAACGTGAGATCAGAGAGGGTTTGAAAAACCGGCCCCCGGCGTCGAGTTCGGAATTCAAAAGGCCAACCAACACCAAGCCGGTTGCTTCAGCACGAAAGAATGACCGCTCTGTCAATCGCCCGGTCGGCAAGCCGAAGCCGGCAATGAGAATGGACAACAGGCCGAGGAATCCTTCGGTTCTTGGCAACGTCAGCTCCGGAAAACGTCAGCAGATTGCCTCCAACCGCGGTGCGAGGAGCATGGGAGGCGGAATTCGCAGCGGCGGCGGCGGCCACAAGATGATCAGGCAGGGTGGTGGCAGGCAGGCCGGTGGCGGGCGCAGGCGTTAAAACTTTGGCGAGAGGAGAACCGACATGAAAACGTCCGTCGGGAGTCTTGTTCTACGTTCGCTGCTCGGTGCCGGAATGATCTTGAGCCTTGGCGCGGGCTCCGCAAATTTTGCCGGCGCGCAGGAGGTGTACAGCCTCTCGGACTACGTGGCCAAGAAAGATCCACCGCTCTTCGATGATCCCTCAGCGGCTGTGGAAGCGTTCAAGTCGGTCCTGGCGAAGGATGATTTCGATGGACTGGCGGCATTGCTTGGGCTGGATGCCGTGAAGCTGCGGACAAGCGAAGGCGTGATGGATACCTACGCGCAGATCCAGCAAGGCGCTGCCAAGACGGTGATCGTGCGCGATCTTGGCGACCGCAAGGAACTCAGTATTGGCGACGCGCTATGGACGCTGCCATTCCCGATCACCAAGGGTAAGGACGGCAAATGGGCTTTCGATACCTATGCTGGCATCGAAGAGATCATCAACCGGCGCGTCGGCGAAAATGAGATCGCGGCAATCGAAACGGTTCGCGCCTACGTGGACGCCCAACGTGACTACGCGGCAGAAGACCGCGATGGCGATGGCGTGCTCGAGTACGCCCAGAAGCTGGTCAGCAGCGAGGGCCAGGCCGACGGACTTTATTGGCCGTCCGATGAAGCCCATGGCGTCAGTCCGGCAGGCGACTTCATCAACCAGGCTGCTCTCGACAAGGCGAAGAAAGGCAATGGCTATTTTGGTTATCGCTTCCGCATCCTGGCCGGCCAAGGCAAGAATATCGCCGGCGGCGCTTACGACTATGTCATCAACGGCAACATGATCGCCGGTTTTGCGCTTCTGGCCTGGCCGGTGAAATATGCGGAAACGGGCGTCAAAACCTTTGCGGTCAATCAGCAAGGCATTGTCTACGAGGCCGACCTAGGCCGGAAAACGCAGGCTGTGGCTGGCGCGATAAAGCAATTCAATCCCGGTGACACATGGCAGTTAACAGGTGACTAGCTTCAATTTGAAACCGTACGCCCTGTCGCCTGCCTCTCTCTGGAGATCGAGGAGCGTCGGACGACGCCCTGGTACTCCGGCGGGCCCCGCTGTGCTCCCAGGCGAAACATCACGACAGTTCCCAGCAGTTGCGCAAAACAGAGGATTCCGATACTTCATTTGGCAGTGTGGAGCGGCATGCCCATCAGTCCTCGGGTGCCACTATCGTGGCAATCTGTATCGACTGATCGGTTGGCGACAGGGCGGTACTAACCACCTTGTCAAGGTTGCGCACTTGGGGGCGTTTTGAGAACCGGCGTCACAAGTAAATTAAAAGTCGGGCGTACCACCAACGCATTGCTGGCATTTGTATTGGTCGGCCTGATTTTCGGTTGCGCGTCCCGCCCGACGAATGTCTTGTTGCCGGTGGCCGATACGTCCGCGTCATCCAGCAAGGTGGAGATGCTGGTGACGACGACCCGCGCTCGTTCCGCCAATCCGGCCGAGATGTATACGGGCGAGCGCGGACTGGCTCCTTCATTCGCGGATGTCACGGTGTCTATCCCACCAGCGTCGGTGCGCAAGGTCGGCGAGGTCGCCTGGCCCAAGAAGCTGCCGTCAAACCCTGCAACCGATTTCGCGGTGGTGAAAGCCGAAGAACTAACACGGGATGGCGCGAAGGAATGGTTGCACGCCTCTGTCAGGAAGAGCCCGGACCACAGCGTGCTGGTCTTCATCCATGGCTTCAACAACCGCTTCGAGGACTCTCTTTATCGGTTTGCGCAGATCGCTCACGATACGGGCACCGACAGCGCACCGATCCTGGTCACATGGCCGTCCCGAGGCAGCACGCTGGCCTATGGCTACGATCGCGAAAGCACCAACTACACGCGAGATGCGCTCGAGACGCTGTTCCAGTATCTCGCTCACGATCCTGAAGTAAAAGAGGTTTCGATCCTCGCCCATTCGATGGGCAACTGGCTTGCCTTGGAATCCCTGCGCCAGATGGCCATCCGCAATGGCGGCCTGCCGGCGAAGTTCAAGAACGTCATGCTGGCTGCGCCAGACGTCGATGTCGACGTGTTCCGCACACAGATTGCCGACATGGGCAAACAGCACCCGCAGTTCACCTTGTTTGTTTCGCAGGATGACCGGGCGCTCGCATTTTCGCGACGGGTCTGGGGCAACATCCCGCGGCTCGGCTCTATTAATCCGGAAGAGACGCCCTACAAGGAAGAACTTGCGAGCAACAATGTAACCGTCATCGACCTGACCAAGGTCAAGTCCGGAGACAGCTTGAATCACGGCAAGTTCGCCTCGTCGCCACAGATTGTGCAATTGATTGGAGCGCGGATGGCTGACGGCCAGACCCTGACCGACAGCCGGGTCGGCCTTGGCGACACAATCGTGCAAGCGACCACCGGCGCGGCGGCGGCGGCTGGCAGTGCTGCAGGGTTGGTGATTTCGGCACCCGTAGCCATGGTCGATCAGAACACCAGGGAAAACTATGGCAACGAGGTCGAGAACTTGACCGGCTCTCCAAGCAGCAAGAAGACGAATGCCGGCAGCAAGAATTGCAATCTGCCCGCGGCATCCGCAAAAGGGTGCAAGAAATAGCGAATATACGAACTCAAGGCGGCAGCGAAGCTTATTGATGCCTCATCTCGAAGTTGCGTTGAACGTTCCCTGAGAGTGGCATTCAGTGGGCAGAGAGCGAGCCCCACAGCTGAAGCGACGCCTCTGCTGGTCCCATCTGGCCGGAAGGGAAATGAATGCATCGCATCGCTCGGATATCACTTGCCATCATCCTGTCACTAGCCGTTGCAATTTTGACCGCCTGGGCCGGACTTGCCATCTGGTACCGCATGCCCTCGGCAGAGCTTGGGCGGGCTGTGGCCTTCGCCCTTTTCATCCTATTCGGCATCGGCACCGTCATTGCCCTCTTCAGCCGTTTTCGCTTCAGGGCGTTCGTCCTGTTTATCGCTGCGTTCGCTGCGGTTCTGGTTTGGTGGAGCACCATCAAGCCTTTGGGAGACGCCGACTGGGCGCCAGATGTCGCCCGTCAGGTAACCGGGACGCGTGACGGAAACCTGTTGACGCTGAAAGACGTGCGCGACTTCGAATGGCACAGCGACACGGATTTCACCGAACGTTGGACAACCCGGACCTACGACCTTTCCACCGTTCAGACCGCCGACCTCTTCATGTCCTATTGGGCTGGACCGAAAATGGCCCATGTCATCATGAGCTTTGGCTTCTCGGACGGTGAATATCTTGCCTGGTCCATTGAGGTGCGGCGTCGAGCCGGTGGCGAGTTTTCGCCCATAGCGGACCTGTTCAAGAGCAATCCCCTGGTCATTATCGCGGCCGACGAGCGAGATGTGGTCGGCGTCAGGTCAAATGTTCGGGGAGAGGATGTCCAGATCTATCGCCTGAAAGCGTCGCCAGACGCGGCCCGGGCGCTTCTGCTGGAATACGTCTCGGACGCAAACGCGCTTTCCACGACGCCGGCGTTTTACAATTCCATTACGACGAACTGCACGACGACAATCGTCAAGATGATGCGAGCCGTCGGCGACGCCGTTCCTCTCGACTGGCGCCTTATCGTCAACGGCTATCTCCCCGAATATGCGTACGACCGGGGTGCGCTCGACACCCGCTTGCCATTGTCGACCTTGCGGGAATTAGCCCACATAGACGACCGTGCCCGGAAGTCAGGCCTGTCGCCGGATTTTTCGAGATTGATCCGGGTTGGTGTGCCGTCTCCTCGCTTTGGCTATTGATCTGGGAGCGGCCGCGCACGTGGGATCGAAACGCCAAGGGGTTGCTTATTGCAAGTTCTGTCGGCCTCATAGGCAGCGGCGATCTTCGCGCGGTTCGAGAGCAACAGGTGAATGCGCATGGGCGCAGCTGGTTTGCTGCTCGTTCCGAGCGAACAACTCGCCCCGCGGACAATATTTGCACCTGGCGTTGGGCGGCAGTATCGAGACGCAACCGCAGTCCACCGCAGAGGCCCCGCCATGAATAACACTGCCACTTCCGATGCGACTGGTCGATCGGATAACGCCGCTGCCGACACGCATCGGAAGGCGCTGGAGGTCAATCTCGACGCAACGAGTTTCGGCTCGTTCGCCGAGATCGGCGCGGGTCAGGAAGTGGCGCGATGGTTTCTGCGCGTTGGCGCCGCGTCTGGCACGGTGGCCAAGACCGTCTCAGCCTACGACAAGGAAGTGAGCGACGACCTGTACGGTTCCGGAACACGCTACGTGTCCAGGCCGCGGCTTGAGACGATGCTTGATTGTGAATGGAAATCGCTTGTGCAACAGATCGGCGACACGCGCGGCAGAGATACGCGCTTGTTTGCTTTCGCCGATACCATCGCCGCCCGCAATTTTGCGGGCACCAACGATTGCCACGGCTGGATCGGAGTCCGCTTTCAGGATCACCCGCGGGCTGAGGCGAGCGACATACTGCTGCACGTAAACCTTCGCAATAATGCCAACCTGCTTCAGCAGGAGGCGGTGGGCATTCTCGGTGTGAACCTGCTGCATGCGCTGCTGAATGAGCGGGCAGCCCCCGGTGATTTGCCTGCGAGGATGTTCGACAACCTTGCAAACGATCGCCTCGAAATTGATCAGATCGTGATGCGAGGCCGCGCGTTCGCGGGTTGCGACATGCGCGAACTGCACATGGCATTGGCACGTGACGGTCAGGCTGAGGCGGTGATGCTGGACGGTGACGGTGCGGCCGTCGCTGCCAACGAATTTCTGTATAAGAAGGCTGTGGCCATCGTGCCGTTGGCGAGGGACCCGCGAGACGACCTTTCAGCGGAAGCGATTGAAGCGTGCCTGGAAACGCTGCGCCGCGAGGTCGCCGGGAATCCTGAGGTGAAGGATGTCATCGACGTGCGCCTGACGGCCGTCGATTCTGATGTACCGCTGCTTGCAATTGGCAAGGGCGCAGCGATGATGACGCGGCATCGCCAGTTGTATCGCACCACCGCATTTGTGCGTCGATATACGCAGGCTCCGTTGCGTTTTGCCGTGCCGCTGCCTGCGTTGATACGGATTTTCGACGATGTGAGATACCAGCACCTGGAAGGCCGCCTGCTCGAGGGTATCGCGCGGCTTTTCGGCTCCGACGTGCGCGTGCTGGCCTATCAGTGCCCTCGCGAGGAGTTGCTTCACCTGCTCAACTCCGAACTGGGACGCGGATGGGAGGTTGACGGCAGCGGGCAATGGATAACTGCCGATCAGTTGCGTCCCGCACCGCCTCTACGGCATCTTTATGAATATCTGCTGGCCAGTGGCTTCCTCGCGGCGGTGCCTCCCACCTAGCGATCGTATTTCGCGCAAACGCCTCAACAACCCCGCTCCGCTACGATGAAAACTACCGTCGAACTGGCCTTGCTGTTGCCAGTGTACTTGCTTTCGGTGACGCGTTAAAATATATTTTCGAAAAATATGTTGGTTTTCCAAAAATATAGCAAGACTAAATCCGCAAAAAATGTCTGATAGTAAGTACAAATCAGGCTTACGAAATCATCGCGGTCGTTGCGTTCTGGGTCGACAAGTTCAGTGCGCCCGGCCCCCGCGCGGGGCAAAAGGTCAGGGCAGAAAAGAAGCTTGAATTGTGCGACGGTCGGGTGCTGGATAGCGAGACAGCGGCCGCGACCGCCGGAACTGGCTTCCGCGCCGCTGAAGAGGGGGAAATAGTGGACACTACAGCCGAACCGGACGTTACTTCGTTGATTTCGGGCTTCGAACAGCTCGCCGATCGTTTCCTCTCCGGACTGTTCGCGCGGTTTGCCGCTTTGGGCGACGTCCCCGTCGAGCTTGAAAACCTGCGGGCCTCGCTTGCAGCCGGGGGAACGTCTCTCCTTGGGCTCCTGTTCGAGATTGTGTTGGTTGTTGCGCTCGTCGCCGGCGTGTTCATCCTGCTCGCCCGGCGGTTCGCGAAGGCGAGTGCCACAAGCAGTGCATGGCGCAGATTCTTTGCGGGCGTGGCGGCTATTGTGGTGGCGCTGGTGATCGGTTTCATTGCTGCACGGCTGCTGGCCGGTTCTGGCGTGCCTTTGCAAACCCTTCGCCTTTGGACGGTGGTGACCGTGCTCGGCTTCATCATCCTCGCCGCCGTCAGATCACTGTTGATGGCATCGCGGCGAACCGAGTTCGTGGAGCACTCCCCGCATCTGGCGGCGCTCGTGCGCGACCTCTCGCTTGCCATTGGCTTGGCGATCATCGGCACAACGCTGATCGCGACGTTGCGGCTCTGGACCGTCGGGCCGGCCTTGGGGGATCTGCTGCGAACAAGCTTGGCAATTCCGATCTACGTTCTGTTTGCATGGGCGGTATGGCGGCACAGACGCACAATGGCAGCCGCCGTCGCCGGTCCGCGCCCCAGAAGCCGCTGGCGCACCCGTCTCGCCAAAATGTGGCCGGCAATCGTGATCGCGTTCCTGATAATCACTTTTCTCAGCACTCAGGCCGCGCTGACCCTGGGGGCATCGCTTCGCGGGTCGGCCGTTCTGCTGACCGGGTTGATATTTCTCGCCGCGCCGCATCTCGACGCAATGATCGGGAACTGGGCGCAGCGCGGATTGGAGTCTCCTGACATCTCGATCTTGGCAGCGGCAGGGCGACAGACCGCCCGCTTCACGGTCGTGGCTATCATGGTTGCCATGCTTGGAACACTATGGGCGACACCGCTGGCTGCCGGGTTCGGCATAGATCTGCGAGAGGTCGCCAAGGGCGCATCCGGTGTGGCGTTGATCATATTGGGGGCGGCGTTTCTGTGGAACCTGGTCGGCACGGGGACGATTCGCGCCTTGCGCGCCGAGTTACCGGCCGTAGCTAGTGACGAGGAGGCGCTGGGTGCGCCGCGTTCACGGCTGGGCACGCTGGTGCCGCTGCTCAGCGCGGTCGGCAAATCGAGCATTGTGGCCTTGGCGCTGCTCTCGATCCTGGTGTCGATCGGGGTCAATGTCTGGCCTCTGATCGCCGGCTTGAGCGTGTTCGGGCTGGCCATCGGCTTCGGCTCGCAGACGCTGGTGAAGGACCTGGTCTCCGGGCTGTTTTTCCTGATCGACGATGCATTCCGCTTCGGCGAATATATCGAAACGTCAGGCGCCAAGGGGACCGTAGAAAAAATCTCGGTCCGGTCGGTTTCCCTGCGCCATCAGCGCGGTGCCTTGGCGACAATTCCCTATGGCGAGATTGGCAAGATCCAGAATTTCAGCCGCGACTGGATGATCGAGAAACTGACCTTTCGCGTAGCATTCAACACGGATGTTGAGAAAGTCCGCAAGATTTTCAAGAAGATCGGCCAGGATATTTCGGCCAACCCGGAACTTGCTGGAGATCTGCTGGCCCCCTTCAAGAGCCAGGGAATTGCCGAGGTCGAGGACGGCACGCTGGTCATCCGGGCCAAATTCATGGCGAAGGCGGGCAAACACTTCATGATCCGCCGGGCCGTTTTGCTCGCCGTGCACCAGGCATTTCAGGAAAACGGCATCAAGGCCGTCCCAAAGCCACTGACATCCAATCCCGGGGCTGCCTGAGCATTCTGGATAGTCACGGCTACGACGTTGGGGATGGTTTAAGCGATTGAGCGAGAATGCCGCGGCGGCCTGCCAGCTGGCGCGAAATGCCGCTCTCTGTGACGATCGAGATTGGTTTTCGTTAGCGTGTGAAATGCCACTCACCGATCCCGATCGGCTGGAGAAGCGTTCAGGCGTTTGGAGATCGAAACGATCCAGGCACGGAGTTCCGGCGCAAATGGCTTCTCCAGCGCCGCACGGTCCCAGGCAAGGAAATAGGCATCAGACAACTTGATCCGCTGATCGAATGGCACGATGAGCCGGCCAGCAGCGATATCGTCAGCGGCCATGGACAATTGGGCAAGCACAAACCCCTTTCCATTTACCGCAGCGTCGATCGCGGCGCTCGACAACGAAAAGGCAACTTCGCCGGACGTCTTTCGATGTAACGCGCCGATCCTGCTCGCCCATTCAGCCCAACTTGGCGGCGATTGATGATCTCGTGCCCATTCTATGCCCAGGAGAGGAAAATCAAGAACATCCGAGGGCTTGCGGACAGGTCGATTGGCCAGCAATCCGGGTGCGCAAGCAGGCACCACCCAATCCGTGAACAGTTCGGTATAGTGATCGTAGTCGTGAATCTTCGTGCCGTATGAGATCCGGAAATCAACCTGATCCTTGTCAAAGCGCGGTTCCTGCTCGGCGCCGATGAGACGCACCGTCGCACCGGCGTGGCCTGTTTGCCAATCCAGAAGCTTTGGCCCGATCCACTTGCTGGCGAGCGATGGAAGGCAGGAGATGGTCAGCGCGCTTTCCGATCGCGCCCGCTCGACAATGTGCTGGGCGTTGCGAATCTGGTCGAAGCCTGAGGAAATGGCAGCATGGTAGGTTCGCCCCCATGACGTGAGGGCAACGTTCCTGCCACGGCGTTCCAGCAAACTGAGCCCGAGCACATCTTCAGCCTTGCGGATTTGCTGGCTGACCGCGCCAACGGAAACACCAAGCTCGTTGGCCGCGGCCGTCACGCTGCCGCATCGACCGAAAGCCTCGAAGGCCTGTATCGCGCGCAGGGGGGGCGTTTTTTTCACCTGGGTAAGATCCTGGGGTCGGCTTGTTTTAGCATTTCTAAAATAGAACGCAGATGCAAGCACTATGTCGTCTCGTGCCCGAGAGGTACCCGTGTAGGCGTTCACAAGCTCGGGAGGACGCCATGTTTCTTCGAAACTGTTGGTACGTTGCCGCATGGGACCATGAGGTCACAGACCAGCTGAAGCCCACCCGAATCCTTGGCGAAGACATTGTCCTCTTTCGCCGGACGGATGGTGCCGTGGCGGCGCTTGAAGACGCGTGCCCTCATCGCAAGCTGCCGCTGTCCATGGGCCGCATCAAGGGCGACACGGTTGAGTGTGGCTACCACGGTCTGACTTTTGACAGCACTGGAACCTGCACGCGTGTGCCCGGTGCTGAAAAGATACCGCATGTAGCATGCGTTCGTTCCTACCCGATTGCCGAACGTTACGGGCTGCTCTGGATATGGATGGGCCAAGCAGAAAAGGCCGATCCTGGCTTGATTTTCGAGGTCGATCACTGGGGAGACCCGACCTGGGGGGTCAATCGCGGCGAATCGATGTTGCTCGATTGCAATTACCTCTACATGACCGACAACCTGCTCGATCCTTCCCATGTGTCATGGGTACACCAGTCGTCTTTCGGCGGTGTCCAGGCAATGGAGGATGCGCCGCTCGAAACCACGGTAGGTGCAGATGGCGTGACCGTGTGGCGCTGGGTCGTCGATGCCAAGCCCGCGCCATTTTATGCGCCCTTCCTCAAATTCGCTGGCAATTGCGACCGCAAGCAGCATTACGAGGTGCGTTACCCCTCCAACGCGATCATCAAGGCGATTTTCGTTCCGGCCCGCACTGGCGGCGAGGGCAAGCCACTCCATGAGGACGTGTTCCTCATGGACAGCTACAATTTCATGACACCGGTCGATGAGAACCAGACGAAATACTACTGGTTCCAGATGCGCAATTTCGCGCCCGACGATTTGGAGGTTTCGCGCCAGTTTGCCACCTCGGTTCGCGGCGCGTTCGATGAGGATCGCGCCGTGCTCAATGCCGTGCACAAGGGCATGGCCAACAAGCGGACGCCCAATCTCGACCTCAAGATCGATGTCGGGCCGCTGCGTTTTCGCCGCAACCTTGCCAAGCTGATCGCCAGCGAGAGCCAGCAACTGGCGGCCGCCGAATGAACGCATTCACCGCCCGCGACAGTATTGCAAGAAGCGGGTTTCGCGACCTGAAGGTGGTCGCGAAGGTGAAGGAAAGCGCCATCATCACATCGTTCCATATCGAGCCGGTCAACCCACAGGACTGGCTCGCATTCGAACCGGGCCAGTTCCTGGTGTTTCAGGTTCCGGTTCCGCGGGAAGCCGCAGGCGACAAGGGATATGTGCTGCGCAACTACAGTATCTCCAGTTCGCCGGGTGCCGCGGGTCGCTATCGGATCAGCGTCAAGCGCGAGGCTGCACCCGCGCCGGGAATTCCCGACGGGAAAAGCTCATGTTTGTTGCACGACGAGGTTGACGTCGGCCACGTGCTGACTGCGCAAGGGCCGCGCGGCGATTTCGTGCTCGACAAAACCAGTACCCGGCCGGTCGTTCTACTCAGCGGCGGCGTCGGCCTGACGCCGATGGTGTCGATGCTGCATGCACTGGCTTCGATGTCCGATCGCCGCGCCGTCTTCATTCACGCCTGCGAAAGCGGCGACGTGCATGCCTTGCGCGACGAGGTGACCGACCTGATTGCCACGCGACCTGGGCTGGCTGTTCACTACTGCTACCGATCGCCGACCGAACGCGATAAGGCCGACCGACGCTTCCACAGCGAGGGCATGATTTCGCCAGAAATACTGCAACGACTGCTGCCGATCGATGATTATGATTTCTACCTGTGTGGTCCGCCGCCGTTCATGCAGGCGATCTACGGCATGCTTCGCGAGCTTGGCGTGCCGAAGCAACGCATTGCCTACGAATTCTTCGGCCCGGCGACGGTGCTTGAGCCCGATGCCGTGCGAGCTCCCGCAGTTCCGGCGCAGCCGGCAAGGATCGAGGCGGCCGGGGAGGCGACAACCGTGGAATTCCGGAAGTCGGGCCTGACGGCCGTCTGGGATGGCTCGGCCGCATCGTTGCTCGACTTCGCCGAGAACCAGGGTCTGTTGCCGGAGTTCAGCTGCCGGGCCGGCATCTGCGGCACATGCAAGTCGCGGCTGATCTTGGGCGACGTCACCTATTTCGAAGAACCGCTGGATGAGCTTGGGGCAGGCGAAGTGTTGCTGTGCTGCTCCAAGCCGCGCGGATCAGTTGTTCTGGATATTTGACAAGATTGTGCGCGCGTGGGCGCAAGGAAACGGAAGTCGGGATTTGGAACAGTCGGTCAAACCAGCGTCGAGCCTACCGCTCAATCCACATATCGCCGCCTTGCCGCCCTACAATGCCGGCATGAACATCGCGATGGCGCGGGCGCTGAGTGGCCGCCACGACATCGCGCGCCTGGCCAGCAACGAGAACCCGGATGGGTGTTCTCCCGCCGTGATGGCGGCATTGGCCTCCTCATCGTTCGAGCCATGGCGCTATGCCGATCCGGCCTGCACGGCGCTGCGGTCGGCGCTTGGCGAAAAACTGGCGGTCGATCCTGGCCAGATCGTTGCCGGCAATGGTTCCGAGGAGATGATCGCCGCCATCTCGCGCGCCGTCCTGGTGCCGGGCGCCTCGGTCGTCACGACGGTGCCGAGCTTCGGCCTGCATGAGATAGAGCCGCTGGCGGCCGGTGCCGATGTCGTCAAGATTCCGATGACACCCGAAATGGGGTTCGATCTTGCCGCGCTCGAGACGGCGATCGCCGCCCGGCCACGGATCGTTTTCATATCCTCGCCATGGAACCCGGTCGGGCCGGGTCTCGACCATCCCAGCCTGCAAAGGCTGATCGGCGCCGTGCGGCCCGGCACGCTTCTTGTCCTGGACGAGGCCTATTTCGAATTTGCTGATCCCGGCGCCCCTGACGGCATCGAGGTTCTGCGCAGCAGTGGCATCGACTATGTGGTGCTGCGGACATTTTCGAAGGCCTATGGTCTGGCGGGACTGCGCGTGGGCTATGCCGTCTGTTCCGGTCTTGAACTGGCGAGGGTGGTCGCCGCAGCGAAGACGCCGTTCAACGTCAACGCCGCGGCGCAGATAGCGGCCATCGCTGCACTTGCCGACGAAAGCTGGATGAGGGCCTCGGCGAGCCGCGTCAGGGCTGAGCGCAAGCGTGCCGCCGCCGCACTTGCCGGCTTTGGCTTTCGGGTTGCACAGTCGCAAACCAACTTTCTGTTCTTCGACTGCAAAGGCGATAGTTCGAGCCTCGCCAACGATCTCCTGAAGCAGGGGATTATCGTCAAGGCATGGCGCGAAACCAGCTACGAACGCTATCTGCGCGTCACCATCGGCTCACCCGCAGACAATGACCGGCTGATCGCCGCGCTTCATGGCTTGATGGATCGATGAGCGGCCCCGCTTCCCCAAGGCAAACGAATTCGATCGACCATGCGCTACCGCTGCCAGTCGTCGATAGCATTCGTGCCGTCGTCGGTGCCTCGAATGTGCTGACGGGAGCGGATGCCGGGGTGATCGACCTTGGCTCGAACAGCGTAGATTGCGGCGCCGGCATTGTCGTCGCGCCCTCATCGACGGACGAGGTCGCGGCGGTGGTTCGCATCTGCGCCCAAAATGAGATTCCCATCGTGCCGCGAGGCGGGCGGACCGGTCTAGTCGGTGGAAGTGTCTCGCGGTCGGGCGAGATCGTCCTTTCGATGGCACGCATGAATCGCATCGAGCGGCTCGATCCGGTCGAACGCGTGGCCGTCGTCTGTGCCGGCGTCACCCTCGAAGCTTTGCAGGCTGCCGCACTTGAACATCGGCTGGAGCCCGGTATCGATCTTGCCGCGCGCGGCTCGGCGACGATCGGCGGCATGGTGTCCACCAATGCGGGTGGTGTGATGGCCTTTCGCAATGGCGTCATGCGCCATCGCGTCCTTGGGCTCGAGGCAGTGCTTGCCGATGGGTCCGTCTACTCTGATCTTACGCGGGTCGTGAAGAATTCCGCCGGCTACGATCTGAAGCATCTCTTCATCGGCGCCGAAGGAACGCTCGGTATCGTCACCCGCGTGGTCGTCAAGCTCGACCCGTTGCCGCGCGCCACCGCCACCGTGCTGTTCGGGCTGCCTTCGGTCGAGGCGGCTCTCCAGACCATTCGTATGGCTCTTGAATCAGATGTCGGGCATTTGCGCGCGGCCGAAGCAATGTGGAACTCATATTTCAGCCGGGCCGCCGCCGCCCATGAGTGGTCCGAACCCGGCGTTGCGCTCGACCAGCCGCTATACCTGCTGCTGTCGCTGGGCGGAGCGCGAGAGGACGCGCTGCGAGAGGATTTCGAGCGGATATTCTCAGAAACGATGGAGTGTTTTCCGGAGGCGACAGGCATCATTGCCGGCTCACGGCGACAAGAGAACGATCTCTGGCGGCTGCGTGAGGACAGCAGCGTGGTCTACCGCACCCATCCCGGCGCACCTTCCTTCGACGTGTCCGTCCCATTGTCGGAAATTCCAGCCTATCTCGAAAGGATCCTGGCCGGGCTTGCGGCGATCGAATCTGACCTGGCTCCGTACGTCTTCGGGCATCTTGCAGATGGGAACCTGCATATCGTGCTCAACCGCCGAGGTCCGCTTCCTCGCCAGATCGCGGATGCGGTCGAGGGCGTTCTTTACCACCGCATCCGGGAGATTGGCGGGTCATTTTCCGCCGAGCACGGGGTTGGGTCGAAGCGCATCCATTCCCTCCTGGCGACGGCTGACCCGACAAAGCTCGCCGTGATGGAGCGGGTGAAACGAGTGCTGGACGATCAGTCGATTATGAATCCCGACAAAGTTCTGCCTTGCGACGCCTGGTTTGTCAGGTCTGCTGAGCCGTTCGTTTCCAACGAAGCGCGTCGATTGCCACCTCAAAACGAGAACGATCTCACCCATGATTAGCCCCGCCGCCGAACGACTGGGAATGAACGGATCGACCGGAGCTGCCAATCGCCCCGCGGGCTCGACAGCGCGTCATGATGAGCAGGTGTCACACTATGCTGCAGGTTTCGCCACCTTGCGCCAGGGATTTCGCGCGGCGGCCCAGCGGGCGGGCGCGGAACTGTTTGAATACCTTCATCCGCTTAACGGCCCAGATGGCGAGGACCTGGCTACCGATGTTGCGCTGCTTGGACACCGCGACGCGACGAAACTGTTCGTGCTGATTTCCGGCACGCATGGTGTCGAGGGACCATTCGGTTCGACCTGCCAGACGGCCTGGCTGAACCAGAACAGCCCCTGGCGCTTGCCCGAGGACACCGCGATCCTTGCGATCCATCTCATCAATCCTTGGGGAACAGCGTGGTCGAGACGCGTCAACGAAGACAATGTCGACCTCAACCGCAACTTCATAGATTGGTCGGGACCCGCGCCGGTCAACAATGGCTATGCCGGTCTTCACGACGCCCTCACTTGCCGTGAATGGGAAGGGCCGGATCGCATAAGTGCTGACGAGAAACTCGCTGTGGCGAGGAAAAAACTCGGGCACGCCGGGCTGGCGGCGATCGTCGAGGCCGGTCAGTATGAATTCGCCGATGGGATGTTCTATGGCGGCGGTGGTCCTGTCTGGTCGAGCCGCACGTTGAACGAAATCCTGACGACCTTTGCGGGGGATGCGCGCCAGGCCATCGTCTTCGACCTGCATACGGGTGCCGGACCCTACGGTTATCCGGCTCTGCTTTCGGTCGCCAGCACCGAGCACCCCGGCCTTGCCTGGGGCAAATCCATCTTCGGCCCAGCGCTTGCGACAGTCTTGACAGGTCCAAGTGCCAAGACAGGCACCGGCATCGCCGCCACGGCGACCGGCTATGTCTCCGATGCCGTCCGAAAGGCGATACCGAACGCGCGCGTGCTGCCGCTTGTCGTTGAATGCGGCACGCTGGACGGACCTGCCGTCATGGAGGCGGTGCAAGCAGACAACTGGCTGCATCTTTTCGGCAAGATCGATTCGCCGCTGGGCAAGCGGATCCGTGAAACGCTGCGCGCCGCCTTCATCCCGGACGATCCGGATTGGCAGCGGACCTGCTTGTCCAGCAGCCTGCGCTACTTCGACCGCGCGTTGACCGATCTGCAGGCCGTCGAGATCGCGAAGGACAACAGCCGCCATCACGGACAAACGCCGCCAACTGCTCTCGCCGCGGTGACCGATTCGGTTCCAGCGGACGACGGCAAGATCACGACGCCTGCCGTGCAGATCGACGAGCTGCACAAGAGCTTCGGTTCCCTTCTAGTGTTGAAGGGCGTCAATCTCACCGCCCATGCCGGCGAAGTGATTTCAATGATCGGCTCGTCCGGCTCCGGCAAGAGCACGTTCCTGCGTTGCATCAATCTTCTGGAACAGCCCGATGGCGGCAAGGTCGCCATCGATGGCGAGGTCATCAAGATGAAGCCGTTGGCGAACGGCCGTCTTGGACCGGCCGATATGGCTCAGGTCGAGCGAATTCGTGCCCGCGTCGGCATGGTTTTCCAGAACTTCAATCTTTGGCCGCACATGACGGTGGTGGAGAACATTGTCGAGGCGCCCCGGCATGTGTTGAAGGAGCCTCGCGAAAAGGCCGTCGAACACGCGCACGCCTTGCTGAAGAAGGTCGGGCTTGCCGACAAGCACGCCCACTATCCCGGCCAGTTATCAGGCGGGCAGCAGCAGCGTGCCGCGATCGCCCGCACGCTTGCGATGCGTCCCAAAGTCATTCTCTTCGATGAACCGACATCGGCGCTCGATCCCGAGCTGGTCGGCGAGGTTCTGAGGGTGATCCGTCAACTGGCGGAGGAAGGCAACACCATGATCCTCGTGACGCACGAGATGCAGTTCGCGCGCGAGGTCTCCCACAAGGTTCTGTTTCTCCACCAGGGAAAGGTGGAGGAAGAGGGCGCACCCGCGGAGCTGTTCGGCAGCCCGCGCTCGGAGCGTCTGCGTCAATTCCTGGCACGGACACTGTGAGTAGAAGCCGCGTCCTCGAAGCGTTCGGTTCGCACCGGACAACAACAATGAAGACCAACAACAAGGGGAACTGACTATGAGACTGAAAATCTTGACGCTGCTCGCATTTCTTGTGGGTGGCATGGCAAGCGCCGTTGCCGCTGAAGGTGAACTGTCCATCGGCACGGAGGGTGCCTATCCTCCATGGAGCATGTCCGACGCCAACGGCAACGTCACCGGTTTTGACGCGGATGTTGGTGCCTTGCTCTGCACCAAGCTTGGTGTGAAGTGCCATTTCGTCGTGCAGGCTTTCGACGGACTCATCCCCGCGCTCAAAGCCAAGCGGTTCGATGTCATCATCTCGGGCATGTCGATCACCGCCGATCGAAAAAAGGAAATCAACTTCAGCGTCGGGTACGCCGAACTGGCTAACATGTTCATCGCAGCAAAGGGCTCAGATCTTGCGGGCGTTACCGACGTCGACACACTGCTGAAATCGCTCGATGGCAAGAAGGTCGGCGTGCAGGCCGGCACGACACACGCCCATTTTCTTGAGAAGCGTGCGCCGAATGCCGACCTGAAAACATACGATACGCTCGACCAAATGCAGATCGACCTTGCGAGTGGTCGTATCGACACTGCTTTTGCTGATCAATCCGCGCTGCAGGACTTCCTGGACAAACCGGATGGCAAAAACTTCCAACTGGTCGGCGTCAAGATCCAGAGCACGTTCGATCCCACGCTTGGCGAGGGAATAGGCGTTGGCATCGCGCAGGAGAACACCGAGCTCAAGGCCAATATCGACAAGGCACTTTGCGAGCTGATCGCTGACGGCTCGATCGGCAAGGCCAGCCAGAAATGGTTCAAATCGGACATTTCCCGGCCCTGCAAATAACAGCGTTCAAAAACGACACCGCGTGCGCCTGGCCAAGCCAGGCGCATGCGAAAGCCGGGCTTACCGCTCGTCTGATGGCGCCGGCCTCGGGGCTGACAATCTCGGCCAGCGCGGTTCACATCCAAATTTGTCTCTTTAGCGCGGCAGACTAGGGCAACTCAGATGGAATTCGGTCTCTGGCAGGTTTGGGAAGCTGGTTGGGTGACCGCCATCTTGCGAGGTGCTGCGATAACGATTGCCGTAGGCGTGGTCAGTATGGCGGCCGGGCTGATGATCGGCATCGTATGCGGTCTCATCAAGTGGGCCAGAATATTTCCCCTTTCAGTTCTAGTCGACGGTTACACATCGGTGGTGCGCGGCGTTCCTGAACTGCTCATTATTTACCTGCTGTTTTTCAGTTCGGTTGAATTCGTGACGAAGGTCGTCACCGCTTTCGGCTACGCAGGGGTAGCGGAGAGCGGCTACGCCTTCGTCATCGCAGTGATCGCCATCGGCGCTATCTCTGGCGCATATTCGACCGAGGTCGTGCGTGGGGCATTGGGAGCGATTCCCAACGGGCACATCGAGGCTGCGCGCGCTCTCGGGCTGCCAGGTAGCCGTATCTTTCGCCGAATTATCGCGCCGCAGATGCTGCGCATCGCAGTTCCCGGTATAAACAACGTCTGGCAGACCACCATCAAAGATACGGCCTTGGTCTCGGTGGTTGGCCTTCAGGAGTTGATGCGTATTTCATACGTAGGTGCAAACTCCACCCGCCATCCGTTCATCTTTTATCTGATCGCGGCCGTCGTCTACCTTGTCGTCGCGCTTGTAAGCCAAGCCGGGTTCGACGGGATCGAACGCGTGCTCAGGCTCCGGACAAGAAAGTAACACGATGGACCTCATCCAGCTCGCGGTTCCAGTTCTGCTCAAAGGCCTATGGGTTACGGCCGCGCTAACACTGATTTCGGTTCTGATAGGCTTCAATCTTGGTCTGGGATTGGCCCTGATGAGGTTATCTGCGAATCGCTTCCTGTCAGGCTTCGCCAAATATTACAGCAATATCTTTCGCGGAACGCCGCTGCTGGTGCAGATTTTCCTGTTCTACTATGGGCTTGGGGAAGTCTCCCTGATCAGGGATAATGCTCTCTTATGGTGGATCATCAGCGATGGTTCGCGCTGCGCTGTACTGGCACTTGCGCTCAACACCGCCGCATATACGTCCGAGATTCTGCGCGGAGGATTGATGTCCGTCCCGGTAGGTCTTGTCGAGGCGGCCCAGGCCTGCGGCATGTCGCGTATGCTGCGTTTCCGTCGCATCGAGTTCCCACTTGCGATCCGCCAAGCGCTGCCAGCTTATGGAAATGAGCTTATTCTTGTCGTCAAAGGCACAAGCTTGGCATCCACGATTACTGTGCTCGAAATCACTGGTTATGCGAAGCGGCTCATGAGTCAGACCTTCGCAATCTTCGAGATTTTCGCCATTGCCGGAATACTCTATCTGGTCATCAATCTGTTGTTGATTGCGATCATTCGCTTGTCAGAGCGTTTTCTCATGCGGCATGAGACGCAATCTCGCCAAGGATTGAGCGCACCGCGCCCGGAGGGTTCTGCGGCCGTTTTGTAACTTTTGGCGTTGGACACCGGCGGATCCGGCAGTTTCAAGCTAGGTTACCAACTTCAGTGGTTCTGCCGTTCTAACTTCCCTGTTGCCAGCGTCACGCGGGCGGGCTGCCTCGCACGGCTTGAGATCCCTATCACTGATGCCACGGTCCGCTGATGGCTCTGCATTCGCTCCTGCGATCCACGGGCATCGAGGTGGCTTGGGCGAAGGAGCGGCCGCCGGACTCACTACGCTGCGAGGAAGCCCTTCACCGCGGCGATCGTCGCCGCAGGCGCTCCATCAGCCAGTGGCCGGCGTTCCGCACGGTGACTTCCTGCACGTTCGTCGCTGCGTCGCGCATCTGCACCGCCACGTTGGCGCCGAAGACCTTCTCGGCGCCGATGCGGAGCACAGGCATCGTCAGCTTCGTCTCCATCGGCTTGAGGTTGTCGGCCACGTCCTTCTGGTCGATCGCAAGGAACTGGGCGAATGCGGAATGCATCGCGCCGGCCTGGCGTAGATCGCAGGGTAGTGACGGCGGGTCGCCTTGTAGGGCACGCGCGGCGTCCCGGCCGAGCCTGATCAGGCGCTCGCAGCCGGAGAGCTGGTGGCCGATACTGCGCGATCGGCCGCGACATCCTGCCCGCCGGCGCAGGTGAGGTGGCTGCCAGTGAGACGTTGGACACCCGCCAGATTCATCAAACCTATATCACCGCGACGACCCAGCCCGCCGCGTCGAGGCGACATCCGACCCGCGCCTGCCTTACCTCGATGCCGCCTTGTCTTGCATAGTCTATCCGCACCTCAATCGGTGCGGTGAGGGCGCCGCGACGATGCCGGCGCAGGGCACCAGCGCTGGCTGCGTGCACACGCACGGCGCCAAGGGGCTTCGCAGCCGCCATGATCGCCTGACGGCAGACGCGAACCACGGCAGGCGGAGTGCCAGGTACCTTTGACGGCACCGGAAGCCGTCGCATGGGATAGGCTGTGGTGCTCGACCCGAACGTGTCGCGACCACCTTTGGAAGGCCAGAGGCTGCGTGGTAGGGCGATTGCGTGTCGCACGCCCCTGGCCACGACTATAGCAGCCGCCTTCTTGCCGGCACCGACACTCGCTGGCCCTGTGGCGCCCCCCAACGCAGCGTCCGCTCGACCACTTACCGTGCCGGGCGGAGCTGCGCCAGCACCGGCTGATTGGTCTCCCGCAGCGGGCGCCGAAACGCCGCCGCTTACGCCGCCGAGGCTGGTGCCGGCTCCCACGTTGGCGCCAAGCGATCCCTCGCTCGTGCCGACCGACCCTCCAACGGTTGCTCCCCCGATTCCGTCGACGCTCGCGCCTACACCGACGGAGGCGCCGTTCGAGCCGGCGCCCAGACCGGCGCCGACCCCGACGCCACCGACGTTGCCGCCAAGGCTCGCCGATCCCCCGCTCGTGCCGACCGATCCTCCAACGGTTGCTCCCCCGATTCCGCCGACGCTCGCACCAACGCCAACGGAGGCGCCGCCCGAGCCAACGCCCAGGCCGGCGCCGACCCCGATACCACCGACTTTGCCTCCAAGGCCTGCATCAAGAGCCGAAGCAGGCCCGGTCGCAACTGCGATCGCCAATGCGGCAGCCAGAAACTTGCGCATCACCATATTCCTTGTGCTGGGCGCAATGGCGCCCTCGTCGGGAGCAACGCGGCGGGAAGACTAATCGTCGTCAGCCGAACAGGTGGCGGTGACTTGCGGACCACCACTTTGCGGATTTCACGCCGTTCGGGCTCGCGGGCCCGTTTCCCTGTGAGTGCACTGGTATGAGGGCCTGCGCGATCAGCGGCGGGTGCTTTGGGAGCGGGCTCGATGCGCTGATCGCGAGGCGCATCGCGAGCTTTCAGGATGTCGGTTTCGTTTTGCGCCGCAGCGAGGTCGCGGGCCAGGACAACGGCCCTTTCGCGCTGTTGCTCCAAGGCAGCAGAGAGCCGGGCGACTTCGTCTTTTGCCGCGTCGCGATCCTGGCGAGCGACATCGAGATCGCGCTCGAGAGCATCTGCTCTCCCGCGTTCCAATGCGAGGTCTTCGCTGGCTCGCTTTGCAGCGGCCTCGGCAACCTGGCGGCCCTGAATGCTGGCCACTTGTGCAGCCGCGGCCAGTTTTCCGCTTGCCTCCAGGACATCGAGAGATTGGTGCGCCGCGGCAAGATCGCGTTCGAAGCGCTCAACCTTCTGCCGCTCCTCGTCAAGCGCGCGCCTCGCTCCAGACAGGGATGCCTCCGCGGCCTGGTGCGCTCCGAGTGCTTCGGCCTTTTCGTGGATGGCGACAGCGGCTTTGGCCTGCAAGGTTTCGACTTCGCGCTGCACCGTCGCCAGATCCCGCGCGAGCCGTTCGGCTCTTTGCTTCTGCTCGTCAAGGGCTTGCCCTTGAAGAGCCGTCGCGTCTGCAATCGCACGCGCCCGCACGCCTGCGTCGGCTGTGACGCGCCGCATCGTATCAAGTTGTTCTCGCGCCGCTTCCAGCTCGCTGCGGAGAACTTGCTCCACCTTGTCTGCGGACTGACGATCTGCAGACGCCTGCTGGCGAGCCGCCTCAAGCTCCTTGCGAACGGCCGATAGTTCATCCGGTGACGCATCCGTCTTGGATCGTTCCCGTTCTAGCCCGGTCGCGGCAGCCGCCACCAATGTGCGAGAACCGTTCACGTCTGGTGGCGCCCCGAGCGGGTGTCCCTCGACCTTGGCGTCGCCCGAAGACGCTGCCGATTGCCTGCGTTGGACGATCGTGACGGGACGCACGTCGAAGCCACTTCTGGCCTGCAGGCGATCGGTGATCAGCTTTGCCAATTCACTCTCACGCAGACCCGCAGCCGGAACGTGCCCAACGACCGGAAGGTCCAGCGCCCCGGCTGTACCGATCGTAAAAGCACCGTTGAGCTCCACGCCCTCCGTAACACCGCCGCGCAAGGCATCCCACCCCGAGACCTTCAGCTCGACAGTGTCTTGGGGGACGAGCCTGTCGTCAGTCTCCGATTGACCCCTTGCTGGGGCACCAAATAACAGGATGAGGCAGAACGGGATGAGGCTTATCGTGGCGCCGCGCGACCTCTTGCGGGTGTCATGAAACGAGGCTGCCGTGGTTGAGAATTGCCGGTTACCGCCGTGGAATGCAGGGCTGTGGCAATCCGGCTTGGACCTGTGGACATGATCCATCGCTGGACCTCCATGACTCACTGACCACGCGCAGCACAAAGGCTCACGGACCACGCGCAGCACAAAGCTCACGGCGTGAGCCTAGCAAGATCGATCAGCAGTGATGAGTACCAAATAGAGCGTAGTTGCATCGCCCAATTGAGTAAGCGGACGCGTCCGTACCAGGTTCGACAGCCAAATGCTCTGCGATTCGACCTTCCATATCAGTTCTCGGGAAAGTCCATAATCGGATCCGGATTTGCCTGTCACATCGAGTCACAGGTCTCGGTGGGGCCGTTGTCCGGGCCGCAAAGACTTCGCTCATTGCGACGACAACGATCGGCTTTACTGCCAGTGGCGGCGAGGGCCGTTAAGCCTTGAGCAATCTATGCAGTCTATCTTGACTGGCAGATTGTCGAGGGGAACATGAAACGCAAGCCGCTTCTGCTTTTTGCCTTCCCGTTTCTCATTCTTGCGATCCTGGCAGCGGAGCGCATGGCGACCGTCTTGCTGGGAACCTATCCAGCCAGCCCCACCGCATGGTGGATATGGCTTGAACTGCGCCCTTGGTCGACGATGCTTTGGCAGCAGATCGATTTCAATCTGGGTGAATCGATGACTGTCGACGCCGCCGTCCTTGCTGCCGCAGCGATCGCCTGCTGGATGGCGTGCCACACCAGAAAGTCGGCTTTCTTCTTCCTCGCCAACCACGTCGCCTTGATTTTCGCCGGGCTGATGATCGCGGTCGGCGGCAACTCGGAAACGGCGAGCACGATCGCCGCGTTCACGTCGCCCAGCGGTCTTCCGTTCTCGCTGACGGTTGATTTCACCTTGAAGAGCAGCCTGGTGCTGCTTCTGGGCACCGCGGCGTGTGCATACTGCCACGTCGCCTTCCTCGCCGAAGCGCGGGCGCGGTCCGAAGCCCGGACCGTCCGCATCCTGGCCCTGCAGCGGGATATCTAAACCATTCCAGGCAGCATTCGCCGCCTGCGTCCCCGCCAAGTCTATGCCCTACAAGGTCTAATTGATCCTGCGGTAAGTGACCTTGCCGTCAGCCTGCTGGATGCGCTGGTAGTTGGAGCTTGGGGGAGGGGGCGCTGCCGGTGCGGCCCTTTTCCTGGGCGCACGCGGCGCTTCGATGACACCGGGTTCGCTCGCGCTTTCGCCTTCGAGAGCTTCGGGCGCTTCCGCCAGCGTGCTGGTGGTCATCTCCGGCGGCTCCACCGCACCCGGCGTGGCCTCGCCGCCGGCGATCGGCCTCGTCAGTGCCAGTTGGGCAACGTTGCTATTGATCTCGTTGAAGCTGCCTTGCAGTTGGCGGTCCAGTTTCTCGAACCGGCTCTGGAAGCCGTTGTTGACCGTGTCGAGCCGTGCTGAGATCCGTTGCTCGAACGCTCCGAGTTCCTCGAGCCGCGACTCGACGACGCGCAGGTCGGAGATCCCCCGGAAGAGATAGACGGCGGCCGTGGCATTGAGGACGGCAAACAGCGTCAGTCCGACGCCGACCGCGATGGCCAGCCGGGAGCGGCTGGTGGTCCGGTCGAGCAGTGGCGGTTCCAGCTGCTCGGCAATGATCGTCGGCATCTCCGGTTCGCTGATCGTCGTCATTGAACAACCACCTTTGCGCCGACCGCGACGCGCTTGAAAAGATCGATCACATCGGTGTTGGTAAGCCGAAAACATCCCGATGTCCCGTCAAAACCGACACCAGACGGATCGTTGGTGCCGTGTATCCGGTAGAGCGTGTCGCGACCGTCACGCAGCAAATAGAGCGCCCTTGCACCGAGAGGGTTGTAGGGGCCGGCGGGCACCATTTTCGGCAGCTCCGGCTGGCGGGCGCGCATTTCCCGCGGCGGGCGCCACTCCGGCCATTCGGTCTTGGCTCCCACCTTGACGACGCCCGTCCAGCCAAACCCGTCGCGTCCGACGCTGATCTGGTAGCGGAGCGCCTGCCCCTGGCGGGTCACCAGGTAAAGCGCCTTCTCGTTCTTGCGGATGATGATCGTTCCGGGCTGCTCGGTGGTTGCGAAGGCAACCGTCTTGCGCAGGCTGGGCCCCATCGCCGGCAGCGGCGGACGATCCGAAAGCGCCGATCGCGCGCCGGCGAAGTCCTGGAAGGACAGCGCCAGCGCCATGCCGAGCACGCAGGCGCCGGCCAGCCTCGTCGCGAACCGATGTCTATCGGGCAGCTTCATCGAGCCGCTCTTTGAACATCCGACTGAGATCCTTGTTGAAGCGCGCCCGCCCATCCACTTCGGAAGGCGTGATGGCCCTGTTCAGCGCGTCGGTCAGAAGGGCGTTGTCCAGTGCGACCGACTTGATATGCGGCGCCTTGAAGATCTTCTCGAGCTCGCTGCGCGAGAAATGGTTCCCGAACCATTTGCGCTTGTGCTTGTTGGCGACGAGCGTGATGCTGACCGCATTGCCGCGCAGCTCGCGGATCTTCCTGTAGAGCCGCTTGCCTTGCCGCAGCGAAGCGACATTGAGTTCGAAGACGATGAAGATCTCGTCGCTCGTCGACAGCACGGAATTGTGCCAGGGCGTTTCGAGATTGGGCAGGTCGATGACGATGTCGTCGAAGCGGTAGGCGACGAGGTCCAGAAGCCGGAAGACGAAATCGCTGCCGTGCGGCTCGAATGGCAGTTGCGGCCTCTCGAACGCGTAGAGGGTGAGGCCGGACGGGCGCGACAGCTTGATGACATCCATCAGCTCGACATCGAGCCGTTCCGGCTGGCCGATGATGCCGGCAAGGTCGAACTGGTTGAACAGGTTGAGGTAGGCGCCGCAATTGGCGCTCTGGAAATCGAGATCGACCAGGCAGGTGGACGCCGCGCGCTCCGTCGATTTCGAGGCCAGGAATTCGGCCGCCGACAGCGCGAGCGTCGTGGCGCCGGCGCCACCGCTGGCGCCGATGAAGGTGATGATCCGGCTTTTCGTTCCCTGGTTGCCGGTGTCGTGGAAGGTCACCGCGTTGAGCAGCTCCTTGCCGTCGAGCGGCTTGTGCAGCCAGTCCGAGGCGTTCATGCGCACCAGCACGCGCGTCTGTTCCGAGGTCAGCTCTCCGGAAACGGCGATCAGCGGCACGGTCGCCCACAGGGCGCGCGCCTCGACGATGCCGGGCCTGCCGAGCAACTCGCCATTGCCGAGATCGAGGATGACGATCCCCGGGCGCGATTCCGCGGGCGGACCCTTGAGAAAGTCGCCCGTCTCCGAAATCCGGACATCGTAGATCGCCAGCGCATCGAGCCGTGTCGCCACGTCGCGCTTGAAGTTCGGATCCGACGAAAATAACGCCACTTGCTTTCGCTTGGTCGGCGTAACCTTGGTGTTGATGGCGTTCATGTTGGCGCTGCGCTCTTCAGATCTTCGCCCGTGACCGTGCTCAGCATGGAGGGCATGGAGATGTCATTAAAACCCATAAGTCCTTTCAGAAAGAAGAACTGGAAGGTCAGGTTCTGCAGGTTGACGGTGATCGTCGGCACCGGTCCGCCCAGACGGGTCTGGTAGCCGAGGCCGGTGGCCGAGTAGGTGACGACGACGTTGTCGCGGTGCAGTCCCGCGAAGAAGTGACACATGCCGGGCCGCTGGTTGGCAGCCAGCGCCGGACAGACGTCATTGGCGGTGTTTGCGGTGTCGCCGCGGAAGATACGGCTGAAGGCGACAGCATCGAATGTGCCGCCATTGCTGCATGCACCGGTGGCTCCGGTGTACTTGCAGACAAACGGACCGTAGGCGCCAGCCGCGATGGGGGCACCCGGTGTTGCGATGGGGGCGGAGGCCGTCAGGTTGCTGACAACCGGATCGGAGATCGACGCCAAGCGGGCGCCGATCTGCACGGCCTTGGTCGCCTCATTCCATTGATAGAACGCGTAACCGAAATCGACGAAGCCGAGGACAAGCGCAAACAGCAGCGACGAGACGATGGTCATTTCCACCATCGCCGCGCCGTCTTCCGATTTTGCAAAACGCTGGATCATGGTCAGAACCGGATCAACCGCTCGTCGTGGGAGCCATGAAGCGTGAGTGGCCCGATGCCGATGATCGACAGCATTCCGACCCCGGTGTATGCGTAGGTGCCGGCCGCGCGGACGGCGCAGACTTGTGCCGTGGTGGAGCGATATTCGGTAACGCCAGTCGACGACACGGCGTCCTGGCAGGAGTTGTTCAAGGTCACCGTGACATCCGACGTCGTCCAGCCGCTGACGCGCGGGCTGTCCGCCAGTGTCACCGTCGGCTTGCCGTACACCGCAATATTTTTGGCGACGGCCGCACAGTCGATCGTCAGCCCCGCGTCTGTATACAACTTGGTGTTGCAGCGCGCGGCATAGCGCGCGCCGTCCGTAAGCCCTGCCTCCATCAGCAGTTTGTCATGGATCAGATTGCCGAACTCGAACACCCCGGCCGACAGGAACAGCATCAGCGGCGTGATCAGGGTCATCTCGACAATCACCGCGCCGCGTTGGTCGTGGCGAAATCGACTGAGATATCGGGACAGCATCTTGAACATCGCGGTCACCGGTAGAGCTGCGGTTCGTCGCGCAGGAAGTTGTCGAGCGTGCCACTGCCGCCCTTGCCTGTGATGTCGACGAGTTCCACCATGATGTCTTTGCCGTCGATGATGGGCTCCGTGATGAAGAAACTGGCAAATCTCCTGGCCGGAACATTTACGCGGCCATTGAAACTCAGGCCCCCAGCCTGAATCGCATTGCAGTCCAGGACTGCACCGTAAAGCAACCGGCGATCCGGGTTTGCGATCGGCGTGAGGGCTCCACTCGGCGGCGTGCCTTGTTCGCCGCCGACGGAGGCGTCCGAAACCATGTTGTTGTCGATCTCATAGCGATAGACCTCATACCGCGTCGGGAGATCGGCGCCGGTGCCGGATAGAGCCGAGGGCACGGAACGTAGCGGATGATTGGCAGCCCAGTAGCGCGCGAAGTTCCAGTCGCCGGCGCCCATGCGACCGCCCATCATGGTGCATGTGCCTGATATCTGGCACGAGTCGCGTTCAAGCCCGATGCCTTTGGTCGGATCTGTTTGGTAGTTGACCTTGTTGTCCTTGACAAATTGATCCCAGTTTATGGCACCCTTGCGCACATTGACCGCAGGTCCGTCCGAAAACGATGACGAATCGATGCCGAAGCGCGAGTTGATGCCATCTTTCACCGGACCGGAATTCTGTCCGGGCTCAGTGTCGACACCGTCGCGCGAATAGCAATTCTGCGGCTTGGAGTCAGCGAGCATCTTTTCAAGCTGCTGTGCGCCATTGCCAAACGGCGAAGCCAGGAAAGCGAAGTTGCCGGGAGCGTAAGCCCCGTCTCCGCGCAGCTTGATCTGGCGGCGACGGTATTGCCTGGTTTGCGCCGCCTGTTCCAGTGTGACGCCCCCTGTGAGGGCTGTATTTTCATACGGGTTGCACATGAAAACGGGCGTGTAATCGCAAACGCCCGACGTGAAACCGGCGACCGACGCGGCGGCAACGTTGAAGGCGTTGCTTGCCGAGTTGCCCGTCAGAAATGAAGCGGGGAAAATCGCGGCGAAACCAGTCGGTGTCACCTTCACTTCAATGAATCGGGTCTCGTCTTCGCCAACCGTTTGAATTGCATCGGCATAGTTTGCGCTGGTGATCGGCTGGTTATCACTCGGAAGCGTCTTGAGGAAACACCACGAAATGTTGCCGGCGCTGTTGCATCGTGCGGTGCCGACTGGTGGCCCGGAAGCCAAATTGAACCGGCCAGTAAGGCCAACGGTCGAGAAGGTGGCCTCGTTGATAACCAGGTTTGCCATGGCGCGCTCGGCTCTAACCCATGAGCCGGGCAAGCCGTCAAGTTCCGCCGCCCCAGCCAACGCAAAGGCATCCGCCGCCTTCTGTAAATCGTTGTGTAGGTTGTTGACCCGGCTCATGTCGATCGCCAGCAGCGAAAAACCGATGATCGCCGGCAGCGTGACGCTGACGAGGATCAGCGCTATTCCCCTCTGATCGTGCCAGAACGCGCGAATGGTCCGCAGCATGGCCTTACTCTTTGCTCCCCTGACGCCAGGGTCCCTCGTATGGCCTGGCGCACTAAAACCGCATCCTTCTGTTCAGTTCACGGCGTCTCACTTCACTGGTTCGTCGTCACACCCGCCCCGCCGACATTGACCGTGATCGCTGGCGGCGGCGGCGGCGGCGGCGGAAATTTGTAGAGGTTTGCAACAGCGGCGGCGCGTGTGCCGTCGCCTTCGATCCTGGTGTTTTTGGAGGCCGGATTGAACGGGTCGACCGTCTGCAGCAGCGAATTATATCTCTGCGTGTCGCCGGCGGCCAAAGTGACCGTATCGTAGTTGTTCAGATAGTCCGCGGCGCAGCCTGTCAGCAGACCGGTGCCCAGCACGAGGATCAAGGCGCTATTTCTTGACATAGAGCATCTTGTCCTTCGATTTGAAGTCGAGCATGTGGCCATAGGGGCCCGTCACGCCGTCACCCGTTTCATATTTTCGGATCATGTCCTTGTTCACCTCGAGCTGGCCCAGCACGAAGAACTCCGGGTCGTTGGCCGGCCGCGTCTTGTCGAATGGCGTCGCCAGCTGCTCGCCGGGTTTCACCGGCCGCACGAGGTGCGGCGTGACGATGACCACCAGTTCGGTTTCTTCCTTCTGGTTGCTCGAATTGCGAAACAGCGTCCCGATAACCGGCACCTGGCCGAGCCACGGCACCTGGTTCTGGAGCTTGGTGGTCTTGCTCGACAGAAGCCCGCCGACGGCAAAGCTCTGGCCGTCGCGCAACTCGACGACGGTTTCCAGCTTGCGGTTGGTGAAGATCGGATCGCCGGCGGTGGTGAAGCCGGTCAGGTCGCTGACCTCCGGCGCCAGCCTCATGTGGATCTTGCCGTCGTCGAGTACGACCGGCGTGAACCGCAGATTGACGCCGAATTGCTTGTAGACGATGTTGATCTGGCCGTCCTTGTCGAGGGAGCGGATAGGGACTTCGCCGCCGGCATTGAAGCTGGCTTCCTCGCCGGAAAGCGTGGTGAGGTTGGGGTTGGCGAGCGTGCGCACCACGCCCTTGGCCTCGAGCGCTTCAATGTACAAGTCGACTTTGATGTTGCTGTCGATCACGCGCGTGAGCAGTGCCCCGAAGGGAGTGGAGTTGGACAGCAGGTTGCTGAGCAGAGCGCCCGGTCCGAGCACCACCTTGTCTTCGTCCACGGCGGCAATGCCCGTTCCGACTTTAGTCGTGCCACTGCCGTTCGTGCTTCTGATCGACACGCCGAGATCGCGGCCCGCATTGCGCTTGGCCTCAAGCACGCGCACTTCCAGATTGACCTGCTGGCTGTCGTCGACGATGACGGAATTGATGATGGCGTCGGGACCATATTGCTGAGCAACCGCCATGATCGCCGCCAGCGTGGCGCCGTCCTTGACATGACCGCCGAGCCTGACCCTGCCGTTGACCGAGCCGACTTCGATGCGCGACGTTGGCGCGACCTGGCGGATCGCCTGCGCCATGTCGCTGACGTCGACGCCGACCTCGATCTGGATGACGCCGAGCGAACGCTTGTCCGTGGAAAACAGATTGACCGTGGTGGTGCCGGCGCCCTTGCCGATGACATAGAGCGTGCGGTCGGTCATCGGCTGGGCATCGGCGATTTTCTCGTCGCCGACGACGATGTCGCCCAGATTGGCATTCACCTGGATCGTTACCGATTGCGACATCGGCAGGAAGACCTTATGGACGCTGGGGTTCGACACGTCGATGAAACGGTCTGCGGCATCGGCCGCCAGGCTCGAAAGCGCGAGCGCTGCCAGACACGACAAGGCGGCCGCCGCCATCCTTAACCAAGACCCCTGCATCCCCAACTCCCCACTCGCTGCCGGTGGCAGCCCCACTTTATTCGCCGGTGGCAGCCACTTTACTCACTGCACCTTATCATGGTTGTCGTGGTACGTCATATGTCTCAAGCTTCACGCCCCGGAAAACGCCCACGCTAGCACGCGACGGCGGCTCGGGTGTGACATATTTGACTACTTCCTTAACAACTTCCCGCACTTCCGGGGTCGTTGCCACGGCCGGAGCCGGCTTGATCTTGCTCAGATCGTCGAGCTTGTTTCCGACTCGGTCGACTGCCTGTGCCAATCCTGCAATCTTGTCGTCGGCACGCTTGCGCGCGTCCTCCGCAAGCTGGCGATCGGCTGCGGCGGCAGCGTCGGCTGCAGCCTGTTTGGCGAGGTCGGCTTGCCTTTTGGCGACGTCAGCCGGCATCTCCCCGGTCAGATCGGATAGAGTCACGCGCTCGGTCGTCTCGCCTTTGCTGGCAGCTGCCTGGCGAAGCGCCAGGGACAACTGGCCGGCGCCGGCGGCCAAGGTGAGCTTCTGCGCGTCCTTGGTGCTGACCTCGAGCGTCACCGATTTGACGACTGTTGGGCTGTCCTTGCTTTCATCCGCAACCTGGTCGACGGCGAGCACCTTCATGCTCTGCAGCAGCACGTCGACAAAACTCTGGTCCGGGCCGTCATTGGCGTGCACCGTGCGCGTCAGCAACACATCGACCCGGTCGCCTGGGTAGACAAAGCCTGCAACGCCAAGCACGTCGTTGACGCGGATGGAAACTGCCTTCATGCCTTCGCCGAGCACTGCCGAAAGCGTGGCGCGCTGGCCGGGGCCGGTGATCTTGCTGGCGAGGACGGGCTCGTTGACGCCGATCGCCTGCAGCGCCTGCTTGTTGCCTCCGCCGGCCGGAAGGTCTTTGGTGAGAAGTTCTTGTGTGGTCTTGAAAGCGCCGGCCGGAACCGCACCCGACGGCCACTCGACTTCGCGCAATTTGTCGGCGGTCAGAATGTCACCGAACTTCAGTGCCTCCGCAGCCACGACGACTGTATCGTGGGGGACATTACCTGTTTGCGCCATCGCGCTGCGTTGATTTGCCAGCCAGAAGTTGGCGAGCACGACCGCAAGAACGCCGAACACGCCGGCGAGAACAATCATGATAACTGTATTTGCGCGCATGGCCCTAGCCCCTTAGATTCCCCAGGCAAACACTCGTCGCCCCTTGTAGAGCTTTGGGCCCGGTACAAAGCCCGGGCCCAAATTGTCGTTAGCCCAGATTGAGAGCGGTGGTGAGCTTGCCCCAAGAATTGGTCACATAGCCACCGACCAGAACAATCGCCGCAATTGCCGCGGCGCTGATCAGACCGATCAGGATCGAGTATTCGACCATGGCAGCGCCGTTTTCGTCGTCGCGGAACTGCCGGGTCATCGTCATGAGCTTCTTCATGTCAATTTCTCCCTTTGGAGGTTTGAACCCGACGAGACAGAGCTAGGAATGAACCCCATACCCAAGCATCCCCCGTCATCTCAATCCTAGGTCCCACGAAAAAGCGAAGTCAAATGGGATTAAGGGTTCGTTAACGTTTGAATACCTGATCTATCGCGCTATAAGCCGATTTAGATTTAAGCAAGAGCTTGATTCGACTAATTTTTCAAGCGCTCTTAACCATTCGTTCACAATTCGATCCCAGTTGGGGGTACGCCGCTCATACATTAGGTGTATCGCATATTCCTTTATATCTAAGGGGTTACGCCTTGTTCACGGCACCGCACCATCTGTTGCGGTTTGTAAGGTTCCGTGAGATCGGGTGGGAGAGCGCTTCAGGCAAAATAAAAACGATATTTTCCGGAGAACAGCCTTAACTATGTTGTAAGTACTGGCTCGGAGTCCGCCGCCAGGCGCTTGCCCCCTCCCGTGGTTAATGGTTAGTTTATGCATCGCAAACTTAGCGATGGCTACGCATAGTCGGCAGCCGGGTGGGCCAACAGGGCAATGGGTGGGGAGCAGGTGGTGATGCACGGATCGCATCCTGGATGCGAAATGCCTGCCGATTTGCCGCGCGCCAGATCCGCGCAATGGTGGGGATCCAATCCGGCGACAGATTTGCGAAATCGGCGACTCGTCATTTTCAGTGGCGTGGCGCTCCTTGCACTCATGGCCGCAACTTTGTTCTGGCTGCCATTCTCAACAGTAGACTCGAATGGGAACCTCGGCGACGCGGCGATCCTTTTGCCCAGCGTCTTCCTTTTGGCCTTACTTGAAGCGATACGGTGGCGGCTTCGCAAAGCACCGTTTCGGCATCGTGAGGTTTGGAGAGATTTCGCACGCCGCATTCAAGTGCTTGTCGTCGCCCTGAGTTCCATCCTTTTCTTTTCGACGTGGCTTTTGTTGTTCTCTTATATGGCGACCGCAACGACCCAGCCCTTGATGGACATGTATTTGGCATCCGGCGACGCCGCCCTTGGGTTCAATTGGACAGCTTACGTTGGATGGCTCGACAGCCATTACTTGATTGCATCCATACTTTCGAAGGCCTATTTCAGCCTGAGTTTTCAGCTCCCGTTACTGCCGGCCATGTTGGCCTTGATCGCCCGCCCGGACCGGGTGGCGGAAATGATTGCCCAATTCGAGCTGGCCGGTTGTCTGACTTGCCTGATCATGTTGGTGGTGCCGGCAGCTGGGGCTTTTGATTTCTACCATCCTTCACCTGATCTTTTGAGCTCGTTTGGTGCTGGTGCCTCGACCCGTCACCTGGAGCAATTGCATGCGCTGAGAACGCTGAAACCGTTCCTGATCGAACATCCGGAGGGTCTTGTGACCTTCCCGTCCTTCCACGCCGCGTTGGCCGTGATATTCGCCTACTCGGTGCGGGGCATCCGCTTCGTTGCAGTGCCGGTGTATCTGCTCAACGCGCTGCTCATATTGGCCACGCCAGCCGAAGGCAGCCACTATCTGGTCGACGTTCTCGCCGGGGTCTTGGTCGCCGTTGCGGCAATTCAAACGGTCCGCTGGATTGGCGGCACCCGTGCAATCAACAGATAATTTCAGGACAAGGGACGGGGCCACTAGATGCCAGGCCGTTTGTTCAAGGGGCCAGCCGAGCCCTCTGGCGCAACCTGCGCCGCCGCACGTTGTGACGCCATTGCCAGCAATCCTCGTGCGCGAGGTTAAACCGATCAATCAGATGTCGATGGGAATCCGGCGCTTGAAACAGCGTCGAAGGACAAGAGATCCGGCCGATGATGTATGAGTTCGTTCGTGGCCACGACGCGTGCCGCTGAATGCTCGCGAAACTCGACCAATTGACCAGCGGCACCGCCAACGGAGATGCTGGGCCCCGGGGCCGATCGAGCCGGGGCCAAGCCCAAATTGCCGTTAGCCCAGATTGAGCGCGTTGGTCAGTGTGTTCCAGGACGTGGACACATAACCACCGACCAGAACAATCGCCGCAATTGCCGCGGCGCTGATCAGACCGATCAGGATCGAGTATTCGACCATGGCAGCGCCGGTTTCGTCGTCGCGGAACTGCCGGGTCATCGTCATGAGCTTCTTCATGTCAATTTCTCCCTCTTGGAGGTTTAACCCGACGAGACAGAGCTAGGAATGAACCCCATACCCAAGCATCCCCCGTCATCTCAATCCTAGGTCCCACGAAAAAGCGAAGTCAAATGGGATTAAGGGTTCGTTAACGTTTGAATACCTGATCTATCGCATCACAAGTCGATTCTAAGTTTAGCAAGACCTTGATTCGGCTAATTTTTTGAGCGTTTTTAACCATTCGTTCACAATTCCGTCGCAGCCGCTCATACATTAGGTGTACCGCATATTCCTTTATATCTAAGAGGTTACGCCTTGCTCATGGGCGCTGTACCGCCTGTTACGGTCTGTAATGTTCCGTGAGGTGGGGTGGAAGGTCGCTTCGCGCAAAATAAAACGATATTTCGGCGGAGCCTGCTTAACTATGTTGAAAGTATTGAGGGGGCGGTTAGCGAGACCGCTTGAGGATGGCGTATGCGATGTAACCCAGATGCGCCTGGTCGGCGGCGCCCGCACCTCGAGTTCAAAGTAGTCTCAGGGCACGGGAATTCGGGAATGCTAGACCGTTTCATCAAGGGGCCAGCCGAGCCGCTGACGTAACCTGCGCCGCTGCCAGCAATTGGCAATGAAATCCCGGCCTTGAACGCGGATTTCCAGCGACATCTGATTGATCGGTTGTTAACCTCGCCGCGCTTGAACAGCGTCGAAGAACGAGATCTTGAAAGATCTGCCCGATCGTGCGTGAGTTCGTTCGTGGCCGCAACGCGTGCCGCTGAATGCTCGCGAACTCGACCAATTGACCGCCGGCAACCGCCGACGAGATGCTGGGCCCCGGGCCGAGCCGGGACCAAGCCTGAGCCCAAATTGCCGTTAGCCCAGATTGAGCACGTTGGTCAGCACGGCCCAAGAATTGGTCACATAGCCACCGACCAGAACAATCGCCGCAATTGCCGCGGCGCTGATCAGACCGATCAGGATCGAGTATTCGACCATGGCAGCGCCGTTTTCGTCGTCGCGGAACTGCCGGGTCATCGTCATGAGCTTCTTCATGTCAATTTCGCCCTTTTGGAGGTTTGAACCCGACGAGACGAGCCAAGGATGTAACCCCATGCCCAAGCATCCCCCGTCATCTCAATCCTAGGTCTCACGAAAAAGCAGAGTCAAATGCGATTAAGGGTTCGTTAACGGTTGAATACCTGATCTGTCGCATCACAAGCCGAATTAGATTTGGGCAAAGACCTTGATTCAACTAGTTATTCAAGAGCTCTTAACCATTCGTTCATAAATCCGTCGCAGCTGGGGGTATGCCGCTACTGCATTAGGTGTAGCGCATATTCCTTTATATCGAAGGGGTTACGCCTTGTTCATGGCTCCGCACCACCTGTTGCGGTCTGTAAGGTCCCTTGAGACTGGGGGGGAGGGCGCCACGGGCTTCGGGGCAGAGGCCTTAACTATGTTGCAAGTATTGACTTGCGGTCCGTCGCCAGACGCTTGCCCCCTCCCGTGGTTAATGGTTAGTTTATGCCTTACGAATTTAGCGGGGGCTAATCGTTGTGTCGAGGCGATCGGAAACGGGGCAGGCAGGGAGTGGGGAGCGGGTCGCGAGACCGTTTCAGGATCCTGCATGCGGAGTGACCCAGATGGGCCAGGCCGGCGGTGCGCGCAGCTCGCGGTCAAGAAATAGTCTCAGGGCACCAGAATTCGGGGGCAGCACAAAATGTTAGGCCGTTTCATCAAGGGGGCTGCCGAGCCGCTGGCGCAAGCTGCGCCGCTGCCCGTTGTGACGCCATCGCCAGCAATCCCCGATCTTGCGCCACATGGCGATGAATTCCTGGCCTTGAAAGTGGAACTCCATCGACATCTGATCGACCGGTTCAACCTCGCGGCGCTTGATACAGCGTCGAAGGACGAGATCCTGAACGAGATCCGTCCGATCGTGCGTGAGTTCGTTCGTGCCCGCAACGTGCCTCTGAATGCCCGCGAACTCGACCAGCTGACCAGCGACACCGCCGACGAGATGCTCGGCCTGGGGCCGATCGAGCCGTTGCTCAAGGACGATTCCATCGCAGACATCCTGATCAACACCCACAAGCGCGTCTTCATCGAGCGATATGGTGTGATCGAGGAGACCGGGATACGCTTTCGCGACGAGGCGCATCTGCTGCGTATCATCAACAAGATCGTCTCGGCAATTGGGCGGCGCGTGGATGAATCGGCGCCGATGGTCGATGCGCGGCTGGCCGACGGCTCGCGCGTCAATATCGCGGTGCGGCCGATCTCCGTGGATGGGCCCCTGGTGTCGATCCGCAAATTCTCAAAGAATCCCTATTCGCTCGAGCGCCTGATGGCGTTCAATTCCATCCGCCCGCCGATGGTCGATCTCCTGCGCATCGCCGTGCAATCGCGCAAGTCGATCCTGGTTTCGGGTGGCACCGGCAGCGGCAAGACGACCTTGCTCAACGCGCTGTCAAGTTACATCCCCTCGAGAGAGCGACTGATCACCATCGAGGATGCGGCCGAACTGCAGCTGCAACAGCCGCATGTCGGCAGGCTGGAGACGCGTCCGCCCAATGTCGAGGGCAAGGGCGAGGTGCGCCAGCGCGAGTTGCTGAAGAACGCGTTGCGCATGCGGCCCGATCGCATCATTGTGGGCGAGGTGCGCGGCGAGGAAGCCTTCGACATGCTGCAGGCGATGAACACGGGCCACGAGGGGTCGATGACCACCATCCATGCCAACACGCCACGCGACGCGATCTCGCGGCTGGAGCAGATGGTCGGCATGGCCGGCATGCCGATGAGCAACGATTCCATCCGGGCGCAGATTGCCTCGGCCATCGATATTGTCGTGCAGACGCAGCGTCTTTCGGATGGCGGCAGGCGCGTAACATCCATATCGGAAATCACCGGCATGGAAGGCAATGTTATCCAGCTTCAGGAAATCTACCATTTCGTGCGCCGCGACGTCGGCGCCGACGGCTCCATTATCGGTGACTTTCGTGCCACCGGCGTTCGACCGCGCTTTGCCCAGGAGGCGGCGACGCTTGGCCATCAGTTCGCCAAGGATGCCTTCAATCCTCAGGTTCCGCTTTGATGCCGACCGGACAGACCTTACTCTACTTCATCTACGTGCTGGCAGCGGCCTCGGTCATTCTCGCCGCGGAATCGTTCTACGTGTCATTTTCAGGGCGGCGCGCGCGCATCACTACCGTCAACCGGCGTATCAAGCGGTTGCAAGAGGAGGCCCCGGCCGAACAGACGTTGCAGGGCCTGTTGCAGGAACGTGGCCTGACGGCGAGTGGCGACTACATCTTCGGTGCAGTCGCGCTCAACCGGCTTTACACGCAATCCGGCATAACCGGCAACCCGCTGGCCTTTGCAGCGGTATTCCTGCTGGCCGGTCTGGTGTCGGCCCTGGTGTTGCCGCTGGTTCTGGGCTTTTCGACTGTGGCCGGGATCATTGCCTTTTTCGTCGTCGGCCTTATCCTGCCGCTTCTCGTCTTGCGCCGTGCACGCAACAAGCGAATCCAGAAATTTGCCGCCCAACTTCCCAACGCACTCGACATGATCGTGCGTTCGTTGCGCGCCGGTCATCCGACATCGGTGGCAATCGGGCTTGTGGCACGTGAGATGCCCGACCCGCTCGGTACCGAATTCGGCATCGTCTCCGACGAAATCACCTTTGGCCTCAGCCTCGAACAGGCCGTGCGCAAACTCTCGCAACGCGTCGGCTTCGAAGGCCTCCATCTCCTTACCATCTCACTCTCCATTCAGGCCAAAACCGGCGGCAACCTGACCGAGATGCTATCGAATCTTTCATCTTCGCTCCGCGAGCGGCAGAAATTGAGGCTGAAGATCAAGGCGCTTTCCGCCGAGGGCCGAGCATCGGCATGGATAATATCTCTATTTCCCTTGGTTATGTTTGGAATACTTTTTATAGTTGCCCCCAGCTATTATGGAGATATTTGGGGTAGCCCGCTGATAACGCCGGTATTCGTGATATTTGGACTATTGGCGCTTTTGGGCGATTTCATCATGTTTCGAATGGTCAATTTCGATTTCTGAGGAGGGCGCGCCATGACCGTTTTTGCAAGCCTTCAGAATTCGGGGATGCTCATCTCGTTCGCCGTTTTCATGGCGGCGATGGCGCTTTTCCTGTTCGGCGCATTGATAATTTTGCCGGCCATGCAGACACGGAAGCTGGTCGCGCAAAGCCTGAAGGCCGAGGGTATTGCCAGCCGTCGCTCACTGATGGGCCAGGACCATTTGGCCAAGATTTCGGCGCAGCGCCCGGTCGACGCATATTTTCGGTCGATCGAAAAGGAACGGGACGAACCCAGCGCCCTGGATGCCAAGCTTTTCCGCGCCGGCTTCTATCAATCAAGCGCGCCGGCGGTTTACACTTTGTCGCGCCTAGGTGCAGTCTTGATAGGCTTCGCTGTGACGTTTGCGATCCTGTCGCGCATACTGCCGTCTCAGGTGCCGGTAGTCATCGCCTTTGTCATCGCTGCCGTGTTCGGGCTTGCCTGCATAGTGGTCCCAAGCATCGCTCTCGATCGGTTCGAGAGTGCACAAAAGCAGGTCTATCGCCGTGGCTTTCCCGATTTCATGGACATGATGATCACCTGCGCCGATGCCGGCATGAGCCTCGAGGCGGCGGTCGAGCGCGTCGGGACAGAACTTGCCGCCACCCACAAATGGCTTGGTATTCAGCTGTCGATCATGAATTTGCAGTTGCGCGCCGGCAAGCCGTTGCGGGAAGCTCTGCGCGAACTGGCGGACCGAATCGGCCTCGAAGAGGCGAGATCCCTGGCCGTGCTGTTCCGGCAATCGGAGGAACTCGGAACCAGCCTGACAGACGCCTTGCGGGTTTACAGCGAGGAAATGCGCAGTCAGCGAATCCTGCGCGCGGAGGAGATCGCCAACGCTCTTCCGGTCAAGATGATGATTCCGCTCGGTCTTTGCATCTTTCCTGTCGTGATGATGATTGTCATGCTACCAGTTGTCATCCGAATGAAAGGCGTTTTCTTCTAGTTCCATATATGCTTTGGTTCTAAAACTAGAGTCGGAGGGCTCGTGGGGACAAGCTCTTGGGGGACAAAATGACAGGGCCAATGCGCCTCGCAGTCGTAGCCAGTCTGTTTTTGATGGCCCTTGCCGGCTGTCAAACGAACGACAGCCTCGATGGTGTCGTTCGCACCAACGAGCCGTCGAAAGGCGACGTGACGTCCTTCGGCGATGCTTTCGACGGGCTGAAGACGGTCGGCGACGTCGAATATTACGCCTCGGACCAGGCCGTGGCCGAAGCCAAGAACCAGTTCCGCGCGGAAAACTACGGCAATGCCGGCGCCTTGTTCTTCAAGGCGACGCAACTGTCGCCTAATGACGGTAACGCGTGGATGGGGTTGGCCGCCTGTAGCGACCGGATTCATCGCTTCGACCTCGCCGATCGAGCCTATGCCCGAGCCTTCAAGCTGCTTGGCGCGACGCCGGAATATTACAACAATATCGGCTATTCCTACCTGCTTCGCGGCAAGCTGCAGGACGCGCGCGCGAATTTCCTCAAAGCCTATGAACTGGCGCCCAAAGATCCGACAGTGGCCAACAATCTGAAGCTTTTGTCGTCGAGCGTGCAGAATATCGAACGCTAGCATGCTGCTTGTCGAATCGCTGCTGCTGATGGCGCTCGCGATCCCCCTGCTGGCAAGGATTGGGTGGCTCGACTTCACCACCCAGCAGATAGCCAATCGCGACGTGCTGCTGCTGCTCTGCCTGGGGGCGGGGTCGCAGTTGCTGCTGTCGCTGCAGTCCGGATCCTGGTTGGACATGGGGTTGAGTGCCGCTGCCGGGCTTCTCTTGTTTGTCGCGCTCTTGCCTTTCTGGGCGCTGCACAAGGTTGGCGCCGGCGATATCAAGCTGATGGCGACCGTGCCTTTTCTGATCGGTGGCAGCGCGCTCGTCGTCTTTTCCTTTCTGATGCTGCTTTTTGCTCTCGTCACGGCGCTCGTCGTGAAAAACCCAACGCTACTGCCGGAAGGCGCCTTCCGCGTGTACATTCAGCATTTGGATCGCAAAGGTGTTGTGCCGTTTGGAGTGCCGATTTCCCTGGCGTCGATATGTACGATCGTGTTCCAGATCGTAAGTTTTGTCGCCCCTGGCAGTCTATTTGCCTGACCGTTGTGATTCACAAGATCACACGTTGATTTCGCCGAAGCTTTGATACCCAGATTAACCTTTTGGGAACCAATAACTTGCCGTGGGACCGGCAAAATGCTTGGATTGCATCTTGTCGGTGGGGCTCCAAATGAACATTTCCAATTCTGAAGGGGATCGCATATCCGTTCGCTCTGAGACGCCGCCGGAAGGTGTCCAGGACGGCATTCTTCAGCGATCCATGCGCTTGCTTCCGCCACCAGCGATGCGTGACTTTATTGGTCGCGCAACGCTGACATTTTACTTCGCGTTCGGCGCGGTCATCAAGGTGGCGGCTCTGATATTGGTTCTGCGCGATATTGTGTGGACGACAGCATCCAGCGTCGACTTCGCGGCGGACGTTGCCTCTCTCGGCTTCCTGGTGCTCATGGTTTTTTCAACCGTGACGCGTCTTCCGCCGGTGAAGACAGCGCAGGGACTTGAACCTCGAATCGCGGCGCTGATCGGATGCTTTGCCACGGTAACTTTGGTCGTTGTCCCTCGTGTCCAGATCCTTCCGCAGCTTGAATTGGTTGCGGACTTCATCATCCTCGGCGGTTTTGCGCTTTGCATCTGGTGCCTGTGGTGGCTCGGCAGATCGTTCAGCATCTCCGCCCAGGCCAGGCGGCTTGTCACAGCAGGGCCATACCGCTTCGTGCGGCACCCACTGTACGCATGCGAAGCAATTGTCGTGCTGGGCATAGTGCTGCGCAATCCGACGTGGATAACGGTCGCAATTTGCGCGATTGCTCTCACCTTCCAATACCGGCGGCTGGTCAACGAGGAAAAGGTCCTGCAATCGGCCTTCCCCGAATACGAGTCCTACAAGCGTCGGACGCCGATGCTGTTTCCTTCCTTGTCTTCATTTCGGTGATCGAACGCCGCCGCGCCTGCGAATACTCTGGCCCGGTGATCTGAAGCACCGCAAGACGCGCCTTCATCAAGCCGGCGATGCCGGGATTAGCCAGCAAAATGGCCATATACCTCTATATTAGCTTGTGCTAACGTACTGTGGCCGCAGCCCCAAAAACACCCCAACCCCCCCGGGCGCTGCGACCACCGAGCGCCGGCAGGCTCGCGCTCACCAGACTCTCCAGTCTGCCGGCGCTCGGTCTCCTCGTGAGACGGCGCGGGCGCGCAGCGGCGCTTTGCGCCGGTGGGCTTCATTCGAAAATCAAGAACACAAAGATCTTGATCGGCGCACCGACGATGGCCAATCAATCCAGCTTGTTGTCTGGATGACCAATGTCAGGGTGCCATCGGTGTTGCGGCGACGACCTGGCAACTGACCCGGGGCTGCGCTACCGGCTCTGCCATGACCGCCGGGTAGGTGTTCATGATCGCAGCCGACCCGGCCTGAACGGTGTCGAATATAGGTTTCTTGCTGCGGCTTCCGGCTCTTGTCGAAGCATCAGCGCGCGATAATTTGCTTGAAGGCGTGGGCGTTTCCCTCTCGAACAGGAGCCGGCCATGAAACACCAGACACTCGATGAACTGCATGCGGTCGCCAAGATTGAATCTTCGGCGGCGTATTCGGCAATGACACGGAACCAGCGTATCGAGCGCTGGGCCGAACTTCTCGAGCAACACCCCGAGCGATGCGTTGCCGCGTTTACAGGTACCGAATATTTGCACATGGAAGAACGTGCCAGCTTGCGTGGGGACGGATCAGCAATTGCCGTTGCCTTCGACGACCCGGTATTGCGCGCGTCGGGCCTGAAAGATGACACGTATGGCGAGGCCAGGCGTTTCTTCAAACTGAGCGACTGGCAACTGCACGAGATCGTCTGCGATTGCCATGTCGGCGCTACCATGAAAGCGCATTGGGCTGCCAAACGAGTTCGCGCAACAGTTGAAGGAAACGGTTTCCTTGCGTGGTTGAGGCAAAGGATCATGTTCTGAGTTGGTCGAGGTGAGGATCGGCACGTGTCCTCACCCGACCTCTGCTTGGAAGCTGTCGGGACTGTAGCCCTAAAACACTCGATCCGCCGGCTTCCTGCTTTTCCCCCAAACGACGATATCTGTGGCGATCCCGAATGCATTCGTTGAAGAAACGGCCCTTTGAGGAGGCTTTTCTGAAAGCGGCATAGGTCGCCGGGGCAACATCCTCATAGTCACAGCGATTGCCGCTCGGCACAAACCAGACGGAGAGCGTTCTGGTTGCCGGATCGTATCTGGTGTTTTGGATCACGGTCGACGGCATTTCTGGCACCCGATGATCAACCGGATAAACCCGCCAGAAGTGGTCAAGTTCCGCAGTTCTACTGTCCCCGCCCTTCGCCACCATCCCTGTGGATAGACCCCGAATACCCCCATCATTCCAAACATCCGCTTGCAAGAAGCCCTAGACTAAAAACCTAGGGGAATCGGGTGAATGTCGATCAAGCCGTGTCATCGCGTCGTGTTGTGCACGCTGCTGGCGATTGCTGGCTGCACGTCGGCGCCGGGCAAGGACTTCTTCACCGAAACCATCGACAGCCTGCACGCCAAGAACTCGCCCTTGCGGGCGGGATATACCGGGCATGGCGCCGTCACGTCGGCCGCCGGCCAGGCGCAGCGCTTCAACGGTGCGCAGTATCAGGGCTCGGGTCAATTCGTCTCCTCCGGCGCCCCTGTCACCAAGGTGACGACCGACGGCTCGGGCCAGTTCGAGCTCAATCTGGTCAATGCGCCGATTACCGAGGCGGCCAAGGCCGTGCTTGGCGACGCGCTGCACCTCAACTACATCGTCGACCCGCGCGTGCAAGGCACGGTGACGCTGCAGACCTCGCAGCCAGTGTCGAAGGATGCGCTGGTCGACATCCTGCAATCGGCGCTCGCGGTGAACGGTGCCGGCATCACCAACCGCGCCGGCACCTACCAGGTCGTGCCGCTTTCCGAAATCATGTCGAGCACGCCGCCGGTCAGCGTGCCGTCAGTTTCGCCGTCGGGCCCCGGCGTCAAGGTGCAGGTGCTGCAGCTGCAATTCATCGCCGCCGACGAAATGAAAACCATTCTCGAACCGATTACCCGCCAGGGCTCGGTGCTGCGGGTCGATTCCACCCGCAACCTGATCACCGTCGCCGGCAACGACAGCGACCTCAATGCCATTCGCGAAGCGGTTTCGGTGTTCGACGTCGACTGGATGCGCGGCATGTCCGTGGCGCTTCATCCGCTGAAGACCTCCAAGCCGGAAGCGGTTGCCGCCGAACTCGATTCGATCTTCGGTACCAAGGACGGGCCGGGCGCCAAGCTCATCCAGTTCATTCCCAACGACAGGCTGAATTCGGTGCTGGTGATCACGTCGCGCCCCGCCTATCTCGCCCGTGCCGCGACCTGGATCAACAAGCTCGACAGACTGGCCGAGACCAATGAAAACCAGCTCTTCGTCTACCAGATCCAGAACCGTCCAGCCAAGGAACTGGCCGCGGTGCTGAGCTCCGTTCTCGGCACCACGGTGAAGACCGAAGGAGACTCGGGTGGCTCGAGCGTGTCGCCCGACCAGACACCGATCGCCATGCAGTCGGACGGCGTCACGCCGGTGCCGTTGACCGGGCCTTCGCCTTCGCTGCCCGCGCAGGACGGACAGCCTCCCGCCCACGCCACGGTCGTCGCCGATATCGAAAACAATGCGCTGCTGATCCAGACCACGGCGCGCGACTATGAACGCATCGAGCAGATCCTGACCAAGGTCGACGTGCTGCCGACGCAAGTCATGCTGGAAGCCGTCATCGCCGAAGTCACGCTCAACGACGACCTGAAATACGGCCTGCGCTGGTTCTTCGAGAATGGTGGCATGAAGATCTCGGTGTCCGACGTGGCAAAGGGAGTTGCCGCGGCAGCACTGCCTGGCTTCAACTGGAGCTACGCAACCGACAATATCCAGGTAACGCTGAACGCCTTGTCCAGCATCACAGACGTCAATGTCATCTCGGCGCCAACCATCATGGCCCTGAACAACCAGAAAGCGATATTGCAGGTCGGCGACCAGGTGCCGATCGCCACACGGCAAGTGGTGGACCAGACGCTCGGCAGCTCGCCGGTCGTTTCGGTCGAGATGAAGGACACCGGCGTCATCCTGACGGTGACGCCACGCATCAACAATGCCGGCAGGGTCATGCTCGACATCGAGCAGGAGGTCAGCAATGTGACCAAGACGACCAGCTCCGGCATCGATTCGCCGACCATCCAGCAGCGCAAGATCCAGACCCGCGTCCTGGTCAACGATGGCGAGAGCCTGGCGCTGGGCGGTCTCATCCAGTCGCGCAACAATGTCGACCGCACGCAAGTGCCTATCCTCGGCGATATCCCGATTATCGGCAACGCGTTCAAGCAAAAGACGGACAGCATCGGACGCACCGAACTGATCATCTTCATCAGGCCGCATGTGGTCCGTGACATCAACGAAGCCCGCGAAGTGACGGACGAATTCCGCGGCAAGATCAGCCTGCAGACACCGATCCAGAAGCGGCGCGGCGGCACCAAGCTGCAACAGGATCTGAAGAGGCTGGCGTATTGACGATGGCTACGCACCCATCTCTGGTGCTGGCTGCGACGGTCGCCCTGGCGGCTATTCTCGTCGCCATTTCAATTGCCGATTTCCGCAGGCAGATCATCCCGGACGGGCTCAACCTGGCTCTGGCTGGCGTCGGCCTTGGCTACCAGATGGCGACAGACGCAGACGGCGTCCCCGTGCGGCTGCTGTTCGCCGCCGCGACTTTTGCCGCTGCCTGGCTGATCCGACGCGGTCATTTCCTGATGACCGGCAGGATCGGTCTCGGCCTCGGCGACGTCAAGATGCTCGCCGCCGCCGCATGCTGGATCAGCCCGCTGCTGCTGCCTGTGCTGCTGTTCATCGCCAGCGCCAGCGCTTTGCTGTTCGTCGGCGGGCAAGTGCTTGCGACAGGGCCTGCGGCGGCGCGGGCCCGCGTCGCCTTCGGTCCGTTTGTCGCCATCGGCCTCGGCTGCAGCTGGGCGCTGGAGCAATTTGCCGGTTTGAACATGGGACTGCTCTGATGATCACTCTGCGCTTTATCAAACCTTCAGACAAACACGCGTCCGAAGGGCGCGCCAGAAAATCTGTCGGCGAACGCGACGATCGCGAAAGCGGCTTCACCCTGGTCGAGCTCCTGGTCGTGCTGGCCATCATCGCGTTGATCGCGACGCTCGCCGCGCCACAGGTCCTGCGTTATCTCGGCTCGGCCCGGACCAATGCGGCCAAGGCGCAAATTCGCAACATCGAAAGTGCGCTCGAACTCTACTATGTCGACAACGCGAAATACCCGACCGCGGAAGAGGGGCTCTCGGCTTTGGTCACGGCGCCCGCCGGCGAAGCGCGCTGGAATGGCCCCTACCTCAAGGGAACAACCGGCTTGAAGGATCCGTGGGGGAGGCCTTATTCGTACGAAGTGAAGGCCGACGCGAGCGGCGTGATCATCCGCACCTTTGGCAAAGACGGGAAGCCGGACGGAACCGGCGAAGACCAGGACGTCACCAACTGACCGGATTTCATTCCGACAGGAACGAGGTGCGCGGCTGCACCTGGGCATTTGCCAGGTCGAGGCGTGCAAAACCTCTCGCCGAATAGGCCGCACCATCCCGCAGAACCGAGATGGTGAACCGCACGGCGGCGGGCAGGCGCCGTGGCACATTCCAGCTCGGCGACCACGATGAGGCCGCCGCCGAACCGTCGAGATATTCGAATTTCATGGCACTCACACCGCCGATCAGCCGCACCGGTTGGCTCTGCATCGACGTGCCGGCTCCGCTGCCGCGCCGTGTCTTCTGGACAATGGCCAGCGCGCCTCCGGCCTGGCCACCATCGCCAAGCGAAACAGCTATTTCGCGCAGTGCGGAGGATTTGAAGCCGATCGCCTGAACGGCGTTGAATTCGATCCGGGCACTGTCGCCGTTGAGATAAAGCACCATGTCCGGCGACGACTTGGACAGTGGCAATGGCTCGGCGTGGCTGATCGCGGTTTCAAGAAACCGCGATGCGGCGTCGACCTCCATCTGGAATTCGGTTGCCTTTTCAATACGCACCACCGTTCGGGCCTGGCTCAGGAAGACCATCATCAGCGATGTGATCACGCCGATCAGGGCCAGTCCGACCAACACGTCGATGAGGGCAAAACCCTCAACCGACACCGATGGTCCCGGCGGCGATTTGCGGCCGAGCGGAGGGGCGCCCGAAAGACGCCACCGTCCGCGATCGGCGTGGACCTTCGAGCGAGCGCGAGAGAACAGGCCGTTCATCGGCGCGCCGGGTCCTGCACGGGCACGAAGGTCAAAAACGGCCTGCCTGGAAACGCTCCACCGGTCTTCTCGATGAGAACAGCGGTTACCTTTGCCTTCGACACGTCCATCGTGCGGGTCTTCAAGGTCCAGCCGGTTTGCGTCGTGGTCTGCGCCATGGGTTGGACGTGGGCTTCGTAGTCGGCCAGTATCATACGGACGGTCCTGGCGGCTTCGACCTGGCGCTTGGCCGCGGCGATGCTGCGGCTCGCCAGCACGATCGACTGGCTGGCGATGCCCAGCACAAGCGCCAGAATGGTCATGGCGACGATCATCTCCAGGATCGAGAACCCGTCTTCGGAGGAGGCTCGCGACGATGGCGCTGTCATGGCAGTGCGCGCCACGTTGGAAGCCCGGTCAGCCAGTTGACGGCGATGCGCGCGGTCCGTCCCTTTTGCTGCAGGGCGATATCCATGCCGGAAGCGCTGCCGTCAGGAAGGAAGGTCAGGACCGTCTGCCGGCCAGCGACGACAGTCTCCTGGCCGGTGACGACCGTCATTTTGACGTCGTCCGGCAGGGTGACGATGTCTCGCTCGCCAAAACGGATGACACGAGCGCCGAGATCGACAACGACCTGCTTCGGCCTGGCGGTGGCGATTGCCGATGTGCGCGACAGGCGCAGCCGCATGGTGATCTCGCCGGCCAGCGTCTCCACGTTCTTGGTCCGATAATTGCTGACGAGCCCCGGTGCGGCTATCGCCGCGACAAGGGCCATGATCGCCAGCACGACCAGCATTTCGACCAGTGTGAATCCGGCCGTTGCGTCCGCCGGCGCGGTGGCTCCCGGCGCTATCATTGCAGCGCCAGGTCGTTGATGCTGAGGATCGTAGTCATCACTGAAATGACCAGGCTGCCGACGAGAAAACCGAGCGAAATCGTCAGCGCCGGCGTCAACAGCTTCAGCACCGTGTCGATCCTCCGCGACAGCGTCAGCTGAAGCATTTTCGCGGCGCGATCCAGCACCACCGGAAGTGCATTCGCCTCTTCGCCCAGCGAGACCAGCGACATCGTGGCGTTGTCGAAAATCCCCGCCTTGACGATCGCGCCATGCAGGCGGGCGCCGTTCGCGACGGTTTCTTCGATCGTTGCAAAGCTCGCCGCCAGTGAGCTCTGCCTGGAAACCTTGGCGGCCAGGCCAAGCGCCTCGGTCATCGCCACGCCATTGCCGAGCAGCAGCGCAAGCGTTTCCAGATAGCGCGCGATCACCGCATCCTTGACCAGCGGGCCGATCAGCGGAATCTTCAACAGCCAATGCGACAGGCGTTTTCTGGCGTCGGCGGACCGGGACAGCAAAAGATAGGAAAGCAGGGCCAGGACCGCCCCCAGCGGGAAGACGAACGGATAGTCCCTGAATACCGTGCCGAGCGCCGAAAGCATGGTCATGGTGAACGGCTTTGGGGCGGATGAGCCTTCGAAGATAGGTTCCAGTGCCGGCACCAGAACCGTCGCCAGAATGACCAGCGCACCGCTCATGACCAGCAGCAGGAAAGCCGGATAGGCCAAAGCCTCGACGATTGCCGCACGGCGCTTGGCTGTCGCCTCAAACGTATCAGCCAGCCGCTGGCATATATAGGCCATCTTGCCGCTGCGCTCGCCGCTGGCGAGCAAGGCGGCAACGTCGGAGGTGATGCCCGGCATGCCGGCGAATGCTTCGGCGACCGGCCGGCCGCCTGTCGTGTGATCGAGCACCGATTGCAGCTGTTGGCGGCGCTGGTGGTTGGGTTCGCCCGAAATAACCGCGCTCAAGGCGCGATCGACAGTGAAACCGGCGTTCAGAAGCACCGAGAGCTCGGAAAACAGACGGCTGAGATCGACCCTGCGGGTAAAAGTCAGCGCGCTGCGCCCCGGCAGGCGAAGCTGCTGCCTCTCGCCGTTCACCGGGGCAAGATGATAGGAGCGGCGGCCCTGCTGCGCCAGTTTGCGGGCGGCCTCCTGCTTGGTCGAAGCATCGAGAACGCCGGTCTCGGTGCTACCGTCGACGAGATAGGCTCGATAGGCAAAGGCCGGCATCAGCCGCCTCCTGCGAGATCGATGACACGCCGGACTTCGTCCATCGTGGTGATCTGCGATCGGGCAAGTGCGGTTGCGTGGACGGACATCGGCACGAGGTCGTCTTCGGCGGCAATTTTCCCGATCTCCATTTCGCCGGCACCCTGGTCGATAAGCTCGGCGATGCGTGGCGACACCTGCAGCATTTCGTAGGTCACCGTGCGCCCGCTGTAGCCGGAGCCGTTGCAGGTGCGGCAGGCTGTAACGGTCTGGTCCGCGCCGTGGCAGGTCGGGCAGATGCGACGCAACAGCCTCTGTGCGATGACGCCTCGGATCGTCGCGCCGAGCAGATAGCCATCGATGCCCATATCGCGAAGGCGCGTGAGCGCCCCCGCCGCACTGTTGGTGTGGAGTGTCGAAAACACCAGATGGCCGGTCAGGGCGGCCTGGACCGCGACTTGCGCCGTCTCGCGGTCGCGAATCTCACCGAGCAGGATGATATCGGGGTCCTGCCGCAGGATAGAACGCAGGGCAGCGGCAAAGTCGAGGTCGATCGCCGGATTGACCTGCAGCTGGGTGATGCCGGCCATCCGGTACTCGACCGGGTCCTCGACGGTGAAAATCTTGACATCCGGTCGCGAACGCTCGGCGAGGATGGAATAGAGCGTCGTCGTCTTGCCGCTTCCGGTCGGCCCGGTGATCAACACGATGCCGTTGGCGGCTTGCGACATGCTGCGGATTTTCGCTTGCGCGGCGCCGTCGAAACCCAGTTTCTCCAACCGCAATTCGACCCCGGCGCGGTCGAGAATTCGAAGCACGATGGCTTCGCCGTGAATCGACGGAATGACCGAGACGCGCAGGTCGATGTCGCGGCCGCGCACGGCAATGCGCATGCGTCCATCCTGCGGCAAGCGGCGTTCGGCAATGTTGAGCCGCGACAGGATCTTGATGCGGGTGGAAATGCCGGACAGCATCGCAATCGATGCGGTGTCGACGGTGGACAGCATGCCGTCATGCCTGAAGCGAATGCGGACGTGATCCTCGAGCGGCTCGATGTGAATGTCGGTGGCTCTCGCATCGACCGCCTTGTGGATTGTCTCGGCGACGAAGCGAACGATCGGCGCCTCACGGGCAAAATCCTTCAACCGTTCGAGGTCGTCGGGGCCGAAATCCAGGGTCTCGCCGCCGTTGCCGCCATTTGCAACGGCCGCCATGACCGATTGCTCGATGCGGTCGATGCATTCGCCAATCGTGCGCCTTGGCAATATGCGCAGCGCCAGTGTCCGCTCATAGTGAAAGGCGAGCGCGTCGATGGTTGCCGACGAGAACGGATCGGCCACGGCGACAACCAGCCGCTCGGCATCCATCTGCAGCGGCAGGATCGCGTTTTCGCGCAGATAGGTCAGCGGCACGCCTGCCAGCATTTCGGGGCTGACCTGTTCGGGAATCTCGACCGGCGTCGGTGCGTTGAGGTAGCGGCTGAGGCTGTTGGCAAGCTCCTGCTCGCCGATCAGGCCGAGTTCGGTCATCACCGTATCGAACGGGTGCCCGGATGTTCGCGATGCCCCCAGAGCGCGCTGGGCCGCATGCGCGGTCAGCACTTTCTCACCCTCGAGAAAGGCAAGAAACGCTTCGATCCCCTGGGTCTGGCCAAGGGGCTGCGAAGAAGCGTTCATGAGCTCCACCCGCGCAGGAGCTGCGCCGCCTCAGTGCCGAAAAGCACCTCACAGTCGGCGATGGCGGCGATGGCTGGCAGCGTGCCAGGGTCGGTGACCGGGCTCCGGGAGACGCGCCGGAATGCCGTGGGGCTGACCGGAGACCTCTTGATGATGAACCCGGCTTCGCCTGTGATGCCGGATTCGTCGCGTCTTACCACCACGTCGACCGTGTAGGCCGATGCATCGGCCGCCGCTTCAGTGACCGACGCGCTGCTGCTGCCGGCAAGAGCAGCGCGAAGACGGTTCGGCGCACGATCGGCGCTGATCGTGCCGCGCTCCGAGTTGACCGTGAAAACAGCGTGGAGGGTCTGCAAGGGCGTCGACGCAAGTGCTGAAAACTCCTGCAGTTCGGAAACCGATTCGAACGGCGCCAGCTTGTCTTCGGGCGGTCCGACAGGGCTTCTGGATTGGGGCTGGCCAGCCAACAGCGTGGCATTGTCACGAAACCGGATCGCGGCCTTGGCCAAGGCTTGGGCTCTCTCCCGCTCGAAGCCGAGCGATGCGAAACCAAGCGCCAGCAATTGATCGTCCGCGGCATTGAGGTCGATCAGCCCGTCATGATCCTGGACGCGGACATCGAAGCTGAAGTCTCCCTCCCGACACGCCGCGGGTGTGGAATCCAGCGGGAATGTTTTCGCCCCCGAGCCACCGACCAATTCGCTCGCAACCACATTGCCCAGGCCTTCGGCAAGCAGCGACAGGCGTTCCTGCTCGACCTCGTTGTTGGCGATCATCAGCCGCGTTTTCGCGGTCACGGCGAAGGGGACGACGATTGCCGAGACGATCAGCATGAACACCAGCACGGCGACCAGCGAAAAGCCGCTGCTCGCTCTTTCACCGGCTGTGTCTGGGCTTTCGTGGCGGTCGCTCATAGCTGCGGTTCATTCGGGGCTGGCAGCGGGACATTCGGGGCTGGTAGCTGAGCATTTGGGGGGGGCGGCGGGGCGTTCTTCCATGGTGGATAGAGCGGGACCCGCGCCACCTTGCCGCTGCGCTCCAGCACGGCTTGATCCTTGTCGATCGCCGACACCGTCCAGCCGTCGACGGTCTCGCCACTGCCGTACCAGATCGCGGCTTCGCTGCCGGCGACGCGCAGCAGGGCCTTCGCCGCCCCGCCGTGAATGCTGATGCCCAGAAGCGAAGGCGCGGCGGCGGGCGGGGCCTCGGGGGGTGACGGTGCTTGTTCGACGGCGGCCGCGACAACCTCGACCGGCGGCGGCCCGGCCGGCGGGGCCACGAATTTCCGGCGTGTCGGCGTGAACAGCGGCCGCTGGAACGTCTCGCTGAAATCGCCACCCTCTGGAAATTGCAGCGATCCTGTCGCCGAAGCCACGCCGCCGTCATGTCCCTTGCCGGAAGCGACAGGTGAGATGTCGACCGGCGTGTCGTAAAGGGCGACATTGACCAGGACGAGGCCCGCGATCAGACCCGCAATCGCCAGGGCGGCGAATTTCCCGGTCATGGTTTGACCCCGCCGGGCGCCGGCGCCACCGCCGTTTGCAGCGGGCCGTAAAACAGAATCTCGGCAAAAATCTCGGGGTCTCCGCTGCGCCCTGCGACCGGCCCGACATCGGTCGTGCGCAGCGTGGCCTCGCGAATGAACAGCACCGGCAACGACGTTTCGATGGCGAGAATGGCGTTGTGAATGCCTTCCAGCGGCCCCGAAAGGTTTGCCCGCAGCCCGATGTAATCGACGCCGGCCTCGCTCAACAGCGGCGCATTGCCGGCCGATAGCACATTCACCCCATTGGTAGTGGCTATCGTGTTCAGTCGGGTTTGCAGCCCACCGCGAATGATCGCTTCGCTTTCGCCGGTGAGAAACTCAGGATTTGCCGCCACCACCGGGCTGACGGCGCTGTCGAGGCGCTTTGCCAATGCCGCCACGCTTTGCAACTGGCCGAGAAGCTCCCGCTTTTCCTCGATCCCGGCTTGCGCCGAGGCGACGCTGTCGAGCCCCGCGAGCACTGCCCAGGCCAGGACACAGGCCGTCACCGCCGCGAGGGCGAGCGCTATCAGGCGACGGACCAGCGGGCTGGTGTTGAGGATGGCGGAGAGCATGGTCAGAGCGCTCCGATCTTTGCCGAAATGGTGAAGTGTTCGCCGTCCTGGCCGGGAACCCTGACCACCGGCGAGGCGAATTCGGGCGCCGAAAACAGCGGCGATGCGTCGATCGGCTTGATCAGCTCGGCGGCGGAAGCGGAAAACCCAGTGATGGTCAGGTCGTCGCCCTTGGCCGACAGATCGGTCAGCCAGGCTGAGTCGGGAAGCAGGTGCGTCAGCTCGGCCCAGACGCGCACCAGCGACGCCGTCGTTTTCTTTTCGGTGCGGATCTTTTCAATCTGCTCGATACCGGTCTGGCGCTTCTGCAGCGCGGTGCGTGCCGCCTTGGCCAATACTTGTGCGTCGGCGATCTGCGCGTCGAGTTCCGCGCCGGCCTGCCAGGTGCGCCAATGCGCATGCGCGAAGGTGACGAGCGCTGCCCCGGCCAGCATCGAACAGGCCGTCACCCAGACGGTCCTGGCGCGCCGGTCACGCGCGGTCGGTGGCCAGATGGCGGCGAGGCTGAGCGGATCGGCCCGCAGCGTGCTCTCCGGTTGCGACAGCGTCAGGCAGCGGACCGACCCGCCGGCCCGGCGAACCGTGTCAAGGACCGCGGCAAGCGTCTTCGCCTTGACGACATGGTAGACGCAGTCCTGCCCGACCTGCCTGGCGAAGACGACATGCACCTGCGTCGGGTCGATCGGCGTCGAGGCTAGAAGGTCGAGCTCGGCCATGTCGCGCGCCTGCCGAAGCGGCAGCCGCCGCGCCGCCAGTTGCCGGGTCAGGAACAGCCCGGGCTGGATCGCGATGTCGAAGCTCGGCCGCTTGCGCCGAGGCCCGCCCTGGAGAAGCGCCAGGATCTCGTCCGAGGACGCCGTGAGCGCCAGCGGGATCGACTGGAACTCCGGCCCGTTGGCCTCGCGGGCGCGGATGCCGTCGTCCGCCAGGCTGACGATCCAATCGCCTGTGGAAGATTGCTTTTGCCTGGGCGCGACCCGCGACCAGACGCCTCGCAACTCATCGAGCCACCAGTCGAAAAAATCCAGAACCTGCGCGTTGAGTGTCGCCACAACCAGCCGCCCGCCACCCCGGCTGATTCTCAGCCGAGATTTTCAGGCTGAGACTACTACAAATGCTGAGGTGATGCGGATATTCGCGAAGGCGGGGAGGGGGGATTAGCCACAGGTTTTGTTGCGGATGGGCTGACGTGAAACCGATCCGTGCCGCGATTTTGGCACCGGAGAGCGCGACAACACCCGCCCAAAGCGCTGACCGCGCCAAGGTGAGCGGCTGTCCAGGCTGACGCTGCAGCAGTTGCGGGTGCCCCAGATGCCGCGCTAGGCCTGTTCAACAAGCAGAACGCCCATGAGGTGCAGGCCGGCAAAACCATCGCCATGCTCGGCGAATGTTGCGAGCTTTGGATCATCCCGCATTGCACAATTCGTTCGCTTGGTGACAATGCAGGGCATGGTTCGAACCGCACTCGCCGTCCTGGTGATCGATGAAAACCGCATCCGCGCCGCGATCATCGAGGCGGGGTTGCGGGAGGCCGGCCATGAGCGGGTCACCGTCGTCCATGACGTGACCGGCATTGCGCGGCGCATCGCCGAGATCCAGCCCGACGTCATCGTCATCGACCTCGAAAATCCGAACCGCGACATGCTGGAAAACATGTTCCAGCTGTCGCGCGCGGTGAAGCGGCCGATCGCCATGTTCGTCGACCGCTCCGACCAGGCCTCGATCGAGGCGGCGGTCGATGCCGGCGTTTCAGCCTATGTCGTCGACGGCTTGCGGCAGGAGCGCGTCAAGCCGATCCTCGACATGGCGGTCAGCCGTTTCAACGCCTTTTCACGCATGGCGCGCGAACTCGAAGAGGCGCGCAGCGAACTCGAGAGCCGCAAGGTGATCGATCGCGCCAAGGGTATCCTGATGAAGTCGCGCGGCCTGAGCGAAGAGGCCGCCTACACGCTCCTGCGCAAGACGGCGATGAACCAGAACCGCAAGATAAGCGACATCGCCCAGAGCCTGGTGACCGCCGCCGGGCTGCTGGGACCGGCGGAGGACGAATGAGCATGGGCGCCAGGCATCAGATCACCGCCGGCTTCATGCCGCTGTTCGACAGCGCCGTGCTGGTCGCGGCCGGCGAACTCGGTTTCGCCGAGCGGGAAGGCATCGACCTGACGCTGCACCGCGAGACGTCCTGGGCCAACATCCGCGACCGTATCGCCATCGGCCACTTCCATCTCGCGCACATGCTGGGTCCGATGCCGCTCGCCTGCAATCTCGGGCTGACGCCGCTCGCCTCCGAGACCATCGTGCCGTTCTCCCTCGGTCTCGGCGGCAATTGCGTCACCATTTCCAACGCCGTCTGGGCCGGCATGGCAGGGCATGGTGCTGCGCCCGATCTCGATCCGGCGCGCGCCGGTGCCGCACTTGGCGCGCTCATCCGTGAGCGTGCAGTGGCCGGCCACGACCCGCTGCGCTTCGCCGTGGTGCATCCGCATTCCGGGCACAATTACGAACTGCGCTACTGGCTCGCCGCCTGCGGCATCGATCCACAGCGCGAGATCGAGATCGTCATCGTGCCGCCGCCCTTCATGGCCGACGCGCTGGCCGCTGGCCGCATCGACGGCTACTGCGTCGGCGAGCCCTGGAACAGCGCCTCGGTCGCCGCCGGCACCGGCCATATCGTCACCGTGAAGGCACTGTTGTGGCGCAACAGCCCGGAGAAGGTGATCGGCGTGCGCAAGGCTTGGGCCGAGCAGAACCCCGAGGCGCTGGCGGCACTGCTGCGCGCGCTGCACCACTCGGCGCGCTGGTGCCAGGATCCGGCCAACCATGGCGAACTGGCCGCGGTGATGGCGCAGCCCGGCTTGCTCGGCCTGCCGCCGGCAGTCCAGATGCCGATCTTGACGGGACGCCTTGAGTTGGGCGGTGGCGCCGAGCGGACCATCGACGACTTCTTCCTGCCCTTCGACAAGGCGGCGAACTTTCCCTGGAAGAGCCATGCGCTGTGGTTCTACACGCAGATGGTCCGCTGGGGGCATGTCGAACACACGCCGGACAATCTCGCCATTGCCCGCGACTGCTACCGTCCCGACCTCTACCGTTCGGCGCTGAAGCCGCTTGGCGTCGCACTTCCCGGCGCCAATGCCAAGGTTGAGGGCGCGCTGAAGGCCGCGACTCCGGTCGGTTCAGCGGGGGCAAGCCTGGTGCTCGGTCCCGATGGTTTCTTCGACGGCCAGATCTTCGATCCCGACGAGATCGACGCCTATATTGCCGGCCAGAAATCGGTCCGCGCGGAAGCCTGATCATTTCCGCGCCATTCTTGTGCATTGCACAAAAATTGTGCGTGCACCTGCGCTAATGAACAATCTTTGGCTTGCTCGCCCGGCGGGCCGGCGCACTGACGATTGTGACATGTCGTTGATCTCATTGATTTTTGTTATCCATTGCGAAACTGGCACGGTTCCTGCTTTGTAATAAGCAGACTCTTCTCGGGTCACGGAACAGGCGTCCAATGGCGGGCGCCACAGGCAAAGCTGCCGCTCAGGTCAACACGCGATCCCGGATGGACGGACGCGCGCGGCCTGGCCGGCGGCTTTTTTGTTTTGACCGAACACGCAATCGACGGCGCTGATCCCAAGCAGCGCCCAACGGGAGACGACGATGACGAAACGGATCGGAACTGGAACGATACTCAAGGACATGACGCGTCGCGATTTCCTCGCCAGCAGCGCGCTGACGGCGGGGCTGTTCATGGCGGCCCGCAAGCTCTTCCCCTCTGGCGCCTACGCCGCCACGACCGCGCCGGAAGTCACCGGCGCCAAGCTCGGCTTCATCGCATTGACCGATGCCGCACCGCTGATGATCGCCAAGGAGAAGGGCCTGTTCGCCAAATACGGCATGCCCGATGTCGAGGTGCTCAAGCAGGCTTCCTGGGGCGCGACGCGCGACAATCTGATGCTCGGGGGTGCTGCCAACGGCATCGACGGCGCGCATATCCTGACGCCGCTGCCCTACCTGATGCACACCGGCAAGGTGACGCAGAACAACCAGCCGATGCCGATGGCGATCGTGGCGCGGCTCAACTACGACTGCCAGGGCATTTCGGTCGCCCAGGAATATGCCGGCACCGGCGTCGGTCTCGATGCCTCGAAGCTGAAAGAAGCCTTCGCCGCCAAGAAGGCGGCCGGCAAGGAGGTCAAGGCTGCCATGACCTTCCCGGGCGGCACCCATGATTTGTGGCTGCGCTACTGGCTGGCCGCCGGCGGCATCGATCCCGACAAGGATGTCTCGACCATCGTCGTGCCGCCGCCGCAGATGGTGGCCAATATGAAGGTCGGCAACATGGACGTGTTCTGCGTCGGCGAGCCGTGGAACGAGCAGCTCGTACACCAGGGCGTCGGCTTCACCGCCGCCACGACCGGCGAAGTGTGGAAGGGTCACCCCGAAAAGGCGCTCGGCCTGCGCGCCGAATTCATCGACAAATACCCGAACGCCACCAAGGCCATCCTGATGGCCGTCATGGAGGCCCAGCAATGGTGCGAGGCCAAGGAGAACAAGGACGAGATGGCCGCCATCATCGGCAAGCGGCAATGGATGAACGTGCCTGTCGCCGACATCATCGGCCGCCTCAAGGGCGACATCAACTACGGCAATGGCCGCGTCGCCACCGGAACCGATCTCTACATGAAGTTCTGGAAGGGCGGCGTGTCCTACCCCTTCAAGAGCCATGACTCGTGGTTCCTTGCCGAGAACATCCGCTGGGGCAAGTTCGCGCCGACCACCGACATCAAGGCGCTGGTCGATCAGGTCAACCGCGAGGATCTCTGGCGCGAGGCGGCCAAGGACCTCGGGGTCGCGGCAGCCGACATTCCGGCGTCCTCGTCGCGCGGCGTCGAGACCTTCTTCGACGGCAAGATCTTCGATCCGGCCAACCCGTCCGCCTATCTCGACAGCCTGAAAATCAAGGCCTCGGCATAGTCGGCGCAAGCGGCGCCCATGGCGCCGCTTGCCGCCTTCAATTCCGATCCAGGACCTGCCCCACGGAGTTTTCCCAGACATGTCGATCCAGGCAATCGAGGACACAACGGTGAAAGCGTTTCCGGCCAAGCCAGCGGAGGTCATCGCCTTGACCGTCAAGGCGCGGCGCCGCTTCGATCCGATCGTGATCGCCGGCAAACTGGCGAGTGCGCTGGTGCCGCCGGCCATCGTCATTGCCCTCATGCTGATCGTCTGGCAGATCGCCTGCTCGTCGCCGACCGCCAGCCTGCCGCCGCCGAGCCAGGTGTGGAACGAGGCCTACGACCTGATCGCGCATCCATTCTTCAACAATGGCCCTCAGGATATCGGGCTGGCGTGGCGGGTGCTGATCTCGCTGCAGCGCGTCGCCATCGGTTTTGGCCTGGCGGCGATCGTCGGCGTCGCGCTCGGCGCGCTGGTCGGCCAGTCGATCTGGGCGATGCGCGGCCTCGATCCGGTGTTCCAGATCCTGCGCACCGTGCCGCCGCTGGCCTGGCTGCCGCTGTCGCTGGCGGCGTTTCGCGATTCCAGCCCGTCGGCGCTGTTCGTCATCTTCATCACCTCGATCTGGCCGATCATCATCAACACCGCCGTCGGCGTGCGCAACATCCCCGAGGATTACCGCAACGTCGCACGCATCCTGCAGCTCAACCAGTTCGAGTTCTTCGCCAGGATCATGGTGCCGGCGGCGGCGCCCTACATCTTCACCGGCTTGCGGATCGGCATCGGCCTGTCCTGGCTCGCCATCGTCGCCGCTGAAATGCTGACCGGCGGCGTCGGCATCGGCTTCTTCATCTGGGACGCGTGGAACTCGTCGCGGCTGCCCGACATCATCGTCGCGCTCGCCTATATCGGCGTCACCGGCTTCTGCCTCGACCGCCTGGTCGCGGCGGTCGGCGCCTTCGTCACCCGCGGCACAACGGCAAAGTGAGGAGAGGGCGATGACGGCCTATCTGAAACTCGACCATATCGACAAAACCTTTGCCCGCGGCAATCAGGTCAGCGAGGTGTTGAAAGACATAAGGCTGACCATCGACAAGGGCGAATTCGTCTCCATCATCGGCCATTCCGGCTGCGGCAAGTCGACCTTGCTCAATTTGATCGCCGGCCTGACCAAGGTTTCCGCCGGCGCCGTGCTGCTCGAGGACAAGGAGGTCGACAGCCCCGGACCCGAACGCGCCGTGGTGTTCCAGAACCACAGCCTTTTGCCGTGGCTGACCGTCTACGAGAACATCAACCTGGCGGTGTCGAAAGTCTTCGGCCGCAGCAAAAGCAAGGCCGAGCGGCATGACTGGATCATGCGCAATCTCGACCTCGTGCAGATGGCGCATGCCAGGGACAAGCGCCCGGCGGAAATCTCGGGCGGCATGAAGCAGCGCGTCGGCATTGCCCGGGCGCTGGCCATGGAGCCGAAGATCCTGCTGCTCGACGAGCCGTTCGGCGCGCTCGACGCGCTGACGCGCGCCCATCTGCAGGACGCGGTGATGGACATCCATTCACGGCTCGGCTCGACGACGATCATGATCACCCACGACGTCGACGAGGCGGTGCTGCTCTCCGACCGCATCGTCATGATGACCAACGGCCCGGCGGCAACCATCGGCGAGGTGCTTGCGGTGCCGCTCGCCCGTCCGCGCCGGCGCGTCGAACTCTCTTCGGACCGCACCTTCCTGCGCTGCCGCGAGGCGGTACTGAAGTTCCTCTACGAACGCCACCGCTTCGTCGAAGCCGCGGAATAGCATCATGAGCGACAGACACTTCACCATCGGCAATTGGCAATCTGCATCGGCAATGGGCAGTCTATCGCATTGCACAAATATTATGCTGCCGTGCAAGGCATTCTGATTAATCTTTGAACCGTCGCCGGGCTTGGTCGAACGTCGTTCGGCTGCGGTTCACGTTGATTTCATTCGATAATTCAGAGCGCTGTCCAATTGGCACGCTTCCTGCTTTTGAGAACGTAGGTCCGTAGGGCCAAGTGACACGGCGTCCAATGGCGGGCGCTACAGGCAAAGCTGCCGCTCAGGTCAATGCGCGATCCCGGATGGAGGGACGCGTGCGGCCTGGCCGGCAGCTTTTTTGTTTTGACCGAACACGCAAACGACGGCGCTGGTCCCAAGCGGCGCCCAACCGGAGACGACGATGACGAAACGGATCGGAACTGGCGCGTCCCTCGCGGACTTCACGCGCCGCGATTTCCTGGCCAGCAGCGCGCTGACGGCGGCGCTGTTCACCGCCGCGCTCCTCCTCTTTCCCGCGGGCGCCAAGACTGACGGCAAGGGTCTCGACGTGTTCGCGCAAAGGTCGGTTTCAACAATTTCGCCGATACCGCACCGCTGACATTCGCGAACGAAGAGACAAGGGCGGTGCCTCCCACGCCGCAATCCGGAGCCTGACAATGACCGCAAATCTCCCAGCCGCGCCGAGCCAGGACAATGCTTCCCGGCAGGCACTCACGATGTCCACCATCGCCTTCACCGTCTGCTTCGCGGTGTGGACGATCTTTTCAATCATCGGCGTGCGCATAAAGCAGGAGCTGGGGCTGAACGAGACGGAGTTCGGCCTGCTCGTCGGCACGCCGATCCTCACCGGCTCGCTCGTGCGTATGGTGCTCGGCATCTGGACCGACCGGTACGGCGGACGGCTGGTCTACACGGCGACCATGCTTGCAGCGGCGGTCGCGACCTTTCTGCTCGCTTTTGCGCATACCTATGGGCAGATGCTGATCGCCGCGCTCGGCGTCGGGCTCGCCGGCGGCGCCTTCGCCGTTGGTGTCGCCTATGTCTCGCGCTTCTTCCCCACCGGCAAGCAAGGAACGGCTCTCGGCATTTTCGGCGTCGGTAATGTCGGCGCCGCGGTCACCAAGTTCCTGGCACCGTTCGTTCTTCTCGCCTGGGGCTGGCAGTCGGTTGCGCAGATCTGGGCAGCCGCGCTCGTCGTCATGGCCGTCGTTTTCTGGTTCACGACCGGCGACGATCCGGTGATCCGTGAGCGCCGCGCGGGCAAGGTCGCACCGCCGAGAAGCTTCTGGCAGGAATTCGCGCCGCTCAAGAACCTGCAGGTCTGGCGCTTCGCCTTCTACTATTTCTTCGCCTTCGGTGCGTTCGTGGCGCTATCGCTGTGGTTGCCGCGCTATCTGATCGGTGTCTACGGCTTCGGGCTCGCGACCGCCGGCATGATCGGCGCAGCCTATTCGATCCCGGCAAGCATCTTCCGTGCTTATGGCGGCGTGCTTTCCGATCGGATCGGCGCTCGCACAGTGCTCTATTGGACCTTCGCGGTGTCGGCCGTGGCCACGCTGATCCTGTCGCTGCCCCCCGCGGACTATGTCGTGCACGGCACCAGCGGACCGATCGCCTTCCACTTCGCCATCGGGCCGGTCGCCTTCATCGCCGTCGCCAGCATCCTCGGCTTCTTCATGAGCCTCGGCAAGGCTGCCGTCTACAAGCACATCCCGGCCTACTATCCGGGCAGCGTTGGCGCGGTCGGCGGCCTTGTCGGCATGATCGGCGGACTCGGTGGCTTTGTGCTGCCGATCGCCTTCGGCGCGCTGAACGACCTCACGGGCCTGTGGTCGAGCTGCTTCATGCTGCTCTTCGTGATCGTCGTCGCCGGCTTTGCCTGGATGCACTTCAGCATCCGGCGGATGGAGCGCGTGGCGGCTGCCGAAGCTCCAGCCCTTTCCTACGCGGCAGAGTGAGACTGGAGCGGATCAGGACCATGACCGAAAAACTCGTCATCATCGGCAACGGCATGGCCCCCGGGCGCATGCTGGAGCATCTCCTGGAAAAGGCACCCGGCCGCTACCAGGTCACCATCTTCAACGCCGAGCCCAGGGTGAACTACGACCGCATCATGCTGTCGCCGGTGTTGTCGGGCGAAAAGGCCTATGAGGAAATCATCATCCATGGCGACGGCTGGTACATCAAGCATGGCATCACCCTCTACAAGGGCCACAAGATCGTCGCCATCGACCGGGCCGCGAAGACCGTCACCTCCGATCATGGCGTGACCGAGCCTTACGACAAGCTGGTCATTGCCACCGGCTCGGTACCGTTCATCATCCCGGTACCCGGCCATAATCTGCCGGGCGTGCTGACCTATCGCGACCTGGACGACGTCCAGGCGATGATGCTGGCGGCCCAGTCGCGGGCCAAGGCGGTGGTCATCGGCGGTGGCCTGCTCGGGCTCGAGGCCGCAGCCGGCTTGAATTCGCAAGGCATGGACGTCACCGTGCTGCATGTCATGCCGACGCTGATGGAGCGCCAGCTCGATCCAGCCGCCGGCTACCTCCTGCAGCGCGCGGTGGAGCAGCGCGGCATCAAGGTGATCACCAAGGCCAACACGCAGGCGATCACCGGCAACGGCAAGGTCGAGCAAATTGAGCTCGCCGACGGCACAGTCATCCCGGCGACGCTGGTGGTGATGGCTGTCGGTATCAGGCCGAACGCGGCGCTGGCGAAGGAGGCCGGCATTGCCGTTAATCGCGGCATTGTCGTCGACGCCGGCATGCGCAGCAACGATCCCGATATCTACGCGCTCGGTGAGTGCGCCGAGGTCAATGGCCAGGTCTATGGGCTGGTCGCGCCGCTCTACGAAATGGCGCGCGTCGCCGCCAGCCAGCTTGCCGGCGACGGGGCTGCCGCCTTCGTCCATTCGGACACGCCGACCAAGCTCAAGGTCACCGGCATCGACCTGTTCTCGCTCGGCGACTTCGCCGAGGGCGAGGACCGCCAGGAGATCGTGCTTCGCGATGCGGCGGCCGGCGTCTACAAGCGCCTGGTGCTGAAGGACGACCGCATCATCGGCACCGTGCTCTACGGCGAGACGGCGGATGGCGCCTGGTTCAACGACCTCAAGAAGAAGCAGACCGACATATCGGAGATGCGCGACACGCTCATTTTCGGCCAGTCCTACCAGGGGGGTGCCCCGCTGGACCCTATGGCGGCCGTTGCAGCCTTGCCGGATGATGCGGAAATCTGCGGCTGCAACGGCGTATGCAAGGGCAAGATCACCGGCGCGATCACGGCCAAGGGCCTGACCTCGCTCGACGATGTGCGCGCCCACACCAAGGCATCCGCATCCTGCGGCTCCTGCACCGGGCTGGTCGAGAAGCTGATGGTGCTGACCATCGGCGACAAATACAATCCGGCCGCCGTGCAGCCGATGTGCGGCTGCACCACGCTCGGCCATGACGAAGTGCGCCGCCTGATCATGGCCAAGCGCCTGAAGACCATTCCAGCCGTCATGCAGGAGCTGGAATGGACGACTTCCTGCGGCTGCGCCAAATGCCGGCCGGCGCTTAACTACTATCTCGTCTGCGACTGGCCGGACGACTATGCCGACGACTACCAGTCGCGCTTCATCAACGAGCGCGTCCATGCAAACATCCAGAAGGACGGCACCTATTCGGTGGTGCCGCGCATGTGGGGCGGCGTTACCAACGCTGCCGAACTTCGCGCCATCGCCGATGTCGTCGACAAGTTCGAGATTCCGATGGTCAAGGTCACCGGCGGCCAGCGCATCGACATGCTCGGTATCCGCAAGGAGGACCTGCCGGCGGTGTGGGCCGACCTCGGCCAGGCCGGCTTCGTCTCCGGCCACGCCTATGCCAAGGGCCTGCGCACCGTGAAGACCTGCGTCGGCTCCGACTGGTGCCGCTTCGGCACGCAGGATTCGACGGGCCTCGGCATCCGCATCGAAAAATTCATGTGGGGCTCGTGGACCCCTGCCAAGGTCAAGATGGCGGTGTCGGGTTGCCCGAGGAACTGCGCTGAGGCGACCTGCAAGGATGTCGGCGTCATCTGCGTCGACAGTGGCTACGAGATCCATTTCGCCGGGGCGGCCGGTCTCGACATCAAGGGCACCGAAGTGCTCGGCCTGGTCAGGACCGAGGACGAGGCGCTGGAGCATATCGTGGCGCTGACGCAGATGTATCGCGAGCAGGGCCGCTATCTCGAGCGCATCTACAAATGGGCCAAGCGCATCGGGATCCCCGAGATCAAGCGCCAGATCATGGACGATGGCGAGAAGCGCATGGCCTATTTCGATCGCTTCGTCTTCAGCCAGAAATTCGCTCAGGTCGACCCGTGGTCGGAACGCGTGTCCGGCAAGGACAAGCACGAGTTCCGGCCGATGGCCTCGGTCGGGTTTGCGCAGGCGGCGGAGTGATGGAGATGAACTGGGTATCGATAGGCTCGCTGTCAGACATCCCCCGCCGTGGCGCGCGCTGCGTCGACACGCCGGAAGGCAAGATCGCCATCTTCCGCACCGCCGACGATCAGGTCTATGCCATCGACGACCATTGCCCGCACAAGGGCGGGCCGCTCAGCCAGGGCATCGTGCACGGCACGGCGGTGACCTGTCCCTTGCACAGCTGGGTGATTTCGCTGGAGACGGGCAAGGCACTGGGCGCGGACGAGGGCGCGGTGCGCACCATTCCGGTGCGGGTCGAGGGCGAGCGTCTGTTCATTGCGCTGGAAGCGCTGGCCAGCCGCGCGGCCTGAACCATGGAGATTGACGTAGCGCGCGAGGTGAGGACCACCTGCCCCTATTGCGGGGTAGGCTGCGGCGTGCTGGCGAAGGTCGCCGCGGACGGGCAAGTGTCCGTCCGCGGCGACCCCGACCATCCGGCGAATTTCGGCCGGCTCTGCTCCAAAGGCTCGGCCCTGGCCGAGACCATCGATCTCTACGGCAGGCTGCTCTATCCCGAGATCCACGACCGCCGCACCGGCTGGGACGAGGCGCTCGACCTTGTCGCCTCGACCTTCTCGCAAACCATCGCCGAGCACGGCCCCGATGCCGTCGCTTTCTATGTCTCCGGCCAGTTGCTGACCGAGGATTATTACGTCGCCAACAAGCTGATGAAAGGGTTTGTCGGCTCGGCCAACATCGACACCAATTCGCGCCTGTGCATGGCCTCGTCGGTCGCCGGCCACCGCCGCGCCTTCGGCTCCGACACCGTACCGGGAACGTACGAGGATCTGGAGCTTGCCGACCTGATCGTGCTGGTCGGCTCCAATCTCGCCTGGTGCCATCCCGTGCTCTACCAGCGCATCGTGGCGGCCCGGGAAAAGCGGCCGGAGATGAAGATCGTGCTGGTCGATCCGCGCCGCACGATGACCGCTGACATCGCCGACATGCACCTGGCGATCGCGCCCGATGGCGACGCCGCGCTGTTCACCGGGCTGCTCGCCTATCTCGGCCAGCACAACGCGCTGGACCGTGCCTATATCACGGCGCACACGACCGGTTTCGGGCAGGCGCTTTTCGCGGCATCGGCGCTCGACCTTGCCGGCGTCGCCGCTGCCACGGGCCTTGGCGAGGACGAGCTTAGCCGTTTCTACAGCCTGTTCGCCGCGACCTCCAGGACCGTGACGGTCTACAGCCAGGGGGTGAACCAGTCGTCTTCGGGCACCGACAAGGTCAACGCCATCATCAACTGCCATCTCGCCACCGGCCGTATCGGCAGCCCGGGGGCAGGGCCGTTTTCGGTGACCGGCCAGCCCAACGCCATGGGCGGCCGCGAGGTCGGCGGCATGGCCAACATGCTGGCCGCCCATATGGAGATCGAAAATCCAGAACACCGCGAGCGCGTGCAGCGCTTCTGGACTGCGCCGGCCATTGCCGAAAAGCCCGGCCTGAAGGCGGTCGAGATGTTCCAGGCGGTCGCCGACGGGCGCATCAAGGCGCTGTGGATCATGGCCACCAATCCAGTCGATTCGATGCCTGACGCCGATGCCGTCGAAGCGGCGATCAAGGCCTGTCCGTTCGTCGTGGTGTCGGACGTGCTGGCCAGGACCGACACCGTCCGCCACGCCCATGTCCGGCTGCCCGCCGCCGCCTGGGGCGAGAAGGACGGCACCGTCACCAATTCGGAGCGCCGCATCTCGCGCCAGCGCGCGTTCCTGGACCTGCCCGGCGAGGCGCGGCCCGACTGGCAGATCGTCGCCGAAGTCGGCAGGCGGATGGGTTTTGACGAGGCATTTTCGCAGGCGACGCCGTCGGAGGTGTTTGCCGAGCACGCCGCGCTGTCGGGGTTCGAGAATGACGGCGCGCGGGATTTCGATATTGGTGCCTATGCGGGGGTTGATGCAGAGGCCTACGCAGCACTTGAGCCGTTCCAGTGGCCGGCGCCGGGCCCAGTTCTGGCGGGACGTCAGCCAGACGAGGGCGCCCAGGCTGGACATGGCCCTTCCAGCAGCCGCTTCTTCGCTAACGGCAATTTCTACACGCCCGACCGCAAGGCGCGCTTCATCGCCATTCGCCCCAGCGTCGAGACCCGTACCAGCCCGGACTATCCGCTGATCCTCAACACAGGCCGCATCCGCGATCACTGGCACACCATGACGCGGACCGGCAAAAGCCCGCGGCTGTCCCAGCACATTGCCGAACCCTTCGTCGAAATCCACCCGGCTGATGCGCAGCGCTTCGGCATCGGCGACGCCGACATCGTGCGCGTTTCCAGCCCACGCGGCGACGTGCTGGTGCGCGCGCTGGTGACGGCACGCCAGCGCCAGGGCAGCCTGTTTGCGCCTATGCACTGGACCGATCAGTTCTCGGCTAAGGGCCGGCTCGACGCGCTGACCGCGCCGCTCACCGATCCGGTCTCCGGCCAGCCGGCGTTGAAACATGTCGCCGCCCGCATCGAGAAATTCGCAGCGAAAGCCTTTGGCTTCGCCGTGATGCGGCAGAGGCCGGCGCCTGATACGGCAAGCTACTGGGCCGTGGCCAAGTGCAGGGGTGGCTGGCGGGTCGAACTTGCCTTTGGAGATGACGACATCGACTGGGCCGGCTTCGCCGGAGCCTTGTTCGGCACGCCGCCGGGGGCCGCCGAAATGCTCGCCTATCATGACCGCGATGCCGGCCAGCATCGCATCGCGGCTTTCGACGGCGATCACCTGTCCGGCGCCTTGTTCGTCGCGCCCAGTCCGGTCGCGGTGTCGCGCGGGTGGGCGGCGGAGCAGTTAACTGCCGATCATGCCGACCGGCGCGGCAGGCTGGCGATCGTGGCCGGGCGGCCGGGCGGGGTCGGCGTCGACCGCGGCGCCATCGTCTGCTCCTGTTTCGGCGTCGGCGCCAACCAGATCGCGCAGGCGGTGCGAGGCGGCTGCGCCAGCGTCGAGGCGATCGGCGCTGCCCTGCATGCCGGCACGAATTGCGGCTCTTGCCGTGCCGAAATCAGGATCATCGTCGACGCACAAATTCTTCAGGCCGCCGAGTGACGAGCAGCAGCGCGTGCCGCGAAGGCGGCACGCGAACCGCGCCGTGCGGGGATCGAGACGGTCCTGGCCGAATGGGCCTGCGCGATGGCACTAGTTGGGCTATGCTGGCGCAATTTTGAGCCTTCCCGGCGAGCATGAATTGTCTCCAGTCAGGGTCACCCAATGGCAAATCCCCCGCGCCGACCGACAAATCCGATGACGGCGGCGGAAGCCGCCTTCAAGCCGATCAAGAAGCCGGTTGCCCCGGTTCGCGAGCCCTCGGCCGCGCCAGGTGTCAGGGAGCTCGTTTCGATCAGGATCGATCGAGCCGTGCTGGACCATTTCCAGGCGGATGGGCCCGGCTGGCAGGATCGGATCAACGATGCATTGCGGCAGGCAATAGAAGGCAGGCCGAACGCCGCCGGGAACGGCGATTAGCTCACGCCGCCTCGAAGTGCAGGATGTAAAGCTTGCGCGTCGGTTCGTGGATCGTCCATTCGCCCTTCCAGCCTTTCGGCAGCACCAGCATTTCGCCGGGGCCGACGTCCTTGCTGCGGCCATCGAGACCATGCAGCGAGACCCGGCCCGACACGATGTGGCAGGTTTCGGAATTGCTGTCGCGCGATGCGGTGAACCGGCCGGGCGTACACTCCCAGACGCCGACTTCCAGCGTGCCGTCCGGTGAGGTCCACAGTGTCCTCGACGCTTCGAGCTGATCGCCGCTGATCGAGGTCGGCTTGGGCTCGGGCTCGCCGAGATCGATCGAGGCGAGATGGGCGAAGGTCTGAAAGTCGGTCATGGCAGTCTCCGGGCAGGCACTGAAAATGTTTTTGAATCCGATGTGTGGCGGCGCAGGGCTCAATGGCCGGTGATGCGGTCGGCGATGGCGGCCAGTTTCGACGTATGCCGGAGGCCGGCTTCCTCGCGCTGGTCGGCGACGCGGTAAAGCTGATACATCGAGTGGACGCCGAGCCAGCGCATCGGCTCCGGCTCCCATTTGCTGACCTGGCGGTTGACCCAGGGCAGGCGGGTCAGTTCGGTGTCGCGGCGCAGGATGAGATCGCGCAGCGTCCGGCCGGAAAGGTTGGAGCTCGACACGCCAAGCCCGACATAGCCGCCGGCCCAGCCAATGCCGGTCTCAAGGTCGAGGCCGGCGGTCGTGCACCAGTCGCGCGGCACGCCAAGCACGCCGCACCAGGCATGGTCGATGCGAAGCCCTTTCGTCTGCGGCAGAAGGCGGGTGAGGATTGCGTGCAGGCTTTCGATCGTCGCCTGCTGCGTCTGGCCGCGCACGTCCGTTTGCGATCCGTAGCGATAGGGCACGCCGCGTCCGCCCATGGTGATGCGGCCTTCGCGGGTGCGCTGCGCGTAGCAATAGGCGTGCGCGGCGTCGCCCAGAAGCTCGTGGCCCTGCCAGCCGATCTCGTCCCACAGCGATTGCGGCAGCGGCTCGGTGATGATCTGCGCGCTGTTGAGCGGCAGCCAGAGCCGTTCATTGCCTGATATGCCGGCCGTGAACCCTTCCGTGGCGCGGATGATGACGGCCGCGCGCACCGTGCCGCGATCGGTCGTGACCTTGCCCTTCTCGATACTCGTCACATCAGTGTGCTCGTAGATCGGCACGCCAAGCCGCTCGACTGCTTCGGACAGGCCGCGGACAAGCTTAGCCGGCTGCACACGCGCCGTGCCGTGGTGGATATAACCGCCAAGCACGTTGCGGATGTCGATGCGGGCCTTGGCCTCCGCCTGGCCGATCAGGCTGACGCGCTCCTGTGGCACGCTCCAGCCGATCGCGTCGGCATAGGCGGCCTTGATCCGCTCCAGCTGCGGCGGGTTGGTGGCAACCGTCAGATTGTCGACGCGGCGGATGTCGGCATCGATGCCTTCGGCCTCGGTCACTGCGATCACTTCGTCGACCGTGCCATGCATGGCGGTTTCCATGTCGATGACGGCGCCGCGCGTCGATGTCTGCAGATATTTCTCGCGCGACCAGCTGAAGCCGCCGGACAGCCAGCCGCCATTGCGGCCGGACGCGCCGAAGCCGGCGAATTCCCTTTCGACGATGGCGATACGGATCGAAGGATCGGCCTGCTTCAGATAGTAGGCCGTCCACAGGCCGGTGTAGCCGGCGCCGACGATGCAGACGTCGGCTTCGAGGTCGCCCGGAAGCGGCGCGCGATAGGCTGGCAGGCCGCCAATGTCGGCATACCAGAACGAGACGTTGCCGTTGACTTTGGCGTCCATGTCTAAAAATCCTGCGGGGGGAGGGAGCGGTCAGGTCATCGTCATGTCGGCGCGGTCGTCGTCGGCAAGAAGTTTTGCATCGACGACCGACCAGCGCAGATCGACCGCGTCACCAATCGAGAAGGGCGTGGCCTCCAGCGACGAGCGCACGATGGCCACCGAACCATCGCCGAGCGTCACCTGGTATTTCGAACCCGAGCCCAGATAGATCGCTTCGCTGACCTGGCCGGTGAGGCTGTTCTGCCCGGCGGCTGGAGGCGTCTTCGTGCTGGCAAGCGAAAGCTTTTCCGGCCGCAGCAGGACTACCGGTTTCTGGCCGCCGGCGAGCTTGCCGCCGGCAACGATCTTCTGGCCGGCAATCGTCAGGCTGGTCTCGCCGCCCGACGTCTGGGAATCACCACGCAAACTGGTCGATTCGCCGATGAATTTCGCCACGAACAAGGTCGCCGGCTCGTCATAGAGCTGGCGTCCGGTTCCGACCTGTTCGATGCGCCCCCGGTTGAACACGGCGATGCGATCGGAGAGCACCAGCGCCTCTTCCTGATCATGCGTCACATAGACGAAGGTGGTGCCGAGTTCGCGGTGGATGCGCTTGATTTCCAGCTGCAGCCATTCGCGCAGTTTCTTGTCGAGCGCACCGAGCGGCTCGTCCATCAGCAGCAGCGGCGGATCGAAGACGATGGCGCGCGCCAGCGCCACGCGCTGCTGCTGGCCGCCGGAAAGCTCGGCCGGATAGCGATGCGCGAAGTCGGCCATCTTGACCATGTCGAGGGCGCGCGCGACGTGGCGGTCGCGCGTCTGCTTGTCCATGCCGCGCAGGGTGAGCGGATAGGCGACGTTCTTGCCGACGGTCATGTGCGGAAACAGCGCGTAGTGCTGGAAGACGACGCCGATGTTGCGCTTGTGCGCCGGCAACGCGACGATGCTCTTGCCGCCAACGGCGAGGTCGCCGGAGGTCAGGTCGGTGAAGCCGGCGACGACGTTGAGCGTGGTGGTCTTGCCCGAGCCGCTCGGGCCCAGCAACGTCATGAACTCGCCCGGCTCGATATGCAGGCTGACATCGTCGAGCGCGGTGAAATTGCCGTAACGCTTGGTTGCGCCCTTGATGTCGATGGCCGCGCCACGTTCTTTGCTGTCGGACGCAGCCATCTCAACCCCTCGTCGATTTCGAGCTGATGATCAGCCCGGCACTGATCACCAGCGTCGTGGCAATAAAAATGATCGTTCCGACGGCGGTTACGGTCGGGTCGGCGTCGCGGGTGATGCTGGTGAAGATCTGCACCGGCAAGGTCTTCAGATACGGGCTGGTGATGAACAGCGCGACGATGATTTCATCGAAGGAGGTGACGAAGGCAAACAGCAGCCCCGACAGGATGCCGGGCGCGATCAGCGGCAAGGTCACGGTGCGGAACGCTGTGAAGCGGTCGGCACCAAGGCTTGCCGCCGCCGTCTCCAGCCGCACGTCGAAGACCTCGAGGCTCGCAGATACGGCGATGATGACGAAGGGTATGGCCAGCATCGTGTGGGCGATGACGAAGCCGGTGGTGGTGCCGACGAGATGGTAGTCGAGATAGACGGCATAGATGCCGATCGCCAGCACCACGCCAGGCACGATCATCGGCGTGATCAGGATGGCGCGCAGCAGGCCGGCGCCTGAATGCTTCATGCGGCTGAGGCCAAGTGCGGCCAGCGTGCCGAGGAGCGTGGCGGCGACAGCGACGAGGCCGGCGACCTTGAGCGAATTGAAGAAGCTGGACAGCCAATCGGGGTTGGTGAAGAAATTCTCGTACCACTGCCAGGAGAAGCCTGACGGCGGGAAGGCAAGCGACTTCTTCTCGTTGAACGACATCGGGATGATGACCAGTGTCGGCATCACCAGCCACACCGCAACCAGCAGGCAGAACAGGCCGAGCAGAATGCGGAACGGGGCCAGCCTCATGATCTCGACGCCTGCTTGTGGCGCTGGCGCATCAGCGGTGCGGCGAGCGCCAGCAGCACGAAGGTCGCGACCAGCAGCACGACGCCCATGGCGCCGCCACGGCCCCAGTTGAGCAGGCTGAGCACCTGGCTCTGAACCAGCGTCGACAGCATGGTGCTGCGGGGTCCGCCAAGCAGTGCCGGCGTGATGTAGAAGCCGAGCGACAGGATGAAGACGATGATGGCGCCGGCGAAAACGCCGGGCAGCGACAGCGGCAGATAGATCTGCAGGAAGGCGAGCAAAGGCCGCGCACCGAGGCTTCGCGCCGCCTGGACGAGGCGCAGGTCGATGCCGCGCATGACCGAATAGAGCGGCAGGATCATGAACGGCAGCAGCACCTGCGCCATGCCGATCACCACGCCGGTCTGCGTGCGGATCAGCTTTACCGAGTCAAAGCCGAGCAGCCTGATGATGGAATTGATGATGCCGGAATCCTGCAGCAGGATGACCCACGCCAATGTGCGTACCACGCCGCTCACCCAGAACGGCACCAGCACGCATAGGATGAGGACGAGCCGCATGCGCGGCCCGACCGCCGTCATGAGATAGGCATAGGGATAGGCGGCGATGACGCAGACGATGGTGACCCAGGCGGCGATGGAAAAGGTGCGCCACAGGACCGTGACGTTCACCGGCGTGGAAAAGAACCAGACGTAATTCTGCAGGCCCCAGGCGGGATCCGAGAAACTGCGCAGGGTGACGGTCAGCAGCGGATAGCCCATCGCGGCGATGAGCAGGAGCAGGGCCGGCAACGCCAGCAGCGAAGGATAGGCGGCAAGCCGCAGGCGCCGTTGCGGCCCCTGCAGGGCACCCACCGGCCGGGGATTTTCACCCCCGGCCGCCAGCGTATGCGATGTCTGGCTCACGCCTTCACCCTGGCGTTCAGCCGGCTCAGTTGCCGGCCATCAGCGCCGTCCACTTGTCGGACGCTGTGGCGAAGTTGGCGACCCAGAACTTGATGTTCTGCTGGTAGCCCTGCTTGGCGTGTTCCGGCGTGTTGGTCAGGAAGGCGGCGACGGAAGCGTCCACCTTGGGCTGTGCCTCGGTGTTGATGGGCGAGTAGGACGTCTGCTCGGTCAGGATCTCCTGCGATTTCTTGCCGAGATAGGCGTTGATCAGCGCGTAGGAGGCGTCGGTGTCCTTGGCCCCGACCGGGATGGTCAGCTGATCCATGACGACCAGCCAGTCCTTCCACACCGGCGTATAGGCAGCGCCGTTCTTGACCGCCGTCATGGCGCGGCCGGTCCACATGATGATCATGTCGGCTTCGCCGGATTCGGCGAGCTGCTGGGACTCGGCACCGGTTTTCCAGAAGATCGTGTCCGGACCGATGGCCTTGATCTTGGCGATGCCCTTGTCGATGTCGGCCGGGGTCATGTTGTCGACCGAGCCGCCGTCAGCCAGAATGGCCTGTTCGATCAGACCGCCGATCGGGCTGCCGCTGCCATCGATGGCGCGCGTGCCGGGGAATTTCTTGGTGTCGAAGAAATCCTTCCAGTCCTTCGGCGGATTGTCCTTATAGGTCGCGTTCTTGTACATCAGCACGGTGCCGTAGTTCATCGCCGGCACGCTGCATTCGCCGACCTGTCCGGCCGGGATGTGCGAAACGTCGAGCTTGGTCAGGTCGAGCTTCTGGAACAGTTTGCCGCAATGCACGAATGGCGGAAAATCGTCGGTGTCGACGACATCCCAGGTCACATTGCCGGACTCGACCTGCGCCTGAAGCTTGGCGATTTCGGTCGGCCCATCGTTCAGCAGCTTGACGCCGCTCTTGTCGACGAACTCCTTGAGGGCGGCGACCTGGCCGTCCTGGTAGATGCCGCCATAGGACACGAAGGTCAGTGTCTTGCCCTTCAACGAACCGTCCACCACGGTGCCGGCCGGCGGTGCGCTCTGCGCATGAGCCGCGGCGGCTGCAATCAAGGCCAGTGCGGCTGCACCGAGAAATCCGGTGACTATTGATCTGCTTCCCATTTTCTAACCCTCCGATGACTCGCTGTTTGATTTTGGCAGCCCGGCTGCGAGTGGTTTCCGGGCTACATATTGGTCGAGATCGACGGCGCCGCTTGTCGGCGGTGCGATGATCCACAGCACTTCGGCGACCGTGTTGCCGACATTGATGGTCCTGTGCGGCGTCGAGGTCGCATATTCGATGCTGTCGCCCTCTTCGAGGATGAAGCTCTCGTCGCCGAGCGTCAGTTGCACCCGGCCGCGCAGCACGAGGAACATTTCGTGCGCGTTGCCATGCGTGTAGGGCACGTCGCCGGTCGACCCGCCAACGGCGAATTCGCCGCAATAGACTTCCATCTCACGGATCGGCCGGCGCGACAGCAGCGTCTTGCGGTAGCCTTCGCTGGTCGGCAGCGCCGGCCGCTCGGCGCGTGTCAGCACCGCGTGCGGCGACACTTCGCATTCGTCGAAAAGATCGGCGAGGCCGATGCCGAGCGCATTGGCGATCAGCATAAGCGTGCTGGTGTTGGCCCCGGAAAGGCCGCGCTCGAGCTGGCTCAGGAAACTGGCGGTGGTGCCGATCATGTCGCCGAGCTGGCGCAGCGTCAGGCGCCGCGCCGTGCGATAGGCCTTGATGCGATTGCCCAACACCGTCGACCGGCGCGCTTCCGCGCTGGACGTGGCGCTGTCGTCTGGGATGTGATCCTCGGCAATTTTCATGGTGATCTCAGGGTTCACTTAACATGCTATTAAGTGAGACCGCATGGCAAGCGGATTCGCATGCCACCTGAAAATCACTGCTGATGTCTATGTACTTGCCGCCCGATCGTCGGCTTTGGTCTGGCGATCGAAAACCACCGCCAGCCCGTTCTTGACGGCAAGCGAGGCGACCATGTCGTCGAGTTCGCGATCGGAAATGGCAGGTTTGAGGACCTGCCGGATGGCCCGGTAGGCCTGCTCTGTCGACACATAGTCGTAGCGCTTTTTGCGCGCTTCCACATATTGCTCGATGAGAATGCCCAATCTGCGGGCGGCGATGTCTTCTGGTTGCTGCAAGGGAGCCTCCTCAAGCTCGATCGTCCCCAGCTGTCCAACATGTAAAAACCGCTGCCGCGAAAGTTAAGCCCTGAAGCCAAAAAATCGGCTGTTGTCGTCGACGGTCATGTTGCCTTGCCGACCGCCGCGTCCAGCTCCAGCTCGCCTTCCGAGATGTCGTCGAACGAGGCGTAGTTCATGTTGTAGAGGCGGGCGTAGAGGCCTTTTCGTGCCATCAACTGTTCGTGGTTGCCGCTTTCGACGATCTCGCCGTTCTGCAGGACGATGATGCGGTCGGCGCCGCGGATGGTGGCCAGCCGGTGGGCGATGACCAGCCCAGTACGGCCTTCCAGCAGTGTTATCAGCGCCTTCTGGATCAGCATCTCGGTGTAGGAATCGATGCTGGCGGTGGCCTCGTCGAGCACCAGGATCTTGGCGTCGGCCACCAGCGCCCGCGCGAAGCTGATCAACTGGCGCTGGCCAAGCGAGAGATTGCCGCCGCGCTGTTCGAGTTCGGTGTCGTAGCCTTCGGGCAGGTTCTCGATGAAGTCGTGCGCACCGACGGCTTGTGCTGCGCGGACCACTTCCTCGCGGCTGGCGCCTGTCTTGTGATAGCGGATGTTCTCCAGCACCGAGCCGGAGAACAGGAAAGGCTCCTGCAGCACCATGGCCACTTGATCGCCGAGCGAGTCCTGGGTCAGGTTACGTACATCATGTCCGCCGACCAGGACCTGGCCTGACCAGACATCGTAGAAGCGGTGCACCAGCGCCATCGAGCTCGACTTACCCGATCCAGTCGGGCCGACAAGTGCAACGGTCTCGCCCGGATTGACGCGGAAGGAGATGTTCTTCAGCACCGGCTGGTTCTGCCGGTAGCCGAAGGTGACGTTCCTGAACTCGACCGAGCCGTCCATGTCGCGCGACAGGGCGACTGCTCCATCCTTGTCGCTGACGTCCACCGGCACGTCGAGCACTTCGGAGATGCGCTGGCCCGAGGCCATGGCGCGCTGCATGACGCTGTACTGCATGGTCAGCGAGCGGATCGGGTCGAAGAAGCGCTGGATGTAGAACAGGAACGCCACCATGACGCCTACGTCGAGGCTGTGCGAGAGCACCATCGAACCGCCGACGACGATGACCGTCGCCATGGCGATGCCGGTCAGCGTGTCGACGATCGGCACCATCACCTGCGCGTACTTAGCCGACGTCAAATGGGCATTGAGATTGGCCAGCACCTTCTCGTCGTAAAGGTCGAAATTGACGTGCTGGCGCTCCAGGCTCTGCACCGTGCGCACGCCATGGATGCCTTCGGCAAGCGCACCGTTGGCGATCGAGTTGGTCTCGTGCGCGGCCATGAAGGCGACTTTGGCGCGCGGCAGCCAGAACAGGCGCACGATGAACAGCACCGGCATGGTCGACAGCGTCAGCAGACCGAGCCGGAAATCGAGCCAGAGCAGCACGCTGACGATGCCGAACAACAGCACGATGTCGCCCACCGACATCACCGACGTCTCGAGGAATTCCTGCATCGAATTGACGTCGCCCTGCAGGCGCGACATCAGCCGGCCGACCTCGGTCTTGTCCATGAAGCTCAGCGAGACCCGCTGCAAATGGCTGAACATAGCGCGGCGCAGGTCCGACAGCACGTTCTCGGCGACCTTGCCGACGACGCCTTCCTGCACATGGCTGGCGGCATAGTTGATGAGAATGATCAGCGTGAAAGCGCCGATCGCAGAGATCATCACCGACTGGTCGAGCCTGCCAGCCGCCATGCCGTGGTCGATGGCGTAGCGGATGACCAGCGGGATCGCCAGCTGGGTCAGCGTGAACACCAGCACGGCGGCGACCGAGATGAAAATCCGGCCCTGATACGGCTTCACGAAGCTCCAGATGCGCCGCACGATGCGCGGGTCGTAGGCTTTGCCGAAAACCTCTTCCTCGTCGCGGTGCGAGCCGACGACAGCCTTTGTCGGCCGCCTGCTGGTGTCTTCCTTCTCGTCGTCGCTCTGTGTCGACATCACGCGGCTCTATCTCTTTGATTTTGACGCGATTCCGGACGGAAAACCGGTTTCCACTTTTCCTGGAATTGCTCCCGCCACGGGCCGCTCATCGTCCGGCCGCAGCTGCAGGTCGTAGAGTGCGCGATAGCGTCCACCGAGCGCCAGCAACTCCTCATGCGTGCCGCGCTCGACGATCCGGCCACCCTCCACGAACAGGATCTGGTCGGCATGCATCAGCGAGCTCAGCCGGTGCGAGATGATCAGCGTCACGCGATCCTTGGCGAAGCGCTTCATCGCCGCCCGGATCCGCTGCTCGGTGCCGGCGTCGATGGCCGCGGTCGAATCATCGAAGACCAGCACCGATGGCCGCAGCATCAGGCTGCGCGCGATGGTCAGGCGCTGCCGCTGGCCGCCGGAAAGCGACGCGCCGCGTTCGCCGACGACCGTGGTGTAGCCGGCGGGAAGCCCGATGATGTAGTTGTGCAACTGGGCGAATTCGGCTGCCTGGCCGATGCGGGTCTCGCGCGCCCAGGGATTGCCGTAGGCGATGTTGTTCTCGATCGAGGTGGTGAACAGGAACGCGTCCTGCTGCACCACGCCGACGGCCTTGCGCAGCGATTGCAGCGTGACCTTGCTGATGTCCTGGCCGTCGATGGTGATGGTGCCTGACGTGACATCGTAGAAGCGCGGGATCAGATGCGCGATGGTCGACTTGCCGCTGCCCGGCGGGCCGACGATGCCGACGGTTTCGCCGGACTTCGCCTCGAAGGAAATGCCCGACAGCGTCGGCCGGCCGCCCGCGCCGGCATAGCGGAAGCCGACATTGTCGAAGCGCAGCACGCCATCGGTGACGGCGAGGTCCCTGGCGCCGGGCGCGTCCTCGATGTCGAGTTCGGCGTCGAGCAGTTCGAACAGCCGCGTGCCGCAGGTCGAGGCGCGCGCGAACGAGTTGACCATCAGGCCGAGCTGGCGCACCGGCATCTGCAGGATGGTCATGAAGGTGAGGAACTGGGCCAGCGTGCCGACGCTGATCTGGCCTGCAATCACCTTCTGGCCGCCGAACCACAGCACCAGGCCCATGGCGGCCAGGAACGAGAAGTTCATGGCGCTGGTGTTGCCGACGCGGATATCGACGCGCTGGTTAGCGAGGTCGAGCGCGTCCTGCTTGGCGCGGTCGAATTTTTCCAGCTCGTGCCGCTGTGCCGCAAAGGCCCGCACGACACGAATGCCGCCGAGGTTCTCATCCATCACGCGGCTCAGCACCGACAGTCGCTGCTGCAAAGTCAGCCAGGTGCTGCGCAGCGCCAGTTGGGTGACCGAGGAGCGCCAGGCGACGAACGGCACGAAACTCAGGCTCAACAACCCAAGCACCAGATCGGTGCTGATCAGGAGATAGGCGCCGACGCCGATCAGCACGCCGAGCAGGACGACGCGCAGGATGCCGGTGGAAAAGAACATGCGCACGCCGTCGAGATCGAGCAGGCCGAGCGTGATCAGATCGCCGGTGTGGACCCGGTCGTGGAAGGAGAAGCTCAGGCGCTGGATCTTCTCGTAGAAGGCCAGGCGCAGTTCATAGCCGGTCCGGTGGCCAACGGCCTCGCCAAAATAGTTCTGCGCCATGGTGAAGAGGCCGCGCAGGATGCTGACGACGAGCAGTGTAAGCGCTGTGTTCCACAGCGCGTGCTCCGCCGCGGCACCGGCTCCCGCGGCCATGACGCCCTGCGCCTGGTCGATGGCGCGTCCCAGCAGGCGGGGAATGAAAAGCTGCAGCGTCGCGGCGATGAAGGTCGAGACCAGGGTGATCGCGACTTGCCAGGGATGGCGCAGCGTCATGCGCACGATACGGAGCAAGGTGCTGAGGCCCTTGCCCCAGGAGGCTTCCGCCACATGGGCAAACGATTTGCCGCGCTTCTCGGCGCCGCTGGTTGCTTGCGTATGCAAGGGAAATATCCAGACCAATCCGGGACTTGGCCCGGATGAATGAAGCAGACTCAGTTCAGATGATGCGATGTTACGCGTGTCCGGCTTGGCCGTTCAAGAGCCAATGACGGCATCGCACTGTGCCTGACCGGAAACGCGCCGTTGCGGTGTTCGACGCGGGTGGTCCGTTTACGACCCCTGCCGCCAGCAGGCGATCCGGTGGCCGGCCGCGACCTGCCTGGCGGGTGGCTCCGCCTTTCTGCAATCGGGCAGCACCAGGGGGCAGCGATCGGCGAAGGAGCATCCCTTGCTGGCGATGCCGGTGGTCTCGATCTCGACCGGCGCGGATAGTTTCGGCGCTGCTTCATCGGAGGACGCCGCCAGGAGCAGTTGCGTATAGGGGTGATTGGGTCCCTGGAAGATCTGGTCGGATGAACCGGTTTCGACCAGACGGCCGCGATAGAGCACGCCGATCCTGTCGGCCATGTAGCGCACGACCCTGAGGTCGTGGCTGATGAACAGATAGGTCGTGTCCTTGTCGCGCTGCAGGTCGTTAAGCAGGTTGAGGACGGTCGCCTGGACGGAAACGTCGAGCGCCGAGGTGGGTTCGTCGAGCACGACGACCTTCGGCACGCCGGCGAAGGCCCGTGCGATGGCCGCCCGTTGCCGCTGGCCGCCGGACAGCGATCGCGATTTCTGCTCGGCCGTGGTGCCGGCGAGGCGGACCGACTGCAAGAGGTCGCTGACGCGGGCTCTCACCTCGCTGCGGCGAAGGCCGGCGAGCCGCCGCAGCGGACGGCCGAGGATCCTGCCGATGCGCTGACGCGGGTTGAGGGTGCGATCCGGCGACTGGAAGACCATCTGCACGTCGCGCCGTTCGGCAAGGTTTCTCTTCTCGACGCGCGGCGCGACCGTCCTGCCGAACAGCTCGACCGATCCGGAGTCTGGTGTCTGCAGGCCGGTGACGATCCTCGCCAAGGTCGACTTGCCGGAACCGGATTCGCCGATCAGCCCGAAGGTTTCGCCCTGGGCTATGTCGAGGTCGATATCGCTGAGCACTGGCTGGCTGCCGAAGGAGTGGCTGATGCCCTTGCAGGCGATCGCGATCCGGCGCTCTTTCCGTGCGCCGGCGTCCTCATCCTTGACTGCCGCTGGCAGGCCGAGTCCGTCCGTCTCCGCCAGCCTGCCGTCCCGCTTGGTGTAGTTGAGGGCCGGGATCGAGGCGATGAGCGCCTTTGTGTAGGCATGGCTTGGGTTGTCGAAGACGTCGGCAGCGGCGCCGCTTTCGACCACGGTGCCCGACTGCATCACCGCCACGCGGTCGCAGGACCGGCGGATCATGTTGATGTCGTGGCTGATCAACAGCACGCTGGTTTTGTGATCCTTGCGTAAGTCGGAGAGGATGGCGATGATCTCGGACTGGACGCTGGCGTCCAGCGCCGTCGTCGGCTCGTCCAGCACCAGCAGCGACGGATCAAGGGCAATCGCAATGGCGATGTTGGCGCGCTGCTGCATGCCGCCGGACAATTCGTGCGGATAGAGATCCATCACCCGGTCCGGATGTCCGACCCGGACCCGCCCGAGCAGTTCGGCGGCGCGCGCGCGGGCCTCGTCGTGGCGAACCGGGCGATGCCGCATGATCGTCTCGGTGATCTGCCGGCCGATCGTCATGCTTGGATTGAGGGCAGCACCCGGGTGCTGATAGACGGCCGCGATGTGATTGCCACGCAGCTGGCGCAACTGCTCGGCGGAAAGATCGCGGATTTCGCGGCCCTGGAATTCCAGCGCCGACGCCGCGATGCGTGCGTTCTTCGGCAGATAGCGCAGGATGGCGAGCGCAACCGAGCTTTTGCCCGATCCGGACTCGCCGACCAGGCCAAGGGCTTCGCCTTCGCCTATGTGCAGCGACACGCCGCTGACGGCGGGATGCGATCCCTTGCGCCCGTCATAGGCGACTGAGAGCTGATCTACCTTGAGAACCGTGGAGGACATTGGCAGCTTGAAACCACTTTCTTCGAGCGCCGCCATCGAGGGCAATCGCTTCCGCTTTCGCAATACATAATCTCTATAAAATTACTCGAATAAAGCTGGAACGCAATCTACCTTTCGTCGCTCGGGAGAGATTTGTCGCCGCCTGCCGAGGCGGCGCGGCGGTCTCCGGAGCAGATTTGGAAGGAGGCCGGCATGGCTCGAAATCACATGATCCTCAGCGCATTTTTCTTCAACCCGCAGGGCGATCACCGGATGTCGTGGCGCCACCCGCGAGCACCTGGCCGGGAGGTGCTGGACTTCGACTTCTACCGCGATCTCGTGCAGGCGGCCGAGCGCGCCAGGATCGACACGATCTTCGTCGCCGACCACGTGTCGATCTGGGATTCGGTCAAGAGCGGCGTCGCTCACTACGCCAATGCCCGCCTCGAACCGCTGACGCTGTTGTCTGCGCTGGCCGGCGTCACCAAGCACATCGGCCTGATCACCACGGCATCGAGCTCCTACAGCGAGCCCTACAATGTGGCGCGCATGTTCGCCTCACTCGACCATATCAGCAAGGGCAGGGCGTCGTGGAACGTCGTCACCTCGGCCATGGACGAGGAGGCTCGCAATTTCGGCCGCGACGGCAATATCGAACATGCGTTCCGCTATGAGCGAGCGGCCGAATTCCTCGATATCGTCAAGGCGCTGTGGGACAGCTGGGAAGACGAGGCGCTGCTGGTCGACAAGGCGTCGGGCTATTTCGCCGACCCCGACAAGGTCCATCCCATCGATCACAAGGGGAAGCATTTCAAGGTGCGCGGGCCGCTCAATGTCTCGCGGCCGCCGCAGGGTCATCCGCTGATCGTCCAGGCCGGCTCGTCCGAGGACGGCAAGAACTTCGCCACGGCCCAGGCCGATGCGCACTTCGCCATCTACAGCACCAAGGAAGACGGCATCAAGTATCGTCGGGATATCAACGAGCGCCTTGCCCGGCACGGCAGGCGGCCGGAGAGCTTCAAGATCCTGCCCGGCATTCTGCCGATCGTCGCCGCCTCCGAGGCGGAAGGCCGGGAAAAGCAGGAGTATCTGCAGACCTTACTTCCCGATCAGGTCGGCATCGACCTTCTGTCCAGCTGGAGCGGCATCGATCTCTCCGTCTATCCGCCGGACGGACCGCTGCCGCCGCTGCCGGACGAAAGCACCTTCAATGGCGGGCGCACGTCGCTCAACCGGGTCAAGCAGTGGTCGAAGCAGAATCTCAGCCTGCGCGAGATTGCCCGCAAGCTCGCCAACAGCGGCTCGGTGCCGACCCTCGCCGGCACGCCGAAACAGATCGCCGACCAATTGCAGGACTGGTTCGTCTCGGGTGCCGCCGACGGCTTCAACCTGATGTTCCCGCTGCTGCCGGAGGACTGGGTGAATTTCGCCGAACAGGTGGTGCCGGAGCTGCAGCGCCGCGGCGTGTTCCCGACCGAATACGCACCGGGAACGCTGCGCGACCGCTTCGGCCTGGCGCGGCCCGCCAACCGCTTCGCCGAGCAGCGCGACACTGCGCGCGCCGTGTCCTGACCCCGGAGACCGATGATGACCGCCGCACCGAGACTGCAGCCGCGCGAAGCGACCGCTCCGCACCTCATCAATGTCCTGCACAGCCCCAAGCGGGTGCGCGTCAAGTTCGGCGGCCGCATCATCGCCGACAGCCGCAATGTGTTGGTGCTGCGCTCCAACCATTTCCTGCCGATCTACTTCTTCCCGGTGGCGTCGGTCGATGCCTCGGTGCTGAAGCCCTCGCTGCATCGCGAACCGCACGCGGTCGGTGGCGAGACCGCCTATTGGGACATCGATACCGGCGACAGGCGGAGCGCCAACGCGGCCTGGTCGTTCGTGTCGCCGCCGGGTGAAAACCTGTCGCCGCTGGCCGGGCGCATCGCCTTCAGCTGGAAGCTCGTCGACCAGTGGTTCGAGGAGGACGAGGAGGTCTTCGTCCATGCCCGCGATCCCTATGCGCGCATCGACGTGCTGCAAAGCTCAAGCCATGTGCAGGTCTGGTTCGACGGCGCGCCGATCGCCGACAGCCACCGCCCGGTACTGCTGTTCGAGACGCATCTGCCGACGCGCTTCTACCTGCATCCGGATGACATCAATCTGGAGCGGCTGACGGCGTCTGCCACAACGACGCGATGTCCCTACAAGGGCATCGCCTCCTACTGGTCGGGCCTGCTGAGCGACGGCTCGGTGCGCCCGGACATCGCCTGGAGCTACCGCGACCCGATCGCCGAGATGCCCAAGATCAAGGGTCTCGTCGCCTTCTATCCGCAGGCGGTGGACCGCATCCATCTCGACGGCGAACCCGTCGCCTAGAGCATTCTTTCAATCTTCATTTCAGACAGGGGTTTCAACATGACTGGACGCAACGACATCGACGCACTTCGCAATCTGTCGGGGGACATCTGGAATGTCGCCGTCGACGAATATCAGGGCGGTTTTCTCAAGCGCCGGGATCTCCTGAAATATGCCGCGCTGCTCGGCCTCACCGGCTTTGCCGCCTCGCAGGGGCTTGGAGCCGCACGCGCCGCAGCTGCCGGCGGCGGCACGGTCCGCGTCGGCCTCGGCCAGCCGACCAAGGCGATCGATCCGGTCTCGGTGACAGATCCGGCCAGCATAGGGGTGATCAGCCAGGTCGGCGAATATCTGATCCTCGACGATCCGAAGGACGGGCTGCAACCGAAGCTTGCTCTGTCCTGGGAGGCCAACGAGACGGCCAGCCGCTGGACCTTCAAACTGCGGCAAGGGGTGAAATTCCACGATGGCCGCGCGGTGACCGCAAAGGACGTGGTGGCGAGCTTCGAGCGGCTTGTCGATCCGGCCAGCGGCTCGTCGGCACTGTCGGCCTACAAGGGCATCCTGTCCAAGGGTGGCGCCAAGCTGGTCGACGATGAGACCGTCGCCTTCGATCTCGACGGTCCGAACAGCAACTTCCCCTTCTATGTCTCCTCCGACGTCTACAATGCCGTCATCCTGCCGGCCGACTATGCCGGTGATTTCGAGAAGACGTTCAACGGCACCGGCCCGTTCAAGCTGGAATCCTTCCGTCCCAAGCAAGGCGCAAGCTTCGTGCGCAACACCGACTATTGGGGCGACAAGGCGCTGCCTGACCGCGTCGAGATCAAGTTCTTCGACGACGAGCAGGCCCAGGTGCTGGCGCTGCAGGCCGGCCAGCTCGATGTCATCCCGAGCACGACGCGGCTCGAACTGGCGATCGAAGGCAATCCCAACTTCAAGCTCCTCAGCGTGCAGGCGAGCTCGCATGACGAGGTGCATCTGCGCACCGACCAGGCGCCGTTCACCGACAAGCGCATCCGCCGCGCGCTGGCGCTCACCCTCGACCGCGAGGCGATCGTAAAGGGGCTGCTGAAAGGCCGTGCCATCGCCGGCAACGACACCCCGTTCGCGCCGATCTTCCCTTCGGCCGATCCGTCGGTGCCGCAGCGCAAGCAGGACATCGCCGAGGCCAAGCGGCTGCTCGGCGAGGCGGGCGTGCCGAACGGCTTCGAGGTGACGCTGACCACCGAGCGTGCCTATGACATTCCCGACTACGCCGTGCTGATCCAGAACTTCGCCAAGAAGGCGGGCATCGACGTCAAGCTCAATGTTCTGCCGCAGGACGCCTACTACGGTTCGGCGACGTTCGGCAGCTCGCCCTGGCTGGATTCGGTTCTCGGCATCACCGATTTCGGCCATCGCGGCACGCCCGACATCTTCCTCAACGCCACGCTGAAGAGTTCGGGGGCCTGGAACGCAGCCCATTTCAACAACCCGGCCTATGATGCCTTGCTGCTCGACTATTCCAAGGCACGTGACCTCCAGGCGCAGCGCCTGGCCGCCGGCAAGATCCAAAACCTTTTGCTCGACGAGACGCCAGTGATCATCAGCTACTTCTCGCAGTACAGCCGCATCACCAGCAACAAGGTCGAGGGCGTGCGCTTCACCGCCATTTCGCATCTGCTGCTCGACCGCGTTACCTTCGTGCAGGCATGATGCCGGAAGACGGCAACAGAGCCCTGTCCCGATCGCATCGGGATGGGGCAGGCGCCAGACGAGGCGGCAAGACGCGATGGTGACCGGCCGCACTCTGTCGGCGCGCGTTGGCACGCTTCTGCTGACCTTGTGGCTGGTCAGCATCCTGGTGTTCTTTGCCGGGCAGGTTCTGCCCGGCGATGTCGGCCGCGTCATGCTCGGGCCCTTTGCCGACGCGCAGGCGGTGGCGGAACTGAACAAGCGGCTGGGCGCCGACCAGCCGGTTCTCGTCCAGTACTGGCACTGGTTCAGCAACGCGCTCGCCGGTGATTTCGGTACCTCGCTGTCGATGCGCGCGCCGGTGGCGCCCTTGGTGCTGGAAAGCCTGAAGCGCTCCGCGGCGCTTGCCGGCATCATCCTTGTTTTCCTCGTTCCGCTGGGGGGCGGCGCCGGAATCATCGCCGGTCTCAATGCCGGCCGTTTGATCGACCGGCTGATCGTGATGGCGGGCGTTTCCTTCGGCATCGTCCCTGACTTTGTGTCCGGCCTGATGCTGCTCATCGTTTTCGGCCTGTGGCTGAACTGGTTCCCGATCTCGGGTGTCGCGCCCGATGGCGCCGGCTTCTGGACGAACGGCTATTATTTGATCCTGCCGGCGCTGCCGCTGGTGCTGAACCTTGCCGGCTATATCGCCCGGATGACGCGGGCGGGTGTGATCGAGGCGATGGCCGCCGACTATACACGCACCGCCGTCCTGAAAGGGCTCGAGCGGCGCGAGATCATTTTTCGGCACGTGCTGCGCAACGCGCTGACGCCGACCGTCGCGGTGCTTGCGACCCAGACCGGATACATGCTTGGCGGGCTGGTGGTGATCGAAGCGCTGTTCGGCATCCAGGGCCTTGGCAATCTGGTACTGAACGCGGCCAAGGCCCGCGATTTCCCGATGCTTGAGGCCGGCGTCCTGGTGATGGCGGCAATATTCGTGCTTTCGGCAGCGGCAGGCGACCTCGTGCTGGCCTTGCTCGATCCGCGGCAACGCCGCCGGGCATCGTCATGACGGATCTGGCGGAGTTTCCCGCGCCGCGGCGCGCCGCGGTCGGGCTGCCGGCAGCGCGCAGGATCGGCAGTGCTTTTGCCCGACTGCCCCCGTCGGTCGTGGCCGGTTCGCTTGTGCTGCTGTTCTGGGTCGCCTGCGCGCTGTTCGGCAACCTCTTCGTTCCCTACGATCCCTATGCCGAGGATTTTCTGGTGATGCTGACGCCGCCCGACGCGCTGCACTGGTTCGGCACCGACCAGCTCGGCCGCGACGTGCTGTCCCGCATCGTCGTCGGATCGCGCGACATCCTGCTGGTTGCGCCGCTCGCCACGCTTGCTGGCGTCGCCGCCGGCAGCATCATCGGGCTGGTGCTCGGCTATTTCGACGGCCTCGTCGATGCGATCGGGGCGCGGCTGCTCGACACGCTGATGGCGTTCCCGTTCATCGTCCTCGTCACCATGACGCTTGTGGCGATCGGGCCATCGAACCTGACCGTCATTCTGGTGATCGCCATCGCCTACGCGCCGCTGGTGGCGCGCACCGTCCGCGCCGCCGTGCGCGAGCAGAAAGAGCGCGACTATGTCAGCGCCGCCCGGCTTGGCGGGGAGGGTGCGCTCGCCATCATGTTCCTGGAGATCCTGCCCAATATCAGGGAAACGATCCTGATCGAGCTCGTCACCCGGCTGGGCTACGCGTTCTTTTCGATCGCCACGCTGAGCTTTCTCGGGCTTGGCATCCAGCCGCCTTCCGCCGACTGGGGGCTGGCCGTCGCCGACGGCTACGGCTTCCTGACGGGTGGCAAATGGTGGGTCGTCGTCTTCAACTCCGCGGCAATCGTCTCGCTGGTGATGGCGACCAATCTCATCGCACAAGGCATAGGTGCCTTTGAAAATAGCGATGTGTAAGTCCTGATCTTTTTCCGCCACCACTGGTTGATGGCGGAGCGGAAAGCCATCCTGTCGGAACCGTCGTGACCTTGCGAAGCCGGGTGCGCTGAGCGCCAGGATAGGGCTCAGCGCGATCCCTCGGCATCTCGATCCCGATCCTCACACGGACAAAACCTCCAATCATTGCTGCTCGCCAGACAGGCGGGGTGGCACGCTTTATGGGGACGGCCAAACAGGGCCGTTGACGGTGGCCCCCTTTACCTCCTAGGATTAAATCAAATTGATTTACGTTACTCGCCCGAAGAGGCGGAAATGCCGATCAACAATGGGAGATGAAGTATGACTGCCAGGCTGCCAGACCCGCATATGCGTTATCCGCACGACCCGTCGACGGCCATTTCACGCCGGCGGCTGTTGATCGGCGCGGCGTTCGTCGCCGCGACCATTGCCACGACTTTCTCCTTCGGCGCGCGGCCGGCGTCCGCCGAATCGGTGCTCGCCATGCACATCGAGGAGCAGACGAGCTGGGTGCAGAACTTCAACCCGTTCGACCTTGGCGGGCGCCGCCAGAGCACCATGGATTTCGTCTACGAGCCGCTGGTCATCTTCAACGACTATGACAGCGGCAAGCCGATCTTCCGGCTGGCGACGGGCTACAAATTCTCCGACGATCTGAAGTCGATCACCTACACGTTGCGCGACGGCGTCAAATGGTCAGATGGCCAGCCGCTGACCTCGGCCGACATGAAATTCACGCTCGAGCTGATGCTGAAGAACCCGGCCGTCGACATTGTCGGCGTCGGCGGCAGCGTCGCCTCGGTCGAAGCGCCTTCGCCGACCGAGGTGAAGATCACACTGAAGGACGTCGACACGCACTTTCCCGAATCGATGGCCGATTTCCCTGTCGTGCCCGAGCACATCTGGAAGGATGTCGCCGATCCGCTCGCCTTCAAGAACGAGAAGCCTGTGGGGTCGGGTCCGATGACCGAGATCCGCCGCTTCACGCCGCAGGTCTACGAGCAGTGCCGCAACCCGAACTACTGGGATGCCGCCTCGCTGCATGTCGACTGCCTGAAGCTGCCGCAGATCTCAGGCAACGACCAGATGCTGGCATTGCTGCCGGAAGGTTCGATGGACTGGATCGGCTCGTTCCTCCCCGAGATCGACAAGACCTATGTCGCGCTCGACAAGGACCACAATGGCTACTGGCAGCCGCCGGCGGAAACCATCGCCTTCCAGATGAACTTCAAGACCGCCAACCCGGCGTTGGCCGAAGCCTTCAACGACATCAACTTCCGCCACGCCTTCAGTCTGGTCATGGACCGTACGGCGATGGTCGACATTGCCGGGTTCGGCTATCCGGTGGTCAATCTGCACGCCAGCGGCCTGCCGCCGCGCTTCGACGCCTGGCGCAACAAGGCGGCCGAAGGCGACAAGGACGTATGGATGACCTACGACGTCGACAAGGCCAACAAGGTGCTTGACGACGCCGGCTACAAGAAGGGCGCCGACGGCATGCGCACCACGCCGAAGGGCCAGCCGATCGCCTTCTCGATCATCGTTCCCAATGGCTGGACCGACTGGATCGATGCCGTGCAGATCGCCACCGAAGGCCTGCGCAAGGCCGGCATCAACGCCTCGGTGGCGACGCCAGAATACGAGCAGTGGCAAAAGCAGATTCTCGATGGCTCGTTCGATGCGGTCATGAACTCGCGTGCCGACGGACCGACGCCGTTCCGCGGCTATTACCAGTCGCTATCGACGGCCTTTGCCGGGCGCATCACCAGTGCGCCGTCGCGCTACTCCAATCCGGAGCTGGACAAGGTGTTCGACGCCTACCGCAAGGCGACCACCGACGAGGAGCGCAAGAAGCTGTTCGACCAGGTGCAGGTGATCATCGCCGACAATTTCCCGGTCGTGCCGGTGTTCAACGGACCGACCTGGTACCAGTATTCGACCAAGCGCTTCACCGGCTGGGTGACCAAGGACGAACCGGTGATGAACCCGGAGGACCATGACAACAACCGCATGCGGTTGATGCATTTGCTGCGCCTGAAGCCGGTACAATAGGCCTACCGGTACGCCCTTCTCCCCCATGAGGGGAGAAGGGTCAGTGTCTCTGGCTTCGGTGGCGGTCGCTGCGGGGCCAGACGCCGGACATGGACAAACGACTGCAGTCGCTTCTTCGCCCGTCGCTTTCGGCGACAGCTTCTCCGCCGGACGGAGAAGGAAACCGAGCACAAGGAATAGCCGATGCGGATTCCTCTTCGACGGCTTGGGGTCTATTTCGTCGCCTTCCTGTTTGCCATCGTGATGAATTTCACCGTTCCCCGGCTAATGCCGGGAAGCCCGGTCGACGGCATGATCGCGCAGCTCGGGCCGCGCGCGACACCGGCGGCGATCGAGGCGATCAAGGCCCGCTTCGGCGCTGTCGAACAGCCGATCCTCGGCCAGTTCGTCGACTACATCACCGGCCTTGCGAGGTTCGATCTCGGCGTGTCGGTGAAATACTATCCGCAGACCGTCACCCAGGTCCTCGCCCGTTCGGCCGGCTGGACCGCCTTCCTGGTCACCACGGCGATCATCTTTTCCCTCTGCGTCGGAGTCTCCCTCGGCGCAGTGGCAGCCTGGCGGCGAGGCGGACGCTTCGATGCGTTCGTCTCGCCGTTTTCTGTCGTGCTGATCGCAATCCCGCCGGTCATCATCGGGTTGGCGACCCTGTTCACCTTTGGCGTAACGCTGCGCTGGTTTCCGGTCGGCTACGCCTACAATCCCGATCTCGATCCGGGCCTGAACTTCACCTTTTTCGGCAGTGTCTTCTGGCACGCAGTAATGCCGGTGCTGACGCTGTCGCCCTATCTGATCGGTGAATTCCAGACGACGATGCGCTCCTCGATGATATCGGTGCTCGGCGAGGACTATGTCACCATGGGCCGCGCCAAGGGGCTCGGCGAGACCGCAGTGATGTTTTCCTATGCGGCGCGAAACGCCATGCTGCCGGTGCTGACCAATCTGGCGCTGATGCTCGGCGCTGTCTTCGGCGGCTCGATCGTCACCGAGATCGTCTTCAACTATCCCGGCCTCGGGCTGACACTGTTCACCGCCAGCGTGGCGCGCGACTATCCGGTCATCCAGGGCCAGCTGCTGCTGATGACGATGGCGACGCTCGGCGCCAATCTGCTGGTCGACATCCTCTACGGTGTCGTCGATCCGCGCATCCGGGAGGAACGGGCATGAACTTCGGTTGGCAACTCCTGTGGCGGCAGAAGAAGGCCGTCGCCGGCCTGATCATCGTCACGGCGCTGTGCCTGATGGCGCTGCTGGCGCCGATCCTGGCGCCGACCGATCCGGGCGAGCGCGTCGGCCGCTCGCACCAGCCGCCAACCGTCGAGCATTATTTCGGCACCACCAAGATGGGCCGCGACGTCTATGCGCAATTCGTCTGGGGGGCGCGCCCGTCACTGGCCGTCGGCTTTGCCACCGGCCTGTTCATCACCGCGCTTGGTACGATCATCGGGCTGGTCGCCGGCTATTTTGGCGGCCGCACCGACGCGACGCTGGACCTGATCACCAATGCGGTGCTGGTCATCCCCAACATTCCGCTCTTGATCCTGCTCGCTTCCTTCGCGGGCACGGTCGGGCCGGTCGCCATCATGATGATCATCGCGCTGACCTCATGGCCGTGGGGGGCGCGTATGACGCGGTCGCAGACGATGGCACTCAGAAACCGTGAGTTCGTGACCGCGGCGCGCATGGTCGGCGAGCCTGCCTGGCGCATCATCTTTGTCGAGATCCTGCCCAATCTGGTGCCGCTGATCGGCATCAATATCGTCGGCTCGATCATCTACGCCATCGTCGCGCAGACGACGCTCGAATATCTCGGCTTCGGCGACCCGCTCAACGTCACCTGGGGCACGATGCTCTACAATGCGCAGAATTCGTCCGCCATCATCGTCGGTGCGTGGTGGGACATCAGCGCGCCGGCGGCCGGCATCGCACTGGTCGGCCTGGGCCTTGCGCTCTTGAACTTCACCTTCGACGAGATCGCCAATCCGCAGCTGCGCTCCGGCCCGGCGCTCAGCCGCTGGCTGCGCCTCAGCCGCCTGCGCAAGCGCGAACTGGAGGCGGCACGGTGAGCGAGGCGCTGTTGCAAATCCGTGACCTCAGCGTCGACTACCTGCTCGACAAGGGCGCCTTCCGCGCGGTCAAGAACGTGTCCTTCGACATCGGCCGTGGCGAGTTGTTCGGGCTTGCCGGCGAATCCGGCTGCGGCAAGAGCACGATCGCCTACGCCATCACGCGCCTGGCCAAGGCGCCTGCCTGGGTGGCAGGCGGCGAGATCCTGCTCGACGGCCAGGATCTCCTGAAGCTGCCGGAAAGCCGGCTGCAGGAGGTACGCTGGCGGCGGATCGGCATGGTGTTCCAAAGCGCGATGAACTCGCTCAATCCGCTGATGCGGGTCGAGGCGCAGTTCCACGACGTGCTGCGCCGGCATACGGGCTCGACACACGAGAAATCGCGGGCGCGCGCCGAAGAGATGTTCAAGCTGGTCGGCATTCCAGCCAGCCGGCTGACCGACTATCCGCATCAGTTCTCTGGCGGCATGCGCCAGCGCATCGTCATCGCCATCTGCCTGGCGCTGAAGCCGGAGCTGATCATCATGGACGAGCCAACGACTGCGCTCGACGTGGTCGTGCAGCGCGAAATCCTCGAGCAGGTCATCGACCTGCAGCGCGGCTATGGTTTCTCGGTGCTGTTCATCACCCACGACCTGCATCTGATGGCGCAGCTCTGTCACCGCATCGGGGTGATGCTGAAGGGCGAACTGGTCGAGGTCGGCGATGTCCGGCAGGTCAGCCGCGCGCCGGCGCATGACTACACGCGAAAGCTCTGGGGCGCGATCCCGCAACTGCCCGGCCACCCCGCGGTGAAGGACGCGATCGCATGAATGCGGTGACGACTGTTCCCCCGGCAGCCATTGCGGCCGAGCCGATCGTCAGGCTGGAGGGCATCGAACGCAGCTTCGGTCTGGTGCAGGCATTGCGCGGTGTTTCGCTGTCGCTGAAAGGCGGCCGCGCGCTGGCGCTGGTTGGCGAATCCGGCTGTGGCAAGACGACCTGCGCGCGCATCATTTCGCGCATGGACACCCCGACCGGCGGCGAGATGCTCTACCGCGGCCGCAACATCACGCAGATCGGCACGGCCGCCGAGGAAAAGGACTATCGCCGCGCCGTGCAGATGGTGTTCCAGGATCCGTTCGCCTCGCTCAACCCGGTGTTCTCGGTGCAGCATCATCTGGCGCGACCGCTGGCGCTGCATGGCCACGCCAAGAGCCGGGTGGAGCAGGTGCAAGGCGTCGCCGATCTCCTCAACTGGGTCGGGCTGGAGCCGGCGCTGACCGCGCACAAGTTTCCGCACGAACTGTCGGGAGGCCAGCGCCAGCGCGTCAACATCGCGCGTGCGCTCGCCGTGCAGCCCGATGTGCTGGTCGCCGACGAGCCGACCTCGATGCTCGACGTCTCGATCCGCCTCGGCATCCTCGAACTCCTGGCACGCATCAAGCAGGAGCGGCAGCTGGCGTTGCTCTACATAACGCATGACATCGCCACCGCCGCCCATGTCGCCGAGGAGGTGATCGTCATGTTCGCCGGCCAGATGGTCGAGTGGGGCGACACGCTCTCGGTGATCGGCAATGCCCGCCATCCCTATACGCAACTGCTGCTTTCGGCGGTGCCGGACCCCGACCGGCCGTTCGTGGCAGGTGACAGCGCGCGCTTCCTCGGCCACGCCGAGGAGGTGCGACGGCTGAGCCGGCCATCCTGCGCCAAGGTCGATCAGGTCGGCCCCAACCATTTCGTCCGCGCGCTGGGCGCCGTTTCCTGAACTGACATCACAGGGTTTCCATGGACTATCTCGTCAATCTTTCGCTGCTTGCTCCCGATCCCGAACTCGATGCGCGCATTCGGGGCGCCGCCGTCACCATCCGCCGGGCGCTGGCGCCGGAACTCGAACTGGTGACCGGCTGGGTGCGGCAGACATTCAGCGCGGGCTGGTCGAGCGAGACGACGGTGGCGTTTTCGCGCCAGCCGGTCTCGTGCTTCCTGGCGACACGCAACGGCAGGCTGGTCGGCTTTGCCGTCTACGATGCGATCGCGCGCGGCTTCTTCGGCCCGACCGGCGTCGACGAGGCCGCGCGCGGCGCCGGCATCGGCCACGCGCTGCTGCTGGCCACGCTGCTCGACATGCGCGTCATGGGTTACGGCTACGGCATCATCGGCGATGTCGGTCCATCCGAATTCTACGAGCGCACCGTTGGCGCCAGGCAGATCCCGGATTCCGCGCCCGGGGTCTATGCCGGCCTGCTCAAGACCAATCACTGATTTCGAAAGCTCATCATGACACTTCAATCCAAATCCGCATTCCGGCTGGAAACCACCTGGGCGCCGGCCACCGCCAGTGAAAAACTCGCCTATTCACTGACGCTCACCAATTTGTCGTCGAAGGCGATTGAAGGGTTTGCGCTGTGCGTCAGCGGTCCGGCCCGCATCGATCCGGCTGTCACCGTCGAAGGCGGCAGGCTGGCGGAGCGGCTGTCCAACCATTCCGAATTCGCGCCGCCGGACGGCTTCGTGCTGGAGCCGAACGAGACATGGACCATCACCGCGCATGGGCTGAGCTATCCGCTGCGGCACTGGACCGACGGCGCCACGGCTGCCTACCTCGTGCTTGCCGATGGCACCGTAGCTCCCGTTGCATTGGTTCCGACCAAGGCGATCGGCGACAATGCGGTGTTGAAGCGCGGCGCCGAAATCTATCCGGTGCCCGCGCGGGCGCCCGTGCCGGTCTCGATCATACCGTGGCCGCAAACCGTTGCGATCTCCGGCCGGCGCGCGGTTCCGCAAGGCCTGGCACTTCTGCCGAACGGTGCGGCAGCAGCCGATGCGGTCAGCGCGTTCGGCGACCTTGTCGACAGCTTGTTCGCCGTCGAAGGCATTGTGCGTAACGAGGCCGAAGGCGGTTTGCCGGTCGATCTCGGCATCGCGGATGGGTTTGGCCCGGAGGCCTATGCGATCCGCTTTTCAGCCGATGGCGTCGCGGTTTCGGCGGGGACGAAAACCGGACTGGTCTACGGGCTGGTCACGCTCGGCCAGATCCTGCGCGGGGCGCGGTCGCACCCCGAGACGTTTCTCTTCCCGGCCGAGGGCGAAATCCGTGATGAGCCGGCGCTCGGCTGGCGCGGCACGCATCTCGACGTCGCTCGGCAGTTCTATGCAACGGCCGAGATCAAGACCTTCCTGCGGATCCTTGCCTGGAACAAGCTCAACCGCTTCCACTGGCATCTGTCCGACGACGAGGCGTGGCGGGTCGAGATATCGGCCTATCCGGAGTTGACGAAGGTCGGCGCATGGCGCGGCCATGGGCTGCCGGTGCCGCCCTTGCTGGGCTCCGGCCCAGAGCCGAGCGGCGGCTACTACACAAAGGCTGCCGTGCGCGAGGTCGTTCAACTGGCCGGCCAACTCGGCATCGAGGTCGTGCCGGAGATCGACGTACCGGGGCATTGCTATGCGATGCTGCAGGCGATCCCGGAGCTGCGCGACCCCGGCGAAAGCGGCGAGTACTTCTCCGTGCAGGGGTTTCCCAACAATTGCATCAATCCGGCGCGGCCGGAAACCTACCATGTGCTGGAAAAAATCCTCGACGAACTGATCGAGTTGTTTCCGTTCAAGACCATCCATATCGGCGCCGACGAGGTGCCTCTGGGCGCCTGGTCCGGCTCGCCGCTGGCGCTGGCGCGGCTCACGGAGGTTGGCGGCGAGGGGCTGGCGGCAGCACATGCCAAGCGTCTCAACGTGGTCACCAACACGCATGGCGCCGATGAGATCGACGGCTCCGGCGCGGCGGTGCTGCAGGCGGAGTTTCTCAAGCGCATGCAATCGTTCCTTGCCTCTCGCGGCTGCATCACCGGCGGCTGGCAGGAGGCGGCGCACGGCAACGTCATCGACAAGCAGAAAAGCTACCTGTGCGGCTGGCGAACGGTCGAAGCCTCGGCCGCCCTTGCGGGGGAGGGCTATGCGATGGTGGTCTGCCCCGGCCAGGTCTACTACCTCGACATGGCCAACAGCCCGGCCTGGTCGGAACCGGGTGCGGCCTGGGCCGGCTGGTCCGACCCGGAAAAGCTGTATGGCTTCGATCCCGTCGAGGGCTGGACGGACGATCAGAAGGCCAAACTGCTCGGCGTGCAGGCCTGCATCTGGTCGGAGCCGATGACCGACCGCGCCGTCTTCGACCGGCTGGTGTTTCCCCGCATCTCGGCGCTGGCGGAAACCGGCTGGACGCGGCCGGAGCGGAAATCCTGGGAACGGTTCAAGGCGCTGGCCGGGCTGATGCCGGTGCTCTACGGGGGCAGCCTAAGAGCCTAGCCGGCATGCGGCTTCTGCAGAACGTCGAATTGAGGATTGGTCTCGGAGAAGATCGGCAGCGCGGCGGCACCAAGGACCGAAGTGTCCTTGCCGGCAGCGCCGACAAGGACCCGTGGCACGGTGCGGGCGCTGGTCGAGCTGACCGAGAGGTACAATGGGTCGAGCCGGCTCGCCAGAAGCTCGATGACGCCGACCGGCATGAAGCCGCCAAGGACCACGGTTTCCGGATCGAGAGCCAGTTCGAGCATGTTGATGGCCTGGCGCAGCGGATCGATTGCCTGGGCGACCCATGCTTCCAGGCTGTCGCCATTGGCCAGCAATGTCTGGAGCAATTCCGGCGAGGCATGATCGGGGTCGGGGATTTCCAGGCATTCATAGGCGGCACGCAGCGAAACGTAGCGTTCGAGGCAGCCACGCTTGCCGCAGCCGCATTCGAGGCCGCCGGGCTTGACGATCATGTGGCCGATCTCGCCGGCATTGTGGCGGCTACCCTTGTAGAGATGGCCGTCCAGGAACAGGCCGGCGCCAAGGCCGGTGCCGATGAACAAATAGACGAAACTGCTGAGGTTGCGGGCAACGCCATAGAGCCGTTCGCCGATCGCGGCGGCAGTGGCGTCGTTCTCAACCGTCACCGGAATGCCGGTCAGCCGTTGCAATTCCTCGGCGACGGGGAAATCCTGCCAGCCGGGCAGTGCGGTCGGTCCGACCGAGGTCATGCCCTCGACGTCGAACGGACCCGGCATCGCCATGCCGATGCCAAGCAGGCGGTTGCGGTCGAAGCGAAACTTGCGCATTAGGTCCCCGGCTATCGCGGCAAGCAAGGGCATCGCCTGCGCCGGGGTCGGCCGGTCGATCCGGCGCTCGATGCGGGCGCGAACCGTGCCGGAGAGATCGGTGATGACACCCACCGCCAACTGGTGGTCGAGCTGCAGGCCGATCGAATAGCCGCCGTCGGGATTGATCGAATAGGGGACCGCCGGCTGGCCGCGCGCGCCCTTCAGCGTGGCTTGCGCGCAAAGCAGCTCTTCCCGCTCGAGTTCCTCGACGATGTTGGAGATGGTCTGCGTGCTCAGCGCCGTCAGGCGCGCGATCGCTGCCCGCGACAATGCGCCATTGGTCCTGATCGCTTCGATCACCACGCGCCGATTGTGTGACTTGGCCTGTTCGAGATTGGTGCCAGCGATGGCTTTCCTAGGGGTCATGTGTGCGTTACCAACAAACTTTCCGCAGAAAACAAATCAAGTTGATTTAATTATACGCAATGGTAGCTACCACTTCTAGCCGGTTTCGCAACGGGAGCGCCACGCGGATCAGGATTATTTGATGGACCAGCGTCGCTGGCCGACGCCGAGCAACATGGCGACGAAGGGCGCGACACAAGCGCCTGGATCTCGACGATGCAGGTCCTTTTCAGCATCGGCTTCTCCCTTCGCAAAGCATCGATCCGCCGCGATGGCTGGGAGGCTGCAGCCAGGGCGAACCGCTTTGCAATCCATCCGCCACTTCCATATATCGCATGGCATGAAGAAAATCGGTTTCCTGTCATTCGGGCACTGGACGCCCTCATCGCAATCACAGACGCGGTCGGCATCGGACGCGCTGCTGCAGTCCATCGACCTCGCCGTCGCCGCCGAGCAACTGGGCGCGGACGGCGCCTATTTCCGCGTCCATCATTTCGCCCGCCAGCTCGCGTCGCCGTTTCCGCTGCTGGCGGCTGTCGGCGTCAGGACCAGCCGCATCGAGATCGGCACAGCGGTCATCGATATGCGCTACGAGAATCCGCTCTACATGGCCGAGGACGCCGGTGCTGCCGACATCATTGCCGGCGGCCGGCTGCAGCTTGGCATCAGCCGCGGCTCGCCCGAGCAGGTGATCGATGGCTGGCGCTACTTCGGCTACGTGCCGCCGGAAGGACAGAGCGACGCCGATATGGCGCGCCATCACGCCGAGGTCTTCCTCGACACGCTGCGGGGCGAGGGGTTCGCACAGCCCAATCCGCGGCCGATGTTCCCCAACCCGCCCGGCCTGCTGCGCCTGGAGCCGCATTCCGAGGGCTTGCGCGAGCGTATCTGGTGGGGTGCGGCCACCAACGCCACTTCGGAATGGGCAGCGAAGCTTGGCATGAACCTACAGAGCTCGACGCTCAAATTCGACGAGAGCGGCAAGCCGTTTCACGTCCAGCAGGCCGAGCAGATCCGCATCTACCGCGAGGCCTGGAAGGCGGCCGGGCATCAGCGCGAACCGCGCGTCTCGGTCAGCCGCAGCATCTTCGCGCTGGTCGACGACCGCGACCGCGCCTATTTCGGGCGCGGCAACCAGAGCAGCGACCAGATCGGCTTCATCGAGGAGAACACCAGGGCGATCTTCGGGCGCAGCTATGCGGCCGAGCCGGATGTGCTCGTCAAGGAATTGGCGCAGGACGAGGCGATCGCCGAGGCCGACACGCTGCTGCTCACCGTGCCCAACCAGCTCGGCGTCGACTACAACGCGCATGTCATCGAGGCGATCCTGATCCATGTCGCTCCGGCGCTGGGCTGGCGCTGACCTCGGATCGATCAGGGCGGATAGTGCAGGGAGAGACAAGATGCCGAAGAAAGCCTTGATTGCCTGGGGTGGCTGGCAAGGACACACACCGGAGCAGAGCGCGAAGGTCGTGCGCGCGCTGCTTGAGCGCAACGGATTCGACGTCACGCTCGGCGAGGGCACGGCGATGTTCGCCGATCCGGCGCTTGCTTCCTTCGACCTCATCGTGCCCGTGATCACGATGTCGACGATCGAAAAGGCCGAACTTCAGAACCTGGTTCTCGCCGTTCGCCAGGGCAGCGGGCTCGGCGGCTTTCACGGCACGATGTGTGACAGTTTCCGCAGCGAAACCGATTATCAGTTCATGACCGGCGGCCAATGGGTTGCCCATCCCGGCGACATCATCGACTACACGGTCGCTGTCACCAGACCGGATGATCCGATCACCAGCGGCATCAGTGATTTCGCCTATCGATCGGAGCAATATTACATGCATGTCGATCCGGGCAACGAGGTGCTGGCCACGACCACCTTCACCGACGCACATTTCCCCGGGATAGGCGGTGTCGTCATGCCGGTTGTCTGGAAGCGTCGCTACGGGGCTGGAAAGGTCTTTTACAGTGCGCTCGGACACAATGCCGACGAGTTCGCGGTTCCGGAGATGGCGCTGATTGTCGAGCGTGGCCTTGTCTGGGCCGCCCGCTAGGTCGGTCGGTTGCGGAAGGAGGACAGGAGCATGACGGTGTCGGTTAAAGGCCTGCCGCTGCACACGCCGATCGATGGCCGGCACCGCAAGATGCTGATCAATGGCGCCTGGTGCGACGCGCGCAGTGGCCGGACTTTCGAGACCCGAAACCCCGCTACCGGCGCCGTGATCGGCACCGTGCCATTGTCCGATTCCAGCGATATCGACCTCGCGGTGGCCGCTGCCCGGCGCGCCTTCGATGGGCCGTGGAGCCGGTTCAAGCCCTATGAGCGCCAGGTGCTGCTGCTCAGGATCGCCGACCTGATGGAACGCCACTGGGAGGAGATCGCGCTTTCCGACACGACGGACATGGGCATGCCCATCGTGCGCACGCTCGCCAACAAGAACCGCGTGCTCGGCATGCTACGCTTCTATGCCGGCATGGCGACGTCGATCCATGGCCACACGATCGGCAATTCGCTGCCGGGCGACATCGTCTCCTACACGCGCAAGGAGCCGGTCGGCGTCGTCGGCGCCATCATTCCGTGGAACGCGCCGACAGCCGCCTCGGTCTGGAAGATCGGGCCGGCGCTGGCGGCCGGCTGCACCATCGTGCTGAAGCCTTCCGAGGAAGCGCCGCTGACGCCGCTGTTGATCGGCGCGCTGATGATGGAAGCCGGCTTGCCTCCCGGTGTCGTCAACGTCGTCACCGGCACCGGCGCCGAGGCCGGCGCGCCGCTCGCCGCCCATATGGACGTCGACAAGATCGTGTTCACCGGCTCCACAGTGACCGGCCAGAGCATTTTGCGCGCCTCGGCCGGCAACATGAAGCGCGTTTCGCTGGAGCTTGGCGGCAAGTCGCCGGTCATCGTCTGCGCCGACGCCGATCTCGAACGCGCCGTGCCGATAGCGGCGATGTCGGTGTTCGCCAATTCCGGCCAGATCTGCATCGCCGGCTCGCGGCTGTTCGTCGAGCGGCCGATCTACGAGGAATTCGTCGAGCGGGTCTCGGCCTATGCGGCAAAACTCAGGATCGGCGACGGCGCCGACCCCGAAACCGAGATCGGGCCGCTGATTTCGCCCAGGCAGCTCGAACGCGTCACCGGCTTCATCGAGGACGGCACCAGGCAGGGCGCCCGCCTGGTCACCGGCGGCAACCGCATCACCGAAGGCGGGCTCGGTGCGGGAAATTTCATCGCGCCGAGTGTGTTCTCGGGCGTGACCGACGATATGCGCATCGCCCGGGAAGAAATCTTCGGCCCGGTGATTTCGGCGCTGCCGTTCGATACGCAGGACGAGGTGGTGCGGCGCGGCAACGACACGCCCTATGGGCTGGGTGCCGGCGTCTTCACCCGCGACGTCGGCAAGGCGCACCAACTGGCAAACCGCCTGCGCGCCGGCTCCGTCTGGGTCAACACCTATCACGCGATCGATCCGGCGGTACCCTTCGGCGGCTACAAGATGAGCGGCTACGGCCGCGAGGGTGGTGCCGAGCATCTCGACGAATATCTCAACACCAAGGGGGTCTGGATCAGGACGGATTGAGAGACCGTTTGGAAACTCTACTCCTGCGGCCATCTGGCGGCGTTTTCTGGGCTTCCGGTGCTCACGTACTCAAAATGCACGCTCCGCTCCGGTTCTCGAAGACACCACCATATGACTCGCAGGAGCGAGTTTCGAAACGGTCTCTGAACGCCGCGTGATCCGCAAGGCGATATTCAGCCGATGCCGCCGGTGACCGCATAGGCACCGGCGGTGCGGCCATCCTCCAGCCGCACCACTGCCGTCACGATCGAGCCGTACGAGCCGCGCCAGACGCTGTGGAAGCGCTGATGTTCGGCGGCCGGGACGAGCACACGTCCGCTGAAGCGCAAACCGCTTTGCTGCAGTGCGACGGCCTTTCCGTTGACGTGCACCTTGACGCTGGTCGCTTCGTTCGCCTCGCCAGGCAGGTCGAGCGTGATGGCGATCTCGTGCTGATCGCCGGACGGCCGCGTCTCGGCGGCAAGCGCGATGGAGAGCGCAGGCGCCGTGCTGTTCCCGGCTTGGCCGGGACGGTGCGAAAAGACATCGTCGGCCAGTTCAGGCGTGCGCGGCGGGCGGCGGCGGCGCTGGGTGGAGCGTTCGAAATCGCCGGCCATGCGCAAGAGCCTTTCGTCATCATAGGCCTTGCCGGCGAAGGTGAGGCCGACCGGCATGCCGATGTCGGCCATGGTTCCCATCGGCACGGTGACGGTCGGGATGCCGAGATGGCGCCAGACCAGATTGCCGTTGGCGACCCAGGTGCCGTTGCGCCAGGCAAGGGCGGCGGACGCCTCGTTGATGTCGGCATCGGCCGGCCCGACATCGGCGGCGGCGGGCAGCACCACGGCGTCGATGCGTTGCGTGTCCAGCCAGTCCTCGAAATCGATCCGCCTTGTCGCTTCCAGCCCCTTCAGGCCGTCTGCGAGCGCTGGGATCTCCGCGACCGGTGTGACGCCGGACCGCGCCCGCTCGACATATTCCGAGAGGTCAAAGCCGCCCTCATAGCGGTCGGGCAGCGTGCCCGGCGGCTGCGGAAAGATCTTTCCGCCATCGACCGAGACGAGATCGGGCAGCGCCGGGTCGGCATTGGCGCGCAGGAAATCATCCCAAGCCCAGATGCAGAGATCCCAGATTTCGCGGTCGGCGAATTCTTCCGGCACCAGCCCTCGCTCGACCATGCTGCGCGCGCCGGGCCGGTCGCGCTCATAGTTGGAGACGACGGGAAAATCGACTTCGATCACCTCGGCGCCAAGCTGCTTCAGATCGGCCGCCGCCTGCTCCCACAAAGCAAGCACCGAGGCGCGGGTTTCGATGGGCGCATCGGCCCCGCTGTCGCGGCCGATATACATTTTGGGCACGCCGAGCCGCATGCCTTTCAGCGACCCCATAAGCGCGAGGTCCGTGTAGCGCGGCGGGCGCACGTCGGAGCTTTTCGGCAGCGCGACCCAGGGCTGCGCGCGCCAGAAATCGCCTCTCGTCTCCGGGTCGTCGGCGACGATCACGTCGAGCAGTTCGAGCATGTCGGGCATGCTGCGCGTGTGCGGCACCACGACATCCATGGTCGGCACCAGCGGCCAGTTGCCGCGCACCGAAATGACGCCGCGCGACGGCGTGTAGGCGACCAGCGCGTTGTTGGTAGCCGGTGCGCGGCCGGACGACCAGGTTTCCTCGCCAAGCCCGAAAGCGCAGAAGCTGGCTGATGTCGCCGTGCCGGAACCGTTGGACGAGCCCGACGCGAAGGCGGCGGTCAGATAGTCGGCATTGTAGGGGCTTTCGGCGCGACCATAGACGCCGCGCTGCATGCCGCCATTGGCCATCGGCGGCATGTTGGTGAGGCCGATCAGCACGGCGCCGCCGGTGCGCAGCCGGGCGATGGTGAAGGCATCCTCGTTGGCGACGAGATGTTCGAAAGCCGGCGAGCCGGCAGCCATCGTCAGCCCGGCGACTTTGTAGCTGTCTTTGGCGGTGTAGGGGATGCCGTCGAGCGGCCCGAGCACGGTGCCGTTGCGGCGGCGCCGGTCGGAAGCGGCGGCCTCCTCGAACATCGTTGGGTTGAGCACCGGGACAGCATTCAGCGTGATGCCGTGGCGGTCGAAATGGGCGATGCGCCTGAGATACGCTCCGACCAGTTCGACGCTGGTCACCGTGCCCTCGTCGAGCGCGCGGCGCAATTGGTCGATCGTCGCTTCGACTAGATAAAGGCTGGCATCGGTCATCGCTGGTTCCAAGGCTGTCGGCACAGCGTCATGGATGAGCGAGGCCGCCGGCTTCGGCAAGAGCCAAACGCGGTTGGTCTTCGGCGGGACTTGGCATTCCTGCGGTATCGCGTCTGGCCGGGCTCACGAAACCGCGGTCTTTGGGAACTTTTGTCCGGCTGGCGATTTTGGATGTATGGTGTGATTCCGAATTGCCGGGAGGGTTGCCGATGACCACGAAATGCGTTGCGATCTTGGCTCTTGCTTTCGCGACAGGCTCAAGCTTTTGCGCCTCGGCATTCGCGGGCGACCGGCATCACCGGCCCCAATCCGAACGCCATGTTCCCGCCGGGGACGATCTCATCAATTTCCTGTTCGGCGGCCCGCGTTACTATGATCAGCAGTTGGTCACCACGGCGGCCGGCGCGTGCTCCTACGATCGCGTTGGACCCGACGCGTATGCATTGAACAAGATCAACGATCATCATTGCGGGAAGTAGAAACTCTACTCTGGCGGCCATGTGATGGCGTTTTCTGCGCTTCCGGTGCTCACGGACCCAAATGTCCGCTGCGCGCCGGTTCTCGAAACCACCACCATATGACTCACCAGAGCGAGTTTCGAACAGGCTCAGTGCCGGCCGCTCTCCTTCATCCGCTCGATGATATCGGCCATCAGCGCCAGATCGCGGCGTGAATCGGCGAGGTCGGTCAGTGGCCTGGTGCCTTCGCGGATGTGGCGGTGGAAAGCCTCCAACTCGTTGGAGAAGGCGTCGCCATAGAGCGGGGCGATGGCCCTGGTCACCGGGCCGAGCGGGCCGGCGTCGGTCACCTCCAGCCGGGTCGGCAGGCTGCGGATATAGGGCGTGTCGTAGATGATGCGCACCCGCCTGGTGTTGGAGCGCACCTCGATCATGGCGTCGAACAGGCCGAGATCGTCGACCACCGCGTCATACAGACAGGCGAAATGCCCGTAGTCGAAGGTGACGCTGGTGTTGGCGCCGCCATTGGTGCGGTGCGCGGCAAGCACGCGGGCCGGCTCGCCAAGCAGCCCGCGCATCGCCGAAATGTGGTGCGAGGACAGCGCGGTCAGCCCGCGATAGGCGCGCACCAGATCGGCGGGCGCGTCGGCGCCGACGACTTCGCGGATCAGCGCATCGCGTTCCTTGGCGCCACGCGAAAGCAGGGCAGGATCGATGTCCTGGGGGTAAAGGACGTTGTGGCTTTTCCTAAGGAAATGCCGGCCTTCCGAGATCAGATCGAAGATGCGGACATGGGTGATGTCGGCGAAGGCGGGCAGTTCATCTTTTGCCGCCAGATAGGCCGGCGCGTAGCGGCGCATGTAGCCGACAAAAAGCGTCTTGTCGTAGCCCGGCATCAACGCCAGCAAGTCGTCGATCTCGCGCACCGTCAGGCAGGCGGGCTTTTCCAGCAGGATATGCTTGTTGGCCTTGATCGCGGCACGCACGAAGCGGCTGTGGGTGTCGTCGGACGACAGCACGAAGACCGCGTCGATGTCGGGCGAAGCGATCAGTGCCTCGGCCGTCTCGAAGGCTTTTGCCGACGGGTACTGCGATGTGCACAGCGCCACCAGGCTCGGCGACACGTCGTGCACGCCAGCGATCACCCAGCGGTCGCGCTGATCGCTCAGCACCGGCAAATGGATCGACTGCGCGACTTCTCCAAGACCGACAAGCCCGACACGGATCACCGCCACGGCACACTCCTGTTTCAACTTCAGCCAACTTGTTTGTCTTCACACCGCGCCGGTGACCAGCGCGACGAGTTCGTTGCCTGATGTTTCCGAGGCGCGCACGGTCGCTACCATCTTTCCCGCCCGCATCACCCAGATCTGGTCGGACAGGCGGCGGACCTGATCAAAATTGTGGCTGACCAGGATGACGCTGACCGACTGATCGCGCAGGCGCCGGATCAGCGCTTCGACATTGGCCGTTTCCTGCACGCCGAGTGCGGCCGTCGGCTCGTCCATCACCACCAGCTTGGCGCCGGAGCCGACGGCGCGGCAGATCGAAATCGCCTGCCGCTGGCCGCCCGACAGGCGCCGCACCCGCTGGTTGATCGATGGCACGTTGATCGACAGCCGCGACAGCATGGAGCGGGCCTCGCGTTTCATCGCCTTGCGGTCGAGGAAGGCGAAGGGGCCGATGCGGCGCACGATCTCGCGGTTGAGGAACAGGTTCTGCGCGACCGTCAGTTCGTCGATCAGCGCCAGGTTCTGGTGCACCGTCTCGATGCCGGCCTTGCGCGCCTCGTCGGGATTGGCGAAGGGTCGCGCGCGACCGTCGAAGAACAGGCTGCCGGCATCCGGCTGATGGACGCCGACCAGGCTGCGGATCAGCGTCGACTTGCCGGCGCCATTGTCTCCGATGACGGCGGTGACCTCGCCGCGGCGGGCCTGGAAGGCGACATCGGTGAAGGCGCGGATGCCGCCGAAATGCTTGCTCAGCCCTTCGCAGGCGATGATCGCATCGGCGGCGAGGATGTGATTGGCAGCGCTCATTTCTGGTACCGCATGATCAGCGCCGCCAGCACCACGATGGCGCCCACGGCAAGCGGTTGGTAGAAGGCCGACACGTTGAGCAGAGTCAGGCCGTTGACGAGCGCGGTGAGCATCAGCGCGCCGATGGCCGGGCCGAGAATGCTGGCGCGGCCGCCGAACAGGCTGACGCCGCCCAGCACCACCGCCGCCACAGAGTTCAGGAGCAGGCTGGTGTTGATCAGCGGCTCGGCCGAACCGATGCGCGCGACCAGAAGCAGCGATGCGATGCCGGCGCAAAAACCGGAAATCGTATAGGCGGCGATCTTGACCCGGTCGGTGCGGATGCCGAGCGCGCCGGCGCTTTCGGTCTGGCCGCCGGTCGCCAGCAGATGGACGCCGAAGCGGGTGTGGTAGAGCGCGATATGGGCCACGATGACGGCCGCGATCGCCACCCAGACCGGATAGCCGAACGGTCCGAAGGAACCCGACGCCAGGCGCAGCAGGAAGGTCGAGCCGACCATGGTCGGCTCGCCGCCCGACAATATGAGGCCAAGGCCGGTGATGCCCGACAGCGTGCCGAGCGTCACCACGAAATCGGGGATTTTTCCGGCGGTGATTATCAGGCCGTTGAGGAAGCCGACGGCGCTGGTGGCGGCGACGGCGAGCACGCAGGCGATGAAGATGCCGTAACCGGCGCCGTTGACGAGGCCGAGAATGATGGCGCCGAGCATGACGGCGGCCGCCAGCGACAGGTCGATGCCTGACGTCGCGACGACGAAGGTCTGGCCGATCGACAGCACGACCAGGATCGCCGCCGCCAGCAGCAGTGCCTGCAGATTGGCGACGCTGAGAAAGACCGGCTGGGCAATGCCGAAGACGATGACGAGGCCGACCAGGCCGACGACGGATGCCCAGTCGGCCCAGAAGGAGGGATCAAGGAGGAGAGCCGACAGGGAGGGGCGGCTCTCCTCCGCCGCGCCCGCCGAATGGGCGGCGGGTGCGTTGTCCGAAGGCAAGCTCACTTCAGCATCTCGCGGAAGGGATCGGGATAGTCGCCGCCGGGGCGCGGGAAGTTCTTCAAGGACGCTTCCGCATTGTCCTTGTTGATCAGCAGCACCGGTGCCGGCACGTTGGCGGGCAGTTCCTTGCCCTTGGCGGCCACCGCGCAGGCTTCGACGCCCATGGCGCCGACGACATAGGGGTACTGGGCGACGGTGGCGGAGAGTTCGCCGGCGGCGATCGATTTCAGCGCGTCGACGATGCCGTCGAGGCCGATCACCTTGACGTCCTTGCCGGAGGTCTGGACGGCGCGCTCGACGCCGAGCGCCATGATGTCGTTGGCGGCGAAGAAGCCGGCGAGATCGGGATGCGCGGCGAGGATATCGGTGGCGGCGGTCAGCGCCTTCTCGCGGTCCCAGTCGGCGCTGACCATCACCACCACCTCGAGCTTGCCTTCGACGGCCTGCTTGAAGCCCTTGATGCGGGCGTTGCTGCCGACATCGCCGACGATGCCGGCAATGAGAGCGACCTTGGAACCTTTCGGCACCAGCTTCAGCATCTCCTCGCCGGCCAGCGCGCCAGCGGCGACGTTGTCGGTGCCGATATAGGTCGAAACGGCAAAACCGGCGGCTTTGGCCTGCTCGGCGTCGATGGTGCTGTCGATGTTGACGATCGGCTTTTTCTTCTGGGCGACAGGCACCAGCGCCTGGACGAGGTTGGAGACGCTGATCGGATTGACCAGGTAGCAATCGAATTCCTGCATGGCCATGGCGGTCAGGCGGTCGGCCTGGCCGGTGGCGTCACCCATGTTGGCGGCGGCCTGGACACTGACATTGACGCCGCTGGCCTTGCCCTGCTCTTCGATGCCCTTCTGCATGGTCTGGAAGAATGGGTTGTCGAGGCCTTTGACGATGGCGGCGACTTTCGCCGCGTCCTCGGCGTGGACGGGCGTTGAGATGATGATTGCAAGCATGCCTGCGCCAAGCAGGCCTGTGCTGAGTTTCGGGCAATTGAACATGCGCATGGTTTCCTCCTCCTGATTATTTCGACGACCTGCATAAGGTTCGCTGTTCGGCGACTGAAATGGCTGACACGACGCAAGCGACCCCAACGCCTGGCGTAACGAGTTGCCGACAAGCCGATGCCGGCCTTCGGATGCGAAGGTTGCGGCCCAGGTTCGGGCGCTCTTTCGTGTCAGGCATTGCTCCTCCCAGAGCGCTGGCCGATGACTTGCCAGCATTTCCGCATGTTTTATAAAAAATTGACACGCGTCAAGTTTTAAAATGGTGCGCAGTGATTTTACCTGTGCTGCGCCGCGGCATTGGCTGGTTTGCATGACAGAAGCCAAGCTGTGCGCTATTGGCTAGCACCGGCGTTGGCCGCTACTTTTGTGCAGGGTGGGGAATGGGTCGTTTTGAAATCCTGAAGACGATCGGCCGCTTTCAGATGATTTGCAGGCGTGAGCACAGCGGCGGACGCCGCTTCAAAAATCATACCGTAAGGGAAACCACGCCCTGTCGTAGAAAGCGCCGGTGAGGCATGGGGTGTATGGGGGAGGCCGTGGAGCTGTGGGTGGTGACACGATGTCTGATCAGGACGACCTGATCCGCACGGCCATCGGGCGGTTGCTCGCCGAGAAGACCGGCGCCGCCGTCATATCGATGAGAGAGAGCATTGCCGAGCTTTTGGCGCTGACCGGTGCCGCACTGGACGAAAGCCTGCAGGACCTGCTGCTCGAAATGGCCGAAGTCCGCGGCATGATGGTCACTCTCGATCTTTAGGACCTCGACCGGCCGGTCGGTCGTGCCATGAGAGACCCCGCGCGACGTATTGAACAAGCTCCATACCCCTCCGGGTCAAGTCCGACGCGTTGTGCCCCATTTGTCGATGATTCATCCAAATTGCGATATGTGCGGCTTCACCCGGAACCGGTATGAGATCCCACAGGCGACAAATCGAGGGAGCGACATCATCAGCGGTACTCTGTTTAGGTTTCCGAGCGCGCGGCCGGTGAGAATTGATCGGCTCGCCAAGGCGGGCGATGCGCCGTGGCGACATGCGGGTTAGAGGAGGCTTGAAGTCCCAGGTGATGATCAATCCGTCCAAAATGCTTCGCTCCCTCGTCGGCGCATGGGTGGCGCTGGCTGTGGTGTCGATATCACCTCGCCATTCATTGGCAGCGCCCAAAACCGCCGTTGCGACGAACGACTTTCTCAATAGCATCGGCGTCGTTACCACATTCCCCGATCGAGGCCAGCCTTTGGCCAGGACTGTCGAAATGGTCCGCTATTGCGGCTTTCGATGGGTAAGGGCGGGAATAGAAGGTCTGAGCGACAAGGGTCCCACAACCATCCAAACCTTTCTGGATCTACATCGCGAAACCGGCGTGCGCCTGAGTTGGGGATTGGTCAGTGGTGGGACGGATGTGAAGAAGTTGGTCGAAACAGGTAAGGTGCTCGCTGATGCCGGCGCGCTACTCGCGTTCGAGGGCAACAACGAGCCGAACACCTGGGGTGTCACCTATCAGGGCGAGAAAGGCGGCGGTGCGGAGACTTCGTGGATGGCGGTCGCAAAGCTTCAGCGCGATCTCTATCAGGCTGTCAAAAGTGATCCGGTCCTTGCGAAGTATCCTGTCTGGTCGATCTCCGAACCCGGCGCGCAGCGAGACAATGTCGGCCTTCAGTTCCTTACGATCCCGCCCCGCGCACAAACCAAGATGCCGGACGGCACGACGTATGCCGACTACGCCAATGTGCACAACTACATCTACCACCCACATTCGCCGTATCCGGCGGACAACAAGACGTGGCACGCTGCCGATCCGACCGCCGCAGCCAGAGTGGACGGGCTATTCGGCAACTTCGGCGTCACGTGGGCGAGAGGGTTTCGGGGTTATACCCAGGAGCAACTCAATACCCTGCCGCGTGTCTCGACCGAGACCGGGACCAAGATCGGAGGTCCGGTCACGGAGCAAATGCACGGCTTGAATTTGATGAGCCTGTACCTCGCGCAGTTCAAGCGCGGCTACGCCTATACATCGGTCTATCTGTTGCGGGACCGCAGCGACGAAGACGGCAACCAATCTTTTGGCTTCTACAAGGCTGATTATTCACGCCGCTTGGCCGCGATCTACCTTCACAACCTTACGACGATTTTGGCGGACAAAGGTATCCTCGCCAGACCCGGCCAACTCGACTTCACGATCGCAGATCAACCCGAGACCGTTCACGATCTACTCCTGCAGGACAGCGACGGCACGTTCCAACTTATTGTGTGGGGCGAACGGTTGAGCGGTCAAGATCGTGTGACGGTCCAATTTGGCGAGACGCGCGCGTCGGTACGAACCTACGATCCAACACTTGGCGTTGAGCCTGTCGGAACACTGAGCAACGTGCGTTCGGTCGAAATTACGCTCAGTGACCATCCGATTGTCATCGCGCTTTCGCCCAGCCTGCAATGATGGAGTCGTCGCTTTGCATTCCCGCCATGCCTCGACCTGCACTCGCACACTGGTCTGGCTATTGAGCTCAGCGGTAACGGTCGGGTTCCAAATGCATCCGAAACCATGGGGAGTCGGCGGATCTTGCTCTGATTTTGATCATTTTACGGCGCCTATGGGGTAAAGACATCCGCAGGCGATTTCTCCTCTCTGACGCCCGAGCCGCGCGGCAGGGCTGACTCTTTTCCCGAACGTCAAACGTCATAGCTTCAGTCAAGCATTGGAGCAGGCTCAATGAACCTCAGGGATAAAACTGTCGTGGTCACCGGTGGAAGCCGCGGACTTGGCCTCGGATTGGTCGAGGCGCTGGTCGAACAGGGCGCCAGGGTGACGGTCGTCGCCCGCGGTGCCGAAGCGCTGGAAGCGGTCAGTGCGCGGCTCGGGGTCGCCACCATCGCCGCCGACGTTACGGACGAAGACTCTGCTTACCGTATCCTTGGCGAGGTTCGTCCGGATATCCTGGCGCTGAATGCCGGTGCGACGCCTCGTATGGGCCGGTTGGATCAGTTGAAGTGGGAGGACTTCTCCGTGGCCTGGGAAACCGACGTCAAGGCGGGACTCTACTGGCTGCAGGCAGCGCTCAACCTGCCGCTGAAGCCGGGGAGCCGCGTGCTGGTGGGATCGAGTGGCGCGGCCGTTACCGGATCGCAGATGTCGGGCGGTTATGGTGGCTCCAAACGCATGCTGTGGTTCATGGCCAAATACGCCAATGGCGTCTCGCAGGAGAAGAACCTCGGAATCCGCTTCCAGGCGATCGTGCCGCGCCAGATGATCCTCGGCACCGGGATCGGCGATGCTGCGGCCAACGCCTACGCGGGCTCCATGGGCATCACGCCGGAACAATTCGTCGCCCGCTTCGGTGCGCCGATGCCGCCCCGTGCGTTTGGCGATAGGGTGGTTTCCGTGCTGGAAGATCCGCAATATGCCGAGGGCGTCGTCTTCGGCCTCAACGGCGACGCGGGAGTCACGGTCATGGAGGGCGCGACGCCTTGAGCGATAGAGGACCTGCCGTGGATCACGACCGCCAGGAGGGGCTGCTTGCCCTTGCTGTCGCGTTGCGGCCCGAGCTGCACCGCTATTGCTCGCGCCTGATGGGATCGGTCATCGACGGCGAGGACGTCGTGCAGGACACCTTTGCCCGAGTGCCCGAGCCTTCATTGCCCTCGACGAGCTGTGCGAGGTGCCGCAACTGCGACCCTGGTTGTTCCGGATCGCTCACAACCGTGCGCTGGACCTGCTGCGCAGTCGCGCGATCCGCGTTGCCGAGCCCATCGAGGCGGCCCTCGAAATTGTCGACGACGCCGAAGCCGACCCCGTGGAGGTGCTGATGCGCAGGCAAGCCGTCCAAACCGCGGTGTCGCGCTTTGCGGAACTGCCGATCCTCCAGCGCAGCGTCATCATCCTGAAAGACGTGCTCGACGAGCCGCTGGCCGAGATCGCTGGCCTGCTGGATATCACGGTCGATGCCGTGAAAGGGCATCTGGCTCGTGGTCGGGCCCGGCTTCGGGAGATCAATGCCGATGCCACTCCGCTGCCCGATGCGCGCATCCCATCCGATGCCGTGGTCCGCTATGTCACCCTGTTCAACCAGCGCGACTGGGACGGCTTGCGCGCGCTGCTTGCCGACGACGTGAAGCTCAATCAGTCCCTGCACCCGCCGCGCTCGGGTGCCGCGGATGTCGGCATGTTCTTCACAATCTATGCCAAGGACGATGGCGTATGGGTGACGCCGGCCTGGCTCGAGGGCCGCGAGGTGATCGCGGTGTTCGAACGGCGGAGCGACCCGAAGCCCGGCTATTTCACGTGGCTGGAGTGGCGGGAAGGGCGGATCAGCTTCATTCGCGACTATCGCTATGTCCGCTATGTCGCCGACGATGCGGAACTGGTGCTGGTGGGAGACGCTGGTCCTTCCGGTCGTGGCACCGCGCACTGATAGGAGATGGCTTGGCGCGCATCGTTGTGTCCGCCCCGACGCCATAGCGGCCGAGGTCGGCTACATCGACGGGGCAACATCGCGCACGCTCCTGCGCCAGCGCCTGGGACGTGGCGTGCGCGGCCTTCGCGCGGATTTGCGAGGGGCGGCAAGGTCGGGGCGTTTGCAAGGATGGGCCGCTGCCCCTAACGCGGCTTAATCAGTGACCGCGCCGCATCTTTCCCCGCCGCGAGGATGCGATCCGACAACTCCGTTCCTTCCACCGCGCGGGCCAGTTGCAGCGCGCCGATGAGCGTTGCAAAGACACCCAGCGCCGCGCCTTCCGGATCCCTGGCCTGCGGAAGTGCTTCAGCCAGCTGGCGCACCAACGTCAGCAAGTGGTCGGTATAGACTTCGCGGGTTTCAGATGGCTGACGCGCGAGCTCCGGCAGCAGCGCGGCAGACGCGCAGCCTTTTTCCGGATTGTCCCGGTGCTCGGCTGACAGATATGCCTCTATGCCCATCTCCGGGCCACCGGCGGCCAATGCTTCGGCCAGTTGCTGCGACTGAAGCTCCATGGCCGCTGCCACGCTTTCACGGACAAGCTCCGCCTTGGATTGAAAGTGGGGATAGAAGGCGCCGTTGGTAAGCCCGGCGTCGCTCATGATGGTTGCCAGTCCGGACGCGGCTATGCCGTCGCTGCGAAAACGGTCGGCGGCGACCTCCATGATCCGGCCGCGTGACGCGTCCTTTCGGCCCTTTTCGTAGCGCATGGCTGCACTTCCTTTCCGCTATTGCATTATGGTCATAATTTGATATTATGAGTGTAATTTAATCGGGGCGAAAAAGCTAGCCCTCATGCGTTTGGAGCACGAAATGAATATGAATTCCGGAAAAACCGCTGTCGTGACCGGAGCCTCGTCGGGCATCGGTCACGCCAGCGCCGAGGCCCTGGCGCGAGCGGGGTTTACTGTCTTTGGGACGAGCCGCCGCCAAGCCAGCGACGGGCCGGACGGGGTGACCATGCTGGCTTGCGACGTGACCGACGGTGAAGCCGTCGCTGCACTCGTTTCGACGGTGCTGTCGCGGACCGGCCGGATCGACCTGCTGGTCAACAATGCCGGCGTCGGCCTGCTCGGAGGCGCCGAGGAATCCTCGATCGCACAGGTGCAGGCCCTGTTCGACGTCAACCTGTTCGGTGTCATCCGCATGACCAACGCGGTGTTGCCGTCGATGCGGCGGCGCGGCGAAGGGCGCATCATCAACATCGGCTCGATTCTGGGATTGGTACCCGCCCCATACTCAGCGCATTACTCGGCGGTCAAGCACGCGCTCGAGGGCTATTCGGAATCGCTCGACCACGAGGTTCGTGCATTTAATATCCGTGTCTCGGTCATCGAGCCGGCATACGTGCGTACCGTCTTCGACCAGAACGGCATCGAACCGGATTCGCTGTTGAAGGAATACGATCAGGCTCGGGCCGGGGTCGACGCTCTCCTTCGCGATGTGATGCCCAAGGCCGATCGGCCGGAAGTGGTGGCGGATGTGGTCGTCAAGGCCGCGACCGATGCCCGTCCGCGACGGCGCTACACCGCGGGCAAGGCTGCGCGGCAGGTCAGCCTGCTGCGCCGCTTTGCCCCCGCGGGGATGTTCGACAAGACCTTGCGCAATCAGTTCCGCCTGCCGGTCTGAACGTCAGCGAGGAGAAGGATTTCACGCACATGCGACCAGCAACCACAACGCAATTGGCCAGGCCCCACAAGACGGAGGTGCCAAGCATGACACATACACTCAATAAGCCGCCCCGTTCCCCGGCATTGTTCCAAGACGCGCCAACTCGCTCTGTCGATGTCGGCGGAACCGCATTTGTCTACCGGGAACTCGGGCCCAGGACGGGCGTGCCGGTGATCCTGCTCAACCATCTGGCCGCCCAGCTGGACAACTTTGATCCACGCATTGTCGATGGCCTCGCTGCGGCCCGGAGGGTGATTGCCTTCGACAATCGCGGCATTGGTGCTTCGGGTGGCAAAACTCCGTCGACCATTTCCAAGATGGCACGGGATGCGGTCGCTTTTATCCGGGCGTTGGGGTTCGAAGAAGTCGATCTCTTCGGCTTTTCGCTCGGCGGCTTCGTGGCGCAGGAGATTGTGCTGACCGAGCCCAGGCTCGTGCGCAAACTCATCCTGGCCGGCACGGGGCCGGCCGGTGGCCAAGGCATCGACAAGGTGACGTCGCTGACGATCGTGGACATGATCAAGGGCGCGCTGACTTTTCGGGATCCGAAATACTATCTCTTCTTCACAACGACGCTGAATGGGCGGCGCGCCGCGAACGCATTTCTGGAGCGGTTGAAGGAGCGCCGGACCAACCGGGACAAGCCGATATCGCTGAGCGCGTTCGGTGCGCAACTCAAGGCGATCAGGGCCTATGGACTGCAGGCGCCGCAAGATCTGAGCGCTATCCACATTCCTACCCTGGTTGCGAATGGCGACCAGGACAGGATGGTGCCGAGCAGCAATACCCACGATCTCGCCCGGCGAATCCCGGGGGCACAACTGGTGATCTACCCGGATGCCGGGCATGGCGGGGTCTTCCAGAACTACGCCGATTTCGTCCCGAAAGCCCAGTCTTTCCTCGCGGCCTAGCGCCCAAGAAACAATTTTAGAAAGTAACTGCCATGAAAGCATTCGTCGTCGACAAATATAACAAGAAAGGCATCCTGCGGTTGGCCGAGATGCCGGTGCCGCAGCTCGGGGAAAACGATATCCTGGTCGAGATCCATGCCGCGGGGGTGAACCTGCTGGATTCGAAGATCAGGACCGGAGAGTTCAAGCTCATCCTGCCCTATCGCCGGCCCTTCATCCTGGGCCACGACGTGGCCGGGACGATTGTCCGGGTGGGACCGAAAGTCCGCAAGTTCAAACCCGGCGACGATGTCTATGCGCGGCCGCGTGATGGCCGGATCGGGACATTCGCCGAATTCATAGCAATCGATGAAGCCGACGTGGCCCTGAAGCCAAAGAACCTCAGCATGGAAGAAGCGGCTTCTATTCCTCTGGTTGGCCTGACTGCCTGGCAGGCTCTCATCGAGAGGGCAAACATGAAGAAAGGCCAAAAGGTCTTCATCCAGGCTGGCTCCGGCGGCGTCGGGACATTCGCCATCCAACTGGCAAAACACCTCGGCGCGACCGTTGCGACAACAGCGAGCGCGGCGAGTGCCGACCTGGTCAAGGGTCTCGGCGCCGATGTCGTCGTCGACTACAGGAAAGATGACTTCGAGAAAGTCCTGTCGGGCTACGACGTCGTGGTGAATAGCCAGGACGCCAAGACGCTTGAAAAGTCCCTGACTGTGCTGAAACCGGGTGGCAAGCTCATCTCCATCTCCGGTCCGCCGGATCCGGAATTTGCCAGGAAGCAGGGACTGAACCTGGTGCTAAGGCTGGTGCTGCGCCTGCTGAGTCGCGGCATCCGGAGCAAAGCCAAGCGCCGGGGCGTGGGGTTTTCGTTCCTGTTCATGCGGGCGCAAGGTGATCAGCTGAGCAAAATCACCTCCCTCGTCGAATCCGGAGCGATCCGCCCGGTTGTCGATCGGGTCTTTCCCTTCGAAGCGACCAATGAGGCTCTGGCTTACGTCGAAACAGGGCGCGCCAAGGGCAAGGTCGTCGTCACCATGAAACGATAGCACCCGTGTTCACCTTTGCTCACGGGCGATGCAACGGAGCGACGCCATGCTGGCTGCGCGGCTGGAGGCAGGGGTTTTGGACGCCAGCGCACGACTGCTCCGGCGATGGCATGACCATGTCACAGGGCGGCGAGACACGGAAACCGTGCGCCATAGTTCCTCATTGACGTTCTGAAAGTGCGGAGGCGGGCCGGCGGGGGCGGTCATCGATCCAGGCCAGGGTCTCCGTTAGGATCTCCCTCGACAAGTCGGGATCGACAATGGCCCGGGCCAGGATAGTTGCCCCGACCATCGCGGACCAACTTCCGATCGCCCGGCGTCGTCGATCGGCTTCGGCGGCCTCTGTAGACTTCTCACTCATCCAGTCTAGCTGTACCCGCACGCCATCTGTCACCGCCGCACGGGCCTCTGGTGTCTGGCGCAGCGTGTCGGCGACAAGCCCGGCGATAGGACAACCACCAGCCCTGTTGTCGCGGTGGCGCGGCGACAGATACTCGTCGATGTATGCTCCAAGGGGAAGTGTCGCGCCACTGCGTTCGCCAAGCGCGTGAGTGAGCGCCTGCACGATGAGGTCATCCTTCGAGCTGAAATGACCGTAGAAGCCGCCATGCGTTAGTCCCAAGGCCTGCATGACCTCCGAGACGCCGACTGCCTCAAACCCTTTTTCTCGAAACAATCGGCTTGCGACCTCCAGGATTCTTTGGCGGTTTTCGGCCATCTGTTCGCGGCTAACCTTCATTTCAGATTTCTCCACCTTTGCCATTGACTTTTTCATGATAGTCATCATGTTAAGGCAACAATCATGATAGCCATCATCAATATAGCACCTCGTCGAAAGAGAGCAAGAGAATGACTGAAACTCAAACCGTCCTCATCACCGGTGCTTCCGCAGGTATCGGCGCTGCGTATGCAGAACGTTTTGCCCGACGTGGGCATGATCTGGTTCTGGTCGCCCGCAACAAGGCAAGACTGGAGGCTCTCTCGGAACAGCTCCGCAATGAATATGGCGTTGCCGTCGATGTTCTGCAGGCCGACGTAACGAACTCCGACGATCTTGCAACTGTGGAAAAGCGTCTGCGCGACGATGATCGGATCGGGATCCTGGTCAACAATGCCGGTGCGAGCCTAGGAGGGACATTTGTAGATCAAACTGCCAGTGATCTGTCCCAGCTTATCGCGCTCAATGCGACGGCGGTTGCGCGCCTCGCCAGTGCCGTCGCGCCACGGTTCATCAAGGCAGGCTCCGGCGCGATCGTCAACGTCTCCTCGGTCGTCGGGCTTGCACCGGAATTCGGAATGTCCGTCTACGGCGCGACCAAGGCATTCGTGACGTTCCTCTCCCAGGGACTGAGCCTCGAACTCGGTTCCAAGGGCATTTATGTACAAGCAGTCTTGCCTGCGGCGACACGAACGGAAATCTGGGAGCTTGCTGGGATCGACGTCAACACGCTCCCGGCCGTGATGGAAGTAGACGAACTCGTAGACGCAGCAATGGTCGGCTTCGACCGGCGCGAGGGTGTGACAATCCCAACGCTGCACGATGCCACCAAGTGGGATGCGTATCACGCCGCGCGCCAAACGATGGTTCCCGAATTTGCGCAAGTCCTTGCCGCAGAACGCTACCGCACTGCCCTTTAGAAAGCGCCGTGGCGAGACGGCAACGTTCCGCCAAGAGGACAGGCACCCGGTGTCGCTAGAGCCTGCCTGTCTGCCAGCGCGAAACCTGACATCTCAGAGACTGCAACTCCAGACGGAAGACGTAAAATGACGGATAACGCCCTTTTTCAACCCTATAAGCTCGGCACTCTGACCTTGGCGAACCGTATCGTCATGGCGCCTTTGACTCGTAACAGAGCCGGCGCCGGATTCGTCCCCGGTGACCTTGCCGCCAAATACTATTCCCAGCGCGCCGCCGCAGGCTTGATCATAACTGAAGGTGCACAGATTTCCCAGCAGGGGCAGGGTTATCAGGATACGCCGGGTATTTACACGCAAGCCCAGATCCACGGTTGGCGAAAAGTGACCGACGCTGTGCATTCCAAAGGCGGGCATATCTTTTTGCAGCTCTGGCATGTCGGACGTGTGTCGCATGTGGATCTGCAGCCGAATGGACAAGCGCCTGTCGCGCCCTCAGCGATCAAGCCGGCGACCAAAGTCTTCGTCAACAATGCGTTCGTCGATGTGTCCGAACCTCGCGCGCTTGAACATGATGAAATTCATGGCATCATCGCTGATTTTCGCCGGGCAGCCGCCAACGCAATTGCTGCAGGCTTCGATGGTGTCGAAGTCCATGGTGCCAACGGTTATCTGCTGGAACAGTTTGCCAAGGACGGTTCGAACGAACGCTCCGACGCCTATGGCGGCTCGATCGAAAATCGTGCTCGGATGATACTCGAGGTTGCGACCGCTGTGGCTGCGGAGGTTGGAGCCGAGCGTACGGGTGTCCGCATCTCACCGGTTAACGGGGTCTTTTCAACTGATCCGCAGTCACAATTCAACTACATTGCCGAAAAGTTGGGCGAGTTGGGAATTGCCTATCTCCATGTTGTTGAAAGTGCGACAGCCGGATTGCAGGGCGTCGCTCCCTTCAGCTACGCAGACCTTAGAGCAAAATTCGGAAATACCTACATCGCGAACAATGGCTTTGACGTCGAACGCGCATCGTCGCGACTATCGCAGGGGTCGGCGGATCTCTTTTCGTTTGGCCGACCCTATATCGCCAATCCTGATCTCGTTGAGCGGCTGAAGACTGCCTTTCCGCTTGCTGAGGTGAACCAGCAGACCATCTACGGCGGCGGCGCCGAGGGATATACGGACTATCCGTTCGTCGCTGCCTCCAGCCGCGCTTGAACGACAGGCGCCGTGCTATTGCGCGGCGCCTTCCCCTCCTGTGGCCGGCAGGTCGTCACGAAGCGGACGCGGCGACCTTGGGGCGTCCGAACTCGACGTCCCAGCTGCGCTTCTGGGGTACAACCGCGCCGCTAAGCCCGAGTTGGGGGAAAAGCAGTTCGGCGCGCGCCACCCGGCTCCTGCGCCAACTTATCCGAGTTTCGCCAGCTTTGCCGCCTGACGAATGGCCTTGACGGCATCCGGGTTGGTCACGGGGTAGCCGGAGATGAAGCGTTCGACCGAAAACTCCGGGAACTCGGTATGCAACCGGGCCGCCAACCCGGCCGCCTCCAAGCCCTCCCCAACCGCCGCGTGGGCCAGCGCCAGGAACATCAGTATATTTGGGGAATCCGGCGTGCCCCTATGTAGTGATGCGATGGCCGCACGATGCCTGCCGGCGGCGAACAGGATTCGGCCCTGCATGCCGAAATACCAGGGCGGGGTCAGCGGGTTGAGGCGCATGGCGCGCTCAATGAGCGATATCGCCTCGGCCGGATCGCCGGCGACCAGCGCCCTGCTGCCAGCCAGCAGCGCAAGCGTGTCGGCATGATTGGAGCCGTATTCGAAAGCGCGCCGGTAGGCGTGCTCCGCTGCCTCGAAATCGCCCAGGCACCCCATGAGATCGCCGAGGCAAGTCTGGGCGCTGCTATCCATTGGGTCAAGCCGAAGTGCATTTTCGACCGCCGTCCGCCACCTCTCGAGCGCTCCCTTCAGATCGCCACTGAAGCCGTGACAGGACTGAATCGAATAGGCGTAGGCGAGCTCAATCCAACCCCTTACCAAGGTGGGATCGAGCTCGAGCGCGCGCGAAAACAGCCTGATTGCCTCGGCATTGCCAGCGCGGCTGAACGTGTTGTGCTGTTCGACGCCCAGCAGATAGAGGTCATAGGCGCGCAGACTGGCGGGCGGCTTGCGGCGAATGGCGTTGCGACCGACCGTGGCGATAGCCCCAGCACAGCCGGCCAGCACATTGATGACGCTGTCGGTCAGGCTGTCCTGCAAGTTGAACACGTCCTCGATCGGGCGATCGAAGCGATCGCTCCACAAGCTTACGCCGTTCAGCGCATCGGCCAGTTCGATCGTTAGGCGGATGCGACGGTCATCGGCGCGCAACTGGCCCGACACCATATAGGTGGCGCCCAACGCCTTGCCGTCGGCGGCGAAGTCTGCGGGCTTGCTGCCCAGCGCTTGCATGGTATGGAAAGCGATGACCGGCAGATCCGCGTAGCGCGCCAGGTCGATGGTGATATCCGACGACAGACCGGCGGCAAAGCGGTGCCAGCGTTCTTCGGAATTCAGGCATTCGATCGGGAACACCGCGAGCACCGGCAGTTCGTCGGACAAGGACGGAAATGCGTCAGGCTGCGCGGCTTGGGGACCGTTGAAGTGCGATGCGAGCGCTATCTTGTTACGGACGCCAAGCTTGTCATAGATCGCGGCGAGATGGGTGCGGACGGTTGAAGGGGCGATGAACAACACCTCGCCGATCTCGCGATAGGTCAGACCTGAGGCAAATTTTTCCGCCACCGCGCGCTCGCGGTCCGATAGCGCGTCAGCCGGTGAAGACGTCGCGATGCGGTTCATGAAAGGTTTCCTGCCATCGGATCCGCACGGTTTCAACTGCATCTGCTGCAAAATACTACAGATGCAGGACCCCAAACACAGCATCCGGCCGATGGCGTGATCGCCGACTGAGGCGGAAGCTTCTCGCATGCCCCTAACAGGGCACATGCCGAGGAGCAAAGGGATGAGAACTATGCTGACCACCGTATCCGAGCTTTGCGATGCCGTGCAGCTCGACCTTCGCGTACCGCCGGTCGTGGCGACCGGGACGTCGGGCCGATACGGCTTGAGGAGCCTGATCGCTGCATGGGACAAGCGCGCCTATTTTCGCTGGCAGCTTGCAAGAATGGCCAGGGAGACGCCCGAATTGATCGACGACATCGGGCTGACCATGGTTGAGGTGAATGCGGAAATTGCCAAGCCCTTCTGGCGCCGCTGAAGGCCGAATGAGGACCGTCTGGTTCTGGCATTGAAGGCAAGGGAGCAGCGCTGCCGCTACCGACCACTCGTGGACATTCCGTTTCTGCCCAAGCCAGTCGTCAAATTGTTGCAACTTTGTTGTCGGCTGTAGGTTATCCGATTACTAATAGTGTTCGACACGGAGTCCCGACAAATTGAGCGTAGCCTTTGCCAAGGAGGAAAGCGCCGAGGCAGCATCGGAAACGATCCTGCCGGCTCGCCCTATCTCCGATCGGATCAACCTCGTCACAGACGCGGGCCTCAAGATGCTGCAGGATGAATTGGCTCGCGCTCAGCAGGCTCTCGAGGCCGCTAACGTGCTGGAAGATGTCAACGAGAGGCGACGGCAGTCGGCGGTCCCGGTTCGAGATATGCGCTATTATTCGGAACGCGTCCGTACGGCTCGGCTTATGTCGGTCCCCACTTCTAATGAAGTGATCGCCTTCGGACACACCGTTACCTTCGAGCGTGATGATGGCCGCACTCAGACCTTCCGCATCGTCGGCGAGGATGAGGCCAACCCGTCTCAAGCTTCCATATCGCATGGTTCGCCGGTTGCCATCGCGCTGATTGGCAAAACCGTTGGCGACGTTGTCCAGCTAGGGCAGCGCGAAATCGAGATCCTGTCCATTTCCTAGTTGGACATCGGGGTTACGACGCGCGACCGAATTGAGGTACGTTCTGGACCTCGTCACGGTCATCCACCACTGTCACGTTTGATATTCCGTGAGTGAAGCGCAGCGAGTTACACCCGTCGCCGTCACATGGAGGTTGACAGCTACCGCGAGCCCCTCATTCCGCGGCAAGTCGGGCGAGTAACGGGCCGACAGCGGAAGATCCCCTTTCGGGGTGATTGGGCTGAAAAGCCGACCTTCGCGTCGAGCATACCGCGAGCGGTTTTGCGCCAATATCGGCGATCATGCGTTCAGTCCGGCAATCCAGCTTTTCGTAGACCCTCGACCAGGCAATCAAGCGCTCCGATGTCCGCGATCGGCCAATAGTCGCGGACGAATGCCAGATCTATATCGGGGCGCAGAGCCCTTAGCCCGTCGACGCTACGCCGCGCCTCGTCCAGGCGCCCGAGGTGTGCTTGAGCGGCAGACAAGATGGCCCACCGCGACCATTGGACATTGGGCTCGCGGAGTGACCGTTGGGCCCATTCAACCGCGTCATCCAGCCTTCCCAGAAAGAGGCAGGCTTCCGCCTTTCGCAGCAAGAACTGGCCATAGTATGCGTCTTGCGGGCTGAGTCGCATCGCGATGTCTATATGCGGCAACGCTTGCTCCGGGTGTCCGCTGGTGGAGAGCGCCATGCCGAGCGCGTAGTGGGCCTGTGCAAAGCTTGGATCCAGTTCGGTCGCCTTGCGAAGCTCAAAAATGGCCGCCTCGTGGCGACGCACCATCGTCAGCGCTCGTCCGAGAGCGTAGCGGTTGAACGCGTCTTGGCCGTCGAGTTCGACTGCCCTCCCTGCCAACCGAAGTGCATTGGCTTTCGCATCCACCGTGTCGACGTAGCCGCCTATGATCTGAAAGAAACAGGCTTCCTCGGCACCGGCATAGGCACGAGCCAGGCCGGAATCGACTTCTATCGCCTGGCGGAAAAAATGCTGCGCCTGTGCAAGGTCCGCTTCGGTACGTCTGTAGATGTGCCAGAAGCCGCGCTGGCAAAGATCCCATGCTCGCAGGTCGTCCGGGCGTTTGGCCCTTGCCCGCTCCCGGTCGGCCCGGCCAAGTTCCGGCTCAATCGCGCCGGCCAATGTCGTTGTGATCTCGTCCTGGACGGTGAAGATGTCTTCCAGGTCCCGGTCGTAGCGTTGCGCCCAGACATGATTGCCCGAGGCGCCCTCGATCAATTGCGCGGTGACACGAACGCGGTTGCCTGCCTTGCGCACACTGCCTTCGAGCACATATGCCACCCCGAGTTCGCGGGCCACCGCGCGGATGTCCGGGGACTTCCCCTTGTAGGCGAAGCAGGAGTTGCGGGCGATCACGAAGAACCACCGAATACGCGACAGCGCGGTGATCAGGTCCTCAGTGACCCCATCGGCAAAGTACTCCTGCTCGGGATCGCCGCTCATGTTCGTGAATGGCAGAACGGCAATCGAAGGCTTTTCTGGAAGCCCTATCGGGGGGGTAGGTCGGACGGGCGCGGCCAGGGGCGTGACAGCGCCCGCCTTCGCCGAGGCGCCGACCTCGAGCGAATAGATCCGCATCGGCTCGGCGATGTTCTTGAGTTGGGTTTGGCCGAGATCGCTGACCAGGAGGTCGAGCCTCGACCTGACCTGCCGATAGGCATCCTCCGAAAGGCAGATGGCGCCGGGGGCAGCGACGCCTTCCAGGCGCGCCGCGATGTTGACGCCGTCACCCATGAGGTCGCCGTCGGTCTCCTCAACGACGTCTCCTATGTGGATTCCGATGCGAAACTCAATACGGCGCTCGAGCGTAACACCTGCATTGCGTTCGAGCATGGCGGTCTGCACCTCGATGGCGCAGCGCACCGCGTCGACCACACTGCGGAACTCGACGAGGGCTCCGTCCCCGGTACGCTTGACCACGCGACCATGATGAACGGCGATCGTGGGATCGATCAGGTCGCTTCGAAGTGCCCGCAACCGCGCCAAAATGCGATCCTCGTCCGCGCCGGCGAGCCGGCTGTAGCCAACGACGTCGGCGACCAGGATTGCAGCAAGCTTTCGGGACTCGCTCATTCCGTCCTTCCCTGTCCAGCCGAGCACCATAGCCCGATCAGAGACCCCCGTCTCGGCATAGAGCGGTCACGTCAACGTACGATAGCCCGGGTTAAACCCGGAAATCCGATAGGAAAACGAACGATAGGAAGTGCCTCTCTTTGGTGGGATGCGGACCGGAAGCTTGAGGAAAAAAGGCCTCCCAGGCGGACAGCTCGCGTGCCGCCGAGTCGGCCTATGACGGACATTCGGCAATTTGGCAGCGAGTGACCAGATTGTGCCAACCTTGCCGAGGACGAACGTCTGACATAAACCCATCCCGGACCTCAAACAAATTGGTGCGACTGTTTGGGACCGGGCGTAGTTGCGACATTTGCCCTATCCGGACGTGTGAGCAGTGCTGTGGGCAAACCGTGATGCGTGCATTTTTTCGTTCGGCTGCCGCGATGATCGTGATGTCCGGCGTGACAGGCTGCACCAGCATTTCCTACTACGCGCAATCCTTGGAGGGTCATGTGGAGATCATGACGGCGCGCCAGGATGTCGGAGAGCTGATCGACGATCCTTCGACCCCTGAGGCACTACGCGCTCGAATGGTATCGGCGAGCGCCATACGGCAGTTTGCGACAGATGAACTGGCGCTGCCGGATAACAATAGCTACCGCAGCTATGTTGACGTTGGTCGGGACTCGGTGACATGGGCCATCTTCGCTGCGCCGGAATTCTCGCTGACGCCACGAACATGGTGCTTTCCGGTGTTCGGATGCGTTCCGTACCGAGGATACTTCTCCAAAAGGTCTGCGATTGAAACCGCTGTCGAATTTCAAAGACAGGGCCTGGACGTCTATGTGACGGGCATCACTGCATATTCCACGCTTGGCTGGTCAAGTGACCCGCTGCTAAGCACGATGCTCAGCCAAGATAAAACGCATCTTGCAGGGCTGGTTTTCCACGAGCTGGCCCACCAGCGCGTCTATGTGAACGACGATTCCGCATTCAACGAGGCATTCGCTGTTGCCGTCGAAACAACCGGCGTGAGGAAATGGCTGCGCGCGGCTGGTGATACCGCCGGATTGCGCCGTTACGAGGCCGATCGAAAGCGCAAGACCGAATTTCTTGCGCTGCTGTCGCACACCCGGGGCGCGCTGGCGCATATCTATGTCGACGCGGGTACCACGGACCAGAAGCGGGCTGCAAAGGCAGCCGCGATCGAACGGCTGCGGATGCGCTACCGCGAGATGCGCGACAGGCGCTGGGGTGGATACCGGGGATATGATGTCTGGTTCAATGCTCCGATTAACAACGCGAAACTCGCCGCGACTTCCGTTTACAGTGATCAGGTGGCGACGTTTCTCCGCTTGTTCGACTTGTGTTCGGGCGACTATCCACGGTTCTACGCGTCGGTTCGACGGATCGGAGCATTAGACAGGGCTCACCGCGCCGCAGCGCTCAAGGCGGCAGCTACATGTGATGGAGCCGGTCCAAGCTGAAGTCCCTAAGCGGCGCTGTGCAGGAATGGCTTTGCGAGTCGGTCGCTCCCACGGCATTTCGGCGTCTCCAAAGCGGACACTCAGCCAAGCATCCTCGGGATAGCGGTCGCGCACGCTCGCGTCGGAGGCGGGACTAGATTAGGCTGCAGCAAAGCCGCTTGATCGACCGGGGAGGGCGCAGGCAGGTATGGAGCGAAGGCTTACGGCGATACTTGCTGCCGATGTGGTTGGCTACAGCCGCCTCATGGGCGAGGATGAGGTAGGCACGCTCGAACGCTTGAAGGGTTGCCGTCGCGAACTGATCGACCCGGCGATCAAGGAGTACCACGGCCGCATTATCAAGCTCATGGGCGACGGCGCGCTCGTCGAGTTCGCCAGCGTCGTCGATGCCGTCCAGTGCGCTGCCGTGATCCAGCGCCGAATGGCGGAGCGCAACGAGGGCACAACTGATGCC
>NZ_JBFUDB010000003.1:0-610829 GCF_056404935.1 Mesorhizobium sp. P2_A8
AACTGGTCTTATGCCGCGAGCTCGGCCCACAATGAGCTGGTCTTATGCCGCGAGCTCGGCCCACAATGAGTTCGTCGACGGCCAGCATTACATCGAGGACTTCGATGTGGTCAGCGCCGACGGCACCCACACCTCGGTCCACATCGACATTCTCGGCACCAACGACGCCGCCGTCTTGTCCTCGGCATCTGTGAACCTCACAGAGACCAATGATGCGGCCGACATCTCGACGTCGGGCACCCTCACCATCTCGGAYGTCGACAGCGATCCGCACTTCGTCGCCCAGGCCGCTACCGCCGGCAGCTACGGTACCTTCTCGATCGATGCCGACGGCAACTGGTCTTATGCCGCGAGCTCGGCCCACAATGAGTTCGTCGACGGCCAGCATTACATCGAGGACTTCGATGTGGTCAGCGCCGATGGCACYCACACCTCGGTCCACATCGACATTCTCGGCACCAACGACGCCGCCGTGCTTTCGTCCGCCTCGGTGAACTTGACGGAAGCAAACTCCGCAGCAGCGATCAGCACCTCCGGCACGCTGACCATCTCGGATGTCGACAGCCCGGCTACCTTCGTCGTCCAGGCTGGAACCGGGGGCAGCTACGGCACCTTCKCCATCAATGCGGCCGGCGCCTGGACCTACACGGCAAGCTCTGCCCATGACGAATTCGTCGCTGGTCAGCACTATACCGARAACTTCGACGTGGTCAGCGCCGACGGCACCCACACCTCGGTCCACATCGACATTCTCGGCACCAACGATGCSGCMGTGCTTTCGTCCGCCTCGGTGAACTTGACGGAAGCAAACTCCGCAGCAGCGATCAGCACCTCCGGCACGCTGACCATCTCGGATGTCGACAGCCCGGCTACCTTCGTCGTCCAGGCTGGAACCGGGGGCAGCTACGGCACCTTCGCCATCAATGCGGCAGGTGCGTGGACCTACACGGCAAGCTCTGCCCATGACGAATTCGTCGCTGGTCAGCACTATACCGAGAACTTCGACGTGGTCAGCGCCGACGGCACCCACACCTCGGTCGCCATCGACATCCTCGGCACTGCAGATGCGCCGCCGCGCTTTGCTCCGACGGACATCCAGCTCACACCGAGCACTACGACGGACAATGTGACTTTCAGCTCGTTCCAGTTCACGGGAACACTGTCCGCAACCGATCCCGACCCCGGCAGCTTCGTCTACAGCATCACCTCGCAATCGGACCCTGGACTGTTTTCGATCACCGGCAACACGTTGAGCTCGGGAGACCTCTCGCCGAGCAAGGCGTATTCCATAACCGTGCAGTCAACGCAGGTCGGCGATCCGGTCGGGCCTGCTTACCAGTATTCCGAGACGTTCCAGGTCATCACCGGCAGCAATGGCAACTCGAGCGACAATCTCAGCAACCCCGTAGGCGGCGACGATGTCCTCTACGGCAATGGCGGGGCGGACCAGATCTTCGGCCTGGCCGGCAATGACACGCTGTTCGGCCAAGGTGGTAACGACACGCTGAATGGCGGCGACGGCAATGACCGGCTCGTTGGCGGCGTCGGCGCCGATACACTCACCGGCGGGGCGGGATCCGACACATTCTACTATGGACCAACCGTCACGGATTCCGCGCCGGGTGCCGGCAATTTCGACACCATCACCGACTTCGTGCACGGCACCGACAAGATCGACCTGTCCTCGATCGATGCCAGCGGAGCCGCCGGCGATCAGGCTTTCCTGTTCGGCGGACTGAATGCGGGCACCGTCGCCAACAGCATCACCTGGTCGGAAAGCGGCGGCAACACGATCGTCCGCGCCGACGTCAACGGCAATGCAGCCAACACCGAATTCCAGATCACGCTGACTGGCATCGGCCTAGGTCTGACGGCGAGCGACTTCGTGCTTTGAACCGGGAGGTGAGCCGCGTCGCGGCTCACCTCCCATTGCCGGTTCCTGACCCAGCTTACGCGTTAAGGTTTACGACAGGAATATCGACGGGCTGCGTGGCAGGTGGAAGGATCGGGAGTAGTATCGGCTTACGGGTGGATAGGGGGGCGGTTCTCCGCTGGGTATTTGAGTCTCGCTAGAAAATCTCAAATCGTGAAGGACGCCCTTCTGGCGTGCCGTCATTATTTCCTGATCGCGGCGGGCTTCAGCCTGGCGATCAACCTGCTCTATCTCGCCTCGCCGCTCTATATGCTGCAGATCTACGACCGGGTGGTGACCAGCGGCAGCCAGACCACGCTGGTGATGCTGACCATCGCGCTGCTGGCGGCCTTCCTTGCGCTGGCTGGCCTCGATCTCATGCGCGCCACTATCCTGACCCGCGCCAGCGTGCGGCTGGACCGGCTGCTGTCGGCGAGGATCGTGGCCGCGTCGGTCGAGACCTCGCAGTCGGGCTCCTCGCAGAGCCAGCCGGTGCGTGACTTCGACACGTTCCGGCAGGTCATCACCGGTATGGGCATCAATGCGCTGTTCGACCTGCCATGGTCGCCCATCTACATCGCCATCATCTTCCTGCTGCACCCCTGGCTCGGCTTCTTTGCGCTCGGCTCGTCGCTGCTGCTCGTCGCCATGGCGGTGCTCAACGAATATCTGGTGCGCGCCCCGCTGAAGCAGGCCAGCGACCTGGCAACGGCCAACTACAATTTCACCGAGATGAGCCTGAGAAACTCGGAAGTCATTCGCGCCATGGGCATGATCGACGGCCTCATCCGCCGCTGGGGACGCGACCGCAGCCTGGCGCTCCGGCGTCAGACGCAAGCCAGCGACCGCGCCGCCTTGATGTCGGGGGTGATCCGCTTCCTGCGCCTGACCATGCAGTCGCTGATCCTCGGCCTCGGCGCCTATCTGGTGATCGAACGGCAGGCCACGGCCGGTTCGATGTTCGCGGCCAGCATATTGTTGGGCAAAGGCTTGCAGCCCGTCGAGCAGATCGTCGGCCTCTGGCGCAACCTGGTCCTGGCGCGGGCGGCGCTGACCAGGGTTCACAAACTGGTCGACGGTGGCGCGCAGAACGAAAGATCGTTCAACCTGCCGAAGCCCACCGGCAAGATTTCGGTCGAGCAGGTCAGCTTTGCAATTGCCAGCCAGCAGAAAGTGCTTCTCCGGGACGTATCATTCAGGCTGGACGCAGGCGAGGCGCTGGGAATCGTCGGCCCTTCCGGCGCCGGCAAGTCGACGCTGGCGCGTCATCTCGCGGGCGTCATGCAACCCAGCCGCGGCACTGTCAGGCTGGACGGAGCCGACCTGTCGCAATGGGGGCACGACGCGCTCGGCGACCACATCGGCTACCTGCCGCAGGATATAGAACTCTTCTCCGATACGGTCGCCGCCAACATCGGCCGCTTCAAGACCAATGTCGACCAGGAGGTGATAGCCGCCGCGCGGCTCGCCGGCGTGCATGAGATGATCATTCGCCTGCCGCAGGGTTATGAGACCCAGATCGGCGAAGGCGGCGCAGTGCTGTCAGGAGGATATCGGCAGCGGATTGCTCTTGCCCGTGCGGTATTCGGAACGCCGAACCTGATCATTCTCGACGAGCCGAGCTCCAATCTCGACGCCGATGGCGATCGCGCGCTGAGCGAGTGCGCGATCGAGCTCAAGCGCCGCGGCAGCACGGTGATCATCGTCTCGCACCGTCCCTCGACCCTGGCGAACGTCGACAAGATTCTTCTGTTGCGCGATGGCGCCGTCGAGGCCTTCGGCATGAGAAACGAGATCGTGGCGCTGCTCAACCAGCGGGCGGCTCCAATGGCGGTGGCAACCCAATGAGCTGTGGCCGGAGAGATCGATGAGCGACGGCGCCCTCACCTACCGGGGCCTGCCCGGCGAAACCGGTATCCTGGCCCCGGATTCGATCCGGGTGCCGGCCTATATCGGCCTTCTCATCATCTTTGCCTTCTTCGGCATCTTCGGCGGCTGGGCGGCTTTTGCCCCGCTGAACGGCGCCGTGCTCGCCGACGCTGTCGTCAAGGTGGAAGGCAATCGCAAGAGCCTGCAGCACTTCGACGGCGGAACGGTGAAGGAGATCCGCGTCAAGGACGGCGACGTCGTCAGGAAGGGCGAGATAATGCTGGTGCTGGACGACACCAGAATTCGGTCCGAGTTCAATCTCTATGCCCAGCAGTATGCGCTGTTGCGCGCAACCGATGCCAGGATTCGGGCTGAACTGGACGGCAGCGAGGCGGTTGCCTTCCCGAAGGACATCCTCAAGGAACACGAGGCCTACCTTAGGGATGCGATGGCAAACCAGATCGCCGACCTGGAAACCCAGCGCGCCTCGATGGCCGGCGCCAGGCAGATCCTCGAGCGGCGGATTGCCGAACTCGAGGAGCAGATCCAGGGCAAGCACGCTCGGGTTGACTCCTACCAGGCCCAGCTGCAATCGACGGTCGACGAAAAGGCCAGCCTATCAAAGCTGCTCAAGGCCGGATTGACGACCCGCCCGCGCATTCTGGAACTGGAAAGATCCGCCTCGGACTTGCAGGGCCTGATCGACGAGAACCTCGGCGCAATCGCAGGCAGCCAACAAAGCAAAGCCGAGCTCGATAGCCAGATCGCGCAATTGACCAATGAACGTCGGGCCAAGCTGTCGGCCATGCTGATCGAGACGCAATCGAACCTTGCCGACCTTGTGCCCAAGATGTTTGCCGCCCAGGCTGCCATGGACCGAGCCGAAGTCCGCGCACCCTATGACGGCCAGGTGATGGATCTGAGCGTGTTCTCGATCGGAGCGATCGTCGCGCCGGGCCAGACGATCCTCGACATCGTGCCAACTGAGAATTCGTTGATCGTCCAGGCGCAGGTTCGCGTCGAGGACATATCAAACGTGCGACCCGACATGGCGGCCGAAGTTCGTTTCACATCATACAAGCAGCGCTCGATACCAATAATTCATGGACGCATCACCCGCATTTCGGCGGATCGCATCACCGACAGTAAAACTGGGTTTCCCTACTATCTGGCCGACCTAGCGGTCGATCGGGTGGAATTGGCAGCAGCCCCGCAGATTGCTCTTTATCCGGGCATGCCAGCGTCAGTCATGATCGTTACCGAGGAACGCACCGCACTCGATTACATTTTGGGCCCGTTGGTTGTGTCGTTCCACTCCGCCTTCCGCCAGAAATAACGGGGTCCGCGCCAAACCTATTCGCGATTCCAATTTCGACGGGTGGTCAGGCTCGCAACGCGCAAAGACGGCGGAGAACTCCTATGCCACGCCGATGGCGCTTTACATCCATCGCCCGGCGCGTTTCAGTTTGGTCAGGCTATTTAGAAAGGATACCAGTGGTGGCTGATGATGGCCCTGTCCGAGGGCGGCGGCTCGACCATGGGCAAGCTGGCCGAGGAGCTGGCGATCAATCATCCACCTTGACGAAACTCGTCGACCGCATGGTCGAGGAGGCGCTGGCCTACCGCGATCCTGATCCGAACGACCGTCGCAAAGTGCGGATGTCTCTTTCCGACAAGGGCGCTGCCCCCTTGGAAAGCCAGAACCGGCGCGTGCAGGACCACGAAGCGCGCGTTGAAGGGTCGTATGGAAACGAAGACGCCCAGAGGCTTCGCGATATGCTTGAGATCAAGCAGATCAGCTAGATCCCCCATCGCCATTTCGCGATGATGGCCGCGGACATGGGATACTGCCCACCAGCGCGGGCTCCGCTCACACACTGCTCAGCAACAGGCTGGTTTCGCTGTTCGACACGCCGTCGATCATGCGGACCTGACGCAGCACCCGGTCGAACTCCGCCAGGCTCAAAGCCCGGATATCCGCGACCAGGTCCCACTTTCCGTTGGTCGTGTGGAGGGTCTGGATTTCCGGCACTCCTCGCAACTTGCGGATGACCTGCGTCGTCGACTTTCCGACCACCTCGATCAGCATGACCGCACGCACCGCATTCTCGTCGTAGTCCTCCCTGACGCGCGCCGTGAAACCCATCAGCGTGCCCGTTTTGATGAGGCGCTCCAGCCTGTTCTGCACGGTGCCCCGCGCCACGCCCAGGGCGTCGGCGAGTTTGGACAGCGACGCACGTCCATCAATCCGCAAGTGCCCGATGATCCTGCGGTCGAGGCTGTCCGGCACGTACTTCGCGATCTCGTCGTTCATCGCCCTTACCTATCCGTTTTACCAGTTCAAGTGATCAAATTGATCAATCTCCTGACCAATTTATATCGGTTTTGAGATTTCGGCCAGCAACCCGAGCACCGTAGAGTTCTCGCAAGTCAACCATGGCAGGGCCGGATCATGAACGCTCAACTCCCCTCACAAAAGGCAATTGTGCCCTTTGTCAGCGTGAAGAACATGATGCGCCTCATGCACCACATTGGCATCGAGACCATGCTGCGCGAACTCTGCGACCTGATCGAACACGACTTTCGCCGCTGGGAGAGCTTCGAGAAAACGCCTCGGATCGCCAGCCATTCGCACGACGGCGTCATCGAGCTGATGCCGATCTCGGATGGCAAGACCTACGGCTTCAAATACGTCAACGGGCATCCCAGGAATACCGCCGAAGGCCTGCAGACCGTCACCGCTTTCGGGCTGCTGGCCGACGTCTCCACCGGCTACCCGGTTCTGTTGACAGAGATGACGCTGTTGACGGCGCTCAGGACCGCCGCGACATCGGCCATGGCCGCGCGACATCTGGCGCCGCAGGGGGCTCGAACCATGGCGATAATCGGCAATGGCGCCCAGGCGGAATTTCAGGCCCTGGCAATCAAGGCCGTGTGCGGCATAGACACCGTCCGGCTCTATGACATCGACGCGCGCGCCACCGAAAAGACCCGCCGCAATCTCGCTGGTTCCGGGCTCACCGTCGTGGCCTGCGGCTCGGCGCAAGCCGCCATCGAAGGGGCCGGCATCATCACCACCTGTACCGCCGACAAGCAGTTTGCCACCATCCTCACCGACAACATGATCGGTGCGGGCGTTCACATCAACGCCATCGGCGGCGACTGCCCCGGCAAGACGGAGCTGCACCGCGACATCCTGCTGCGCGCCGATACCTTCGTGGAGTACCCGCCGCAGACCTGGGGCGAAGGCGAAATCCAGCAGATGGGCAGCGACTATCCGATCAGCGAACTCTGGCGCGTCGTTACCGGCGAGGTGCCCGGGCGCCGTGACGCTCGACAGATCACCCTTTTCGACAGCGTCGGTTTTGCCATCGAGGACTTTTCGGCGCTGCGCTATCTGCGCGAGCGCATCGTCGGCACCGATCTCTATGAAGACCTTGACATGATCGCCGATCCTGACGACCCGCGCGACCTGTTCGGCATGTTCCAACGCGCCCGCTGAACAACAGGAGCCTCTCATGAAAAAACGCTCCGTTCTCTCCGTCCAGGCCCCTTCCGCCGTGGTGATGATCCGGCCGCACCATTTTACCGTCAACACGCAGACCGCGTCCGACAACCGCTTTCAGCGCATGGATGATACCGGCGCCGACCTGTCTTCGCCGGCCCATGCGGAAATCACCCACGCGGCTCAGGTGCTTCGAGAGCAGGGCGTCGCCGTTCATCTGTTCGACGACACCGGCACCAATACACCGGACTCCGTCTTCCCGAACAACTGGTTCTCCACTCATGCGGGCGGCCACGTGGCGATCTATCCGATGAAGGCGCCGAACCGGCGGCGGGAACGGCGCGCCGACATTATCGAAATGCTGAAGTCTCAATATCGGGTGCAGGAGGTCATCGATTACTCGGGGCTCGAACCGGATGGCCTCTTTCTCGAGGGCACCGGCGCTATGGTGCTCGATCACATTGACCGGGTCGCTTATGCGGTTCGTTCCGACCGCACCGACCCGATCGCGCTCGAGCGTTTCTGCACCCAGTTCAATTTCGAGCCGATGGCCTTTTCGGCGCAAGGCGCGGATGGGGTGGCCGTCTACCACACCAATGTGCTGATGTGTGTCGCCACCGATTTTGCGATGATCGGTCTGGGCATGATCACCGATCCAGCCAGGCGGCGGGAAATCGTCGGCCGCTTCGAGCGATCGGGCCGCGAGGTCATCGCCCTTGCCAATGACCAGATCGCCAGGTTCGCCGGCAATGCGATCGAGCTGCAGGGCAATGACGGGCGCATCCTTGCGCTGTCCTCGACCGCATTGTCGGCACTGACGCCGCAGCAGATCGCCACAATCAGTAAAAGCGCTCGACTGGTGCCGCTCGATATCCCGACCATAGAACGCGCCGGTGGATCGGTGCGCTGCACGCTTGCCGGTATACATCTGGCGCCGCGCACATAAGCGGAGTGGGGCCTGCATGGCGATCGCAATCATCGTGCTATTTGGGCTGAAGTTTCCCGCGTTCAGCGCCTGATTGAGCAGGCCGTCGCCGGCGAAGACTTGCCGCCAGAGCACCGCAATTGCGACGCTGCCGCCGACGAGTGACGGCAGATAGAAGATGGCGCGAAACAGCGAAAGGCCGCGCAGTCCATTGTTCAGCGCAACCGCTACTGCCAGTGCGAAAAGCAGCTTTAGCGGAACCGACAACAGGACGAAGGTGAAGGTGACGTTCATCGCCGTCCAGAAACGCGGATCGTCGGTAGCAATGCGGAGGTAGTTGTCGGCGCCGACCCAGTTCGGCGCCGACATGCCGCTGTAGTCGGTCATGGAGAAGTAAAGCGAGGCCAGCGCGGGCCCGAGGGTCAAGGTGAAGAAGCCGATGAGCCAGGGCGCGAGGAAACCATAGCCGGCCAACTGCTCTCTCAGACCAGAGCGATCGCGAGGTGCCTTCACTTCGAATGCGGCGACAGCCGACATGCCATCCCTCTTCCAACGACGCGACAGCACTGTGCTGCGGGCACGAACGGCGACTTCCAAACCGGACGCCTCCGATGTCGGCAAACCAGGATTCGAAAGTTTTGTTATTAAGAGAAAGTTTCTCTATTGACGGAAATTTCTCCGCCATGCGAAAGGGCTTGCAATCGAAAAGGTCAGCAAAAATGGGCGTCGAGCGAAGCAGCTATTTCCAGGCCGTTGAGGTCACCAATCCGGACCCCCAGCGCGACCGCCGCCAGCAGGCGCTGGCCCGTTGCATCGACCGGCTGCGCGCCACAATGCCCGTCATCGGCCTGCGCAATCCCAAGATCGGCCTCGCCGACAACACATGGAGCTATTGCGGCCCCTATGATTGGGTGATCGGTTTCCAGGCGGGACAATTGTGGCTGGCGCTGCAACTGACGGGCGATCCGGTTTTCCTGAACGCTGCCCGGGCTCGCCGCCCTGTGTTCCGGGGTATTCTGGCCAACCACAACGCGCAGGATCATGATCTGGGCTTTCAGTTCTCGCTGGGCTGCGTCTCGGATTGGCTGATGACCGGTGATCGGGAAGCGCATCGGATGGCGCTCGAGGCCGCGACAGCCTTGCTGGGCAGATATCGACCCGAAGGTCGTTATCTCCAGGCCTGGAACGCGCGTTCCATTCACGGCGGGACGCTGGCCGAATTTGCCAATGGCCGCATCATTGCCGACACGATGCAAAACCTCGCGCTGCTCCACTGGTCGCATGGCGAGACCGGACGCATGGACTTTTACGATGTCGCCGAGGGACATGCGGCAACCACGTTGAAACATGTGGTGCGCGCCGATGACACCAGCTTCCACACCTTCGTTTTCGACACGGCCAGCGGCGAGCCCCTACGTGGCGAGACCCATCAGGGGTATGCCGACGGTTCATGCTGGTCGCGCGGGCAGGCCTGGCTGATCCATGGTTTCGCGCAGTGCGCCACCGCCACCGGCAACCCGCTCTACCTCGACGCGGCCCGCCGCCTTGCCGCCAAGGCGGAGGCGCTGATGGAAACCGACGGCGTCCCGGCCTGGGACTATTCGGCGCCCGATGCAGTCAACGCGCCGCGCGACAGTTCCGCCGGCGCGATCATGGCCGCCGGCGTGTATATGCTTGCCCACCGGTGCGAGCCGGAAGAGGCCGCGCGCTGGCGTGCGTTCGGGGCGCGCTTGCTTGCCGGACTGCTCGACAGTTGCGATCTCACCGAAGATCCGGAAGCGCAGGGCCTGCTGGCGCATGGTGCTGCGCATGTCACTGCCGGCTTTTCGGACAACATGCTTCCTTACGGCGACTACTATTTCATGGAAGCCTTGATGCGTTCGCTTGGGCATACCCAGTTCTTTTGGTAGAGAATCAACGGCAATGCGCAGTAACCTGCCGGCACGACGATCAGGAAATCAGCAAACGCAGCATCGGAAGCATCATTCCTGATGGACGACAACTCCAGCGCCCCGACCCTTCGCGACATTGCCGATGCGGCTGGCGTTTCGGTGGCTTCCGTTTCGAAGGTTCTCAACAACAGGAGCGGCGTTGGCGAGGAGAGCCGGCGCAAGATCCTCGATATCGCCGAGCGCTACGGCTACCAGGGCAAGACCGCACGGTCGCTGCATAAGGCAGGTGTCCACAGCGTCGCGATGCTCATGCCGGCGGAATTCTATTCACGGTCGCAGTTCTACGAGGACGTCATCCGTGGCGCCCTAGACGAGGCGGCCGCCCATTCGCTCAGGATCGACGTGCGCCTGGTTTCCCTCGATTCGGTGGTGGCCGATGTGGAGGACCTGCTGCAGGCCGGCAGGACCGGAGCGGTCGCCGCCATCGGCCCTTGACCAGCCGGAGGCGCTGGAGCGGATCATCGCCAGCAAACTGCCGGCCGTTCTCATCAACGGCATGGACCGCACGATGCGCCTGAACAGTGTCCTGCCCGACAACTGGTCAGCGGGTTGGCTCGCGACGCAGCGCCTGTTGAGCGCCGGGCATCGCGAGATCGTTCACGTCACACTGCCGCATCGCCTGTCCTTGCGCCGCCGGCTCGAGGGTTTCAAGGTTGCGCTCGAGGAAGCCGGCATCCGCTTCGATCCGCAGCGCCATGTCCTGGACCTGTCCAAATTCGGCGTCCAGGAATCTCAAACGCAGCAGGTTGTCCGCCAAGTGCTGCAGGACGGCCGCCTGGCCGATGGGACCGCCTTTCTCTGCAGTACCGACATCGTGGCGCTAGGCGTCATGCAGGCGCTGCAAAGCAGCGGCTTCTCGGTTCCAGAGGATTTTTCCGTCATCGGTCTCGACGATATCGCGGTCGCCCTTCATAGCCGCCCGCCCTTGACGACCATCCGCATCGACCGCGTCGAGCTGGGCCGTGCCGGCATACAGATGCTGATGAAACGCATTGCAGATCCGGGCGCAAACATCGTGCGCGTCAACATCGGCGTGCAATTGGTCGAACGCGCCACTGTTGGCCCAGCGCGAAAAGCGACTCCGTGAGCCCACGGGCGTCGCCTGACCTGGCACAAGTGACTGATCCTGACGATCAGCCGAGCGACAGTTCCTTCGTCTGGTGTCTCAGCACCAGGCCGACCGCGCCCAGCAACGCATCGTTCTCGGTGTGCTTGCCGACGATTATGCGCGTGCGCAGGGCCGGAGCGATATCGCGGGACTTGATGAGTGTGTGGCGTTCATAGGACGCGATCAGCGGGGTCAATAGAATGTCGCCTGCCAAAGCCATGTGGCCGCCGATGATGATAAGCGGCGGATTGAGCACCGAGCCGATCAGGCCGAGACCCCGGCCGGCTATCTCGGCGGTATCCTCGATCATCCGCAACGCCCTGACGTCGCCCTGCTCGGCCATGGTGATGACATCGTCCATTGTGACCTGCCGCCGCACGACACGCGAAATCTGTTCCAGTGGCCGGGCAAAACTTGCATAGAGCTCCAAGCATCCACGATTGCCGCACCGGCAAAGATCGCCGCCGGGATCGATGCTGATGTGCCCGAATTCGCCGGCGCCGCCAGCGATGCCTGTCACCAGCCGGCCTTGCTGGACAATGGCCCCACCGACACCCAGATCAATCTTGAACAGAACGAAATCGTCCTGGCCGATGGCCGCACCCCACATCAGCTCCGCAATGGCCGAGCAGTTGCTCTCGTTGTCGGCGAAGATCGGCTGTTCCAGGACAGGCCCGAACACATCTCGTATGTTGACGCCGGCCCATGTTGGAACCATGCTCGCGCGCAGCACCACTCCATCGCGGCTGACAGGGCCGGAGACGGAAACCCCAACCCCCAGGAGTCCCGCCGCCGGCAGACCGTTTTCCTTGTAAGATTGGGCAATTGCCGATTTGACCATCTGGGCCGCCTGTTGCGGCTGGTAGTCCAGAGCCATGGGGATAGTTTGTTCAGCAATGACGGAATGCGAGACATCGGCGACGATCAGCCGTATCTGCTGAAGAGCCAGGTGAATTCCGACGCAGGTGCCCGCTGTCGGATTGAGCGTAACCGCCGCGGCTGGCCGGCCGATACCTCTGATGCCATCGCTGCTGGTCGGAGCTTCGATCACCATCCCCGACTTTCTCAAGCCATTGAGCGCGGTTGAGACAGTCGAGCGCGCCAGACCGGTGACCCGTGCGATCTGCGACGCGGAGAGTACGCCGCGTTCACTCAGGCATCGCACGATCATGCTCTCCGGCGACGCGGACGGTCTGTCGATCAGCCAGGTTCTAAGCGAAGGTTTTGTCATGGATCAACATAAACATCGTTGACTGATAGCTCCAATATGTCATCTTGGAAAGAACTCGAGATTAACGCATCTCGCCGGCGGCGGCTTCAAACCGCGGCCATAAGCGGTCGATACGAACCGTGCAACCATATGTGGGAGTGAAACCATGAAATCCGTCATGACCGCCTTCGCGGTCGCTGCTGCTGCGTGCACCTTTGTCACCGGGGCAGCCTTTGCCGAACCCAAGACGAACCTGCTGCACCAATGGTCGACCGGATCGGACGCCCAGGCGATCGCCAAGCTCGGCGAGATGTTCACCGCCAAGGGCGGCAAATGGGAACAGACCTCGATCGCCGGTCACACAGCCAATACACTGGCCAAGCTGCGTGCCGACGTGATCGCCGGCAATGCGCCGCCTGCCGTGCAGCTCAAAGGCCCGGAAATCGCCGAGTGGAACGAGACCGGCATGACCGCCGATCTCGACGAGTTGGCGGCCTCGGAAGGATGGGAGAAAGTGGTCGCGCCGGAACTGCTTCCGGTGATGAAGCCGACCGGCAAATGGGTCGCCGCTCCCATGAACATCCACCGCATCAACTGGCTCTGGGCCTCGCCGAAGGTCATGCAGGCGGCCGGCGTGGCGGAAATGCCCAAGACCTGGGCCGAGTTCAATGCGGCCTGCGACAAGATCGTCGCCTCAGGCAAGATCTGCATTTCGCATTCGACCGCCGACTGGACGGATTCGACGGTGTTCGAGGTCGTGCTCTATGGCCAGGACATCGATCTCTATCGCAAGGCCTTCGTCCAAGGCGATGTCGAATCCATGCGCAGCCCCGGGATGGTCAAGGCCTTCGAGCAGATGCGCCTGATGACGAGCAAGTACATGGATCCGGGCATGGTCGGCCGCGACTGGGATTCGATGTCGGCGCTCGTCGGCAAGGGCGACGCGGCGTTCCACATCATGGGCGACTGGACGATCGGCCTGCTGACCGCCGCCGGCTTCAAGGAAGGCACCGACTATGTCTGCGCCCAGGCGCCGACAGATTGGGGCAAACCCGGCTTCATCCTCAACTCGGACTCGGTCGTGTTCTTCAAGCAGAAGGACCAGGATTACATCGACGGCCAGAAGCTGCTTGCCAGCCTAATCCTGTCGCCCGACTTCCAGACGGTCTTCAACCAGGCCAAGGGCTCGATCCCCTCACGCCTGGATATCGATCTGTCGAAGGGCTTCAATCCGTGCCAGCAGCTCTCGCAGAAGGATCTGCAGGCGTCGATCAAGGAGGGCACGCTGGTCCGCTCGATGGCGCATAACATGACCATCCCGCAGAAGATGCGCGGCGCGATCATGGACTCCATTACCGAGTTCGTGGCGACGCCCGACATGTCAGCCGAGGATGGCGCCAACGCGATGGCCGACGCGGCAGAAGCACAGAAATAGACGGGAATGGCCGGGCGCAATTTCTATCCGCACCCCGGCCATCCTCCATCCCAGTCCCGCGCTCTGCCAGTCCAGTGCTCTGAATGTCAAATCACGACCTGATCCTGTCGGTTCCTACGCCCGCCCGCCCCTGGCGTGAACGGCTGGGCTCCGCGGTGCCCCTGCTGGTGCTCGGCCCCTCCCTTGTGGCGAGCTTCGTCTACGTCTTCGTGTTCACCGGCTGGACGCTCTACATCTCGCTCTCGAACTCCTCGCTGCTGCCGACCTACGGCTTCGTGGGCCTGGACAACTACGCGTCACTGTGGGCGAACCGGCGCTGGAACATCGCCTACAACAACCTGTTTTTCTTCAGCAGTTTCTACATCGTCGGCTCGATGGCCGTGGGACTGCTGCTGGCAATCCTGATCGACCAGCGCGTGCGCGGCGAAGCGGTCTGGCGCACGATCTTTCTCTATCCGCTGGCCGTCTCCTTCATCGTTACCGGCACGGTCTGGAGCTGGCTCTACAACCCGGTCGACGGTATCCAGGCGCTGGTGCGCGGTTTCGGCTGGACGAGCTTCAGTTTCGCACTCGCCAGCGACCGACACTATGCGATCTACGCGGTGATCATCACCGGTGTCTGGCAGGCCTCGGGCTTTGCCATGGCGCTCTTCCTGGCCGGCCTGCGTTCGGTGGATCAGGACCTCGTCAAGGCCGCGCAGATCGATGGCGCATCGACCTTCCGCATCTATCGCAAAGTGCTTCTGCCAACCATTGCGCCGATCTTCCTGGCAGTCGCCGTCATCCAGATCCAGTTCGCCATCAAGACCTTCGACCTCGTGGCGGCCCTCACCAAAGGTGGCCCGGGGATCTCGACCACCTTCCCCGCCATCTACGTCTATGACCTGATGTTCCAACGCGGCCAGATCGGCGAAGGTGCGGCGGCGGCCATAATGATGCTTGCCGCTCTTGCCGTGGTGCTGGTGCCTTATTCGTTCTGGGTGGTCTGGCGGCGGCGCAAGGAAACCGGCCATGGCTGACGTCGTGCTGGACCAGTCGCTCGATCGTCGCGCTGCGGCAGTTGCGGCGCGCCGGCATTTCCTCGCCCGCTTCGTTATCTATGGGCTGCTGGTCATCTTCGCGGCGATCTACCTGGTCCCGCTGCTGGTCGTGGTGCTGAATTCATTCCGCGATCAGCAGGAGATCGCGCGCAACGGGTTGATCTCGCTGCCACGCAGCTTCCGCCTCGAAGCCTGGGGCCAGGCGTGGAGCACCTATTGCATCGGCGGCACCTGCGAGGGCATGCAGCGCAACTTCTATAACTCGCTGAAAATGACGATCCCGGCGACGATCATCTCGACGGCGGTCGGCGCGATGAACGGTTACATCTTGTCGAAATGGCGCTTCAAGGGTTCGGAAGCGCTGTTCACCTGCATGCTGCTCGGCGTCTTCATTCCGGGCCAGATTTCGTTGATGCCATGGGCATTCATCCTCGGCAATCTGGGCCTCAGCAATTCGGTCTACGGGCTTGTTCTCATCCACGTCATCCAGGGCATTTCGTTCACCACCCTGTTCTGCCGCAACTACTATGTCAGCATCCCCGACGATCTCATCAAGGCGGCGCGCATCGACGGCGCGGGCTTCTGGCGCATCTTCCGCAAGATCATTCTGCCGCTGTCCTCACCGATCCTGATCGTCACGGTGATCTGGCAGTTCACCGGAATCTGGAACGAATATCTGTTCGGTGTCGTCTTCACCTCCGGGCAGCAACAGCCGATCACGGCCGCGCTCGTCGCGCTGACCGCAAGCGGCACGAATGTACGCGCCTATGACGTCATGAGCGCCGCCGTGCTGATCGGCGCGCTGCCGCCACTGCTGATCTATCTCTTCGGCGGCAAATATTTCGTCCGTGGCCTGACCCAAGGTGCGATCAAGTGAGCCGCAATCAAGTGAGGCGCGATCAAGTGAGCGGAACCTGTCTCATGTCGCCTGTCGCTCCGTCCGCCAAGAAGGGCATCGCATGTCGACATTGACCATCCGATCCCTGCGCAAGAACTTCGGCGCCGTCGAGGTGCTGAAGGGCATCGATCTCGAGGCGCAGAACGGCGAGTTCATCGCGCTGGTTGGGCCGTCCGGCTGCGGCAAGTCCACCCTGCTGGCGATGATCGCCGGGCTGGAAACCGTAACCTCCGGCGAGATCCGCATCGACGGCCGGCTGGTCAATTCGGTTGCGCCGAAGGACCGCGACATCGCCATGGTGTTTCAGTCCTACGCGCTTTACCCGACGATGACGGTGCGCGAGAACATCACCTTCGGCATGGAAAGCCGCCGCGTGCCGAAGCCGCAGCAGGACGAGGCCGTCAAGCGGGTTGCCGCTTTCCTGCAGATCGAACCGCTGCTTGGGCGGAAGCCCGGACAGCTTTCGGGCGGCCAGCGCCAGCGCGTCGCGATGGGCCGGGCTCTGGTGCGTGATCCGAAACTGTTCCTGTTCGATGAGCCGCTCTCCAATCTCGACGCCAAGCTGCGCGTCGACATGCGTACCGAAATCAAGAAGCTGCACCACCGCGTCGGCAAGACCACGGTTTACGTCACCCACGATCAGGTCGAGGCGATGACGCTGGCATCGCGCATCGCCGTGATGCACCAGGGCTCGGTCCAGCAATTCGATGAGCCGGCCACGATCTACAACCGTCCGGCCAACATGTTTGTCGCGGGCTTCATGGGTTCGCCGGCGATGAATTTTCTGCCGGCCGAACGGAGCCAAGAAGGCGGTCGCCCGACTGTCGCCTTGCAGGCCGCCGACGGCAAGACGGTCAGCCTGCCGATCGTCCAGACCCTTCCATCCGATACGCCGCGACAGCTCATTCTCGGCATCCGGCCGGAGCACATCTACCGGTTCGATCCCGATCTGGCGCGTCGCAAGCCTGGCATCGCGCAAATCGATGCCGTGGTCGAACTGGTCGAGCCGACAGGTGCGGAGACCATGGCCGTTCTGCGCCTGGGCGGCAGGGAGATCACCGGCCGTTTCGACCCCGACGGCACGCCGCGTATGGGTGAGACGGTGACGCTCGGCATCGACATGGCGCGTGCGTGCTTGTTCGACCCGACGACCCAACGCCTGATCTGAAAGAGTTTCGCAGTGTCCTTCGCCACCTATCCGAGCCTGGCCGACCGTGTCGTGCTGATCACCGGCGGCGCGTCGGGCATCGGCGCCGACACGGTCCGCGCCTTCGCCGCCAATCGCGCACGCGTCGCGTTTTTCGATCTGCAGCAGGAGGCCGGCGAGGCGCTCGCGCGCGAACTCGCCGCCACGGCACCGCACGCGCCACTGTTCATGCGCTGCGACGTGACCGATATTCGCGCCCTCCAGGCTGCGATCGGCACGGTGCACGACCGCCTCGGACCTGTCGCCGTGCTGGTCAACAACGCCGCCGATGATAATCGCCAGCCAGTCGCCGACATCACGCAGGCGACCTGGAACCACGCCCAGGACGTGAACCTCAGGCACCACTTCTTTGCCGCCCAGGCCGTGCATTCGCACATGAAGGCGTTGGGCTTTGGCTCGATCGTCAATTTTTCCTCGATCGCCTGGCGTTTCGGCGCGGCGGAGATGGCGCCCTATGCGGCGGCCAAGGCTGCGGTGGTCGGGTTGACATTCGCGCTGGCGCAGGCGTTTGGCCCCGACAACATCCGCGTCAACGCCATCGAGCCGGGTGCCGTCATCACCAATCGGCAACGGCAGCTCTGGTTCAAGACGCAGGCGTCCGTCGATCAGGTCGTGCAGCGCCAGATGATCCGCCGGGTTCTGCTCGGCGAGGAGATCGCGCGCACGGTGCTGTTCCTCGCCGCCGACGACAGCCGCATGATCACCAAGCAGTCGATCACCGTGGATGCCGGCCTGCGATGACCTCACCCGAATCAAAGGATCGCTCCATGCTCCAGGTCGGCCTGAACCCCTACGGTCTGACCTATCATCTCGGCCTCCAGGCCCGCGGCACGCCACGCGCCAATCCCAAGCCGGCAGGGCTGGAAGGTTTCATCGCGCTTGCGACCGAACTCGGCGCGCGGGTGCTGGAGATCTGGGTGCCATGGCTAAGCGAGCTTTCCGACGACGCGATGATCGCGCTGCGCGAAAGGCTCGCCAGCCTTGGGATCACACCGATCGTCAGCAGCGGCCTTCTGGTGGGCGAACCGCTCGACGACGCATTTCGGGCCGCGCGTCTGCTGCGGGCCAAAATCATCCGAACGGCGCTGACGCCGGTTCTATGCGGCGACCGCAACGCTGCCGGCGAGACATGGAGCGAGTACGCCGGCATCATTCGAGAGAGATTGAAGGAATGGGGTCCCCGCGCGATTGCCGAAGGCCATGTCCTTGCGATCGAAAACCACCAGGACTTCACCAGCCAGGAACTTGTCGATTTCTGCGCACTCGGCGGCGAAGGCGTCGGCGTCACCTTCGACACCGGCAACACATTCCCGGTCGGCGAAGCGCCGCTCGATTTTGCGCGACGGATCGCACCGCATGTTCGCCATGTCCACCTCAAGGATTACCGCGTGCAGTTCACGACTGAAGGCTACCGACTGATCCGTTGTGCCATCGGCGATGGCGCGGTGCCGTTTCCCGAGCTGATCGCAATTCTCGGCCAACACCACGATCGCATGACCGCCGTTCTCGAACCGGGCGCATTGGAGGCGCGGCATGTCCGCTTTCTGCGCGACGACTGGTGGCACGGCTATCCCGAGAAGACGGCGCGCGAATTTGCCGCCTGCTTGGCTGCCGCGCAGCGCAATCGGCTACCCGACGATGCCGACTACCGCACGCCTTGGGAGCGCGAAGACGACGGTTCCCTGGTTTCCTATGAGCTCGACATGATCCGGCGCAGCGCCGCCAACATGCGCAATCTGGTTGGATGAAAGTGGAGAATAATCCGATGACGACACGTGAACTCGATGGATTGACCGCCTTTGTCACCGGCTCCGGCCGTGGCCTCGGTCGAGTGATGGCCGAGCGCCTGGCGGAACTCGGCGCTAATGTCGCGATCCACGACATGGACGAAACAGCGCCGGCCAAATACGGCGAATTCGCCAATCTCGGCGAGGTGGTCGAGCGCCTGAAACGGCATGGGACGAAGGTCACGTCGGTGACCGGCAACATTGGCGACAAGAAGGCGGTGGCCGAGATGAAGCGCAAGATCGAGGCCGATCTCGGCGACGTGCATGTGCTGGTCAATTGCGCCGGCGGCGATATCGGCGCCAAGGGCGGCAAGCCGAACCCGAACAACGCCCTCGACATCGAACTGGACGACATCCGCGTGCTCACCGAGAACAATCTGATCGGCACGATGCTGGTCTGCCAGGCTTTCGTGCCGCCGATGAAGCAGCGTGGCGGCGGCTCCGTGATCAACATCGCGTCGGCGGCGGCACACCTCGGCTGCTCGCCCGAGGTCGTCTACTCGACGTTGAAGGCCGCGGTCGTGCATTACACGCGCTGCCTCGCCAAGGAACTGATCGACGACGGCGTGCGCATCAATGCGGTCAGCCCCGGCGCCACCAAGACGGCACGGTTCCAGGCGACCCGCGTGGTCGATCCGGAGCGCATGGATTCGAGCAGGAAATCGCTGAACCGGTATGCGGAGCCGGAAGAGATCGCCGAGGCGGTGGCCTTCCTAGCCGGTCCGCGCGCGCGCTTCATCAACGGGCAGGTCATCCGCGTCGATGGCGGTTTCACTATCTTTCCAGGTTGAATGGCCGCCGCACCGCTGGCCGCATTTCCGGGTTGCGCTCGGAGCGCTTTGCGGCGATCAGAGCCTGTACCCCTGTTAATCCCTGTCAGCTTGCCGGATTGCGGGCGGTGACGATCCACGCCGCGCCATCGATCATCACCGACCGCTCGCCGGGGCAGCCCGCGAAGACGGCACGAACCGCAGCCGAGGCGCGGATATCGTCGGGCTGATCAGCGAGAGAGCGCGCCAGCGGGCCGACCTCGAGTGTCATCTTCACCGCGTCGTCGAGCGCCGCGTCCCGCGTCTCCCCCTTGCCGAACGGGATGGAGGCATCGAAGGGCGCGATAGCGACATCGGTGAAGCCAGCCACCGTTAGAATACGCGCCACCCGCCCCTGGTCGCCAAACGAGAACGGGCCGGGCGCTTCGGGACCGGGCGGCGTCATCGGCGGGAGGATGCCCTTCATTGCGCCCATCGGCAAGCGCACCCAATCGTTCTCGGCCATGCCGCGCCAGCAGACGAAAGCGACCCGCGCGCCCGGCTTGAGCGCACGGCGCATATGAGTGAAGGCCGCCGTAGGATCGTCAAAGAACATCACTCCGAAGCGCGAGAACAGTATGTCGAACGCGCCCTGGGGCAATTCGGTGCTGCTGGCGTCGGCCACCTGGAACACTGCCGGCGTATCCTGCGGCGCTAGCGCGCGCTCTGCCGATCAGCGGTTCGGATATGTCCACGCCTAGCACATAGCCCCCCGCGCCGACGCGGGCGGCCAGATCCAGACTAGACGCCCCCGCGCCGCAGCCGACGTCCAGCACGCGTTCGCCCATGGCGGGCGCGGCGGCTTCGATCGCGGCCTGGCCGAACACCGCCATCATGGCATCGAGCCGGGCCTGGTAAGTGACCCAGCGCTCCCCGCTTTGGCCTTTCCAGTCGGCTACCTGATAAACATTTTTCTCTGTCATGCCATATCCATTGTTCTGATCCGTTCTTAACCAGGCTATCCGCCCGCGTGGTCGTTCCCACCGTGTGCGGCGACGAACATGGCGACGGCGGACCGGCAATAGGATTCTATTTCGTTGTCGTCCTCTGCTCTCGCCTGATCGAAGCGTGCGATAATCAAGAGATCGGATCCTTTGATAAGCGCGGCAAACAAGCGGGCGGACCGGAGAGGATCGGGCACGTTCAGAACCGCCTTCGCGTGCAACTGACGCAACAGGGCCTCGATTTGGGCGATGACATAGGCGGGGCCGGCTTCGTAATGGAGCTTGCTTAACGACTTTTGATTCGTCTTGTCGGCCATGATCATGGCTTCGACACTGCGGACGTCCGGGCTCAACAGCGTGCGAAGCAGGGATGTTCCCACCGCGATGAGCTGATCTTCGGCCGAACCGTCGACGCCTTCAATAAGAGCCTGTGGTGCAAACTGATGGCAGTGGGCCGCGATGGCCGCGCCGAACAGCGCCTCCTTGTTCTCGAAGTGCCGATAAATGCTGAGCTTGGATATCCTCGCTCGCTGGGCGACCTTGTCCAATGTCGTCGCTTGAAAACCCAATTCCACAAAGAGTTCGCACGCGGCGTCGACTATCGTTTGGCCAAGCGCCTCGTTGGCGGGCCGGCCGCGCCGAGCCTGGCTGTTTTCGGTCACGATAATTCCAGTCCTTGACAGTATCTTAATTCTTGATTTACGATACCATATAGTATCTAAAAGGTGCAAGCCAATGCGTAGGTGTCCTCCAAATCAAGTTTCCCCGGGCCGCCGGCGATATCGAATGCGGCATCGTCCGGCCGGTCAACACAGTGATGGGCGACTTTCTCGTCGATGCCGAAGCTCTGCTCGCTGCCCGTCTCGAGCGCGTACCGTTGGACGGTATTTCGCGCCAGGCCCAGCCCAACCCCTCCATCCACAACACGGAGCCCATCACCATGGATGACGTCATCATCATCGGCGGCAGCTTTGCCGGCCTCGCCGCCGCCCTGCAGCTCGGCCGTGCCCGCCGCAAGGTCACCGTTCTCGATACCGGCCTGCCGCGCAATCGCTTCGCCGGCCACTCGCATGGTCTGCTTGGCCACGATCACAAGCCACCGCTGGACATCCTGGCCGAGGCGCGGCAGCAGCTGGCGCGTTATCCCACGGTCAGGCTGGTCAATGCCCGGGCCGACAGCATCTCCGGCGCCATCGACGATTTCTCCGTCCTCACTGGCGATGGCGAAAGCCTTGGCGCGCGCCGCCTGATCCTGAGCTATGGCGTTGCCGACCAGATGCCTGATGTTCCGGGCTTTGCCGAAAGCTGGGGCACATCCATTGTGCCCTGCCCCTATTGCGATGGCTTTGAAGTCGCCGGCTATCATTGGGGCCTCGTCTGGTCCGGCCCGCCGTCGCACAATTATGTCAGGCTGTACCACGATTGGACCGACACGTTGACGGTCTTCGCCGATGGTCACGACATTGCCCCCGATATCCGGGCCGATCTGGCGCGCCGCAACATACCTGTCGTTGATGGCCGGATCACCGAAATCGCCCGTCACGGGGGCCATAGTGCCACCGTCAAGCTCGATACCGCCCCCAATGTCGCTGTCGATATCTTGTTCGCGCATCCGCGCAACAAGCCGTCCGCAAGCCTGCATGAATCACTGGGACTCGCCACGGTCGACACGCCCCTCGGCATCGCCCTCAAGGTCGACGAGCGCCGCGAAACCAGCACGCCCGGCATCTACGCCGCCGGCGACCTCGCCAACCCAGCCATGGCCTCGGTCACCACGGCAACATCGCACGGCGCGACGGCGGGTATCTCCGCCCAGCAGTCGATGCTGGTTTGAGAAGACACAGATTGGAGGATGAGCATGGCCGTCGAACCGGACAGCGCGGGTGTGCGCTTCCCTCCGCCCTTCCTCTATCTGAGAGCGCTGCTGTTGGGACTGGCGGCGGAGCGGTTCGTCGCCCTCCGCTCTTTCGGCATCGACTGGTGGTTGCTGGTCGCGACGGGCGCGCTGCTGTTCGTTGCCGGCGCGGCGATGATGCTTGCGGCGGCGGGGCTGTTCCGGCGCCTGGGCACCAACGTTCCGCCGTCGCAGCCAACGACCCTCATCGCAACGACCGGTCCCTATCGGTGGACCCGCAATCCCATGTATCTCGGAATGGCGCTTATCTATGCCGGCCTTGCGATCGGCTTCGACGGGCCGATCGCCTTCACCTTGCTCCCGTTGGTGCTGATCGCGATCCAGACGCAGGTGATCGCCCGCGAGGAGCGCTATCTCGAAGCGAAGTTCGGCGACGACTACCGCCGCTACAAGGCCGAGGTTCGCCGATGGCTCTGACTATTCCGCCGCTGCCGCCTGCGGGGCCGCGAAACCAGCATTGGCTGGGAAGGAAAAGGGAGAATCGAATGAAACTCTACGACAGCGACCGGGCGCCCAATCCGCGGCGGGTTCGCGTTTTCCTTGCCGAGAAGGGGATCGCGGTTCCTTTGGTGTCGGTCGACATGGGCGCGCTGGAGCACAAGAGCCAGACGGTCAGCTCGCGCAATCCTTTGCAACGCCTGCCAGTGCTGGAGCTTGACGACGGCACCAAATCACCGAATCCGTCGCCATCTGCCGCTATTTCGAGGAGTTGCACCCCGAGCCCGCCCTGTTCGGGCGTGGCGCGCTGGGCAAGGCGCAGGTCGAGATGTGGCAGAGGCGGATGGAGTTCAACCTGCTCAGTTCCGTCGCGCAGGCCTTTCGCCATATCCATCCGGCCATGAAGGAATTGGAAATTCCGCAGATCCCCGAATGGGGCGAGGCCAACAAACCGAAGGCGGTCGCATTCCTGAAAATCCTCGACGACGAGCTGGCGTGCCGGGAATTCGTCGCCGGCGACAGCTATTCGATTGCCGATATCACCGGCCTGATCGCGGTCGACTTCATGAAGCCGGCACGCATCAAGGTGCCGGAGGAATACACCAATGTGCTGCGCTGGCATCAGGCGATCTCCAGCCGACCGAGTGCCGCCGCTTGAGCGTGGAACTGAACAGTTTTGCAGCGACGGTTCGGGCCTGCCGCATCTGCGTCGAAAATCCCGTAGGCAAACCGCTGCCGCATGAGCCGCGGCCGATGCTGCGGCCATCATCCAGCGCCCGCATCCTGATCGCCAGCCATGCGCGAGGAACCAAGGTGCACCTGTCGGGCATGCCTTTCACCGATGCCTCGGGCGACCGCCTGCGCAGCTGGCTTGAAGTGACCAGCGACGAATTCTACGACATTGAGAAATTCGCCATCGTGCCGATGGGCTTCAGGCAATCTCGGATTTGGCGAAAATCGCGACCGACGTGGACATCGTTGTCAACAACGCCGGCACCCTGGTGCCGGAGCCCCTGTTGACCGGTGGTTTCGACGGTGTCGCCGAGATGTTCGACGTCAACGTCTATGGCCCGCTTCGCGTCGCGAAGCGTTCGCACCGATCCTGGCGGCCAACGGTGGCGGCGCAATCGTCAACCTGCTCTCGGTCCTATCCTGGCTCAGTGGCGGCGGCGCCTACGGCGCATCGAAGGCCGCCATGTGGTCGTTGTCGAACTCCCTGCGCGACGAAGTGAATGCGACCCAGGGCGGCAAGAAGCATCCAGGCCTCCTACTCCGCTGCCATCGCTGTTCGTAGTTCCGGTTGCTTCGTCGAAACCTCATAGATCTCATTTGTAGTCGGGATCTCATCCGTAGTCGGCTTTATCCGAAACCACGCCGTATAGAGCGCGGGAAGGAACAGCAGGATCAAGACCGTGCCAACTGCCGTGCCGCCGATCAGCGTGTAGGCCATCGATCCCCAAAAGACTGAGTGCGTGAGGGGGATGAAGGCCAGCACGGCCGCGAGGGCGGTCAAAATGACGGGCCGCGTGCGTTGCACTGTGGCCTCGATGACAGCGTGGTAGGCGTCTAGGCCGCCCGCGCGGTTCTCCTTGATCTGTTCGGTCAGAATCAGTGTGTTGCGCATGAGGATGCCGGCGAGGCCGATCAACCCCAGGATAGCGTTGAACCCGAAGGGCTGGTTGAAGGCGAGCAATGTCGGCACGGCGCCGACAAGACCAAGTGGCGCCGTCAGCAACACCATTGCCATCATCGAGAAGGAGCGGACCTGGAACATGATGACGATCAGCGTGATGGCGATCATGAGCGGAAAGACCTTGCCCAGGGCCGCGTTGGCCTTGCCGGCTTCCTCGATCGATCCACCCAGCTCGATGCGATAACCGGCTGGAAGGGAGGCGATCAGCGGCTGAAGCGCAGTCATGATCTGCTGGGAGACCTCAGGGGGTTGGGTCGCTTCGTTGATGTCCGAGCGGATCGTGAGGACGGGCATACGGTCGCGGCGCTTCAGGATCGGCTCCTCCATGCGAATTTCGGAATGGCCGATCTGGTCGAGGGGAACCTGCCGACCGTCACGGCTCATCAGGGAGAAATCCGCCAGCCGCGTCGGATCCAGCCGTTCGTTGCCGGCGCTGCGTGCCACGATAGGGACATTGCGGATGTCCTCGCGCACCTCTGTGACGGGGATGCCGGTAAGAAGGAATTGCAGTTGCTGGCTCACTTCAGCCGACGAGAGGCCGAGGAGGTTCAAGCGATCCTGATCCGGGACAAAGCGAAGAACAGGCGTGCGATTGCCCCAGTCGCGGTTGGGCTGCCGCACGTCCGGCACCCCCCGCATGATGTCGAGGGCCCTTTCGGAAATGCTGTAAAGTTGTGTGGTATCGGGACCCATGACCCGGAATTCGACCGGGAACGGCGTGTAGGGGCCGAACACGAGCTGCGTAACGCGGACATACGCCTCGGGCGCAAGCCCCTGCGCTACTGCCTCTCGGAGCCGTTGCTTCAACGCCTCACGCGCCTCGGCGTCGGGGGTCAGCACGACGATCTTGGCGAAAGCAGGATCAGGTAGTTCCGGAGCCATGGCGAAGAAGAAGCGCGGAGCGCCCTGACCGACGTAGCTCGTGACGATCTTGGCCTCGGGCTGGCTGTCCAGCCAATGTTCTAGCTTCTCGACCGCAGCGGTCGTCGTCTCGATGCTGGTCCCCTCCGGCAGACGAACCTCCACCAGCACTTCAGGGCGATCCGAAGTCGGAAAGAACTGTTGCTTCACAGCGCCCATGCCTACACCGGAGAGCAGGAAGGCGATGCCGACCACTGCGCAGGTCACGAACTTGTGGCGCACTGCAAAGGTGATGAGTCGTCTCAGGCGTTGATAGTTCGGCGTGCCGTAGATCGCGTGGTGCCCACCCGGGATCGGTTTGATCGCTGGCAGCATCTTGACGCCCAAATAGGGTGTAAAGACCACCGCGACGATCCAGGAGACGATGAGGGCGAATCCCACGACCCAGAAGATGTTGCCGGCATATTCGCCGGCCGACGAGCGGGCGAACCCCACCGGCAGGAAGCCCGCGATCGTTATAAGCGTACCCGACAGCATGGGCGCCGCAGTGTGGCTCCATGCATAGGCGGCCGCTTTGATGCGATCCATGCCCTCTTCCATCTTCACCACCATCACCTCGATGGCGATGATGGCGTCATCGACGAGGAGACCGAGCGACAGGATAAGGGCTCCCAGCGTGATGCGATCGAAGAACCGGCCGGTCTCCAGCATGATGACAAAGACCACCGCAAGTGTCAGCGGAACTGCCGCGGCCACCACGATGCCGACGCGCCAGCCCATGCTGAGCAGGCTGATCAGCAGCACGACACCGAGCGCCATCGCGAACTTCAACATGAATTCGTCGACCGCCGAAGTGATGTTGACGGCCTGGTCGCTTACCTTGTCGAGCGTCATACCGAGCGGCAGTGCCTGTGCGATCGTGGCAGTCTTGTCTTCCAGCGCCTTGCCGAGCGCGCGACCATCCCAGCCTTCCTGCATAACGGCTGCAAGCATAATGGTGGGCTCGCCCTGACGCCGGATGAGATATGTGGGAGGGTCTTCGTAGCCGCGGCTGACCTCGGCAATGTCGGAGAGCTTCAGCGTCCGCCCCCCAGCGACAATCGGCGTGTCCGCGATCGCCTGAACGCTGTCATAGCCGCCGTCGACCCGAATGAAGAGCCTCGGCCCCAGGGTGTCGATTGAGCCTGCGGGCGTGACAGTGTTCTGCCGCTGCAGGGCAGCGACGATGTCCTGTGCCGACACGCCGAGGGTTGCCAGTTTGGCGTAGGAAAACTCGACGAATATCTGTTCGGGACGTTCACCAAGGATGTTGATCTTCTTGACGCCGGGCACGTGCAAGAGGTCCTGGCGGATCACCTCGGCTTGCCTCGCCAGTTCCCGCATGGGCATGCCTTTGGCCTTCAGCGCATAAAGGGCGAAGCTCACATCCGAATATTCATCGTTCACGAAGGGGCCGTAGACGCCGGGCGGCAGGTTGCGGGCTTCATCCCCCAGCTTCTTGCGGGCCTGGTAAAATTCTTCCTGCACGGCGGATGGCGGTGTGCTGTCCTTCAGCGTGACCGTCATATAGGCGTAGCCCGGCCGCGTGGTGGTCTCGACCCGGTCGTACCAGGTGAGCTCCTGAAGCCGCTTCTCCAACGGCTCGGCGACAAGGTCCTGCATCTCGCGGGCCGTCGCGCCCGGCCATGCCGTCGTGACCGTCAGGGTCTTGATGGTGAAGTTCGGGTCCTCGGCCCGGCCGAGCATGAGGAAGGCGTAGGCGCCGGCGGCCACCAACAAGAGGATGAAGAACAGGGTGACGGCGCGTTCGCGAACGGCGAGCGCGGAAAGATTGAAGCTCATCACTTGCTCCCGCTTTCGGACTCAGTCCTGACGAGAGCGCCTTCCTGCAGGAGGTGAGCGCCGAGCGACACAATGGGAACGTTGGAGTTCAATCCGGAGATCACAGCGGTTTCGCTGGTTACGCGAACAAGCTGGACGGCCTGAAAGTGTACGGTTGAGGTGGCGCTGTCCAACACCCAAACACCGGTCTTGCGGCCGTCATCAAGCACGGCTCCCAGTGGCACCTGGACCTCTGGCTGTTTCACCTGGCTTGCGAGCCGAATGGTTACCGTCGCGCCAAGCGGTGCCGCGGCAGCCTCGCCGTCGAGCACATAGCGCGCCTCATAGGTGCGGGTCTGGGCATCGGCGGAGTCCGACAACTGCCGCAGATGCGCTGAGTAGCGACGCTCATCGCCACCATACACGCTGGCCTCGGCTGCCGAGCCGATCGCCGGCCTGATCGTTTCGGGAAGCGCGACAACTGCTTCGCGCGGGCCTGCCTTGGCGGTCCGGATCACTGGCTGGCCGGCTGCAACGACCTGCCCCGGCTCGCCAAGCGTTTCAACCACCGTCCCATCCACGTCCGCCAACAGAACTGCGTAGGCCGCCTCGTTCTCGGCGACCCGTGCGTCGGCTTCGGCGGCGGAAAGTTGCGCTTGGGCTGTATCCATCGCAGCCTTCGCCTGCTCGTAGCGCTGCGGCGTAACCCATCCACTGCCAAGCAAGCTGGCGTATCGCCGTTCATCCGGCTGTGTTTGAGCGACTGTTGCACGCGCTGCCGCAACGGCATTGCGTTTCGCCGAAAGCGCAAGGCGCAGATCGGTATCGTCAATCCGCATGAGCGGCTGACCGGCTTTAACCTCCTGACCGACGTCCACCAACCGTTCCACGATCTTGCCTGGAACTCGGAAGCCGAGATTGCTCTGCACCCTCGCCCCGATGATGCCGGTGAAGCCACGTTCTGATCCGGTGACCGGCGCTGCCGACACAAGTCTGACGAAAGGCGCTTCTTGCCTTGGGTCAGTCACCAAAGGAGCATCGTGCGCAGGAGTAGCAAACGTGGCGAATGCCGCCGCCCATGACATCGCCATCAGGGTCGATCCCAATACGATAACGGTTCTCTTTTTCACGCTCGTCGCCTCATCTCAAAATAGATTGCGTTCGACTTCTATATCGGTTATAGATTACGAACGCAATCAAAAAAGGAGAGCGATCATGCGAGTGAGCCGAATTCAAGCCGCAGAAAACCGCGAGGCCGTCATCAATGTGGCAAGCCGCCTTTTCCGCGAGCGCGGCTTTGACGGCATCGGCCTCAAGGATCTGATGAAGGGTGCCGGGCTGACGCAGGGCGCCTTTTACAAGCAATTCGAATCAAAGGACGATCTGGCAGCGCAGGCATCCAGGCGTGCAATGGCGAGCGCCACCAACCGATGGTCGGCTGCGGTCGCGGCGAAACCCGAGGATCCGCTTGGCGCGGTGATCGACTTTTACCTCAGCAAGGGACATCGCGAAGAAAGGATGGACGGCTGCCCGGTCGTTGCGCTTGGCTCGGATGCTGCCAGACAGGGCGCCGAGGTGAAGGCGTCATTCGAGGCCGGGATCAGGGAATACCTCGAGATGCTCAGCGGTTGGGTTGGCGAAGCCGACGGCGAGGAAGCCAGCGGCAAGGCCATGGCCATTCTCTCGACGATGGTCGGCGCGGTGCTCGTCTCGCGGGTCGTCAACGACCCCAACCTCGCGCAGAGCTTTCTGGATGCGGCAACCGATCAGGTTCGCGAAGCAGTCGCCGCTTGAACGGCGTTGGCAGCGCTGTCCGCGCACCCAAGTGATAGGAGAATAGATGCGACGGATTGTTGTCACCGGCATGGGGGCGGTCACGCCCCTTGCTGCCAATGTCGAAGCGTCATGGTCGCGCCTCCTGGCCGGTCGTTCGGGCATCCGCAGGCTTCCTGACGAAGTGGTGGAAAGCCTGCCGGCGAAGATCGGCGGAACAGTTCTTTCCCGGGAAGAGGACCCTGAAGCCGGCTTCGATCCTGATGTCATCTTGTCCGCGAAGGATCAGCGCAAGGTAGATCGGTTCATTGTCTTTGCGCTGGCGGCGGCGGAAGAGGCGCTTGCGCAGGCGAAATGGAAGCCTGCCTTGGAAACGGATCGCCTGCGTACAGCAACGATCATCGCTTCAGGGGTCGGCGGGTTCCCCGCCATCACCGAGGCGGTGCGCACGGTCGACCTGCGTGGCGCCCGCCGCCTGTCGCCCTTTACTGTGCCCTCCTTCCTGGTGAACCTCGCAGCGGGCCACATCTCGATCCGTCATGGCTTCAAAGGTCCGCTCGGCGCGCCGGTGACGGCGTGCGCGGCCGGTATCCAGGCGATCGGCGACGCGGCCCGTCTCATCCGCGCGAACGAGGCTGATATTGCCGTGTGCGGCGGCACGGAAGCATGCATGAACATCGTCAGTCTCGGTGGGTTTGCTGCCGCACGCTCCCTTTCAACCGGCTTCAATTGGGCGCCGGCTCAAGCCTCGCGTCCCTTCGACATGTCGCGGGACGGCTTCGTCATGGGCGAAGGCGCCGGCGTGCTGGTCATCGAGGCGTTGAGCCACGCTCTGGCGCGCGGTGCAACGCCGCTCGCCGAGCTCGTCGGCTACGGCACGACGGCGGATGCCCACCACGTCACCTCCGGGCCTGAGGACGGCGACGGCGCGCGCCGGGCCATGGACATCGCGATTGCGCAAGCAGGGATTTCGGCGCGCGAGGTTCGTCATCTCAATGCGCATGCGACCTCCACGCAAGTCGGCGACCTGGGTGAGATCGAAGCGATCAAGAGCGTATTCGGGCGCGATTTCGCGATAGCCGTCAGCGCAACGAAATCCGCGACCGGACACCTGCTTGGCGCGGCCGGCGGGCTTGGTGCCATCTTCTCGATCCTGGCGATCAGGGACCAGGTGGCACCGCCGACACTCAATTTGAGCGCTCCCGATCCGGCCGCCGACGGCATCGACTTCGTCGCAAACGAGGCCCGGCCATTGGAGATGGAGTATGCAATCTCCAATGGCTTCGGTTTCGGCGGTGTGAACGCCAGCGCCTTGTTCAGGCGCTGGACGGGATGATCAGACCGGCGCGAGCACCGGAGTGACCGGTGATTGAAATTTTACCGCGCACCGCTTGGCAATCCGACGACTGTCCTGCTGCGGCGAGACTTCCGAATTTCTTCACACGAAAGCAATGCCAAAGGCGAGCCAGCATCGCCGTAGGCTCCCCCTCAATTGATAGGAGAACAGATGCAACACGCTGCTGATACGAAAACACAAACCTCCTCTGTTGGAAGGTTGGACGGCGCGCCGGGAAAACGGGCCTTGATCACAGGCGCATCAAGCGGCCTTGGTCTCGAATTCGCTGAACTTCTGGCAGCGCAGAAGGTCAATCTCGTGCTCGCAGCCCGGCGAAAGGAGCCAATGGAAAACCTCGCCGTCGACCTTCGCCGAAAATACGGCGTCGATATTCTTGTGGAGCCAATCGATCTTGCCGCGCCTGGCGCCGCGGCCGGTTTGAAAAAAAGCCTGGATGAGAGGGCATTACAGATCGACATTCTGGTGAACAATGCCGGATACGGGTTGCATGGCGAATTTCTAGAAACGCCACTTGAGCGCACCACCGATATGATTCAGCTCAACATCACGGCGCTCACCGAACTAAGCTATGTTTTCGGGCGGGCCATGGCAGCCCGGGGATCCGGGCAGATCCTTCTCATTGCGAGTCTCTTGGCGCTCCAGCCTGTTCCCACCTTTGCTGCTTACGCAGCGACGAAGTCTTATGTGCTGGCTTTTGGAGAAGCTCTGCACGACGAACTTCGTCCGCAAGGGGTGGTCGTCACCAGTCTTTGCCCAGGACACACCGAAACGGGCTTCGATGCGGCGGCCGGCGCTCCCGTCTCGCCCATGCTGCGCCTTCTGACGATGAAGCCCCGTCCTGTCGCCGAAATCGGCCTCCGAGCGCTGTCACAAGGGAAAGCGTCCGTGGTTGCCGGGTTCATGAACAACATCGTTGCATTTTCAAATCGCCTGACGCCACGTTCAATGCAGCGGGCCACCATGAAAACAATCCTGGGATAGAATTGATGTCGGTCGCCACCTCACACTATGCCGACCAGCGCGCGATCTCCCTTCCGACGGTGTGCGATGGGCGGAGCTACACGAGCACCTGCGGGCGAGTATGCCGGCGCCTCTAAAGTACTACCGGGCGATCCTGCGACCCGGCATGCTTGGGGCGACGCGCCGCATGTCTCAGCCCCTCGACGGCTGCATCCTCCCCGCGCAGGTCGACGACCGACATCGGTTCGCCGCCCGGCACGCGATGGAGGTCGTCCCCGACGTCGGTCACTTCCCACACATCGAGGCCCCGAGGCGATCGCGGAATGGATCGCGGCATGGGCCGAGTAGCAAGGCAATCCGACCTCGTAGAATTCAACGAGCTTTTGTCTCCGTCAGTTCGGGCATCGCAACGCGTCCTTGGCGCCAGCGTGCTGGCTGCATCTCATTGCGCGGCGCTTTCGGAAGGCTGGAATGGCCCTGCGTGGACAAGGGGGACTGCTCGCTCCACCCCATGACTGTTTCCAGCCGTGGGGTGGAGCGGTGCATTCGCCTCCGCGGTCAAATGTTGGCGAGCAATTCGTTGACGCGGCTTTCCATGTCGGCAAGCGCGGCGTCGACGTCTTTCTGGCCAGTGATTGCGGCACTCATCTCTTCGCCGACAATGTCCTGGATCGCAAACTGGCGCTGCACCGCTGACGGCAGCGGCCTGCCGAGATCGGCGACGGCGGCGATCGTGTTGCGATGCGGCAGCGCCTTGAAGGCGTCAGAGGTGATGATGGCCTTGTATGCCGGCAGGTGGCCGGTGCGCGACCATTCGAAGTCGTTGTCGGCGAAGAACTTCAGGAACTTGCCGATGGCCGCGGTTTGTTCAGGCGTGCGGTCCTTCTGCGAGACTGCCCAGGTGTGGCCGTCGGCATATTGCGCATGGGCGCCGCCAAACAGCTGCGGATACGGGTAGACCGCATAGCCGCCCTTGTTGAGCGCCGTGCCCTTGGTTTCCGACTGGGCGTTGTTGTCGCCGACAACCCAGGTGCCGTTGAGCTGGACGCCACCGTCACCTGCAAGGAAAGCATTGATCGCGCCGCCGTAGTCGAGGTCCTTGGTGGTGTAGCCCTTGTCGAAGATCGCCTTGTACATCTCCACGACCTTCTTGGCCTCCGGCGTGTTCAATTTCACATGCTTCGGGTCGGCAAAGAAGTCGGAATCCTGCTGGAAGAGATAGGTGTAGAGATTGCGCGTGTAGAGTGCGGTCTCATTGGCCAGGTTCTGGACGAAGTAGGGCTTGCCGGTCTTCTGCTTGAACTGTTCGGCCTGGGCGAGCAGTTCCTCGGGCGACTTCGGAAGCATCGGGGTGCCGTCGGCATTGACGAGGCCGGCTTGTTTGAAGAGATCCATGTTGATGTGATAGAGCATCGTCCAACTGTCGATCGGCAAGCCGTAGATCTTGCCGTCCTTCGTGGCGCCTTCACGCGCTGCATCGGTAAAGGCGTCAGGCGTGACGCCGACGGATTTCAAGAGATCGTCGAGGGGCATCAGCAGGCCCTTGGACTGGTAGTCGGAAAGCGCCGATTCATGGATCGTGACGATGTCGGGAGCATCGCCCGAAGCGAACTGCGCCGTCAGTTGGTCATAGCCCGGCCATTCCACGGTGGAGACGTTGACGTGCACATCGGGATTGTCAGCATTGAACTTGTTGATCAGCGAAGTGATGATGCCGCATTCGCCGACAGCCTTGGTGACATCGGTGTTGGTGCCGAAATCGGCATCGCAGGCACCGAAGAAGCGCTGCACGGTCAGTTCCGTCGCCGCCAGGCTCGGGCTGGCCAGCATCATTGCCCCCGCGGAGACCGCGGCAAATAGCATTCTCTTCATATTCATGTCAGTTCCTCCTACTGAATTTCCGCCACTCCACCCTGGATTGGCGTCATGCTTTCCATCGCCGCGGCGCACTCCCTCGCCGTGAGGCAATCCCGTCATCGCACCGCAGCGCCGGAGACGGCCGTGACGATGTATTTCTGGAAAAACAGGTAGACGATCAGGATCGGCGCGCCGGCGAACACCGCCTGCGCCATCAGGAAACCGATGCCTTCGGACTGGGCGAAATTGGTCTGCGTCGAGGCCATGCCAACGGTCAGCGTGTACATGTCTTTCTTGGTCGCCGAGATCAGCGGCCACAGATAGTCGTTCCACGCGCCGAGGAAGGTGAAGATGCCGAGCGTTGCCTGTGCAGGCACCGTGAGCGGCAGCAGCACCTTCCAGAAAATCCTGAACCGGCTGGCATTGTCCAGCAAGGCGGCTTCGTCCAGCTCCTTCGGGATGGCCTTGAAATATTGGGTCATCAGGAAGACGCCGAACGAAGCCGACAGGCCGGGGAGGACGAGCCCGTGATAGGTGTTGTGGAATTTCAATATGCTGAAGATCTGGTGGCGGGCGACAAGCACGGCCTGTTCGGGAACCGCCAGGCCGAACAGCACGATGACGAACAGGATGTTTCGGCCGGGGAAGTTCAGCCGTGCAAAACCGTAGCCGGCGAGCGACGACAAAACCAGCGTGCCAAGTGTCAATCCGCCCGAGACGATGATGCTGTTGAGCACCCAGACGAATACCGACGAGGTGCCAATGGTATTGAGGTAGTTCTTGAGCGTATAGGGCGCGTGAAAGACCGAATTGGGATCGGCCATCAGCTCGACATTTTCCTTCAGCGACAGGCCTATCACCCACAGCACCGGCGCGATCATGACGATCGAAAGCAGGATGACGAGAGCCAACAACACGCGGTCGCCAAATGCACGTCCCTTGGTGGAAATGGCTGGCGCTCTCATGCCTGATCCGCCCTGTTGCGCGTGACGAGATACTGGGCCATGGCCGCGATCAGAATGAGGATGAACAGGACCTCCGATGCCGCGGCACCCAAGCCCAGATCCCAGCGCCGGAATGCGGTATCGTAGATGTAGAGCACGATCGGCTTGGTCAGGTTGTTCGGGCCGCCGCGTGTCATCAGCCAAGCTTGGCCGAACAGCTGAAATTGCAGCACGATCTGGACAATGATCACCAGGATGAAGGTGCGCTTGATCGACGGCAGCGTAATCGAGCGCAGCGTCTGCCAGCGATTGGCATTGTCCAGCGCTGCTGCTTCGTAAATATCCTGCGGGATTTGCTGCAGGGCCGAGAGAAAGAGCATCATCGGCAGGCCGATGCACCACCAGATGGTGGCAATGGCGATGCCGATCATCGCAAGGCTGGGATCGGAAATGAAAGCCGGAGCGGTGGCGCCGAACCATCCGTAGATCGTCGACAGCAGACCGACATTCGGAATGAACACGATGCGCCAGATCAGTGTGACGATGGTGACCGACAGCACGGAGGAGGAAAAGAACAGGGTCCGCAGCACTGCTGCAGTACGGGTGCGGCGGTTGAGGCAAAGTGCCAGAAAAAGGCCTATCAGCGCCAGCGTCGGCACCGTCAGGAGCACGAAGTAGAAGGTGTTCCAGACCGATTGCAGGAACACTTTGTCGTGGAACAACCTGACATAGTTGCCGAGCCCGACAAAATTTCCGGACGAGAAGGTGTCGGCCTTGTGGAAGCTCAGCCACATTCCCCAGAGGAGCGGGAAGACGAGCAGCGTCGTGAAGAAGAACAGGAATGGTGCGACGAACATGAAGTTTCGCCATTGTGGCGCATAGATATCGATGCTTGGCGCCCTGGCGCTCGCGGCCGGCGTCGCGGTCTGCGGTATCGTCAGCCGGTCAGCCATATCAGGCCTCCCTCGCGTGCCAGGCGCGGCCGGTCTCGTTGAACAGATGTGATTTCTGGCCGTCGAACGCGAGCCCGACCTTGTGGCCGACCGCGACGCGGCTGTTACCGGCATCGGAGCCGACGATCTGCCGGCCGTCACCCAGCCGTGCGTAGACCAGGGTGCGTTCGCCGAGCCGCTCCAGCACATCGACCACGCCGTCGGCATTGCCCTGTCCGGCGGTAACGATGCGGACATCCTCCGAACGGATGCCGAAGCTGTACTTGCCATCGGCCAACTGGCTGGAGTCGATCCCGGTCTGGACCGATATGCCGTCGGCGAATTTGGCCGCGGCGTTGCCGCCCGATCTGTCGAGCGTCGCCTCGATGAAATTCATCGCCGGGGCGCCGACGAAGCCGGCGACGAACTTGGTCGCGGGGCGTTCGTAGATCTCCATCGGAGAGCCGATCTGCTCGATCCTGCGGTTGTTCATGACGACGATGCGGTCGGCGAGCGTCATCGCCTCGACCTGATCGTGGGTGACGAAGATCATCGTCGATTGCAGGCGTTGGTGAAGCTGGGCAAGTTCGAGACGGGTGCGGGTGCGCAGAGCCGCATCGAGATTGGAGAGCGGCTCGTCGAACAGGAAGGCCTTCGGTTCCTTGACGATCGCACGGCCGATGGCGACACGCTGGCGCTGGCCGCCCGAGAGCTGGCCAGGTTTGCGCTCGAGCAGATGCGGCATTTCGAGGATGCGGGCGGCTTCGTTGATCCGCGCATCGATGACCTCGCGCGACATGCCGATATTCTCAAGCCCGAAGGCCATGTTGTCGCGCACGCTCATATGCGGATAGAGCGCGTAGGACTGGAACACCATGGCAATGCCGCGCTTGCCCGGCGGCAGATGATCGATGCGTTCGTTGTTGATGGCGATCTCGCCGCTGTCGACGGTTTCGAGGCCGGCGATCATGCGCAGCAGCGTCGACTTCCCACAGCCGGACGGTCCAAGGAACACGATGAATTCGCGTGCCTTGATGGAAAGCGACAGGTCCTCCAGCACCGACATGGCACCGAAATGCTTGCTCACATTCCTGATCTCGATATCGGCTGTCACGTCGACGCTCCTCCTCGGCGCATGCACTTTCCGATGATCGCCTGAAGTCAGAGCTTCAGGCGGATCATCTGGTAGGAATAGGCCGGCAGCGACAGGCGGAGCTTGCCGCCAGCCACTGAGGCGCCCTCCCCCTTCCTGGGGCCGACATTGCCGGGGTTCCCGGCCGAATTGACGGCTTTCAGATCCGCATGCGTCATGACCTGGTGATCGACGATATCGGCCGCGCCGAAGCCATTGATGTCGATCACGGTTTCGATTGCCGCGCTCGAATGGCGGTTGACGGCGAAGAAGGTGACATGCCCAGTTTGCGTGTCATGCACGCCGGTGACGTCGACATAGGAAACGTCGCCCGCGACGGTGGACTTGTAGGTCGGGCTTTCCACCTTGAGATCCAGCGCATTGCCGCGGCCGTAGATCGACGCATAGAGATAGGGATAGTAGATCGTCTGGCGCCATGCCGGGCCATTGGGAACGGTCATGATCGGCGCAATGACGTTGACCAGCTGCGCCATGCACGCGATCTTGACCACGTCGGAACGGCGGATGAAGGTGTTGAGGATCAGGCCGACTTGCAGCACGTCCTCGAAATTGTAGATGTCTTCGAGCAGTGGCGGGGCAAAGGGCCAGCCATCATTGCCGCCGAGGATCTTCTTGTCCTGCTCTTTGGAATGGTACCAGACGTTCCATTCGTCGAACGAGATGTAGACCTGCTTGCTGGAGCGCTTCTTGGCCTTGATGTAGTCGATGACGCCTGAGACCGCGACGATGTAATCGTCGAGCTTCTCGCTCATGGCGAGGTAGTTCGGCGCATCATTGGCTTCGTTGTCGAAATACATGTGCAGCGAGATGTAGTCGACCTCGTTGTAGGTGTGGTCGAGAACCGTCGCTTCCCACTCGGGATAGGTCGGCATCCTGGCATTGGAAGAGCCGCAGACCACGAGTTGCAGCGACTTGGAGAAGGCGCGCATCGCCTTGGCGGTCTCGTGGGCCAGGCGGCCGTACTCGTCGGCGGTCTTGTGGCCGATCTGCCAGGGGCCGTCCATTTCGTTGCCGAGACACCAGAGCTTGACGTCGAAGGGCTCCTTGCGGCCGTTGGCGATGCGCCTGTCGCTCCATTCGCTGCCGCCGGGATGATTGGCGTATTCGAGAAAGTTGCGGGCCTCATCGAGGCCACGCGAACCGAGATTGACGGCAAGCATCATCTCGGTGTTGGCGGAGGCGCACCAGTCGGCAAATTCATGCAGACCGACTTCGTTGCTTTCCGATGTGTGCCAGGCGAGGTCGAGGCGCACCGGGCGCTCTTGCTTGGGGCCGATGCCGTCTTCCCAATTGTAGGCGGACACGAAATTGCCGCCGGGATAGCGGACGATCGGAACATTGAGTTCCCTGACCAGATCGATGACGTCCTGACGCATGCCATTGGCATCTGCCGTCGGGTGCCCCGGCTCATAGATGCCGGTGTAAACCGCACGCCCGAGATGCTCGATAAAGGATCCATAGAGCCTCGGATCGATTTTCGAGACAACATAGTGCGGATGCGCCGTGACGGCTGCCTTCATGCATTCCTCCCATATATCACAAATTATGATTTAAATCATCTTGTTCGATATCAAAGGGAAGCAACGGCTATTCGTCAAGTCAAAAACAGCCAAATGTCTGACAATTGAACGGAGGCATTGGCTGTCAATAGAAGCAAGCGGCTGAAATTGCTGCGCTATCTTCGAAACCCGGTTTGATGATATCAACCGGTTTTGATCCTGAGCAGGATGTCCTGATCGTAATTTCCAAATCCCTTGCCGAAAATGTTAATTCCACCCGGGCGCTTGGCGTCGTCCTTGACGCCGATGCGGATGCGGATTGAATGATGGCCCTTGAGATCGAGCGCGGCGAGGCTGGTTTCGGAAATCCTGACGCCGTCGACATAGGTGCCGTCGGTGGAAATTCGCCAGTTCTTCAGCTTGCCATATTGCGAGCCCTTGAGCTTCCACCAGGCGGGCGTGAAGACGCCGCGCTTGTCGCCGAAATCGCCGGGCGACGTCCAGGTACCGACATCGACGCCATTGATCGTCAGCGTGATGTCGGAGGGCCAGTCGGCGCTGGTGCCCGGCACTTCCGAGGACAGTTCCATCACCACTTCGAGCTCGGTGATCTCGGCATTGGCGAGCTTCGCATTGTTGGGGAACTGGTATTCGACAAAGCCGCGCGTGAACCACAAAAGCCCGGCTTTCATACGGTCCGGATCGAGGAAAGTGTTCGGCACGTCGAGCAGGCCGATGATGCCGTCCGGAGAACACAGGCCGCAGGGCGCCGTCACCTCGAACCCGGTGTAGAGCCCGATCGGCATCGACACTTCGATGGCATTGTTCTTGACCGCGCGATACTCGCTCTTGAACACCACGAGCACTTCCTCGGCGGTCGGATAGCAGATCTTCTGGCTGCCTTTCTTCGCCTTCTGGTTCTCGGTGCGGATCAGGCCCGCATCCTCGAGCACCTGGATATTGGTCGAGACCGTCGATTGCGGCAGCGACAGCACGGCAGCGATGTCGTTGACATTCATCGGCCCCTTCTCATGCAGCAGTTTCAGCATGGAGATGCGTGCCAAAGAGGCCAGCCCCTTGAGGACGGCGATGCCCTCCTCAGGCTCGATCACTAGAAAATTGCGACTCATTGATTTGCCAGTCTACGCTAAAATCTGTACCCGAAATTATCTTGTATATCGGGATATCTGATTTAATCAATGCGCTGACTGAACCAATGTCACTTTAGTTGATAAGCGGCTGCAGCCATCGAAACGGCGCCATTGCCGCCGCTTCCCCTACTCGCGCCCAAAGGTGCTTCAGCGATTGAGCACAATGTAGATAGGTATATGATTAATCTGTTTCAGTGCCGAGGTTCTATGAGCGAGCAAAATCGCTATTCGTGGCGAGAGCGCATGACGATCCTCGGCGATGTCGAGGCGGCATCCTTCCTTCCGTGGATCGAGCGTCACGCCGCCAAGCTCGGGCTCGCGCAGGCAATATGCGTTGCCGGTCCCGACCGCATCGAACTCGACATTGCCGGTCCGGCCGAGCTCATCGACATGATGGAGATGGGGTGCTCTCTTGGACCAATCGATGTCTGGGTCGAAGCCATCCGCCGGGCGCCGATCGAGAGCGAATCGGCCTAGTTTCCGGCCTGCGGCCTCTGCCCGCCAAAGGCACCATGCACCTTTTTTGGGCATTGTTGCCAGTGAGGAAATGTTGTGCAAACGTAACCCGGTCTATTAGCATATCCTTGACCGCGAAGCTGCGCGCGGGAAGATACTGGTGTTGTTTGAAAGTTGATGTATGCCGCCTTATCCGACCGGCTCATGGATGCCTATTGCCCTCTCTGCGGACTTGCCGGCGGGAACCGTAATGCCGGCGCAATCGCCAGCCGGACCAGTTGCCCTTTGGCGAAGCCGCTCCGGCCGTGCGGCGGCCTTTGCCGACAGATGCCCCCATCGCGGCATGCGCCTTTCCCACGGCTTCGTGCGCGGTGAGACCCTGTCCTGCATTTATCACGGCTGGAGCTATGCCCAGGAGGGAAACTGCCTGCGCATCCCGGCCCATCCGGGACTGACGCCGCCGGACACGATTCGTGTCGCGATGCAGCCCGTTGAGGAGGGCGACGGTATCATATGGATTTCCGCTGGCGAACCCGCCGCCGGGCCGCCGCGGTTCGACGGCCTTGCCCCCCTGCGCTCGATGATGGCGGAAACGGACATCGCGGCGCTGGAGGCGGCCGCGGGCACAAAGTCCGCCGCAGGCCTGCTCGACTACACGCACAATGCCCAGACCGTCCAGCTGCTGCTAGTCCCCGAAGGGCAAGCGCGGACGCTGATGCATGTTCTGGTGGACGAAGACAGCAATCCGACCCAGCGTATCGCCGCGTCGAGGGCCGCCGAGGCGCTGCGACGGGCGGCCGAGCATATTTCGCGCAGCGGGATCGCCCAATGACCCGTAACGCGATGATCGACGAATGGTATCCGGTCGGCCTCGCCAGCCAGCTTGATGTGCATGGATGCAAGACGGCCCTGATGGGCGAGCCGATCGTGGTGAGGCGCGGCGAAGACGGAAACGCGAAGGTCACGGGCCGCAACGAACGCGCGCTGCCGGCCTGCATCCGCTATGGTCATGTCTGGTCATCGCTCGGTGATCCGCAAAAGCCGCTGTTTGCGATCCCCGAGGCCGATCAGCCCGGCCGCCGGCTCGTCGATGTCGGGGTGGTTCGCGTGCGCTGCTCGCCATTGCGCGCCGTGGAGAACTTCCTGGACATTGCTCATTTTCCGTTCGTCCATACCGATATATTGGGCTCCGAACCGCACACAGAGGTCCAGAACTACAAGGTCGAGATCCGGGAGGACGAAGACGAGGTTTGGGCGACCCAGGTGAAGTTCTACCAGCCGCAGGCCGCCAAATCGGCGGAAGGCGGCATAACGACGGAATATATGTATCGCGTGCCCGCGCCGACCTGCTCAATCCTCTACAAGACCTGCCCGCCGCGCCCGGGCGAATGGGACGTCATTACGCTTTTCGTGCAGCCGCTTGCCGAAGACCTGTGTAACGTGTGGCCATGGATGGCGCTGTTCGACGACGAGACGCCGATGACAGACCTGATCCATTTCCAGCAGACGATCTTTGTCCAGGACCGGTCGATCCTCGAAAACCAGATACCAGGGCTGCTGCCGCTCGACCCCGGCATGGAGATACCCACGCGAGCCGACCTGACTTCGGTTGCCTACCGGCGCTGGCTGAAGCGCCATGGCTACACCTACGGCGCGCAACTGGTGGCGCAATGAAGCTCTACGATTACGTGTTGTCGCCAAGCTGCTACAAGGTGCGCCTGATGGCCGCGCTGGCAGGAGTGAAGCTCAGCATCCGGCCCGTCGATTTTCATCCCGGCGCCGAGCATCGCGGTCCGGAACTCATGACACTAAATCCGGCGGGTTCGATCCCGATCCTCGAGGACGGCGACCTCGTCCTGACCGAATCTTCGGCCATGCTTGTCTACCTTGCCGCGACGGCGGCACCGCAATGGTTGGGCAACGATACTGCCATGCATGCGGCGCGCGTCCAGCAGTGGATTTCTTTCTCGCATCGGCTGACCGCAAGCCTGGGGGCGGCGCGCCTGCACGAGATGCTGCTGCGCCCGGGCAACATCGATGCCCTTCAGGGACAGGGAACGGCGGCCCTGCGCGAATTGGAAGCTGGTCTCGTAGAACAGAGTATCCGCGGCCAGCGCTTCCTCGCATTGGACCGGCCGACGGTCGCGGACATCGCCTGTTTTCCCTATGTGGCGCTGGCGCCCGACGGGGGCGTTTCGCTCGATCCCTATCCCGCGATCCGGCTCTGGTCGCGGGCGATCCGCGCCATCGAGGGTTTCATCGAGATGCCCGGCATCCATCGGCTGCACGAGCTCAAGCCCGAGCCCGTCCCTGAAGTAGGCGAGGCCTGACGTGGCGGGCTATTTGTTGAAGAACTGCGCCGCGGTGATCGTGGACGATGGCAACGGTCCGCGCATCCGCCGCAACGTCGACGTGTTGACCGACGGCGCGGCTGTACGGGCCATCGGCGAGGGCCTGGACAAAGGGGAACTGCCTGTCGGGACCGTCGCCCACGACGCCACCGGTTGGTTCGTCTATCCTGGCCTCGTCGACACCCATCACCACTTCTTCCAGTGTTTCGTGCGCAACCGCGCCGACCTGGACTGGACGAAGCTGTCGGTCATCGAATGGCTCGACCGCATCTATCCCATCTTTTCTCGGCTGAACGAGGAGTGCTTCTACCACGCATCGGTCACGGCCATGGCGGAGTTGATAAAGCACGGCTGCACCACGGCCTTCGACCATCAGTATTGCTTTCCGCGGCATGCCGGCAAAAGGCTCATCGACCGGCAGTTCGAGGCGGCCGAACTGCTTGGCATGCGCTTCCATGCCGGACGTGGCGGCAACACGCTGCCGAAGTCGGAAGGCTCGACCATTCCCGACGCCATGCTGGAAACGACGGACGAGTTCATCGCCGACTGCGCCCGGCTGATCGATACCTATCACGATGACGGTAGGTTCAGCATGCGCCAGGTCGTCGTCGCGCCGTGCCAGCCGGTCAACTGCTATCGCGAGACATTCGTGGAATCGGTGACCCTGGCGCGCGACCGCAAGGTGCGCATGCACACCCATGTCGGCGAAGGCGAAAGCCCGGTGATGCAAGCCCGCCACGGCCTGCGCACGGTGGACTATTGCGCGGAGATAGGTTTCTGCGGGTCGGATGCCTTCTATGCCCATTGCTGGGAGCTGACCCATGACGAACTGCGCAAGTTGGCTGCCACTGGCACCGGCGTCGCGCACTGCCCGGAGCCGGTCTATCTCGTCGGCGCCGAAATCACCGACATACCGGCGATGTCGGCCCTCGGGCTCAGAGTGGGGCTGGGTTGCGACGGTGCAGCCTCGAATGACAATTCCAACCTGATGCACTGCATCCATTCCGCCTACATGCTGCAATGCCTGTCGGCGTCGACACGTGACCACCCGGTTCCGCCGCCTGGCGATTTTCTCGGCTATGCAACGACCGGGGGCGCGGCGCTGCTCGGGCGCAGCGACATCGGCAGGCTGTCGCTTGGCATGGCCGCCGACCTGTTCGCCATCGACACGCGGCGCATGGACTATGTCGGCACGCGGCACGATCCGCTGAGCCTGCTGGCCAAGGTAGGCATCGGCGCGCCGACCGACATGACGATGATCAACGGCCGCATCGTCTGGGCACGGGGAGAGTTCCCGGGGCTCGACGAGGCAAGGCTGTTCGCGCAAGCCGAGGCGGCGCTCGCCACCGTGGAATTCTAGCAACCAAAAACCAAAAGCAAGGGGAACCGACATGCTGACAAATCTTACCCGCAGAACATTGATGAAGGGCGCTGCCGCTACCGGGCTTGTCGCCGCGGTGGGCAGCCGCGTGCTCGCCGCCGACGGACCACTGGGCATCGTGCTGGTGGTCCCCTCGCCGGTTGGCGACGTTGGCTGGGGCCGTGCGCTGGCCGACGGGCTCGATCCGGTCAAGGCGGCCTACGGCGACAAGGTGAAGGTCACCATCCTCGAAAACATTCAGGAAGGTCCCGACGCCGACCGCATCATGAACAAGGCGGTCGCGGACGGTAACAAGGTCCTCATCGCCGGCTCCTTCGGCTATCAGAACGGCGCCCTGCAGATCGCGCGCCGCAATCCCGACGTCACCGTGTTGCATGCTTCCGGTTTCGAGGTGGCGCCGAACTTCTCGCCCTTCGCGGCACAATACTCCCAGGGCACCTATCTGATGGGGATGGCGGCAGCCGCGCTTTCGAAGACCGGCAAGCTCGGCTCCGTTTCCGCCTTCGCCATTCCCGAACTGATTACATCAATCAACGCGTTCACATTGGGTGCGCAAGCCGTGAAGCCCGATGTCGAGGTTTCGATCGTATGGGTGAACTCCTGGTTCGACCCGGCCAAGGAGCAGGAAGCCGCCAAGGCGCTGCTGGCGCAGAAATGCGACGTCATCTTCTCCAACGCGCAGGACACGCCTTCGGTCGTTGCGGCTTGCGAGGAGGCCGGCATCCCCGCCTTCAACCTCAACTCGTCAATGAAGAAATACGCGCCCAAGACCTATCTCGGCTGCGTGGCGACCGATTGGTCGCCCTTCTTCAAAGCCTCGGTCGACGCCCACCTTGCCGGTACCTTCAAGGGCGCCAGCGCCTTCTTGGGTGTCGGCGACAAGGTCGTCGAAGTCGTCGACTGGAACCCGGGCATCCCGGCAGACATCATGACCAAGATCAAGGAAGTCGAAGCCAAGATCGCCGACGGCAGTTTCTCGCCCTTTGCCGGTCCGATCGCCAGGGCCGACGGCAGCGAAGGCGTCCCCGCCGGTAAGACGATGACCGTGGCCGAGATCGTCGCCATGGACTGGCATGTCAAGGGTGTCACCACGCCGCTGCCGAAGTGACAATGACCGTCCCGCTGCTGTCGCTGCGCGGCATCTCCAAGAGCTACGGCCAGATCCATGCAAATCGAGGCATCGATCTGGATGTGGCTCCGCGCTCGATCCATGCGATCCTCGGGGAAAACGGAGCGGGCAAGTCGACACTGATGAAGCTGATCTACGGCGTCGAGCAGCCGGACGCGGGAACAGCGATCTGGAAAGGAGAGTCCCTTGCGCTCGCGTCCCCGGCGGATGCGAGGCGCAAGGGGATCGGCATGGTCTTCCAGCATTTCTCGTTGTTCGAGACGCTGACGGTTGTGGAGAACGTCCGGCTGGTCGTGCCCGGGAGGAAATCGGACCTTGCGCAAGGCATCCGCAAGCTCGGTCGCGACTTCGGCCTGGAGGTCGATCCGTTCGCTCATGTGCACGCGCTCTCGGTTGGAGAGCGGCAGCGGGTGGAAATCATCCGCTGCCTGATGACCGAACCGCAGCTCCTGATCCTCGACGAACCGACCTCCGTCCTGCCACCGCAATCGGTGGAGAAGCTTTTCGAGACATTGCGGCGGCTGCGCGACGGCGGCGTGTCCATTCTTTTCATCTCGCACAAGCTGGAGGAAATCCGCGCGGTATGCGACCGCGCGACCATCCTGCGCGGCGGTCGCATCACAGGAAATGTGGATCCCCGCGGCCACGACGCACACAACCTCGCCCGCATGATGATCGGCCGCGACATGCCGAAGCCCATGCCGGCTATTGCACATTCCGGCGGGGAAAAGCGCCTTGAAATCGTCCGCCTCGACCATCGGCCCGACGATCCCTTCGCCGCCGAGCTTTCCGACGTCAGCCTGACGGTCCGGGCGGGCGAGATTCTCGGAATCGCTGGCATCTCGGGCAACGGGCAGAGCGAGCTCGCCGCGCTAATCTCAGGCGAGACGATGCTGCCGCGCGAGAAGTCCGATCGCATCTACATGATGGGAAAGGATGTTGGCGCGCTCAATGCGGCGGCCCGCCGCCGGCTGGGCTTCGCTTTCGTTCCGGAGGAAAGGCTCGGCCGCGGCGCGGTGCCGGAGATGTCTCTCGTCCTCAACAGCCTCCTGACCGCCCATCCGTTCGGCTTGTTGAAACGCGGCCTTGTCGACACTGCCCGTGCCAAAGCCTTCACCGAGGACTGCATCCGGCAAAACGACGTGCGCACGCCCGGTTGCGAAGCGGAGGCCGGCGCGCTTTCGGGAGGCAATCTGCAGAAGTTCATCGTGGGACGCGAGATCATGCTGTCCCCTAAATTGCTGTTTGTCGCACAGCCCACCTGGGGCGTGGACGTCGGCGCCGCATCCGCCGTCCGCCAGCGCCTTGTCGCCCTGCGCAACGAAGGCATGGGCATCCTGGTCATCTCGGAGGAACTGGAGGAACTGTTCGAGCTTTGCGATGCAATCCAGGTGCTCCATCAGGGCCGGCTGAGCCAGCCGCTGGTGACCCGCGACACCAGACCCGAGGAGATCGGCCGATACATGATCGGCGCCCGTTCAACCGCCGAAAAGGTTCCTGCATGAGCGCCCTGTCCCGGCCGTTCCTTCCCGTTCTGGTGCGCCGGGAACACGCCTCGCTTGCAATCAAGCTGGTCGCCCCGCCAGCCGCGCTCGGCGTGGCGACGCTGCTCAATCTCGGGCTCTACCTCCTGATGGGCCGCGATCCGGTCGCCGTTTTCCAAGCGATGCTTCTGGAGCCCTTCCTGTCTTGGGCCTCGTTCTCGGAAGTCCTGCTCAAGATGGGGCCGCTGCTGCTGATTGCGCAGGGGCTTGCCATCGGCTTTCGCGCAAAGATCTTCAACATCGGCGCCGAGGGCCAGTTCATTCTCGGCGCAATCTTCGCGTCGGCCATTCCCATTTGGCTCCCGCAGGCAACCGGCCAGTGGATTTGGCCTGCGATGCTCGTCCTCGGCGCACTGGGCGGCGCGCTTTGGGCCTCGCTCACGGCGTGCTGGCGCGTGCGGCTCAACGCAAACGAGATTCTCGTATCACTCATGCTGGCGCTCGTTGCCGCGCAACTTCTCAACTATCTGCTTCTAGGCCCCTGGAAGGATCCGGCCGGCTTCAACTTCCCACAGTCGGTGATGTTCCAGTACGACGCGACGGTGCCGATCCTGATCCCCGGCACCCGCGTCAACGTCTCGCTGCTTATCGCCTTCGCGTTCTCCCTCGCGGCCTGGGTCTTCATGCAGAGGAGTTTCGCTGGCTACAAGCTGCAGGTCGGCGGCCTTGCTCCGCGCGCGGCCGCATACGCCGGCTTCAACGAAGGACGCGCGATCTGGCTTTCCCTCCTCATCGGTGGCTTCGCGGCGGGCCTCGCCGGGGCGGCGGAGGTGGCCGGGCCACTCGGCCAATTGCAGCGCTCCATCTCGACCGGTTACGGCTATGCCGCCATTATCGTTGCGTATCTCGGCGGCCTTCACCCGATAGGCATCATTTTTTCCGCGCTGCTCATGGCGGCCCTCTATATTGGCGGCGACAACGCCATGGTCTCGGCAAATCTGCCGGTGGCCGCGGTCCGGGTCTTTCAGGGCAGCCTGTTGCTCGCCTATCTCGTCGCGATTGCCTTCGTCCGATACCGGCTCGAATGGCGCCATGCTGCTCATGGAAGCACTCCATGAATGCCCTCGAGTTCATCGTCGCCGGAATGCTGGCGGCGGCCACGCCGTTCCTTCTGGCCGCGCTGGGCGAAATGGTGGCCGAGCGGGCCGGCGTCCTCAATCTCGGCGTAGAGGGAATGATGGCCATGGGGGCGGTCGTCGCCTTCATCATCGTCTATCACGGCGGCGGTCACCTCCTGGGTTTCCTCGCCGCGGGCCTCGCCAGCGCGGCTCTTTCCCTTGTCTTTGCCGTCATCGCGCTGGGGCTCCGCGCGAACCAGGTCGCAGTGGGACTCGCCATAGGCATACTCGGCCAAGGCCTCTCGGCACTGTTCGGCAAGAGCTATGAGAGCCTCACGGTCAAAGGCCTACCGAAGCTTTCATTGCCCTGGCTTTCAGATATCCCGGTCATGGGCGGCCTGTTCGCCCAGGACGTCATCGTTTGGCTCTCGCTGGCCGCGACCGTCGCCATCTGGGCGGTATTCGTCTACAGCAAGACCGGCCTTGTCGTGCGCGCCGTCGGCGAAAATCCCAAGGCGGCCTATGCGCTCGGCTATCCGGTAATCGCCGTGCGTTTCGCCGCCGTCGCTTTCGGCGGCGCGTTTGCAGGGTTCGCCGGTGCCTACGCGGCCGTGGTCTACACGCCGCTGTGGGCCGATGGCATGATTGCCGGGCGCGGTTGGATCGCGATCGCGCTCGTCGTCTTCGGCACCTGGCTCACCAGCCGTATCTTCCTCGGCGCCTGCCTCTTCGGGGCCGTCTCCCTGGCAAGCCTGGCGGCCCAGGCCACCGGACTGGACGTTTCCTCGCAACTTCTATCGAGCCTGCCTTATCTCGTGACAATCGTCGTGCTGGGCATCATTTCTTCGAACCGACGTCTGCTCAAGCTCAACGGCGTGGCATCGCTGGGAGAGCCTTTCGAACAATAGTGTCGCACGCCGCCCGGGCGGCAATAACCCGACATCTGAGCGCAGGCAGCACCGTCCCTGGGGCATGAAGGGCTGCACGCAATCCTCAAGACCATGCCTCGAGCGGTTGGCAGCTAGGATATGGCAATCGTAAGCGTTGGGCGTTCGCAATCGAGCCAGGTTGTTGAGCGTTGTCAGATCAGCAATGACAACGTCAGCGGCAATCCATGTCGGCTTTCGGGTAATGAGGATTTCGAGTTCAGCGTCCGAAATGAGGCGCAAAGCTGACCTTCACCGCGACCAGAGAAATGCGTGCGCCCAGCCAATAGGCGACACAACTTTGTCCGGCGATCGACCGTTATCGCGACACGACCAACCTGACATCGGATAGCAAAAGAAGACCGTTTTTTTTGACATGCGACCAATAAGTGCTTGGTCAGAAATGAGGGGGTTCGAGTCCAGGTCGTGGGCCCCTTTGAAAAATCTCGTAAAAATCAGCCACTTAATCGGTCGTTTTGGTGGGTCCGGAGGATGCGCTCAAGTAGTTGATTTCATTGATTGTTTCGTGGTCTCGAATCAGAAATCTTCCCGCATCGTTCCGAATGGTTCCGCGACCTGCCGCGCAGTCGAATTTCGCTACGATATGCTTCCTAAGCCAATTTCGGATTCCAGGCATCCGAACAAGGGCTCGCTCGCGCCGTTTCTTAGGCTAAGATTGTTCCAACTGGCGGGAGGTCCATCCCTTGCGAGAAGAGCAACGCAGGCTTGCGGCGATCTTGGCCGCCGACGTGGCAGGTTACTCGCGGCTGATGGCAGCCGACGAGTCGGGAACGCTGGGACGGCTGAGGCGGCTCCGAGCTGAGGTATTCGAGCCCAAAATCGCGCGGTTCCACGGACGCATCGTCGGCTCGGCCGGGGACAGCCTGCTGATCGAGTTTGGGAGCGCGGTTAACGCCGTGCAGTGTGCGATCGAACTGCAGCGCGAACTGGGCGGCGAGAACGCGGGCCTCCCCGAAAACCGGCGCATGGCGTTCCGTATGGGCGTAAACCTCGGCGACGTGATCGTCGAAGACGACACGATATACGGAGACGGTGTGAACATCGCGGCACGGCTTGAAAAGTTAGCGCAGCCTGGCGGCGTTTGCATCGGGCGCGCCATTTACGATCAAGTAAAAGGCAAACTCGAATACGTCTATACGGATATCGGCGAACAACGGGTTCACAACTTTGCGGAGCCGATACGCGCTTACCGTATCATGTCCATTGAGCAATCCCCCACCACCTCGTCCGCGCCGTCGGTCAAGGATGCGCTTCCGTTCCGCAAGCGACCATCGATCGCCGTGCTGCCTTTCACCAACATGAGCGGCGACGCAGAGCAGGAATACTTCTCTGACGGCATCACCGAGGACATCATTACGGACCTCAGCAAGGTCGGGGCGCTGGCCGTCACGGCGCGCAACACGACCTTTGCCCTCAAAGGCAAGTCGATGGATGTCAGCGAAGCGGCGCGGCAATTGCGCGTTTCGCATGTGCTGGAAGGCAGCGTACGCAAGGCGGGTAGTCGCGTTCGCATCACCGCGCAGCTGATCGACGGGACGAGCGGGCACCATGTGTGGGCCGAACGCTACGACCGTGATCTCAACGATATGTTTGCGCTCCAGGACGAGATCGCGCGGGCCATCGTCGATGCCCTGAAGATCCGGCTGATGCCGGCCGAGTATGCTGCCATCGGCAAGCGCACGACGGAGAACGTAGAAGCCTATCAATATTACCTCATGGGACGGCAGCATTTCTTGCGCCTGGGCCGTCGCAATCACCTTTCCGCCCGACGGCTCTACCAGCGGGCGCTGGAGATCGATCCCGAATACGCTTTGGCGCGGGCCGGGCTAGCGCTAGCTGAGGGCATGTTGCTGAGATCGGGAGATCCCAGCGCAAAGCTTGTCACCTTGAGCGCCGAGGCGCAGCGCGCGCTGGCCTTGGACTCGACGCTCGCGGAAGCTCACGTGGCCCACGCGATGGCGCATTTCCAGAAGGAGCAAATCGAGCTCGCAGGCGCCGCCTGCCGGCGCGCAATCGCGCTCGATCCCGATCTCTACGAGGCGCACAGGACCTTGGGCGACGTGCTGCGCATGGAGCGCAAGTTTAGAGAGGCCGCGGCCGCCTATGAGAAGGCGGCGGAGGTTGATCGCAACAGCTATGGTGCGATGTGCATGCTGTGGGATTGCCGCAAGACGCTGGGCGACGAGGTGGAAGCTCACAGGCTTTCAGAAGAGTTGCTTACCCGCATCGAGAAAGCCATGCAGCTCTATCCGGACGATGGCGCAGCCTATGCCTATGGTTGTTACGTCCTCCACAATCTCGGCCTGGACGAACGCGCCCTCCAATGGGCCGAGCGCGCGATCACCATCGACCCGGAGGACTATAATAGCCATTACAATGTCGCGTGTTTCCTAGCGGCGATCGGCGCCGTGGAAAAGGCGATCGACACGCTGGAGCACTGCGTGCCGCAGCTTGGATTGCGGCAAGTGCACTGGATGGCGCAGGACGTGGATATGAATTCTCTGCGCGATCATGCGCGCTATCGGGCGCTGATCGAGCGCCTGGAGGTCAGTTTGGCGAAGGCAGAAGGCCAATCAGGAACCGGAATCGAAGGACGGCCTTCCGGAGCCTAGAGCCATTTCCCGCTCGGGACTGCGAGACGGCTTTAGGTCCTGACTTCCGATTCCGAAAGGCCGCGTCGCGCCGATCGGTGACGCTGCGCCGAGCGACGCAAGCCGCCTGCTGCCCGGCATCTGGGCAATTTTCACCGGCTGACTACACCACGACACCTTTTGACCCGCTGCGAAGTCTTTCCGCGCCTTCCCGGGAGATTCCGCTCCCGTCACGTTGAGTCATTCAGGTTCTCGAGGCGGGTATAGAAGGAAGCCCGTACCAGCCGGCGCTCCGCTAAAGCAGGTCTTTCGACCGCCCGGCGGACCTGAAGAACAGCTGGCATGTATGAAGGTAGAAGGCGCGCAGCCGGAGTAACCTATCCAGGCGTCAATCTGGCCGCCTCAAGAATCTGTGCGATGTGGCAAGAGGCCTCTGGGCCGCAGGAACTACGTCGCGATCGTCTCACTCCTTTTTATGGCCGCCGAAACAGCCCGGGCGGTTGACTGCCCGGCGCGACATGGGCTCCGATTGTCTCGTTGGTGATGCACGCGCGTTCATTCCGTCGTAGATCAGGCGCAGGATCATCCGTACGAGCTTCATTGGTTTGTCCCCTAAATCGCTATCCGTCATCTCTCCGCGCTCAGATACGCCCTCCATCCGCCGAGATCGGTGATCTCGCGGGCCTCGGCGACAGCATGAGCCTCGCATAGGAACCCTGAAACGCAGGTGCCGTCATCGAGCTCCACTTTTCCAATTCCGAGAGGGCCGGGAATTTTCTGCACGAACCGACCGAAGGCATCGGCGGGCAGCGCCCAAACCTCCACTTCGAGCCCTTGCGCCTTGTATCCAGGCTGACGGATGAGGCCGGGCTTCGGCGGCGTGGTGTTAGGCAAGACGTAAAGCCGGTAATCGCCAGCCGTGCGGCAGGCCTTCACCAGCCGGCCGCCGGGACCGGTGAGTTCGTGGTTGAGCGGCATGCCACTCAGATGCGCGCCGACCACCGCAATCTCGATCAAGCCTTCACCGGGAACAACAACACGGCTTGCCTCCGGAAGGATGGCATTGCGGTCGATGCCCATACCGGAGACGGCAGCACGGTGCAGCGCGTCGGCGAAGGGCGCCAGCGCGTCGTCGGTAAACGCATGAGAAACCAGCATCACGCCGCCCGGCAACCCGCTGTCGCTAAAACCCGCTGGAACGGCGATTGCCGCACAATCCAAGAGGTTGGCGAAATTGGTGTAGAGGCCGAGCCGTCCGTTGAGGACAATGGGATTGGCAAGCATGTCGGCGACCTTGTAGGTCGTCGGCGCGGTTGGCAGCAGCAGGACGTCGGCCTTCTGCCATTCCGCCTCGGTCTTGCGGCGCAACTTCTCCAGCCTGTAGCGGCCGTTGAAGGCATCGACCGCGGTCTTGCCCTTGGCGCCATCGATGATGGCACGCACCGTCGGATCGAAATCGTCGGCATTGGTCGCAAGGAAACCTTCGACAGCGGCGAGACGCTCCGCCACCCAGGGACCGTCGTAGAGCAGGGCCGCGGCTTCACGGAAGGGCTCATAGTCGAAAGGCACGATGGTTGCACCCAAGGCCTTCGCCCTCTCGATCGCCTGATCGTAGAGCCCCTCGACGACTGTATTGCCAAAGAATTCCCGTTCAGCGCCCTCGAGAACGCCGACACGCAAGCCGGACATGGGCAATGAAGCCGGCTTTGCCTCTCGCGAAAAGGCATCGGCGGCATCGAAGCCTTCCGCGACCTTGCGGACGGCAACACCGTCGCCAACCGTTGCCGCGAAGATCGTGACGCAATCGACGCTCCTGCATGCCGGGACGACGCCGGTATTCGGCAGCAGGCCGGGCGTCGGCTTGATGCCGACGAGATTGTTGAAGGCGGCAGGAACACGGCCGGAACCAGCGGTGTCGGTGCCCAAAGCGAAGGTCGCGAGGCCGGCGGCGACCGTGACTGCCGACCCGGAGCTCGAGCCACCGGAGATATACTCGGCATCGAAGACTGAGCGCGGCGCGCCGTGCGGCGAGCGCGTGCCGTTAAGCCCCGTTGCGAACTGGTCGAGATTGGTCTTGCCGATGACGATGGCGCCGGCCGCCTTCAACCGGGCAACGACCGTGGCATCTCGCTGCGGACTATAAGCGTAGGCCGGACAGCCCGCAGTGGTCGGCAGGCCGGCAACGTCGATATTGTCCTTGACGGCGAAGGGGATACCCCAGAGCGGCAGGCTGTTCGGCTCCGGCGCGTCCGCCATCAGCGCGCAGGCGGCGGCCCGCAGATCCTCGTCGGGTGCCGGCGTGATGAAGATCGCCGGATCGTTGGAGGCGGCACGCCGGGAGATCACCGCTTCGATGACGTCGAGCGGCGTCATGCCGGCGGCGTATGCGGCTCGGAGGCTTGAAAGATCGAGAATGGTCGGCAGCATGTCAGCATTCCTCCAGGACGACGATGATGTCGCCTGCCTTGACGTTTCGGCCGGGCCCGGCGCGCAGGTCGCGAACGCGGCCGGCGGCGTGGGCGGTGACGTTGATTTCCATTTTCATCGACTCGATGATGGCAAGCGTATCGCCGGCCGCGACCGACGCGCCCGGCTCGACCAGCAGTTTCCAGATGTTGCCGGGCACCGCACTGGCGACGCCGAAGCAGCCGGCGGGTATATCGCCGTCGAGGCTCTCGCCCGTCCCCTCGTGGTTGACGAAGCTGTCGTGCCCATCGTCCTTCCAGCGCTGGCGCTCGGCATCGAAAGCAGCTTGCTGGACGCCTTTGAAAGCGGTGATGGACTGGGCGTTGGCCTTGAGTTCCCGTTCATAGGCCGCATAAGAGAATTCCGTCTCCTCGATACGAACGGGATAGCCACCATGCGGAAAGGCGGCGCGTGCTTCCGGCAGCTCCTGGTGAGAGACTGGGAAGAAGCGGATCTGGTCGAAGAAGTCCAGTAGCCAGGGTTTGCCCTTGGTGAAAACAGGCGTCTGCCGCCAGGTGTTCCAGACCTGAATCGTCCGGCCGAAAAGCTGATAGCCGCCCGGCCCCTCCATGCCGTAGATGCACATATAGGCGCCGCCGATGCCGACGGCATTTTCCGGCGTCCAGGTTCGGGCCGGGTTGTATTTGGTCGTGACGAGGCGGTGGCGCGGGTCCATCGGCGTTGCGACAGGTGCGCCGAGATAGACATCGCCGAGGCCAAGCACGAGGTAGTTGGCGTTGAAGATGATGTCTTTCACCGCCTGTTCGTCGGCGAGCCCATTGATGCGGCGGATGAACTCGATGTTCGAAGGGCACCAGGGCGCGTTCGGCCGTACCAGTTCCTGATATTTGCGCATCGCAAGTTCGGCATCCGGATCGTTCCAGGAGAGCGGCAGATGCACGATGCGGCTTGGCACCTTCACTGCCTGCGCCGCCGGCAGCGATGCCTCGATATCCGCCAACAGCCCGAGCAGGCGCTTTCGTGTGAGTGTGGTTCCGTCATAGTGGATCTGCAACGAGCGGATGCCCGGCGTTAGATCGATGATTCCGGGCAAACGCGCCTCCGTGACCGCCTGCATCAGCAGATGGGCACGGAGCCGCAGCGCGATATCGAGCATCATCGGGCCGTATTCGACCAGCAGATTGTCATCGCCCTGCCGGCGATAAACGACGGAAACGGGGCCATCCTCGCGCCGACCGACGATCGGAGATCCCTTGTCGTCCAGGGCGCGGTGGATCGCTGGCACCGCAAGCGCATCCCCTGGCCTCGATACCGGATGAAACCGGATGCGATCGCCCGGTTTGAACTGGCCCATCTTCCATTGCTCGTCGCGCGCGATTACCGCCGGGCAGACGAAACCGCCAAGGCTTGGACCGTCGGGACCGAGGATGATCGGCATGTCGCCGGTAAAATCGATCGCGCCGATCGCATAGGCATTGTCATGCAGGTTGGAAGGATGGAGCCCCGCCTCGCCGCCGTCGCTGCGCGCCCATTTTGGTGCCGGCCCGACGAGACGAACGCCGGTGCGGGCACTGTTGAAATGCACCTCGTAGGCCGTCGAAAACAGGGTGTCTATGTCGCCTTCCGCGAAGAAGTCTGGCGCGCCATGCGGACCATAGAGAACGCCGACATCCCAGGCTCGGGTCAGCGCCGCAGGTTCGTCCGGCGCCTTTGCCGGCTCCAACGGTATTTGCCGGGCAAGATGCAGCACATGTCCCGTCTTCAGCGTGCCGGTGGCATTGCCGCCGAACTGGCCGAGACCGAAGGTGGCGCGGGATCCAAGCACGAGCGGTGCTGCGAACCCGCCCTCGACCGCGAGATAGGCACGCTGGCCGGCACCGTCGATACTGGCGATCGACAGCACCTGCCCGGCACGGATCGGCACCGCCACATCGTGCGACAACAGCTTTCCGTCGCAACGCATCGACATGCGCGCGCCGGCAAGGGCAACGACCGTGTCGGCGAAGAAGCGCAGGGTCGGGCCAGAAACCGTCAACTCGAGTGCTGCAACCGTGTCGGCATTGCCGACAAGCCGGTTGGCATGGCGAAATGAGCGCTCGTCCATAGGCCCACTCGGCGGCACGCCGACATGCCAGAGGCCGAGACGACCTGGCAATTCCTGGATACTCGACTGCGCGCCCGGCGCCAGCACCTCGATCACTTGAGGCACGAAGGCGAAATCGCGCAATGCCGTCGTTGCCACCTTGCCGCTGGCCAGCAGTTGGGACGCCGCAATCTCGCGCAGATAGCCGAGATTGGTCTCGATACCGGAGATCGACGTCTCGGCAAGCGCCGCCTTCAGCTTCTCGATCGCGGCCGGCCGGTCGGGCGCGGCAACGATGATCTTCGCCAGCATCGGATCGTAGAACGGCGTCACCTCCGTGCCGGTCTCGATCCAGCTGTCGACACGGGCGGTTTGCGGGAAGGCAACCTCGGTCAGCAGCCCGGCGCTCGGCCGGAAATCCGCATGCGGCATTTCCGCGTAGACGCGAACCTCGATCGCAGCGCCCTTCGGCACAAGGCTCCCAGCACCGGACAAGACATCCTCGCCGGCGGCCTGGCGGATCATCCATTCGACGAGGTCGATGCCGAAAACGGCTTCGGTGACGGGATGTTCGACCTGCAGGCGGGTATTGACCTCCAGGAAATAGAATTCCTCGCGGACGGGATCGTAGATGAACTCGACCGTTCCGGCCGAGGCATAGGATACCAAGGTTCCGAGGTCGACGGCCGCCTCGTGCAGCCTGGTGCGCGTCGCTGCGGACAGGCCCGGTGCCGGCGTTTCCTCGACAACCTTCTGGTTTCGCCGCTGCAGCGAGCAGTCGCGTTCGCCAAGCGCAATCACCCGGCCTTTGCCATCGCCGAAGATCTGCACCTCGACATGACGGGCATCGGCCACGAAACGTTCGATATAGACGCGCGCATCGCCGAAGCTAGCGCGTGCGGTGCGCTGCACGCTCTCGAACGACGCCTGCAGGCTTGCCGGATCGGCGCATAGCTGCATGCCGATGCCACCGCCGCCCGCGGTGCTTTTCAGCATCACGGGATAGCCGATCGCTTCGGCTTCCGTCAGCGCCTGTTCGGCGCTTTGCAGCAGGCCGGTGCCCGGCAGCAGCGGCACGCCGCTTGTTCTTGCAAGCTCCCGCGCCGTGTGTTTCAGACCAAAGGCGGAGAGATGTTCGGGCCGCGGACCGATGAAGGCGATCCCCTCCGTGGCTAGCCTTTCGGCAAAGCCAATATTCTCCGACAAGAAACCGTAGCCGGGGTGGACAGCTTGCGCACCCGTTGCCTTGCAGGCGGAGATGACCGCATCGACATCGAGATAACTTTCACCGGCCGGCGCGGGCCCCAAGCGAACAGCTTCGTCGGCAAGAAGCGTCGCCATAGCGAAACGGTCAGCATCCGAATAGACCGCGACCGATGCTATGCCCATTGTCTTCAATGTCCGGATGACCCGGACCGCGATTTCGCCCCTGTTGGCGATCAGAACCTTGGTGAACATCGCTCAGGCCCCGACCGCCGGGGCAGCATCCCAGATCAGCACGCGGATCGGCGTCGGATCGAAGCCGTTGCAGGGATTGTTGATCTGCGGGCAGTTGGAGATGACGCAAAGCACATCCATCTCGGCGACCAGCTCGACGTAGTCGCCAGGCGAAGAGATGCCATCGACGATGGTCATTTCGCCATTCGGCTTGATTGGGACATTCATGAAGAAATTGATGTTCGGGACGATATCGCGCTTGCTCATGCCGTGCTTGGCCACTTCAAGCAGGAAGTTGTCGCGGCAGGCGTGCAGGTATTTCGTGCCATGGCCAAAGCGCACGGTGTTGCTCTCGCAGGAACAGGCGCCGGCGGATGTGTCGTGACGGCCGCAGCTGTCGGCCGACATGACAAGCATGACATTGCCTTCGTTCGACATGATCCTGGTGCCGACGCCGATATAGGCGGCGCCCTGCGCCCGCATCGTGTCCTGGTTGGAGTAGCGTTCGGTGAAATCATCGGCACGGTAAAACAGCGTGTCGATCGCCTGCTGGCCGTAGCTGTCCTCGATGCGGATCGTCTGGCCCTTCCGCACGATGCCGGACCATGGCGCCTCGGCCGGGATTAAGTGATCCTGAACGGCATTGTCGATGCTGCGCGAGGCGGCGGTCTGGATGAAATCGCTCATCATTCGCCCTCCCTCAGGCCAGCATCAAAGCGTTGTTTTCGAAACCGCGCACGGCCTCCGCGGTCGCGGTGCGGGCGAGATCGTCGGCGGCAGGTGCCGCTGCGCGGAAGCGGGTGATGGTGATCGGTTTGGGCTGATAGATCGGATCGGGGTCGAGCGGATGCGGGCAATTGGAAAAGCCGACGATCATATCCATCTCGGCGCGCAGCTCGGCGTAGTCGCCGCTGTTGGAGAGCTTGCCGCGCAATTGGAATGCGCCGGCGTCGTCGATGCGCACCGGCGCGAACAGATTGAGGATGGCCGGGATATCCCGTCGGGTCAGACCAAGCTTGCCGGCAAGCAGGATCAGATTGTCACGGGTATTGCGCGTGCTTGTGCCCGGATATTTGACCGCGTTGGTCGCGGCCGTCGATCCGCCCATGAGACAGTCATGGGCGCCTGAACTGTCCTCGGTCAGCGAGAACATCACGCGCCCCATGTCCGAAAAGATTACCCGTCCCTTGCCGAGCGCGGTGGTCCATTGCACCTTGGCTGTATCGACAAGGTTCAGCCGCTCGCTGGTATCGTTGGCGTTCCAGGCGACAAGCGCGACGGTCGATCGACCTTCGCCTTGATCGATGCGGATCGCTTCGCCGCGCCTCAGCAGCGTTGACCAGTACCAACCGCCGGGAACCTCTTCCGCATGGATGACGGTGGCGGGATCGACCGGAGGCGCGGGCATGGGGCTCGGCGCGGGCAATGCCTTCGGTGCGAATTCCAGCCCTTTCTTCTGATGCTCTTCGTAGCGCTGCCGATTGACGGCGATTTCCTGAGGCGAACGTCTAGTGTGCTTCATGGCCTTCTCCTGACAATTCCAGGTCGTCCCGGCGATGCCCCAGGAAAGCGACCGGGCCGTCCCGGTCGGGGCTGAAGATCGAAGGCACGCCCGCTTCCCGCGGCGGCCAGATGGAAATGTCATTGGTGATCGTCGCGCCGTAGCGCCGCTTTTCCTCGGGGCGGTCGCGTCGCCGCTCGAAGGCAACGATGCGGCTGGCAAGGGTGAAGGCCTCGCGCATGTCGTGCGTGACCATGACGACGGTCATTTGGGTTTCATGCCACAGCCGCTTCATGAGCGTGTGGATCTCGGCGCGGATGCCGGGATCAAGCGCACCGAAAGGTTCATCGAGCAGCAAGACCTTCGGCTTCATGATCAGCGCCTGGGCGAGCGCCAGGCGCTGCTGCATGCCGCCTGAAAGCTGCGCAGGGTATTTTTGTTCGGTACCGGAAAGACCGACTTCCGTTATGAAGTCCCGGGCCTCTTCGACAGCATGGCGCCGCGCCGCGCCGAAGAGCTTCGCCTTGTGGGGTGAGTTGGAAAATTCCTTGCCAAGCAGGACATTCCCCAGCACCGTCAGATGCGGAAACACGGAATAACGCTGAAAGACGATCCCTCGATCCGGTCCCGGTTCCGTGGGCATGGGTTGGCCGTCTATCAGGATGGTGCCCCTGGTCGGCTGTTCCTGGCCGAGCAACATGCGCAGGAACGTCGACTTGCCGCAGCCCGACGGCCCGACAAGAGCGACAAAGGCGCGGGATGCGACCGTCAACGACACGTTCTCGAGGACGATCTGGTCGTCATACTCCTTCCAGACGTCTCGGATGACGAGTTCGCTCATCCCTGCTTCTCCAACTCCGACCACGGGAAGACGGCAATGCGGATGCGGTCGAGGCCGTAATTGGCGACAACGGCGAGCAAGGTGATCCAGACGACGTAGGGGAAGATGACGTCCATCGACAGGTAGCGGCGGACCAGGAAGATGCGGTAGCCAAGTCCGGAATCGGACGATATCGCCTCCGCGGCGATGAGAAACAGCCAGGCGGGACCGATCTGCAGCCTCAGGCACGTGATAAGCCGCGGCAGGATTTGCGGCAGCAGGACGCGGAGCGCGATCTGCCATGACGATCCGCCCAGCGTCTCGGCTTTGATGATCTGCTCGCGGGGCACTTCCAGCACCCGCAGAGCAAGGTCGCGGATCATCGTAGGTGCGATGCCGATGACGATGAGCGCAATCTTGGAGGTCTCGCCCAATCCCATGACGATGAAGAGGATCGGAAGCAGCGCCAGGGGTGGAACCATCGAGATGACGGCGACAAAGGGGGAAAGCAAAGCCCGCAAATAGGGCAGCATGCCGATGGCCATGCCGATCAGAAGCGCGATGACGGTCGAGAGGCCGAGGCCGGCGAACAGGCGAATGAGGCTCGCCCGCGTATCCGACCAGAGCAGGTAGTCACCCGTGCGTTGATCGGCGACGAAGGCCATTCGGTCAATCGCATCGGCAAAGCCGGCAAGGCCTGGCAGAAGTTTGTCATTGGCGTTTTCCGCCAGGCGAGCGGCCGACCCGAAGGCGTAAGCGACGGCGAGCAGCACAAAAGGCAGCAACATCAAGGCAAGCTGCGTGCCCCTGCCCGGTCTCGTGTTGATCCAGCGCATGAACAAAGCTCCGCTGATGAGGGGAAGGGGCGGCGCCGTTCATCGCGCCACCCGGTCAAAGCGGTGCCTAGAGCGAGCCTTCGGCCGCGGCCTTCATATAGGCCCCGGTGAAGCGCAACTTGACGTTGCCGCTGTCGCCCAGAACCTTGCCGTCCGGCATTTCGATGCCGATGATGTCCGCGGATGGCGCCCCATTGCCCAACAGCCCCTTCGCGAAGAGGAAGTTGCGAACGAGGTCCATCGTCTTCGGCAGGCTTGGCGAAACGGTGAAGGCGACGGCATCCGCCGGCTTGTCGAAGAGCTTGGTTGCCGCGAGCTGGCCCTCGAATCCCTTGAGATTGGTACCCGATGCGACGCCCATCGCTTCGCGGGCCGCCTTGCCCTCGTCCGTCTGCGCCGTCAGCAAAGCCGCCGTCTCATACCAGATGCCGGCGAGCGCCTTGCCGAAGTTCGGATTGTCCGTCAGGACCTTGGTGTTGGCGGCCATCAGGTCGATGATCTCGCCCGGAATCTGCGAGCTGTCGAAAACCTTCCTGGCGCTTGGATCTTCGAGAACGGTCGAAACCAGAGGATTCCAGGTGACGACCGCGGTGACATCGGCGGTCTTGTAGGCAGCGACCATGTCGGCGTCGGAAGTGTTGACCACCTTCACGTCGCGCTCGGTCGAGCCGATGCTTTCTAGCGCGCGGGTCAGCAGATAGTGCGACACCGAATATTCGACGAGGTTGACGTTCTGGCCCTTGATGTCCGCGAGAGTGCTCTTGTTCTTGAGGATGACGGCATCGTTGCCATTCGAGAAGTCGCCGACGATGACAGCCGTCGTATCGACGCCGCCGGCAGCAGGAATGGAGAGGCCGTCCATATTGGTGAGCGTCACTGCGTCGAAGGCGCCCGCAGTGTATTGATTCATCGACTCTACATAGTCGTTGAACTGCGTGACCTCGATCTTGATCCCATATTTGTCCGCCCATTTCTTGACGATGCCATGATCGGCTGCATAACCCCATGGCATCCAGCCGACATAGATCGACCAGGCGACTTTGAAGTCGGTCTTCGGTGCGGCCGTGGCCATGGAAGCTGTGCCAAACGCCAGCGAAGCGGCCAGAACGGCGGTCGAGAGCATTCTTGAAAACGTCTGCATGGAAATTCCCCTTTTTGCGTCTCTCAAAAAGGGATCGGCATGGACCATCGCGCCGCCAATCCCTTGGCTAACGAGGTCTCCCGGGCTTTTGTCCCGCCGTGCACCCGGTGGGATGTCTCCCGCACCGGTGGCAGCTCTCGGACCAGCACGCTCAAAAAAGAGCGCCGGAACCCTAGCCACCAACTCTAGTTTTGATGAAGCAATGTCCGTGCCAACTGCTAACCGTATGTTTCGGATCAGAAAAAATTGGGCGGCAATTCCGAATGCTCAAAAAAGGGTGCGCACTGTGCAAAAGAATTGAGCATTGCGTCGCGCCGCGGCTCTGGAAAATCCGGCTGTGATTCTCTGAATGGCCACCAAAGAGCCGCAAGCTGCTCGAAGACTTCGACCGCATCCCAATGTCTCTCTTGGTCGCCCATCGAGGCGTCTGCCCGTGTCGTCTTGTTGCGGGCCACGCACCATCGTTCGTCACGCGTTGGCCACAGAAGGACGCCAGGCGGCGAGTGCCGTACTCCTCAGGTGTCAGCCCATTCGCGGTCCCCCACTCGTCGACCAGCCGCGCGTACTGACGCGTGCTCAGGTGACAGGCGCCACCCGCACAGTGGCGCGAGCAGAACACCGAGAGATTGGCGGCCATCGCAAGTTTTCTGTCGCAACCTGTAAGTGAATGCGACAGGAGGCGTGCCTAAATCCGCCGATGAATGGCAGGGACGGCCCGACCCTCACCCCGGCCGAAAGCATTGAAAGGAACAAGTCATGCCCACCACCAAGCGCCGCGCACTGATCCTCATCTCCTCCGGCCGCCAGCTGCCGCTGGTCGAACCGGCCGATGTCAAGTCGATTTCGACCGGGTTCTTCCTGGTCGAGATGGCCCAGGTGCTCAAGGAGTTCGAGAACGACTACGAGTTCACCTTCGCCACCCCCGACGGCAATGCCCCGCAACTCGACATCAACGGCATGGCCCTGTCCGTGCAATCCATCGAAAAGACCGGCGCCATCACGATCCCCCTCCGTATGCAGCAGCGCCGCCGCTCGTTCGACGTCAACAGCTTCCGGCAGCGCCACCCCGCGTTGGTCGTCCGCCGCGAACAGGAAGTCCGACTGCTGGAACGGCACATCGGCCGGGTCCCGGTCTCCGAACTGTTGCCCAACAGCGAACCGGAGCTCGCCGCGTACCGCCCCGAACTGACCCGCCGCCTCGACAAGCTGCCCGAGGGCACCTTCCACTCGCTGCAGGAACTCGTCCAGCGTCACCGCGACCCGGCCGACCCGTTCAGTTTCGCCGACTTTGACTTCATCCACACCCCCGGCGGTCACGCCCCCATGGTCGACTTCCGTGACAACCCGTGGCTCGGCGAAACCCTCCACGTAGCCCGGGAGAACGGCGTCATCATCTCGCTGATCTGCCACGCGCCCGTGGCGGTGACCTCCACCCGTCAACGAGTCGATGCTCAGGGCCACCCCTACCTCGTCAGCGACAACCCGTTCCTCGCCGCCACCATCTCGACCGTCCCCACGATTGGCGAGCTGTTCGCGCTGCGGTTCCTCTACCCACGCGTCCCAGGGAAGAAGACACGACTCTCCTACTTCGTCGACAAGGCCATCAAGGAAGCCGGTTTCAAACTCGCGACCTCCCTCAACATCGCCGCCCCGCTACTGGCCTACGAGCCGTCCGTGCGGCTGCTCACCGGCAACGGCCCGCAGGCCATCGACCAGCAGGCCGCCAAGCTGCGCAGGGTCCTCACCAGCACTCACGCCGCCCGACGCGGTAGCGGCACGCAGTTGAGCATGCAACCGTTACGGTCCACCCTGCCGGTCACACAATGGACGACCCGGTAGGGCAGATGGATGACTGGATCGGTGGCGGATTCGGGTACGCTGTGATCGAACTGGGGCCGGGCTAGGCGGCGATAGGACAGCGGCGCTCATATGCCGCCATTACGGGCGAGTGAAAGACTGCCATGACACGGCTACCAATCGACAGATGCAAAGTCCCACAGGCCTTTTGGCGCGCTGTAGAGCGGGCTGGCATCTCACCAGCGGCATTGTTGAGGCAAGCTCGGTTGCCTGCGACCCTCCACATTTCCGAAGGCGCTTGGGTCAACACCGCCCAATACTTCGAACTCTGGCAAGCACTGGAGGACCTGTCGGGCGACCCTGCGATCGGGCTGCATATCACAGTCGCGGCAGATACATCGGTCCATCCCCCCGCGACCATGTCGGCCTTCTTCGCCAAGGATTTCCGCGACGGCCTCAATCGTCTTTCAAGGTTCAAGCGGCTTTGCACCCCGGAAGAGCTGCGCGTGAAAGAACGTGATGGTGAGGCTTTTGTCAGCTTCGCCTGGATCCACGCCGTTGGCCGGGAGCCTGACGTAGCGGCCGATGTGACGTTTGCAGCAATCCTTGAACTGGGACGACGCGGAACAGGTCGTCACATCGTCCCGCTGCGCGTGGACATGACCCGAGCAGGCCCGACGACCCGGGCGCACCAAGAGTACTTCGAAGCGCCAATAACGTTCGGGGCGCTCAAGAACCAGATGGTGCTGCGTGCTGATGATCTGGATCGACCGTTCGCTGGGCACAATCCCGAACTGCTCGCCATCCTTACGCCGGCACTGTTGGCCTCACTCGACGAGATCGATGCGCAAAGCTCGTTGCCGGAACAGGTGAAGATTGTCCTGAAGCGGCGGTTGGCCAGCGGCAAGCCCGAACTATCGGACGTGGCCAACGCCCTGGGGATGGGCGAGCGCACGCTGCAGCGCCGTATTTCGGAATCTGGGACAAGCTTCAGGCTGCTCCTTGAGGCTTCCCGCCAGGAACTCGGTCGCGAAATGCTGGCCAGTGGCGCGAATGCGGCCGACGAGATTGCCTATCTCCTGGGGTATCAGGATACCAGTTCGTTCTATCGCGCCTTCCGCGAGTGGGAAGGTGTCACCCCCGCACAGTGGCGCGAGCAGAACATCGAGGCCCCTCGCCTGAACTAGAGATTGGCGGCCATCGCCAGTTTTCTGGCGCAACCTGCAAATGAATGTGACAGGGCGCGCGCCTACCTCAAGAGAAGTGCCCAATGGCACGCAACCATGAGGTAGATCGATGTCGAAAGTCTGGTTCATTACAGGCGCCAACCGTGGCTTTGGCCGCGTTTGGGCGGAAGCCGCACTCAAGCGTGGCGACAGGGTTGCCGCGACGAGCCGGCAGCCTGAGGCCTTGCAGGATCTCGTTACTCAGTTCGGCGATGCGGTCCTGCCCCTGCGGCTGGATGTGACCGATCGCGCCGCCGCAACTGCCGCTGTCGAACAGGCTGCCAAAACATTTGGTGGTCTCGACGTTGTCGTCAACAATGCCGGCTACGGCCTGTTCGGTGCGGTCGAAGAAGTCACGGAGCAGCAGGTGCGCCATCAGCTCGAAGTGAATTTCTTCGGTGTGCTGAACGTCACCCAAGCCGTCTTGCCCATCCTGCGCAAGCAGGGACATGGCCACATCATACAGGTGTCCAGCATCGGTGGCCTGATCGCCTACCCCAATCTGGGGGCCTATCACGCCTCCAAGTGGGCAGTCGAAGGCCTCACCGAGTCGCTGGCGCAGGAGGTTGCCCCGTTCGGCATCAAAGTGACCTTGGTGGAACCGGGCGGCTATGCCACCGACTGGGGCCGGGGCTCGGCTGTCCACGCCAACCCGGCGCCGCAGTATGACCCCCTGCGCCGTGCCCAGGCAGACATCTGGGCCAACGTGCCTGCGGAGTTCATTGGCAAACCGATGGCGACGGGTCCGGCGATCCTGCAGGTCGTTGATGCCGCCGAGCCTCCCACCCGGATCTTTTTCGGGCTCACCCCAACCAGGACCATCGTCGACGTCTACGCCAAGCGCCTCCAGACCTGGAAGGACTGGGAGTCGGTTTCGATCGCGGCCAACGGCCACTGAGGCAGCAGCCTGCGGGGCCGCCGATTGGCGGCCCCGCGCAGGTCAAGCGACCGCCACTGTCCGCTTCTAATCGGGCATTGAGGTAGCTCCAACGTTCGCCTCCGCTTCGTTTCGTCCTGCTGGAAGGATTTATTTTTGTTTTCAGTATGTTAGGTCGCAGATCGGCGTATTTTCGGCGGCGTTTGAGTAGGCCTGAATCATTCCCACTCGATTGTGCCGGGCGGCTTCGAGGTGACGTCGTAGACGACGCGGTTGATGCCGCGCACTTCGTTGATGATGCGGGTGGCGGCGGCACCCAGGAACGCCATGTCGTAGTGGTAGAAATCCGCCGTCATGCCGTCGACCGAGGTGACGGCGCGCAGAGCGCAGACGAACTCGTAGGTGCGGCCGTCGCCCATCACGCCGACCGTCTGCACTGGCAGCAGCACGGCGAAGGCCTGCCAGATGGCGTCGTAGAGGCCGGCCTTGCGGATCTCGTCGAGATAGATGGCGTCGGCCTCGCGCAGGATCTCCAGCTTCTCGCGGGTGATGCCGCCCGGGCAGCGGATGGCGAGACCGGGGCCGGGAAACGGATGCCGGCCGATGAAGCTTTCGGGCAGGCCAAGCTCCTTGCCGAGCGCCCTCACCTCGTCCTTGAACAGTTCGCGCAGCGGCTCGACCAACTGCATGTTCATGCGCGCGGGCAGGCCGCCGACATTGTGGTGCGACTTGATCGTCACCGACGGGCCGCCGGTGAAGGAGACGCTTTCGATGACGTCGGGATAGAGCGTGCCTTGCGCCAGGAAATCGGCGCCGCCGAGCTTCTTCGCCTCCTCCTCGAACACCTCGATGAACAGCCGGCCGATGGTCTTGCGCTTCTTCTCCGGGTCGGCCTCGCCTTCGAGCGCCGAGATGAACTTGTCCGCGGCGTCGACCAGGATCAGCGGCAGATTGTAATGCTGGCGGAACATCGCCACCACGCCGGCGGCTTCGTCCTTGCGCATCAGCCCGTGGTCGACGAGGATGCAGGTGAGCTGGTCGCCAACCGCTTCATGGATCAAGAGGGCCGCGACCGAGGAGTCGACGCCGCCCGACAGCGCGCAGATCACCTTGCCCTTGCCGACCTGCTTGCGGATCGCCTCGACCGCGTGCTCGCGATAGGCGCGCATCGTCCAGTCGCCCTCGATGCCGGCGATGTTGTGAACGAAATTTCTCAGCAGCCGGGCGCCGTCCGGGGTGTGCACCACCTCGGGGTGGAACATGATGCCGTACATCTTGCGCTCGATATTGCCGAAGATGGCGAAGGGCGAGCCTTCCGACTTGCCGAACACCTCGAAGCCCTTGGGCAAGGAGATAACGCGGTCGCCATGGCTCATCCACACCTGATGGCGCTGGCCCGGTGCCCACAGGCCCTCGAACAGCGGGCTGTCCTTCTCGATCTCGACGAAGGCGCGGCCGAACTCGCGATGATCGGAGCTCTCGGCGACGCCGCCCATCTGCACACACATGGCCATCTGGCCGTAGCAGATGCCGAGCACCGGGACGCCGGCGTCGAAGACGATCTGCGGTGCGCGCGGGCTGCCGATATCGCTGGTCGAGGCCGGGCCGCCGGACAGGATCACGGCTTTCGGATTGATGCGCTTGAACGCCGCTTCGGCCGACTGAAACGGCACGATCTCGGAAAACACGCCGGCCTCGCGGATGCGGCGGGCGATAAGCTGCGTAAACTGGCTGCCGAAATCGACAATCAGGACGGTGTCGGGATGATTGGCTGTTTTCATGGCGAGCGTTTAGAGAAAGAAATGAGTCGGCGCAATGGGTTGCGAGGCGTTGCCGTCACTTCGATTCCACGCCTTCACCTTCGGCGCGAACGTCTTCGTCCATTGCCGCAGCCTGTCCGGCCTCGAGCGCCCGCAAAGCGCCCATCAGCGCGGTGAACCGCTTCTCGCCAATGCGACTGACATAGCGCCGCTCAATCTCCATCTTGACCCGGTCGCCGTCGCGCAAGGCATCCAGCCCCTTGCGTGTGTAGCGCACCAGCTTGCCGCGGCCATCTTGCGGATCGGGCAGACGCTCGACGATACCGTCCGCCTCGAGGCCATCGAGCAGTTGCTGGATCGCCTGCTTGGAGATTGCCGAGCGTTCGATCAACGCCGACTGGCGTATGCCACCCCTGCTGATGTGTCCAAGCAATCCAGCGCGCGCCTCGCTGAACCAGCCGTGGCCGGCGGCCCGCATGCCGGCAGCGAATTCGGCCTGCCAGGCACGGCTTGCCTGCCATAGCCGCCAGCCGACGTGATCGGGCAATGCTTCGGTTTTTTCGTCAAGCTCCTTGACCATTTTCTTCCGACTCCATATAGTCAAGGTACTTGACGATGCACATCCCGTCGAGGCTCTTTCGAACTCAAGCACACGGACAGGGACCATGACAATTCTCGACAAGAACACGCTGGCCGTTATCATGATCGGCACCACGCATGTCATCGACATGGGCGGCAAGGACGCCTTCATCCACTACGAAAATGAGAACCGGGCGCATATGCTGCTGCCGGATGGTACCCTTTTCCATGGGCTTTGGACGCTGCTCGACGACGGCTACAAGGTCGAATGGAAAGATGGTCCCACCGGCTCCTGGAAACTCGATCATTCGCCTGGAGCAATCGACTATGTCGATGCGAACGGCGCCGTGCGCGGCCGCATTTCGCGCATCGATTTCGGCGATCCGGCGAGCCTGGCGGCTTGATCCGATTTGCGGTCAGGCGCCCAGCAGACCTTCGCCGAGCGCCCGTTCCAGCAGCCCGACCGCCGCGGCCAGCTTCTCGTCGATGACGTGCAGGTATTCAGTCCAGTCGCCGACGTGCCTGAGATCCGCCGCCCCGTCGGAAATGCCGCGCAGCCCGATCAGCGGAATGTCGAACAGCTGGCAGGCGCGCAGGCAGGCGAAGGTCTCCATGTCGACCATGTCGGCGGCGATCGCATCGTAGGCAGTGCCGGTGATGATCGCGCCGCCGGTCGACAGCGTTGCCGCCTTTACATCCGGAATCCGGAACGGCAGCGGCACGGTCACCGGCAGGTCGAGAAAGGGCGTTGCGCCCTTTTCGAAGCCGAGCGGCGAGGCGTCGATGTCGCGGTAGCTGACCGAGACGACCTGGTAGATTTCCGTCTGCTCCAGCGTCCGGCTGCCGGCGGAGCCGAGCGAAACGACGAGATCCGGCAGGGCTTCTTGGGACTTCATCAGGGACAATTGGGCGCCAAGCCTGACACCGGCCTCGACCGGCCCAACGCCGGTCATGAAAGGTGCGAACAATCGCTTCAGGTGCGGGCCGTATTCGGCATGCGCCGCCATCACGAAGAGGACGTCCTTGCCTGAGAGGCGAGACACTTTGCCGGTCACGATGATTTACCCCTGCCTGCTCCGATTGTCTGCTTGTCTGCGCCGCCGCTCGCCGGGACCCGCTGCCTGTGGCAGCTCCCGGCGTTCGTGGCTTTTCATCGTGCCACGGGCACGATGAATTCGCCTGCGGCGAACCGGCCACTCATCCCTCAATCCCATCGCGGCCGACCACCGTCATCATCGTGCCGGTCATCGTGGCTATGAGTTTGGCCTCGCCGTCGGCGGCAAAGGCATAGGCCTGGCCATCGGCGACGATGATGGTGCGGCCGGGTTTGGTCACCGAACCGCGAAACAGGAAGCGCTCGCCCCTGCCCGGCGCCAGCAGATTGACCTTGAACTCGATGGTCAGCACGCTGGAGTTTTCCGGCATCAGCGAGAACGCGGCATAGCCGCAGGCCGAGTCCAGCGCCGTCGAAATGACGCCGGCATGCAGAAAGCCATGCTGCTGGGTCAGTGCCGCCGAATAAGGCATCTCGATCTCGATGATGCCGGGCGTCACCAGCGTCAGCTCCGCGCCGATCGTCGCCATGGCCTTCTGGCGCGCGAAGGAGGTCCTGACGCGGTCCTCATAGTCCGGGGCGGGTACGATCTTTGCTGCCATGGCCGTCGCCTTCCTTTATGCGGATAACTTATTGCAGAGGCATGGGCGACAGGCAAATGCTTTTGCTGCACTGCAACAAAACGAGCCGAAGGCACTTAGTTTAGCCAGAGAAGCGATGCGTTGAGCAAGGTGGCGAAAGCTACCCAGGCCGCGTAAGGAACGAACAGCCAGCCGGAAGTCCGGTCACGGTTCCAGGCGCTGGCGATGAACAGCACAATGCTGGCGAGAAGAAGCACAATCACCACGAGCGCCGGCCCCATCATCCTGGCGCCGAAGAAGGTCGGCGACCACAGGAAATTCAGAAAGAGCTGGACGCCCCAGATCTTCTTCGCAGTTTCTGTCGGCTGATGCAGCCATGTCCGCCAGCCGGCTATGGCGATCAGCACATAGAGCAGTGTCCAGGCAGGCCCAAAGACCCAGTTGGGTGGATTGAAGGGCGGCTTGGCCAGCGACGCATACCAGGCACCCGGCAGCGTCACGTAGCCGATCAGCAGGCCTCCACCCAACACCAGGATGAGGAAGGGCAGAAGCGACATATATCTTTGCAAGAATTCCACCCCGTGATGGCGGCCCGATGCCGCGCATCTGCAACTGGAGCGCCATCGCCAGCTGTCAACGGGCAGCGTCAATTCGCCCTGCGCATGGCACAGAAATAGAAGCCATCGGTGCCGCTCAGCGCCGGCGACAGCGAGATGTCGCCTCCCGGACCGATGCGCACGGCCGCCGCATGGCCTGGAAAACGGCTGTCCCAGAGCGCGCGGTGATCGACCGGGACAAAACCGCTGTTGCGGTCGCGGAAGGCCGCGACCTGCTCGCCATTCTCCTCGTCGAACACCGAGCAGGTGATGTAGACCAGCAGGCCGCCTGACTTGACGTAGGCCTTGGCCGCATCGAGGATCGCCGCCTGCTCGCCCTTGCGGGCGTCGAGCTGTCTCTGCGTCAGCCGCCATTTGGCATCGGGACGGCGCCGCCAGGTGCCGCTGCCGGTACAGGGCGCGTCGACCAGCACGATGTCCATGTGGCCCGCGAGCGGAGCGAGTTCGGCCGGCTTGGTGACGATCTGCACATTGCGGTTCTCCGAGCGGCGGATGCGGTCGAAGATCGGCGCCAGCCGTGCCTTCTCGGCGTCGTGGGCAAAGATCTGGCCGCGATTGTCCATCGAAGCCGACAGCGCCAGCGTCTTGCCACCGGCGCCGGCACAGAAGTCAAGCACCTGCATGCCGGCCTGGGCACCGGCAAGGGCAGCCGCCACCTGCGAGCCTTCGTCCTGGACCTCGAACCAGCCTTTCTGGAAGGCCGGCTCGGCCTGAACGTTCGGATGCCTGCCGTCGCCATCGATCGGCGGGATGCGGATGCCTTGCGGCGCTATTGCCGCAGGTTTCGCGCCGGTTCCCGTCAGTTCGGCCAACACCTTGTCGCGATTGGCCTGCAGCGTGTTGACCCTGAGGTCGAGCGGCGGGCGTGTCGCCAGCGCCGCACCCTCGTCGGCCCAGGTCGCGCCGAAGGTTTTCTCGAAAAGCGGCGCGCACCAATCCGGTATGTCGGCCCGCACCACGGCCGGCGCATCGGCCAGCCGGCGATCGGCAATTGCCTGAAGCTCGGTGGCAGTCAGCAGCGGTGGCGCGAACTTGTCGCCGTCAAGCGCATCGTTGAGCGACTGCGCCGTCTGGCCCCATTCGAGCAGCAGCGCGCCGAAGCCGATGGCGCGCGGCGTGTCCTCCCCCAACAGCCAGCCGGCGGAACGCTTGCGGCGCAAGGCGTCATAGACGATGTTGCCGATCGCCGCGCGGTCGCCGCCACCGGCGAAGCGATGCGACAGGCCCCAGTCCTTCAGCGCGTCGGCGACCGGCCGGTGACGCCGTCCGATGTCTTCCAGCACTTCGATGGCCGCAGCCAGCCGTCCACCCAGTCGCATTCGTCATTCCATCAAATCGAAAACAGGATCTCCGGGCCTGCTCTTAGAGCAATTCCAGGAAAAGTGTGAAACGGTTTTCCAGGGAAAGCGCGCAGCGCTTTCGCCAGGGAATTGCGTCAGAACAAAGAGAGGGAGCCTTTCACGTCTGGATTGAACCCCGCTTCCGTCTCATGGCGACGAGGTTATCCCAACCAAGAACGGCGCATCCGCCCGACCAGTAAATGTCCCTGGCCGGCAACAAGAGATCGATCATAGATAACGGGTCTCTAATGTTCGTAACTGGGGCCTGCAAGCATGCGATCTGGCGCAACTGCGCTGCTTTCCAAGTTTTTCGGCAGGGAATACTCTTGCCACCATGATTCGCGCCGCGAAAACGCAGGCCAGCGGATCGATACGAGGAGAGGGCAATGAAGACTTATCTGGCGGAAGTTCTAGGCACATTTCTATTGGTGTTCATCGGTACGGCTTCTGTGGTGACAGGCGGCTTCGGCGGCGCGCTGCCGCTCGGCCAGGAAGGCATCGGTCTGGCGTTCGGCATCGGCCTCATTGCGGCAGCCTATGCGATCGGTCCCATTTCTGGCGCGCATCTCAATCCAGCGGTGACGCTCGGTGTCTTCCTTGCCGGCCGGCTGCCGGCCAAGGACGTCATCCCCTACTGGATCGCGCAGATCATCGGCGCCATCCTCGCCTCGCTCGCGCTGTGGATCATCGTCTCCGGCCAGACCGGCGGACACACAGGCGGCTTCGGCGCCAATGGCTGGGACGTGGCGAAATGGGGCGTGAGTTCGGCGTTCCTGTGGGAACTGATCGGCACCTTCACCTTCGTCACCGTGATCCTCGGCGTTACGGCTGAAAAGCACTCGACGGCGTTCGCCGGGCTGGTCATCGGCCTGACGCTGGCCGGACTGCACTTCGCCATCATCCCGGTCACCGGCACATCGCTCAATCCGGCCCGCTCGATCGGCCCGGCGCTGTTTTCCGGCACTGCTGCGATCGGCCAGCTCTGGCTGTTCATCGTCGCACCGCTGATCGGCGGCGCCCTCGCAGGCGTCGTCGCCAAGGCGCGCGTCTTCGAGAAGGACTGAGTTTTGGAAGCGTGAATACGAAAAAGGCGCGGGTCGTGGCCCGCGCCTTTTTGCTGATCCTGCCGCCAACGAGAAAACCTTATCTGACTAGCCCGTTTTCGCACGCTTGGTCGTGTTGGTGGGAAAACCCGCCTATAGCTTTCTGAAGAAGCCGGACAGAATATTCGGACCTGCTTCGCCGGGCCGCAGTCTAATCCCGTCCTCGAAGCAGTTCAGTGTCATGCACTGGAAGCCGTTGTGCGCGAGGAGCGCCATCAGCGAGTCACGGTCGAAGTGGTGCAGGTGCTCGTTGGGGAGACGCATACGCCACGTCCGGAACCACGCGTCGCCGTCGGCACCGAGCTCGCGCCAGCGGCAATAAGGAACGGCGACGGCCAGGTAGCGGGCCTGAAGGCGGGCGAGGAAACCCAGATCCGGGATGTGCTCCAGCACGTCGAACATGGCGACGAGATCCCACGAGCTGGCGAGCGCCTCATCCCAATCGACAAAGCGAACGCCCTTGGGCAGCGGAAACCTGGCGATGTCGCAGCCGGCGCAGTCGGCGACCCCGGTTATTTTCGCGGCTTCGACGAATGTGCCCGTGCCATAACCAATCTCCAGCACGGACCGAGGAATCTCGCCGGTGATTCCCAGCACCCAGCCAAGTCGCTGATATCCGAGCTTGATGGTCCGGTCACTCAGGTCCTCGTAATAGGAAATGTATTGCTTGTCGTATCTGATCGGGGTGAAGTCGATCTGGTGAATCACGCCAAACCCGTCCACCTCGTAGTTGTCCAACATTCGCGTGCCGCCTCCGATTCCGGATTCCCTAAGTCACAGCCAATCGCAATCTCGGCGCAAATCGATCATGGTACAAATATAAGAAATATATACGTAAAAAATACCACGATATGGACCATGCCCGTCAGGAATGTCGTTCTTTCGGTACTAAAGCTGACGTTGCATATGAAGAGCGCTAAAATCAGAAGTACTGTGTCAGTTGCTGGAAGCCCCAGGGTTAACCCTCTTCCCGTCAGCAGGCTGGCAGCTGCGACCGCCGGTATTGTCAAACCAATTGTGGCGCAAGCCGAACCCATCGCAACATTCAAGCCGCGTTGCAGCTCATTGTTGAGAGAAGCGCGAACCGAAGAAATGGCCTCTGGCATCAAAACCAACCCGGCGATCAACGCTCCGACAATACTGTCAGCCTGGGTCACCTGGTAGGAAACGAGCGTGTCTTCAACGCTTGCGGCGACCTGCTCGGCGAGCATGACAATTCCAATCAGCCCGATTAACAGGAGCAAAATGCTGGCGGAGATGCCCCCATGAGGGGCGGTCCGCATCGAAACGTCGTGCGCTTCTCCCTGGACGAAGTCGTCTCGGTGCCGGACAGTCTGCGCGAACACAAAACTTGCATAGAGCAGCACTGAAAGTACGCTCACAAAGCCGAGTTGTGCTGCTGAAAATGTGCCCGGCCCCGTGGTTTGCGTGTAGGTTGGCAGAATAAGCGTCATGACGGTTAGTGCGATCAGAACCGCCAAATATGCGCTGGTCCCTTGTCGAACAATTGCCTGCTTGCGATGACGCCAGCCGCCAAGCACGAGACACGTACCGACGACGCCGGTGGATGTAATCATCACCGTTGAAAAGACGGACTCACGTGCAAGCGTAGGGTTGTTCTCTCCATGCAGCATCATGGAAACGATTATCGACACTTCGATTGCCGTCACGGCAAAAGTCAGCACCAATGTGCCGTAGGGCTCTCCTACACGCCGAGCCACCGCCTCGGCATGGTCGAGCACGACGAAAATGGTGGTGAACATGATCGCAGTCGAAAGCGCTCCGACAAGGATCCTGACGTTCAGTGAACCTTCGTCTACCGACAGCCCGCTTGCCCTGACTGCGACAGCCATCACCAAAGCGGCCAAGGGCATCGCATAAGACGTCACCGATCGTCCGAAACCACTCATTCAAGCCCCCTCCCCCTAGGCGTTTCTGCGAGCCTTGCGGAAGCCCCATATCGGGCACCTTGGCAATATCCGGCAGCGCCCCAACGGCCGGCGTTCGACTCCCACAAACAACGTCACCCGCAGTTCCAGACGATGCCGCAGGGATCCGTGATCCTTGGCTGCATTTAGTGCACCGACAATCGAAGCGCTGCCCCCCTCACGCCGTCTTCTGCGTCACCAGCCCAAGCTCCTCCACCATCGCATTGCGCATCAAGAATTTCTGCGGTTTGCCGGTCACCGTCATCGGCAATTCGGTGCGGAAGCGGATGTAGCGCGGGACCTTGTAATGGGCGATCTGGCCGGCGCAGAAGGCCTTGATCTCCTGCTCGGTGGCGATCTGGCCTGGCTTGAGCACGATCCAGGCGCACAGCTCCTCGCCATATTTGGCGTCGGGAATGCCGAAGACTTGCACCTCCTTGACCTTGGGATGGCGGTAGAGGAATTCCTCGACCTCGCGCGGATAGACGTTTTCGCCGCCGCGGATGACCATGTCCTTGACCCGGCCGACAATGTTGCAATAGCCCTCGGCATCGATGGTGGCGAGGTCACCGGTGTGCATCCAGCCGTCGGTGTCGATGGCCTCGCGGGTCTTCTCCTCGTCGTCCCAATAGCCCTTCATCACCGAATAACCGCGCGTGCACAGCTCGCCCGGCGCGCCGACGGCGACGGTGGCGCCATCGGCATCGACCGCCTTGACCTCGACGTGAGGGTGGATGCGCCCGACCGTCGAGACGCGCTTTTCCAGCGGGTCATCGACGCCACTCTGGAACGACACCGGGCTGGTCTCGGTCATGCCATAGGCGATGGTCACTTGCGCCATATGCATCAGCGATACCACCTTCTTCATCACCTCGATCGGGCATGGCGAGCCGGCCATGATGCCGGTGCGCAGACTGGACAGATCGAAGGATGAAAAATCCGGATGATCGAGCAGCGCGACGAACATGGTCGGCACGCCATAGAGGCCGGTGCAGCGCTCTTGAGCCACCGCCTGCAGCGTGGCGCGGGGATCGAACCCCTCGCCCGGGAAAACCATGGTCGCGCCCTTCGACACGCAGCCCATCGTGCCCATCGACATGCCGAAGCAATGATAGAGAGGCACCGGGATGCACAGCCGGTCGTCGACGGTCAGTTTGATCGCCGAGGTGACGAAATTGCCGTTGTTGACGATGTTGTTGTGGGTCAGCGTCGCGCCCTTGGGCGCTCCCGTGGTGCCCGAGGTGAACTGGATGTTGATGGCCTCGCCGGGCTTCAGCCCCTCGGAGATGCGGTCGAGGCTGTCATGCTCGTCGCGCCCGGCCATGGCCAGCACGTCGCCGAAATTGAACATGCCGGGCGAATTGTCCTCGCCCATGCGGATGACGATCTTCAGCGCCGGCAGCTTCTTCGCCTTGAGCTTGCCGGGCGTGGCGGTGGCGATTTCCGGCGCCAGCGTCTCGATCATACCGAGGTAATCGGAGGTCTTGAACTTGGCCGCCGTCACCAGCGCCTTGCAGCCGACCTTGTTCAGCGCATAGTCCAGTTCGGTCAGCCGGTACGCGGGGTTGATGTTGACCAGGATGAGGCCGAGGCGGGCGGTGGCGAACTGCGTCACCAGCCATTCCCAGCGGTTGGGCGACCAGATGCCGACGCGATCGCCCTTTTCCAGGCCGAGGGCCAGGAAGCCGGCGGCGAGAGCGTCCACCGTGTCCGACAGTTCGCTCCAGGTGAAGCGCTTGTCCTGGTCAACGAAGACGGCGGCGTCTTGCGTGGCGTATTTGCTGGCGGTGTCGGAAAACAGCGCCGGAATGGTTTTGTCGAGCAATGGCGTCGTGCGCTCGCCCGAGACATGCGCCCTGCCGTCGACAGGCGCTACGAAGACACTGCCATTGCGCGATCCACGTCCGCGCAAATTGGTGGCATTCTTCAGCTCGTCGAGATTGATCGGCATCGCTGTCTCCTCCCGGGATGGTCGAGCCTATCAGCCTGCCGGGACGGTGGAAATCCCGCCGATGGTACGGGGCAGTGCAACGAATCCGGATTAGCGGGTTTCCTCGGAGCTTCGCCTGCGCGTTGGTTGACGAAGCATCAAACGCAAAAACCCACCTGTGCGGCGGGTCATTGGCGCAAATCAGCACCATGGACGAATACGTAGCATAGCTGCCCTCACCGTGTCAAGAATAAATTCCTATTGAAAAAGCGACCGGCACCGTCGGACTGGCCGTTTTCAGGCCTTTTGTTAAGCTGAGTTCGGAGCCCTGATGATAGTGGAGGGCAGGAAGCCTCCACCGCTACCCGACCGCCGCCGCCATCTTCGCGGCTATGTCGCGCAACAACGCCTCATCGGCCGCGGCACGCGTCTTCCTCGACGCTACCAGACAGGCCTGCGAGCGCAGGACGAGGCCGTCGCCGAGGACCTTGAGATGATTGGCCCGCAGCGTCGAGCCAGTGGTGGTGATGTCGACGATGACATCGGCCAACCCTGCAGCCGGCGCGCCTTCGGTGGCGCCGAGGCTCTCGACGATCCGGTAGACCTGGATGCCGTGTTTCTGCGAGAAGAATTGCTGCGTCAACCGCCAGTATTTGGTGGCGATCCTGAGCCGCCTGCCATGGCGCTGGCGGAAATCGGCGGCAACGTCATCGAGATCGGCCATGGTGTCGACGTCGAGCCAGATGTCAGGCACGGCCACCACGACATCTGCACTGCCGAAGCCGAGACGTGCGACGATTTCGGCGCGTGCCTCCCAATCGGCGAGGTTCTCGCGCACCAGGTCTTCGCCGGTGATGCCGAGATCGACCGCACCCTGGCTGATCTCGCCAGCAATTTCGGAAGCCGACAGAAACGCCACTTCGATGCTTTCCGCGCCTTCGATGCGGGCGCGATAGGCGCGCTCGTCGCCGGGCAGGCTGACGGCGAGCCCGGCCTTGGCCAGCACCTCCAGCGCCTGCTCTTTCAGCCGGCCTTTCGACGGGATCGCCAGGGTGATCATGGCGCCGGCTCCCGCAGTGCGTCGATGCGGTCGAGCCAGACGGAAAAGCCGACGCCGGGGATCGGCGTCTTCGCGCCAAGCAGCGTCAGCAGCCGGTCGTAGCGGCCGCCACCAACCAGCGGCCGGTCGCCATCCTGGGCCGCGATTTCGAAGACCAGGCCGGTGTAGTAGTCGAGCGGACGGCCGAAAGCGGCATCGTAACGGATTTTTCCGGCCGGCAAGCCGTGCGTCTCGATCGCCTTGGCGCGGGAAGCGAACTTCTCCAGCGCGGTATCAAGCGAAAGCCCGGCACCTCTGGCGAAGGCGTCCAAGGCCTGTGCCGCGCCATCGAGCGGCACGTCGATCGCCAGAAAACCCTTCAGCGCCGCGAAGGCCTCGTTCGACAGCCGCACGCTGCGCAATTCGGCCTTCTCGATCAACCGCCTGGCAATGTCGGCCGGCGAGCGCCCGGCGGAGGCCGACAGGCCTGCCTCTTCCATGCCGCCCGCGATGTGGGCGGAAAGACCTTCCAGATCGCCGTCGAGGACAAGGGAAGCGACCGGACCTGAGAGCTGGCCGTTGCGCGGCGGGTTGGCGAGATCGGCGAGTGCCGCCTCCAGCATCGGCGCCGAGCCGAAGGCCCGCGCCAGACGCATGCGCCAGCCGCGCGGCAGCCCAAGCGCTGCCAGCACCGCCTCGAAAATGGTCTGGTCGCCGAGCGTGATCGCCAAGGCCTGGCCCGGCAGCACCAGGGCGAGCAGCGCGTGTGCGTCGGCGAGCGAACGGGCATCAGCCTCAGCGGTGTCGCGGTCGCCGAGATCCTCGATGCCGGCCTGGAAGAACTCGTTGCCGCCTTCGCGGCGCTGGCGAAACACTTCACCCAGATAGGAATAGCGGCGCGGCGTGCCGGCCTGCGACCTGATGTGGTCGAGACAGACCGGAATGGTGAATTCCGGCCGCAGGCACAACGCCTGCCCGGTCTCGCTTTCGGTGAGGAAAATACGCCGGCGCAGGTCCTCGCCCGCCATGTCGAGGAACGGGTCGGCCGGCTGCAGCACGGCGACTTCGACCGCATGCGTGTTGCGCGTGGCGAACAGGTTGATGATGTCGACTGATATCGCGGGGTAGCGGGAGGTCATGAAGCGCCACCTTCGCTTCTCCCCTTGTGGGAGAAGGTGGATTGGCGCGCAGCAAGACGGATGAGGGGTGCTGGACGGAATGAGACGGTGGCGTTCCCTGGAACACCCCTCATCCGACCTCGCTGCGCGACGCCACCGCCCGGGGGCGAGCCACGGGTCTCGCCCCGTCCTTCGGACCCCACAAGGGGAGAAGGGAGAGCCAGCGCGGCGCTTGTCACTTCGCCCTCTCCTCGGCCTGCGCCGCCAAAATCTTCTTCACTTCGGCGACCAGTTCGCTTTCCGCCACCGTCACTTGCGCCGGGCGCGCGGCGCGCCATTCGGCGTTGTCTGATATTTCGGCCGACATGCGCGCGCCTTCGATCAGGTCCTTGATCTGCAGCTCGTCCTTGGCGCGCTCGTCGCCGCCCTGGATGATTGCGACCGGGCAGCCGCGCCTATCGGCATATTTCAGCTGCGCCTTCATGCCGGCGCCACCAAGATACATTTCGGAGCGGATGCCGGCGCCGCGCAACTCGGCGACCATCTTCTGATAGCGGCCGAGGCTGTCAGTGTCCTTGTCCATCACCAGCACGACGACCGGCGCGATCACGTCAGCGCTGTCGAGCTTGCCGAGGTTCTTCAGCGCCGTCATCAGCCTGGACACGCCTATCGAAAAGCCGGTCGCCGGCACCGGCTCGCCGCGAAAGCGCGAGACGAGGCCATCATAGCGGCCACCGCCGCCGACCGAGCCGAAGCGCACGATCTGGCCGTCCTCGTTGGGGATTTCGGCCAGCAGTTCGGCCTCGAGAACGGGGCCGGTATAGTATTCGAGACCACGCACAACCGAGCGGTCCATGGCGATACGGTCTTCGGCGTATCCAGCCGCCCTGACCAAGGCTTCAATCGTCGAGAGTTCGCCGACGCCTTCCTGGTAGACCGCGTTCGCGCTGACGCTGGAATCCTGGCCGGCCTGTTCACTCTTCGCTGTCGCGCGAAGGACCGCTTCGGCTTGCAAATCATTTAGTCCCGCACCTTTGGCGAAGTCGCCTTCGCCTTCCTTGCCGCCGTCCCAACGCCCCGGCCCAAGCAGAAGTCTCACGCCTTCCGGTCCAAGCTTGTCGAGCTTGTCGATCGCCCGCAGCACCGTCAGCCGGCGGCCGGCATTCTCGTCGCCGCCGAGGCCGATCGCCTCCAGCACGCCGTCCAGCACCTTGCGGTTGTTGACGCGGATGACGTAGTCGCCGCGCTTGATGCCGAGCGCTTCCATCACGTCGGCCATCATCATGGCCATTTCGGCGTCGGCGGCCACGCCGGGCGTGCCGATCGTGTCGGCGTCGAACTGCATGAACTGGCGGAAGCGGCCGGGGCCCGGCTTCTCGTTGCGGAACACCCAGCCGGAGCGATAGCTGCGATAGGGTTTTGGCAGCCGCTCGTAATTCTCGGCGACGAAGCGCGCCGTCGGCGCGGTCAGGTCATAGCGCAGCGACAGCCACTGGTCGTCGTCATCCTGGAAGGAGAACACGCCTTCGTTCGGGCGGTCCTGGTCAGGCAGGAATTTTCCCAACGCATCGGTGTATTCGATCAGCGGCTGGTCGGCCGGTTCGAAACCATAGAGCTCAAAGACCGAGCGGATCGTCGACATCATCTTCTCGACGGCGCGGATGTCTTCGGCGCTGCGGTCGGCAAAACCGCGCGGCAGTCGCGCTTTCGTCTTTTCCGATTTGTCGGCCATGGGATGGGTACTCGGTGTTTCGTGGCGCTGTGCGGTAGGAAATTTCCTACTTCCGCAGCGCGCGTGTCCTAACCGATGCAGCTTTGTGCGGCAAGGCTTTGCAGCCTTGCCTCTCCCGCCGGGAAAAGGAAGGAACCGAACCACCCTGAAACAAGAACGCACCGGAAATGAAACAATCCGCCATGAGCGCGGCATCGTGCCGACACAATCGCAGCCGATAACCCGCGTCGACACGAAGGGGTTCGGGACATGACCAGCGCATCAAAATTCCATGCCGTCGACAGCGGTGCAGGCGATCTGCCCGCGCGCCTGCGCGCGGCCGACATCCACGCTCAGAAAATGGTCAGCCAGGCTGCCGGTCCGTTCGAGATACCGGCCGACACCGGCAAGGGGCCATCGATGCGCGACGCTTTGATGACCGGCCTGCTGGTGATCTACCCGACCGTGGCCACGGTGGTGGCAATCGTCGCCGGGCTTTTCCTCGCCAGCGTCAACGGCACCTGAGATTACCCCGCCCGCGTCTATTTCGGCCGCTTGAAAGCCTTCCGTTCCTTCTCGACTTGCCTGCGGCAGACGCAGCCCTCGAGATGGTCGTTGACCAGGCCCATGGCCTGCATGAAGGCGTAGACCGTGGTCGGGCCGACAAAGCTCCAGCCGCGCTTCTTCAATTCCTTCGAAATGCGAACCGAGACCGCCGTGGTCGGGTTAGCGCGCAGATGGGCGAGATCGACGATCTCGGGCCGCTCGTCCTTGCCGGGTTCGAACTTCCAGAACCAGGCGGCCAGCGAGCCGAATTCATCGGCCATCTCGCGGGCGTGCTTGGCGTTGTTGATGGTCGAGACGATCTTGCCGCGATGGCGGATGATGCCGGCATTGCCAAGCAGGCGCTCGACATCCCTGTCGGTGAAGGCAGCGACCTTGTCGAATTCGAAATTGGCGAAGGCCTCGCGAAAATTCTCGCGCTTGCGCAGGATGGTCAGCCACGACAGGCCCGACTGAAAGCCTTCGAGGCAGATCTTTTCAAACAGCCTGCGGTCGTCGGCGACAGGGCGGCCCCATTCATGGTCGTGGTAGTGCAGGTAGTCCGGCAGATTGCCGTGCCAGAAGCAGCGCGCGACCCCGTCGGGACCGGCAAGCAGACCGGTGTTTTCCTTTTCCATAGCCAAAAATCCGTTCGTTAATGCGCTTGTGCGCTGCATTTACTGTGGCTTTACCAGATTCCTGAACCAGGCGGTAACCACACCAAAAGGTTTACTGACAACAGCGCATTTTACGCATTCCGATTCATGTTTCGGTTGCTGCTTCCACGCCAAAGATCGCTGAACCGGGGGGCGTTTCCACCTGGTTGTATCAGACGATCAAGGTGCGTTCCGATGAAGACAGTTTTGTTTCCCGTGCTCGGCGCCGTGGCTGTGTTTGCCGCAGGCGTCACACCTTCAACCGCCGGCGACCGCTATGCCGACAGGCCGCCGGTGATGGTGAGCCCCGACCTATCCGCACCCTGGGTGCTGCAGCTTGGCCATGCGCCCGGCATCGTGCGCCAGAACCGGCAGGTCGTGCAGCAGCCGCGCCTGCGCTATGCGCAGCCGGCGCAACCCGACCGGGTGCAGACGGCGGCCGTGCAGCCGCCGCCCAAGCGGATGGCCATGCGTCCGCAGATCAACCCGATCTACCTGCCGCAGGAAGTCGCCTATGACGGCCCGCAGAAGCCGGGCACGATCGTCATCGATACGACGCAGAATTTCCTCTTTCTGATCGAGAAGAACGGCAAGGCGCGGCGCTACGGCGTCGGCACCGGCAAACCCGGCTTCGAATGGTCGGGCACGCACAAGATCACCAACAAGCGTGAGTGGCCGGACTGGCGCCCGCCAGCACAGATGATCAAGCGCGAAGCCGCCAAGGGCCGCTATTTGCCGACCTATCTGGCCGGCGGCATGGAGAACCCGCTGGGCGCGCGCGCGCTCTATCTCGGCACGACCGAATATCGCATCCACGGCACCAACCAGCCGTGGACGATCGGCGGCGCGGTGTCGTCTGGTTGCATCCGCATGCGCAACGAGGACGTGGTCGACCTCTATGAACGCGTCAATGTCGGAACCACGGTCGAGGTGATATAGTTCCGGTAGCGAATCACTTGGCCGGCAAAGCAACCAGCTTTCCAGGGTCAGTCTGAGGACAACGGGGGACGGGCCGTATGGGGATGCGGTCAGTCAGAAAGGGCAGTGCGGGAAACCGTGCTGCCCTTTCCGTTTCGACCGCACCCTGACGCTTAACGAGCACTGTTTCTTCGGCGCGTCGCGCAACAGGCATGACGGTTCGCTTTTCGTGCTGCCCTTGCCGATGTTCTTTTGCTATGTCGGCGGCAACCAAGCAAAAGAGTCCACCCATGTCCCTGTCCCCCATGCCCCTGTCCCACGACAGCCGCTATCTCAAGGGCGGCCCGGTTGCCCAGCGCATCATCGCCGCCGTGCGCGAGGATGCGGCGATTGCCAAAGCAGAGGGTTTTCCACCCAAGCTGATCTCGATCACGGTTGGCGATACTGCGGCGGTGGATGTCTATGTGCGCAACCAGCGCGCCAAGGCGCAACTGGCCGGCATCGATTTCGAGGAACGGCGTTTTCCCGCCACCATCACATCGGGGGAGCTGGAAGCGGCCATCCACGGGCTGAATGCCGATCCGCGCGTCACCGGCATCATCATCCAGCGGCCGGTGCCGGCGCATATCCCGATCAGGACGCTGCAGGCGGCGGTGCATCCGCTGAAAGATGTCGAGGGCATGCATCCGGTCTCGATCGGCAACATCGTCTACAACCAGCTCGACCTCGCGCCCTGCACCGCCGCCGCCTCGGTCGAGTTGCTGAAGGAGACCGGCCTTGACCTCAAGGGGCTGGAAGTCGTCATCGTTGGCCATTCGGAAATTGTCGGCAAGCCGATCGCCTTCCTGTTGATGAGCGAAGGCGCGACGGTGACGGTCTGCCACCACATGACGCGATCGGTTGCCGCGCACGCGCGGCGGGCCGATGCGCTGTTCGTCGCCGTCGGCAAGCCGCGGCTGATCAAGGCCGACATGGTCAAGCCGGGTGCTGCCGTCATCGACATCGGCATCAATTCCGAAATCGGGCCGGACGGGTCCAGCCGTATCGTCGGTGACGTCGACACCGAAAGCGTGCGCGAGGTCGCCTCCTGGATCACCCCGGTGCCGGGTGGCGTCGGCCCAATCACCGTCGCGATCCTTTTGCGCAACACGATGGTCGCGCTCAGCCGGCAGCGCGCGCTCTACGAGGCGACCTACGGAACGACCGACAGGCTCGCGGCGGAGTAAGCACAGGGACGGGCACTACTCCGCGGCGACCAGGCTCTCTCCCGCAATGCCTTCCGGCTTCGGTCCGCCATAGGCCCAGTCGAGCAGCTTGATCGTATGCACCACTGGCATCTTCGCCGCGGAAGCGATCTGCGTGATGCAGCCGATGTTGCCGGTGGCGACGATGGAAGCCCCTGTCGCCTCGATGTTTTTCACCTTGCGGTCGCGCAGCCTGGCCGAAATCTCGGACTGCAGGATGTTGTAGGTGCCGGCCGAACCGCAGCACAGATGGCCCTCGCGCGGCTCGCGCACGATGAAGCCGGCCTTGGCCAGCAGCTCCTTCGGCTGGCGGGTGATCTTCTGGCCGTGCTGCATCGAACAGGCCGAGTGATAGGCGACGATGGTGCCCGGCTTGCGCACCGGCTCGGGCAAGTCGAGACCGGCCAGATACTCGGTGATGTCCTTGGCCAGCGCCGACACCCTTGCGGCCTTGTCGGCATAGGCCGGATCCAGCCGCAGCATGAAGCCATAATCCTTGATCGTCGTGCCGCAGCCCGACGCGGTGATGACGATGGCATCGAGCCCGCTCTGTTCGATGGCGCGTGTCCAGGCGTCGACATTTTGTCTCGCCGAGGCAAGCGCTGCCTGCTCCCGCCCCATGTGATGCACCAGCGCGCCGCAACAGCCCTCGCCCGGCGGCACCACAACCTCGACGCCGAGCCGCGTCAGCAGCGAAATCGTCGTCTCGTTGATGGCGGGATCAAGCACCGATTGCGCGCAGCCGGTGAGGATAGCGACGCGGCCCTTTTTTGTCCCCTGTCCGGCATGGATACCCGGCGAGGCCATCGGCGAAGTTTTGGGGATCGATGCCGGCGCGAGCTTGAGCATGGCGCCAAGCGGCTTCAGCGCCGGGACCTTTTCGAACAAGCCAATGAACGGCTTGCCCAGCTTCGCCAGCCTGAGCGCGGCACGAAAGCGCGCGGGATAGGGCAGCACGAAGGCCAGCATGGCGCGGGTCAGGCGGTCGAGCAGCGGCCGCTTGTAGGTCTCCTGGATATGGGCGCGGGCATGGTCGACCAGATGCATGTAGTTGACGCCCGACGGGCAGGTGGTCATGCAGGCAAGGCACGACAGGCAGCGGTCGATATGGGTGACGATCTCCTTGTCGGCCGGGCGGCCATTCTCCAGCATGTCCTTGATCAGGTAGATGCGCCCGCGCGGTGAATCGAGCTCGTTGCCGAGCGTCACATAGGTCGGGCAGGTGGCGGTGCAGAAGCCGCAATGCACGCATTTGCGCAGGATTTTTTCCGATTCCGCGACATGCGGATCGGCTAGCTGGGCAAGCGAAAAATTGGTCTGCATCGCGTAAGTCCTAGGCCATGCGGCCGGGATTGAGGATGTTCTTCGGGTCGAATTCCTGCTTCAGGCGCTGACTGAGTGCCGCCAATGCCGACGCCTGCGGTTCGAATACCGGCAAGGCAGCGCGATGGGAGGGTGCCGCGCGTACCACGGTCGCATGGCCGCCGCCATGTTTTCTCAACAGCCCGCGCAGCAAAGCAGCTTCCGGATCACCCTCCTCCATGCGCAACCACACCAGCCCGCCCTGCCAGTCATAAAAGGCACTGACGGCGGCTTGCATGCGCAGTGTCAACACCATCTGGTGGCCCTCTCCCGGCGTCATCGAGACGCGCCAGACCGGTTTCTCGCTGCCGTCGGCGAAGGGCCTGCAATCGCGCACATCGCGCCATATGGCGATTGAAGCTTCGCCCGAAATCTCCTCCAGCGGCCCGGCCTTGCCGAGCAATGTTTTCAGAGCGGCGATGCGATAGGCGACGGAGGGGCCAAACCCTTCGACGCGCAGCAGCGTCGCGGCATCGTTGCCGAGCGTACCGCCGGCGACGCGCGCGGCGATCCGCTCCGGAAGATGGGCGGCACTCGACACTTCCGCGCTGGAGCCGAGCGCCAGCGCCATGGCGGCGGCAGCCGCATCATCGAGCAAACCTCGGACGGCGAGCGTGACCTCGGTCTCGGCGGCAGGCAGCACCTTGAAGGTGACATCGGTGAACACGGCCAGCGTGCCCCAGCTGTTGGCCATCAGCTTCGACAGATCGTAGCCGGTGACGTTCTTGACCACGCGGCCACCGGACTTGAAGGCCTCGCCACGGCCGGAAACGGCATTGATGCCAAGAATATGGTCGCGCGCCGCGCCCGCCTTCAGCCGGCGCGGGCCGGAAAGGTTCGCGGCGAGCACGCCACCGATAGTGCCTTTGCCAGCTTCGCCCCCGAGCAACGGGCCGTAATCCATCGGCTCGAAGGCGAGCTGCTGGCCATTTTGCGCCAGCAGCTTTTCGATGTCGTCCAGCGGTGTGCCGGCTTTTGCCGACAGCACCAGTTCGGCCGGCTCGTAGAGCGTAACGCCGGTTAGTTTCGACAGGTCGAGCCTGTGTTCGCTCTGCGGCGGCCGGCCGATGCCACGCTTGGAACCATGGCCAAGGATTTCGAGCGGCGAGTCTTCCGCCACGGCCCAGGCGACGGCGGACAAGACTTCGTCCGAATTGGTTGGGGTGAAGGTGGTCATGGGCGCGGAATTTCCGACATGTCCCCTCAAAACCTCGGAATGTCCGGAAACGGCAGCTTGCCGCCCGAAATGTGCATGCGGCCAAGTTCGGCGCAGCGGCGAAGCTGCGGGAAGACCTTGCCGGGATTCAAAAGGTGGTTGGGATCGAAGGCGCATTTGACGCGCATCTGCTGGTCGAGGTCGATCTGGTTGAACATCTCCGGCATCAGGTCGCGTTTCTCGACGCCCACGCCGTGTTCGCCGGTGAGCACGCCACCGACCTTGACGCAGAGCCGCAATATGTCGGCGCCGAAACTCTCGGCCTTGTCGAGTTCGCCCGGCACATTGGCATCGTAGAGGATCAGCGGATGCAGATTGCCGTCGCCGGCGTGAAAGACGTTGGCGACGCCGAGACCGTATTTCTCCGACAGCTCGCGCATGCCGGCCAGCACGCGCGGCAGCTCCTTGCGCGGAATGGTGCCGTCCATGCAGTAATAGTCGGGCGAGATGCGACCAACGGCCGGAAACGCCGCCTTGCGGCCGGCCCAGAAGCTCAACCGCTCCTGCTCGGACTGCGAGATGCGGCAGGTGGTCGAACCGTTCTTGTAGGCGATAGCTTCGACAAGGCCGATCAGATGATCGACCTCGACGCTCGGCCCGTCGAGTTCGACGATCAGCAGCGCCTCGACATCCAGGGGATAGCCGGCATGGACGAAATCCTCGGCGGCATGGATCGCCGGGCGGTCCATCATCTCCATGCCGCCCGGAATGATGCCGGCGCCGATGATATCGGCGACGCATTGGCCGCCCTGTTCGCTGGTCGGGAAGCCGATCAGCAAGGCGCGGGCGGTCTCCGGCTTTTTCAGGATGCGCACGGTGACCTCGGTGACGACACCGAGCAGCCCTTCGGAGCCGGTCATGACGCCGAGCAGGTCGTAGCCTTCCGCATCGAGGTGACTGCCGCCGAGCCGCACCACCTCGCCGCTCATCAGCACCATCTCGATGCCGAGCACATTGTTGGCGGTGAGGCCGTATTTCAGGCAGTGCACGCCGCCGGAATTTTCCGCGACATTGCCGCCGATCGAGCAGGCAATCTGGGAGGATGGATCGGGGGCGTAATAGAAGCCCTCCTGCTCGACGGCGGTGGTGATGCCGAGATTGGTAACGCCCGGCTGGGCAACGACGACGCGGTTGGGGAAATCGATCGCAAGAATGCGGTTGAAGCGGCTCATGACCAGCAGGACGGCATCTTCGAGCGGCAGCGCGCCGCCGGACAGCGAGGTGCCGGAACCGCGCGGCACGACGCGGATGTTGCGGTCGTTGCAGTATTTCAACACGCGGGAAACCTGCGCCACCGTCTGCGGCAGCACGACGACCAGCGGCAGCTGCCGATAGGCCGTCAGGCCATCGCTCTCGAAGGCCCGCATGGAATTAGCGGCGTCGACGACGCCCTCACCCGGCACGATGATGCGCATGTCGGCGACGATCTCGTCGCGCCGGCGCATCGTGGCGTCGTCTGGTTTCGGCATGGCCAGGCCGGACATCAGCAGCCTCGTTTTGCTTGACTGGTCAAAATCTTTTACCAGTGAAGCGCGTTTGTTGCAAATCCTGCGGCGGTGAGAATGCAGCATCAGGGTCGAGACAAGCTTCCGTAGCGGCAATCTGCCGCTGTCTGACCTTGGGGTGACGTAGGCCTGCTATTCGCCCGCCAGCTTGCCGGGTTCGGAATGCATTCGGCGCACGCGGCGCACGCCCCACCAGACCAGCAGGATGGCGACCGGCACCGAAGCTGCGGTGACGACCTCCGGCGCGAAGGCATGGCCAAAGATCGAGGCGCCCTTGGCGACATAGCCGATGAGGCCGACCACATAATAGGAGACGGCGGCGACCGAGAGGCCTTCTACGGTCTGCTGAAGGCGCAGTTGCAGCCGGGCACGGTTGTTCATCGACGCCAACAGGTCGCGGTTCTGCTTCTCGACCTCGACATCGACCCAGGTGCGCAGCAGCGTCGTGGCGCGGGTCAGCTTGCGCGACAGATTGGCCTGCCGCTCCTCCACCGAGCGACAGGTGCGCATGGCTGGTGCGACGCGGCGCTGCAGGAACCCACCCCAGGTGTCGTAGCCTGGCACGGCTTCTTCCTCGAGCGCCTCCAGCCGTTCACCGACGATGCCGTCATAGGCGCGGCTGGCGCCAAAACGGTAAAGGCTCGACGCGGCGTCGGCTTCCAGCTCCGCGGCAAGCTCGGTCAGGTCGGCCAGCAGCGTCTGGCTGTCGCGGGTCTCGGCGACCTTCATTTCCAGCGTGGTCTGCGCCAGCCTGTCCTCGATGCGGCGGGCGCGGCCCGACAGTGTCAGCGCCAATGGCAGGCCAAGCATGGCCAGCGTCCGGTAGGTCTCGATGTCGATCAATCGTTGCGACAGCGCACCGGTACGCGCCGGCGTCAGGCCACGATCGAGCACCAGCATGCGGGTCATGCCGTCGCCATCCTGGCGGAAATCGGTGACGATGGCGGCGTTGCCGCGTTCGACCAGCGAATAGCAGAGGCTGGTCGGATCGAAGCTGGCGATCAGCCGCTCGCTCGCTTGCGTCCACTTGCGGATTTCGAGCCTGATGCCGGAGATGACGGTGCCCGGTGGCGAAAACCCGTTGCCGAACGGCGAATGCTCCTGCGTCCTGCCGCTTTCGGAAAGCGGACCTTCCCACAGATAGGTCGAGAATTCGGTATGCCGCTCCCAGCGGAGCGAGCCCTTGCCCGATTTCATGGCGTGGTGGCGGGCCTGGCGGTCGGGTGCGGCGATGCCGAGACGACGCGACAATTCGGACAGCACCGCATGGTCGACGCCGGAGCCCCCCTCCGTCATGAAGGCGAGCTGCACCAGCACGCGCGGCTTTTCGATCAGCGGATGCGGCCGGGCATGGACCTCGCCGAGCGCGCCGGGCCGGCCTTCATGCGCCGGAAAGCCCATGACGCTGCCCTTGGCACGCGGCTGGAACTCGAGATTGGTCGGGTCGTCTGACACGGCTTGTTCCCCGGGTTTCCGTGAACCCTCTTACATTGCGTCCCTCTAGGGCCAATCGCCAGATGACGCAAACAGCAAAGTTTAGCCGAAGACAATATGGCGTTGCGCGGCAAAATCGACGCGCTTCGACCAATTGGATAAATAATTTGACCAGTTGGCGACGCTGGCTTTATCCTGCACGATCCCGGTTCACCTTCCAGGCATTCTGTTGAGCGACATTTTTTCCAGGATCGAGCATTCGCGCACCGCCGACGAGGTGGTGCAGCAGATAGAGAGCCTCATCCTCGAAGGCGTGCTGCGCACCGGCGACCGTTTGCCGGGCGAGCGCGAGCTTGCACGCCAGTTCGACGTGTCGCGGCCGATCCTGCGCGATGCGCTGAAGGCGCTCGAAGGGCGTGGCCTTTTGACGACCAAGGCCGGCGGCGGCACGCATGTCGCCGACATCATCGGCCAGCTGTTCACCAAGCCGGTGGCGGACCTGATCTCGACGCATCGCAAGGCCGTGGCCGACTATCTGGAATACCGCCGCGAGATCGAAGGCGTCGCGGCCGAGTATGCGGCGCGGCGTGCCACGCCGGAGGATCTGGCGCTGCTCGACCGCATCATGGCACGCATGGATGAGGCGCACCGGACCGGCGATTTCGACGACGAGGCCGAAATCGACGTCGAATTCCACCACGCGATCTGCGAGTGCGCGCACAACATCCTGCTCCTGCACACGTTGCGCTCCTGCTACCGGCTGTTGTCGGAAGGCGTGTTCCAGAACAGGCTGCTGGTGTTCACCGTGCCCGGCGCGCGCGACGCCCTGCTTGCCCAGCACCGGGCCATCCATGCAGCGGTGAAGGCCGGCGACCCGGCCGCTGCCCGGCAGGCGGCGATGGACCACATGATCTATGTCGAGCGGTCGATGGCCGAGGCCGAGCGCAGCGGCGACTGGCAACGCGTGTCGCGGTTGAGGCTCAGACAACGCTCCGAGGCGGGCGAGATCGAACCCACACGCAGACGCTCCTAGGACTGATAGGCAGGGACCCTCATGAGCCAAATCCTCACCATCGCCGATCTCAAGGAGCTCGCGCGCCGGCGCGTACCAAGAATGTTCTTCGACTACGCCGATTCCGGCGCCTGGACTGAAAGCACCTACCGGGCCAACGAGGAGGATTTCGCCAAGATCAAGTTCCGCCAGCGCGTGCTGGTCGACATGAGCAACCGGTCGCTGGAATCGACCATGATCGGCGAAAAGGTGGCAATGCCGGTGGCGCTCGCGCCAACCGGTCTGACCGGCATGCAGCACGCCGATGGCGAGATGCTGGCGGCGCAGGCAGCCGAGGAATTCGGCGTGCCGTTCACTTTGTCGACGATGAGCATCTGCTCGATCGAAGACGTCGCCTCGGTGACGAAAAAGCCGTTCTGGTTCCAGCTCTACGTGCTGCGCGACAAGGATTTCGTGCTCGACCTGATCGACAGGGCGAAGGCGGCGAAGTGCTCGGCCCTGGTGCTGACGCTCGATCTGCAGATCCTCGGACAGCGCCACAAGGATGTCCGCAACGGGCTTTCGGCACCGCCGAAGATGACGCTGGCCAACATTGCCGACATCGCCATCCGCCCGCGCTGGTGGATGGGCATGGCCGGCACCAAGCGCCGCACCTTCCGCAACATTGTCGGCCACGCCAAGGGCGTCGGCGACGTCGCATCGCTGTCTTCATGGACGACCGAGCAGTTCGATCCGCATCTGTCGTGGAAGGACGTCGCCTGGATCAAGGAACGCTGGGGCGGCAAGCTGATCCTGAAAGGTATTCTCGACAAGGAAGATGCGCTGATGGCGGCCAAGACCGGCGCCGACGCGATCATCGTATCCAACCATGGCGGGCGGCAGCTCGACGGCGCGTCGTCTTCGATCATGGCGCTGGAAGAAATCGCCGATGCGGTCGGCGACAGGATCGAAGTCCACATGGACGGCGGCATTCGCTCAGGCCAGGATGTTCTAAAGGCGCTCTGCCTCGGCGCCAAGGGCACCTATATCGGCCGGCCATTTCTTTACGGCCTGGGTGCCCTTGGCAAGGAAGGGGTTACCAAGGCATTGGAAATCATCCGCAAGGAGATGGACATCACGCTGGCGTTGTGCGGAAAGCGTCTGGTCACCGACATGGGCAAGGATCAGCTCCGGCGCTAGTCCGTGACAGCGTGACCACGGAGACAGCGCAGAGTTGGCAGAACCCGGCATCCATTTTCTCGACGCGCATGGGCCGGAAGGTGTGCGTCTTTACGCGATTGGCGACGTGCATGGCCGGCTTGACCTGCTGGCCGCCATGCACCAACGCATCGAGGCCGAAATCGAGCAGGAGGCGCCTGCCGACTGGCGCGTCATCCATCTTGGCGACTATGTCGATCGCGGACCAGACTCAAAGGGCGTCATCGACTTCCTGATCGAAGCGCGTGAGCGCGACCCGCGCCATCTGATGCTGGCCGGCAACCACGACATCGGTTTTCTCGACTTTCTCAAGAAGCCCGACCCGGAAGGGCTTTTCATCCGTTTCGGCGGAATCCAGACGGCGCTATCCTACGGTGTGGCAATCACCGAAGGCACCAGCATGTGGTTCGGCAACGCCGAGGCCGCCGTGCGCAAAGGACATCAATCCTTGGTCGAAGCGGTGCCGCAAACTCACATCGATTTTCTGCGATCGCTGCGGCTTTCGCTGGCGCTGGGCGATTTCTTCTTCTGCCATGCTGGCATCAGGCCGGGCATCGCGCTTGCAAGGCAAAACCCGCAGGATCTGATCTGGATCCGCGACGCCTTCCACAATTATCCGGGCCTGTTCCCGAAGATCGTGGTGCACGGCCATACGCCGGTGCCGGAGGCGGAGGTGATGGCCAACCGCGTCAATGTCGACACGCTTGCCTGGCAATCAGGGATGCTGAGCGCGCTCGTCGTGGACGGCCCGGACAAACGCATCCTGACAATGACCGTCAAGGAAGCTTGAGCCTCCGCGTCCGAGGACGCGAAAGACGCTTCCGGCTCTTAGCGAAGCGAGGCGGTGACGCCGTAACCGTCGACGGCGTTGTGATTGTTGGCTGCGTCGGCGGAATAGATGCCGAGGCCGCACAGCACGATGGCGGACAACATGGCAAAGGACAGAAGCGCTGCTTTCACGGAGGTCATCTCTTGTTGAGCTTTCTGCATCTGTGCACCGGGCGGTTACCAATGCGTTGAAACGGAGAATTCGCTTCAAAGTTTCGACGATTTTGCGCTTCTAGGCATGTTCTGTATCGGCGGTGTGTCGCGCGGGTCACACAAAAGGTTCATCGCGGTTGCACAGCCGATGCAGAGCGCGCGCCTTCTAGGATGACGGGCTGACACAAGCCAAGGATGAAACGGATTGTCCCCAGGCGGTTTCACCGCCGCGTGCCAATTATGTCACGCGGGAGGGCGCGAAGGACAGACGCTCAGATCGTCGCCACCCAGGCGCGGGCGATGGCGAGGCCGGCAGCATCGGCGTCAGGCCCGTTGCGGGCCATTTCGCCATCGAGCTCGCCAGCCCAGTCGGGATGGCGCGCGGCGATGGTCGGTGCAAAGGACGTGCTCCAGTCCTGCACCATCGGCCGATCGGCCTCGAAGTGGAACTGGAAGCCGTAGACGGCTCGGCCGACGCGAAACGCCTGGTTCTCGGCGACATCGTTGCCGGCGAGCCGCACCGCGTTTTCAGGCAAAACGAACGTGTCGTCGTGCCACTGGAAGATCGGGAATTTTTGCGGCAGCTCGCCGAGCACCGGATCGGCCTTGGCATCGGGCGTCAGCGACACGCCGCGCCAGCCGAACTCGTTGGCGCCGCCGATGCGGTTCTCGCCGCCAAAGGCGCGGGCAACCAGCTGGCTGCCGAGGCAGATGCCGAGCACGGCGCGGTCCTTGTCGGCGAAATCGCGCGTCAGTTCGAGCAATGCCGGGAAATAGGGATACTCGTCGTCGGCCAGCGCATTCTGGCCGCCACCGAGAACCACCATGGCATCGTGCCCGGCCGCGTCGTCCGGCAAGGGATCGCCCTTGTAGGGGAGGCGCAGATCGAGATCGGCACCCGCCTCGGCAAGAGCGGCGCCAACCTGGCCAAGGCCGGTATTGTCGTAGTTCTGGACGACCAGCACCCGCATGAAAAACCCTGCTGACATGAAAATGATGCGACGAGCGATATCATGCCGCCTGCATTGCAGCCAAGATGCGTGTTGCGGGAGAAAGCTATGCCACTGCAGAACCGGGTCGATCCGTTCGGTGCTATCCACGCCGTGCCCGAGCGCGGCCTGTTCACCGGCAATCGCGGCATCATCCACGATCCCGTGACAAAGACACTGCTGAAAAAGCGGTGGACGCTTCCGGCATGGATTATCTGCGTCTGCCAGTTCCGCAATGTGCGGCGCGATCCGATGGGCCGCAACCGGAAGAGCGACGACCATTTGGGCGGCAAGGCCGGCTGGACCGAGCTGTTCTTCCTCGACGAGGTGACGGCGCTGGCGGCCGGGCATCGCCCCTGTTTCTTTTGCCAGCGTGAACGGGCCAAGGATTTCGTCGCCCGCTTCGGCGAAGCCTTCGGCATTGCCGAACCGCGCGCGCCGCAGGTCGACAAGCGGCTGCACAAGGAGCGGCTGGCGTCGGGCGGCAAGCCGCCGATGGTGACCCTTGAAGTGGTCGCCGGCCTGCCGGATGGCGCGATGGTTGCGGATGGCGGTAATGCCTATGCCTTGCGCGCCGGCAAGGCACTGTGCTGGTCGTTCGCTGGATATGGACCACCCGCCGTTGGCCTCCACGGCAAGCCGCTTGCGCTGCTGACGCCGGCCACGACGCTCGCCGTCCTGCGGCATGGCTTTCGACCGGCGTGGCATCCATCCGCCGAGGCTTGACGGCGGCGGCCGGCTCGCCCATTCCTCGGCGATGCGCGCCAATTACAAGATGCAACGCCTGTTCGTGCCCGACGACCTCGGGACGGATGTCGAGTTCGATGCCGGTCAGCAGCAGAGCCATTATCTGCTGCATGTGCTGCGGCTCGGCGAAGGCGCCGAAATCCTTGTCTTCAACGGCCGCGACGGCGAGTGGTCGGCGGCCATAGCCACGAAATCAAAAAGGGCGGTGCGGCTGAAGGTCCTGGCACTGCAACGGCCGCAGCCGCCGCTGCCCGACCTCATCTACTGCTTTGCGCCGCTGAAGCAGGGCCGGCTCGACTATCTCGTGCAGAAGGCGGTCGAGATGGGCGCCGGCGTGTTGCAGCCGGTCATCACCCAGCACACGCAAGTGGCCAAGCCTTCGATCGATCGCCTGCGCGCCAATGTCGTCGAAGCCGCCGAGCAATGCGGCATCCTGGCGGTGCCGGACGTGCGCGAAGCGGAAAAGTTCGACCGCCTGCTGGCCGGCTGGGGCAAAGAGCGGCGGCTGATCTTCTGCGACGAGGACGCCTCGACCAACAATCCGCTGTCCGCATTGCAGGCGGTGAAAGAAAAGAAGCTTGGGCTGCTGGTCGGGCCGGAGGGTGGGTTCTCCGACGACGAGCGCAAGACGCTGCGGGCGCTGCCCTTCGTCACAGCCATTCCGCTTGGCCCGCGCATCCTGCGCGCCGACACGGCGGCGGTGGCCGCCCTTGCGGTGATCCAGGCAACGGTCGGAGACTGGTGAGACTTCATCTCCGCAAGGGACGGACAGGACTGTACCGTTCAATTCCTCTTGACCTCTGGCTCAGGATTTTTCGCTTGATCGTCTGCTGACATTTCGTCCATTTAGCGCCGGCGGTTGTCCAACCGTCCCGGAGGGCTTGTAAATGGCGCGCGACACAACCGATTTCCGCCCGATCGAAGGCGTCGATGAGCTCGTCGAGCATCTGGCCGAAGGCAACAAGCCGCGCGACAAGTGGCGCATCGGCACCGAGCACGAGAAATTCCCGTTCTATGTCGACGGTAACGCGCCCGTGCCCTATGGCGGCGAGCGCGGCATCCGCGCCATCCTCGAAGGCATGCAGTCAAAGCTCGGCTGGGATCCGATCATCGATGACGGGCGCATCATCGGCCTGGTCGAGCCGACCGGCCAGGGCGCGATTTCGCTGGAACCCGGCGGCCAGTTCGAGCTGTCCGGCGCGCCGCTGGAGACGATCCACCAGACCTGCCGCGAGGGCAATGCGCATCTGGCGCAGGTGCGCGAGATCGCCGAGCCGATGGGCATCCGCTTTCTCGGCCTCGGCGGCAGCCCGAAATGGTCGCTGGCCGAGACGCCGAAAATGCCGAAGTCGCGCTACGAGATCATGACGCGCTACATGCCCAAGGTCGGCACCAAAGGCCTCGACATGATGTACCGCACCTGTACGATCCAGGTGAACCTCGACTTCGAGAGCGAAGCCGACATGCGCCGCAAGATGCAGGTGTCACTGAAGCTGCAGCCGCTGTCGACGGCATTGTTCGCCAATTCGCCGTTCACCGACAGCCACCCGAACGGCTTGCAAAGCTGGCGCGGCGACATTTGGCGCGACACCGACAATCAACGCTCGGGCCTGCTCGAATTCTGCTTCTCGCCCGATTTCGGTTTCGCCGACTATGTCGAATGGGCGCTCGACGTGCCGATGTATTTCGTCATCCGCGACGGCCACTATCACGACATGACGCATATCACCTTCCGCCAGTTCATGGCCGGGGCCGCGCGCAATGAAGTGCCGGACGGGCTGCCGACAATGGGCGACTGGGCGAACCATCTGTCGACGCTGTTCCCGGACGTGCGGCTGAAGCGTTTTCTGGAAATGCGCGGCGCCGACGGCGGGCCGTGGCGGCGTATCTGCGCGCTGCCGGCCTTCTGGGTCGGGCTGCTCTATGACGAGGCCGCGCTCGACGCGGCGGAGGCGTTGACCTCAAGCTGGAGCTACAAGGAAGTGCTGGCGATGCGCAACGCGGTGCCGGAACAAGGCATTTCCGCGCCCTTCCGCAACACCACGCTGCGCGAGATCGCCCGCGACGTGATGGTCATCTCGCGCATGGGGCTGAAGAACCGTGGCCGCAAGAACCGCGACGGCTATGACGAGACCTCGTTCCTCAACACTTTGGACGAAGTTGTCGCGCGCGGCACCACCAGCGCCGAGGAGATGCTCTCCGCGTATCACACGCGCTGGGGTGGCTCGATCGAGCCGGTGTTCATGGAATACGCCTATTGATCCTGCGAAGTCGGCGCGGCCAACTGATTGGCAAAAGCCGCTTCAATCGGTCATCGAAACGAATTAGGCTCTCCACCCTAGGATTTCCCGGAGGAGAAGCCGATGCCTACTTTGTTCGATATGCTGGCGCAGGCCCAGAACGGCAGTGGCATGCAGGCCCTTGCCCAACAATACGGGCTTTCGATGCAGCAGACACAGGCGGCCGTTGCCGCTCTACTGCCGGCCTTTTCGCAGGGGCTGCAGCGCAACACTGCCGACCCCTATGGGCTCGGCGCCTTCATGACGGCGATGGCAAGCGGCCAGCACGCCAAATATTTCGAGGACGCTACCCGAGCCTTCTCGCCGCAAGGCGTCGATGAGGGCAACGGCATTCTGGGACATCTGTTCGGCTCGAAGGACCTGTCGCGCGCCGTGGCCAGCCAGGCGGCGCAGGCGAGCGGCGTCAGCCAGCAGATCCTGCAGCAGATGCTGCCGGCCATCGCCTCGATGGTCATGGGCGGGCTGTTCAAGCAGACGACAAACCAGATGCAGGCCGCCGGCGGCTTTGGCGGCGGCGGCAACAATCCGCTCGGCGAGATCATCGAGCAGATGATGCGGCAGAGCGGCATGCAGGCCCCGGCTCCGCAGCCACGCCAGGCGCCGCAGCCGCAGAACCCGATGGACAATCCGTTCGGCAAGGTGTTGCAGGACATGTTCGGCGGCGGGACGCCGCAGCCGCAAAGCCAGCCACAGCCGGCGCCCAATCCCTACGGCGACAATCCGCTCGGCAAGGTGCTGCAAGACATGTTCGGCGGTGGGGCGCAGCAGCCGCAAGGCCGGGCTCAGCCACAGCCTCAACAGACGCAGAGCCCCTATGGCGACAATCCTCTGGGAAAGATCTTCGAGGAAATGCTGCGGCAAGGTGGCGGGGGCGGCTTCGGTGGGGGTGGACAGCCGGCGCCGCAACAGCCACAGGCGCCACAGCAGCGTCAGGCGCCACAGGCGCCGCAGCCGCAGACCAATCCGAGTGGCCGGCCGAGGAATCCATTCGACGACCTGTTCGGCAAGATGTTCGAGACCGGCGCCCAGCAGCGTGACGAGTACCAGAAGGGCGTGGAAACGATCTTCGACCAGTTCAAGCGGGATATGGACCGGCGGTAGCTGGCAGCGAACCTTCGGCCAAGCAGAAAAAGAAAAGCCCGGTCCTGGGAGGACCGGGCAGACTGCAGGCCGGCCGGCGGGGATCCGGCAGGGAGTGGGGGCCCGCATACTCGTCAGTCGCGTCGAACCTCAAAAAGGTTCACGGCGAACGGAACGATAGCAATCAAGCCAAACGATCAGGCCACCTTGCGGGCGATATCCTCGATCGTTTCGACGCGATCGCTGGCGATTTCGCGCAACATCGCCGTCGGGTCGCGGCCAAATGGCACGTCGATGGCGACATGCAGGTCGGCGCGCGTCAGGCCGATGTCGGCAAGTTCGGAATCCGACATCTCGCCAAGGCGATAGAAGGCGCGGCGGTTTTTCCAGGCGCGGTAGATGTTGGAGACGGTGTTTGCCACGCGCGTCGCAACGGCCGGACGCGAGGTGATGCGCGAGGTCTCGGTGGCGAAATCAAACGTGGTCATGTCGGTCTCCTTCAGACTGCCGCATGACCCCGAACCGAAGGTTCGGAAAAGGATCATGCGCAAACTCAAATTTCTACAGCGTCCTTTGCGCGTCCAAMGGACGCGCGGCGCTGTAGGGCGGGCAAAGCCTTGCGATCGGCGCTGGATACAGCGGCCGTTCCGGCTTCGATTCACATGCCTTCATGTGGACAAGCGCAATTTGCCATCAGCCGATTGATTAATCCAACGAATGTTTCTAATCTTTAGCATCAACACTGGTGATGGATTGGACCGATGAAAGCGCCGCTCGATCTCGATCAATTGCAGACCTTCATCTCGATTGCCGATACCGGCAGCTTTACACGGGCGGCCGAAGAGGTGCACCGCACCCAGTCGGCGGTATCGATGCAGATGCGCCGGCTGGAGGAGCGGATCGGGAAGCCGCTGTTCGAAAAGGACGGGCGCACCAACCGACTGACCGAGGAAGGCGACAAGCTGCTCTCCTACGCGCGGCGGCTGCTCTATCTCAACCGCGAAACACTGGCCGCCTTCGACGACCGGCGGCTTGAAGGCACGATCCGCATCGGCACGCCCGACGACTATGCCGACCGTTTCCTGCCTGAGATCATGGCACGGTTCACACGCTCCAATCCGCGCGTCGAACTGACCGTCATCTGCGAGCCGACGCCGGGGCTGGTCGAGCATATCAAGCGCGGCAATCTCGACCTGGCGCTGGTGACGCACAACGATGTGCGTGGCCAGTCGGAGGTGGTGCGGCGCGAGCCACTGCTGTGGGTCACCTCGGCCAACCATGCGACGCACGAGCAGCAGACGCTGCCGATGGCCTTTGGCCGGCCGAACTGCATCTGGCGGCGCGCTGCCGTCGATGTGCTCGACCAGCAGAGGCGCGACTATCGCATCCTGTTCACCAGCTTCTCGGCAACCGTCATCACCGCCGCGGTGCTTTCCGGCCTGGCGATCTCGGTGCTGCCGGAATGTGCGCTGAGGCCCGGCATGCGGGTGCTGGGTGAAGCCGACGGCTTTGGTGCCCTGCCCGATTGCCGCATCGGCATCATGCGCGGCCAGACGTCGCGACCGGAGATCGTCGATGCGCTTGCCCGCCATATTTCGGAAAGCCTGGACAATATCTCGGTACCGATCGGCGAAGAGGCAGGGACATTCGACTTCGCGGCACTGGCCTTTGCCAAGATGAGGCGAACCAAGCCGAACCAGATCCTGCCGGGCTGGTAGGCCGGACCCTGCCTGCCAGGTAGGTCAACCAAGCGCCGAAGCCGGCTCACCCTCGCCACGCGACGGGCCTGCGAGGGCCAGCAATTGAACGGGCTCGAGCGGCGGTGACAGCAGATAGCCCTGCAACTGATGGCAGCCCATGCCGACGAGCAATGCCTTTTGCTCCTCGGTCTCGACGCCTTCCGCGGTGACCTCGACATCCAGAGCGATGGCAAGGTCGATCAACGCCTTGACGATTGCGGCGGAGCTACGGTCATCGTCGAGAAGCCGGACGAAGGAACGGTCGATCTTGAGCTTGTCGATGGCATGGCGACGCAGGTAATTCAGCGATGAATAGCCGGTGCCGAAATCATCGAGCGCGACGCCGATGCCCGTTTGGCGCAAGGCCGCCAGAACCATCCTAGTGGTGTCGTTGTTTTCCAGAAGCACGCTTTCGGTGATCTCGAGCTGCAACCGCGCCGGCGCCAGCCCGGTCTCGGCAAGGATCGACGCCACCTTGTCGGCGAACCCGGCGTCGCGCAGCTGGAGCGGCGAGACATTGACGGCCACCCAGGGCAATTGCGTGCCGACCGCAAAGCGGCAGGCCTCGAGCAGCACCCATTTGCCGAGTTCGCCGATCAAGCCGCGTTCCTCGGCAATGGCGATGAACTGTTGCGGCGGCAAGGCGCCATGGATTTCATGCGCCCAGCGGATCAGCGCTTCGGCGCCGAGGATCGTCCTGCCGTCGGCGGCAAAGATCGGCTGATATGCCAGCTTGATGCCGCCGCCACCGGCCAAGGCCTTGCGAAGTTCGCTTTCGACCTTGCGCTTGCGCAGCAACAGGTCGTCCATGTCGCCGGCGAAGACCTGGTAGCGGCCGCGGCCATTCCTCTTGGCTTCATACAGCGCGATGTCGGCCCTGCGCAGCAGGTCGTCGGCGTCGGCCTCGGGCCCTGTCGACAAGGCGATACCGATACTGGCGCTGACAAAGACCTGGTCGTCCATCAGCTTGAAGGGCTGCTGCAGTTCTTGCTGCACCCTTTCCGAGACATCCTCGGCATCCCGAATGTTGCGGACATCGATCAGGATGATGGCGAACTCGTCGCCACCGAGCCGAGCCACCGTATCGACGTCACGAATTGTCTGTTGAAGCCGGGCCGCCGTCTGGCGCACGAGTTCGTCGCCGGCGGGATGGCCGAACGTGTCGTTGACATGCTTGAAGCGATCGATATCGAGATAGAGCAGAGCCACCTTCACCGCCTCGTGTGTGGCCGTCAGTAGCGCACGACGCAGCCGGTCCTCGAACAGAGCCCGGTTGGGGAGACCGGTGAGGGTATCGTGAAAGGCGAGATACTGGGCCTCGCTCTGGCTGGTCTGCAATGCCGACGATGCGCGGCGCAGCCGCCGCAGCAGGAACGCAAGCATGCTGGCGGCGACCAAGACCGCAAGGATCAGGGCGGGAGCGGCCTTGCGCACGAGCGTCAGACCGGGACGCTCCTGATCCCAGCCGATATAGCCCTGGATCAGGCCATGTGAGTCAATCAGCGGAATGGAGGCCGCGCCGACCGGTTGCGACAGAGGCAGCAGGTGTGCGCCATCGAGCAGATATTTTTTGGCGATCTTGCCGATGACGGCGTCGTTGATGAATTGGATCGCGACATGGAGATATTCGCTACCTGGCGCCTGGGTGACACGGTCCGAACTCGGCACCAGCGGCGCGATGCTGAGGATGGCGGGCTTGCCGCCAAGCGACACCAGGTCCTCGGCGACCATCTTGGCCGGGCCGCCGGCCTGGTCCGCATCCGACGGCCGGGCGATCAGCCCGCGCAGCCTTTCGACCGTTGCCCGCAGGACGGGCTCATCCTCGTCGTAGTCGGCCGACGCCACCACCTTGCCTTCGCGCATCGCATGGACCGGATGATTGGCGGCATCCAGGATATAGACCCGGTCATGGCCGTAATAGGTGTACATCCAGACGCTGATGTTCTCGACCATCCATTGCTCGTTGCCGGCCTTTGCATTGATGACGGAATCGTCCCAAACGGTGATGCTCTCCTGCTCGCGCTCCACCGCTGAGATCTGATCCTGAAGGCCATCGGCGAGAAATATCTTCTGCCGCTCAAGCGAAACCCGGTCAGCCTGCATCGTGGCGTAGAAGCCGAAGCCGACAACCATGGCGAGTGCGAAAACGGCAAGCGCCAGCACGGTCATGGTAACCTGAAACGTCAATGGGCTGCGGTGCGCGCGTATGCTCATGCGTAGTGGCTATCTCCGGGATCGCTTACTCAATCAAAGCAGGCTTAAGATCGCGTTATGAAATCCGTTCTGAGTCGAACGCGGGCTGCCGCCTTGACGCGGACGGGCAACAGCCGCTCAATCAGCCGATGAGCGAGGCAGCATCCGAATCACGCACCAATGCCACCGAATACACGGTGAGCGAGATTTCAGGCGCGCTGAAGCGCACGGTCGAGGACGTGTTCGGCAATGTGCGGGTGCGGGGCGAAATATCGGGCTATCGCGGACCGCATTCGTCCGGTCATGCCTATTTCGCGCTGAAGGATGATCGCGCGCGGCTCGACGCCGTGGTGTGGAAGGGCACGATGAGCCGGCTGAAATTCCGCCCCGAGGAGGGGATGGAAGTGATCGCCACCGGCAAGCTCACCACCTATCCCGGCAAGTCCAACTACCAGATCGTCATCGACAATCTGGAGCCCGCCGGCGCCGGCGCCCTGATGGCGCTGCTGGAAGAGCGCAAGCGCCGGCTGCAGGCCGAGGGTCTGTTCGACACCGGCCGCAAGCGGTTGCTGCCGTTCATGCCGCGCGTCATCGGCGTCGTCACCTCGCCGACAGGTTCCGTCATCCGCGACATCATCCACCGCATCAAGGACCGGTTCCCATTGCATGTACTGGTCTGGCCGGTGCGCGTGCAGGGCGAGACGGCAGGCGCGGAAGTGACCGCCGCGGTCAACGGCTTCAACGCGCTGGCCTGGGATGGCGCCATCCAGCGCCCCGATCTGCTGATCGTGGCGCGCGGCGGCGGCAGCCTCGAAGACCTTTGGGGCTTCAACGACGAGGCGCTGGCGCGCGCTGTCGCCGCCTCCGCCATTCCGGTGATCTCGGCTGTCGGCCACGAGACCGACTGGACGCTGATCGACCTCGTCGCGGATGTGCGGGCGCCGACACCGACAGGTGCCGCCGAGATTGCCGTGCCGGTGAAGGCCGACCTCGAAGCGACGCTTGCCAGCCTCGGCGCGCGGCTCAAGGCGGCGGTCTTGCGCAATTTCGAGCGCAAGCGGCAGGCAGCCCGTGCGGCGGCTCGTGCGCTGCCCTCGCCCGATCAATTGCTGGCGCTGCCGCGCCGCCGCCTCGACGAGGCGACAAGCCGGCTCGGCCGGGCGCTGTCTGTCAGCGTCGATCGCAAGCGGGCACGGCTTCAAGGCCAAAGGCTGACGCCGGCCACGCTGTCGCGGCGCATCAATGAAGCCCGCACGCTGACCGGGCGCGACCTCGCCCGCGCGCAGGCAGCGTTTTTTGCCATCGTGCGCGAGCGTCGGGCGCGATTTTCGCGCACAGCGACGCGGCTGTCGCCGGCGCCGATCGTAAGACGCCACAAACTGCAAGGCGACACGCTGGCAGCATTGGCACGGCGGCAGGATCGGGTGATTTCCGTGCGGCTCGAGCGCCTGCGCGCACAGCTGAGCCAGGCCGACCGCCTGCTGACCACGCTTTCGCACAAGGCTGTTCTGGCGCGCGGCTTCGCCCTGGTGAAGGACGCCGACGGGGCGGTGATCAAACATGCGGCCGAGGTGGCGTCGGGAATGGCACTTTCGCTGGAGTTCGCCGACGGCACCGCCGATGCGATTGCAACCAGCGGCACGGCAAGACCGAAAACCGTGGCCAAGCCAGCCGCCAAGGCCAAGGCGCCCGGCAATCAGGGATCGCTGTTCTGAGACCATGACCGACAATCCGAACCATCAGGCAACGCCTTCCGGCAAGCCGCGCGCGCGACGTTTCGGCATCGGCTTCGACGGGAGGCCTGGGCCGTTCAACGCGATCACCGATGTGCCCGGTGTAACAGTCGGTTATGCAACATTGATTTCGGGCGATGGCGCGCTCGTCGTCGGCAAGGGACCAGTGCGCACCGGTGTGACCGCGATCCTGCCCAGGCCGCTCGCCGATCTGGCCACGCCGGTCTTTGCCGGCATCTTCAGCCAGAACGGCAATGGCGAGTTGACCGGCTCGCACATCGTCGAGGAAACCGGCGCTTTCAACTTCCCGATCACCATCACCAACACGCATTCCTGCGGTGTCTCACGTGACGGCACGCTGCGCTGGATGCAGCGCGTGCTGCCGCCGGCACTCGACAGCGGCTGGGGCCTGCCGGTGGCGGCGGAGACCTATGACGGCTTCCTCAACGACATCAATGGCCACCATTTGACATCAGAGCATGTTGCCCAGGCCCTCGACGGCGCGGCCGGCGGACCGATCGAGGAAGGCAGCGTCGGCGGTGGCACCGGCATGATCACATTCGGCTTCAAGGCCGGCTCCGGGACCGCGTCGCGCATCGTCGAATGGCAAGGCCACGCCTACACGGTTGGCGCCTTCGTGCAGTCTAATTTCGGCAAACGGCACAATTTTACGGTTCGCGGCCTGCGCGCCGGGCCAGAACTGGCCGAGCCGGCGATCAGGCAGGGCGCGCCGCGTGCCGAAAAGGGCTCGATCATTGCCGTCATCGCCACCGACGCGCCGTTCCTGCCGCACCAGATGAAGCGGCTGGCCCGCCGGGTGCCGCTTGGCGTCGCGATGACAGGCGGCTTCGGCTATCACAGTTCCGGCGATATTTTTGTCGCCTTCTCGACCGCCAATGCGAGCGCGGCGCTGGCGCCATCAGGCCGCATCGCCAGCGCTGATTTTATCCCGGACACCGACATCGATCCATTTTTCGATGCGGTTATCCAGGCCGTGGAGGAATCGATCCTCAACGCCTTGGTCGCCAATGACGACATGACCGGACGCGACGGCAATTTCGTGCCGGCGCTGCCGAAAACGTGGTTGAAAGAGAAGTTTGGCTGAGGGGATAGCTGATGCGAAAACGCGGGCCGAGTAGCCCGCGTATCTAGGAAGGGACTGTCCTAAGCGGCTATTCCGCGGCTTTGCTGGCGGCCTGCTGGTGCTCGTCGGCCTCGGCAGCTTCCTCGAGCCGCGACGCAATCAGTTCCTGAATGTCGCCGACTTCTTCCTGAATATCCTCCAGGGGGATGCCGACTTCGGCCGCCTTGGCAGCGCATTCCCTGGCCAGAGTCTCGGCCTGCTTCTCGATCCTGGCCTCGGATGACTGGCACTGGACCTTTTCGCCGATCCATCCCCGCAAGAACTCGATCGCGTGTTCACTCATACTGCTGTTCCCTGGCGGCAAAGCCGGTTGGTAATCACAAACGCCGACATCCCGCAAAGGATGCATGTCCCCATACGAGCCGAGTCGTCGCCAACCGGCAAGCCGATCTTGTCCAAGGTCCACAGAGCCAAAGGAAATCGAGGGGTCAAGAGCATTTTCTGTTTCTGAGGGGTCGGTACCGTTGGCTGGGATCACGCCCAGCTTTGCGCCACTGTTTCTATTTGCTTTTTTCCGGTTTCCGAGCCGATTTTCGTCACAATAGATGGCGCAATCCGTAACACATTTACAGCCGCTTCGGCGGCGCTGCCCTAGGGCGCGCGGGTCGAGGCCGCCGGTATATAGTGATATCCTCTTGCAATGTCGACTCTGCGCGCCGTGCTGCTTCGTTCCGCCGCGCCGGAGGCGGATATATCCCCCTCGCGCATTGCGATCAACGAACTACTGCCATACGGGGAATTGGCTGAAAACGGCTATATGCACGGCACCGTATGTTGGTGGGCAGGTCCACCAACAACATCGAAGCCTTCTCGTTGCACGTTAGACGGCCGGCAATGCAGAAGCCAAGGCCGCCACGATTGCACTTCAGGAGTCTTCTGGCCCCGCGTTGCTCTCTGGATAGGTCGTCGCGCAGGGCCGGCTCTTGGTCGTAATCGACCGAACATGGCGGTCGGGTAAAAGTTCCGGAACCATTTCGGCGCAAGCTATCGGACAACTGTTTGGTCGGATTGCCGCCGACGGGAGGACTGCGATTGACCCGTAGCAACATGACAATTGCCGTTCTAATCGCCGCCGCTCTCGCTGTCTGGTTCCTTGGACCGAGACTGCTTGGCTTCAGGAGCTGGGAATGGCATCAAAAGCTGGTTCTTGAACTCAACACGCCGCACGGAGTCGTGTCTGGCGGAAGTACCATCGCGGCCGGCGTCAGCCTTGATCCCAAATGGATACCCATAACCGCGGGCGGGGGCCACAGTTGGGTCAGGGGCGAATCCTCTTTCGTGGAGGTTTCGCCCGGCAAATACCTGTTTGCGGTGCTTCGCGACCAGGGTGAAACCGATCGAGCGGTTTTTGCATTCCATTCCCAGAGCCAAGCGGTGAGCGCCACCACTTCTCAGATTTTCAGTGCGCTAGAGACCAAGCGTGGGATCGGCGTCCTACCTCGTCGTGAGTATCCCGATCTCGTAACCTTTGATGATCTCTCAGACCCAAAGTCTGTGAGAGTGGTTGATCCCGACAAGCTGGAGGCGACTTTCGGCCCCGGCGTATCCCTCGGCCGCATCACGCTAGAGATCACCAATGAGCGGGTTACAATCGGGCCTATAGAAAAGCTTCTGAAGTGGCTTCCGGATTATTGCGCGATTGAGTTCGGCCGGGGGAGCGTCAAGTTTGGCTCCCCCAATTTCATGTTTGTCAATTCGCTGGCTTCCGGATCGTTCAAAGTGCCACCTGACTGCAAGAAATAGGGCTACTGGCGAGCCAAAGGCGCATTCAGCAAGCTGGCGATCACCTGGTCTAGCCCTCGACTTCTAGCCCTCGACTTCCACCGCAACCACGGCCGCGCAGTCCCCTGCCTTGACCAGGCCAGGGAAATGCCGCGCCGCCAGCATGCCGGACATTTTCGCCCGGATTTCCTGCGGGGCGACGCCGGTGCGGCCGGTGGAATGGATGCGGACCAGCACAGCGTCCCTCTCGACAGGTTCGCCAAGATCGACCATGGTTTCGATCATGCCGTCGTCTTCGGCAAACGAGAAACAGTCGCCCGACGGCATGTCGAGCCATTGGGTTTTGCTCTTCTCGACCGCACCTTCAACGATGCCGGCATGGCGCAGCACATTGAGGATGCCGCGCCGCGCGATCCGCACGGTTTGCGCACGCGAGGTGCCTCCGCCGCCAAGTTCCGTGCTGACGAAGACCTTGCCCATCTCCTCGGCTGCCGTGTCGTACATGCCGACGGCATCGATCTCTATCATGCGCATCGAGAACGGGGCTGCGAATGCCGCCACCGCGTCGAAAGCTTTCTGCTCCAGCGCCTTGTCGGGCAAAGTGTGCGCGGCGCAGAATGGGACGAAGTCCAGCGTCTTGCCGCCGGAATGGAAGTCGAACACGATGTCGGCACGAGGCAGCAATTCGCGCTGGAAGTAGTCGGCGATCTTCTCGGTCACCGTGCCGTCCGGCCGGCCGGGAAAGCTGCGGTTCATATTGCCCTTGTCGATCGGCGAGGTGCGCGTGCCGGCGCGGAAGGCGGGATAGTTCATCGCCGGCACGATAATCACCGTGCCGCTGACGACTTTCGGGTCGAGCGTGCGGGCAAGATCGTAGAGCGCCAGCGGCCCCTCGTACTCGTCGCCATGGTTGCCGCCGGAAAGCAGCGCCGTCGGCCCCTTGCCGTTGCGGATGACGCAGATCGGGATCATCACCGAGCCCCACGCCGAATCGTCGCGGCTGTAGGGCAAGCGCAGGTAGCCATGCTGGACACCTGCACGATCGAAATCGACGGTCGGCGCGATCGGCGACGGGCGGAGAGTGGACATCGGTTTCAATTCTTTACCACCAGTTTGCGCGGCACATTGGCCAGGCACTCTACACCGGTTTCGGTGATCAGGATGGACTCGGTTATCTCCAGCCCCATCGTTTCCAGCCACAGGCCGGTCATGAAATGGAAAGTCATGCCGGGCTTGAGCTCGGTGCGGTCGCCGGGACGCAGGCTCATCGTGCGTTCACCCCAGTCGGGCGGATAGGAGAGGCCGATCGGGTAACCGGTGCGGTTGTCCTTGACGATACCGTATTTCTTCAGCACGCCGAAGAAGCCGTTGGCGATGTCCTCGCAGGTGTTGCCGGGTTTCGCCGCCGCCAGGCCCGCCTCCATGCCTTCCAGCGTCGCCTTCTCGGCCTCGAGGAACTCCTGCGTCGGCTTGCCGAGGAAGACGGTGCGCGACAGGGGGCAGTGGTAGCGGTGATAGCAACCCGCGATCTCGAAGAAGGTGCCCTCGCCGCGCTGCATCGGTTTGTCGTCCCAGGTCAGATGCGGCGCCGAGGCGTCGGCGCCCGACGGCAGCAGCGGCACGATCGCCGGATAGTCGCCGCCGATTCGCCCCTCTGGGCCGTCAACGCCGCGTGTGCCGGCGTCATAGATCTCGGCGACAAGATCGCATTTGCGCATGCCGACTTCGATCTTGTCGACGATGCGCTGGTGCATCGCCTCAACGATGCGGGCGGCCTTGCGCATATAGTCGATCTCTGTCGGGCTCTTCACCGCGCGCTGCCAGTTGACCAGCGCGGTGGCATCGACGAAGCGGGCATTGGGCAAATGCTTCTGCAATGATGCGAACGCAGCAGCCGAGAACCAGTAATTGTCCATCTCGACGCCGATGGTGAGCTTGCCCCAGCCGCGACCGGCAAGCACGCTGGACAGGTAATCCATCGGGTGGCGCTCGGTCGACTGCACATAGTGGTCGGCATAGCCGACGATGTTGTCATGCGCGAGATAGGCGGTGCGCTTGGCGCCGTTGGCATCCTGGCCGCGGCCATACCAGACCGGTTCGCCCGATGGCGGCACGATGACCGCCTGGTGCACATAGAAGGACCAGCCGTCATAGCCGGTCAGCCAGGCCATGTTGGAGGGATCGCTGACGATCAAAAGATCGACGCCCTTCACCTCCATGGCCTGCCGTGTCTTGGCGAGGCGTTCCGCATATTCGCCGCGCGAGAACTTCAGGTTCGGCATCATTCTTTTTGCTTCCTCGTTTGTTGGGCCCTGGAACCCGTTTCAACTCCGTTGAATCTGGCTCCAGGTATTTTTTTGTCTGAGCATCATCTGCTCGGAAAACCGGTTCCCACTTTTCCGGATCATGCTCTTTCGGCCGGCATCAGCTTTCGAAAATGGTTCCGGCATTGGCCGCCCGCGCCCTGTCGCGGGCCAGCGTGGCAATCGCCGTATCCTGCACGCCGGTGCCGGTGAGGTCGGCGATGGTGATGTCGCTGGCCGAGCGCCGGCCGTGTTTTGCGCCGGCGATGATCTGGCCGAGTTCGGCCACATCCGCATCTGCGGCCATCACGCCCGCCGCAATGGCATGGTGCAGTTCGCCCAGGCGCCGCGTCTGGCGGGCGCTGTCGGCGACATAGAGATCGGCCATGCGCAGGATGGCTGGTGCGATCTCGTTCTTGTGCTCCGCATCCGATCCCATGGCGGTGATGTGCTGGCCGGCGGTGACAAATCCCGCCTTGATCAGCGGCTCGGTCGACGGCGTCGTGGTGACGACGATGTCGGCGCCGGCGACCGCGTTTGCAGCGTCGGATTCAGCACGCACGGCGATGCCAAGCCTTTCACGCAAAGCACTGGCAGTTGCCTCCGCCTTGACGGCATCGCGCGCCCAGATGCGCGCCTCGGCAATCGGCCGCACCAGCATGAGTGCTTCGAGCTGCAACCCGGCCTGCACGCCGGCGCCAAAGATGGCGACAACCGAGGACTCTGGCCGTGACAAATGTTTCGCCGCGACCGCGCCGGCCGCCGCGGTGCGGATATCGGTGAGATAGCCGTTGTCTAGCAGCAGCGCTTCGACCAGGCCTGTCTTGGCCGACAGCAGCACCATCATGCCGTTGCCGCTGGGAAGGCCGAGTTTCGGGTTGTCGAAGAAGCCGGAGCTGATCTTGATGGCGAAACCGTCGATGCCTGGCACATAGGCGGATTTCACGTCGACTTCACCGCGATGCTCGGGAATATCCAGCCGCAGGATCGGCGGCATCGCCACCGGCAGGGTGGCAAGTGCGCGGAAAGCGTTTTCGATGCAGGCGACGGCATCGAGATCGAGCTTCACGATTGTGCGCAGTTCGGCCTCAGTGAGGATCGTCATCCGGCTCATGCCGTACACTCCGTATTTGCTTCGCTGCAGATGATCCTGCGATGCAGGCCCATATCGATGTTGCGACCGGAGAGAAGGACAACCACCGGCCCGCTCGCGTTGACCTTGCCGGCCAGCAGCGCGGCGATGCCGACCGCACCGGCACCTTCGACGATCTCGCGCTCTCGTGCATAGGCATGGCGGATGCCGGCGGCGATCTCGTCCTCGCCAAGCAAAATGACGTCGTCGAGGAGGTCGCGGCACATGGCGAAGGTCATCCGGTTGTCGAGGCCGATGCCACCGCCGAGCGAATCCGCCAACGTCGGCAGTTCCTCCACCGGCACCGGGCGGCCGGCGTCGAGGCTTGCCTTCATCGCCGCACCGCGCGCCATCGAGACGCCGATGATTTTGGTCCTGGGGCTGACGCCCTTGACGGCTGCGGCAACGCCCGCCGCCAGCCCGCCGCCGGACAGCGGGACCAGAACCAGCGCAGCGTCGGGGACCTGCTCGATCATTTCCAGGCCAAGCGTGCCTTGCCCGGCGATGATATCGGGATGGTCGAAGGGCGGCAGCATGACCAACCCCTCCTCAGCCACCAGCCGTTCGACCTCCTGTTGCGCATCGTCCTGGCTGTTGCCGACGATGCGGATTTCCGCACCAAGCCGGCGGATCTCGACGACCTTGTTGTCCGGCACCAGCCGCGACATGCAGATCACCGCGCGCATGCCGTCGAGCTTCGCCGCATGGGCAAGTGCCCGGCCGTGATTGCCGGTCGACGCCGCGATCACGCCGCGCGCCTTCTCCGCTGTGCTCAACGAAGCGACAGCATTCGAGGCGCCGCGCAGTTTGAAGCTGCCGGTGGTCTGCCGGTGTTCAAGCTTGAGGTGGACGGGAACGCCGAGGCGCTTGGACAAGTCTTGCGAGAGCACGGTCGGCGTCCACTCGACCTTGCCGGCAATACGCTCACGCGCGGCGCGAATGTGCTCAGGGGTAACCTCGTTCATGGTCATCAATCGCGCGGCAAGGGCAACGTCATCAGACGGCCGAATTCGGGATGGGATGTCTCGTCGCCACAAAGGCGCAAGCAGTTCCAGGCCGTCGCCTGATTGCTGCTGACGACAGGACGGCCAATCGCCTCTTCCATGCCGGTGGCCGCGAGCGCACCGCGCAGCGCCGTGCAGGACACGAACAGCGCCTCGGCCTCAGGATGCATCGCCTCGCGTGCCAGGTCGACCAGCGCTGCCGGTGCGATGCGCGCCATCTCGCGGTCGTCCTCGAAGCCGAGGCAAGAGAAGCTGGCGATGTCGAATCCTTGCCCCGCGAAATAGGCCGCCATCGGCCGGCTGGTTTCTACCGTATAGGGCGTCAGAATGCTGATCTTGCTTGCGCCCAGCGCACGCAGGCCGCGAACGCCGGCCATCGGCGGCGTGACGACGGGAACGCCGGGCTTGGCGGCCTGGATCGCCGCCTCGATCTCGGCGTCGCCGATCACCACCGAGGCTGAAGTGCAGGAATAGCAGATTGCGTCGAGCGGCTCGTCGGGCAGGATCAATGCCGCGCCCGCTGTCAGCGCCGGCTGCATCTTGCGCAAATTTTCCGGCGTCGTCGGGTTGGCATAAGGAATGCGCGCGACATAGACGCCGATCCGCTCACTCGCCACCATGCGGCGGAAATCCGGTTCGCTCGTGTGGTCGGTGGCAAGGATAATCAGGCCGACGCGCCGCTCCAGCGGGCGGTCGTCGAGCACCGGCCGTTCCGGATAGACCTTGATCTCGGGCAAGGGTTTCACGAGCTACCTCTCGATCTTGCCGTAGCGGCGTTCCAGCCAGCGCAGCAGCACGACCGAACAAAGGCTGATGGCAAGGAAGAAAGCACCCACCAGCGTGATCGGCTCGATGTAGCGATAGTAGGTGTTGGCGACGCTTTTCGCCTGGTTCATCAACTCCAGGACGGTGATCGCCGAGAGCAGCGGCGTTTCCTTGAACATGGCGATGAAATAATTGGCGAGCGCCGGGATCATCGGCGGGATGGCTTGCGGAATGATGATGTGGGTCCAGGTTTGCCTGGCATTCAGATTGCACGCCTTGGCGGCCTCCCACTGACCGCGCGGCACATTGTCGATGCCGGCGCGATAGACTTCCGCCGTGTAGGTGCCGTAGTGCAGCCCGAGCCCGATGACACCTGCAACCAGCGGCGGCAACAGGATGCCGATGTCGGGCAGCACGTAGAAGATGAAATAGAGCTGCACGAGCAGCGGTGTGCCGCGGATGAACTCGGCGAGAAAACCGACCGTGCGCGATAGTGCCCTGTTGGGCGAGCGGCGCGCCAGCGCGATGCCCAGCCCGACGATCGCCGCCAGCACCGAGCCGAGCAGCGTCGCCAGGATGGTGATCTTCACCCCCTGGATCAACGTCGGCATGATCTGCCAGACAAAATCCCAATCCCATTCCATCAGCAGGCTCCGGCCATCAGACGCGCACTCCGTCGAGGCCGCGCGCCATGCGGCGTTCCAGGGAGCGCACGCCCCACGAGATGAGCAAGGCGAGGATGAAATAGATGATCAGGATGGTGGTGAACGGCACCATGGTGTTGCCGGTCTGGGCGCGCACCACCTGCGCCTGGAAGGTCAGGTCTGTGAGCGAGATCAACGACACCACGGCGGTCGCCTTGAGCAGTTCGATGGCATTGTTGCCGAACGTCGGCAGCATCACCAGCAGCGCCTGTGGCAGGATGACGTGGCGCATGCCTTGCCAGCGGCCGAGATTGAGCGCGATGCAGGCCTCGTATTGCTCACGGCCGATCGACTGGATGGCGCCGCGCACCACCTCGGCGGCATAGGCGCCGACATTGAGGCCAAGCGCCAGCACTCCGGCCTGCAACGGTGTCAGCGATATGCCGGCGAAGGGCAGCACGAAATAGGCAAAAAACAGCTGCACGAAGATCGAGGTGCCGCGGAAAAATTCGATATAGACGGTGGCGAGCGCGCGCAGCACGAAGAAGCGCGACAGCCGCCCCATGCCGGCGAGAAAGGCCATGATCAGGGCAAGCACCGACCCCATCAGCGTCAGCTCGATGGTGACAAGCGCTCCCTGCAATATCAGGCCGAAATAGCCGGACCACTGGGTCATTTTATCAGAAGTTTCCAACGTTGGTTTTGGCCATCTCTCCCCCTTTGCGGGGAGAGATGCAGACAGGCGGATGAGGGGCAGCTCCAAGCTTGCAGAAACTGGCGCCGCCCCTCATCCGGCCCTTCGGGCCACCTTCTCCCCGTGAACGGGGCGAAGGCAGAAGGCGCTACTTCGCCGCGCAGAGCTTGTCGCGCGTCGTCGACATCGCCGCCGCCGCCGAGAAACCATAGGGCTCGATGATCTTGGCGAACTCGCCGGACTTCTTCAGCTTGGCCAGCTCGACGTCGAAAGCGTCGCGCAGCGCCTCGTCACCTTTCTTGAAGGCGGCGCCGTCGCAATAGACCGGCGCACCCTGCACCGGAGCGATGACTTCGAGGTTCGGATCGGCGGCCTTCTTGACCAGGTCGTTGATCGACAGAACCGGCAGCGAATAAGCATCGATGCGGCCGTCCTGCAGCATCTTCACGCCGCTCTGGCCATCCGGCACGACGATGACGCGTTCGCGCGGCACGCCGGCATTGAGCGCCAGTTTCTCTTCGGTGCCGCCGCCCGGTGCGCCGATCGTGGCGGTCGCGTCCTTGGCGACATCCTCATAGCTCTTGAAGCCCTTCGGATTGCCCTTCTTCACCAGCATCGCCTCGGCGTCGCACAGAACCGGCTCCGAATAGGCAACGGCGGCGCAGCGCTCCGGCTTCATGAACAGGCCGGCGGTTACGACGTCAAAGCGGCCGGCCTGCAGGCCGGGGATCATGGCGCCATACTCCGAGATCGAGGCGACGATGTCGGCGACGCCGAGGCGCTTGAAGATCTCGCGCGCCACATCCGGCGCCGCGCCCGAAACCTTGCCGTCGGCGGCGACCGCCGTATAGGGCGGCTCGTTGGCGATGGCGACGCGGGCGAAGCCTTGCGCCTTCAATTGTTCGAGCTTGCTGTCGTCGGCCGAACCCACGCTCGAGGCGGCCAGCACCGCCGTCAGTGCAAGACCGGCGACGCCGGCCAGAATGCCAAGTTTCTTCATTGTTCCCAACTCCTTGTTTCTTGTCTTGCTTTTGTTGCGCGGCGGCGTTGCCGCCGGTTTTCCTATCAAGGGGCGGCTTTCCCTGCCCCGGGGGCATGACGGTCAGACGCGATGTCCGGCCGCGATGATCTTCTTCAGGAAGCCCTGCGTGCGCTCCTGCTTGGGATTGCGGAAAATCTCGTCGGGCTTGCCTTCCTCGACGATCCTGCCGCGATCGAAGAACAGCACCCGGTCGGCGAAGTCGTGGGCAAAACCCATCTCATGCGTGACCAGCAACATGGTCATGTCAGTCTCGGCGCAGAGCCGCCATAGGACGTTGAGCACCTCCTCGACCAGTTCCGGGTCGAGCGCTGACGTCACCTCGTCGAACAGCATGATCTTCGGCTGCAAAGCGAGCGCGCGAGCAATCGCCACGCGCTGCTTCTGGCCGCCGGACAGCTGCGCCGGCATCGCCTTGGCCTTGTCGGCCATTCCGACCATGTCGAGCAGTTCCATCGCCCGCTTTTCGGCGGCGGCGCGCGGCATGCCCTTGGTGAGCATCGGCGCCAGGGTGACGTTGTCGATGACGCTCTTGTGCGGAAACAGGTTGAACAGCTGGAAGACCATGCCGATCTTCTGCCGCATTCGGGCCAGGTGCCGCTCGTCGGCAGGCAACAGCTGGCCATTGCGCTCCATGTGGTAGAGTTGTTCGCCATCGATCTGGATGTGGCCGGTGTCGATGCGCTCGAGTGTCATCAGGATGCGCAGGATCGTCGTCTTGCCCGAGCCGGACGGCCCGATCAGCGCCAGCTTCTCGCGCGGCATGACCTGCATCGACAGGCCGTCCAGCACCTTGAAGCTGCCGAAGCTCTTCGAGATGGCGTCGATCTTGATGATGGGCGCTGGTGCGGACAAATGAATTTCCCCGTGCTGGAGAAGCCTGTGCCCTTAACGATGCGGAACCCGCCAAATCATGTCAATTGGGAAAATAATATCATGACAATATTTATGATTCCGCACAATTTGGGAGCAATCCAGCCTAGATAGCGAGCAGGAGATGCTCCGGATCGCCAAGCAGAAGCTTGGTAACAACGCCGAGGCCGGCGCGCAGTTCCCCCTCGGTGGTCGAGCCTAGCGAGATGCGCACCGCCGGATGCCATGGTGCGTCGGAAATGCGGAAGGAGGTGCCCGGCGCGATCGCCACGCCTTGCAGCCGGGCCTGGGCGACGAAGCTCTCCTCGGCGCGGTCGGCGGGCAGTTGCAGCCAGACATGCAGCCCGTCGCGCCGGGCGCGATAGTCGACGCCTGCCAGCACCTCCGCCGCGATATCCTGCCGCCGCCGCAATGCCGCGCGCTGCCAGCGGACAAGCTCCATCGCGGTGCCGTCGGTGACCCATTTGGTGGCGATCTCGGCCACCAGCGGCGTCGCCATCCAGTTCGAAACCAGATGCCGATTGGCGACGGCGGCGACATAGCGGTCGGGCGCGGCGAGATAACCGATGCGCAGGCCGGGCACGGTGATCTTGGTGAAGGAGGTGACGTAAAGCGTGCGCTCCGGCGCAAAGGCAGCAACCGGCGGCGGCCGGTCCTCGACCAGGGGGCCGAGCACATCGTTCTCGATGATGGCGATGTCGTGCTTGCGCGCCACCGCCGCGATCTCAGCGCGGCGTGCGGCATCCATCAGCGTCGCCGTCGGGTTGATCACCGAGGGCTGCACGAAGACGGCGCGGATGTCGGACAGCCGGCAGGCTTCGTCCAGGGCTTCCGGAATCAGGCCGTTGCCGTCGATCGGCAGGCCTTCGAGGTTGAAGCCGAGATAGCGGGCGAGCGGCACCAGCGTGTGGTGGCCGATCGCCTCGGTGGCAACCGTCGAGCCGGGCGGCGCCACGCTCATCAACGCCACCGTCATGCCGGCGGTAGCGCCATTGGTCAGACTGATGTTCTGGGCGGAGATGTCGAGCCCGCACAGTTTCAGCCATTCGACCGCCACCGAGCGGTGACGTGGAAACACCATGTTGGGCCGGAACGACAGTGCCGAACTCGACGGCAGGTTCTCTGCCAACCAGCCCAGCGCCTGCTTCAGCCGCTCCAGATGCATCGGTTCGCAGACCGGCTTCAGGATGGAGAGGTCGATGACCTCGCCAAGACGCTCGGGCAGATATGGCGGCTCAGGTTCGCGGCGTTGCGTCTGGACGAAGCTGCCGCGACCGATCTCGCCCGAAATCAGGCCGCGGCGGATCAGTTCCTCATAGGCGCGGCTGACCGTCTGTACCGAAAGTTTGAGGTCGTCGGCCAGCCGCCGATGGGTCGGCAGCCGCGCACCATTGGCAAGGCGTCCGTCATGGATGGCGCGCGCGAATTGGTCGGCCAGCGACTGATAGGCCGGCCGCCGGATGAGCGCGGGATCGGGTTGCCACAATGTCATGACTTATTAGAGATCGAAATCAGTGCAATTGACAATCGAAATAATGCGCCGTCATGGTGAGGACGACGAAAAGTGGACGCTGATGACTGCTGCGAAACTCGACCCGATCGACCTGAAAATCCTCGACGCCATCCAGCGCGACGGACGCATCACCAAGCTGGCCCTGGCCGAACAGGTCGGGCTGTCGCCGACGCCATGCTGGATGCGGCTGCGCAGACTGGAAAAGGCCGGCATCGTCTCGGGCTATCACGCCCGGATCGCCATGCGCGTCGTGGCACCCGTCGCCACCGTGCTGATGGAGGTGACGCTGGCCAGCCACCGCCAGGCCGATTTCGACCGCTTCGAGCGTGCCATTCGCGACATTCCCGAGATCGTCGCCTGCTGGTCGGTGGGCGGCGGTGTCGACTATGTGCTGAAGGTGATGGCGCGCGACATCGATGCGTATCAGCGCCTGGTCGACGGCTTGCTCGACCGCGAAATCGGCATCGACCGCTACTTCACCTACATCGTCATCAAGACGGTCAAGGACGAGATCGCGCTGCCCATAGCCGACCTGTTGCCTACATCGCCGTAGGACTGGAGAGATCGCCTGCCGGAGCGGCACAATAGAGAGAGTCTCTCTACGGGCGGGCATCCAAACAGCCTCTCTGTCCGCATAGGGCGGATAGTCTTCCCGCAATCAGTCCGAACCGGGAGGCCTCGACCATGTCCGCGCATTTCGCCCGCTCACATCGCCACGAAGCGCTCGATCGCCTGGCCGACCGCCGGCTGCTGCGCGAACTCGCCTATGTCGACGGTCACTGGACGGCAAGCGAGGCGGCCGAAAGTTTCGAGGTCACCGATCCCGCCGCCGGCACCACCGTTGCCTTCGTCGCTGCGCTCGATGCACGCCAGACGACAAAAGCGATTGATGCCGCCGCGCGCGCCTTTCCGGCCTGGCGGGCGCTGCTGCCGCAGGAGCGTTCCAAAATTCTGCGAAAATGGTTCGACCTGATCATCGCCGCGAAGGACGACCTCGCTTTGCTGATGACACTGGAACAGGGCAAGCCGCTGCAGGAGTCGCTGGGCGAAATCGACTACGCCGCCTCCTTCGTCGAATGGTATGCGGAAGAAGCAAAACGCCTGAACGCCGAGAGCGTCACCAGCCATCTGCCGAACGCGGAAATGATGGTGCGGCGCGAGCCGCTTGGTGTCGTCGGCGTGGTCACGCCTTGGAATTTCCCGTCGGCCATGCTGACCCGCAAGGCCGCGGCCGCGCTTGCCGCCGGCTGCACCATCGTCGCGCATCCGTCATCGGAAACGCCTCTGTCGGCACTGGCGCTGGCCGAACTCGGCGAGCGCGCCGGGCTGCCGGCAGGCGTCTTCAACATCGTCACCGGCAAGGCTTCGACGATCGTCGGGCAGATGTGCGAAGACCCGCGCGTCCGCGCCATGAGCTTCACCGGCTCGACCGAAATCGGCAGGCTGATCGCCGCACAGAGCGCACCGACGATGAAGCGGCTGGTGATGGAGCTTGGCGGCCACGCACCGCTGATCGTCTTTGCCGACGCCGATCTGGACAAAGCGGTGGGCATCGCCATCGACGCCAAATTCGCCACGTCGGGCCAGGACTGCCTCGCCGCCAACCGCATCTATGTCCAACGTCCGGTCTACGATCGCTTCTGCGCGGCCTTTACCAGGCGCATCGAGGCGCTGCGGACCGGCAATGGCCTTGCTCACGGCATCGATATCGGGCCGCTGATGCATGAGCGTGCCGTCAAGAAGGTCGAGGAACAGGTCGCCGATGCGCTGACCCACGGCGCGCGCTGCCTCACCGGCGGCGGGCGGCACCAAGCTGGCCCCCTGTTCTACCAGCCGACGCTGCTGGCCGACGTTTCCGACGAAGCGCTGATCATGCGTGAGGAAACCTTCGGCCCGGTCGCCGCCGTGACGCCGTTCGACAGCGAGGACGAGGTGATCGGCCGCGCCAACGCCACCGAATATGGGCTCGTCGCCTATGTCGTGACCGAGAATGGCGCCCGCCAGCAGCGCATGGGCCGCGCGCTCGACTACGGCATGGTCGCCATCAACCGCGTCAAGATCACCGGCGCGCCGGTCCCGTTCGGCGGCGTCAAGCAGTCCGGCATCGGCCGCGAAGGTTCGCGCCACGGGCTCGAAGCCTTCACCGATCTGAAGTATCTGTGCCTGGACGTCGCATAGGTTCGCCCGGCCATTCCTCAAGGAGTAGAAAAAATGCTCGACCAGTCCAACGAACTCGCCGCCTGGGATCGCGACCACTTCTTCCATCCCTCGACGCATATGGGCACGCATGCGCGCGGTGAATCGCCAACCCGCATCATGGCCGGCGGTGAAGGCGTCACTGTCTGGGACAACAATGGCAAGAAGAGCATCGATGCCTTTGCCGGTCTCTATTGCGTTAATGTCGGCTATGGCCGCCAGAAGATATCTGACGCCATCGCCGCCCAGGCCAAGAACCTCGCCTACTACCACGCCTATGTCGGTCACGGCACCGAGGCCTCGATCCGGCTTTCCAAGATGATCATCGACCGCGCGCCGCAAGGCATGTCGCGGGTCTATTTCGGCCTGTCCGGGTCCGATGCCAACGAGACCAACATCAAGCTGATCTGGTACTACAACAATGTGCTGGGGCGGCCGGAGAAGAAGAAGATCATCTCGCGCTGGCGCGGCTATCACGGCTCGGGCGTCATGACGGGATCGCTGACCGGGCTCGACCTGTTCCACAACGCCTTCGACCTGCCGCGCGCGCCGACCCTGCACACCGAGGCGCCCTACTACTTCCGCCGCGCCGACCGCTCGATGAGCGAGGAACAGTTTTCGCAGCATTGCGCCGACAAGCTCGAGGAAATGATCCTGGCCGAAGGTCCCGAAACCGTCGCCGCCTTCATCGGCGAGCCGATCCTCGGCACCGGCGGCATCGTGCCGCCGCCCGCTGGCTACTGGGAAAAGATCCAGGCGGTGCTGAAGAAATATGATGTGCTGCTGGTTGCCGACGAGGTGGTGACGGGCTTTGGCCGGCTGGGCACCATGTTCGGTTCCGACCACTACGGGATCAAGCCGGACCTGATCACCATCGCCAAGGGCCTGACCTCGGCCTATGCGCCGCTGTCGGGCGTCATCGTCGCCGACAAGATGTGGCAGGTGCTGGTGCAGGGTTCCGACAAGCTCGGCTCGCTCGGCCATGGCTGGACCTATTCGGCGCATCCGATCTGCGTTGCMGCAGGCGTTGCCAATCTCGAACTGATCGACGAGATGGACCTGGTGGCAAATGCCCGCGAGACCGGCGCCTATTTCCGCGCCGAGCTGGCCAAGGCCGTCGGCGGTCACAGGAATGTCGGCGATGTGCGCGGCGACGGCATGCTGGCAGCGGTCGAGTTCGTCGCCGACAGGGACGACCGGGTGTTCTTCGATGCCTCGCAGAAGATCGGACCACAGGTGGCGACGGCGCTTGCAGCGAGCGGCGTCATCGGCCGCGCCATGCCACAGGGCGACATTCTCGGCTTCGCCCCGCCGCTCTGCCTGACCCGCGAGGAAGCCGACATCGTGGTGGCCAAGATGGCCGATGCGGTGAAGAGCGTGTTTGCCAATCTCTGAAATCGACCTGTGAATGCCATGACCAAGACCCTCCCCGCCACCATGGCCGCCGTGCTTTTGACCGGGCACGGCGGACCGGAAAAACTCGTCTACCGCAGCGATGTGAAAGTGCCCTCGCCTGCATCAGGTGAAGTGCTGGTCAAGGTCAGCGCCTGCGGCATGAACAACACCGATGTCTGGGTGCGCCAGGGCGCCTATGGCACGGAAGAGGATGCGGCGGCGGTGTCGACATGGCGGCGCCAGGGCAACACGCTGACCTTCCCGCGCATCCAGGGCACCGATACGGTAGGCCAAATCGTTGCCGTCGGCGACGGTGTTTCGCCAGATCGCATCGGCGAACGGGTGATGGTCGATTTCTCCATCTACAACCGCGACGACGATTCGCTGGCCGACATCGACTATATGGGCCATGGCCGCGACGGCGGTTATGCCGAATACCAGGCCGTGCCTGCCGAGAACGCGCATGTCGTCGACACGACCTTGAGCGACATCGAGCTTGCCACTTTCTGTTGCGCCTACCTCACTGGCGAACAGATGCTGGAGCGCGCCGGCCTGAAGGCCGGCGAGCGCGTGCTGATCACCGGTGCTTCGGGCGGTGTCGGCTCCGGCATCGTGCAATTGGCACGGGCGCGCGGCGCCATTCCCTATGCCGTGGTCGGCAAGGGCAAGGAACAGGCGGTGCTAGACATTGGCGCCGAGGCCGTCATCACCCGAGGCGTTGCCGACCTGCCGCAAGCCGTCGCCACGGCAACCGGCGGCCAACCGATCGACGTGGTGGCCGACCTCGTCGGCGGCGCCATCTTCAACGACCTCCTGCGCATCCTGAGGCCCGAGGGCCGATACACGACTGCAGGCGCCATTGCCGGCCCGGTCGTGCAGCTCGACCTCAGGACCATGTATCTCAAGCAGTTGCAATTGCACGGCTCGAGCCAGGGCAAGCGAGCGGATTTCCGCCGCATAGTGGGCTACATCGAGGAGACGAAGATCCGGCCGCTGGTCGGCGGCGTCTACAAGCTCTCCGATTTCCACCACGCGCAAGCGGATTTCATCGCCAAGGATTTCGTCGGCAAGCTGGTGGTGGTGCCGGACGCCATGTGGAAAAGCGGGCCCGATCTCAAGTAAGATGGCGAAGCCATAACGTGCTGCCTTTCATGCTCCGCATACCCTCCAATTGAGTCCCTTGCCAGGATTTGTCGCAGAGTTGGCATGACATTTCGCAGCGGGCCACCGCCACAGAATTAACCTGACAGCCTCGACCTTGTCGTCCGGGCTGATTATCCCGCGACCCGCACGACAAGCTTGCCGAAATTCCTGCCCTCGAGAAGACCAAGAAAGGCCTCCGGCGCGTTCTCTATGCCGTCGACGAGATCCTCCCGGTAACGCACCCGCCCGGATGCTATCCAATCGGCCATGTCGCGATAGAATGCCGGGCGCTGGTCGACGAATTCACGCTGGATGAACCCCCTGATCGTCAGGCTGCGATGGAGCACCTGCTGCATCAACGTCGGCAGCCGGTCGATGCCGGAATCCGGGATGACATTGTATTGCGCGATCAACCCGCAGACCGGCACGCGGGCAAAATCGTTCAACAGGGGAAACACCGCATCCCATACAGGACCGCCGACATTCTCGAAATAGATGTCGATGCCATCAGGGCAGGCGACCCTCAACTGCTCGGCAAAATTGTCGGCCCTGTGATCGACGACCGCATCGAAGCCGAGTACCTGCCGCACGAAAGCGCATTTGTCAGTGCCGCCGGCGATGCCAACGGCACGCGCCCCCTTGATGCGCGCGATCTGGCCAACGGCTGACCCGACCGCGCCGCTTGCCGCCGCCACGACCACCGTCTCGCCGAGCTTTGGCTGTCCGATGGTGAGCAGGCCGGCATAGGCGGTGAAGCCCGGCATGCCGAGCACGCCAAGGGCCGTCGTCACGGGCGCCGCCGCGGGATCGAGCTTGCGCAACCCGACACCGTCGGACAGCGCAAAACTCTGCCATCCGGAATGGGACAACACGATATCCCCTACGGCAAACTCCGGATGGCGAGAGCTAACGACGCGCGCAACGGTGCCGCCTTCCATCACGCCGTCGACATCGACCGGCCTGGCATAGGATTTGGCGGCGTTCATGCGCCCGCGCATATAGGGATCAAGCGATAGATAGAGGATCTGCAGCAGCAGTTCGCCCTCACCCGGTTGGACGACGTCAACTGTCTCGATGCGGAAGTCGCCTGGCTTCGGCCGGCCTTGCGGTCGCGCCGCAAGCACGATGCGGGTGTTCGTCTGGGTCGGCATTGGAGACCTCTTTGCGAAGGACGTTCTATTCGAAAAACCGGTTGGGTGGCCGCTTCAGGCCAAGATTCTCGCGCAGCGTCGTTCCCTCGTACTGCCGCCTGAAGATGCCTCGCCGCTGCAGTTCGGGCACCACCTTCTCGACAAAATCGTCGAGCCCGGCAGGCAGATGGGGAAACATGATGTTGAATCCGTCGGAGCCCTCAGTGACCAGCCATTCCTCCATGTCGTCGGCGATTGTTTCAGGCGTGCCGACGAAAGCAAGGCCGGAATAGCCGCCTAGCCTTTGCGCAAGCTGCCTGACGGTGAGGTTCTCGTTGTGCGCCAGTTCGATGACGCGCTCGCGGCCGCTTCTGCTGGCATTGGTCTCGGGGATTTCGGGCAAGGGCGCGTCAGGGTCAAAACCGGATGCGTCATGCCCGATCGCGATCGACAGCGAGGCAATGCCGCTCTCGTAGTAGACCAGACTGTCGAGCTTCGCCCGCCTGGCCTGCGCGTCCTCGACGCTGTCGCCGACGACGACAAAGGCGCCGGGCAGGATCTTGATATCGTCCCGCGATCTGCCGAGTTTCTCCGCGCGGTTTTTGACGTCGGCAAAGAAACGCTGTCCCGCGGCGAGATCGGCATGCGCGGCGAAAATGACTTCCGCCGTTTCGGCAGCCAGTTGCCGCCCCGCCTCCGACGCGCCGGCCTGGACGATGACCGGCCAGCCCTGGATCGGCCGGGCGATGTTGAGCGGCCCGCGCACCGAAAGATGCTCGCCCTTGTGATCGAGCACATGCAATCTGGAAGGGTCGAAATAGAGCCCGCTTTCGGCATCGCGGATGAAGGCATCGTCGGCGAAGCTGTCCCACAGGCCGGTGACGACGTCGTAGAATTCCCGCGCCCGCCGGTAGCGCTCGTCATGCTCGACATGGTCGTCGAGGCCAAAGTTGAGCGCCGCGTCAGGGTTGGACGTGGTGACGATATTCCAGCCGGCGCGCCCGCCGCTGATATGGTCCAGCGAGGCGAAGCGACGCGCGATGTGATAGGGCGCGTCGAACGTCGTCGATGCGGTGGCGACCAGCCCGATGTGATCGGTGACGGCGGCCAGCGCCGACAGCAGCGTGAACGGCTCGAACGACGTGACCGTGTGGCTGCGCCGCAGCGCCTCGATCGGCATGTTGAGAACGGCCAGATGGTCGGCCATGAAGAAGGCGTCGAACTTCGCCGCCTCCAGCGTCTGGGCAAAGCGCTTCAGATGCGCAAAATTGAAATTGGCGTCGGCATAGGCGCCCGGATAACGCCAGGCGCCGGTGTGCAGGCTGACCGGACGCATGAAAGCGCCGAGCCGCAATTGTTTCTGGGTCATGAAAGTCGTCCTGGCAGATGAATACAATCGAGCACTGTCGCTCGAATCCTGATCTTAGGATCGGACGGTCTGCCCAACTCGGGAAGGCACTCTGTTGCGTCGCACCCGGCTTTTGCAGCATTTCCGTTTTGCCGCACCCTGGACCGCAGCACAAAAAATGGCCGGGCTCGAATGCGGCCCGGCCAAAAGAAGGTTAAAACCTTCAGAGGGGAACACCGCTCAGCGGAATGGGAGGAGACCGCCGAACGATTTTACCTGTTTGAGCCTATTTCAGAGCTTTGGCGACGAATGGCATTCCAAAGAATGCCCCGAACGGCGAAATTATGTTCAGCGCTTCCCACCAGCCTCATGGGCGCACCGCTCCGGTTTCAAGAAGATCGGCATAGTGGCGGCGCGCCACGTCGGGATGCGAACGCAGACGGCTTTTCAGGACGTTGGTGCCGACGTCGCGGAACAACGGGTTGTCGGGATCGCTTGCCGGTCCGCGTGCCTCCGCCGCCAGTTCCTCGGGCAAAGTCAAAAGCGGTATGGTCGCATCCAGCCGCGCGCTGAAGAAGAAGGGAACGGAAATCCGCTCGACGCCGGCGGGCGGCGTCACGACGCGGTGAACGGTGGCGCGCAGATACCCATTCGACGCCAGTTCAAGCAGTTCGCCGATGTTGACGACCAGCGTTCCGGGGATCGGATCCACATTGACCCAGCTTCCATCATATTCGACCTGCAGCCCCTTGTTGTCGTCCTGCAGCAGCAGGGTCAGGAAGCCGCCATCCTTGTGCGCGCCGACACCCTGGTCGCCATCCGTCGCGTCACGACCGGGATAACGCACGATCTTCATACGATGGTTGGGCGAGTCCCTGTAGATCGAGTCGAAGGCGTCCTCGGGCTGGTCAAGCGACAGCGCGAAGGCTTTCAGCAGCCTGATCGCCACCGCCGTGGCCCTGGTCTGCCATGCCAGCAGCGCCGGTTTGAGATCGGGCAATGCCGAGGGCCATTGGTTCGGCCCTTGCAGCCGCGTCCAGGCCGCAATTCCCGGCCCTTGCGGTATGGGCTGGCGCTCGACGCCGATGTCGAGTTGCTCACGCCAGTCGGCCGCGCCCTTGGTCAGCTCACCGCCGGCGCGCGTGTAGCCGCGAAACTGCGAGGATTTGACCATTTCGATCGCCAGCTTGTCGGCCTCCGGCAATGCGAAGAACCGCCGCGAGGCATCAAGCACGTCATCGATCTCCGAGGCGGAAATTCCGTGGCCGCTGAGATAGAAGAAGCCGACGTCCCGGGCTGCCGCGCGCAGGTCCAGGAGAAAGGCGCGATGCTCGGACGCCCCTTGTTCGACACGGCTCAGATCGAGTACCGGCACAATTCTGGGCATGGTCAGGTTCCTTCTTTTCCCTGCCCGTGCCGAGGAGAAGTAGAAGCGCCCCATCGGCAAGCACTCCGGGCACGGATCGTGCATCCAAGGTTACACGCCGGGCCGGCCGATCAAAGCAACGGACGCTCCAATCTGGGCCGGATAGAAGAAAGCCAGCGCTGCATATTATGGCTTGCGGGCAAATAATGTTCCCAACAGGTATTATAAAATCGGAGAGGGTTATGCGGACTTCGGCATAACCTCGAGGCCGGGCGGGTTGGCCGTTGCAAGGAGGAGGCAATCGTCTCGCGGGCAAGACGAGTAACCCGCCGATTCGCGCCTCACGTCTCCAGAGATCGGCCGGTCCCGGCATCGAACAGGTTCAATTTGGCAGCCGTAGTCGACCTTCTTTTTATCCGCCACGCTAAAGGCTGAACCGACCGGCAACATTGTTCCGTCGCTTGCTCGCACCACAGGCGCGCCGTTGTCGCACGCGGCCTCGCCGTTGAGAGCGCCGGCCGACAGAGCTAGATTACCGGCCCGAGGCTTTGGACCGACAGAGCGAGCGCCTGGTTACGCATGCGATCGCGCGAACGCTTGAGGGCTTCAAGCCAACCCGAACGTCTCCACGGCGCGCATGATGCCGCGCAGTTCGGCGAGGCCTTTCAGCCGGCCAATCAGCGAGTAGCCGGGATTGATCCTGGTCTTGCCGATATCGTCGGCGAGCAGATGGCCGTGATCGGGGCGCATCGGGATGCGCCAGTCGGCGCGACCTTCCTTGCTGCGGCGCGCCTCTTCCTGCATCAGAGCGAGGATGACATGTGCCATGTCGGTGCCACCCTCGAGATGCTCGGCTTCGTAAAACGAGCCGTCTTCCTCGATGGTGATGTTGCGCAGATGGGCGAAATGGATGCGGTCGGCGAACTCCTTGACCATGGCGACAATGTCGTTGTCGGCGCGTGTGCCGTAGGAGCCCGTGCAGAAGGTCAGGCCATTGGCCGGACTGTCAACGGCGTTGAGGATGAAGCGCGCATCCTCGGCGGTCGAAACGATGCGCGGCAGGCCATAGAGCGAGAAGGGTGGATCGTCGGGATGGATGCACATGCGCACCCCTTCCTGCTCAGCCACCGGAATGATCTCGCGCAGGAACCAGGCAAGGTTGTCGCGCAATTCCTTCGGGCCGATCGCATCGTAGTCCGCCAGGGCCTCGCGAAAACTGTCCCGGTCGTAGCTGCGCTCGGTCGCTGGCAGGCCGGCGATCAGATTGCGCTCGATCCTGTCGATCTTCTCAGCGCTCAACTCCCTCAGTCGCGTATCCGCCTCGGCGATACGCGCTGCACTGTAACCGACCTCGGCATTCCGGCGCTTCAGCACGAACAGGTCGTAGGCCGCGAAATCGATCGCGTCGAAACGCAAGGCATAACCCGTCGTCGGCAGCCGATAGGCCAGATCCGTGCGGGTCCAGTCGACCACGGGCATGAAATTGTAGCAGACCGTGGTGATGCCGGCCTTGGCAAGCGCGCGGATCGTCTCCTTGTACCAGCCGACATAACGGAGCCTTTCCGCCGCGCCGATCTTGATCGAGTTGTGGACGGGAATGCTCTCGACGACCGACCAGGTCAGCCCTGCCGCCTCGATAATCCGCTTGCGCTCCAGAATGCTCTCGAGCGGCCAGGCGCGCCCGTCATAGATGTCGTGCAGGGCTGATACGATGCCCGTCGCGCCCGCCTGCTTGACATGATCAAGCGTTACCGGGTCGTCGGGTCCATACCAGCGCCAGCACTGTTCCATTGCCGCTTTCCTTCTGCGAGTGAAGGGCAACTTATTGTTGGACCATAACGAGAGTCAAACTAAAAATCTGAGCTGATTTCAAGTACTCCTTCCCCGAACTTCAATTGAATCCCGGAGGCCCTAAGCCAAAATCAATTGTTTTTTTTAAATCCTGCGCTATCTTGGTCCAACAATTAAAAGAAGGCTCGACGTTTGGAACACTCTCAGGCTGCACGCGAGAACGCCGCCGCTCGGCGCATCAGCGGCCGCTCGGCGGTCGACACGACGGCCGGTCGGATTCTTGACCTGATCCGCGTGCGGCAGCTGAATGTCGGCGACGTGCTGCCGACGGAGCGTGAGCTCAGCGAACTCACCGGCGCCAGCCGCAACACGGTGCGCGAAGCGTTGCGCACCATCCGCACCTACGGGCTTATCGACCCCAAACCCCGCGTCGGCGCCGTCCTGGCCAACGGGCAGAGCATCGCCATCCAGAATTTTTTCGCCGCGCACATGGACATCTCGCGCTCGTCCTTCGCCGACATACAGGGCTACCGGCGCATCATCGAGGTCGGCATCGGTGACCATATCGTGCTCCACGCCTCGAACGAACAGCTCGACGCGCTCGACGAGATCAACGCCCGGATCGTCGGCAGCCACTCGGCCGAAGAGGCCGCCGAAAACGATTTCAATTTCCACATGGCGCTGATCAGGCTGGCGGACAATCGCATGCTGACGGACATGTATTCCTTCCTTTCGCCAGTGATCCTGCGGATTATGACCATCGGCAAGGAAAGACGCCCGATCCTGGCCGATACGAGGGCAGCACATGGCGAGATCATTGCTGCGCTGCGCGCGCGCGACAGGCTGGCCTACGCCTACCTGATCAGCCGCCATCTCGACTTCGGCTTGCGCTTCCTGCCGGAAGAGCCGGCCTGCGACCGCCAATGATGGAGTTCCCACAATGAAGGATTTCGACGGCAAGGTCGCCTTGGTGACCGGCACAACCGGAATCGGCCTGGCGACAGCCAGACGTCTTGCGGCAGGTGGTGCCGCGATCATCGCCTGCGGCATCGATCGCGCGGCCAATGCGGCGCTGAAAGCGAAACTGGAAACCTCTGGAGCAGGCGTGCTCGTCATAGACGCCGACGTCTCCGTGCCGGATCAGGTTCGTGACGCGGTCGCCACCGGCGTCGAACGGTTCGGTGGCCTCGATATCATCGTCAATTCCGCGGCGGTCCATCCGTACGGAACCGCAACCAGCACCGACTTCGAGACCTGGAACAAGGCGATGTCGGTCAATGTCGGCTCGATCTATCTGACCGCGCATTTCGGCATTCCGGAAATGATCCGCCGGGGTGGCGGCGCCATCGTCAATGTGGCTTCGGTACAGGGTCACGCTTGCCAGCAGAATGTCGCCGCCTATGCGACGACCAAGGGCGCGATCCACACTCTGACGCGCTCGCTGGCGCTCGACTACGCACGTCAGGGAATCCGCGTGAATTCGGTCAGCCCGGGCTCGGTCCGCACCCCGATCCTGGAAAAGGCGGCACGCGGCGAGAATGGCACCGATGCCGATGTCGAGGCGGCCTACAAGCGCTTCGGCGAAGCGCACCCTATCGGCCGCATCGGCGAGCCGGAAGAGGTGGCGGAACTCATCGCTTTCCTGTGTTCGGCGAAGGCCGGGTTCTGCACCGGCGCCGACTACAAAATAGATGGCGGCCTGACCGCCGGCATTGGCGTGAAGTAGCATCTCCGATACGGCCGACTACGGCGCACCCCCACCCAAAGTCGATTTCTGGTTTTGAACAGATTTAGCCCGGCATCTAGGCGCCTCGACCAAATGCTCTATTTCCTCCTTGTCGCGTTGATCAACGATGGAGGTTGGCATGGATCGGCGATTGTTTCTGACTGGAATGTTAGGATTGGCGGGCGCTGCGGCCGTGGTCACCGTAGCTCGCCCCGTGAGGGCGGTGGCTGGCATCCCGAGCACTGGGAACGGCATTCTCGATGAGCTGGACAAGCCGGTAGACGACCTTGTGGAGCCGGGTCCTGATAGCCAGAATGACGTCGAACCCGTGCAGTACTATCAATGGAGGCGGCGGCGTGTATGGAGGCGGCGGCGTGGATGGCGCGTGGTTTGCCGGCGCTATTGGCGTCGAGGCCGCTGGCGCCGGAGATGTTTCCGCCGATCCTACTGGATCCGCTACTATTGATACCCTGTAAACGCGAAGGCTCCGGCGTTTTGTTGGAGCCTTCGCTCGGCCCAGTTCATTCCTTGCTGCCGGCTCGAACCGGTTGCGCTTGCGGCGGTGGCTCCCATCCGAAAACACTGCGGCCGCCCAGCATATGCGACTGGTCGAACTCCCCTGCCACGATTTCCTTCAGGCTGGGACCGGTGACATAGCGCTCGACCTGGCGCGACTGGTCGTCCAGCCGTCTCAATGCATCGATTTCCTCGGTGCGGCCGAGCCTTGCTTTGTGAACGGCCGATTTCAGCACGCCGATCGTCTCGTCATAGACTTTCAGCGGCACCGGGAACGGGTGTCTATCCTTGCCACCATGCGCCAGCGAGAACCGGCCGGGGTCCGAAAACCGGCATGGCGCCCCATGCACGACCTCGGCCACCATCGCCAGCGCACGCACGGTGCGGGCACCGACGCCGGGCACCATGAGCAGTTCCGAGAAATCGGCGGGCCCGCGTTCGGCGGCGGCAGCGATATTGCTGTGCAGGCGGCGCATGACGACGTCGCTTTCGCGGACGTCATGATAGGCCGGCATGACGAGATACGGCAACAGCGGCTGCGCGGGAGCGGGTGGAGAGCCATGCTCCAGCAAGGCAAACTCTTTCACGATGCGATCGGGCCCCAGATCCCGCAGCAGGTCCAGTTGGCCGTGACGCGAAGCATCGGCGCGCCGGTCGGTCAGGTTGACGATCTCGCCCTGATTGGCGCCTTCGATCGCGGCATGCGGCTGGTCGACAAAGCTCGTCAGCCCCTCGGATAGCCAATGATAGCGACGCGCCACCTTGCTGTCGCCGTTCATGCCTTGTTGCACCACGACCCAGTCGCCATCGTCGGTGACGATGAAGCCGTGAAGGTAGAGATCGAAGCCGTCCTGGACGGCGGCACTATCCACCTTGGCGACCAGTCTGCTGGCCTTGGCCAGGCCGGTTCCGTCGAACCCGACACGCTCGCCGATCAATGCCAGTTCGTGCGGGGTCTTGCGCGAATGCGCGCCACGCCCGCCGCACACATGAATGCCGAGTTCGCCGGAGAGCGGTGACAGGCCACGTTTCAGGGCGCCGACAACGCTTGTCGTGATGCCGGAGGAATGCCAGTCCATTCCCATGACCGCGCCGAAAGACTGGAACCAGAACGGGTGTGCCAGGCGGCGCAGCAATTCGGTTCGGCCATAGTGATGGATGATCGCCTCGCACATCACCGCGCCAAGGCGGGTCATGCGGTCACCAAGCCATTTGGGCACGCGACCGCCATGCAGTGGGAGATCAGCACTTCCCGATCGTTGCGCCAAGTTGTGCCGCCCGCGTTGCTCGTTGCGTAGAGATAGGTGTTGCGGCCCTGTCAGGAAAGCCTGCTGTCGCCCTTGGCTGGGCGAACATCAAGCAGCAGCGCGAGATGTCTGGCCGCTGCGCTTTCGATGATGAGCTCTTCCAATTGATGATCGGACAAACTTGTAGCGGTTCGCTTGCGAACCTCATCGATGCCGCCGCGGACGGATATCGGGACGGAATGTGCCTGATCGTCAAGGTAGGCACCGATCGCCAACACCGCATCGGCATCGACATTGCGTGGCAATGGCCGCATCGACCCTTCCTCCCCGGCACAGTTTCCCTGAAGGTAAAGTCCGAGTCGAGATCGATCTCGTTGATGTACGATTTCGTACATTGATCGCGTCTCATCGTATCGATCGGAACAATTCAGCCATCAGGCGATTTAAGAGCCCTGGAAAATCTCTCGGGTGGAGGCTTGAATGGCGAAACGGAGAATGCGCGACCCGTATCAGCTGCGTGCGCAGGCTGACCGGATTTCCAAGGAGATCATCGACATCGAGCGCTCAGCCCGAGAAGCAAAGACCGCAAAGCTCAGGGCCCAGCGCGAAGCCCTGCAGCAGGCATCTGCTCGGACAAAGCCCGACAGGGTCAGCAGCGGCGACGCCGAATAGACCTGTCACGAAGATCCGCCAACGGATCGCACCATGGCCGGCTCGTCGGATTTTTGCCGATCCTGACCGCTGCAAAAACCGGGGGGCTGCTGCCCGAACCAGAACGAGAAATGGCACCAAGCCCACACCGGAGGAACGATTTGAACGGAAACTCGTTTGCCCTGACTGGAAACGGGATGAGCAAAATGGTCGCGCCCCGTGCTGCCTGGAAGGGTTTTTTGAAGGTCGGTTCGGTTTCCTGCGGCGTGAAGATCGTCGGCGCCACCAGCGAGGCGTCGAAGGTTCATTTCAGGATATTGAACCGCAAGGACGGACTCCCGGTCAAAAGCGTCTACGCCGACGACGAGACCGGAAAGCCGGTCGACGTGGAAGACCAGGTGAAGGGCTTCGAGGTCGAAAAGGATGAGTTCCTCCAGATCGAGCCCGACGACATCAAGGCGCTCAAGCTGACGTCGAACCATACGCTTGAGGTCGGTGAATTCGTATCGCTTGACGAGATCGACACACGCTACCTCGAGAAACCCTACTACCTGATCCCGGCCGATGGCGCTGCACTCGAGGCCTACGGCGTGATCCGCGATGCCATGAGGAACAAGGGTGTCGCCGCGCGATCCTGCGTCGTGCTTTACCAGCGGGGCCGCGAGGTTCTGATCCAGCCCTATGGCAAAGGCATGGTGATGACCGAGCTGCGAAACCACAATGAAATGGTCTCGCAGGACAGCGTGTTCGACGGCTTGAGGACACAGAAATATGATCCAGAGCTACTCGAAATCGCCGGCATGCTCATCGACAAGAAGCTGACGACGTTTGATCCTTCGAAGTTCGAGGACACCTACGAAGATGCGCTGATTGCCATGATCGATGCGAAGCGCAAGGGCAAGCAGCTGCCGAAGCCGGCGCCGAAGCCGAAAGAGAATGTCATCAACCTGGCCGAGGTGCTGAAAAAGAGCCTCAGACAGGAAGGGTTGGGGACACCTGAAAAGAGCGCCCCGCCGAAGCGCAAGACCGCCTAGCACCAAGACGACGGCTAGCACCAGGACGTGCCCGATCCAGGAGAGATTTGTGAGCAGACTTACTCCGCAGCAATGCCGTGCAGCACGTGGCCTGTTGGATTGGCCGCAGGCCAGGCTTGGTGCAAAATCGAATGTAAGCGAGGGAACGGTTCGGGATTTCGAAAAGGGAAAGCGTGTTCCAGCCGCGGACAAGCTCGTCGCAATCCTGTCGGCGCTCGAACTGGCGGGCGTCGCCTTTCTGGACGAGACAGCCCATGGCGGGCCCGGCGTCCGGCTCAGGAGGTCGACGACGTCGCGCACGCGTGTTCGAGACGGCGAAGCCGGAATTATCGAGAGCAGCGAAATGTAACGTGCCGTCCTTGAGGTGCCGGACTACGCGAACCGCCCCTACGAGGGCTGGCCCGTCATCAGGCGCAGGAATTTGGTCGACAAGTTAGGGGAACGACGACCAGACACCTGATCAGTTCGATGACATTTCGCGGATGAGTTCGTCGAGCGCGCCAATGTCGTCCAATGCCGCCACCTCCAGCGGATCCGTGCTCTGCCGCAATGTCCTGAGGTGCGGTGTCCCGTCCGGGCCGACAGGTGCGTAGCTCGCGACCAGGATATCGCGATATTGCTGCAGCAAGACGACCGCACGCTCCATAAGTTCCTGTTTCATCGATGCGAGACTATCAAATCGGTGCACTCGATGTGGATCTGTTTTGCCCGCACCATCTGTCCGCATCCGGCCAGGCTGCGTTGCGCCGCTCCCAGCCGTGCTTCAACGAAAAATGCACCATCGCCCTACCTATGGCCGGAACGCCGGCTCTCCTAGACGGTTATTGGCAAATGAGAGGAGCGGACCAACATGGTGAAAAGCGTCGAGCAGGCACTGGAGGACGCGATCCTTGCAATTCGGATTCTTCGAAAATCCATCGCCGACCATGGGCATTCCGAGGCGATGATAGATTTCGACCGGCTGATGGCCGCAGCCGTGGGCGGAGCCGAGGAACAACTGACCAAGCTGCAGGACTCCGGTTTGTCTTGAACGTCGACGCGCGACTGGAAGGCTTTCTAGGCAAGCATCCGAGCTGCCTTCGCTGCCAATCCCGGAACTCCAATCGGCTGGTTCCCCGAGCTGCTCAGCATCGCGCCGATCCTGGTCTCGGTCACCGGGCTAGGCACCTCGTCGCCGACGGTGGGGAAATCCTTCTCGCTGGCGTTCCGGCAGAGCGTGACGATCCAGGTCACCTAGCACATTTATGGAATTGCTCGCGCCGACACCATTGACGCTGGGCTCGGCTGCCTGAAGATGTCGGTACTGCCCGCCCGCACAAAGAAAGCGTCAGGCCACAACGCCAGACGACGGGTTTCAGCAGTGCCCGATCGGCGATTTCCATGCCGAAACCAGTCGTGCCGCCGTGTGGCTGCATATCGCCAAGGATTGAACGGAATGAACAAAATCGATCTTGAAGGACAGGTCGCCGTCGTCACCGGCGGAGCGCAAGGACTGGGCCTGGCCTTTGCCAGGCGGATGGTCGCATCGGGCGCAAGGGTGAGCCTGTGGGACATGAACGAGGCAGGGCTGGAGGTGGCGGTTGCCGGACTCGGCGATGCAGCCAGGGGAGTGCTGGTCGACATCACCGATGCCGAGGCGGTGCTTGCGGCGCATGCCCGCACCGAAAACGACAGTGGGGCCGTCTCGATCATGGTCAATTCGGCCGGGATAGCCGGGCCCAACCATACGCTGGATGAGTATCCGCTCGACGCCTGGCGGCGCGTCATCGATATCAACCTCAACGGAACCTTTCACGTCAACCGCGCTGTCGTGCCTGCCATGAAGGCGCGCAACTACGGCCGCATTGTCAACATCGCCTCGATCGCCGGCAAGGAAGGCAATCCCAATGCTTCGGCCTACTCGGCTTCCAAGGCAGGCGTCATCGGGCTGACCAAGTCGCTGGGCAAGGAGCTTGCCGGCTACGACATTGCGGTCAACTGCATCACGCCGGCCGCGGCGCGCACGCCGATCTTCGACCAGATGAAACAGGAGCATATCGACTACATGCTGGCCAAGATCCCGCGGGCCCGGTTCCTGGAAGTCGACGAGGCGGCAAACATGGTCGCCTGGCTGGTCTCGAAGGAAAACAGCTTCACCACCGCATCGGTGTTCGATCTCTCCGGCGGCCGCGCCACCTACTGATCCCAAACCACGAGAATTCGCGAAACACGGGCCAGGCTCACAGCAGTTTCAGGGGCGAACGCGGCCCGAGATTCAGGAGAGCAGCATCCTCCCGGCGGTGATCGCCAGGAAGAACGCAAAGGCAAGTTTCAGGTAACGCGGGTTGAGCGCGTGAGCGAGCCTTGCGCCCAAGGGTGCGAACAGAAAGCTTACGGGCGCTATGATGGCAACGGCCGGCAGGTTGACGTAACCCAGACTAAGCGGAGGCCTGCCAGCAACCTCGAGACCCGACCAGATGAAGCCGGCCACCGCTGGAAGCGCGATCAGCAGGCCGAGCGCGGACGACGTGCCGACGGCTCGGTGTACCGGAAAGGAAAAGCTGGACAGCGTCGGCACCGAGAGCGTGCCGCCGCCAATTCCCATGAGCGAAGAGACAACGCCGATGACAGAGGCAATCGCTCGGTTGATCCAGCCGCTTTGCGGCAGGTGATTGGAGATCACAAGGTTCTTCGGCATCGCCATGTTGACGGCCACCAGCAGGCCAACGACGCCGAAAACCAGCCGCAGGCCGGCGCCCGGAATGAATTTCGACATAATGCCGCCGATGAGGGCACTGGCGAAAATAGCCGGTCCCCAGAGATTGAGCAGGGGCCGATCGACATTGCCGCGCTTGTTGTGCGACCGCATCGATGAGATCGAGGTGGGAATGATGACCGCAAGCGACGTCGCGACCGCCAGATGACTGGTCACATCAGGCGAAAAGTGAAACAGGGCAAGCACCCAGAACAGCACCGGGACGATGACTATTCCGCCGCCGACCCCCAGCAGGCCGGCCAGCACACCGGACGCCACGCCGGTGATGGCCAGGCCGGCGACCAGCATTGCAACCGTCAGCCCGTCGAACATCGACGCGAATCCGAAGTTCACCATGATTTCCCCTTGAATGGCCGTGGCGGGCACTTTTGGCCGCACCCGTCCGCTGTTGCGACCCGATGCGAGTCGCCCAAAGTGTGCAGTGGTTTTGGGTACGCGATGCGCTTTAGACTAGTGGCGCACCATCCCGGCGTCGACATTGAGCGTCTGGCCGGTGATCCAGCGCGCATCGTCGGAAGCCAGGAACGAAACCACATCGGCGATATGCTCCGGCTGCCCTTTGCCTTTCATCGCCTGAAGCATCTCGACGAAGCCGAAGGCCTCGTTATGCGGGCTCGCCTTGACGCCGTCGCTCTCGATCAGGCCAGGCGTTACCGCGTTGGCGGTGATGTTATATTTGCCGAGTTCCGTGGCGAGAGCCCTGGTGAAGCCGATGACGCCGCCCTTGGCGGCGACATAGGCCGCCATATTCGGTGTGCCGGCAAAGAAGGTGTTGGATGCGATGCTGATCACGCGCCCGGCCTTGCCTGCCGCACGCATCTGGTCGGTGCCGGCGCGGCTGACGATGAAGGTACCTGTCAGGTTGACATCGATGATCTTGCGCCAATGGTCGAGATCGACATCGTCCCAGGCGACGAACGGCACTATGCTGGCATTGTTGACCAGAATGTCGATGCCCCCGGTCAGGGCCTGGATTTCAGCGAAGAGCGCCTTGACGGATGCCGGATCGGAAATGTCGGCAGCGATCGCCTTCGCCTTTCCACCGATCGACGCCGCCGCCGCCTTGGCGCCTTCCGCGTTGATGTCGCTGACGATGACGGTCGCGCCGTCGACGGCCAGCCGCGCTGCGATCGCCTTGCCGATACCCTGCGCGGCGCCAGTAACCAGGGCCGTCTTTCCCATAAGCCGTTCAGTCATGAAAATGCTCCCTCAATCCGTGATCTGGTGATGTCTGGTCAGGCGTCGGCATCGATCACTGCCAGCGCAGCATCGATGCCTTTGCCAATCGTGAGCTTCTGCCCTGCCGCGTTCATGGCGCCGCCAAGTGCCGTCAGCGCCGCGATCGCATAGATCGGCTGGGCGGTCGGGCCCATGTGGCCGACACGTGTCAGCTTCCCCAATGTTTCGCCGCGGCCCGACGAAAACACCACGCCGTAGCGGGCGCGCGCGGCCTGGCGAAGCGCCTTCTCGTCGACGCCTTCGGGTGTACGGACTGCGGTCGTTGTCGGCGACGCGATCTTGTCACTGGCGGCCCAGATCGACAGGCCCATCGCGGCGACGCCCGCGCGCATGGCCTTGGCCGTGAGCGCGTGGCGCGCCCACACCGCCTCCGGCCCCTCACCAAGGTAGAGGTCGAGCGCGACGTCGAGCCCGTTCATCTCGGAGACGGACGGCGTGAACGGAAACGCCTCGTTCCTTGACCATGCATTTTCCCAGTCGACGATGCTCAGCATCGATGCGCGCGGCGCCAGGGGATTTGCCTTCATCTTGGCCCAGGCCCGCTCGCTGACACCCATCATCGTCAGCCCGGGAGGCGCACCCAGGCATTTGTTCGGGCCGGTGACATAGATATCGGCCTGGCAATCCTCGGGGTGCGTCTTCATGCCACCAAAGGACGAGACGGCGTCGACGATGAGATAACCGCCATGCGCCGAAACCAGCGCGCCGATCGCGTCGATCGGATTGATGGTGCCGGACGGCGTGTCGTGGTGACAGACGGAAACGACGGTGATTTCCGGATGCGCTTTCAGCATTGCCGCAACCGCCTGCGGGTCGATCGCCTCGTTGTAGGGCACCTCGATCTCGAGCAGTTGTGGCGAATAGCGCTTCGCCCAATAGCCAAACCCCTTGCCGTAAACCCCAGAGGCGAGGTTGAGCACGACGTCGTCGGGCGCGATCAGGGAGGCTGCGGCAGCCTCCAGGCCAAGCACCGGCTCGCCATGCAGAATGACCGGCCTGTTCGACAGCCGCATCGCCTTCTGCGCCTTGTCGATCACCTTCTCGTAAAAGAGCTGGAACGCCGGGTCGTAGTCGTAGAGCACCGTGCGACCGAGGCCGCGCAGCACATCCGGATAGGCGTTCACCGGTCCCGAGGTGAGTGTAATGACCGGTTCGGCATGGTCAAAATAGCGCATGGTCTTGTCTCCGCATTGGTGACGGTCAGCCGTAGAATTGCGTGCCGGTCCTGTAGGTCTTGAAGTTGTCCATATCGTGCGAATACATCAGGTCGGCGCCATGGTCCTCGGCCAGCTTCTTCACCTTGCGCATCGAATTGACGCCCGCCACCGGATCGATGTGGAAAGCCGCCTGGCACAACGTTTCAAGGCTCTTCTGCGTATAGGCGGCATCGATCGTGAACATGATCGGCTTGCGCTTGGGGAACTCCACCAGGAGGCTGTAGTGGCCGATCGAATGGCCAGGCGTCGAGATCAGCCTGACGCCCCTTGCAAGGTCGACGTCGCCATCGATGCCCTCGAAGGTCGAGTTGGCGCGCGTCGTGCCCTCCAGCAACTGCGCGGTCGCGCCGCGCGCCTCCGCCGCTTCCGCCGAGAAGCTCAGGTCGGAATAGCCGAGGTGTTCGAAAGGCTGCGGATTGCAGGCCTGCGGCACCTCACTGCGGTGGCAGATCTTCTTGGCGTGCGGAAAGTACTTGTTGCCGCCGCAATGGTCGAAGTGGAAGTGCGAATTGACGACGACGTCGATGTCCTTCGGTTCGAGGCCGAGCAGCGCCAGGGCGCCGGGGATGGTCTGGTGCTTTTCCTGGATCGGCTTTTCGAACGGCAGTACCTTCATCACGTGATCGTAGTCGTAGCCGGTGTCGATGAGAAACCGGCCCTCGGCATGCTCGATCAGGATGGAATAGACGGGGAAGCGCACTTCGCCGCCAGGGCCCCTGTTCCAGAACACGTGATATCCGTCGAGAACGAGCGAGCCGCCGTCGAGCAGGTAGACCTTGGTATCCGACATTCTTGCCTCCTGTTTGGCGCGGGTCCCGTCCGCGCTTGATTGTGATCAGCGCGCGCCGCGCTCGTATGGAATGCCCAGCGCTGCCGGCAGACTGGCGCGCCGGCCGAACAGCACCAGCATGATCATCACCGCCAGGAACGGCAGCATCTGGATGATGTCGGTCGGTATGTTGATGCCGGCCACCTGCATTGCTGTCGTCAGCGACAGGCAGACCCCGAACAGCAACGCGCCGAACAGCACCCAGATCGGGCGACCGCGCGCCAGCATGGCCAACACGATGCCGAGAAAGCCTGCGCCATTGGTGATGAAAGGAATGAATAGCCCGGCCCCGACATTGGCGAGATAGGCGCCGCCAAGCCCGGCCAGTGCTCCGGTCGTCAACACGGCGATGGTGCGGGTTCGCACGACGTCGATGCCGGCGACATCGAGCGCGGCCGGCTTGTCGCCCGCAGCCTGCAGGTTGAGGCCCAGTTGTGTGCGCCGGTAGACGTAGCGCATGCCGAAAACCAGCGCGACCGCCAGATAGACGATCAGATGCTGTTTGAAGAACGCAGGGCCGATGACCGGAATGTCCGAAAGCAGCGGAATGACCGTCGCGTCCGCTGCCGGCAGGCGCGGATAGCTGCGCGAAAACTGGAAGTGATGGAGCAGTGCCGTCAGACCTTCCAGTCCCAAGGTCAGTGCGATACCAATGACGATCTGGTTCAGCCCGATGCGCACGCAAAGCAGCGCCATGACAAGCGCCACCGCTGCGCCGCCGGCGGCACCGGTGAGAAAGCCCAGCCACAGCGACCCGGAATAGAAGGCGCCGACAAAGCCGAGATAGGCGCCGGCCAGCATCATGCCTTCGATGCCGATATTGAGCACGCCCGCCTTCTCGGACATCTGCTCGCCGAGCCCGGCAAGCAGCAGCGGGATCGCCGCGGTGACGGCGCCGAACAGGAGCGCGCTGAGAAAGACTTCGCTGAAGAGCCCGGTCATGCCCTAAGCCCTCCGCGACTGGTTGTAGCGGTGATCGAAATATTCGGCGAGCGCGAGCACGATCAGCACGATGGAGACCAGCACCAGCGTGAAATGATTGGGTACGCCGAGCCGCCGAGCCGCACTCTCGCCGCCGATCGAAAGCACCGAAAGCAGGAACACGAAACCGATGGCGGCAAAGCCGTTCATGCGGGCAAGAAACACCGCGGGAATAACGGCAAGCCCGTAGGCGGGATTCCAGTCGGCGCGGACATTGCCCTGGACGCCGATGATGTCGACGGCGCCGGCTAGGCCGGCAAGTCCGGCCGAAATGGCGAAGACGGCGATGGTCAGGCCGGGCACGCCAAGCCCCGAATGAATCGCCGCGCGCGGGTTGGCGCCGACGATCCTCAGCTTCAGCCCGAACGCCGTGCGCGTCATCACCAGATGCACGATGATGATCGCCGCAAGTCCAAACAGCAGGCCGCTGGTAATGGTTGTTTCGAACAGGCGCGGCAGCCGGTCTTCCACCGGCAGCGTGCGGGTCTGCGGCACGGTCGTGCCAGGATCGCGAAACACCAGCTTGACCAGCACATTGGCAAGCGACGTCCCGAGGAACGTCATCATCAGCGTGGTGATGATCTCGTTGACGCCCTGATAGGCACGCAGCAGGGCCGGCACCAGCGACCAGATCATCGCCACCACCATGGCAATGAGGAACGCGCAGATCAGCGCCAGCCAGGATGGCATGATCTGAACGAACACCGGAGCACTGGCGGCCGCCGTCACCGCGCCGAGCAGGAACTGGCCGTCGCCGCCGAGATTCCACATGCCGGCGCGAAAGGCCACGATCAGGCCAGCGGCAAGGAAGAGCAGCGGCGCCATGCGCGTCAGCGTCTGCTGGATGCCGAGCGGCGAGAACAGGCCTTTCTCCAGCACGTAGCCATAATAGGCGAGCGGGTCGACGCCGACGGCAAGCAGGATGCAGCCGGCTATGACGAGGGCGGCAAGGATCGGGCCGAGGGTCATCAGCAGCCGGTGCAGAATGTCGCGGCGCGTCGCCGCCCCGCTCGTCGCATCGAGCGCGGTAGCACTGACCGTGGGTGCGGTGTCGATGCTCATGCGGCAAGTCCGATCATCAGGCGACCGACCCTGGTGCGGGCATCGTCGGCGTTCGCGACGGTGCCGACCAGCGCTCCGTTGGCGATGACGGCGATGCGGTCGCACATGCTCAGCAATTCCTCGAGGTCGGTGGAGATCAGCAGCACGGCAAGGCCGCGCGCGGCCGTGTCGCGGATGCGCTGGCGCGACGCCACGGTGTTGGCGAGATCGAGGCCATAGGTCGGCTTGTTGAAGATCACCACCTTGGCGCCTTCTGCCAGTTCTCGCGCCAGAAGCACCTTCTGGATGTTGCCGCCGGACAGCCGCGCGACGGGCGTCTTCAGGCTTGGCGTACGCACATCGTATTCGCGCACCAGCTGGGCGGCGCGCCTGTCGATCTCCGCGCGCTGCTCGACGCCGTTGCGCCACAACGGCGCTGCGCCGACCTGCTTGAGAAAGAAGTTGATCGAAACCGGGAAGGTTCCGACAGTGCCCTCGCCCAGCCGGTCGTCGGTCAGGTAGCGCAGACCGCGCTGGCGGCGTTCGCCGACGCTCAGCGCCTCGATGGCAACGCCCTCCAGCCTCACCGAACCGCCCGTCGCCGCGCGCTGGCCGGCCAGTGCCTCCGCCAACTGCTTCTGGCCGTTGCCGTCGATGCCGGCTATGCCCAGGATCTCGCCAGGGCGGATGTCGAAGGAGATCGACGACAGGCCGGGCGCATTGTCCGTCGGGGCGACCGCCAGATCCGCGACCTGAAGCAGCGGAGCCGCTTCGGCGCGGACAGTGCGGACAGGACGTTCGACAGCTTCCGGATCATCCTTCTGCTTGCCGAACATCAGTTCCACGATCTCCGAGATGATCTCCTGTTCGCCCAGCGCGCGAAACCGCTCGGGCGGGATCTCGCCGACCTTGCGGCCGAGCTTCAGCACCGAGATGCGGTCGCCGAAGGCCGCCGCCTCCTTGAGCTTGTGGGTGATGAAGACGATCGCCAGGCCCTGCTCGACGAGGCGACGCATCAGCGCGCCCAGTTCGTCGATGCCTTTGGGCGTCAGCATGGAGGTGGACTCGTCGAGAATGAGCAACCGGCTGTTGCGGACCATCGCGCGCAGGATTTCGACCTGTTGCTGTTCGCCAAGCGAAAGCTCCGACACCTTGGCATGCAGCTTCACCGTGATCCCGAGTGTGCGGGTGATCTCGGCGACACGCGCCGCCAGTTCCTCGGTCCTGGGCCGCTGCCACCAGGGCCCACCAAGCAACAGGTTCTCAGCCACGGTCAGCGTCGGCACCAACATCATGTGCTGGAAGACAGTGCCGATGCCGAGCGACAAGGCATGGCGCGGCGAGGTGATCGGGGTCGGTTTTCCGTCGACCAATATGCGCCCCTCGTCCGGCTGCTGCAGGCCGGACAACATGCCGATCAACGTCGATTTTCCGGCGCCGTTCTCGCCGAGCAGCACATGCACCTCACCCGGACGGATCGCCAGGTCGATGCCGTCATTGGCGACGATGCCGGGGAACCGTTTGGTCACGCCTTCGAGCGCGACGATGTCGCGCACGACAACAGACGATGAAGAAAAAATGCTCATGAAAGCCCAGCACCAGAAAATGGGAATCGTCCGGAGGGGTGAACGGATCACCCCTCCGGCAGCCGACCTTGATCGCCTTACTGGGCGACGCTTGTCATCAGCGCCCGGACGGCGGCCGCGTCATAGACCGGATCGACCTTGATCTTGCCGGAAATGACGTCTTCGCGCAGCGCCTGGATTTCGGCCCAGACATTGTCCGGGATCGCCGCGGTTTTCAGCAGCTTGACCGAGTCATCCTGAAGGCCGATCGTATAGTGTTTGGTGCCGAACGTGTCGGCCTTCAGATCGGCAATCATCGCCGCATAGACCGGCTCGATGTTCCACACCACCGACGACAGCAGGAAGCCCTTGTCGATCGACGATTTGTCGCCGATGACGTCGATGAAATAGACCTTGCCGCCATCGGCGGCCTTGGTCGTCTCGACCGCCTGCAGCATGCCGAAGCTTGAACCGTTGCCCTGGCCGAAGATGATGTCCGCGCCCGCCGCGATCACGCTTTCAGTGACGCGCTTGCCGCCGGCCGCATCACTATAGGCGGCGGGTCCGATCACCGCATAGGTGATCTTGACGTCCGGCTTCTCCGCCTTCACGCCTTGCGCGAACGCCGCCGACTGCGAATTCCACGATGGCGGTTCGCCCGACACCACGATGCCGACCGACTTGGAGCGTGACATCTTGGCGGCGAGGCGGCCGGCGAGATAGGCGCCCTGGTGGCCGCTCAGCGTGTAGTCGGCGACGAGGCCCTTCTCCAGGCCGGTCGGCGTGTCGACGATCGCCACCGGAACTTTCAATTCCTTGGCGATCTCGGGAGCCGAGGTGTTGTAGCCACTGGCGTGGGCGATCAGCAGGCTGGCGCCGTCGGACGCAAGTTCCCGCAATGTCGGACGAACGTCGCCATAGCCGAGGCCCTGGGCGACGACCACTTCGACGCCGGCGGCTTTGCCTGCCGCCTTGGCGGCGTCGATGCCTTGCTGGTTCCAGCCAAAATCCGTGCCCTCTTCGGGTGTCAGAATAGCAATCGACTTGACCTCGGCGGCAAGCGCGCCGCCCATCAAGACGCCACTCAATATAGCTGCACTTACACTGCTCTTAAGAAGCTTTAACATGTTACCCTCTCTGTTTGATCTACCAATCATTATTCTTATTGTTATTGCGCGAAAGCGAGATAGACTGCATAGGCAAATTGCATATGGAGTTCAGGCAAATTGAAGATCCGTTATGTCCTTCCGGTGGCGCTGGCGTTCTCCTCCTTCGCCAGCGCGGTTGAGTTGCACCATGTCACCGTCCGCACGGGCACCGACGGGCTCGACTTGGTGCCGCTGACGATCTCGAATGCGGGCAGCGAAGGGCTGTCCTGCAACGCCGACTTCGCCCACTGGTATTCGGCGGGGATCGCAACGGTCGAACCGGGCAGAAGCGCCCGCATCGAACTCTGGTTCGATCGGAAGACCGGCACGTTCACGATCCTCAACGACAAGCGCGAGAACCTGCCCGTCGAGCGGCTCTGGTGCGGCCTGTCGGGCCGCGCATATGCCACCCGCGTGCAGATCACGCTAAACCGCGCCGACGCGGTGAAAGGCGAGCGTGCCGTGTCCTGCGCCATGGCGCAGGACAGTCTGCTCTGCCGGTAGGCGCTCATCGAGCCGTCCGTTCGAACACCGCGCGCCCCCTTATTCTTTTGCCAGGAATGCGTCGGTGAAGACATCGTCCGCCGACAACGCCGCCTTGAGCACGCCCTGATCCGTCAGCGTCTTCAAGGTTTCCTCCCACTGCGTCTTCGTCATCCAGCCGAGACCGTGCTCGTTGGTGTCGGGGCTGTTGAACGTCGATGCGATGTCGGCGTTGATCTGCGCCAGCAACACATCCTTCTTTTCCGCATAGCCGGGCGCTGCCTTGGCCGTGATCTCGGCGGCCTCATCCGGATGAGCCACGACATAGTCGAAGGCCTCCCTGTAGGCCTTGACGAAGCGGCGCACGACGTCCGGCTTGTCCTTGATCATCGTCTGCGAGGTGAACAGGCCCGAGCCATAGGCCTTCCAGCCGTAGTCCGCCCCCATCATGATGCTGAGCGAGCCGGGGCCTCCGGCTTTGGCCTCCAGTTCGGGAACCTCCGCGTCGACATAACCGACGACGGTCTGAACCCGGCCGAGGAGCAGGTAGCTTTCATAGGGCGGCGAGACGCTGTTCAGCGTCATGTCCTTTTCGGTCAGGCCGTTGGCGGCCAGGAAGCCCTTGAAGAAGATATAGGTGGAGCCGGCTGGATGAATGCCGATGGTCAGTCCCTTGAGATCGGACGGCTTTGCCAGCTTCAGCGTCTTGGCCAGCGAAATGATCCCCAGCGGTGACTGCTGATTGACAGCCGCCAGCGCCACGACCGGAACATTCTGCGAGCGCGCAACGGCGAGCGTGGGAAGATCGCCGAAGCCGAAATCAGCGTTCTCATTGCCCACCAGCCGCATTGCGTCGGGCGAACCGGAGCCCTTGCGGATCTCGGCCACATCGATGTCGTTCTTGGCGAAGAAGCCTTTTTCCTTGCCGACGAAGAACATGGCGTGGTTGCCGCGCACCACCCAGTCGAGCTGGACGTTGACCTTGTCGGCCGCCAAAGCCGCGTTGGAGAAGCCGATAGCACCGACAACCGCCGCGAAGGCAGCGGCCTTGATAAGTGAGCGTCTCAGCATTGTTGTTCCCTTGTATGATTTTGGTTGTTCGAAGGCCTAGGCCTGGCTGAATTTGGGTGCCCAGGGCACCACGATGCGTTCGAGAATTTCGGCGGCGTAGTAGAAGGCGATGCCGAGCACGGAAACGAGCAGCAGCGCCGCAAAGACCAGCGCCGTATCGAGCTGGGTCGAAGCGAACTGGATGACGTAGCCGAGACCGTCCGAAGCGCCGGCAAATTCGCCGACAATGGCGCCGATCACACTCAACGTGGCGGCGATCTTGGTTCCGGCCATCAGGTTCGGCAGCGAGTGCGGAACGCGGATCCTGAACAGGATCTGCGTCGGACTGGCACCGACCGAATTCATCAGCGACAGCAGCGAGCGGTCGACCGATTGCATGCCCGCCAGCATCGACAATGTCACCGGGAAGAAGGCGATGACCAGGATCAGGCCGATCTTGGGTGCCAGCCCGTAGCCGAACCAGAGGATGAAGATCGGCGCGAGGGCCACCTTGGGCACGTTCTGGAACAGCACCACCAGTGGGTACAGCGCGCGCCCCAACCAGTCGAAGCGGACAATGACCAGCGCAATGGCAATGCCGACCACGACCGAGACCAGGAAGCCGAACAGGATCTCGCCTGCCGTCACCAGGGTCGCCTTCATCAGCGTGCCCCATTGCGCGACCAGCGATTGCGCGATTTCGGACGGGGCGGGAACGACGAAGGCGGATATGGAAAATATCCGCACGGCAGCTTCCCACGCCGCGATTGTCGCCAGCAGGAGGATGACCGCGGGAAGCCAACTGCCTGTCGCCGCGCTCCAGTTCGAGACGAGCCGCGGCTCGGAAAGATCCGTGATGCTTTGCTCGCTCAAGATACGCCTCCCGGTTGATGGCTGGCGCGCAGCATCGTCCGCAACTGAACCACCAACCTGACGAACTCCGGATCCTCCGTGACCGAAAGGTCGCGCGGATAAGGCAGTGCAATGTCGAGGCTCTCGGTAATCCGCCCCGGCTTGATCCCCAGCACATGAACATGGCGGGACAGGTGAATGGCCTCGTCGATGGAATGGGTGACGAGCACGATGGTCTCGCCGGTGCGCTGCCAGATCTCCAGCAGCGACTGGCCCATCGCATCGCGGGTGATGGCGTCAAGCGCGCCGAACGGCTCGTCCATCAGCAGCACCGCCGGATCGAGCGCCAGGGCGCGTGCGATGGCGACCCGCTGCCGCATGCCACCCGACAGTTCGTTTGGGCGCTTGTGGGCGGAATCGCCCAGTCCCACCAGTTCCAGCATCTCCTGCCCGCGCGCCCGCAAGTCCGAGCGCGACAGCGACTTGTCGGCGATACCCAGCAGCATCGAGGCATTGTCGACGGCGTTCTTCCACGGCAGCAGATTGGCGTCCTGGAAGACGAGGCCGATCATCCGCTTGCGCGCCGCCTCGGTCGGAGCGAGCCCGGCGATCGAAACGCTGCCCTGGCTCGGCTGCACCAGCCCGGCCAGCACCTTGAGCAAGGTGCTCTTCCCGCAACCGGAGGGGCCGATAAGGGAGACAAACGACCCCTTTGGCACCGAAAGATCGATGTTCTGGAGGATCAGTTGCCGGGCCATCACCACCGAAACGCCTTTGGCGGAGATCAGATCTTCATGGCGGATATGGGCTGGCCTGTCGCCGGCGGCTCGAATGGTTTCAATGCGCATGGCTTGTCGCCCCGCGCATTGTCATCGGCCGCACCCGCAACGTGCGGCCCGCGAAGGCAGGCTTCGCACAACGGACCAACCGGAACTCCCCACCCTGGCCAGCCTCGTGCGCACGATGTGACATTGGCTACTCCCGGCCTTCCAGGATGCGCCGCACCGCGACGAGCTTGCGTGCCCGTTCGCCTTGCAGCGCCTTTGTCTGCTCGGGCGTGTAGGAGAACATGCCCTCGCCCGATTTGATGCCGAACTTCGACGCAGCGGTCTTCTCCAGCACCATTGGCGCGACATCGTCGCGATTGGAGAGATCGGCGTTCAGGAAGGACGAAACCGATTTGTAGATATCGAGGCCCGCCATATCGAGCAGCGCCATCGGGCCGATGACGGCGATCTTGTAGCCGATGCCCCACGACACGCAGGTGTCGAGATCTTCCGGCTCGATGACGCCGCGCTCGACGAGGTCGACCGCCTCCCGCAGCAACGCATAGAGGACGCGGTTCTCGACGAAGCCCGGAACATCCTTTTTCACCACCACCGGCAGCAGGCCGAGCGAGCGAATGAGGTCGCGGATCGTCGCCACGGTTTCAGGCGCGGTCTTTTCGCCGCCGATCACCTCGATCATCGGTATGATGTGCGGTGGGTTCGACCAGTGCATGCCGACCATCCGCCCGGGATGCGAGATATGCGCCTGCAGCTTGGTGATCGGAATGCCCGACGTGTCGGAGGCGACGATGACAGACGCGTCGATCAACGGATCGATGTCGCGATAGGCCTGCGCCTTGATGTCGATATTCTCCGGCACATTCTCGATGACCAGTTCGGCGCCATCGACGGCTTCGGCGATCGTCTCGACGAAACGCACGCTGCCGGCGCCTGTCCCGGGCGCCTTGATGTCGAGACGGTCGAGCACCCCGCCGGCAAGATCAAGCATGCCGCGGGCACGCTCGACCGCCGCCGGCGAAACATCATACGCCGTGACATCGAGCCCGCCGCGCGAAAGCCGCGCGGCGATGCCCGGCCCCATCGTTCCCAATCCGATGAGAGCGGCGCGCTTGATCATCATGCGGCCTTTGCCGGGGCAGCGGCGGTTGCCGCCTTGAAGGCTGGTCGAGCGGCGATCGCAGCCACCCAACGCTCCAGATTGGGCATCGACGGCCGGTCGATCTTGAAGTCGACGCAGCGCTTCAGGATCGGCGCGCAGGCGATGTCGGCAAGGGTCAGCTTGCCGAGCGCCAGGAAGTCCTTGCCGGCCAGGTGGCCGTCGACGATCTTGAGCTGCGCCACAAGGTCCTTCACCTGTTCCTTGTATTCGGCGGTCTGTTCCTCAGGTGTCAGCTTGGCGCCCTTGAAGGCCGCCAGGTAGCCGGGATTGACCGCCGCCAGCAGGAAGTCCATCCAGCGCTCGACCTCGGTCTTTTCCGCCGGCGTGGCGCCAGTCAAATGTTCGCCGCCGGATGCCGCGAGATAGCGCAGGATGGTGTTGGACTCCCAGATCACGGTGCCGCCGTCGACCAGCGTCGGGACCTTGGAGGTCGGGTTGAGCGCCTTGTATTCGGCCGTCTGCGTGTTCTCGAACTGGCGGCCATAATCCTCGCGCTTGTAGGATGCCCCAAGCTCCTCGAGCATGAAGAGCACCTTCTGGACGTTGCCTGATGTCTGGCGGCCTAAGAGCTTGTACATGTCATCTCCTCGATTGTGTCGTGCCTACTTGCCGGCCGGCAGCGGCTTGTAGACGATGGCGTCCATTTCGATCTTGGTGTTGATGACCGCCTTGGCCTCGACGGTCGTACGCGCCAGCACGGCGTCGCCGATCCCTTCGAGAAACGCCTTGTTGTAGCGGCCGAAATCGCGCGTATCCTCGAGATAGGTGGTGATCCGCACGACATCGGACAGCGTCGCGCCTTCATGCGCGATAACGCGCGCGATGGTCTTCAGCGTGGCCAGCGTCTCTTCCTCGATCGTGCCGCTGATCATGTTGTTGTTTTCGTCCTTCGGCACCTGGCCGGAGACGAAGATGAAATCGCCGGCCCGCACAGCCGGATGAAACGGCAGGTTCGGGTTCTTGTTGCCGATGGCGTAGTGGCTGGCGGATTTTCGCGTGCTGTCGCTCAATGCCTGCTCCTAGAGAACGCTGGTTTCGATGATGTCGACGCCACGGATGCGGTCGATCAGGTAGACAATGCCGCGATCGTCGATGGTCACGTCGTTGGACGAGGAACGCTCCGCACCCTCCGGCGCGTCGGGCATGAAATGGCCGACTTCCTTTGGCGCGAACGGGTCGACGATGTCGACCAGCCGCAGTCCCTGCGCGAACCATGCAAACGGAATGACCGTTCCCTTGAACCGTTCGGAAGGCTGATGGCAGCCGGTCATCTGCGGCTGCGGTGAACCATCCGTGTCGAGGCCCGGCACCTGGAAGGTCGAAATCGGCAACGGGTTGGTCTCGTCGGTGATGTCGTAGATCCAGGTGAAGGCCGGCGCCGATGGCCGAAGCTTGGCGACATCCTCATCCGCCACCACCATGATGTTGCGACCCTTGAGCAGCTGCGGGATGGGCAGGCATGTATGCGTGGGATGCGGAAAGCTCGGGCTCGAATTGACGTGCGAGATCAGCTTCGGCTTGGAGATGTCCGAAATGTCGAGGATGAACAGGCCGTGATGCCAGTAGCTGACATAGAGCCGGTCGCCCATGCGCAGCGGATGGTGGCAACGCGGCGTGACATAGTCATGCCAGGGGTATTCTTCGCCACCGCCGGTCCATTGGCCGGGAATCCACCAGCGTCCGACCTCGACCGGCTTCGTGGGATCGATCAAATCGAGGATCATCACGATATTGCCGACATAGCCATCGGCGGTCGGCGAGATATAGGCGTAACGGCCGTCGAAGTCATAGCGGTGGACGCCCTTGCCGCCGGTTATCCATTTCGAGATGAGCCTGGGCTGTGATGGCTTGGTGGTGTCGTAGAGCGCCAGTCCGCCGCCGAAGTCGGCCGGGCCGTCGCTGCCGAAGCGCTCGTGATTGATGATCATCAGCCCGTCCTTGGCGCGCACCTTGTGCGAGTGCCAGCCGGGGGGGACATCGATCGTCGTTATCTTGCGCGGATTGCGCGGGTCGGAAATGTCGACCAGCGTCGTGCCGCTCGGCGGCCGCATGTGGCCGATATAGAGGATGTTGCCATCGACCCAGACCTGACCGCCGCCCGGACAGTCGACATGACCGATCTGCTTGGTGTTGAACGCCGAAACCAAATGCATGCGCCTTTGCTGCTGAAACGTCGTTTTCGATGTCGCGCCGCCATGGCGGCGCGACATTCTTGCCGGAGGACGAGGATCAGGCGAGGCGAAGCAGATCGCCGGCCTGGTTGCGGCCCCAGCGCTTGTAGAGGAGCAGCGCCTTCTGGGTCGGCGCATCGGTGGCGCCGAAGAAGATCACCGGCTCGCTAGAGGAGCCGTTGACATGTTCGACCCACGATCCGCCGGGTATGGCGATCGTGTCGAACTGGTTCCAGTCGTAACGCTTGCCATCGATGATCGAATGGCCGTTGCCGCGGAAGGGCGCCAGCAGCAGGCTGGCGGTTTCACGCTGCGGCAAGGTCTTCTCGCCAGGGCGCAGCATCTGAGCGTAGAAATTGATGGTACGGAAGACCGGCCCGCCTGTGCTCGGATCGACGTAATCGACGACGATGCCTTCATGAGGGTCGCCATCCCAGTCCTTGTGGGCATCGAGGACCGCTTCCATCTTCTCCCAGCGATAGACATACATCGGCGACGACAGGCCGCCACCGCGCTTGTGGTCGACGAAACGCGGCATCAGGCCACCCTCGCCATAGATGCGCTGTGAGTAGTCGCTCGGATAGCGGGCGGTCTGCACCTTCTTCTCGACTTCCTTGCCGTCGACCATCTCGGTGTATTTGTGGTCGAAATGGACGGCGTGCAGCGTCTCGACCAGCGGCAGGTCGAGCACCGACAGGTTGACCGCCTGCTCGCCGCCCACCGTGCCGTGATTGTGCCAGGCGTCGTTGGGCGTCAGCACCATGTCGCCCGGGCCGAAGACCACGTCCTCGCCCTCGACGCCGGTGAAGTTGCCCTTGCCGGTCAGGCCGAAGCGGATGGCGCTCGGCGAGTGCTTGTGCGGCGGCATGATCTCGTCCGGATCGTTCAGGCGGTAGGCGGTGTACATCGTGCTGACCGATGCGCGTTTGGGCGCAAGGCCCGGATTGACCAGGATCAGCGAACGGCGCTCGCTGTCGTCCATGGTCACCAGTTCGGCGGCGCGCTGCAGCAGCGGCTCGATGTCCGAATAGGACCAGACGAAAGGAATGGCCTTCGACGTCGCCATCAGCTGCTTGATCTCGTCATGGTCCACGCCTTCCGACGTCGCCCAGAACGGAAACATGTTCTTTTCGTAGAGGGCGTCGTAGAGGCCCTTGAGTGCTGCTTTCTTGTTGGTGAGCGTATCGTTAGCTGGTTGCGCCAGGGACATGTCGGACACCTCTTGTCACGCAGAAAATGCTTCTAACCAACTCAACCGTATTCGCATTGGTTTTGCTCGACAATCCCCAAATTGCGAAATTTAAAAGTTTTTGGTTGAGACGCATTTTCGAACGGCAAATGCCCAAAAATGGGCAGAAATGACGCGAAAATAGCACAAAGACTGCTCAAACCTGCAAGTTGCGTCCAACCCGTCACGGCCATGTAGGATCACATGGCAGCCCAACCAAATGCAGATTTTAATCTCAACCAAAAGATATTGGTTGCATTTCAGCCGTCACTATCAGGCCGCCACGCTCTGTTGAGCGCGGCTGCGGATCAGGTCGGCGGCCTTTTCGGCGATCATGATGACCGCCGCATTGATGTTGCCGCAGACGAGATCCGGCATCACGGAGGCATCCACGGCACGAAGTCCGGCAACGCCGCGCACCCGCAATTCCGGATCGACGACGGATTCCGCATCGACACCCATACGGCAGGTGCCGGCCGGATGGTGCACGGTGATCGATGTCTTGCGGATATGCTCGTCGATCTCTTCGTCGCTCTCGCATTTGGGGCCGGGGAAGAATTCCGCGCCAACGAACGGGGCCATGGACGGCTGGCTGGCAAGGTTGCGCGCAACACGAAAGCCGGCGCGAAGCGACTGCCAGTCGCGCTGCGAAGACAAGAAGTTCTGATGGATCAGCGGCGCGGCGAACGGATCGCTCGACGCCAGGTTGACGCTGCCACGGCTCTCCGGCTGCACGGCGACGATACGCGTTGCAAAGCCATCGGCGAACGGCGCCTTGAACGGCGACATGTAGGGCCACGCCCCAAGCGGTGCAGCGGTGAAAAGCAGCTGTACGTCCGGCAGCGGCCGGCTTGCATCGCTTTTGAGGAACGCGACGACACCGCCGGGCACATCCCCCGAAAAGCCCTTGCCCGTTAGATAGGTCTTGACGAAATCCAGGCCGATGCGATCGGCCCGCATCATCCTGAGAAATGGTCCTGGCTGCTTGCGCCGATACATCACGATGACCGAAACATGGTCCTGCAAATTCTTGCCGACCTGCCGACGATCGACCTTCGTCTCGATACCATGTGCCGCGAGTTCAGCTCCGTCACCGATCCCCGACAGCATCATGAGTTGCGGCGTGTTGATGACGCCGCCGGCAAGCAGAACCTCGCGCCGCGCGAGAGCTTCATGCCCCGCCCCGCCTCTGGTATAGGCAATACCGGTAGCGCGCCCATCCTTCAGCAGGATCTTCGTCGCCATCGCGCCGGTCAGCACCTCGAGATTGCCGCGGCGCATGGCCGGGCGCAGATAGGCGGACGCGGTCGAGCAGCGGCGGCCGTTTTCGATCGTCATCTGCAGGCGGCCAAAACCTTCCTGCTCGGCGCCGTTGTAGTCGTCGGTCTGCGGATATCCCGCATCACGGCTGGCCGTGGCGAAGGCATCGATCAGTTCATCCTTGTAGCGGCAGAACTGGGTGTTCAGCGGTCCGCTGCCCCCGCGATACTGGCTTGCGCCCTTTTCCCAGCGCTCCTGCTTCTTGAAATAGGGCAGCACCTTGTCGAACGACCAGTCGCTCAGTCCGGTTGCCGCCCAGCGATCGTAATCGCCGCGATTGCCGCGCACATAGGCCATGGCATTGGTTGAAGACGAGCCGCCGATGACCTTGCCGCGCGCGCATTCGACCTTGCGGCCGCCGACATTGGCCTCGGGTTCGCAGAAATACATCCAGTCGTGGCGGCGCTCGGTCAGGATCTTGCCCCAGCCGAGCGGGATGTGAATCATCGGATCGCGGTCCCAATCCCCCGCCTCCAGCAGAAGCACCGAAACCGCAGGGTCCTCAGTCAGCCGGTTTGCCAGCACGCAACCGGCCGAACCCGCGCCGACAATGACGTAGTCAAAGGTTTCGTCAGCCGGCATCCATGACCCTCGGGAGAAGGACAGCCGCGATGGCAGCCGTCAACGAAGTCAGTCAACCATCGCGCAACTGGTGTTGTCAACCACCGCATGTGGATGTAGATTGGTTGAATTGGTTGAGTGCCGTTTCCATCAGGTTTCGTGTCACAATATGATAACCGGACGCTGAGTCGGCGCCTGCCGATCGGACAGGAGATTTGGTTTTGAGCGCATTCGAGCCGCAGGTGGAAGCATCGGATCTCGACGACATCATTGCCGCAGTGCGCCAGTTGCAACAGGGCGGCGGCAAACTTCCGTCCGAGCGCGACCTTGCAGAACATCTGAGCGTAAAGCGCCATCAGCTTCGCAAGGCGCTTGAAGTGCTGCGTCATGCGGGCGATCTCAAACCGGCGCGCGCCAGGCGGGCGCCGACCGCCCTTCCAAGATACGGGGAGGAACTTGTCAGGGTGACCAACCCGATCGAGGTTCTGGAATTGCGCCTGATCATGGAGCCGGGCCTTGCCAGGTTGGCGTCGCTGCGCGCGTCCTCGTTCGAGACGGCGCGGATCATGGACGCGGCAACCACGCCGGAGAATGCTCCATCGGGTGAGGTCGACTTCGCCTTCCATCTCGCGATCGTCGCTGCTGCCCGCAACCATCTCGCGGCAGAATTCTACAAAATGTTGCGTCAGGTCGGTGTCGACGCGCGGGTGAAGGTTGCACGCACCGCCGCTCCTACCTGCCCCAAGCGGATCGCCCAGCGCGACGGCGAGCACCGCCTGATCGCCGAAGCGATATCGCAGCGCGATCCCGAAGCGGCGGAGGCGGCAATGCGCGCGCATCTGTTGTCCGTGCAGAGGCAGATCATGGAACGATCGAATGCCGGCGCCTTCGCCGCGTGATCGCATCATCGCGTGAGATTGAGCCTGTGCGGGGAATTTCAAATTGAAACGTCATTTCGACGTGCTGGTGATCGGCGCGGGATCCGCCGGCTCGGTTGTTGCCAGCCGGCTCAGTGAAGACCCGTCGTGCCAGGTCGGCCTGATCGAGGCCGGGACGATGCCGGCTGACCCCGATATCGCCGACCCGCTGAAATGGACGATGCTCCAGGGCCGCGCCTACGATTGGGCCTACCGGACCGTGCCGCAGCCGTTCACCGCCAACCGCGTCCACGAGTGGCCACGCGGCAAGATCGTCGGCGGCTCGAGCTGCCTGCATGCGATGGCCTATGTGCGCGGCCATCCCGACGATTTCGAACCCTGGGCGCAAGCCGGCGGCGAGCGCTGGTCCTATCAGGGATTGCTGCCGGGCTTCATCCGCAGTGAAGCCTTCACGGCCTTCGCCGGGCCGACACGCGGCAGGAGCGGCCCGCTGGACGTGTATCTGCCGGACGCCGAGGTCAGTCCGGTCGTGCGTGCCTACATCGCGGCCGGGCACGCCTTGGGTGCCCCCATACTGAGCGACCACAACAGCGGCGAACTGGTCGGCACCAGCCCCAACTCCCTCAACATACGCGACGGCAAGCGCGTGAGCGTCGCCGACGCCTATCTGCCGCCGCGAGTCATGGCGCGGCCGAACCTGACCTTGCTCACCGGCCACGAGGTCGAGCATCTCGTGCTGGACGGCCACAAGGTCACGGGCGTGATCGTGGTGTGCGAGGGGCAGACCAGAACGCTGTCCGCCGACCGGATTGTTCTTTGCGCCGGCGCCGTGTCAACGCCGCTCATCCTCATGCGGTCGGGCATTGGTTGTGCGGATACCCTGAAGCAGGCGGGGATACGCTGCCTTGCCGACCGACGCGATGTCGGCCGCAACCTGCAGGACCATCTGCTGGCTCTTGGGAATGTCTACAGCACGAAAAAGCCGGTGCCGCCGTCCCGCCTGCAGCACTCCGAATCGCTGATGTACCTGCATGGTGACGACCCGGCCCGTTCGTCGGGAAGTCCCGACGTGGTGCTCGCCTGCGTCGTCGCGCCGTCAGCGGCCGAGGGCCTGAATGCTCCGCCCTACGGCTCCGCCTTTACGATCCTGTGCGGCGTTACCCATCCGACAAGCCGCGGGCGCATCGCACCGGGCGGGCCCGGCCGTAACGATGCGCCGGTGATCGATCCGCATTATCTCGAAACCGAACACGACCGCAGGGTCTTCAGGACGGCCTTGAAAAGGGCGCGCATGGTCGGCCATCATGCGGCTCTCGACGAATGGCGCGATGCGGAAGTCCTGCCCGGTATATCGGCTCAGTCCGACGACGAGATCGATGCCTTCATCGCCAGCGCTGCCTCCACCCATCATCATCCGGCCGGCACATGCCGGATGGGTGGCGATGCCGACGCCGTCGTCGACCCCGATTTGCGGCTGAACGGCTTCGACAACATCTTTGTCGTCGACGCCTCGGTGATGCCGGCGATCCCGAGCGGACCGATCAACGCCGCAATCGTCGCCGTTGCGGAAACCTGGGCAGCGTTGGCGGCGCACCGGAAATCCTGACAATGCCAGCAGTCGCAAGCTCGGTTCACCGTTTCACGGAAACGCTGAACCACTCCAGCTCTTTGTTTTGACGCAATTCCCTAAGGGAAAGCGCTACGCGCTTTTCCCGGGGAAACCGGTTCCCACTTTTCCTGGAATTGCTCTAACCCTTGATTTGGTCAAGCCGATCAACCGCCTTGACGTTCTCCGCCGAAGGCCCGGTTGGATCGAAGTTGGACGCCAGATACTTGTCGACGATCGCCTTCGCCAGTTCCGGGCCTATCACACGCGCGCCCATGGTGATGATCTGCGCATTGTTGGACTTGGCAGCACGTTCGGCCGAATAGGTATCGTGGGTCAGTGCGGCGCGTATCCCCGGCACCTTGTTGGCGGAAATCGAAACGCCGATGCCGGTTCCGCAGAACAGCAGACCGCGGTCGAATTCGCCTTCAACCACCTTTCGAGCAACCGTCTGCGATATGTCGGCATAGAAGCCCGGCTGACTGAGATCGGTTAGCGTGATGCCGGTCTTTCCGGCCAGATGCGCTGCAATCACATCGAGAAGCGGCTTTCCCCCACTGTCGGCGCCGATAGCGATCTTCATAGGCTCCCTTCCTTTCGATTTTGGGCTGGTTCTCCGCACCATGCCGACAACGCGCCGTCTTGCGCCTGGGCCCTGGGCGTCCGCGGGGGCATTCGATCCGCGGCCAACGGGGTGGCATTCATAGTCTCATCCACCGCTTGACATTTGTCGAGTGCTAATCGACTATTGTAAAAATCGACACCAAGAAGAAAGAGCATTCGTGTCGATCGGCTCGCGCCAAGGAGGGGTGTCGAGCAGCCGTGGGAGGAGAAACGACGTGGAATTTTTGCTCGAGGTGGAAGGGCTGAAGAAGTCCTTTGGTGGCGTCGCAGCCTTGCGCGAAGGCCGCTTTCAACTTCGCGCCGGCACGGTTCACGCACTCTGCGGCGGCAACGGCGCCGGCAAGTCGACCTTCCTCAAGATACTGATGGGTATCTTCAAGCGCGATGCCGGCTCAATCCGCCGCCGCGGCAAGGACGTGGAGTTCGCAAGCCCGGCCGACGCATTGGCCTCGGGCATTGCCATCATCGAACAGGAGCTCAGCCCTGTCCCTCACATGACGGTTGCGGAGAACATCTATCTTGGCCGCGAGCCTTCCGGGCGGTTCGGAGGCATCGACTTCCGGGCCATGAACCGGTCCGCGCAAAAGCTGCTGGACGATCTCGAATTCGACATTCGAGCCACGCAGTACATGATGAATCTCTCCGTCGCGCAGATGCAGCTCGTCGAGATCGCCAAGGCGCTCAGTCACGATGCCGAGGTCATCTTCATGGATGAGCCTACATCGGCGATCGGCGAGCGCGAGGCACAGCACCTCTTTGCCGCGATCCGACGCCTGCAGGCCCAGGGCCGCGGCATCGTCTACGTTTCTCACCGGCTGTCGGAGATCTTTCAGATCGCCGACTCCTACACGGTCTTTCGTGACGGCGCCTATGTCGGCAGCGGGGCGCTTGCAGACATCGACCGGCACAATCTGATCCGCATGATCGTCGGCCGCGAACTGTCCGAGGAATACATCAAGACCAACACGCCCACCTTGGAAACCGTTCTCGAAGTTACCGCCCTCACCTGCCCGAACAAGATCGAAGATATCTCCTTCTCCGCACGAAAGGGCGAGATCTTCGGCATTTACGGCCTGATGGGGGCCGGCCGGACGGAGATTTTCAACTGCCTCTTCGGGCTCGACAAGCCTTCGGCGGGAAGCATCAAGGTCGACGGTACCGAGATCACCATTTCCAAGTCGGCGGATGCCATGGCGCAGGGACTGGCGCTGGTCACGGAGGACCGCAAGCTGACCGGTCTCAATCTCTCCGATTCCGTGCGCGCCAACATCTGCATGGCGAGCCTGCCGGAAATGAGTCCCGCCTTCGCCATGGATCGGGGGCGGGAGGCGCAAGCGAGCCGCGACATGCGGGAAAAGTTCCAGATCAAGGCCGCGCGCGACACGATGCCGGTTTCCGGCCTTTCAGGCGGCAACCAGCAGAAGGTGGTGCTCGCAAAGTGGTTCCTTCGCAACCCGAAGGTCCTGCTTCTGGACGAGCCGACCCGCGGTGTCGATGTCGGGGCCAAGCGTGAAATCTATCGGATCATCAGCGACTTCGCCGCCGCCGGCGGCACGGTCGTGATGATCTCGTCGGAAATCGACGAAGTTCTCGGCATGTCGGACCGCATCATGGTGATGCGCGCCGGCAGGAGCGCCGGGATCTACAGCCGGGAGGAAACGGATGCCCAATCACTCGTCCACCTATCAACCTGAACAGGGACAGGGTGTTCGTCCGGCAGCAGAGGAGTCAGGGATGTCGGTTGGAGACAACAAGAACACAAAGGGCTGGCTCGGTTCCGAGCAGCGCCGGCTGCTGATCCAGGAATACGGCATCTTCTTTGCTTTCCTGATCCTGGTTGCGGTTCTGTCGGTCTCCAACGAGTTCTTTTTGACGGCCGGCAACATCTCGAACGTGCTGCTGCAAACGTCGATCAACGGTGTCCTCGCCATCGGCATGACCTTCGTCATCCTGACCCGCGGCATCGACCTCTCGGTTGGCTCGGTCGTCGCGCTGGCCGGCCTCATCAGTGCCAGTTTCGTGACCACGTCGGCGACCGCGGGGATTTCCGGAGCGCCCTATCCAGTCGTCTTCGGCCTCGGCATCGGCCTGTTGGTGGGTGTTGCCTGCGGTGCCGTTTCCGGTGTGATCGTGTCGCGGTTCTCGGTACCGGCCTTCGTGGCGACGCTGGGCATGCTGTCGGCGGCGCGCGGACTGACTCTCATCTATGGTGGAGGCCGACCTGTTCCGGCGCTGACGCCGGCGTTTCGCTGGATCGGCACAGGCGACTTCCTCGGCATACCGGCCCCGGTCGTCATCCTGGCAGTTGTGTTTGCCGTCTCCTGGTGGATCCTCAACCGGACCCGTTTCGGCCGTTACATCTATGCCGTCGGCGGCAACCCTCACGCAGCCAGGACCTCGGGCATCAACATTACCCGCATACAGTTCGTCGTCTATGTCGTCTCCGGCGGTCTTGCCGGCCTCGCGGGAATGCTGCTCAGCGCCCGCACTGGCTCCGCACTGCCGCAGGCAGGCATTGCCTACGAACTGGACGCGATCGCTGCGGTGGTGATCGGGGGAACCAGCCTTTCGGGAGGGGTGGGCCGGGTGACCGGCACGCTGATTGGCGCGCTGATCATCGGCGTCATGAACAACGGCCTCGATCTGATGGGTATCCAATCCTACTACCAGCAAGTTCTCAAGGGCGCCCTGATCGTCGGCGCCGTGATGCTTGATCAGAAGAGAAACTACGGGGCCTGAGCCCCCTTCCGGGATCGGACCTGCACAACGCGTGTCCGTTGATAGGCGAACCATGTCGGTCGCTCACTTAAGTGGAGGTACGAAATGAAAACATTGATGATAGCGCTCGCATCCGCGACCGCGCTGCTGGCCTCGTCGGCCATGGCGCAGGAGAAGATCAAGATCGGCGCAGCGCCTTACGGGTTGAATGCGGAGTTCATGCAGATCTGGGCGGCAGCGCTTCAGGAGCACCCTGCCGTCAAGAGCGGTGAAGTCGAGCTGACGGTCTTCGACGGCCGCTATGATGCCCTGGTCCAGCAGGACCAGTTCAAGACGATGGTCACGCAGAAATACAATGCGATCATCTTCGCGCCGATCGATGTCGACGCCGGCGCGGCTGCCGTGCAGACGGCAGCCGACGCAGGCATCCCGGTTGTCGGTTCGAACACCCGCGTCAATTCTGATCTCCTGGCCTCCTATGTCGGCTCGGACGACACGATCTCGGGCTACATGGAAGCCAAGACCGTGCTCGACAAGATCGGCTGCAAGGGCAACGTCGTCATCCTCGAAGGACCAGTCGGTCAGTCGGCGCAGATTTCCCGTCTCGAAGGCAACAAAAAGGCGCTTGCTGAGTGCCCGGATGTCAAGATCCTCGAAGATCAGACGGCGAACTGGTCGCGCGCTGAAGCGCAGACGCTGATGGAAAACTGGCTCACCGCACACCCCAAGCAGATCAACGGCGTGATCGGCCAGAACGACGAAATGGCTCTCGGCGCCATCGAGGCGATCAAGGCCGCGGGCCTTGACGTGAAGAGCTTCGCCATTGCCGGCATCGACGGCATCACCGACGCGCTCCACGCCGTCAAGGCCGGCGAGATGACGTCGATCCTTCAGGATGCGCGCGCCCAGGCACAAGGTGCGCTCGATCTTGCCATCTTCAATGCCAAGAAGGGTGACTACAAGCCCCAGTCCGACATCTGGGTGACCTACAAGGACATGCCGTGGAAGGACGGCAAGGAAAAGATCTACAATGTTCCGTGGACCCCGGTGACGGCGGAGAACGTCGACAAGCTTCTTGCGACGCGCAAGTAATCCAGCCCGTGGGGTGTGCTCTCTCGCACACCCCACTTTCCAACAGGCCGAGAAGAGAACCATGACTGATTCCATACAGGTCGACCTCAATTTTTCACTTGGCGGCAAAGTCGCCCTGGTCACCGGCGGCGCCTCCGGCATCGGCAGTGCCATTGCGTCGGCATTTGCCTTCAAGGGAGCTGCCGTGGGCGTGATCGACATCAATGAATCAGTCGCGAAAGCGAAGGCCGACGAACTCGGCAACGGCGCGAAGTCCTTCGTCTGCGATGTCTCCAATCCGCAATCGGTGGATGCCGTGTTTGCTGCGGCGGAAGCCGCCTTCGGCCATATCGACATCGTCGTCAACAGCGCCGGTGTCGTCATGCTTGCTCCCGCCGAGGAGCTCAGCCTCGACGCCTGGGACAAGACCATCGCCATCAATCTCAAGGGGACGTTCCTGGTCTCCCAGGCCGCCGGACGCATCCTGATCAAAGCCGGCAAGGGCGGCAAGATCATCAACATGGCCTCGCAGGCCGGCACCGTCGCGATCGACCAGCACGTCGCCTATTGCGCCTCGAAATTCGGCGTCATCGGCCTGTCCAAGACGCTTGCCGCCGAGTGGGGCAAGCATGGCATCACCGTGAATACGATTTCGCCGACAGTGGTGCTGACCGAGCTCGGCAAGAAGGCGTGGGACGGGCCGCGCGGCGAGGCGCTGAAGCAGCGCATTCCGACCGGCCGCTTTGCCTTCCCGGAGGAAATAGCCGCCGCGGCGGTGTTCCTGGCATCGAACGGCGCCGACATGATCAACGGCGCCGACCTTCTGGTCGACGGCGGCTACACCATCATCTGACGGCGCAAGATTGGAGCAACAATGCAGCGGTTCATCAACAATCCCGACGAGGTCGTCGAGGATACGGTCAAGGGCTTCGTCAAGGCGCATGCCCATATCGTCAGGCTGGGTGGCAATCCCCGTGTCATCGTCGCCCGCCATGCACCGGTCAGCGGTAAGGTCGGCGTGATCACCGGCGGTGGCTCCGGCCATGAACCGGCCTTCATCGGCTATACGGGACGCAACATGCTGGATGCGGTCGCGGTCGGCGAGCTGTTTTCGTCACCGACGGCAAAGAGCTTCTTCGACGCCGCGCGCGAGGCCAATGGCGGCAAGGGTGTCGTCTGCCTCTATGGCAACTACGCCGGCGACAACATGAATGTGAAGATGGCCATCAAGCTCGCGGCCAAGGAAGGCATCGAGATCGCAACTGTCGTTGCCAACGACGATGTGTGTTCGGCGGGACCGGATGAGCGCGACAAGCGCCGAGGCGTGGCCGGCGAGATCTTCATGTGGAAATGCGCCGGAGCCAAGGCCGCGGAAGGTGCCGATCTGGCGGATGTCCGGGCGACGGCGCAAACGGCGATCGACAACTGCCGCTCGATTGGTGTTGGCCTTGGCCCTTGCACGCTGCCCGCCGTGGGGCACCCAAACTTCTCGATCGAGCCGGGCACGATGGAAGTCGGCATCGGGCATCACGGTGAGCCGGGTGTCAGGATCGAGCCGCTGAAGCCCGCGGCCGAGATTGCACGGGATATGGTCAAGATCGTCCTCGATGATCATGACCTTGCGGCCGGAACAGAAGTTGCGGTCCTTGTGTCCGGCCTCGGCGCAACGCCGGTCAACGAACTCTACATCCTCAACGACACGATCGAACAGGAGATCACCGGACGCGGGCTCAGCATCCACAAGACCTATATCGGCAACTATTTCACCTCGCTGGAGATGGTCGGCGCCACACTCACGGTCATGGCGCTCGACGCCGAATTGAAAAGGCTGCTGGATGTGGACGTCGATTGTCCCGCAAGGTTCTAGGAGACAAGCGAATGCAGCACTTTGACAACGCTTCCACTGGCGACATCGTTCTTTCGGTGGCGGACCGGATCATCGAAAATCGCGCCTATCTGAGCGAGATCGACGGCAAGATCGGTGACGGCGACCACGGCGTCAACATGGCCAAGGGCTTCGGCATGGCCGCGGAGAGGATCAGGGGCAACGACATGTCGCTGGCCACGGCCTTCGATACGCTGGGCACCGTGCTGATGACCGAGATCGGTGGTTCCATGGGGCCGCTGTATGGCGTCATGTTCACGCAGTTCGCCGAAACGATCGAAAAATCATCGTCAATCGATGCGAAGACTTTCAGCGCCATGCTCACCAGTGGTCTCGACGGCATCCAGGCCATCGGGTCGGCCAAGGTTGGCGACAAGACGCTTCTCGATACGCTCGTCCCGGCCATCGACGCCTTCAACAGCGCCGACGCCGACGGAAAGCCGTTCCCGGAAGCCCTGGATGCGCTGGTTGTCGCGGCAGAGAAGGGCCGCGACGGCACAAAGGACCTTGTGGCAAGGATCGGCCGGGCCAGCCGTCTGGGTGAACGCTCGCTCGGCGTCCTCGACGCCGGCGCCACATCCTGCGCGTTGATCCTGAAAGCCCTGGCGCTCGGTGCCAAGCAGAAAATGCAGCTGCCTGCGGCCTAGGTGCGTTGAATTTTGAAGTATGCTCCTCCCGAGCAATGGCTCCCGGCTGATCTCCCAGCCGGGAGCAAGCCAGAGCATGATCCCGAAAAGTGGAATCCGGTTTTCGGACAAGATCATGCTCAAACAAAAGCCAGAGCCCCATCGCTCTGGTGCATGATCCGGAGCAAGATTGAGAGTTCGCCCGTTTGCGCTCATCTTGGCGGCGATTTTGGATTCGGGGAAACCAGGCAGCATGATCGTCAAGGCATCATCGGCACGGAAGAACGGAACGATGCGGACGGGAGCAGAGGCCGGCACTGAACCCATCCCGCTGCGCTACGGTGACGACCCCTATGTCTGGGCCTGTTGGCTGTACTACGAAGATCGCATGACGCAGGGCGATATCGCCGACATCATGGGCATTTCGCGGGCGACGGTGAACAGCTATCTGGCCGATGCCCGCGCCCGCGGCATCGTCAACATTTCCCTCGAGCCATCCCGGCTGAGCTCGCTCTCCATCGCACAGGAACTCAAGCGTCACTTCGGGTTGCATGACTGTCTGGTCGTGCCAAGCGACGACAATGCGCGTCCGCTGATCGATCGTCTTGGCGGCGCCGCGGCGCAGGCACTCGCCAAGCTCCTGAAATCCGGGGACACGCTTGCGGTTGCCTGGGGAAGAACGGTGCTGGCGATCGGCGAGCAGGCCTCCGTGCCCGGCCTCCAGGACGTCACTGTCGTTCAGGCGACCGGAGGCACCCGTGCGAGTTTTGCGTATACGCCGGAACTCTGCGCGGCCGCCATCGCCGGCGCCGTGGACGGGAAGCTGATCAACATCACCGCACCAGCAGTCGTTTCGACCGCCGAGGTTCGCGACATGCTGCTGCGCGAGACGCTGATCGAAAGCCAGTTCGAGGCGCTTGCCAAAGCCAACAAGGCGCTTTTCGGCATCTCTTCGCTGCGACCAAATTCAACGATCCACACCAGCGGCTTCTTCGAATCGGTCTCACTGCAACAGTACCTCGCCAAGGATGCCGTGGGTGTCGTTGCCGGTCGCTTCATCGACGGACAGGGCAATCCCGTGGCCGGCCCGCTCGACGACCGTACGATCGGAATATCGCTCGACAAGCTGAAGGCCATCGGCCTGCGCATCGCGGTCGCCGGCGGTTTCGACAAGGTGCCGGCAATCCTTGCCGCGCTGCGCGGCGGCTATGTCAACGTGCTCATCACCGACGCTGCCACGGGCCGCGGCATCCTGAATGCCGACGGCGTGACGGAGCTCGACCAGAAGCTCTCGCAACGCCCAAGGTTCGACAACACCGTGGCTTTGCCCAGCAACTTCCGGACCCATATCAAGAAGTTCCTCAACGACCCCGACGATGTCGTCGAGGAAATGCTTGACGGCGTGTTGAAGGCCCATGCCGCCTACATCAAGCCTATCAACGGTTCGCATCGTGCTCTCGTTGCCCGCACAGGGCCGAGGCCTGGCAAGGTGGGGCTGGTGGTCGGCGGCGGCACGGGGCACGAACCCTGCTTTCTCGGCTATGTCGGAAAGGGGCTCGCCGATGCCGTGGCGGTCGGCAACATCTTCTCGTCACCGCCTCCCGGCCCGATCTTTCAGTGCGCCAAGGCCGCATCCGGCGGGCAAGGCGTGCTCTTCGTCTACGGCAACTATGCCGGCGACGTGATGAACTTCGAAATGGCGGCCGAGATGGCGGCGGAAGACAACATCGAGGTTCGCACGGTTGTCACGACGGACGACATCGCCTCGTCTCCGCTCGAGGACAGGGAGGGCCGCCGTGGCGTCGCTGGGAACTTCTTCATGTTCAAGATCGCCGGAGCCGCCTGCGACCGCGGCTTGTCGCTTGATGCCTGCGAGGCAGTGACACGCAAGGCCAACGCGCGGACATTCACGATGGGCGTTGCATTGGAGCCCTGCTCTCTCCCGCAGACCCGCCGCCACAATTTCGAGATCGGCCCCGACGATATGGAGATCGGCATGGGCATCCATGGCGAGCGCGGTGTCATTCGCGAGAAAATGATGAGCGCCGATGAGATCACGGACCGGGTGATGGACCGCATCTTTTCGGAAATGAAACCGGCATCGGGCGACCGTGTCGCGGTGCTGATCAATTCATTTGGCGCGACGCCGCTGATGGAACTTTACATCCTGTTCAGACGTGTCGCGCAGCGGCTGAGCGCGAAGGACATCAAGATCGAGGCGAACTGGGTGGGGCATTATTGCACCTCACTCGACATGGTCGGTGCGTCGATAACGGTGTTGCACCTCGACAACGAGTTGACGGACCTGTTGCATCACCCTTGCGATACGGCCGTCCTGCGGGTCGGCTGAGATTAGAAGTATGCGCCGATCGACGATGGGCCGCATCCTGCTTGAACTGGGAGGAACACGATGTCGGAAAACGCGGCGCGACGCCTGAGCAGGATGTTTTATCGCATCTCCATTGCGATCGAGGCGGGCAAGGACCGTCTCTCGGATCTGGATGGCGCCATCGGCGATGCCGACCATGGCATCACCATGTCTCTCGGCTTCATGGCGGTAAACGCGGAGCTGGCCAAGCTCGATCTCGACCACATGCTTCCATCGGACGTTTTCACCGCCGCCGCGTCGGCCTTTCTCGATGCCGTCGGCGCCTCCACGGGGCCGCTTTATGCGACAGCGTTCCGAAGAGCGGCACAGGCCCTCAAACAGGATGAACGCCTTTCAGCCGCCGGCCAGGCGGCGATCGTCGAGGCGATGACGACCGGCATCAGGGAGCGCGGTAAAGGGCAGCGCGGCGACAAGACGATGCTGGATGCCTGGATTCCCGCAACGGAAGCAGCTGTCGGTGCACGTGCCCGCGCTGCCGGAAGCCTGGAAATGTGGAACAGCGTCCTCGAGGCCGCGGAAGCCGGCGCGAATTCGACACGATCCATGGTCGCTGCGCGCGGCAGGGCGGCCAGGCTCGGCGAGCGATCCCTTGGACACATGGACCCGGGCGCGGCCTCGGCTGTGATTATCCTGCGCGCGATGAAAGACACCTTTGGCGAAGACGGTGCGAAGTAACCTGCGATCCTGCGGCCGGGTTTTGTTGGTCGAGGCCATGTGTTGGAGTGACCCAGCCGGATAGCGTGCCGGTGATGCGGTCGAACCCATCGAGTTGTGGAGCCACGTCCCGCGGTCGTCGTCGATCCAGTCTGAGCCTCGGAAGGGTAGCGGCCCGCAAAAGGGGCCGCCAGCTTTATGGAAAGCTCGGGGCTCAGCCTCGCTTCGGAATCTGGATGTCCTCGAGCAGAAGCGTCAGCGCCATGGCGACAAAGTAGAGCGCCGCCACCCAGATGAACATCGTGTTGAAGGCACTCGAGTAGTGGCCGAGCACCACTTCGCGGATCGTAGCCGGCAGGCTCGACGCGAGGTGCGGGCTCAGTCCGGTCAGCCCGTCCGACAGCAGCGCGGCGGCATCGGCGGGGAGCTCGGCGGTCTGCCTGTTCAGGGCCCAGGTCATGACCGCGCCATTCAGCGCCAGTCCCAGCGATGCTCCGATGGTCCGCGCCTGCGTGATCAGCGAGGTCACCGCGCCGATGTCCTGCAGCGGCGCCGCGGCCTGGATCGCCACGATCAGCACCTGGAACTGCAGACCCATGCTGATGCCGAACAGACCCATCATCGCCGCCAGAACCCAGATCGGCGTGTGCGAATTGACAAGGACAAAGCTCAGCATCAGCAGCCCGCCAATACCCATCGCCACAACCGGCATCCATTTGTAGCGGCCGGTTGCGGCAATCACCCACCCGGCCACGATCGAGATGATCATCGAGGTGATGGAAGCCGGCAGGAAAAGGAAGCCGACTTCGGCCGGGCTCAGTCCGGTCAGCGTCTGCATGTAGAGCGCGAAATAGAAGAACATGCCCAGCGTCACCGATCCGGCGACCAACGACACGCCCGAGACGATGCGGACCGTCGAAATGGCGAACAGCCGCAAGGGCACGATCGGCTCCTCGGCCCGCCGCTCAACCATGATGAACGAGGCGATGGCGGCAAGCGCGAGTACCGGCAACACGAAGGTGAGCAGGTCCGGCCCCGCGGGGTCGAGCACATGATAGCCCCAATAGACGATGGCGGTGGTGCCGATGGCCAGCAGCAAGCCTCCGAGATAGTCGATGTGATGCTTCTTCTCGTTGAACCGGCTGCGCATGGCGAACGCCAACACCGCCAGCACGATGATGCCTATCGGCAGGTTGACCAGAAACACCCAGCGCCAGCCGAACAGGCTGGTGATGTAGCCTCCGGCCAACGGGCCCAGCACCGACGACAGCGCGAACACCGCCGAACTGTAGCCTTGATATTTGGCGCGGTCGCGCGGCCCGAACAGCTCGCCGATCATGGCGAAGGCCGAGACCATCAGGCCGCCGCCGCCGATACCCTGCAGGACGCGCGCGGCGATCAGGCTCTCCATCGACCATGCCATGCCGCAGACCAGCGAACCCAGCAGGAACAGACCGATCGCCGTCAACACCACGTTCTTGCGGCCATACATGTCACCGAGCTTGCCGTAGAACGGCGCGACCGCCGCGGTCGACAGCAGGTAGGCGGCGCCGACCCAGCCGAACAGGTGCAGATTGCCCAGTTCGCCGGCAATAGTGGGCAAGGCAGTGACGACGATCTGCATGTCGATGGTGGCCATGAACATGGCGATCAGCGCGCCGAAATAGACGATGAGTGTCGCGAGATCGGGTTTGGCTCCGGCGTCTGCGGACGATGCATCCGGAAGGGTCGTATCGACGGTCATAAGTGTCTCCGTACTTGCCCGCAATTTATGTGCCTGCGGCATATATATGTCAATGACAAATACATGCCCATAGCATATAATTGACAGTCGCATATATTTTTGCTAGCGCGCGGGATATGAGCAGCAACGATACTGGACCAGGCAATTCCGACCGATTTTCCGCTTTGTGTCAAACACACGGCGATCAGAACCTTGCGAATCTGGCGCGCAGCGCTGGCCTGTCCGAAGCGGCAGCCGAGGCCGTCGCTGCCATCGATGCGGTGATGAACAAGGTGCGCCGCTCAATCCAGCGCCGGGACTTCGGTCGTTTGATCCTGGCCCGCATCGACCCCTCGCTGGAAGTGAGCCATCTCGATGTGATCAGTGCTATCGCGCTCAATTCGGCCGTCGGCAACACCCAGCAGGACGAGGTGACGGTCGGCATCATCGCCGAGCGCCTGGGGATCGATCCCTCCCGCGCCAGCCGTATCTCCGCGGACATCGTCGAGCGCGGCTACGCCTTGCGCGTCGCATCGCAACTCGATGCCCGGCGCATCTGCCTCAAACTCACCGCCAGGGGCGAGCGCCTGGTGACGGCGGTACGTCAGACCAAATGGCGGATTTTCGCCGAGTCACTGGCGCAGTGGGATGAGCAGGAACTGGTGACGTTCGCCACCTTGCTGGAACGCTTCGCGGGTTGGGCCACGGACGAAGCGAGGATGAGCAGGTCGGCCGATGCCGTCAAGCAGATGATGGACGGGACGGAACCCGTGGTGAAACTGCCCGAGGCGAAATAGGCGCCAGCACTGGACGATCCCGGGCGCCTGACGCCCAGGGGTTCAGGTGCTCCCCTGGGTCGACCATAGTGTGGCGATGCCGGATGCGAAGCAGATCGGCTATGCATGCCGCGTTGGCTGCGCTGTAGTGGCGGTGTCCGTCACGTGATGCTGTTTGGCGCCCGGCCGATGCGGCCTAGATGGGTATCGGAAAACGCAGTCGCATATTTGAGGCCATAGCCCAGCGCACGATCAATACCGATATGCGCAATCCAGATCAGTGCCAGGCTGGCGAACCAGGATGCATGGGTCACCCAGGCCAGCGCGGCCAGCAGACCAGGCCCGATATAGGTATGGACCGCGTTGTAAGCGATTGCACCGGCGCGTGGGCCGGCGAGATAAGCAAACATCGAAAGGTCGGGGACCAGAAGCAATACGGCAAACCAGCCCCAGTTGCCGCCGGACAGCTGATATGCCCAAACAGCCGCACCGATAGCCGCCAATCCCTCAAGACGAAGCAGAACCCGTGGAACGCCCGTGACGGCGAACGGTGATGAGGAAGAGCGCGAGCCCGGCAGAATGGCGCTACTGGTCACAGTTAAATACCTCAAGAAAAGTCAATGACGCGGGGACATTGCCCAGCATTCGCCTTCGAGTCTATCGTCGCAACATAACCAGCGCTTCGAAAAAAGTGACTATGACGGCTTCTGCAAACTGGGCTTTGTACGCGACCTTTCTGTCCGTGATGCATCATGGAAGCCTGTCCGCTGCCGCGCGTGCGCTTGGTACTGCGCAGCCCACGGTCAGGAAGCAGATTGCCGAGCTCGAAGCTGCCTTGGGCTGCGTCTTGTTCACCAGATCCAAGGCAGGTCTGGTGCCAACCGAGACAGCTCACGCGGCCTACCCTTTCGCCGAGACAATGGCAGCTACCGCCAATGCTCTCGCCGCTCGATCTCGGGCCAGGAGCACGACGAAAGCGGGGTGGTCCGCATTACCTGCAGCGAGGTTGTCAGCGTGGAGGTGCTGCCTCCTATTCTCGCTCGGTTGGCCCGTGCACATCCGGCCATTCGCTATGAGATATCGCCGACCGATCGCGCTGAAGATATGTTGCAACGCGACGCCGACGTAGCGATCCGCATGTTTCGACCACGCGAGTCCGCGTTGATCGCCAGGCGGGCATGCACGATCGAACTTGGTCTGTTCGCCAGCGAGAGCTACCTGGCCGAATATCCGCTGCCAGACAGCTTTGAGAGCCTGCTGGCGAACCACCGCCTGATCGGCGATGATCGTGGCCAAGTGCTTATTGCCGCGCTCGAACGGCAGGACGCGAGGCTAACCAGAAAAGACATTTCGTGGCGAACCGATAGTGGGCTGGCGCAATTGGCGGCTGTCCGCGCCGGGTTTGGCGTGGGGCCATCTCAAGTCCCGCTGGCCGGATTGACCAACCCGCCCTTGCGCCGCGTACTGCCTTGGCTGCGTGCGGATATGGAGGCCTGGGTCGTCATGCATGAAGATCTGAAGGCGGTTCACAGGGTCCGGCTGGTGTTCGACGCCCTGTCGAAGGGCCTGGCGATTTATGCACGGTGCCCCGGAATGCAACGGCCGTCGAAGAGCTATATGGACGATACGACGCGGTTTCCATGCTGATCGAAGAGATGAATCTGGGCCAGATCAGGCGCCAGGAAAACCCGTTGGCCGGGAACCACATGGGCGCGTTCGCGCACCAATGCGCTTAACGTGTTTCGGCCGGCGGTCGTGACGACAAGGGTTTCCGATCCGGTCGGCTCAACCACCTCGACCACGGCCGGCACGCCGCTGTCCGAGAGCCTGAGATGTTCCGGCCTGATGCCGTAGGACACCGCCGTCCCGGTGTGTCCTGCCTGTTGCAGCGGAAAGACCATTCCATCTGCGGCCACGAAGCCGTCCGATGCCGCATGGCCCTCCAGGATGTTCATCGAAGGGGAACCGATGAACTGGGCGACGAACAGATTGGCTGGGCGGTCATAAAGGTCGAGCGGCGCACCGAACTGCTCGACGACGCCGCCATTCATGACGACGATCTTGTCGGCCATGGTCATGGCTTCGACCTGGTCATGGGTGACGTAAACGATCGTCGTTCCCAGGCGCCGGTGTAGTGCCTTGATCTCCGAGCGCATCTGCACGCGCAGCTTGGCGTCGAGATTGGAGAGCGGTTCGTCGAACAGGAAGACCTTGGGGTCGCGCACGATGGCGCGGCCCATGGCGACACGCTGGCGCTGGCCGCCGGAAAGCTGGCGCGGATAGCGGTCGAGGAGATCCTGCAGTCCGAGGATCGTCGACGCCCGAGTGATCTTGTTCTCGATCTCGCGCCTGTCCGTCTTCTTCAGGGTCAGTGCGAAGGTCATATTCTCCCGCACAGTCATGTGCGGGTAGAGCGCGTAGTTCTGAAACACCATGGCTATGTCGCGCGACTTCGGAGCGACGTCGTTGATGACCTTGCCATCGAGCGCGATCTCGCCCCCACTGATGTCCTCCAGGCCGGCGATCATTCTGAGCAAGGTCGACTTGCCGCAGCCGGAAGGCCCGACGAGAATAACGAACTCGCCCGACGTTATTTCCACCGACACGCCATGAATGACACGTGCCTTTCCATAAGCCTTCTCAACGCCGGTGATCGTAACTGCACTCATGTTGTCAGACGCTCCATCGCTTCCGTTCGTGTCAGCAAGCATTCGTCAGAAGGAGACCTTGTCGCCGCCCTTGAGCTGGAGAATTTGCCGCGCCTCATCAGGCGTAGCGACAGAGGCGCCGAGCCCTTCGATGATCTGGCGTACCTTGCGCACCTGTTCGGCGTTGGATTTCGCCAGCTGTCCCTTGCCGATCCACAGCGAGTCCTCCAGCCCGACGCGCACATTGCCGCCGAGCGCGATGGCCTGCGTGGCGATGGGCAACTGGCTGCGTCCGGCGCCCAGCACCGACCAGCGGTAGTCGTCGCCGAAAAGGCGGTCGGCCGTGCGCTTCATATGCGCCACATCTTCGGGGTGGGTGCCGATGCCGCCCAGGATGCCGAACACGCTCTGAACGAAGAAGGGCGCCTTGACCAGGCCGCGCTCGACGAAATGGGCGAGCGTGTAGAGATGGCCGATGTCGTAGCACTCGATCTCGAAACGAGTGCCGTTGTCGGCGCAGGTGCGCAATATGTGCTCGATGTCGCCAAAAGTGTTGCGGAAGATGCGGTCGCGCGAGCCCTCGAGATAGGGCTGCTCCCAATCGTGCTGGAAAGTCTTGAACCGCTCAAGCATCGGGAACAGAGCGAAATTCATCGAGCCCATATTGAGCGAGGCGACTTCCGGCGCAAAGACCTTGGCCGGCTTGACCCGCTCCTCGACGCTCATCGTTGCGGCGCCGCCGGTGGTGATGTTCACCACGCACGCGGAACGCTGCTTGATCACCTGAAGGAAGGGCGCGAATGCCTCCGTCGACTGATCGGGCCGGCCGTCGACGGGATTGCGCGCATGAAGATGGACGATGGCGGCACCGGCCTCCGCCGCCTCGATCGCCGCCGTGGCGATTTCCTGAGCCGTCACGGGCAGATGCGGCGACATCGACGGCGTGTGGATCGAGCCTGTTACCGCACAGGAGATGATGATCTTGTTCTGGTTTGCCATTCAGCAAGTCCTCGATTGCGCGTCTGAATTCTGGTCAGGCATCACCGCAACGACCGGCTGCCGCTTTTAAGGTCATGCCTATTTGACCGCGCCTTGCGTGATGCCGGAAATGAACTGCTTCGACAGCACGATATAGACCAGTGTGATCGGCAGTGCAGCCAGCGTCAGTCCGGTGAACAGCACGCCCCAGTCGGTGGTGAACTCGCCGACGAACACGGTCAGGCCCTGCGGCAGGGTCTTCAGATTGTCGGAAGTGATCAGCACCAGCGGGAAGAAGAAGTCGTTCCAGATCGGCACGGCGTTCTGGATTGCCACGATGACCAACGCCGGCCGCGCCAGCGGCAACATGATCGAGCGCATGATGCGAAATTCACTGGCGCCGTCCATGCGTGCGGATTCTTCCAGCTCGCGCGGCAAGGTGCGCAGGAAACCGGTCATGATGAAGACGGCAGACGGAATGCCCATGGCGACATAGACGAGGACGAGGCCGAGATAGCTGTCGACCAGGCCCAGCGAATCCAGCTGGATGAATAGCGGAATGATCGCCAGCTTCAACGGCACGGTCATGCCGCTGAGGAAGAACATCAGCACCAGCGCACTAAAGCGGAACTGGTAGCGGGCTATGGCATAGGCGGCAAGCGTGCTGAACAGGAGGATCAGCGCAACCGATGCCGTGGTGATGCCGACCGAATTGGCGAGGTAGCGCACGAAATTGGTCTGCGTCCACACCTTGTCCATGTTGGCGGTCGAGAAATGCGTCGGCAGCGCCAGCGGCGAGGAAAAGATCTCGGCATTGGTCTTGAACGAAGACATCAACATGACGAACAGCGGATAGATCATGATGACGGCATTGATCGCCAGCAACAGCTGGATGACGCCGTTCTTGAACAGGTCGCCCTTGGCCGTCATGATCCAGCCTCGGCGGAAGCGTGGGTTGTGGTCACGGCGGCGCTCATAGCTCGATCTCGCGGCGGCGCAGATAGCGCAACGCCAGCGCTGTGACCCCGGCGACCAACAGGAACATCAGCACCGCCAGCGCGCTGCCCTGGCCGAAATCCTGGATGCCGGTGGTCGTGCTGCCGAAGGCGGTGCGGTAGAAATAGAGGCCAAGCACGTCGGTCGAGCCGCCCGGCGAGCCGGTCAGTCCGGTCATGACATAGGGAATCTCGAACCAGTTGAAGCTGCCTATGAAGGTCAGGATGGTGACGATGGTGACGCTCGGCGCGATCAGCGGCCAGACGATCTTGCGCATCAGCACATAATCGCCGGCGCCGTCGAGGCGGGCAGCCTCCAGCACTTCCTTGCTGACCCGCTGCATGCCTGCCAGAAGCACCAAAGTGGGGAAACCCAGCCAGTGCCAGATATTGGCGAACAGGATACTGCCGAGCGCTGTGTGCTCATTGCCGAGCCAGGGAATGGCGCTGAAGCCGACCAGTCCCAGGATCTGGTTGACCAGGCCGAACAGCGGATGCAGGAACAGCTTCCACAGGAAGCCGACGATGACCGCCGACAGCACCACCGGCAGGAAGACGATGACCTGGTGGACACGATGCCCGGGCAAGGCCTTCAACAGTGCGTAGGCGAGCAGGAAGGCGGTGCCATTCTCGAACACCATCAGCGCCACGAAGGCGATGACATTGTGCTTCAGCGCATTGTAGGTCCAGTCGCTGTAAGGTGTTTCGAACAGCACCTCGCGGAAGTTCGCGAACCCGATGAAGCCTGAGGGCCTCAGGCCGTTGAACTCATAGAAGGCGAAGCGGAAGGCCGAGAGCAACGGCCAGAGCACGAAAAGCACCATGACCACCAGAGCCGGTGTCAGCAGAGATGCGATCCAGAGCGACCGGCGCCACGGAAAGGCTTTTGCGGTGTGGCGCCGGCCGTTGGTCATCTCACTTGCCCTGGAAAGGCTTGTACCACTTGGCGAGGCCGTCGGTCAGGTCGGCGGCCAGTTGGTCCGGGGTGATCGAACCCGACATCATCTTGGTGATGTCGCCTTGCAGCAACTCCGATCCCGTCGGCTTCTCGAAACGGAAGTAGACGACATTGATATGCGGCATTGCGGTCTCGTTCAACTTGGCGACATGCGACAGAAGCTCGTCCTTGATGACGACGCCCTTGATCGGCGAAATGTTACCGAGCAGGGCCGAAAACTTGTCGCCAAACTCCTTGGTGCCCATCCAGTTGACCAGCTTGAACGCCGCCTCCTTGTTGGGCGACTTGGCGTTGACCGCATAGCCGCCGTCGAAGAACTTGGTCACCTGAGGCGTGTCGCCGGCCTTGGCCATGGGCGGGGCGACGAAGTCCATGTTGATGGCCGGATTCTGCGTCCTGTAGGTGGCGATGTCGAAGCTGCCGCCCGCCAGCATCGCTGCCTTGCCGCTGATGAACAGCTGGTCGGCGGTTTCGTAGTCGATGCCTTCGAAGCCGTCAGGCATGTAGTCGCGCAGTTCGAGCAGCTTGCCGAGTGCCGCGACATAACGCGGGTCCTTGAAGTTGGTCTTGCCGCTGGTCAGGTCGCTGACAAAGTCCGGGCCGAGGAAGGGGTTGGTGAAGATGGCCACGAACATCTCGTTGAACCAACTGGTGCCCATGCCGTTGGCCAAGGGATAAATGCCCTTTTCCTTCAGCGCCTTGCTGACCGCGATGAACTCGTCCCAGGTGGTCGGCGGGTTCAGCCCGGCCTTGGCGAAGACATCCTTGTTGATGAACAGGCCAAGTGTCTGTGAGGCGAAGGGCAGAGAATAGACCTTCTTGTCGGCGCGGTAGGTGCCGGCCACCAGCGCATCGGCGGGCTGGTTGGCGAGCGAGGGCACGGTGGTCATGTCCTGCGGCTCGAAATAGCCGGCTTTCACGAACTGCTCAAGCCAGCCATAGGCGTGGGTGTGGATGACGTCGCCGCCCTTGCCGGCGGCCAGAGCCGTCGAGACGATGGTCGGATAATTCTCGTCCGGGAACGACTCGAACTTCACATGGATGTCCGGGTTGGCTTTGGTGAAATCGGCGAAAAGTTCATTGTAGGCTGCCTTGTCTTCCTGGCGCCAGGTCCAGAACGAGATGTCGGTGGCATGCGCCACGCCTGCCGCGAGTCCCCATGCGAAAGACGCCGCCGCCAGGGCGAGACCAATCCTTCTCCTGCTCATGTTGCAATCTCCCATGCGCTTGATGCGCTTTTCACGACGATTATCAAATCATAGTTCTTGCCGTCTGGGAAGATAGTTTGTAAAGTTTCCTAACTAATGCGATTTGCGCGAAGGCGACCTGCCTCGCCAGCCTGCAGGATGAGTGTCCGTGAATCAGAAACTGTTGGCCGGCGTGGATATCGGCGGCACCAAGACGCGCATCATGGCAAGCCGCGGCAGCCTGACGGTGGTTGACGAGACGATCATCACCGATGGCTGGCGGGTTCGCCAGATGGAGGCCGATGCGGTGAAGCTTGCCGGTATTGTCATCGATCTGTGCGGCGGCTCGGCCCCCGACGCCATGGCCGTCGGCGCCCATGGCTGCGACACGGATGAACAATGCCGGCGTTTTCAGGCGCTGTTGTCGCAGCAGACGAGCGGCAAGGTACAAGTGGTAAACGACGCGGAACTGATGGTTCCTGCCGCCGGCTTTGTGGACGGCGTCGGAGTTGTTGCGGGGACGGGATCGATCGCAGTGGCGCGGACAGCCGAGGGCAAGATGCTGGCTGCAGGGGGTTGGGGATGGATCCTCGGTGATGAAGGCAGTGCGGCGGCGCTGGTGCGCGAGGCAGCCAAGGCGATACGCGGCGTGCTCGATCGCGGCCAGGATGGCGACCCGCTGATTGGCGCGCTGATGCGCGAACTCGACACGGACGACCAGACCAAGCTTGGCATTCTGCTCAACGAGACGCGGGGCGCCGCAGTATGGGGCCGCTATGCCAATGCCGTCTTCGACGCGGCGGTCGCGGGCTCGCCGCTGGCGACCCGTGTCATCAGGGAAGGTGGAGCGGGGCTTGCCGCACTCGTCGAAGTGCTGATTGAACGCGGCGCGAACGCGGCGCTGGTCGTCGCCGGAGGTGGCGTCATCGCCGAGCAGCCCATGCTGATGGAGGCCTTTGTCGAGGCGATGGCATCGATTTCGCCCAGCAGTCAGGTGGTGCTGTTGCGCGAGCCGCCGGTGATCGGCGCCGTGGCGATCGCCAGACGCCTCGTCGCGGCTAGCGGCCGGGCCTCGCAGAGCGACGCATAACCGTGGAGTATGAATGATGATGAAGCGTATCGGCTACCGGGCAGCTGTCGCGCGACAGGCCGAGAGTCTTGAAGCAGGTGTGCGGGCGGTTGCCGGCGCACTCGAGGCCCTGGCCCTTGCCGATTTCAGCGGCAAGACGATTGGCTTTGCCGGCATCGGCGCCAGTTATCAGGCGGCGTTGGCGGGCGCGACCTATCTGCGTGCTTCTGGCACCAAGGCCTCCGCCTATTCGCCGACGGAACTTTACGGCAGGACCGGTGCCGCTGCCGAGGCTTTCATCGCACTCTCGGCATCGGGGCAAAGCCGTGAGATCGCCGATGTCATGGAGGAGGCCAGAGCCTATCCTCGTCTCGCCATCTGTCGCGGCAGCGACAATCCGTTGACCGCCATAACCGGCGCGGCAATCGCCACGGCATCGGGTGCCGACAACGGCGCCAGTTCGACAGGCTACACCGGCACATTGCTGGCACTGGGCATGCTGATCGACAGGATTGCCGGCAGCAAGCCGCCCTTCGCGTGGAAGCGGCTGCCGCCAATGGCCGCCACCGTGCTGGATGGTATAGACACTCCTGCCGGACAGGCTGCAGGCTTGCTCTCAGGCCGAACCTCGATCGATATCGTCGGAGCAGGCATCGGCTTTGCGAATGCCGGCGAGGCGGCCATATTGATCCGCGAGGCGGTTCGGATTCCCGCATCCGGTTGGGATACGCTGAACTACCTGCACGGTCCGATGGAATCCCAGGATCCGACCACTGGCCTCATTGTTTTCGGCGATGGTCGCGAAGTGCAGATCGCTCGCGATGTCGCCGCCTTCGGCTGTCCTTCTGTTCTTATCACGCACCGAACGGACATCGCGCCGCTGGACAAGCTCGTTGTCATCTCCATTCCGACGCTTGGCAATGCCATGGCAGACGGCATTCTGGAGATCATCGCCCTGCAGGCGATCGTTGGCGTGATGCAGGACGAAGCCGGCCTGACCGACATAACATTCCGCTACCGCCAGGCCGACACCAAGCTGAAGCCGTGGTCGCCGACCGAGCTCTAGAGTCTCACAAGGATGGCTGGCATCCGGCGCGGTCGACGCTTGGCCGGACACGTTCGCAGAAATTGTCAAAACACCGCACAATGAACTCGGCTTTGTTGATTCGTGATTTCAACGTCGAATTGCGACTAGACGCACCGGCGTTTTCAGGGTGGGTTGAACACCGCTTATGGCTTCACCAGAAATTCCCAGTCTGACTGAAAGTGCCCGCGCCGTCCTGCGCGTGCTCGCTTCACATGGACCGGTCACGCGCCCCAAGCTTGGCGCCATGCTCGACCTGTCGAAGCCGACCATGTCGGCAGCCGTGTCGGAACTCAGCGCCCTGGGGCTCGTTGCCTCGCGCGGGATCGAGCGCGGCGCCATCGGGCGTACGGCCACTATCTACGGCATCGGCCCAGGCGCCGGATGCGTGATCGGCATAGACGTGGGCGCAGCACAGGTGCGTGCCGTTGCCTATTCGATGGATGCCCAACCGCTGGCCGCGCTGGAAGAGACGATCCCGGAGGCGGGAACGACATATCCGGACGTTGTCGGCGCCGTGATCCTGTCGGTGACGAGGTCGATCCTTGCAAAGGTTGGAAAGAGCTTCCGCGTGCTGCGCAGCATCGCCGTTGCCGTGCCGCGCATCGTATCCCCCAGCCGTCTTGGCATGGACCACGTGAACGGTCCCGATGCTGTTCTTCGAGAGCTTCGGCGCCATTTCAAGGTGCCGATCATCCTCGAAAACAATGTCAACTGCGCAGCCATCGGCGAAATGCATTTTGGCGCCGCCCAAGGCCATCAGACATTTGCCTTTCTGCAAGTCGGCGTGCGGGTCGGTCTTGGGTTCATCACCGAAGGCCGCCTGTTCCGCGGAGCTGGTGGTGCCGCAGGGGAAGTCGGCCGCATGCCTTTTCCCTGGTCTGCGAGCGAGACGCCTTCCCGCGAAGGGCTGGAGCATTATCTTGGCTCGAAAGCGCTCGTTTCCCGTTGCCGGCAAGACTGGCCGGCCGATCAGGGCGAGCCGCCCGACTCAGCCAAGGAGTTGTTTGAGCGAGCAATAGCCGGATCGCCGCCTGCCCTCCTGTCGGTGGCGCGCCACGCCGCCGACATCGGCCGGCTGGCCGCCGGGTGCATAGGTGTGCTCGATCCGGGATTGATCGTGCTTGGCGGCGGCGTCGGACGAAATGCGTTGATGACGGCCGAGGTCGAGCGCGTCGCCAGCGAACTTGCCTGGCCCACGAGGATCGCGGTCAGCTCGCTCGAGGATAGCGGAACGGCGCTTGGCGCCACCAAGCTCGCGCTGGATTACAGCCTTGGGCTTCTCTTGCGCGAGGATCGCCATCCGGCCGTGGTCTTACCGCCGCTGCCAGCCGCATAGGCTTCGGACAGACCGTCGACACCGCATGAAGGACGATTGCGCAATCTGCGGCGGCGTCAATCAAGGCCCCACGGCGGTCGCGGAGTGAATGCCGCGAATCAGGAAATCGATCATGGCCCGGACCTTCGGGAGGGGAGCGGTCGGGCGGGTAGATCAGATGTATGCCGCCGAGGTCCGCGGCCGGTTGATCGAGCTTTATCTCTTCCAGCAAGCCTTGCCGGATTGCATCCGCGACGATGAATTGCGGCTCGTAAAGGACGACCAGGGTCTCACTATTTTGGCGACACATTGGCCCGCTGCCTCGCGGTGGGGGCTTGGGACTTTGGTGCACTCGGCAGGGCTCGAACCTGCATCTACCCGAGAGGTCCCGCTCTGTCCTAGATTGAGCTACGAGCGCTAATCTCCGCACGCTAATTGAACCAGGGTCGGTCGAACAATTTAGAGATTGGGGTAACTGCCACATGCATTGGACGTAGAGCAAGGTGCGGCGCACTGCCCATAAGTATCAGGAAGGACGGCGATGCCTTCTCAGAGTCGGGACCCATCCAATATTCAACTATGTCCTTTCGCCCAACCCCCTAAAACGGGCGAATATTCCAAGAGAACCATTGCCGAACGGGGGCGATTTGGCACCCTGCCCTGTCAGTCAATGCATTTATTGAAGAAGCCGATGGTAGAGTTGGCTGATTCTGAACCTAAGCCTCAAATCTGCATACTACCAGCAAGTCAGTTTGAAACTGCCGATCTGAACTTGCTGGGCGGTTGGCCATAGGCCTGACGGAAGAGCCTCGAGAAATGCGAGGCGTTTTCAAACCCGACTTCGATGGCGATCTCGATCATCGGAGCCCTGGTCTGCATCAGGAGGTGCTTCGCCCGCTCCAGACGCACCCTTGTGTAAACAACCGCTGGAGAACTGTTTGTCTTCTCCATGAAGAGGCGCTCGAGTTGCCTTCGGGACAGTCCGACCAAGGCCGCCAATTTCGGAATGGAGATTCTGTTCTCGACATGGTTCTCCATGATGATCAGCGCCGCCTTCAGCCTGGGATCGTGGCTCTCGATGGAAAGCGGTCTGCGCGGCTGGATGTCGGACGCCGAGCGCGCCTTCTCGATCTGCAGCACTTCGAGTGCGTTTGTCTCCGCCTCCCTGCTGATATGGCGTCTGACGATTGACGCCGCCATATCCGCAGCGCTGCTGCCGCCGGCACATGATCCCCTTGTGCGATCAAGATTGAACAGACGGTCCGCCCTGACCGCGTGGTCGGGGAAGCGCTCGCGGAAAGCCTGAAAGTGCAGCCAGCTGACGCAAGTCTGATGGTACTTCATCAGGCCGGCCTCGGCCAGGATGAACGTTCCGGTGCAGACTCCGATCAACGGAACTTTCGCAGCGGCTGCTCTCTTGAGGTAGCTGACTGTCTCGCTGTCGACCGGGAACTCGCTGTTCAGCAGCCCGCCCACGACGACGATATAGTTGAACTCACCCGGATCCACGAAATCCGATGTCGGCGCGACCTGGACTCCGCAACTGGAGGTGATCAGGTTTCGATTGCTCGCCAGGAGTTGCCAATCGGCGAAAACCCTGCCGGATTTGTCGGTCTCGTCGCTTGCCAATCTAAGCGTGTCGACGAACAGGGCGAATGCGGAGAGGGTGAAGGAGCGAGCGAGAACAAAGCCGATCTTCAACCGGTCGATCTCCGGAACGTCATTGACTGATTTCATGTCGGCTCGAACCTCTGGCTATTTGCCGGCAGCGCTGGGCGCAAAGCGCGATAGGTCTCCCGAGTACGCCTTATTCGACGGCATTGGCGACGTCAGACGCAATCATGGGATCAAGATGCGCACCACCCCCATTTTTAAAGACCGTGATCTCTGATGCCGTTTGTCGCACCAATGCCGCCGAAGCGACAAGGTCATAAAGATCTCCGCGCACATCAACACGTTTGATCGCGCCCGTAGCGATCGGCTGCATCAACTCGCCGATGCAAGCAATCGTCGTCTGCCGGCAATCTACAAACACCTTACCCTTTGCCGTCGTCTCACAGCCCTGCCGTCGACCCACCTACTGCTTCACCGAGGTGGAGGTGCCCCATGTATCCGACAGCACATAGCCTTGGGGATACGGATCGGTTGGATCGAGATAGTAGCTGTGCTCGCCCGTGATCCAGGCCCGGCCGGTGATCTCCGGAACGATTGCCTTGCGGCCCCCGATCTGCGTGAGTTCAACGATCCTGCCGGTGAAGCGCGAGCCGATGATCGATTCATGGATCAACACGTCGCCAACATTCATCAAGCCGCGAGCCTGCAGGACGGCCATGCGGGCCGATGTGCCGGTTCCGGTCGGGCTGCGGTCCGAGCGGCCCGGCGAGACGATGCAGGTGTTGCGGGTGACGTTGCCGGGACCCTGGAACGGCATGGCGAACTGCACGATCGACACGCCGCGCACATGGTCGAATTCCGGGTGGACGACATCGAGCTGTTCGCGCGCCGCCCGCCGGACCTTCTCGCCCGCCACCGCCAGTTCACGAGCCTCGTCGGGGGCGACCGAGAAGCCGAGCGCCTTGGCATCGACGATCGCATAGAACATGCCGCCATAGGCGACGTCGACCGTGAGCGTTCCCAGCCCTTTGACCTCGATGTTGGCATCGAGGCGATCGACAAAGGCAGGCGCGTTGCGGAAGGTGATCGACAGGCATTTGCCGTCGCGGCATTCGGCGCGCACTTCGATGACGCCACCCGGCATGTCGAGCTTGAAGCATGTCTCAGGCTCCTGCATCGGCACCATGCCGGTCTCGAGCAGCACCGTGGCGACACAGATCGTGTTGGAACCGGACATCGGAGGATATTCCGTCGGCTCCATGATGATGGCCCCGGCGACGCAATCCTCGCGGGTCGGTGGAACCAGGAGATTGACGTGCCGGGCAACGCTGCCGCGCGGCTCGCAGATCAGCATCCGCCTTATATGATCGTGATCACGTTCCATGGTGATCATCTTTTCCATCATCGTGCGGCCGGCAGGCGGCAGCACGCCGCCGACGATGACGTCGCCGATCTCGCCTTCGGCATGACAGCCGACGACACGAATAGAGGCTTTCGTATGCATTGTTTTTCCTTGTCGTTTGCAATGCCTTCACGGCGAAACGAGCAGCGAGTCCCGAAGTTCAGGCCCAGATGTCTCCCACGGTGAAACCTTCTGGGAAAGGATCATCGTTGTCCAACACGATCGTGTTCAGCCACGCGCGCGACGCTATCCATGCATCTGGTTCCGCCTACTTGATCTGGAAGCCGTGGGCCAACGGGTCGCGATCGTCGACGAATATCGTGTTGTGGCCGATGACCCGCGCCCAGCCGCCGACACTGGGCTTGATGCCCTTGAAGGGGCCTATCTCGGCCTCTGCCTCGATGCGGCCCTCGAAGACGGTGCCAATCAGGCTTTCCTGGCGGAACGTGTCGCCGACCTTCAGTCGTCCCTTCCCGTAGAGTTGCGCCAGGCGCGCCGAAGTCCCGGTGCCGCCCGGCGAACGGTCGATCGCCTTGTCGCCGTAAAACACCGCGCCGCGGCCGTCGGCCTTGCTGCTTGAGGGCGTGTCGCACCAGATGGCGTGGTCCACGCCGCGTATCCTGTCATCTTCGGGATGAACTGGATCGCAGACAGGTTTGAGCGCTTCGCGAAGACTACGGCTGAGGTCTACGATGGCGCTCGCCGACATGCCGTCCAGGCCTTCCCATGACTCCTGCGGCTCGACGACGGCGTAGTAGTTGCCGCCATAGGCGATGTCGACGACGAGCCGACCGAGACCAGGCACGTCGACGGCGACATCGGCGGCATGCAGATAGCTGGCAACGTTGAACATCCGCACGGAGTCCACGAACTCGCCGGGCTTCTCGTATTCGATATCAACCCTGCCGGCCGGAGTCTCGATCGACAGCTTGCCGGGAATCCGGGGCGTTACCAGGCCCTCCTCGATTGCTGCCGTCACGAGGCCAATCGTGCCGGCGCCGCACATTGGCAGGCAGCCGCTGACTTCGATGAAGATCACGGCGAAGTCACAGTCCTCACGGTAGGCAGGATAGATGATCGCGCCTGACATGATGTCGTGCCCGCGCGGCTCGAACATCAATGCCTGCCGGATCCAGTCATGATCGCGGACGAACAGCTCGCGTCGTTCGGCGATCGGGATATGGGGCAGCAAGGGACCGCCTCCCGCGACCAGACGGACTGGATTGCCGCAGGTGTGAGAATCGATGCAGAAGAAACTGCGGCGCATGGGAATTCCTTTTCGGTTCAGGCGGCCTTCGCTGCGCCAGGCCTCTGGCTGCGCTGCAGAACGCCTCTGGAAACCCGGTCGAGAAGGATGGCGACGGCGACGATCGATAGGCCGGCTCTGAGGCCCAGGCCCATCTCCATCCGCGTCAATCCACGCGTCACCTCGGCTCCAAGACCTCCGGCTCCGACGAGGCCGGCCAGGACGACCATGGCCAACGACAAGAGAATGCACTGGTTGAGACCTACCAGGAGCGTCGGGGTGGCTGAAGGGATCTCGATCTTGAAAAGGATCGACCGCGGCGAGGCGCCGGTGGCCTGCCCGAGCTCCAGTAGGTCTTTCGGCACCTGGTTGAAGGCGAGCGTTGTCAGGCGCAGCATCGGCGGTATGCCGTAGACGATCGTCGCGATGATCGCCGGAACGCGGCCGAGGCTGAAGATCATCACGGCGGGAATGAGATAGACCCATGGCGGCACCGTCTGCATGATGTCCAGAACGGGTCGGATCGCGGCCTCGAACTTGCGGTAGCGTGATGCCAGAACGCCAAGCGGGAAGGCGACCGCCACGGAAATGATCACAGCCACCGTCACCAGCGCCAGCGTCTGCATCGACGCGGTCCAGAAACCCGCCAGCAGGCAGAACGTGAGCGCGATGGCCGTCACCACCGAGACTCTGACGCTGACGAAGAACGCAGCGAGAAGGATAGCCAAGACGATGGTCGCGTAGGGCGGCGGGTAAAGCAGGGAGGTTTCGATGGCGCCCAGCACCGCCTCGATCAGCTTGGTCACGGCGTCGAAGAACGGATGGAAGTTCTTGTTCAGCCAATCAACGGCAGGGGCGAGGTAAGCGCCCGGCGAAAACTGGAGCAGATCAGGATTCATCATGCGTCTCCTTGGCGCGCTGCGCCACGCTCTGCGTGAGCCTGTCGAGCACCATGGTCAGGATGACGATCGCAATAGCGGCGTTGATCGACGTGGCGATGTCGAGCGTGCGCACCGCCGAATAGATCGTCTCTCCCAGGCCGCCAGACCCGACGATACCTGCAATGACGACCATGCCGAATGCCATCATCAGGCATTGATTGATCCCGGCCATGATGCTTGGGATGGCGAAAGGGAGCCTGATCTTGGTAAACATCTGCCAGGGTGTCAGGCCGCTTGCCTGGCCAAGCTCTATGAATTCGTGCGGCGTCATCCGGATGCCAAGAGAGGTGAGCCGGATGGCGGGAGGCATCGCGACGATGAAGGTTGCAACGAGTGCTGTCGCAGCCCCGTAGCCGAGCAGCGCGATTGCCGGAAGAAGATAGATGTAGGGCGGCATGGTTTGGATCAGGTCGAGTATCGGCTCGAGAAAGCGGTCAAACGCCCTGACGAAGCCAGCCACTATTCCAATGGGGATGCCGAAAAGAAGAGCGAGGATCGTGGCAGTGATCACCAGGGCCAATGTGCTCATGGTTTCGCTCCAAAGCCCCATGACGGCGCAGAAGATCATGGCAAGCCCCGCCAGGATGCCCGCGAAGGCGTTGATCAAGCGCCATCCAAGCAGGGCTGCAATGATCGCGATGACGTAAAACGGTGCGAGCTGAAGAAGCCAGAGGACGCCGTCATAGGTGCCTTCGAGCACGGCCCTGACAGAGTCAAACAGCCACTCGCCGTTGTCGCTGATCCAGCCAAGTGCATTGTCCGTCCAGCTGTCAAAAGTATCCGTGATGGTCGAGATGTCCATTTCGCTTCTCCCGAGCCTAGGCGGCGTTTGGCGTGCCGGCGACGCCCCGGAGCAAGCCACGAATGGTCACGACACCGATGACGGCTCCGTTCTCGACGACCGATATCGCGTCGCGATCGGACTGCATGGTGAGATCGATGAGCGCGGCGATATCGGACTCCGGCGAGGTGCGAAGAAGCGCGTTCACGTCGCAATTCGGCTCTGCCGCCTTGAATTCGGCAACCGGACGCATGACGGAGTGTGCCTTGACCAGGTGGATCCTGGAGATGCCCGCCACGAAATCTGAGACGTAGTCGTCGGCGGGCCTGGTTACGATCTCCTCCGCCGTTCCGACCTGGACAATGACACCGTCCTTCATGATGGCGATGCGGTCGCCGATGCGGATGGCTTCCTCAAGATCATGGGTGATGAAAACGGCGGACTTGCCCAGCGACTTCGTCAGCTGTCGGAATTCGTCCTGCAACTGGCGCCGGATGAGCGGATCGAGGGCGCTAAACGGCTCGTCCATGAGGATGATCTCCGGGTCTGCCGCCAGCGCCCGGGCGAGACCGACACGCTGCTGCATGCCGCCGGACAGTTCTTTCGGATAGCGCGAGGTCCAGTCGCCAAGTCCAACTTTTTCGAGGGCCGCGCGGGCGGTCCTGTTGCGCTCGTCTTTCGCGACGCCGCGTACCTCGAGACCGAAGCCGGCGTTCTCGAGAACCGTCCGGTTGGGGAGCAGCGCCACGCTCTGAAACACCATGCCGATGTTGCGGGAGCGCATTTCGCGCAGCTCCGCCGGATTGAGCTTCGCGATCTCCTTTCCTTTTACCGTGATCTTGCCGAGGCTTGGTTCGATCAGGCGGTTGAGGAGGCGGATCAACGTCGACTTGCCGCTCCCCGACAGCCCCATGATGCAGAAGATCTCGCCGCGGCGGACCTGCAGGCTGGCGTCGGAGACGCCGACCACGCAGTCGAAGTCCTGCAGCACCTGTTTCTTGGACAGTCCACGTTCGGAGATGGCCTTGACCGCCGCCTGGGCGCGGGCGCCGAAGATCTTCCATACCGACTGGCAGTCGACCAGCACTTCGCTGGAGTCGTTCATCGCAGTGTTCATCGCGTTCCCCACGGGCCGGTTTGGCGGCGGCCTTCATGTTTTCGTTGCTCCGAACGGGCCGCCGATGTCGGCGGCCCGCCGTTTCGACGACTACTGGGTCTTGATGTTTTCCCAGCGCTTCAGGAGGTCGGCATGGCTGTCGGTCCAGGCCTTGATGGCCTCGTCCATGGTCTTGCCCTCGTTGACGGCAGAGTTGATCGCGGTGATGTCGGCAAGCGGCACGTAGACGCTGGCGATCACTTCGCGTGCATGTGGATTGTCGGCGGAGAAGCCCTTCTTGCCGATCCAGTAATAGCTCTGCGGCGGCGGGAAGACGGCCTTCGGGTCCTTGAGGAACTTGACGTCATATTTCTGCATCATCCAAGAGGGCTCCCAGATGGTGACGGCGATCCATTCCTTGCGGTCGACGGCCGACTTGAGCGCTGCGGTCATGGCAGCGGTGCTGCCCTCAACGAGTTGCAGTTTCAGGTCGTATGCCTTCACCGAGTTTGCCGTATCGCGCATCAGACCCGAACCGGGCTCGATGCCGACGATCTTGCCGCCGAACTTGTCGGCGTTGTCGTTGAGCTGGTCCATGGAGTCGATGCTCACGTATTTCGGTACCGCCACGCCCTGGAACAGGCCATGCGAAACCGGGGAGATCTTCTCGAGCTTCTTCTTGTTCTTGTCCCAGTAGTCCTGGGCGACGTAGTCCGTCTGCGAGGCCAGGAGCTGGATGTCGCCCTTGGTAAGTGCGGCGTAGGCGATGCCCCACTCGGAAAAGTCCACCACCTTCACGGTGTAGCCGGAGTCTTCGAGCACCTTCTTGGTGATGCCCGTGATGGGGGTGAGGTCCTCCCAGGACATCGTGCCCATGGTAATGGTCTTTTCTTCCGCCTGAGCGGACAGCATGGTCATACCGACCATCGCGGCAGCGCAGAGCGCTTTCCACAACGTCTTCATTTTACTCACTCCTTTGTCTTTTGTTCCCATTCTCTTTGAAGACTTTTGCGGTCGGCTCGGTCTTCACATTGCGCGGCGAGGGTCATCCCTCGCGGCCTGCACGCAATTCCTGCAATCGGATCACGGTATTCACGCCAAGCCATGCAAGCGGCTCCGGAGGGAGCCTCTTGGGCTCCGGCTGATCCGAGAATTCGTCGAGCATGTGCGAGCGGGTGCCGGTCGCCAGATCGGCGGCCATGACGCCCGCGAGCGTGCTTTTCACGGTCCCGAGGCCGTTCTCGCAGCACGCCGAGTAGAGGCCTTCTTCGATCTCGCCGAAGGCGGGCACATGGTTGCGGCTGAGGCAAAGCCGTCCGGCCCAGACATGCTCGAAAGGCACGTCCCTGAGGTCGGGAAACCTGGCGTCCAGCGAAGTCCGCTGCTCGGCGGCGATCCCGGCCAGGCGCTTCTCACCGACCTGGACGGCCCAGTCGTAGGTGAACCGGGTCCGGATCACGATCCGCGAGCTTCCATCGGAGCTAATCTTCCTGACGGTCGCGCCCATTGGATCGGCCGGAAGCAACGCCCACCTGTCCTTGCCCGTCGATCTTTCGGTGAAGGGCGCGGTCATCGATGCGTAAGTGAAGATGTGCATCAAGCGGCCGCGGAAATGACCGAAGTCCTCGATGTGGCCGTTGACGCCGAGGATGACTTTCGGCGCGCTGATGCTGCCTCGATGCGATATGGCCTTCCACGCCCCGCCGACACGCTCAAGTCTGAGCACCGGCGAGTGCTCGAATATGTCGACCTTCGATGCCAGCCCGGCTGCCAAGCCGCGAATATAGTCGGCGGGCTGGATCACCACCGCGCCTGGCGTGTAGAGACCTCCCAGATAGTAGGACGATCCGGTGATCTCCCGCATCTCGGCCGCATCCACAAAGCGGTGCTCCTCGCCGATGCTAGCGAGCGAGCGGCCATAATTTGCGTTGAGTCTTATCCCGCGCTCTGTCGCGGCAGCATTGATCTTGCCCGACGGATCGAAGGTCCGCACCGACATGTCATACTCGGCCGCAGCGTCGGCGGCGAAGGAGATCGCAAAACGGTTCTGGGCGATCTCCGTCTTTGTCGCGGCCCCGTCGGCGACAGAATACTCGCCCGACGAGATATTGTGCGGGACATCGATCATGTAGCCGGAGTTCCGGCCCGCGGTGCCCTTGGCGATCTCCCCCGCCTCCAGTAGGACGATCCTGTCGCCGGGCCGCAACTGAGACAGCCGCCGCGCCGCGGAGAGGCCGGCGAAGCCCGCACCGATGATCAGCCAGTCGGCCGACACGTTGCCGTCGAGCGTCCGGACGGGGAAGCAGCGTCCGCTGAGCGCCTCCCAGCCCGAGGTTCCGGATTCCGCCGGAAGCCGCTTGACGACGATTTCGTTCATCTGACGGTCTCGTCGACCGAACGATCCGAGACGTCGATCCAGACCGTCTTCAATTCGCAGTAGTTGTCATGCGCGAAAACCGACTTGTCGCGGCCCCCGAAGCCGGACTCCTTGTAGCCGCCGAACGGCGTCGTCGCGTCGCCTTCGCCAAAGCAGTTGACGGTTACGACGCCGGCTCGGATTTCGCGCGCAAGCTTGATCGCCTTGCGCAGGCTGCCGGTGTAGACGGATGCGGTCAGGCCATAGTTCGTGTCATTGGCGAGCGCCACGGCTTCGGCAAGCGAATTGAACGTCGTGACCGAAAGGATCGGTCCGAAAATCTCCTCCCGAAACAGGCGGCTTGCGGGCGTAACTCCGTCGACGACGGTCGGCTCGATATAGATGCCCTTGTGCGTGGCCCCGCCATGGGCGATGGCGAGCTTTTCGGTCTTCACGTCACCGAGGAAGGATTTTACCTTCTCGAAATGGCTCTTGCTGACGAGTGCGCCGATGCGGTTTTCCGGATCGAGCGGATCGCCCGTCTTCCACTCGCGCATGTAGGCGCCGATGCGCTGCAGCAACTCGTCCTTGATGCTGGCGTGAACGATGAGCCTCGACGTCGCCGAACAGTTCTCACCCATGTTCCAGAACGCGCCGTTGACCACCTGCTCGGCGACGAGGTCGAGATCTTCGGCATCGTCGAGAACCACCGCCGGGTTCTTGCCGCCGCATTCGAGGACGACGCGCTTGAGGTTGGAGTCCGCTGCGTAGTGCAGGAAGCGGCGACCTGTCGGTGTCGATCCGGTGAACGCGACCATGTCGACGTCCATATGCATGCCGATCGGTTCGCCGACCTCCTTGCCGCCGCCCGTGACAACATTGAAGACGCCCGCCGGGATACCCGCCTCATGCGCCAGTTCGGCGACCCGAAGCGTCGTCAGCGTCGTCTCCTGTGCGGGCTTCACGAGCACCGAGCATCCCGCGGCAAGTGCTGGACCGATTTTCCAGGCCAGCATCAGCAGCGGAAAGTTCCAGGGCAGGACGCAGCCGACGACGCCGACCGGTTCGCGCACGACCATCGTCAGCGCGTTCGAACCCACGGGAGCGACGCCGTCATAGAGCTTGTCGATCAGTTCGGCGTGCCAACGGATGGTGTGGATCGTATCCGGAACATCGACGGTCTGGCATTCGCGGACCGGCTTGCCGCTGTCGAGGCTCTCCATGACCGCAAGCTCGTGGCGGTTGTCCTCCATGAGCTTGGCGAACTTGATCAGCACGGCCTTGCGCTCGCCGGGCGAGCGGAGATGCCAGCGTCCGTCGTCGAAGGCTTGCCTGGCCTTGGCCACGGCGAAATCGACATCGGTGGCATCGCATGCCGCGATCTCGGCAAGCGTGTCGCCCGTCGCCGGATTGGTCGTCTTGAATGTCTTGCCGGAATTCGCCGGACGGAACGCGCCGTCGATGAAGGCATTGGTCGGAAATTGAAGGCCTGCGGCAATCGCCTTGTATTCGGCGGCGGTCAATGGTTCATGCATGGTTTGCTCCCGACGTGATCTGGGCGACCGTGCGCTTCAAGGTGGCGACGACGGTCTGCAGACCCCGCTTTTCTTCCGAGTTGAGAGGGCGCAGCGGCGCCCGCACAGGGCCGGCCTTGAGGCCGATCAGCTCACAGCCATGCTTGATCGACTGCACGAACTTCCCGCATTCGAGGAAATCCATGAGCGGCAGCATCGCCGTCATGATGGCGCGGCCCTTGTCGAAGTTCTTTTCGAGGACGCAGGCCTCGTAAAGTGCGACGTGTTCGCGCGGCAGAAAATTGGAGCCGGCGCAAACCCAGCTCCTGGCGCCCCATGCAAAGAATTCGAGCGCCTGGTCATCCCAGCCGCAAGAGAGCGCGATATGCGGGAATTTCCGCGCCAGCAAATGGAGGTTGCCCATCTCGCCGGAGCTCTCCTTGATGGCGACGACGTTCCTGGATTTGCCGACGCGGGAGAAGTAGTCCTCTCTCATCGTCACCCCCATGCGGGCGGGGTAGTTGTAGAGCATGATCGGAAGGTTCGCGGCGCGGTCGACCGTGAGCGCGTGAACCGCATTCTCACGTTCCGTAGGCAAGGCGTATGGCGGCGACGACACAAGGATAGCGTCGGCTCCGATTTCCTTTGCCGCCTTGGCGTATTCGACCGAGTCTTCGGTCCTGATGGCGCCCGTTCCAATGATGAGCGGAATCCGGGTACCAATCACCTCCTTGGCATAGGCGGCGAGATCAAAGCGCTCCTGGGCGCTCTGGGCGTAGTATTCACCCGTCGATCCGCCAACGATGATGCCGTGCACCCCGGCTTCGATGAGCGACTCCAGAACAGCCGCGAAGGCGTCACGGTCTATCTGCCCCTTCGGGTCGAGAGGTGTGATAGCGGGCGTGTAGATACCTTCGAACTTCAAGACGGCTCCTCCGTCGATGCGGCGGGCATTCCGACCAGCGCGTCCGCCTTCAATCCTTGCGGGGCGATAAACATCTCCATGTTCTCGCGCGACAGTTCCCAGTGCTCGAATACGAGGTCGACGACCGTGTCCTCGTCATGCGAGCCGATGGCGGCGATGAAGCCATCATGGTGGTCCGCAGCGAGCCGCAGACGCCGGTGCATGTCATCAGTACGGGGCCGGAAGAAAGTGTGGCCGATGCGAGCGTGGTCGATCAGCAGTCGGCCAAGGCTCGGCTGCAGGTAGGCGTTGCCCGACATCTCGCCGATGATCTCATGGAAGCGATTGTTCTCGAGAACCATGGCGAATGCGTCGCCGGTGACGCTTGCCGTACGGAACCGCTCCTGCGTGTCCGTGAGGTCTGCAAGTTGCTTCGGCTTGAAATTCTGGACCGCCAGGCGGCCGATCGCGGCATAGATCATCGGCGCGACCAGGAAGAAGTGCCGGAGCGTCTGATGGTTCATGGGGACAACGCGTGCGCCGCGATTGGCACGGATATCGATATAGCCCTCCCCCTCGAGCCGGCGAAAAATCTCCCGCACAGGCGTTCGAGATAGGCCGTAGCGCTCGCTGAGGCTCACCTCATCGAGATCCTGATCGGGGTCGAGTTCCATCGTCAGGATCTGCCGCTTCAGATCGTCGTACAGACCGTTCTTCCCGCTCTTCATCGAGACCTCCGTCTGAGTTTCGCGACAACGGTTCGACCGCGTCGACGGCAAGGAATTTGCACAAACCGACGTGCGAGTCAACAGATTGTATAATCTACGTACACAACTGATGTACAGAAAGAGTACAATCGATTTGGAGGGGCCGCCGATTTAGAGGGGCCGCGACGACTCGCGGTCGAGTCCGCTGCCCAAGTCAGGCGTTGATCATCAGATGATGCGCGTCGTAGATAAGCTGCGTGAATGTTCCGGCTGGCCACGGCATCGCCGATCCGGAACAGGCGAAAACCGTTTCTCCGGATTCCGCTCGATGTCCGAATTTCGCCTTCGAGGGCTCAATGGATATCGAAGATGGCAGCAAAGCTGATTGACATAGCCCGGCTTTCTACATCCTGGCATCGCCATCGCAGCGACTGCATTTGAGACAACGCGAACTGGCCATCAGGCAGATTGTCAGGGAAAGTACGGCTGTCGTGCGGCGCTAGCAAAATTGCGGTCGCTTGTGCCTTGGCCATCCTGAGTGACATGGCCACTTCGTTCGACCTTTGGCGTGGCCGAGTAGCGCCCAACGGCAATATACTGAACCGCAATATCTAAGTTTCGCTGCTTGGGAAACGTGCTTCGGCCTCATTCGGTTCAGACAGGTTCACCCGAAAAAGGCAGACCAGTCCTGACCTTTCGAAAGTCAGCACCACTCGGCCCCCGGAATCGGAGTCGAATATGCGCTCCAGAAGCTGGGTGCCAAATCCCTTGCGCTCGACAGGACCAACGGTTGGGCCCCCGGTCTCTCGCCATTCGAGTTCAAGTCGGCGTTGGTGTTTTTGACCATCAAGCTTCCAGAAGATCGAAACCCTGCCGTTCGCATTCGACAGCGCCCCATATTTGATTGCATTCGTCGTAAGTTCATGAAGCCCGAGAGCACATGAAAGGGCGACGTTTGGCGGAAGCCAAACCGTCTCTCCGCTGATTTGAAAACGTGCGATCGGAGCATGTGGCTTGATCGATGCTGTGATCAGATCATGGAGATCGGCGCCGCTCCAGTTCTTCTGCGTCAGGATATCGTGCGCCTTCGCCAACGAGATCAGCCGGCTGGACAGGGTCCGTCCTGCCTCGGGCAATGTGGTTGCGTTGCGGATCGTCTGGTTGGCAATGGCCTGGACCACCGAAAGCGTGTTCTTGACGCGGTGGTTCAGTTCGTTGACCAGCAGTTTGCGATGCTCTTCGCCGCGTTTGCGGTCGGTTATGTCGAGGCTGATCTGCACGGCACCAATTATGCTGCCGCCTGGGCTGCGGATCGGACGCGCGCTCGAGAGCAGAAAGCGCTCCACGCCCGTCGGAAGCGTATAGGCGAATTCTTCGTTGTCGGTCAGTTCCCCGCGCATTGCCCGACTTAGGGGCCGGTCCTCCCGGCTCACGGTATGGCCGTCCTTGACCGCCACGGTATTGATCACGAGGTCGGGCGCGCCAAACGATTTGCGGGCGTCGGTCGGCAAACCCATGAGTTCCGCCGCGAAGCGATTGCGGATGACCTGAAGGGCTTTAGGGTCATAGGTGAACCAGACTGCTGCCGGCACCGTCTCCAGTACGGTCTCCAACTCATACCGGCGCTCGGCGATGGCGCCCTCTGCAGCTACCAGCGCCTGCGCAATGGCACCGAATTCGGCAACCGTGGTGGACATGGGCTCAACTGTGCGGCCCTGCCCAAGCGCCTCAGCGCGGGCGGCAAGGTCGGTGGTCGCTCCAGTGAAGCGCTTTCCAACGACGTATCCGAGGGCGGTCGACACAAGAAGCGCCAGGAGGCCGATACCGCAAATTGCCGCGAGCGAGCGCCACAGCGGCGCCTGTACCTCCGAAAGCGGCACGTTGGCGGTATAGAACCAATCGGAATAGGAGGATCGGTAGTAGCCTGCCAGCAGCGTGGTGCCCTCGAAGTTGCGGGATGTGAAGCTGCCGGAGCGGCCAACGATTTTTTCCAGATATTCCGGCAATCCGGGCTTGCCGGTCATCTCCTGATGCGACCTGGAACGAGCCACGTAACTTCCGTCGCGATCTCCAACACCGACCGTCCAGCCTTCAGGCACAGCAGGCATCATCACATCGCGAATGTGCGCGGTTGGGATAGAAATCGAAAGGACCAGGTCTTCGCCCGTCGGAGCCGGCACCCGTATGGCAACGGCGATGCGATGGTTTTTGGAATCCCTGCCGGCAAAGACATCGCTGACCAACAGTCCAGACGCTCTGAGTTTCTCCATATCCCCTGCCGGAATCGGTTCGACCGGCGGCAAATCTGCGCCGTATCCGATCGCTGTATTCAACAGTTGATTGCGACCTAAATCGCGCAAGACGATGATCCGGTCCGTCCCTTCGACCAGGCTGAGCGCCTCGCCGCGGAAAGCCTCCAGATCGCCATTGGACAGAGCAGGCGATTTCGACAGGCCGTTGAGAGTCGTTTGGAGATTGGCCAGTTCACCCTCGACGACGAGCGAAACCTGCCGGGCGGTTTGGCGTGCGTCCTGTTCGAAGCGGGACCGCTCATGCACAGCATATTGGACCAGTTGATAGGCCGCGAAGAGCCAGACGGGTATCACCGCGGCCGCGATCAGGCCAAGCAGGTGAGATCGAGCCGATCGACGAGGCAAATGCTGTTCCCCTGCCGCCTCAGAAACTTCGCCAACCATAATCGCAAGCCTGCGGACAGCAAGCGTTAGTTCAAGCGAACGCAGCGGCGGAAAACAGAGGCTATGTTTGCAAGCCGTATCCCGACCGGGCAGGCTTTTTGGTCTGCGGCAGCGCGTATTTGCTCCGGCTCATCCAGATTTTTGGTAGGTGCGCCGCCGTCTGAGAAGGCTCGCAAGCAACTTTCGTCCGCCCTTGCGCGGGACAAGATCGACATCGCTCACCAGCTTTGCGCCACCCTTGCGCCGCTCCAAGGTGATCTTTCGGCTATGGAAGGCTTCCAACTCGACCCGGTGTGCAACACTTATGATGGTGGCCGTCGGCAATTCTTGGATGACGGTCTCCATCATCTTGTCCTGACTCTTCTCATCGAGTGCTGCCGTCGCTTCATCGAGCACGATGATATCTGGGGCGTGCAAGAGGAGGCGCGCAAATGCGAGCCGCTGCTTTTCGCCACCCGACAGGGTCTGGTCCCATGGCGCGTCTTCCTCGATCTTGTCGCTCAGATGACCGAGTCCCACCTTGTCAAGCGCGGCCCTGATTTCTTTCAGCGTCCAGTTGTCGGCTGCACCGGGATAGGCGGTCGCACGGCGAAGCGTCCCCGAGGGGATGTAAGGACGTTGCGGCAACATGAACATTCGCTTGTCAGGGTGGAAATTGACGCTGCCGCCACCCCACGGCCACAGGCCCGCGATCGCCCGCACCAGCGTGCTCTTGCCTGAACCGGATTCGCCGGCGACCAGCACCCGCTCACCCGGTTCGATCGCGACCTCGGTTTCCCTGACCACGGCACTGCCATCGTCAAGCGATACGGAGAGATCGTTCAGGCTAAGTATTGCCTCGCCTTCAGTTTCGCCGAGGGTGATGCGCCCCAGGGCGTCGCTCTGCTCGGCGCGCTCGAGTCCATCGAGCGACATCATCAGCGAGGCGATGCGTCGCGCGGAAGCGTTCCAGTCGGCAAGGCGCGGGTAGTTGTCGACCAGCCATCCAAACGCGCCCTGCACGATGGCGAAAGCGGAGGCAGCCTGCATGACCTGTCCAAGGGTCATACTGCCCTCGAGAAACTTCGGAGCGCAAAGCAAGACCGGCACAACCGGAGCAAACAGACTCGACCCCTGCGACACCAGAGCGGTGCGCATGTGCTGGCCCGTCAGCAACGCCCATTGCTTGAGGACATGGGCGAAGGTCTTGTCGATGCCACTGCGCTCCTCTTCCTCGCCGCCGAGCAATGCAATGCTCTCGCCGTTTTCGCGCACGCGCGTTAGCGTGTGGCGGAATTCGGCTTCGGTCTGGTTTTTCGCCTCCGAGAGCTCGACGAAGTGGCGGCCAATGACCACCATCGAAGTGGAGGTGATGGCGGCATAGATCACCGCGGTTACAACGAGGAAGCCGGGAATGGTGACGCTCGAGCCTCCCATCGGCAGGGTGAGCGCACCGCCGATCGTCCACAGCACGACTATAAAGGTTGAAGCCGACAGAAATGCGGAAATGACACCGGCAATGAAATCGACGGGCGACTCCGTCGCAATCCGCAAATCCTCAGCGATGCGGGCTTCGGGATTCTGGTGGTCGCCGCTGACCAGGTTCAACTGATAATAGCGGCCGTTGGCCAGCCAGCGGCCGATGACCGAAGTTGTAAGCCAGGAGCGCCAGCGACGTTGAATCGTCATGCGAAGGAAGACCTGTGCCACGACGAGACTTGCGTTTCCGGCCACGAGCGGCAGGAAAGCGACGCTGAGGAAATAAACGGTGTGGGCGTCGCGGTTCTCGATGGCGTCGAAAATCGCGCGGTTCCAGACGTTGATCCCATACTGGAAACCGACGTTGATGCCGATCAGGGCCAACAGGCCGATCGTGCACGGCCAAGCGAGCCGGTCGCCATGCCGGCTCCAATAACCACGCGCGCTGATCCAGAAGCGCGTTAGGAGGTATTTCTTGCGCGTCTGCTCGGCCTCTTCGGGCGTCAGCTGTGGATCTGGTTCGATAGCTTCCGGCGGCGGCGCGGCCTCGCCGACCACCTCGGACGCGACTTCCACGGCAGGCCCCTCCTGCCGACGCGACGCCCTGGTACTACGTGGTTTGGCACCGTTGGTCGGTTTCGGTTTGGATCTAGGAGACATGCGGCCGACAACGGCTTAGAAATCAAAAGGTTTCATGACATCAGCATGAGGCCGCAGGCGCCAAGGCTGGTTATTCGTAACAGGCTCGCTATGTTCGTTCTCGAACAACTGGCTTTATTTGCCGACAACTCGCCGCTGGTCTGCTGCATCGCGCCATTTAGGGCCGATGAAGCCGCGTGCAGATCGCCGTCAAGCATTCGACTTTCAAAGGCCGCCGGGCCAATTCCTCGAGTGACGCTGCGCCAGGTGCGCGGAAGGCGTTGTGCCGCGAAACATCGTCATCGAGAATATGGATTTCGGCGACAGGGCTTTTCGCAGCCAAGTCGAGAAGACGACCCAGTACCGCCCAGCCCCGGGACAAGCGGTTTAGGCTTAGTTCTCCGCAAGGTTTGGGATCACTGGCTTGAAGAGCGCCCATCCGCCGATGGCGGGAGGTTGTGGGTCGACGTTTATGCTGACTTCCGTCACCAACTTCCGGCGAAGGGCCATAGTATAGTCGCTTGGGCCCTTCGGGGTTATGACGAAGGCTTGCGAACCGCCAATGACCGATTGGGCGAAATAGGATGCCAATGGTTGTTCAGGATTCTCATCTTTTGCTGGAATGGCGATTGCATTGATTGTGTATCCCTTGGCAACGGCGTTGAGCCTGCTCGGCTGAACAGGAAGTCCGTCGTTGTTCTCACCATTGGAAGAGATGTCGATTACTTTCTTGGCCGCGTTTCCAGGGAACTGGTCGAGCAGAAGGCATCCGACGTCGATGGCCGCGGAAACGGATGTTCCGCTTCGCCCTCTGCGAATATGGCCCGTATCTCCTTTCTTGCTGATCACCGACGCAGCCGCCTTGGCATCTTCCAGCCCACAGATATTTGTCCACGGCAGCACAATGCGTGTGTGCCCGGGACTCGACCATTCAAAGTAGGCCACGCTGATGCAGCCAACGTAGTTCCGCGTGATGGCCGCAATGATCTCTGGCGAAGTGAGCGCCGCAGCATGTCCCTCGCGCTGCAGGTCGGCAATCTCCGGATCAATCGAGGACGAGAAATCGACCGCGAATACGATGGCAACATCGACGTTGGCCGCGTGTGCCTGCAGCCCCCAAAACACCGAAGCGGCAAGGGTTCCCGCCAGTCTCAAGTATGAGCTGACCTGCTTTGCCGGCCCTCTGGCAGATCGTTTCAACGGCTTCAGAAAGTCACCGCGTACCGCCTGCGCCTGCTCGCGGAAGGAGACCGCTGCAGACAAGGCACCTACGTCCTGATGCGCACTTCCGAACATGTCATTCTCCATCTCGACAACCGGTCGTTTTCAAAGCGGCCATTTTCAACATGTGGAAATTTGGCGAGGGGCCTTGGTCCCGCGGCGTTCGGTTCGACAGTGCGACGGACAGGATCGCACCGAGAATGATCGCGGCACCCAATGCGCCTGCCGGTGAGTTCCGTTCGCCGAGGAAGATCGCCGCGCCCAGCGCCCCGAAGACGCTTTCGGCACTGACGATCACGGCGGCATGACTGGCGGGAGTGAAGCGCTGGGCGGCAATCTGTATGCCGAAAGCGATTGCGGTGGAGAACACGCCGAGGACTGCCAGGTCCGGGCCGGCGGCAAATGCACCGGCCAGCGACAGATTGCCTTGCAGTGCCGCGAGCGGCAGGACGAAAGCGGCGGCGCCGAGGAACTGCGTCGCCGCGGCCGTGAACGGTCGCGCGTGGGCCTGCATGTGCCGGCCAAGCTCGACCATCCAGAGCGCATAGCAGGCAGCCGACAGGATGGCGGTGAGATCGCCGCCGCTGAGACCGGCGATCCCACCGGACAAAAGCAGGGCACCGAGCACGGTCAACCCGGCGGCGATGGCAAGGCTCGCTGTCGGACGTTCGCCGTTGAGCAGCCAGGCGGCCAGTGGTGTCATCACCGTTGCCGTGCTCACCAGGAAGCTTGCATTCGTGACCGTGGCGCCGAGATAGCAAAGCTGCTGAAGCGTGATGGAGATGGCAAACAGCACACCCACCCTGGCCAGACTGGAGAAATAACCCGGCCCGGCAGGCAGTCGCCTTTCGATCAAGACAAAGGGCAGTACAAGCAGCCCACCGATCAGGCAGCGCAGGCCGACGGCACTCAGTGCGTCGAGATGAGCAAGCACTGTCTTTTGCGCGACATTGCCGAGGCCCCATAAAGCAGCTGCAAACAGCAGCAGCAAATTGGCTCTAGTCTTGGACACCCGCCACCCCCTCGAGCCAAAGCCTGTTGCTGGCTCGGTCGCCCTAGTTTAGCGAAGCCTAATTGACCTTGCGTCACGACAGCGCTTGAGGGCGGGGCGCTACAGTTTGCGAAGCGTTAGTTTTGAGTTAGAATTTCGTCAGGCTGGGAGAGCGAATGCAAAATAAGAATAGCAGCGCTGCAAATAGAATCTCGCTCTTCGGCGGTTTCCGGATCGAAAATGAAAAGGCGGATCCGCTCCGGCTGACAGGGAAACGGGGTCCCGCGATCATTGCTTATCTCGCCCGGTGTCCAGGCATGGTGGCGACCCGGGAGAGACTGGCTGATCTGTTTTGGGGTGACAGCGATAGCGAACACTCGCGCAATAGCCTGCGGCAAACCCTCAGCGTCTTGCGCCGGGATCTGTCGCGAGCAGGTGTGGATCTCATCCATTCCCGCGGGGAGTTGATCGGCCTTGCGCCGGACGCGGTTCGGGTTGACGTGGCGGAGTTCGAAGCAGGCCTCTCGGCTCGTTCCGTGCCGGAACTCGAAAAGGCTCTGGCGAACTATACCGGGCCATTCCTCGACGGGCATTATCTGGGAAGCAATGGGTTCGATGACTGGGTCGCATCCGAACGCGACAGGCTGCTGAGCCGCGCACTCGAGGCTTTCGAAAAATTGGCACGCCTCGTCGACGCAGAAACCGGGGTCATCCTGGTTGATCGTGTTCTGGCCATGGAACCGACGCGGGAAGAATCCTATCGGCTCAAGATGGAATTGCTCCTCGCATGTGGCCAACGCGACAGGGCGATCAGGACATACGAGGCTTGCAAAAGCATGCTGAAGAAGGAGTTTGGGGTCGAAGCCGGCCCGGAGACGCGAGCGCTTTGGCAATCCATGCTGTCTGCTGCGGACACTGCGTCAAATATGCAGTCGGCAAGTGGTATTCCGGCCGGCCAGCGTCTCGGGCGCCCGTCCATCAGCGTTGCCGACTTCATCAATCTGACCGGAAAGCAAGGCGACGACTTTTTCGCCAAGGGACTCGTCCAGGACATCACCACAGCCCTCTCCGAGGTGGCCGACTATGTCGTGCTCTCTGCGCTTCCGTCCATGGAGAAGAACGGCCCAGGCGAAGAAGCCAAAACGCCGGGGATGCGCCGGGCGCGATATATGCTCAGCGGCAGCGTCCAGAGATCCGGCAATGGGCTGAGGGTGAACGTCCAGCTTGTCGATGCCGCTGGCGGCCACAACGTCTGGGCCCAGAAGTTCGACGGCCACTCCGAGCACGCGCTGGAATTCCAGGACAGGATCGCACAGTCTGTTGTCCTGGCAGTGATCCTCGACCTTCAACTGACCAATTGGAAAGTCCGCGACAAGAGCCCGCCTGGTCCTCCTGAAGTGCGCAGGTTGGTGAACGAGGCTCTCATGAAGTATTTTGAGATGACTCGGGACTCGCTATCGGTCGGGATAGAGCTTGCCGAGAAGGCTGTCTCGATAGGTCCCGACAACGCTCGTGCGAAGCGGACGCTCTCGATCGTAATTTCCATGGGCGTGGCGTTTGGCTCGCTGCCCCGGGAGCCGGGCCAGATCGAGCGTGCGGTCGAGCTTGCGGAAGCAGCGGTACGGGCGGTGCCTGACGACGAAATTGCCCGCTGCATCCTGTCATTCGCTCTCGAAAGTTCCGGCCGCATCGACGAGGCGATCGCCGAATGCCAACATGCGATCAGCCTCAACCCAAGCTATCCGACCGGCCACGGCGATATTTCGATGCTCTTTGCGTTGCGCGGAGAGGTCAGCGAAGCAGTGCGTGAGGCCAACGAGGCAATCCGGCTCGGAACGCATGACGTAATCGACTTCTGGCGTCACCATGCCTTGGTTGTTGCACTGTTCGCGGGCGGAGACGATTGGCGGGCGCTCGAAGTCGCCCGCAGGGTGGTCAGGACAAAGCCGGGATTCGTTCGCGGCGCCCTCTATTGGGCTGCGGCCGCCGCGGCAACCGGAAACAACGACGAAGCCTCACGGGCCGTCCATCACTGCCTGTCACAACTTCCACATCTCAACCTGGATAATGTTTGCCCCGGCTTTGTGCCACGCTATGTGAAGGATCATCATCACGCGAGATTCCTTGAAATGCTGTCGAGGGCCGGCCTTCCGAGTTCCTGATGCGATCACGAAGAGACAGATCGAGATGGATGCGGTCCGACGGTTCGCTAGGGTCGAGATCGGCCAGCTTCCGGGCCACTTCAGCACCGGTGGTAAGCCCGCGCCGAAACGCTGAGCTTTTCGCTGGCATCCTTGAGCAGCGACAGGCCGCCTGCATCATGCGACGTTCGCATGGTCGCTCAGGCGAAAGCTTCGGTAGGCATCAGGGTCTCGGCAGAACGGCTGCTTTCCTGATCCATTCGACTGGAAGCGGACCGACCGGCGGCCACAGGCTGCCGGGCGGCAATGCGCCTAGTGTGTCGCGGCCGAGATGTTTTGGTTGACGCTAAAAAAGTTCGTCGGGTCATATTTCCGCTTTACCTCGGCAAGCCGACTGTAGTTGTCGCCGAAGGAGGCGCGGATCATCTGGTCCGCGGGCTCGCTCTGAAAGTTCAGAAGGTGCATGCCGCTCGAATGCGGCTCGAACGCATCAAACATGGCCCGCACCCAGGCAATATGCCTTTCACTTTCGGCCGGATCCGCCCACTGTGCAGTCATCCCGATGTTGTATTCTGCGTTCCGCTGGGCGAAGGCGGAGTCCGCGCGACCGATGCGGCCTGGCGCGCCGCCGTAGAACTCCACGATGCAGGCCGAAAGAGGCGACTCCATCCGATTTCCATGCTCGACAAGCAGGTCGATGATCGTGTCGGTAAGCTGGGGAACGAAGCTCGCCTTCCAGTAATTGTGGGTACCGTTCGGGAAAGCGCCGTCCAGCAGCTTCTGCATCGACGGGAAGGGCATTGGCTGGATGGCGTCGAGCAGCGGCGGACCGAAGGCTCGCAGCGGCGCCAGCACACGTGCGCCTTCTTCCCCCTCGCCGCACCAGCATGAGATTATGCCGACCGCCGGCATGCCGTCCGGCGTCGTCAGCATGGCCGCGTAGGCAGTCAGTTCCTCCGGTGCCGTGGCCATGAAGTCGCGATAGAAGCGCAGCACCTCGCCGGACTTGTCGCGGGCGTGAACAATCAAGCCGCCGAGCACCGAAGATATTTGCTGCGCTCGGAAGGTGAAGCAGGTGACGATGCCGAAATTGCCGCCTCCGCCGCGCAAGGCCCAAAAGAGGTCGGGGTGTTCTTCTGCGTTGGCCGTCAGCAGGTGTCCCTCCGCCGTCACCAGCTCAAACGAGATCACATTGTCGCAACTGAGCCCGTGCTTGCGCACCAGCCAGCCTACGCCGCCGCCGAGTGTCAGACCGGCAACGCCGGTCTTCGAGACGACGCCGACCGGCACCGCAAGCCCATGCAGATGCGTTTCGCGATCGAGGTCACCAAGCGTGGAGCCGCCCTGCACCCGCACAGTCCGCGTCTTGGGATCAACAAGCACGCCACGCATGGCGGAGAGGTCGATAACGATGCCGTTGTCGCATAGAGCCCGCCCGGCGACATTGTGACCGCCCCCACGCACCGCGACCAGAAGGTCATTTCTAGACGCGAATTTCACCGCCTGGATTACATCGGCAACACCAAGGCAGCGTGCGATCACTCCCGGGTGTCGGTCGATTGCCGCGTTCCAAATACGACGTGCCTCGTCGTAGTCGGCATCAGCGGGCCGGATTAAGCGTCCAGCCAACCCGGAAGCGAACTCATCGATAAGATCGGCGCCAATCGGCATTCCACTGCGGTTTTGAAGCTCCGTCTCTGCCATATCCTCCTCCTCAACCTCATCGCCTAAGCTCAAGCCTCGGGGCAAAAAGTAGCATAACACCAGCTGGCGGGCTTGTGATGCCGAAAACACCTCGATCCGATCAGTGGCGATACCGTCGCAGACGCGCCGCTGTATCTCGTGCGCGGCCTCGCGCGGTCGTCGGTTACCCCAGTCGTTGAGCGCAGGTCTCTCTTGGAGCTCCTTGATTGTGATCTCACAAAGCACACACCAAGATTGAAAACACCGTTCGATACCTCGGCGTGGACATAGAAGATGCACTGACCGTCGCAGAGGGAACTGAAATCTGAACACGGTGGCCGCCCCGGTTCCGGTCTCGGCCGCCATCTGAGCAGTCATGCACGGCGATGCTTGGTGGAAAACGGAAGTCAGTAGATAGGATCACCTACCCGTGTTGCGCATTAGGGGTCATGATCGCATTGTGATCGAGCGGCCCAAAGGGCGAACAACGGGGGCGGCACATGTCGGCGAGTGCTTATGCATTGACTGGATTCATCTCGTGGGCACTGGCCCTGCTGATCGTGATGGAAGTCATCCGGACCTACCTGGTGATCTCTGGGCAAGTCGCGGCAAACGGCTTCACGCCAGATAACGCAGCACTCACCCCCTTCATGCAGCGGTTGGCCCGCGCCCACGCCAACTGCATTGAAGGGCTTCCAATCTTCGGAGGTCTGCTAGGCGTCGCGATCATCATTGCAAAAACAGATATCACGAATCCCCTGGCCTACACGCTGTTAGGCGCACGGATAATGCAGTCGATGATCCACCTCGTCTCCACGACCCAGCTCGCGGTCAGCCTCAGATTCACCGCGTTCGCCGTGCAAATGGTGATCGGTGCGTATTGGTCCTGGATGCTGTTGATCTGAAGAGTGCCGCGACTTCAGAACCACGTCGACCAAGACCGTCTGGTCTTGATCAATGCGCCACGCCATCGGATGCGTGCAGGAGTTTCCAGGTCAAGCCGATGCGGCCGTCGAACTGGGATGCAAAATGTTCGGCGGCGACGCCTTCCAGGCCGTCATCCACAAGAGCTTCGATGCTTCGTCGCACCAGCGCGAGTTGCATCTCGCGGGCGTGTGCCAGGTCTGCCTCTCTCATGATTTCCGTGACGTGGTAGGCGAGAACGGGCTGGCCGAGGCAAGATGTGAGCGCGCTCGCTTCTGACGTCACCGCCGCAACTGCATCTTCGATCTTCATTCTGGCGCTCCTCATCAAACATGATGCTGGCGCCTCCCTATTAGACGACGGTGTTCCGTCGCTTCTTTTTCAATTTCAACTTGTCGCGAGTGAAAGTACACGTGCGCGAACAGGAGAATTACCCTCTTGTTCCAGTCTCCTTGAGCAGCCTCGCTACCCAAATCAAGTATGCTGCAAAATTGAATCAAAGGCGACCGGATAGTTAATCGATGGTTAATGGCGGCGCTCGCATCTCAGGCGTTCGCGCATGAAACATCGGGCAGGTCTGCTTTGCGCCTCCAACAAGTGCCGAGCGGCAGACGCGCTCGGCCGGAGCGTCTAGCATCAGGTGGGTGATTGGTTGGGTCCCAAACCAATTTCCGCCTGCCGCGCTCCACGTTATTGCAAGACGTTCAAATTTGAGCTTCCGCACTCATGCTTTGTCGAGAGTATCTATTGTAGTCTCTTAGCCTTCTGCGCCGTAAGTTTTAGCCGTTTTGAATCGCCGCCGGCGACGATGACGACGAAAATAGGAGAACTCAATGACTCGCAATCACGTTGAACGTCTTGGAGAGTTCAGGGAAATCCTGGTCGCGACTCGACGCGAAGGAGTCCGCAACGTGCACCATACCCGCGACGCAATGCGGGCAAGTGGCTTTCAGATCGGGGACAGCGACGGCTCCAGCTACGGAGCCGAACTGAAGGCGCTCCAAGAGGAAATTGAGGCCGTCGATCGCGCCATAGAAGACGAAAAGCGATTGGCTTTGGCCCTCGAGAGCGCGGATCAATCCCGCCGACCGACTAAACCGAGAATCGTGAAGGGAACATAGAGTCAGGGACAGCCCTTGGCACCCGTGGCGTCGATCGCCTGCAGTATGGTGTAGGGCTGGTCGACGCCGAGGCGAGCGCCCCTGGAGGTCATCCGTTGTCATCAACGTCGGGAAGGGACGGCCGAAGCTGCCCTCTACGATGTCGCTGACTGCTCCGCCTTCATCTTCCTCGTCGATTTCGGCGTTCTTCAAGTGTCCGATTACGGATCTGAAACGCGATATCTGGCGCAAGCGCTAAGTCAACTACGCATAATTCTTCAGCAAAATCAAAATTTAGCGGACGATGGTACCGTTGGCTGGGATCGCTTGCGACCCTATGCTACTGTTTCTATTTGCTTTTTCCCGGTTTTCAAGACCGATTTGTATCACAATAGGTATCACAATACGTAGCACATTTGCCGCTGCCTCGTGAGCGCAACCAAAGGTACGCGGTCGAAGCCGCCGCTGTATAGTGATCCATATGCAATGTCGACTCCATGCGCCATCCTGCTTCCTTCCGCCGCGCCGAGCTAAACGCCCTCTTGTCCAAAGTGGAATTGTTGGGGCCGATGCCATGGCTATGCTCCTAGTACGAGATTGACGAAGGTCATCGTGCTTCCTCGGACCACCTGTTGCCGTATTCGTCCGAATGCGTCGGTGTTACCCGGCGCGATGGTGAGTTCGACCCTGATCCCAATCATCGTATCGCCTCGCATCTACGGCCGACGGAAACCCGGCCCTAACCGGGCCGGGTCCAGCGGCGGATTATGCCTTAGACACGAACTCCTGCGTGGTGACGGCGTTGGCGTAAAATGGGGCGATCTCGGCGACGAAGTCGTCCTGCTGTTTGCGAGTATAGCCGGCCGACGCGTCGTAGATGACGTTGGTGTGGTAGCCGAGGTCGTGGGCATTGCGCATCGAAGACTCGACGCACTGGCGCAGCGAAAAGCCCGACAGGTAGATCTCGTCGATGCGGTTGTTGCGCAAGTAGCCGTCGAGCGTGGTTCCGACGAAGACGCTGCTGCCGCCGGCGCGCTCGCGAACGACATGCTCGCCTTCCGCCGGCTCGAAGCCGGGGAAGAAATCGGCCTGCTCGCCCAGGAACGCGCCATGGTCGCGCGTCATCTTACGCAGGCCGTACTTGGCCTCGCCCAGCACCTTGAAGGTCGGCTCGAACTTCAGCGCTGCGTGGATCACGTGCAGGCCGCGACGGCGGGCCTCTTCGAGGATGATCTTCGAATTGGCGATAGCGGTGTCGACCTGCTCGCGATCCTGGAACGCCGGATAGATGCCACCGGTCGGCGAGAGCCAGTCGTTGACATATTCGATCAGGATCAGCGCGCTTTTGGATGCGTCGGTCATGCTATAACTCCTGGGATGGTGGTTAGGGTCAGGCGGCGATCATCGCGCCTTGCTGGCGCAGGTGGTCGCGAAACAGGTCGGGATAGGTGTCGATTACGGCGTTCTTGACGCTGGGGCGCTCAGCGAGCGCCGCGCGCCACGCCGTCACGCGTGGCAGGCCCGCAAAGATCGGGTCCGCCACTTCCGGATCGATGATCCCGAAATAGCGGAACAGCGGTGCGTAGACCGCATCGACCAGACCAAAGTCCGGCCCGGCGAATACGTGCCGTCGCCCAGTTCCGCTTCGATCTTGCTCAGCCGATCACGGAAGGCGGCCCGCTTGGCGTCGGCGGTCGCCATGTCCTTGGCGTGGAGGAACTGCCAGCCCTCCGTAAAGGTCTGGGTGGCGCATTCGATCCAGGCGCGATGCCGTGCACGCAGCAATGCATCGTCGGGATACATCGCCGCGCCACCCTGCGTCTCGTTCAGATATTCGCAGATGACCACACTTTCGAAGAGGATCGCCTCCTCACCATTCAGCTGGCGTACCTTCAGCACCGGCACCTTGCCGGTCGGCGCCAGGGCCAGAAACCAGTCAGGCTTGGCCGATAGATCGACGTTGACCCGGTCGAACGCCACCCCCTTTTCGAGGAGAACGATCGCGGCACGCTGGACGAATGGGCACAGCGGGTGGCTGACGAGAGTGAGGTTTTGCTCGGTCATGACGGGGTCTCGATGTGCTGGAACAGAGGTCAGAGCGACTGGCCGCCCGACACGTCAAACGTCGTGCCGTTGGCCCAACCTAGATCATCGGACAGGATTGCGGCGACCGCGCCACCGATGTCGTCGGGCTGGCCGACGCGGCCGAGCGCGATATTGCCGGCAACAAAGTCGTTGATATGCTTGTCGTCGCGCACGCGGCCGCCGGCGAAGTCGGTGGCGATGGCGCCCGGCGCGATCGCGTTGACGCGGATCTGGCGTGCGCCCAGTTCGACCGCCATGAACTTGGTCAGCGTCTGCATTGCCGCCTTAGCCGCGGCATAGAGGCCATAACCGGCCATGGTCGTCCGCACAAAGCCGGTAGAGACGTTGAGGATGCGCCCGCCGTCGACGATCAGCGGCAGCAGCTTCTGGGTTAGAAACAGCGGCCCGCGCAGGTGCATGTCGACCATCTGGTCGAACTGCTCCTCGCTCGCGTCGGCGACCATCACATAGATGCCCTCGCCGCCATTGTTCACCAGATAGTCGAACCGTTCGACGCCAAAGGTGGTCCCCAGCGTTTCGGTGACCGCCTGTGCGAAGCCGGAAAAGCTTGTCGTATCGGTGACGTCGAGCGCCAGCATCGCCGCCTTGCCGCCCAGGGCTTCGATCTCGTCAACGAGCGCCTGGGCTTCTGCGGCGCTGTTTCGGTACGTGCCGATGACGCCCACACCACGCCTGGCGAGGTGGAGCGCCATATTGCGCCCGAGGCCGCGGCTGGCGCCGGTGATGAGTGCGATCTTCTGAGACATGGCTAGGTTCCTTGTGATTTGATTTTCCAGACGCCACGCCGCTGAGGTGTCGCATTCGCTGCCAAGCAGATAGGCGATTGCTGTGTCCGACGCCCCGCCTGATGCTCTCAATTACTTGCCTGATTGTCTCAGGCTCTTTTCAGGCGTGAGGATTGGTGTCATAGTCTTTGCCATGACCGACAACCTACAGCCGCATCGCGATATCGCGCTCCGCCACGGGCGGACCGGAATGACCCTGACGCCGATCCCGCGCCTGGAAATCGGCGTAGGACAAACGACCTCGGGAACGTCACCGTGTCTCTACCGCTCGATGATCTGCTTCATTCTGCAGGGATCGAAAGAGGTGGCCATCCACGACGACCTCCTCCGCTACGACGCGTCTCAATATCTGGTCAGCGCACTCGATCTGCCTTTGAGCGGCCAGATCCATGACGCTGACGACGGCAGTCCTTATGTGGCGATTTCGTTAGTCCTTGATCCGGCACTTCTCGCCGAGGTCGCATCGACGATGCCGGCGGTGCGCGACGCGGACGCGCCGGGCAGCGGCATCGCGATCAATCCGATGACTCCGCCGCTGCGCGACACGCTGCTGCGACTGCTGACGTTGCTCGACACGCCTGCGGACATCCCGGCGCTCGCGCCGATGGCCGAACGCGAATTGCTTTATCGTCTCCTGCAGGGCCCGCAGGGGCGACTGTTGCGCCACATCGCGCGCCCAGAAGGCGCGATCGGCGGCATCCGCCGCGCGGTCGAATGGATCCGCGACCGCGGTAATACGCGGCTGCGGATCGAGGCTCTGTGCGAAGCTGCTGGCATGAGCCGTGCGAGCCTGCATCGCCACTTTCTCGCGCTGACTGGATTGAGCCCGATCCAGTATCAGAAGCAGATACGCCTTCAGGAGGCGCGCCAGTTGCTGCTCGCCGGCGACCATAGTGCCTCCGACGTCGCCTATGCGGTCGGCTATGAAAGCGCCTCTCAGTTCAGCCGCGAATATCTGCGGCAATTCGGGGCTCCGCCCGTCCGCGACGTTCGCAGGCTCAGGCAGTCAATCGACAATCAAATGATCAATTAGATGGCTGTCAGCTTCGATGCTGCTGGCTCCAGGCTGCTCAAGGGATCCGATATCGCTACCGCCCACTACCCGAACGCGGCCGACAGCTGCTGATTGCCGCATGAGGCAGTATCTGTTTATCAGAGGCTTATAACGGTCTTATAGTACTCATCTTCGTCGGGCGCGGCCCGCTAGCCCCATCGATGGCGTGCAACCGTGCGATATTCGCCGCATTAGCTGCTCAGTCACCGCTGACTTCGATCGGGAACCCAGCAGCGTCGAGGTGGCGGACGCGCAGAGCCGTCCCTGCGAGTCTACCCTGCCGACATTATTCCCAGTTTCAGCTCGATGTAGCGGACGGCCTTCCAGAAGGACAGTGCGCCGTTCGGCATCTATGCGGGCAACAGCGCTGTCGCCGCCAATGGCGTCCAGCTTGTCGCTCGCGCGCGTCCGCCGAATGAGCTGTTGCAGTATTCAGCGCTCGGACGGCGGTGCTGCAGGAAGGGGATGACGAGGGTCAGCGCGGTCACTGCAGCGGATTGCTCGACATCCTCGTCATCCCCCGAGCAAGCTTAGCCCGCAGGGCTCGGCACCGGCGTGTTGAGCAGTTGCTGCTCCCAAAGATACGCGATGCCGCTGCCGCCGAAGTGCTGGATGAGAATCTCGGTCAACTCCTCGACATGCTCGGTGCGCGCCCAATCGCGTTGCCATTCGCCAGCGAGCGCCATCACCGTCATCACGTTCGCGCCGGCCGCGATCATTCGCTGGATGGCAACTTCGTGAGACTCCTTCGAAATCCCGCCCGACGCGTCGGTGATCACGGTCACGTCCCAGCCTTCGCCGGCGGCCTGGATCACGGGCATTGCGACGCAGACCTCGGTCCACAGGCCGGCGATGATCAGCTGCTTGCGGCCGGTCGCCTTGACGACGTTCACCACATTCTCGTCCTGCCAGGTGTTCACCCAGGTGCGATCGATGACTTCCTGGTTCGGAAATACGTCGGTGATCTGCTTAAAGAGAAGTCCACCGCGCGCCGCGATCACGCTGGTGAGAATGGTCGGAACATTGAAGGCTTTTGCTAGCTTCGCCAGCGCGGTCGTGTTGTTGACCACCATATGGGGATCGTGGCTGTTCAGGTTTGCGAGCTGGTAAGGCTGGTGGTCGATCAGAACGAGTAACGAGTCTTCAGGACGAAGAAGCGAATCGAGGCCGTTACGAAGGGTCATCAGGACTTCCTTTCTCTGCCGCCATGGACGGCAATGGGTTCACGGGAGACATGCGCCGGCGGGCCACGTTGCCTGGGCACAATTTGCTGTTCCTGTTGGTGATGCGGTAGTGCCATAGTCGGGCGAGCTGTGTCGCGAAACAAGGAACGCCAGGATGGACATGGAAGATCTACAGACATTCGTCGCAGTGGCCGATGCAGGGGGCATATCGTCAGCCGCGCGCAGGCTCGGCGTCTCCAAGTCAATCGTCAGTCGGCGGCTCTTTCGGATTGAAGCGGAACTTGGCGTCCAGCTTCTTGCACGAACGACCCGCGGCGCCGCTCTCACCGAGGCGGGGATCACGTTCAGGGACCATGCGGCCAGGGCCAGCGCCGAGATCGACACCGCCAGGGAAACGATCCTCCCGACCGGCGACCTTCGCGGCGGGCTGAGGGTTGCCATGCCGCTTACTTTCGGCCCAACCCACTTCGCCCCGGTGATCGCGGAAATGGCGCGTCTGCACCCGAAGCTTCAAATCCATACCTCCTACAGCGATCGCTTTGTCGATCTCATAGCGGAGGGTTTCGATTGCGCGATCCGGGGCGCCTACCTTCAGGACTCCAACTTGATCGCGAAGCGCGTTGGGCCGATCCATGGAAAGCTTGTCGCAAGCCCGGGTTACATCAAAGCGCATGGGTCACCGGAGACTCTGGATGAACTTGTCACCCACCAGGCCCTCATGCAGGGAACGGAACCCTGGCAGTTCATGGATGGCAGCAAGATTGTTACGGTCCAGCCGCAGGGCAAGTTCAAGGCCGACAGCGCCACGGCACTTGCCGCTGCTGCTGCCGCAGGCCTCGGCATCGCCTGGCTCCCAGATTGCATCACATATGAATATGTGGCCTCCGGTGCATTGGTTCCGATCATGACACGCTATCCGGTACCTCCGGGGGCCGCGTATGTCGTACGCCCGCCGGGCCAGCATCCCGCGCGGAAAGTGCGGGTGCTCACCGAAATGCTGACTGAGTATTTCAAAAGCAACCCGGAAGTTTGGGGTCTCGACCCCTAGAACGCGAACCGTTCAAGGCCCTGTCAAGGAACCGATTTCCGTCACCGGGACAGCACCGGGGCGGACGCGGTGCCGCCCATCCGGAGCGCACATCAGCGGCCGCCCGAGGCGGTGCGAACAGGCTGTTCGGGATCCAGACAGCCTGGCTTTGCCTGGGCCCTACCGGGCCGGTGGCTTCCTAGGCTCCAGGACGAAGCGGCCATCGCTCCTGAGAATGATTGCCATGGCTGCCTTGTGAGCCATGGGGCAGCGTTCCTCCCCCCGCAACACGGTTTGGCACTTTTCGACACTAATCGGGACCGATGCCGAACACCAAATCCCGGATCAGGCCGTCGAGCGGGTGTCGCATCCTACGCGAACCAATTGGATGCCTGAACAAAGTTGGTAGAAAAGGATGGACACATGATCGATCTGAGTGGGAAACGTGCATTGGTGACTGGAGGATCGCGGGGCATCGGGGCCGCGATCGCGTTAGCACTGGCGGAGAACGGCGCCGACGTTGCATTTACTTACTGGCGCTCCGCCGAGAAGTCTGATGCGGTAGTCAAGTCCATCGAAAGCATGGGGCGTCGCGCAGTCGCCATCCAAGCCGACAGCGCCGCCCCGGAGGCCATCAAGCGCTCAGTGAGCCAAGCCGTCTCGGCGCTCGGTGGACTCGATATCCTCGTCAACAGCGCGGCTATCGGCCACACCGGAACGATCGCCGAGATCGACGTGAACGACTATCAGGCCGTGATGGACGTCAACGTGCGAGCGCCAGTGCTGTTTGCGACAGCAGTTATCCCGCATCTCACCGAAGGGGGACGTATCATCACGATTGGTTCGGCCCTGGGAGAGCGGGTCCCATTCCCCGGCATAACGGTTTACGCGATGTCCAAAGCGGCACTTACCTCCTTCACCCGCGGTCTTTCGCGTGAACTCGGTCCGAACGGCATCACCGTGAATCTCGTGCAGCCCGGAGCGACCAATACGGATGCAAATCCGGCGGATGGGGAGGCTGCCGATTTCCAGCGAAGCCTGACGTCACTGGGACGCTACGCCGAGCCGCGCGAAATCGCGAACGCTGTGGTCTTTCTGGCAAGTCCCGCCGCGAGCATGATCACGGGCTCCATCCTGACCGCCGACGGTGGCGCAACCGCCTGAGCGGACTTGATGTTCGCAAGCGGGCCAATTGCGTGCTCGGCAATGCATCGAGCGCCCCATCGCCATTCACGCTAAGCCCCGGCCTTGGCAGAGTCGGGTCGAGGACGACGTGAAGGAGGCAGCCCTGTGGACTCTGTGTTGAGAGGATTTCAAGCTAACCGCTCAACCACACCAGCTAGAAGGAGAAATTCCCGTGAAGGTTCGCAAGTTTGGCCTGCTGCCGGTTGAGACGCGGGCGTAGCTCACCCCTACATGTAGCTCACCCTCACATATGGTCACGCGGTATTCGGGCGCTGCGCTCGCGCTCGAATACCTTGTGACCGTCAGCCAGTGCTTCAACCCGCTCCATAATCACCCATTCGGTCGTCGTGCAAGAGAGACGGGTGATGTATTGGCTTTGCGTTCTCCAGCCTTCCCGCTCGGCACAGCACGTCCAGCGGATCTCTGCCGTCAGCGACAGCGGGTCATCAGGAGCTATCGACCATACCTCCTGCCGGATGTCGCGCGTGCACAAGCCGTTGCCCGGATGGCGGCTAAGACCTGTATCCTCGCGCACCCGGTAGCGCGTCACGCCATTTTGCAGATCGCGTTCAACAGAGCGGCCCGATGATCCTTCCGTCAGGACCTCGTAACGGGGCAGAGGATCGGGATTGAATGGCTGCGCGATTTCGACCCTGCGATGCTCGCCAAGCAGCGGCACTCCCAATCGCAGCGTGGTAAGATCGATCGTCAGCGTTGCGTCGCAGGGCGGCGGCAGGATCGTCGGCCAATAGGCGCTGGACAACGACAGACGCAGACGGTGGCCGGGCGCAAAACGGTAGCCGCACGCATCGAGTACCAACTCGATTTCGACCGTCTCGCCCGGCTTCAGGGGCTGTGGTTTGGCATTGCCGTTGCGATGCGCGAGGTTGAGCACACCGTAGCTGACGCGCGTCGCCACACCATCGGGATGGACGTCAACGATCCTGACGGCAAGGTTGGCCAAGTCGGCATCGCTGGAAAGCGACAGTTTTACAAGTGGTTGACCAAAGACGACGCATTCTTCGGCAAGGACGGCGCTGTCGAAAATGAGTGATCCAGCATCGTCGATACGCTGGTCGCCGGCCATTTCCGAATCCGGCTTCAGCGCGAAAAACTCTCCCGCAGCGGTGCCCGTATCCTGAGGAGAGTTCAGGAGGGTATTTCCTTCAGCATGCGATGAATTGCACCGAGCGAGCCTGCCCGACGCGTCCAGGCTAAGGACGAGTGTGTCGGGAACGTCCCATCTGTCCATGGCAACCCAATAGCCCGGGTCGGTCTCGCGCCGGCGGCCGGGTCGCGGCCCGTCCAGGATATAAGCACGCAGCCTCGGCGTATCCTCCACCTTGTTGTCTTCTGCACACAGCCAATGCCGCCACCATGAAATTGCCTCGGCATGAAAATCGGCGCGGGGCTTCGGATCAGCAAAATGCGGATACTTGTGAACCCATGGACCGATCAGGCCCCAGGCCATCTCCGGCATCCCGGCAACCGCCTTCAAGGGCGTGTTGCGGTAGCCGTCGGCCCATCCGGCAATTACCAGTGCGGGAACGGAAAACCCGTCAAAATCCGCGCAGATCGACCCGTGGCGCCAGAAGTCGTCGCGGCGTTGGTGGGACAGCCACTCCTCCATGAAGAACGGCTCGCCTTCCAGACGCTCAAGCCACATGTCGCGCCAGCGTTCTCCGACGAGATCGGGATCGGGGGACCGCGACTGGAAGGCAGTCATCGTCGCCGCCCATGACAGTTGCGCCGATAGATGCGCTCCATTCTTGTAGTGGATGTCGTCATTGTAGCGGTCGACGGTGGACGACAGGGAAATCACGGCCTTGAGAGCAGGTGGCTTCAAGGCCGCAACCTGAAGCGCGTTGAACCCGCCCCAGGAAATTCCCATCATGCCGACATTGCCGTTCGACCAGTCCCGCGCAGCGATCCATTCGATAATCTCGACGGCGTCGGCAAGCTCGCGCGCGGTATATTCGCCGTCGATCACGCCGTCGGATTCTCCGCAACCGCGAATGTCGACACGCACGCCCGCGATGCCGGCCGCCGCGAAGACCGGATAGGTGGACTCGTCACGGGCGGCGGTGCCGTTGCGTTTGCGATAAGGCAGGAATTCGAGCACCGCCGGCACCCCGCCAGGAACCGTTTCGGGCATCCAGATGCGCGCGGCGAGCCGGGTGCCGTCTTTCAGGACGATCCACTCATTTTCAATGACACGGAAATTCCTGTTCGTCATGCGATCAACCACGAAAGCTCCACTCGGTGGCAAGCACACTATCCCGCCGCCGGAAAGTCGCGATCAATTCCAGGGTTCAAGCCTCCAGCCAGACCCGGCTGGCGATGCGGCCATTGGAAAAGTCATTGCCAATATCGGGAACAAAACCCTTGAGATGGCTCGTGCAGGCGTTGATGAAGTCGTTGAATACCGGCAGTATCAAGCCGCCCTCATCTCGCACCATGAGCGCCATGTCACGGTAGAGTACGCGCCGCTTGGTCTCGTCCAGTTCACCGCGCGCCTGCACCACCATATTGTCGAAGTCGGGCCGCCTGAAGCGGGTGTCGTTCCACTCCGCGTTGGAAACGTAGGAAGTGGAATAGCGCGCATCCTGCGTCGGACGACCACCCCAAAAGGAGGTGCAGAACGGCTTGACGTTCCAGACTTCCGACCAGTAGCCGTCACTCGGCTCGCGCTGCACATTGATCTTGATGCCGGCCTTTTCCGCGCTCAATTGGAAAAGCTGGGCCGCGTCGACCGCGCCGGGAAACGCCGCCTCGGAAGTGCGCAGCAGGATTGCATCCTGAACGCCAGACTTCTTGAAGTGGAATGCTGCCTTGTCGGGATCGTAATTGCGCTGCTCTATATCGGTGGGCGCGAGCGCATAGTTGGCGTTGATCGGGTAATCATTGCCAATGGTGCCGAACCCGCCCAGAACCCGCTTGAGGATAGCCTCGCGGTCTATCGCATATTTGAGCGCCAGACGCAGATCATTGTTGTCGAAGGGCGCGGTGTCGCAATGCATCAGGAAGGAATAGAACCCCTTGCCGGAGGTGCGCAGGATCTCGACGCCCGGAACCCGCTTCAGCAACGGCACGATCTTGGGTCCGACGGTGCTGATGAAATCGACCTGACCGGACTGCAAGGCGCTGGTCCGCGCGGTCAGGTCGTTCATCACGGTAATAAGGACGCTGTCGACGTAGCCCCGATCCTGGCGCCAGTCGTCGGTGTTTTTTTCGAAAGCGGCGCGAATGCCCGGCTCGAACGCAACCAGCTTGTAGGGGCCAGTGCCGATCGCTGCCGCCGGCTTTTCCACGCCACCGCCTGGCTGGATCTGAAGATGGTAGTCCGTAAATATCAGCGGCAAGTCAGCGTTGGCCTCCTTCAGCGTCACCACCATGTCGCCCGACCGTTCCTCGATGCGGTCTATCCCGGACAGCAGGCCGAGTGCGCCCGATTGCGATTTCTTTCCGGCGTGGCGGCGCAACGTCTCGACTGCATCGCTAACAGTAAATGCCTTGCCATCGTGGAAACGAACGTCCTTGCGTATCTTGAAGGTCCACTCCTTGGCGTCGGCCGACGGAGACCAGGATTCGGCCAGCGAGGGGACCGCCGCGCCCGTCTTGGGATCGGATTCGACCAGCGTATCGCCCCAGCAATGCGCGATCACAAAATTGACGCTGGAGGACGCCAGGGCCGGGTCGAGCGTATCGGCGGAGGCGCCGCCATCGAGCCCCAGCCGCAACTGTCCGCCGCGCACTGGCGTTTGCGCCACGGCCGGTGACACCAGCGAGCCTGCGGCTGCGACAAGGCCCAGAGCCACCCCCGCTTGAAGAAGATCACGGCGTGAAAGACTCGATAACCTGCTGGGAGCGCTCATTGGGTTCCCCTTTGGAGTGAAGGCTTGTGGCCGATACTAGGCAGAGCCCGCGGCAACGCAATTTCGTCGCTTGAAGCGTTTTTAAGCGAGTTTATACTGTCTCCATGAGCAAGCCATGGGCCAATTTCAGCAGCAACCTGAAACTTGCCTGCAGCACGCGCAGATCGGTATCCGATCTATGCCGCACCATCGGTATCAACCGGCAGCAGTTCAACCGCTACCTCAATGCGGGAGCCCTTCCTTCCGCCCATAATCTCCTGACGATCGCGGCAGCCTTTGGCCTCGAACCAGCCGATTTCGACCTTCCTCCGGGCGTGTTCCGCAGCAAATTGGGCGAGCGGCGCCGACACGCCGACCTTACAGGCCCGCTAGCGGATGCCTTTCCCGGCGACCTGCACGCACTCGAACCCTATCTCGGATTTTACCAGGCATGGCACACATCGCTGTCCTGGCCTGACCGGATCGTCTGCGCCTGCGCTCACTTGCGCGAAAATGGCGGACAAGTTCTGGTTTCCACGCTTGAGCGCATCGAAGATACCGAAAACGGCATCGTGCAGCGTTCACGGTACGTCGGGCTCGCGGCGTATCGGCACCAGCGCATCTTCCTGACGGAACTGACGCGCGGCGAGGCCCCAACCTTTGGACAGACGATCCTCATGCCGTTCGAAACGTACCAGCGGCGTTACCTGCGGGGCATTACTATGGGCATATCGTGGCGAGCCAACAATCTGCCCTACGCCACCCGCACCGTCTGGCACTATCTGGGGAAACGCGTCAACAAGAGGAGTCTTATATCGCGTTGCGGCATCTATGCGCCCAATTCCGCAGCGCTGCCCGCGGCCGTGCTGTCTTTCCTGACCGAGGCACAGCCGGTTGCCGCCGCGCCTGTGCAGGCACCAAGACCGGATCGCCGAGCGCCTCCCTGAGCCGCGACACGGTGCGGCTCATTGCGTGAGCCGGATCCGGAGCGCAGCCCCGCATGATGTCGAGCGGCCGATCCGAAAATTACCGGAATCCCGGCTGACCTTTGTTGTCAAGGCAAACCGGAGACCCAGTCGTTTTACAACCGGAATTTCTAAAGCTCTTGGTCAGTTGGTAGCGAGTAGATATCCGCTGTATGGAACTCAAAGTCGCGATCGAGAAAGCCCGCCATCGGCGTGGACAACCGAGCCGGTCGCAAACACAAAATCGCCACCGACTAGCCTGCGCACGATCCGGGAGACATCCTCGGCCCCTCCCCATCTGCGTTCAGACCATCCTCTATCAGCGCGTCAGAGGTGGCCCCTGCCGTCTTGGGTGTACGGATGATGCTGGGACGCACCTCCTATACGCCGACGCCATGTAGTGCGAGCCCTATTGCGAACAGGTTTACGAGCACCGGCAGCGCTGCTTCGGACAAGCAACGGTCTCGCGTTCGACAAACGCCATCGCCGCGCTGACCGACGAGATCACGACGATCGACCGGGTCCGGCCGTCGTCGGCTTTTGATTCTACCATCCGGCGTGCGATGCTCTGGGTCAGAGAGAAAGTTCCACGCAGATTGACCGCGAGCGCGTCATCCACGAAGGGGGGTCGAATCGCCAGCAGGCCGCCTCTTACTCGGGCTGGGATGCCCGTTCCCGGCGGGGAAGGAGGGCGCAAAGCCGATGTTCAGCGAGCTAATCTTCTATTTCCGATTGGGTACCACTGCGAAAGTGAGCGATGCCCGCCTTGAAAGGCGGTCAAACCAAGGACCGATCATCGGTTAGGTTCACGTTGGATAACGATGATCTATGGAACTCATTTCATTGTGGCGGTTATTGCGGCTTTCCTGTCAGCATAGGGTGTCCGCGGCTCGTATCGAAATCTCCCGGATGTGCTGACGGAAAACCTGTCGGAACTCCCTGAAGTTATCGAACCCGAGAGCAGTGGCCACTCTGACCACGGTTGAGGGCGACACTCCGCATCGGTCCGCAAGCGATTGCGCGGTGCCGAATGCTACAATTTCCGGATGGGCGAGAGCCGTGCGTGCGACGCGCTCCTGTCGCTCTGGGAGGCTAAGCCTGGTTGCTACAATCATATCCTTTAGCTCGGCGATGTTCGTCGGGTTTCGAATGGTTTTTTCCGTGCTCATGATTGTGCTTCCGATGCATGTTCGGCTATGACTTATTGGGAAGGGCCGTCGGAGGTTGACATCTAACCCCTGAACTTTGCCTGGATGGAACACAGGCCTGCGCTATGTACTCTCTCGGAGGCGCGATCGCGGGGTCACGCCCGCTTCGACGACGAGCCATCCGGCACAATCCGCACAAGGCGGACGACCGGATCGAAGTCTACGAACCCGTCCCTTCGGATGGCGAACTTTCCCGTCCGCACCATCGTTGAAGCTGATATCCTGCGGCCGGTACCTGTTATTGCAGCAGCTCGTTGATCAAGTCCTTCGCGTGCACCATCCTCCGGTAAATCAGTAAGTATGCGGCGGCATGATCCGAAGTTCGGGGCGCCGCTAGTCTAGATCGGACAGGAGGAGGATTTTGCTTCTCTGAACGGTCAGCCAAGAACCTCTGCCAATTTCACGGGGAATCCGTTCTTTGCAGACTGGGTTGCAGCTTCCGCCATGGCGAGTGCTGCGACACCATCATTAAGGTTGACCGGCAGAGCCGAGCCTGTCTTCACAGCGTTGACAAATGCTGCCCATTCCGCCGCATAGGCGGGCATATAGCGTTCGAGGAAGAAATAGGTGGGCTTTGCGCCCGTGACTCCGGAAGTCGTGGACTTGACCAAGGTGTTTTCCAACATGTTCTGCGCCTGTAGCAGCCCTTCGGAGCCGAGAAGCTCCAGCCGCTGGTCATAACCATAGACGGCTCGGCGGCTGTTCTTGATGACGGCGATTCGGCCATCCGCATAGGCAAGGGTCACGACGGCGGTATCGACGTCGCCTGCCGCGCCAATTTCCGGATCGACAATCGATGTACCCACCGCCGAGACGGAGACCGGCGCTGTCCCCATAATGAAATTAGCCATGTCGAAATCATGGATCATCATGTCGCGGAAAAGACCACCCGAAACCTTGATATAGGCGATCGGCGGCGGCGCGGGGTCGAAAGAGGTGATCGAGAGCATTTCCGTCTTGCCGATTTCACCACGGTCGGCTGCTGCCTTGAGAGCCGAAAAGTTGGGATCGAAACGGCGGTTGAAGCCTATCATCACCGGCTTGCCGGTAGCGGCGGCCACCTTCTGACAAGCCTGTGCCCTTGCAAGGCTGAGGTCGACAGGCTTTTCACAAAGCACGGCCTTGCCCGCTGCCGCCGCCCGCTCGATCAAGTCGGAATGGGTATCGGTGGAGGTGGCAATCAGCACGGCATTGATGGCGGGATCATTGAGGATCGCATCGGTCGAACGGGCTTCGGCGCCATACTGGGCCGCGATCTTCTCAGCGGCGGCCTGATTGATGTCGGAGACAGCCGCAAGGCGGCTGCCGGGATTGGTGGAAATGGCGGTGGCATGGACGCCAGCAATACGGCCTGCGCCTAAAAGGCCGACGTTCAGGATGGTGGATGACACGGATGATCCTCTCAGGAAAACAACCTCAGATAGTGAAAGCGGTGCGGAAGGCTTCGAGTGCAGCTTCCGGATCACCGGAGGCAAAGGCTTCCATACCGACCGGCCCCGCGTAGTCCATGGATTTCAGGGCTTTTGCGACGCCATGCCAGTTCACTTCGCCCGTGCCCGGCTCGCAACGGCCGGGATTATCAGCCACCTGAACTTCCCCGATCCAGGGCAGGCAGGCCTCACACCAGCGGATAAGATCACCTTCACCGATCTGGGTGTGGTAGAGATCGAGGTTAATTCGCAGTTGCGGGCGGTTGACGGCTGCAACGAGCGCAAGCACGTCTGCCGTCGAGCCGAAGGGGCAGCCGGGATGATCGATTGGGTTGAGGTTTTCTAACGTGAAGACCTGACCCCCGGCTTCTGCCAGATCGCAGATGCGGTTGAGTGTATCGCGAGCCCGCTGTTCCTTGCCCGGCGCGAAGGCACCGATCTTCGGGATCGGAATGCCCATGTCGCCAAGCCCTGTGCCATGCAGATTGAGGCGGTGGACACCGAGTCGCTTGCCGACCTTCGCTGTTTCCTTGGCAGACGCCAGAAGCATCTCACAACCTTCTGCATCGGTGAGCCGACCTTCGAGATAGCCATTCATGATAGTGAAGGTGGCACCGGTTTTTTCAAGCGCATCAAGATTCCAGGCGGGCCAGTTCCAAAGGCCGACGCCGAAGCCCATTTCTTTCAGGCGGCTTGCCCGCCATTCGATTGGTTTGTCGCGCCAGAGCATTTCGGCGCAAGCGGCAAGTTGGAAGCTCATCTTAGATTTCCTGCAGTTTGAAATCGGCCGATGCAACCGGCATGACGCCCTTGAGAAGGGCCACGGAATTTTCGAGGCCCTCAAGTGAGTTGAGAAGCACGTCCTCATGCTCGATTGAAAGCCAGCCGTCGTAGCCAGCCATCTTCAGGCGATAGCAAAACTGTCGCCACCACTTCTCACTGTGGCCGAAGCCGAGTGTGATGTATGACCAGGAGCGGGCTGGAATGTCGGTCAGGTTGCCGTTTTCGAGGAGGCTGGTCACTGCCTGTTTGGGCGCGTTCAGGAATGTGTCCTTGGCATGGACGTGATAGACGGCCTCCCCCAATGCCTCGGCTGCTATCAGCGGATCGGCTCCCATCCAGAAGAGGTGCGAGGGATCGAGGTTCGCGCCAACGACGGGGCCGACTTCTTGACGGAGTTTCAGGAGCGACGGCACATTGTAGACGCACTGGTTGCCATGCAGTTCGAGCGCAATCTTTCCCACACCGCATTCATTTGCTAGCGCCACGATCTCGGTCCAGAACGGGAAGAGTTTTTCTTCCCACTGGTATTTGAGGATAGCTTGCGTTTCCGGAGGCCAGGAAGAGACGACCCAGTTTGGCATGGTATCGGACGGATTGCCCGCAGGCAGGCCAGACATGGTGCAGACCGTCTTGATGCCCATCTCGCCTGCGACCCGGATGGTGTTCTTCAGACCTTCGCCCTGAGCCGGATCGGACGGGTGAAGCGGATTGCCATTAGCATTGAGGCTGATCACGTCAAGCCCACGATCTGAAAAGCCCTTGAGGAAGTCCTTCTGCGCGACCGGGTTACCCAGCATGGATTTGAGATCGAAATGCGGTGCGGTCGACCAGCCGCAGGTGTTGACCTCAATACCGGAGACGGCCATGCGTGCAGCGTTGTCGAGAAGGTCGTCGAGCGGCATGCCGCCGAGGCTGTCAGATACAAAACCCAGTTTCATTCGTAGAACTCCGGCTTGGAAATCATGGTGACGACCTGCTTCTGCCCGGAAGCGAGTGCCGTTACGCCTGCCTCGGCGGCAACTGCTGCGGCATAGCCATCCCAGCAGCTTGATGCGATCTCGGGAAACACGTCCGTGTCGACGAAGCGTAGGAAGGCGCGGTTCTGGCGGCGATAGGCATCGAAATAGCGGGTTCGCCAATCAGCATCGTAGCCGGTGTGGACGCCAAGCGAGCGTTCGAGATGGGTATAAGCGACATGGCTCATGGAAATGCTCGCCTGCTCGCCCACGAGTTCGGCACGCACGTCGTAGCCGTACGCAGCGTTGTTGTTGATCTCGATGTTGACGAGCTGGCCATCGACGGTTTCGAGGACCATGAAGACGGGGGCGACGCGTCGATCAGAGCGCTTCGGCTGGAAGGCAGAGATCCAGGCATATTCGGTGCCAAGTAGATGGCGCACGACGTCGAACTCATGCGGGGCGGAATTGGTGATTGCCATGGCGCCGGTGAAGTCGGAGGCTGGCGTTTCCACATTGCGGTGGAAGTTGTGCATCATCAGGGCTCGGCCCAGCGTGCCATTTTCAATTGCCTCTTTCATCTCGACATAGGACTGGTCGTAGCGCCGCATGAAGCCGAGCTGGACGAACTTTTGACCAGATTCCTGTTCGGCCTGCATGACCAAGAGGCATTCTGCCGGGGACTGCGATAGGGGCTTTTCGCAGAGCACCTTCTTTCCCGCGCTGATGCAGGCGAGTGACAGAGGCGCATGAGTGAAGTCCGGGCTCGCGACGATCACCGCATCCACATCGGCACGGGCAATCACGGCTTCCGGATTACTTGCAACGTCTGCCGCACCATGGGCATCGGCCACCTTGCGAGCGCGGACTTCATCCATGTCGCAGACCACCTGAAGGCACGCGCCCGGCATTTCCTCCACGACGATCCTGGCGTGGTCAGCGCCCATCAGCCCTGCACCAATGACTGCTACACGCACCATTGGACAAACTCCTTGCGTTCGGTTGGTACAAAGCCCAACCGCTTTCCATTCAACAAATTCCGCTACCTGGCGGCTATGCCCATATTCACTCAGTGAGCGGGGGGTGGCGGAAGACCGTCATGGGTCTCCATATAGCCTTCAATAGAGGCTTCGAGACTCGCCATGGATTCACCACCGGCCATCAGATCAGCGATCTGCTCGCGTGTCTTTTCCCCCTTGCGGAAGTCAGCTGCAATTGCACCACGAATGAGCACTGCGAAGTGATCGCCCACTGCCATGGCATGCATCACCTGATGGGTGATGAAAATAACCGCCAGGCCACGACGCTTAGCTTCATTGACGATACGCAGTACGTGAGCAGCCTGCTTGACGCCGAGGGCTGCCGTCGGCTCGTCAAGAATGAGAACACGAGCTCCGAAATAGACAGCACGGGCAATCGCGAGCGACTGGCGTTCCCCTCCGGAAAGGCCACCGACCAAACGATTACCGTCGTTGATGCGTGTGATCCCCATTTTCTGAATCTCTGCAACTGCCACTCGAGCGGCGGTTTTGCGGTCGAAATATTTGAACGGTCCCCAACCCTTTGTCGGCTCCGAACCCATGAAAAAGTTACGTGCTATGGACATCAATGGATATGTCCCACCGAATTGGTGAACCGTAGCTATCCCGCGTTCCTGAGCCTCACGGGGACTGGAGAACAGTGCGGGCTGACCATCCATCAGAATTTCGCCACGCGTCGGCTGATAGACACCAGACAGCGTTTTGATGAGCGTCGACTTACCCGCGCCGTTGTCGCCGAGCAGGCAGAGCACTTCACCTTCACCGACCTTGAGGCTGATATCGTTCAGAACATCAATATGGCCAAACGATTTGTCGACGCTTCGAAACTCGAGAACGGGTTTCTTATCGGACATTGCCGCTCTCCCTATTTCTTCTTGAACGTCGACCAGCTGGTGGCCAAGTGACGAAACGTGTCATTGAGCAGGACAGCGATCAAAAGCATGACACCGATAATTAGGAAAGACAGGTTTCTGTCGATCTCTGTGAAACCAATAGCTTGGGTAACAATGGAAAGGGTGAGCACCCCGAAGACAATGCCCATTACAGTACCAAAACCACCCGTGAGGAGAACGCCACCTACGACCACGGCGATAATGGTGTTGAAGATTAGGCCAAAATTGGCCTGAGACGTTGCGGAGCTGAATGTCATCACCTGAAGGACGCCAGCAAAGGTCGCCGACATGGAACACAGCATGAAGAGTGCAATCTTCATCCTGGTTACAGGAATACCTGCGTTTCTCGCGCTTTCTTGGTCTCCACCAAGAGCAAAGACCCAGCTTCCCTTGGGAGAGTAGTGCAGAAAGAAGACGAATGCTTCGACAAGCCCACCCCACCAGAAGACGGAAGAATTGAAGCCATATACCTTCCCGCCGAAGAGCGATTTAGCCCAATCTGGCGCATGATAGAAGGAATTGGTGTTGTTGATGAAGAAGATCGACAGGTAGAGCGTGAGGCCTGCCACTGCAAAGAGCGTCGCCAATGTCACTATGAACGACGGCACGCGCGTGTGGGTTACGATGTATCCATTGATGAAGCCGATCAGTGCACCGATGGCAAGCGCTGCAGCTACACCGACAAGCACAGGCATCTGATAGTGCTCGCAGACAATAGCAACTGTCATCGTGGAGGCGGGAAGTACAGCACCGGTTGAAATATCGAGTTCACCGGCAATCATCAGGAACCCGACCGGAATTGCAATCATTCCTATGAGTGACGCGAAGTTCACCCACGTAGTTACACCAGCCACGGACAAAAAGTTGCGGCTATATCCGAACATCGCAAAAAGGATGAATACAGCCACGAAACCCATGAAAGCACCAGCGGCAGGGGTGCGAAAAAAGGCCTTGATGGATGAAATGGCCGATTCACTCTCGATGGCGGGTGTTTCAACGGTGCTGGTTCTCAGGTTTGTGGCGGTCATGGAAGCAAAATCCTCAGTTGCCGCAGACGAAGCTGCATAGAGGGAGCATGGATGAGACCCGGCCAGGTTAGCGGCCAGGTCTCAGCCTCGGGCCAGCCTCAACGTGCGCCGAGTTTGACGCCTTCGATTGCCGAAGCAACATTGGTCTTGTCGACAATCGCGGGGCCAGTCAGAACCGGCTTCGTCGCAATCGCAGTGCCGAACTTCAGGTTTGCAAACAGCATGGAGGTTGCGAGGAACCCCTGCAGATAAGGCTGCTGGTCGATTGCGAAGGTCTGGGTGCCCTTTGAAATGCGATCCAGAACCGAGGCCGACATATCAAAGGTGCCAAGCTCAATCTTGCCGGTCTTGCTCTGCTGTTCGATGGAGCTAGCGGCAGCGTCTGCAGCCCATGCAGCGAGCGTGATGACGGCGTCGATGGACGGATCGGCGATCAGCTCGGATTTGATTGCTTCAGAGGTACCATTCATGTCCTGGTCAAGGTTAGCAGGAACACGGAGGATGAAGGTGTCTGCGCCAGCTTTCTTCGCACCGTCTTGAACGCCCTTGCAGCGGGTCTCGAGATTTACGGCACCTGGGTTCTGGATGTGGCAAAGGATTTTCTTTGCGCCATGAGAAGCGAGATACTTCCCACCCTCAACACCTGCCAGATATTCGTCCGACCCGAAATAGTTTAGCGAGCCGTAATTATCCATCTCACTCTGGCCAGCGTTGAAAGAGATGATCACCACGCCCTTCTCCCGCGCAGCCTTGAGGGCAGGGGTTTCGGATTCTGGAAGCCAGTTCGGGATAGCAATGCCTTTAGCACCCTGGGCTACTGCCTGTTCGATTAGCGAAGCGAGGTCCGGCCCGAAGTTGTCATAGTTTTGGGTCTGCATGAAATTGACGGTGCCGCCATTAGCCTTGACCATCAGCGAAGCATCATCGACGCCCTTCTTGACCATGTTCCAGAAGCCATCTTGGGCCGAACCCACGATGACGGCGATATCCGTGTCACCCGCTTGAGCGCTGGATGCCAGCATGAATGCCATGGCTGCGGTAGCGATTTTCTTGGTGAACGACATGTCGAATTCCTCCTCAGGTTAAAGCCGCATGGCTGCGGCTCGACATACTTTTTTGCCTTTTTTTGGCCGTGCGGCCGATCCCGGTAGGCACGCGCAGGTCCGCGATCTCAACACAACGACGTTGAGCCTCCTCGTCCAAATTGTGCGCTGGGCCTCCCCCCAAAGCGCTGACGGCTCCTAGATCGCTGAGCACCGTCAACGCGTAATGAATGCTACGTTGACATCGTTCAGGTCAATCTGGATTACTATCGCTTCAGAATTTTCGTCTCAAATCATTTCGAAAACTTGTATGGATGATATTTTTTGAGATGCCGAAACCAGAGTAATGGAATTTTTGACATGAAGAGACCAACCATTCCAGACTTGGCAAAAGCTGCAGGTGTATCCGTGTCAACGGTCAATCGAGTACTGTCCGAACCTGAATCGGTCCGGAGCAATACACGCACACGCGTTTTGGCAGCCGCTGAGGAAATCGGCTTCTATGGACTTGGCACCATCAAGGAGGCGGCGAAGGCACAAGAGGTGATTCACCGTGTTGGGGTTTTGCTGCAGCGACGGGAGAGACGCTTCTATCGCCTACTCGGCGATTCAATTGCGCAAGCTGCGAAAGTTCATCCTGCCTGCAATATCGATCTGACGGTCGAGTACATGGAAGACCTCACGCCGGAGAAAGTCGCGGCACATATTCAGTCGCTCGGAGGGCGGTGCGAAGCACTTGCGATTGTAGCGCCGCAGCATCCTGCCGTTGCTGACGCGATTGACGCAGTTCTTGAAAGCGGCGTCCCGGTCGTTTCACTTATCGGCCCCCTCACGTCCAAGGGAGGCATCAGCTTTGTGGGGCTCGATAATTGGAAAGTAGGACGCACCGCTGCATGGGCGTTTGACCGCATGGTGAGAGAGCCGGGGAAAATAGGCATTCTTGTGGGCAGCCACCGATTGCGAAACCAGGAAATGAACGAAAGCGGGTTTCGTTCTTACTTCCGTGAACATAATTCGGGATTCACGCTGCTCGAACCGTTGCCAACTTACGAGTCAGCCGTGGTTGCCCGTGAACATGTCGAAAAGCTGCTGACAGACCATCCGGATATGTGCGGACTATTCATCTCAGGGGGTGGTGTTACAGGTGCTATAGCCGCACTCAGGGCTACTCCAAAACGGGAAGACTTCGTTACCGTAGGCTATGAACTCTTTGAAGATACGCGGGCTGCTTTGATAGACGGTACGATTTCGCTGATCCTGTCACACCCCATAGAGCGTTTTGCATCAGAGACTATTGCAACCCTGGTGAAAGCGAAGAACGCAGGTCCTGATAACGGGGTATTTAGGATCACGTTTCCATTCGATATGTACAGCCCGGAGAGCGTTTGATGACGACTTGGCTCTTAAGTTGGCCATCCAAACGGCAGGCTGGGATGCACCTACCTCTTCACGTCCGCTTTGAGGCGCAAAGCAGTTATCATCGCCTGAACCCTTCAATGGCAACTTCGGGTCACGACGAGAAGTCCGCAGTGACGGCGCCGGCATTCGCCACAGGTCTCGATCCGACGGGGTCGCGGGTGCAACAAGCTGTTGCACACCTCTGCTATCTATAACGCCCATGCCTGACCCGAACTACGTCACCCCTGAAGAAGTCATCGCTCGCTATCGCGGGACAGGTAAGCGAAGGAACTCTTCGCAACTAGCGTTGCATGCGGATCGGGCGATCGTGCCAAGATCGGCAAAGCAATCCACTATCCGAGCGGCGAGTTGGATCGCTGGGACAAATCGATCCTCGTCGTCTGCATACCCACACGCGAACTGCCGCGGGAAAAGGCGGCACCCCCAAAGTAGCAGAGAGGCCGTTCAGTCGTTCCGAGGTCGCTGGCTAGATAGATAGGAGGGGACAGGGATTTCTATCTAGACGCACTCGACCTTCCGCCGGGGCCGGGGCAATACCGCGAAGGCGATCTGGGCGGTTGGAGATTTCCCCGAACTACTACGACGATCTCGAAGCTCGCCTCGGGCTCGAACCTGAATTCACCAACGGGTTGCGAGCCCGAAACATCCTGTTCGATTGCGATTAGGGCGGCGACTATTTCCAGCTCTACAGCCAGACCCACAGCGAAGGTTTCTTCTGCGAGATCGTCGAGCGTCGCGACTATCGCGGCTATGGGGCGGCCAATGCGCCGTTCCGCATTGCCGCCCAGAAGCGAACACTGCGGCCTATAGGCATGCCAAGGATCTTGCCGTTCGACGTCACCGAAAAGCGAAATTTCCACTTGGGTCAAAAGCTGCCTTGGCTCCGCTTCGCCACTGGTGCAAACGTGCCGCCTCGCCTGTGGGCTTTTGGGATGCGGCTAGACCTGCTCAAGGGCCGACATGCGCCGCGAAGCTGCCCTTCGCGTCGTGAATGATGGGCTTCGGCACTGGGTAAAAGGGGCTAGACTATCAGGTGGACGATCCATGCTGACATTGTGAGCACGCCATGATAGCACGAGTCACCCTCGGGGGATGCAACTGCTTAGCGCCCAGTAGGCACCTTTCGGCTTAGTCATGCTCAGCCAGACCGAAACCAGCGTAGGGCTTCAGTGGGACGATTTCGAAATCGAGCATCCCTGCCCTCGCCAGCGGCAGCGTCCCCAGCTTCTTGTGAACTTCACCCATTGCCTCGACCACCTGGCAAGCGCCGGGCATGTCGCCGCGATGCCAGATCTGGCGCGTGAAGCCGATGCTATAGAGATGGCGGGCTTGTGCACCCTCGCTGGGCACCAGCCGTTCGAAATCCGCGTTGCTGAACTGGTCCGTTCGGCGGCGAGACAAAACAAGAAATTGCATCGGCCTGGTCTCCGAAGACTTACGCTACTGCTGTGATCACGTGGCGGGCATGTGCAGACCGGACCCCCTTGACCAGATCGGCGCCCTTTTCGCCGATCATCATCGTTGGCCCATTGGTGTTGCCGCTGATCAGGACCGGCATGATCGATGAGTCGATCACCCGCAGACCGTCGAGTCCGCGCACGCGCAGGTCGGGATCCACGACTGCGGTTTCGTCGACGCCCATCTTGCAGGTGCCAACAGGGTGATAGTCGCAGCAGGCATATTGCCTGATATAGGCCATCAGATCCTCGTCGGTTCTGGCGTTCGGCCCAGGCAATCTTTCGACCTTGATGAACTTGGCGATTTCGCTCTGCGCCAGCACATCGCGGATGATCCGCACAGATTTCAGCGCCATGCCGCGATCGTAGGGATCGGATAGATAGTTGGGGTCGACCAGCGGCTCGTCGGCGGGGTTCGATGAGCGCAGCTTCACCGAGCCGATGCTACGTGGCCGAAGGAATGTCGAGTTGATGGTAAAACCATGTCCGTCGAGCCGCGTCTGGCCGCCGCGCACCACCATCGCTGGCGCGATGTGAATCTGAAGGTCGGGCCGCTTCGCTCCCTCGCTCTGGAAGAAGCCGCCGCCCTCGACGATGACCGAGGCGGCAGGGCCATTGCGATAGAGCAGCCAGCGAATGCCGTGCAGGAGCGCCTTGGGATAGCGATCCTGGCCGTCATAGCTGATCGGATCCTTGAGCGTCACATGGACGTTGGTGCAGAGATGGTCCTGGAGGTTCCGACCGACACCGCTGAGATCGGCGATTGGCGCGATCCCAAGAGCTTTCAACTCGTCGGCAGGTCCGATACCGGACAGCATCAGCAGGCGGGGCGAGTTGATGGCTCCTGCCGATACGATCACCTCGCTTTCGGCCCGCAGCACCTTCCGCGATTTGCCCTCGGAAAGCTCGACGCCGACGGCGCGGCCGTTCTCGACAACGATCCTTGTAACCCGGGCATGTGTCCTGACCGTCAAATTGGGCCGTCTGCTGACGGGATGCAGATAGGAGACGGCGGACGAGCGGCGGCGGCCATCGCGACAGGTGACCTGGTAGAAGCCGGCGCCGTACATGGTGTCGCCGTTGAAGTCTGGATTGAACGGCAGGCCATATTGTTGCACGGCGCGGACAAAGGCCCGTGTCAATGGGTGCGGGCCGACCTGATCCGAAACTGCGAGCGGACCGCCCTGCCCGTGATAGCGATTGGCGAGCCGGTCATTGTCCTCGGATTTACGGAAATAGGGCAAAACATCCTCATAAGCCCAGCCGTCGTTTCCGCGTGCTGCCCAATTGTCGTAGTCCTCCTTTTGGCATCGGATGTAGATCATCGCGTTGATCGAACTCGAGCCACCAAGCGTCTTGCCTTGCGGATACCAGATGGAGCGGTTGTCGAGGTTCTTCTGCGGCACCGTGTGGAACCGCCAGTTGACGCCCGGTCCGAACAGCTTGCCGATGCCGCCAGGAATATGGATCATCGGATTCCAATCCCGGCTGCCAGCCTCCAGCAGCAGGACATTGACGTCAGGATCCTCGGACAGGCGGTTTGCCAGCACACAACCGGCCGAGCCCGCGCCGACAATAATGTAATCCCACATATTCTGCCTCCACTCGCGCCCGAAGGCACCTTCTCCGTCCGCGCAACGAAACCCGGGCGGACCTTGCTCCCTCAGTCCTATTTGCCCCTGAAGGCCGGCGCCCGTTTCTCGGCAAAGGCTCGCAGGCCTTCAATCCGGTCCTCCTTGCCGAATGCCTCGACGGTCAGCCGGTGCTCAATCTCGAGCCCGCCTTGCAGTTCGGTTTCGAATGCCGCCAGAACGGCCTTCTTGGCATAGGGCGTGATGGCAACCGACTTGGCGGCGATCGCAGCGGCGATCTCCAGCGCCCGTGGCAGGAGCCTGTCGGCCGCCATGACTTCGCTGACCAATCCTTTGCGCTCGGCGAGGGTCGCATTGACCATTTCGCCGGTCAGGACCATCTGCATGGCAAAGGATTTGCCGACGAGGCGTGGCAGACGCTGGGTGCCGCCATCGCCGGGAAACGAGCCGATCTTGATTTCAGGAGTCGCGAATTGAGCTGCCTGCGAGGCAATGATGATGTCGCACAGAAGCGCAAGCTCCAGCCCGCCGCCGAGCGCATAGCCATTCACGGCGGCGATAATCGGCTTGGAGAAGCCCTCTATGGCGCGCCAGCATGCCAGGCGCTCCGGATCGGTGTAGGAGGCGACGCCGCGTTCCAGCATGTCAGAGATGTCGGCGCCCGCCGCAAACGCGCGACCGGCACCCGTCAGCACCACGCAGCCGACTTCTGTGTCGGCGTCATAGCCAGCAAGCAGTTGGCTCAATTCGCCTAGCAGCGCTTTGGACAACGCGTTCAGCTTGTCCGGCCGGTTGAGCGTCAGCAGTCGGATGCCGGGCGCCGGTTCCACTGCCTGAACGTGGCGGTCCATCATCGATTAGGCGACCTTCCTGTAAAGCGTCTCCGAACGCAGACCAGCCTCGGCCAGCAGCCCCCGGATCTTCTCGATCTCGGCAGGGCTTGGCTTCAACAATGGGGGCCGGACATGAGCTTCGTCCAGTCGCCCGAGCAGCACCAGCGCCTCTTTCATGCGATTGTGCATGTCGAGAAGCGGCGCGTCATAAAAGGCCCGTACCGTCGGATAGATGCGGTCATTGATCGCCTTGGCAACCTTGAGATCGTTTGCCTGCACGGCGCGGTACAGCGCAACCTGAAGGCTGGCGATGACGCTGCCGGCGCCCGACAAGAGCCCGTCGCAACCAAGCGCCAGCGAGCCGAGTAGCCAGGCGCTGTGGGTGGTAAGGGTGTTGACCGGACGGTCGAGAGCTTTCAATTCGCGGATCTGGCGTTCATGCAAATTGCCATCGCCGCACTGGTCCTTGATCGCGACGATCGAGGGAAAACGACGGCAGAGGTCGAGCAATGTCTGTAGCGGGTAGGCAAGGTTCGACGCCAGCGGATACTGGAACAGGATGATGGGAAGGTTGGACGCCTCGGTAATGCGCTTCAGATGCTCGACGATCATCTCTGGCCGCAGGTGCCCACCGAGCGTCATGAAGTCCGGCGGGAAAACCAGCAGCGCGTCGGCACCCTCCCGCGCGGCATAAGCAGCGATGCGCGCGGCCTCGAGGCTGGAGTTTGTGTAGACACCGACAATGGTCGGAACCTGATCCTGCAACACATCCTTGGTTACCACGATCGCGCGGTATTGCTCGTCGATGGTGAGCGCGTGCACTTCTGCCGCATGACCATTGATGGTGATGCCGGAAATGCCTTCGACCGAGGAGACGTCAGCGAGGTGCTTGCGGTAGGCGCTCTCATCGACAGCCAGATCGGCGGTGAACGGCATCAGGCAGGCGGGAATGACGCCATGGGCAGCAAACGGTTTCTTATCGCTCATCATCCAGTTCCTATCTGAAATTTCGGGACGCCGCGCCATTGCGGCGTCCCGTTGTCCAGGGAGGACTTAGAAGCCCTTGCCGATCATGTCGGCGATGTTGTCCGGGGTCACTGAGACCGTTGGCAAGGTGATCGTCTCCGGGACCTCTTCACCCTTCGCCACCTTGTAGGCGGTCTCGATCCCTTCCGGCGCCACGAATGGATAAACGAAGGTTGCGGCGAGCTTGCCCTGTTTGACCGCCTCGAAAGCAGTCTCCTGGCCGTCGATACCGACCACCGCCACTTCATTGAGCCGGCCGGCGGCCTCCAGCACCTGGATCGCGCCGAGTGCCATCTCGTCATTGTGCGCGTACACCGCCTGGATCTGGCCGGGACCAAACCGCTGCACCATGTCTTCCATGAACTTCACCGCCTTGTCGCGGGTGTAGTCACAGTTCTGCGATGCGACCACCTTCATGTCCGGGTGCTTTGCGATTGCTTCCGCAAACCCCTTGTTGCGATCGATGGTGGCCGATGCCCCCGCCGTCCCCTGCAACTCGATGATGTTGCCTTTGCCATTCAGTTTCTTCGCAAGGAACTCGCCCGCGCCGACGCCGAGCGGCAGGTTCTCGCCGCCGACATGGACGGTGACGGGCGTGTTGACCTTGCGGTCGAGAGTCACAACCTTGATCCCCGCGTCCATTGCCTCCTTGACGACCGGCGTCAGTGCCTGCTCCGTCAGCGGAGAGATCATCAGTACTTTGATGCCTTGCGCGATCAGGCTTTCGACGTCTGCCACCTGCTTGGAAGCATCGTTGTTGCCGTCAGTCACGATAAGATCGACATCCGGATAATGCTCGGCCGCGTACTTCTTGTTGCCCTCAACCATGGCGACGCGCCAAGGATGGTTCATGGTGCCTTGGCTGAAGCCGATCTTGATCTTGTCCTGAGCCAAGACCGCACCCGGCATCATGACGCCCAGTACCAGGGTGGCGGCAAGGGCAGTGGTGCGTAGGAAATGTCTGCGACTGGTCATTTTTTCACTCCTCCATTGTTTTTCATTTCAGGCTCCAAAGCGCGATGGCCTGCCCGTCTGGTAAGTGCCGCCGCGCATGGATGTCAGGACCGTCTTTTGTGACGGTAGACCTCGAACATCACTGCAGCGATGATGATGGCGCCCTTCACGATCTGCTGCGTGAATGGCGATATACCTAGCAAATTCAATATATTAGCCATGACGGCAATGATTGCGGCGCCGATCACGGTGCCGATGACGCCACCTTCGCCGCCAAACAGGCTGGTGCCGCCGATGACGACGATCGAGATGGCCTCGAGTTCGAGATTGGTGCCAGCGGTGGGCTCACCAACGGTCAGCCGCGAGACAAAAACCAGGGCGGTCAGCGCCGACAGCACTCCTGAGATGGCGTAGACCGACATCAGCACGCGCGGCACGTTGATGCCGGCAAGCCGCGCCGCCTCGGTGTTTGAACCGACCGCGTAGATCTGGCGACCGAAAGGCGTGTGTCGCAGGACGACGAAAGCCGCGGCGGCTATGGCAACGAAGATCCAGATCGGTACGGGAATGCCGAAGAGAAAACCGCTGCCCAGATAGGAGAAAGCATCCGAAGCATCGCCAAGCGTCTTCGGCTCGCCGTTGGCGATGGTCATGGCAATGCCGCGCCCCATCACCAGCGTGCCGAGGGTCATGATGAAGGGCGGCATGCCGAAGAAAACGACGCCAGCTCCGTTGATGGCGCCGAACACGGCTCCCATCCCCAGCGCCGCGATCATCGCCAACGGGATTGGAACGCCAGATGAGAGCATCAGCGCTGTGGCAACCGCGACGACGCCGACGATGGATCCAACGGAGAGATCGATGCCGCGTGTCAGTATGACGAAGGTCATGCCGACGCTGACGATGCCAAACAGCGCCACCTGGCGGCCGACATTCAACATGTTGCCGGTCTGGATGAAGCTCGGCGACAGATACACCGCGAAAGCGCACAACACGATCAGGACCCAGAGCAGGCCAAGGCTTTGCGCCCAGCCTCGCAACCGACCCACCGACCCCGGCCGGATCGACGCCAATCCTTGTCCCGTTGTCATCTCAGCCATTCCTTCCTCCCGTCTGCCATTGCGAGGGTCGATTGCCGTTGCAGCAGCCAGGCCACCGCATCGGCCAGCCCGCCCTCGTCGCAGGACGGTCCAACGAAATGCGCGAGCCGCTTGGCTTCCGGGACCGCGTTTTCGACCGTGACCGCCGTTCCGGCCCAGGCCAGCATCTCGAGATCATTCTCGGCGTCGCCGGCGGCGGCGCAGTCCTGCGCGGCCATTCCGAGCTCAGCCGCAACGGTCGCGATGGCGGTCTTTTTGGAGATGCCGAGCGGACCGATCTCGAGCAGACGTGGATGCGATCCCGATACCGACAGGCACCCGGCAAGCTGCACGCGGAGAGCTCCAAAGGCTTCACGGTCTGTGGGCTGCGCGGCGACACACATGATCTTGCCCGGTTCCCCCGGCAGGTCTTCCAGCGCCTTCGCCACGATCAAAGGCGCGTTGGTCACGCCGGCTTCGCGTACGATGATCGGGTCTTCGGCAAGTGCGTAAATGGCGTGGCCGGTAAACCACATTGGCCGAACGCCCGCCGCTTGCGCCGTGGCCATGGTCTGAAGCGCATCGGTGCGGCCAATCCGCTGCTCGGACAGCGCAACGCCGGTCGAGACATTACCGATCCAGCCACCGTTGAAGCAGATAGCGAGGCCCGCAATCCCAAGGTTCTCCGCATAGGGCTTTAGCCCGAGCGGTGAGCGCGCCGTTGCCAGAACAATCATGATGCCGGCCGCTCGTGCCACGTGCAGAGCGTCGGCGACACGCTGCGGAAGCACATGGTCGTGCGTCAGCAAGGTGCGGTCGACATCGGTGACGATAAGGCGCGGAATGGTCATGACCCGCCTCAGACCGGAAACACCGGAGCGCGCGCCCCGGTCTGAATGAGAAGCGTCTTGAGTTGGGTGAACTCTTCAAAGCCGGCCTGGCCCATCTCGTAGCCGAAACCCGATCCCTTCACCCCGGTGAGCGGCAGCTGCGGGGCGCCGTCGATGATTGTGTTGGCCTGCACCCAGCCGCTTTTCAACCGCTTGGCGACGGTCAGGACCGTGTCGATATTCTTCGACCAGATGTAGTTGGACAGGCCATAGGCAGTGTCATTGGCCAACCGCACCGCGTCATCCACCGTATCGAACCGTGTGATGCTGAGCACCGGGCCGAAGATCTCTTCGCGGAAGATGGTCATATGCGGCTCGACCCGGTCGAAAATGGTCGCTTCGTGAAAATGACCGACCGCTCCTGCCGCTACATCGCCGCCGAGTACCAGTTGGGCACCTTCCTCGATCCCGCTTTTGACAAAGCCGGTCACCTTGGCCAGATGATTGTGGTCGATCAGCGCGCCGACATCCGTGTCGTCGTCGAACGGATCGCCGACCTTCATCTTGCGGGAGCGCGCCACCACCTTGGCGATGAAATCGTCAGCGATGGACGACTGTACGAACAGCCGTGACCCCGAAACGCAGCACTCGCCATTGTTGAAGAACACGCCCATCAACGAGCCATCCGCCGCGGCTTCCAGATCCGCATCGGCAAAGACGATATTGGCCGACTTGCCGCCCAGTTCGACCGAGGATTTGACCAGATGACGGGACGTGTTGCCGACGACACGGCTGCCGGTGCGCGTCGAACCGGTGAAGGAAACGAAGTCGATGCCCGGATGCCCGGTCAGGTGGTCGCCGGCGGTGGCGCCATAGCCGCTAACGACATTGAAGGCGCCAGCCGGCACGCCCGCTTCCGCCGCAAGCGCGGCGATCTCGAAGGCTGAGCCTGACGTGAACTCCGATGGCTTCAGCACCACAGTGCAGCCGGCAGCGAGAGCAAACGGGACTTTCTGCGACAGGATCAGCGCCGGGAAATTCCATGGCGTGACCAGCGCCACGACGCCCACTGCTTCGCGGCTGATCAGCGCCGTCTTGCCATCGCCGATGTTCGTGTAGGTCAGGCCCGCCATTTGCATGGCTAGCGAAGCTGCATAGCGTGTCAGGTCGGCTGCACCGTCAATATCGCCGCGTGCAAAACGAACTGGCTTGCCGACTTCCTCGACCTCAATACTGACCAGCCGATCGCGGTTGGTGCGGATCAAATCGGCAAGACGGTTCAGGACCTCGGCGCGCTCCATGCCGCTCATACGCGGCCACGGCCCTTCCTCAAATGCGATGCGCGCCGCCTCGACGGCAAGATCGACATCTTCGGGCGTGCCATCGCAATAGCGGGCGACCAGGTCACCTGTGGCCGGCGACCGGCGCTCGATTGAGCCGGGGCCTGAACCGTCGACAAACCGCCCGCCGATGAATTGTTGATAGCTGCGCGTGCTCATGTCGTTCCTCACTGCCAAACCGCATGCGCCATGATTGTTTCCTCGGTCGCGCCCTCGCCCTCGAGAACCGCCGAAATGGCCCCTTCGCGCATGACGATGATGCGATTGCAGAGGCCAAGGATTTCCGGCAATTCCGACGAGACCATCACGACACTTGCACCGCGCTTCGATGTCAGTTCGGCGAGCAGGTCGTAGATTTCGCGCTTGGCTGCCACGTCGACGCCGCGCGTCGGTTCGTCGACCAGAAGGATTTCCGTCCCCGCATGCAGTTGACGGGCGATGCCGCATTTCTGCTGATTGCCGCCCGACAGCGTGCGGACCCTGGTGCTGGGGCTCGGCGTCTTGATGCGCATCTGTTGGATGAACCGGGAGACAGCCTCGTGTTCGCGCCAGCCACTGATCAGGCCGCCGCGGGTCAACGGCGCCATCTGGGATACGGTGACGTTGAATGCGACCGACTGGTCGAGGAAGAGCCCCTCGGTCTTGCGATCCTCCGGCAGCAGGCCGACGCCGTGCGCAAGTGCGCGACGCGGTCCGTCGATGGCGACCAATTGGCCGTCGATCCTGATTTCGCCGCCCTCGAGCGCATCGGCGCCGGCGATGGCGCGCAACACCTCGGTCCGGCCCGCACCGGCAAGGCCGCAAATGCCGACAATCTCGCCGCGCCTGACATTGAAGGAGATATCCTTCAGCACGCCGGCCCGCGACAGGTTGCGTACGTCTAAACGAATCTCGTCGCCGGGCAGGGAGCGCGGTGGAAACACGTCTTTGAGTTCGCGCCCAACCATATGCCGGATGAGATCGGCTGTGGTCGTCTGGCCAAGCGGCATCGAGGCGACGACCTGGCCGTCCCGCAGCACGGTGACCTCGTCACAGATTTCATAGAGTTCCTTCAGGCGATGGGTGATGTAGATGAACGAAACGCCGTGCTCGCTGCTCAGCCGCCTGATCGTCTTGAAAAGATGCTCAAGCTCGGCGTCGCCCAGAACAGCGGACGGCTCATCGAGCACCACGATGCGAGCCTCGCGGGCAATCGCCTTGGCGATCTCCACCATCTGGCGCTGCGCGACGCTGATCGTGTCTATGCGCGCTGCCGGATCGACACGGAAGCCAAGCCTGTCGAGCACATCCTGAGCTGCATCTTTCGCCCGGCGCCAGTCGATCGTGCCCAGACGCGTTTTCGGCAGGCGACCGATAAAGATGTTTTCAGCCACTGTGAGATGCGGAGCCTGGGCGAGTTCCTGATAGATGACCGCGATTCCGAGCTCGAGCATCCGCTCAGGCGTAGGCGCAGCCACCACATCTCCGTCGATGGCCACTTCACCCTCGTTGGCCAGGAACGCGCCAGACAGGACGCGCATCAATGTCGACTTGCCCGCGCCGTTTTCACCGATGACGCCGTGCACGCTTCCCTTGCGGACGGCGAAGCTGACATTGTTCAGCGCATAGACACCCGGAAAGCGCTTGTGGATGCCGCGCATTTCGAGAACTGGGTCCTTCATCACGTCGTCTCCCAAGCCGAGAAATCGTTTTCTCGGCTCCTCAAAAAAAGCTCACAGGCGATGCATCTGCATGCCGCCGCCGATGTGGTAGATATCTCCGGTGCTGAATGGCATCCCGCCGACGGCCAGCGTCGCCACCCCGCGGGCGATGTCTTCCGGCTGCCCCCACCGCCTGATCGCCGAGACCTGTCCGGCCTCGACCTGCCCCGAATACTTATCGTAGACGTCGGCGGTCATATCGGTCTGGATCAGGCCTGGGCGAATCTCGTGGACCCGGATGCCTGCATCCGCCAGACGAATGGCGAATTGCTGGGAAGCCATCGACAGTCCGGCCTTGGATATGCAGTACGGCCCCTTTTCCGGAGAGACTAACCCCGCGTTGGCAGAGGTGATCGTCACCACCGACCGTTCGAGCCGGGCTTGGGGCCGGGAAATCATCGCGCGAGCTACGGCCTGGGTGAAGAAGAACGTGCCGCGCAGATTGATGCCGACGAGCCGGTCGAAACTCTCCTCGGTAACATCGAGAAGATCGCCGCGCACGGAAACCTGGACGCCGGCGTTGTTGACCAGGCAAGTGGTCCCCCCCAGATCGGCTTCGATGCGCTCTATGAACGCCGCATTGTCCGAGGTCTTGGATATGTCCTTGCGATAAAAGGCGGCATTTCGTCCGTGCGTGCGGGCAAGGTTGACGGTCTCGCTGGCATTCTCATCGTCGACTATGTCGACTACAGCGATATCGAAACCCGCCTGCGCGAGTTCACAACAGATGGCCCGCCCGATGCCGCGACGGCCGCCCGTCACAATGGCAAGTCCGCGGTTGAGGGATGCCGGCTTTTCAGGCATCCCGGAGGCGCTTGCTGTGGAAGAGGCTTGGTCCAGCATCACGACGCCTTCCTTGCCATGCCATCACCCTTTTCACGCGAAGCGACCACGGCCTTTGACGCCAGCAGGCGCTGCACCTCGTCATCGGCATAGCCAAGCTCGTCCAGGATCTCGTGCGTGTGCTCGCCGATCTCCAAAGCGAGGTATCGCAGCGCCGGCACCTCGCCGTCGTAGCGGTTGGGATGGTTGACCAGGTGGATCGTTCGGCCACGCACGTTCACCTGCCGGAACACTTGCGCGTGGCTGAGCTGCGCGTCGCCCAGCAGATCGTCATAGTAATTGATGGGCGCCCACCAGATGCCATGGCGGTCAAAGCGCTCGGCGAGTTCGGCCACCGCGAACCGGGCCGTGGCACTGGCCAGCCGGCGAGCATAGTCGTCGCGTTCGACGTATCGGTCGACACCGACTACCTCGCGCAGACCGTCGCTGTCGAGCGCTTCGGCCAGCACGGAAGAATCGCAAAGCGACACCACCACATGGCCGTCTGAGGCAGGATAGACACCGTAGGGCGCGGCATGGAACCACGTCGCCAGATTCGCCTCGCGGTTCAGCACCTCGCGGCTGAAGCCGCCGGCGAAGTAATTGACCAGCGCCTCGCCCTGCAGGTCGATTGCCGAGTTGATAAGGCTTGCCTCAACGCGAGTCCCCTTGCCATCCCGCAAGCGGCGCACCAATGCACCCAGAATGCCCATCGCCAGAAGTGCACCGCCATGTTGGTCGACGATCGCCGCACCGACCGGCGTGGGGCCACGTTCTGGAGTTCCCGTGACACTCATCAGACCCGAGCGCGCCTGGGCGAGGAGATCCTGGCCGGGGTTCATCGCCATCGGCCCGGTTGCGCCAAAACCGCTCGCCGAAGCGAAAATCAGATTGGGGTTGATGTCGCGGAGCGTTTCCTCGTCAAAGCCAAGTTTGGTGAATACACCCGGCCGGAAATTCTCCATCACCACATCGGCGCCGGCGATCAGGCGCCGGGCGACTTGCTTGCCTTCGGTGCTCTTCAGATCAATTCCGATGGAGCGCTTGTTGCGGTTGGCGCAGAGATAGAAGCCGCTGATCCCTTCCACATAGACGTCCGCCCCCGACCAGCGGCGTTCATGAGCGCCATCGATGGGTTCAACCTTGATGACATCCGCACCCATATCCGCAAGATATTGGGCACCGGCAGGACCCTGCAGAAAATGGCAGAAGCTGACAACTTTGATGCCGCTGAGCATTTCTCTTCCCTTGGCGCTGCGCTATGAGTTGCGCATTTGTGAAATCGTTTTCACGGCTTTTCTCATAGCTGTCAAGCCTAATTTGAAAGGCTTTGTCAAAAAGAGATGGTGTAGCCTTCTGAAAAAAAATGTGTCATCTGGAAAACGGTTTCTCGGAAACCGTCGGATTCGAGGCTCAATGGATATCGAGGATGGCGGCGCAAAGTTGATTGACGTGGCCAGGCTTGCGAACTGTTCGCCGGCCACCGTCTCCCGCGTGCTCAATGGCAACCCCAACGTGAACGAGGTCGTGCGGGATCGTGTTGTCCGAGCGGCGCGCGATCTCGGCTATGTGCCAAATGGTTCCGCCAGGGCGCTGCGGTCGACCCGAACAAGGTTGGTCGGCGCGATCATCCCCACATTGGACCACGCTATCTATGCCACGATGGTCGATGGACTTCAGGCGCGGCTTTCCGAAAAAGACGTTTCGCTCATCATCAACACCTCCGGCTACGACATCGATCATGAATACGAGCAGGCACGTCTGCTGGTCGAGCGCGGGGTCGAATCTGTGGTGCTTGTCGGCTCAACGCACCGGCCAGCAACGCTGGCCATGTTCGAGCAGAAGCGCATCAATTACGTTTATACCTACACGTCGAAAGCGACCGAGGCGGGTGCGGCGGTGGGGTTCGACAACGAAAAGGCAGGGCGAACGGCCGCACGTTACCTGCTCGACCTCGGCCACACAAAATTCGGGATGATCGCCGGCATCACTCAGGACAATGATCGCGCGGCAGGCCGACGCGACGGCTTCTTGAATGAACTTGAACGGTCAGGCATCGACCGTGGCATCGTTCCGGTTGTCGAGGGAGCCTACCGACTGGACGACGGCCGCACCTGCATGAAACGCCTGATGGATACCACAGCGAGACCCACGGCTGTATTTTGCGGCAGCGATATCCTGGCCGCCGGTGCGATAAAATATTGCCATACCGCAGGTGTCGCTGTGCCCGAAGAGGTTTCGATATTCGGTTTCGACAATCTGGAGATCGCTGAGCTGACCTCACCCGAACTGACAACGCTGGAAGTACCTGCACGCGATATGGGGCGCATTGCTGCCGACTATATCCTCGCTTCACCCTCGCAGCGACTGCATCTTAGACAACGCGAGCTCGCCATCAGACTGATTGTCAGGGAAAGCACTGCCGTCGTCAGACGCTAATATGATCGCTTAAGACCGTCTGGAACATGATGCGAAAGCACTGCGGAGACTGCCCGTTTCCATCGACAGCAACTCATGGACGGTAGACCACGATCCGAGTTCACTGGTCGGAGAGTCGATAGTTCGGTCGAAGAGCAAAATAGCGGCTTTGAAAAATGAGCGCTAAGGTTGCAACGCTAGCCCTGTAACGTTCGCAACACCAGGGCCGCTCAGCCATCCTCCCTGGCGACCAGCAGAAAAGGTTCGCGCTCCGGCGTCGTCACCGAAAAGCCCGACGGTCCCACCACGCTGAAAAAGCGATGGAACATGTCGATGAAGACACGCACGAAGAGTGGCTTTGCCGAACCGTACATGTCGGCGACGATCAGCGTCGGTGGCGGCAGCTCATCGAGGATTGGTCTTCGAACGATCTCCTCGCCATCGGCGGTGGCGCGACCGATCGGCCGCATGTTGAGGACGGCCATGCCGAAGCCGGATGCGACGGCCGAGCGCACCGTTTCGTAAGAGCGGGTACGAAAGCGCACCTCCGGCCGTTTCGCCAGCACGTCGAACAGGGTCAGGAGATAAGTCGCCGTGTGCGGCAGGTCGAGCAGCACCAGCGGCCGTGCCGCCAGTTCCGCCAGCCAGATGCCGTCGCGCGCGGCAAGGGGATCGTCCGCATTGAGCACGGCATGCGCCGGTACCCTGCAGATGCGGGTGACGCTGTCGATGCCAATTGGACCGATGTCGTAGAGAATGGCCAGATCGATCTGGCCGGCGACAAGCCGTTCCTGCAACTGGACCTGGTCGGCCTCGACAAGGTCGATCTCGACATCGCCGACGCTGTCGAGGTAGCTGCGCAGCATCTCCGGCATGAACAGCGCGCCGAACGGCTCGAAGCAGCCGATGCGCAGGACCTTCGGCACGCGCCCGTTGAGGTCGCCGATCGACCGGTTGAACTCCGTTTCCGCCGCCAGCATGATGCGGGCGGCGGCGACGAAGCGTTGGCCGGCCGGCGTGATGGAGACACCGCGCGCCGGCCGCCTGTCGAAAATGCGTGCCCCCATCCCGGCCTCGGCCAGAGTGATCGCCGCGAGGATGGAGGATTGCGAGATGTACAGCGATCTGGAGGCCGCCAGCACGCTGCCAAGGCTGGCGACTTCGCAGACATAGCGCAACTGCCGGATGGTCAGGTTCATGGCTCTTTGTTACATTAAATAGCGAATATTCCCCACAACAATACATTTTATGGTGATGAAAAAACCCGCCAGATTGCCCGGGCTGACAAGGCTGCCGGAAGAGCGGCCATGGAGTGAGGGGTTCGAACTGTATGCCGAATGGGCTGTCTCCCATTGCCGACGCCGATGAGCTGTGCCGCCTGGGTGCTGCGGAGCTTAACGCCGCCTACCGCGCTGGATCGCTGTCGCCCGTCGAGGTGACGCTGGCGGCGCTGGCTCGCGCCGAAGCGATCAATCCGCTTTTCAACGCTTTCACCATGATCGACCGCAAGGGTGCGCTCGCGGCCGCAGGTGCTTCCGAGAAACGCTGGCGGGCAGGCGAGCCGCTGTCGGCGGCCGACGGCATACCGACGACGCTGAAGGACATCGTCTGGGCCGAGGGCTGGAGCGTGCGTTACGGCAGCAGGACGACGACTTCCGCCGCCTATGACAAGGATGCCCCCGCCGTTGCCCTGCTGCGCAGAGCGGGCGCAGCGTTCATCGGGCAGACGACGACGCCCGAATTCGGCTGGAAGGCGATCACCGACAGCGGCCTCTGCGGCATCACGCGCAATCCCTGGAATGCGCAAAAGACGCCCGGCGGTTCCTCCGGCGGAGCGGCGGTGGCCGCCGCCACCGGCGCTGGCGTCTTCCATCTCGGCACCGATGGCGGCGGCTCGATCCGCATCCCGGCCTCGTTCACCGGCATCGCCGGATTGAAGCCGACCTTCGGCCGCGTGCCGGCCTATCCGTCCAGCGCGTTCGGAACCGTCGCCCATATCGGACCGATGGCGCGGACAGCGCCCGATCTTTCCGTCATGGCCGACGCCATGTCCGGCCGCGATATCAGCGACTGGCAGCAGGGCGTGGGAACGCTGGCGCCGCTTGGCCGGATCGAAGACACTTTGCAGGGCGCCCGGATCGGCTACTGGTCGAAGCCGCCGTCAGGAGCGCTGGATTCCGGGATCGCCGCCGCCGTCTCTCATGCCTTGACGTATCTCGATGCGTTCGGCGCGACGGTCGAGCCGATTGATCTTCCGGGTGGCGATCTTCTCGATCTTTTCCAGCATCATTGGTTCACCGGCGCCGCGGCGCGGCTGGCGCTGGTTCCGCCGAGCGAACGGGCGGGCATCGATCCGGGCTTCCTGGAGATCGCGCAGGCGGGGGCGGCGTTCGACGTCCAGACGCTCGTCGCCGCACAGTTGGAGCGCGCCGAATTCGGCGCCGCCATGGACCGGCTCCTGGATGACTATGATTTCATCGTTTCGCCGGGGACATCGATTCCAGCCTTCGACGTTGGCCTTGAAGTGCCCCCGGGCAGCGGCCTCTCGCGATGGATCGAATGGGCGGCGTTCAGCTACCCGATCAATCTCAGCCAGCAACCGGCCTGCGTCATCCCTTGCGGCATGACCGAGGCGGGCCTGCCCGTTGGCTTCCAGATCATCGGCGCGCGCGGCGACGATGCCCGCGTGCTTTCGGCGGCAGCCGACCTGGAAGCCGCTTTCGTGCCCATGACCCACGCGTTTCGCCAGAAAGATCTGGTGTGAAAGATTTCGCATGAAGAAAAGACTCTAACCAACGCCAAAAAGGGGAACTTTGCCATGATGAACAGACGTGCAATGCTGCAGGGCGTGGTCGGCGCGGGTGCGGCCGGTGCCGCGCTTCTTGCCGACATGAACACTGCGGCGATCGCCCAGGACGCCAAGCCCATCCCGGTCGGCTCGGCCCTGCCGATGTCCGGCATCGCCGCGGCCGACGGCATCGAGTTCAAGAACGGTCTCGAACTTGCCGCCGGGGAGATCAATGCGGCGGGCGGCATTCTCGGCCGGCCTGTCGAGATCCACATCGAAGACACCAAGGAAATGGGCGCCGACCTCGTCAGCCAGTCGATGCAGCGCCTGATCGACCGCTTCGAGGCGCCGGTCATCATCAATGGCTACAATCTCGGCACCAACATGATCGAGATGGACGTCGCCGCCGACAACGACGTCATCATGATGCACTACAACACGCTGATTTCGCACAATGAGAAGTTCAAGACCGACCCTGCCCGCTATTACAGCTCCTTCCAGGGCGATCCGCCGGAGTTCTGGTATGGACCGGGCTGCCTGAACTTCCTCAAGACGCTTGCCGCGGACGGCAAATGGAAGGCGCCCAACAAGAAGATCGCCATCATCCCCTCGGCCAACGAATATTCGATCGTCATCGCCAACGCGATCCGCGACAAGGCCGCCGAATACGGCTTCGAGGTTAGCCTGTTCGAAACCGTTCCGTTCCCGACCAACCAGTGGGGACCGACGCTGGCGAAACTCCGCCAGGACCCGCCGGCGGCGATCCTGGTCACGCACTTCCTGCCGCAGGACCTGGCGCAGTTCATGGTCCAGTTCCTCGCCGAGCCGATAAACAGCCTGATCTACATGCAGTACGGACCATCGCTGCCGGCTTTCCGCGAGATCGGCGGCGAGGCGGTCAACGGCGTCGTCTATTCGACGGTGATCGGCTGCCTGCCGGACGATTTCTCCAAGCCGTTTCGCGAGAGCTACCGGGCCAAATTCGGTCCGAACTCGGCCTACATCACGGGATCGCAGACCTATGACGGCCTGTGGATGTGGGCGCTTGCCGCGGCAATCGCCGGTGGTCCAGGCGAACCGATGAACAAGGAGCAGACCACAAAGGTGGCCAATGCGATGAAGCGCCTGGTCTATCGCGGGGTCAACGGCACCTATCGGGCCGATCCGGCGGGCCAATCGGCCTTCTGCTATCCGACGCAGGTGGCCGATCCGTCGCTTGGCATGCCGCACCAGTTCCTGCAGCATCAGGATTACAAGACCGATCCGAAGCTGATCGCGCCGGCGCTCTATGCCACGGACAGCTTCATCCTGCCGCCATGGATCAAGTGACCGGACGCGAAAAAGAAACCAACGACACCGGCCGGGCCCTGTGCCCGACCGGCCATTGGGTGAGAAATATGACTGAGGCCGCTGGTCCGATGCTGGTTTGTGACGGTGTGGTCAAACGGTTCGGCTCGCTGGCCGCCGTCGACGGCGTGTCGATGGTGGTCAATGCGGGCGAGATCGTCGGCATTGGCGGGCCAAACGGCGCCGGCAAGACGACCTTCTTCGACGTGGTGACCGGGATCACGCCGGCCAGTGGCGGCCGGGTGCATTTCGGCGACACCGACATTTCGGCACTTCCGGCCGACCGCATCTGCCAACTCGGCATGGCCCGCACCTTCCAGCTCAATGCCGCCTTCGACAGCTTGACCGTTCGCGAAAACATCGAGATCGCCGCCTATTTCGGCCGGCAGCGGCGAAGGCTGGCCGGCTTCCGCCTCGGCGAGGATGTCCGGCAGGCAACGATCGAGGCGCTGGACTTCGTCGGGCTTGCGGCCAAGGCCGACGAGACCGTGGCGCGGCTGCCGGTGCTCGACCGCAAGCTGCTGATGATTGCCGGCGCCATCGCCACCCGGCCGAAAATGCTCTTCCTCGACGAGCCGGTCGGCGGGCTCAACGTCGCAGAGATCGACCAGATCATGGCGATGGTGCTGAAGCTGCGCGACCAGGGACTGACCATCGTCCTGATCGAGCATGTCATGCGCTTTCTCCTGGCGCTCTCCAGCCGCGTGATCATCATGCACCATGGCAAGGTGATCTTCGAAGGCCGGCCGGACAAAGTCGCCGAGGACCAGACCGTCGTCGAAACCTATCTCGGCCAGGGCACGCAGAAACGGCTGAAGAAATTCTTCGACGACAAGGCCGCAACGAATCCGGTCGAGGGGGCGCAATGACGGCCGCAAAACCGCCCGTCCTGCAGCTCGACGGCATCGTGTCGGGCTATGACGGGCTCGACGTGCTCAAGGGCATTTCGCTGACCGTCCGTGCCGGTGAATTCGTCACCGTCGTCGGCCCGAACGGCCATGGCAAATCGACATTGCTCAAGACCATCTCCGGCCTGGTGCCGCTGCGCGGCGGGCAAATCAGCATTGACGGCCAGCGCCTCTTGGGCAAGCCGCATGAGACCGCGATGCTGGGCGTCGCCCACGTGCCGCAGGGCGACATGCTGTTCGCGCAGATGAGCGTGCTCGAAAACCTTTTGATGGGCGCCTATCTGGCGCCGGACAAGGCCGAGATCGCGCGCCGTCTGGACGAGGTCTACGCGCTTCTGCCGAAGCTTGCCGACCGTCGCAACCAGATCGCCTCGAGCTTGTCGGGCGGCGAACGGCGCATGGTCGGCATCGGCCGCGGCCTGATGATGGGCGGGCGCATCCTTTTGATCGACGAGCCGTCGCTCGGCCTCGCGCCACTTATCATCGATCAGGTCTACGGCGTCATTTCGCAACTGAGCAAGGCTGGACGCACGATCCTGCTGGTGGAGGAGAACCCGGCCCGGGTCGAGGATCTCGCCGACCGCCTGCATCTGCTCGACGACGGCGCCATCGTCTGGTCGGGCAAGCCCGCCGAACTGATGGCGCGCGACGAACTCCTCGCAACCTATCTCGGAGGCTGACGCCATGACCGACGTTCTCATGGCCATTCTCGTCGCCGGCTTCACCTCGGGCGCGCTCTATGCGCTGGCGACGGTCGGGCTGTCGCTGGTCTGGGGGTCGATGGGCATGCTCAACATGGCCCATGCGGCGATGCTGACGCTTGGCGGCTATGTCGCCTTCACGGTGATCACCTCGCTCGGCCTGCCGATCGCGATCGGCTTCGCCGGCGCCATCGTCGCGGGTGCTTTGGCCGGCGCCATCCTCTATTTCGCGATCGTTCGCAATCTCCTGCAGAACGACAAATCGACATTCGAAGCCAACGTCATGATCGCCACGGTCGGCATCGGCATCGCCCTCGAGAATGCCATCCTCCTGACCTATGGCGGGCAGCCGCTGAAGCAGCCGGTTTCGATTGCCGGCGCCTTGCGCCTGGGGCCGCTGACGCTGCCCTGGCAAAACCTTCTGATCATCGCGGTGGTGGTCGTCATGATGGTGGTCGTCTCGGCGGCGCTCGGCCGCACGCGGATGGGCCGCGCGATTCGGGCGACGGCGCAAAACCGCGACGCGGCGCAGCTCATGGGCGTCGCCGTCAACCGCGTCTACCTGCAGGTGCTGATGCTGTCGGGCGCGCTCGCCGGCATCTGTGGCGTCATGGTCTCGTCGATGACGCAACTGTCGCCGCCACTCGGGAACGACCCGATGCTGAAGGCCTTCATCATGTGCGTGGTCGCCGGTCTTGGCAATCTGCCGGGCGCCATAGCAGCAGCACTTGGGCTGGCGTTGCTCGAATCCTTCGTCCAGTACGCCTTGGGCGCCAGGTGGGGCTTTCCATCGCTGCTGTTCGTCGTCATTGCCGTGCTGATCTGGCGGCCGTCCGGCTTTTTCGGCCACGCCGAAATCCGGCGCATGTGAGCGGCATCATGACAGAGACACGTCCCATGTCCCGTTCCTCCATGTCCCGCGCGGCCAGGACTGATCTTGCCATCAGCCTGATGCTGATCGCGGCGGCGATCGCGCTGCCGTTCATGGTCGACAGCCGCTACATCCTCGGCCAGATCGTGCTGGCGCTGTTCTATGCGACGATCGCCTCGCAGTGGAACCTCCTGTTCGGCTTCTCCGGCATCTTCTCGCTGGCACAAATGGCGATCTTCGCCTTCGGCGGCTATGCGACGGCGATGCTCTGCTTCTATTTCGGCTGGAACGTCTGGGCCGCCCTTGTGCCCGGCGCGCTCGGCGCGGTGCTGTTCTCGCTGGTCGTCGGCCTCGCCTGCTTGCGCCTGACTGGCGTCTATGTGGCGCTGCTGACGCTGGCGATCGCCCAGACGATGTATCTGCTGATCGTCACCGACACCGACTGCTTCGTCATGGTCGGCTCCGTCTGCCGCCAGTTCACCGGCGGCGCCGTCGGCTTTGCCCGCTTCGGCGATCTCGGCACCAGGGCCTTGCTCAGGGCGCAGTGGCTGGTCGGCAATTACGCCATCATCGCGGTGCTGTTCGCGCTGACGATGGTCTTCACCTACGCGATCGTCAAAAGCCCGATCGGCCTTGCCTTCCGGGCGCTGAAGGACAATCCGGGCTATGCGGTGGCGCGCGGCGTTAACCGCTTCCAGGCGCAGCTTCTGGTGTTCGGCATCTCCGCCTTCTTCACCGGACTGGCCGGCGGTTTCTATGCCGCGCATTTCCAGGCGATCGGCCCCGGTGTGCTGTCGATGTCGCAACTTATGTTCATTATCGCCATCGTCGTGGTCGGCGGCGTCGGCACGTTCTGGGGACCGCTGGTCGGGACGGTGGTGCTAGTGCTGGCCGACGAACTGATGCGCGAGAGCGGCGAGTTCCGCACGCTCGGCCTTGGCCTGATCATTGCGCTGTCGGTGGTGCTGATGCCCAAGGGGCTGGTCGGCCGTTTTGGCGATCTCGTCCACTGGCTCGCGCGCCGTCGCGCCAGCCCAGACAGCAAGCCAGCAGTGAGCAACATTGTGCAAAGCCCGGCCCCGGCCGGAAAGTGAGAGACTTAACGATGTTCGATACGATCATAGTGGGTGCCGGCTCGGCCGGCTGCGTGCTGGCAAATCGCCTCAGTGCCGATCCTGCCCGCAAGGTGTTGCTGCTGGAGGCAGGACGCGAGGCGCCGCTCGCCTCGGACGTGCCCTCGGACTGGCCGACCATGTTCAACACAGCCGTGGATTGGGGCTACTATACCGAGCCGCAGGCCGGTTGCCGCGGCAGGCGGGTGTTCTGGCCGCGCGGCAAGATGATCGGCGGTTCCGGCGCACTGAATGCCATGATCTATATTCGCGGCCTGCCGTCCGACTACGATGGCTGGGCCGCCATGGGCTGCCCCGGCTGGGCCTGGGAAGACGTGCTGCCCGTGTTCAAGGCCAGCGAAAGCAATGCCGAACTCGGCAACGACCCGCTGCACGGCGCCAACGGGCCGCTACATATCGGCAATGTCGCGCATGTCGATGCCAACGAGCTTGCCTGGATCGAGGCCTGCAAGGCCGCCGGCTACAAACACAACCGCGATTTCAACGGCGTCGAGCAGGAAGGTGTCGGCCTCTTCCAATTCACCATCAAGAACGGCGAGCGCTGGGGCACCGGCAAGGCCTATCTGCGCCCGGCGCGGGAACGCCCCAACCTGGTGATCAGGACCGGTGTGCTGGCGACCGGCCTGATCGTCGAGAAGGGCCGGGTCAAGGGCATCCGCTATCTCGTCAATGGCGAACCGGAGACCGCCTACGCCGACACAGAGGTGGTGCTGTCTTCGGGCTCGATCGGCACCTGCCAGTTGCTGCTGCTTTCGGGCATCGGCCCGGCCGACGAACTCACGCGCGTCGGCGTAGCGCCCGTCCACGACCTGCCCGGCGTCGGCAAGGACCTGCAGGACCACATCAACATTCCGATCACCTTCTATACCAAGGACAGGATCGGCGTCGGTGCCTGGACCGACGAGACGCTACAGCGCGACTTCGAGGAATGGCAGACGTCGCGCAGCGGTCCGCGCTCCTCGCCCTGGGTGGCGGCGGGAGGGTTTGTCAAGAGCCGGCCCGATATCGAGCCGGACCTGCAGCTTTACGGCGCCATCAGCCCGCATCGCGATTATGTTCGGTTCCTTTCGTCCAGGCCCGGCATCACGCTGCACACCACGCTGCAGCGGCCAGACAGCCGCGGCGAGATCCGCCTGCGCTCAGCCAATCCGATCGAGTATCCGGCGATCGACCCGCGTTACTTCATCAGCGACGAGGATGGTTCGGACATCGCCACGCTGGTCGAAGGCATCCGCATCAGCCGCCGCATCGCGGCGCAATCGCCGCTTGCCGAAATGCTCGTCGGCGAAATCACGCCGAGCGCCGAATGCGAGAGCGACGCCGAGATCGCCGACTACATTCGCGGCCACTGCACGACACTCTATCACCCGACCAGCACCTGCCGCATGGGCACCGATCCGATGGCCGTCGTCGATCCCGCGTCGATGAAGGTTCATGGGTTGGACGGGCTTTGCATCGCCGACGCCTCGGTCTTTCCGAAAATGGTCTCGGGCAACACCAACGCGCCGACGATCATGATCGCCGAACGCGCCGCGTCGATGATCCTGGCGGGATGAGGCACGAGATGACGACGGGATGGAATTTTCACGAGCTGTATCTCTGGCACGAGACCGGCAACGCCGCGCAGTTCTTTCAGCCGAGCCTGACCATCGAGCCGGGCGAGCATGCGGAGAATGCCGACACGAAACGCCGCTTCCGCAATCTGATGGAGGTTTCAGGCCTGACCGAAAAACTGTCAAGGATCGCCTCCGTCGCGGTGAACGAGGACGACCTCGCCCTGTTTCACGACCGCGACTACATCAGCCGCATCAAGCTGCTCAGTGATGGGCGCGGCGGCGATGCGAGCTATCTCACCCCCTTCGGCCATGGCAGCTACGAGATCGCCTGTCTGGCCGCCGGTGGCACGGCGGCGGTGATGGATGCGGTGTTGAGCCGCGATGTCGACAATGGCTATGCGCTGGTACGGCCGCCGGGCCATCATGCCGAGCGCGCGCAAGGCATGGGCTTTTGCCTGTTCGGCAACGTTCCGGTCGCTATCCTGAAGAACCGTGCCAAACATGGCTTCGAGCGGGTCGCCAGCGTCGACTGGGATGTTCATCACGGCAACGGCACCCAGTCCGCATTCTATTCGGACCCGTCGGTGCTGACCATCTCGATCCATCAGGACGGGCTCTATCCGCATGACAGCGGTCTTCACAAGGAGCGCGGCGAGGGCAAGGGCGAAGGCTACAACATCAACGTGCCGCTGCCGGCGGGCTGCGGCCACGGCGCATATATGTCCGTCTTCGAACGCGTCGTGCTACCGGCGCTCAATCGCTACAAGCCTGATCTCATCGTCGTGCCGTCGGGCTTCGATGCCTCGGCGGCCGATCCGCTGGGGCGCATGATGCTGCATAGCGGCAGCTACCGCGACATGACGCGGATGCTGATGCAGGCGGCGGACGACCTCTGCGGCGGGCGCCTGATGATGTCGCATGAAGGCGGCTATTCGGCCTCCTCCGTTCCCTATTGCGGCCTGGCGGTGATGGAGCAACTGTCCGGAATCAGGACGCATATCGACGACCCGTTCCTGCCGGTCTTCGAAAGCTACGCCGGCCAGCCCTTACAGCCGCATCAGGCGGCCGCTGTTTCCAGGGCGGAGGAACTTTTGGGCGGCATCGCCTAGAATTCTGATTAGGACGATCTGCCAATGAGACGATCTCAAGACCCACCGGCGCCCAATCTCACACATGCGCTCTCCCGCTACCAACCCCCGACGAGCAAAGAGTGTTTCCCATATTCAGGTCGCAGCCGCAGATTACAGCCCGAGCCGAACGCAGGCCTTCACTGCACCAGGAAAGTCCGCCTACGCATAAGGCATGCTGCATTCATGGCCTTGCGGAAAGGCGAAGCCGTGAGGCGATACTCGCCCACGCCTCGACCAGTCACAGCACAGCGGATAGAGCGAGCGCTCGACCGCGTCGCCGAGATCATCGTGGCGCGAGGCGACCATGGTGAGGCATGGCTCCCGCTATACGACCACTTGGAACGCGCCCTGCAGGATCATCGAGCGAAGGAAGAACGCCTCGCCGCAGTGCGCCAACGTGTCATACAATCCCAGGATCGAACGGCAACACGATCTTCATAAGTTCCTCTTGCCACATCTTCATGTCACCGCCCTCGCCGTATTTCGGACGATCGATCGTGTGGCCCATCAGCATGCGCCGAAGCTCCTCGTCCAGCCTACCGTTCTTCATGCGGTCTTCGAATGAATGGCGCAGCGAATAGACGGTGTGATTATCAGTCGGGAACAAATTGTAGCTCTTGAAGTGCTTGTTGAGCAGGGCTGACAGCGACGCCTCGCGATCCTTGTACCGTGGGAAGCCGCTAGGATGCTTTTTGAACACCTCAAGCGCCACGCCGACCAGCGGCACCTTGCGCACCGACGAGGCGGTCTTGATCTCTCGTGGATCGTCCGGATCGTCGCGCGGCTCGACTGAAATGTGCGGCACCTCGTGGTCAACATGGATGACACCGGCATGCAGGTTCGCGAGCACGCTCGGCCGGGCTCCTGTCTCAGCGAAGGCAAGCACGATTCCCCGCGCCTCATCATTGAGTGTCGCAAGCGCGCCAGGCGCAAATATCTTGTCGCGAATCCAATCGGTCGGGAACGGCGGCCGACTGCGCTTCGACTTGTCCGTGAATGACAGATCGGCGAACGGGTTTTTCTGTTCGGGGAAACCGAGATGGCGAAAGTAGTCGGCGTAGAGGGTTCGAAGGTTGCCCATGTTTCGGTTGCCTGTCGATGCCGAACGGTCCGCTCGCCCTTTTTCGGGCGCAACTCGGTCCAGCCAATACTTGTGCACCGCTCGCGCGTCGTCGCGCGTGATCTCGCTCATCGGCTTATCGGCGATCAGACCAATGAAGACATCGACGCTCATTTCGCGCTTTGACTTCCAGCGCTTCTTTTGGTCAGGGCTTTTGGTGCGGATTTCGTCGCGAGCAATCTCGTTGAAATACAGCTTCAGCGCTTCCGATATCTTGTCGTCAGGGCGGGCGACTGCGCCGCCGACCGCGTCGACAGATGTTGATTTGGCAGGCTCCCCTATTGTGCTCTCGACCCGTTGCAGGATCGTATCGAGCGGCTCGGCGACCAGGATCTCAGCGAGTGGCCGATAGATGAATCCCACCGACTCGGCGCGCTTGATGGCTTGGCGGTATCGGACACGCGCCGCCTGTGGATTTTCACCCAGCATCAACGAAGCCCACAAAGCATTGTCAGCAGCCTCGTGGAAATCTCGGGCGGTGCGCGCCTTGATGCGGTCAGTAGTGTCGAGGGCGCGACGCACGAACACGCCACGCTCGTCGAGGTCCCTGACCTCTCTGGGCACCCGCCGGTAGTAGTGGAAAATGATCGCCCCTCAGTTGCAGGAAGCGGTCAGGATCATGCTCTTCGCGTCGTCTTCCCACGTCTCTAAAGCCACCATTTGTATCACAATAGGTAACACAAAATAGGAATCACTCGCAAGATCGCCTATTGGCAATTCAAAATTCTATAACAAATTCAATGCTTTATAGGAAAAGACGATGGTACCGTTGGCTGGGATCGAACCAGCGACCTCCGGATCCACAATCCGGCGCTCTAACCATCTGAGCTACAACGGCACGTTTACCGAGCCGGACCAAGTGGAAAGTTCTCTCTCCATGGCCAGCTCTGTCGTTCGGCGATGCGTCCTTACGGGCTAATGGATCTTAATTCAAGACTTTTGCTGGGCAAAGGTCGCTTCCCCACAACGGCATCGACTTTTCACCGGGCAAAGAAAAAGGCCGGCGGGAGGAGGTGCCGGCCTTTTCCTGTTACGAGCCAGCGGGAGGAGGTGCTGGCTGGTCACCCCGGGGAGCAGAGGGAGGAGGTTCCGCCCACCGGGTATTCCTTGATGGCTACCATCATACGCCTGATCGTTTTTAAGAAAATGCGACCTTTTGTTGCATCCTCAGATCATGCGTAAATGTTAGGCAACCTTGATTTCCTTCATCGCCTTCTCAAAGGCGGTCTTGATCGGCTTGGAGACGTCCTCGGCTGCCTTGGAGGCGACGGCCTGGAAGTCCTTGGCCTGCTCGACGGTCGTCTCGACGCGCTTGCGCAGGAAAGAAGTCTGCAGTTCGATGACTTCCGACAGCGACTTGGCGCCGATCAGGGCTTCGAGATGCGAGAAGCCGGCCTCGGCATTGGCGCGGAGAGCGGAAATGGTCTTGAGCGACAGGTCGCTGGAAACGGTCTTGGCGGTCTCGTAGGTCGACTCCAGAGCCTTCTGGGTCTCCTCGGCACCGGTCTTCAGCTTGGCATAGGCTTCCTTCGACTGCTCGACGCCCTTTTCGGCGAAAGCGCGCATCTGGTCGGTGGCCTTGGAAGCGTCGAAGCTCGGGAACTCAACGTTTTCGATCGTGTCGGCAGTTTTGGTCCTGGACATTTTCCATCCTTTTCAGCGTCAGCGGCTTTGACAGAAAGCCGTCTCGTTCATGTATGATGGCAATATAAAGGCAAATTTTGTGCATTGCAACATCTTTGTTGCGGTGCACCATAAATTTCTTTTGGGCCGTTAACCAAGAGCTCAAAATCCAGCCTTTGCACGTTCTGGCTTGTGGACCTTCGCGCCGCCGGCTTTTATTAACAAAGCGTTAACTGCAAATTCGCCGCTCCGTGAGGGTTCGCCAAGCGCATGCCGTCCGAATATTCCTTCCTCGACGTCGCCGTGCTCGACGCAGTCCGCCAGCGCTTTGCCGCCGGCGACGCGATCGCGATCCTGTCGGCGGATCTGGAGCAGGTGATCTGGGCCAATGGGCCGGGAGCCGCCGCGTTCGGTTATCCCGACATCGAGGCCATCATCGGCGCTTCGGCGCAACTGCCCTTGATCGCCAGACGCCAGATCATGGCGACCAGCGGTTTTCCCGAGATCGGCCGCGACCGCGCCATAACGGTGCGGCTGGCAACCGGCATGACCAGCCGCGCCGTCGGCTTCCTGGCAAGTGCCGTGAGCATGCCGGACGCAGAAAAAGCCATCATGCTGGCAGTTCCAGCGGCGCAGACGGGCTCGCGCAGTGCCGGCGAAATCGCCGCTCGCGCCATCAGCGGCCTTACCGAAGACGGCCATTTCATCGCCTTTGTCGATGCCAGCGGTAACATCGAGGCGGCCTCGGAAGGATTCTCGGCACTGGGCATCTTGCCGGAGACGCTGGCCGCGCTGGTCGCCGACGTGGCAGCCGAGAGCGACCGCATCGTCAAGCGCCTCGTCCCCGGCGGCACAGCCTCCTATCCGGCAGGGCTGGCAAGATTGACCGAGGAACGGCATCTGCTGGTGGTGATCGACGAGGACCAACTCGACGACTCGGCCCCTGCCGATGACAGAGTCGCGGAAGCGCAGGCGCCGGCAAGGGTAGAAACGGCAGCTGCGGAAAGCATGATTGCCCAGCCGGAACCGGACCAGGACAACAGACCGGCAAACGACATCGAACTCCCGGCCGTGGACGAACCGAGCGTTGCGGAAGCCGCCGAGACCATTTCGATGCCGGCGGCGCCTGAGAGTGCCGACACAGCCGGGCAGCCCGCGGAGACGGCGGATAGCGACCCGGGGACTACAGGCGGTACGCTGGCGCAGCACGATCACTGGTACTTCCACGCCGGCGAGGAGGATGCGGCGGAAGATCCGACGCAGCACGATAGCAAGGCCGCCGTCCCCGTCGACCACCCGGTCGCGCGATCGATCGACCGCACGGCGGCGCCACTGCGCTTCGTCTGGCGCACCGATGCCGAGGGCAAGTTCAGCGCGCTGTCCCCGGAATTTGCCGACATCGTCGGCAAGCCGGCCGCCGATGTGATCGGCCGGCGCTTCAGGGATGTCGCGGCCACCTTCGGCCTCGACCCCTCCGGCGAGATCGCAGGCCTGCTGGAGCGGCGCGACACATGGTCCGGCCGCTCCGTGCTGTGGCCGATCGCCGGCACCGATCTGAAGACACCTGTCGACCTGGCGGCATTACCGGTCTATGGCCGCAGCCGCGCCTTTGAAGGCTTCCGTGGCTTTGGCGTTGCCCGCGCCAGTGATGCGGTCGTCGATCCGGAAGCGATCGGCATGGCGCTGGTGCCCAACGGCGAGGCGCCAGCGGTGCAGGAGCCGCAAGCCATCGAACCCGCGCCCGAACAGTCGAAGGCCGAAGAATCCAATCCCGAGGAACCGAAGGCGTCGGACCCGTTCCAGGGCGAGGTGCCGGCGCTGACCATCGTGCCGAAACCGGAGCGGCGCTTTGCCGACAAGGTGATCCGGCTGGCTGAACATCGCCAGCCAGCCAACGACAAGGGCCTGTCGACGCTGGAGCGCAGCGCGTTCCGTGAGATCGGCGAGCGGCTGAAGAAGGACAGTTCCCCGGCCGAGCCGCCGGAGGCCGAGAAGCCCAGGAAACAGGCGACGGAGACACCTGCTGAAGCTGTGGCGGAGGTGCCTACCACGCAGGTCCCGGCAGTCGGCAAGATTCCGTCAGCACCCGTTGCTGCCGCGCACGGGGAGCCGACGCCTGCTGGCGAAATCCCCGCGGCAGAGCCGGAGACCGAAACGGCGTTGGCCGAGCCATCCGAGACCGATGCCGAGGACGAGGCGGATCTGGCGCGACTTGACGGCGGTCACCCGGGCGACGCGGCTCATGGGGAGCCCTCCGATGCACTGCCTAATGCGAAAGGCTCGTTGCTCGCCTATGCCGATCGCGATGACGAACGCGGCCCGGTCGCGGACAACAGTGACCAGGCGCCGGTTTCCGAATCGGTAGCCACGGAACCAGAAGGCACCGAGCCCGTCGCCGCTGATACGACACATGACACCGTCGATCACGACAGCATGACATCGGCCGATTTTCGCGATGCCGAGGAAAGCGAAGATTGGGCGCAGCCCGACGAGGAAGCCGCCGGACCTGACGAGCAGGCGGTTGCGTCCGCCGAGCAACCCGCCAGCACAACCGACGCCGCCGGGACACGCGTCGAGCGCCAACGCCTGCAAGTGCCGCCACTCAAGGCCGAAGGATTTGTGCCGTCGGCCTTTTCGGCCGGCGATGAGCACAAGGCTCCCGATACCTCGCTTCTCAGCAAGCTGCCGGTGCCGCTGCTCATCCATTCCGGCGACCAGTTGCATTATGCGAACGAGGAATTCCTCAACCTGACCGGCTATGAGGCGCTCGACGACCTGGCGGATGCCGGCGGCCTCGGCGCGCTGTTTGCCGATCCCTACGCCGACGACGGCGCCTCCGACGGCACCGATCATGCGTTGCGGCTGAAGACGCATGATGGACAGGAATTTCCGATCGAGGCCATTTTGCGCTCTGTCCCCTGGCGCGACGGCAAGGCGCTGATGCTGGTCGTGCGCCGCGCCGGCGAGGATGAGGCGCCGGCGGCCGTGCATATGGTTGGCGACGACCAGACGCAGCCCGACATTCCCGAGCTCAAGGCACGCATCGCCGAGATGCGCACCATCATCGACACCGCCACCGACGGCGTCGTGCTGATCGGCCGTGACGGCACCATCCGCTCGATCAGCCGGCCGGCCGAAGCGCTGTTCGGCTTCGACAGCGACGAAGTGACCGGCAAGCCGTTCGCCTCGTTGTTTGCGATCGAAAGCCAGCGCGCGGCGCGCGACTATCTCAACGGACTGTCCGAGCCCGGCGTGGCGAGCGTCATGAATGACGGCCGCGAAGTGATCGGGCGCGAGGCGCAGGGGCGCTTCATCCCGTTGTTCATGACCATCGGCCGGCTTCCCAATGACAGCGGCTTCTGTGCCGTCGTGCGCGACATCACACAGTGGAAGCGGGCCGAAGAGGACCTCACCCAGGCGCGCGCGGTGGCAGAGCGCGCGTCCTCGCAGAAGACCGATTTCCTCGCCCGCATCAGCCACGAAATCCGCACGCCGCTCAATGCCATCATCGGCTTTTCCGAACTGATGGTCGACGAGAAATTCGGGCCGGTGGCCAATGACCGCTACCGCGACTATCTGCGCGACATCAACCGCTCGGGCAACCATGTGCTCGACCTCGTCAACGACCTGCTCGACATCTCGAAAATCGAGGCCGGCCAGCAGGAGATGGCCTACGAGGCGGTGTCGCTCAACGACACGCTGGCCGAGACCGTGGCGATGATGCAGCCGCAGGCCAACCGCGAACGCGTCATCATCCGCTCGAGTTTCGCTTCGCGGCTGCCGGAAGTGGTGGCCGACCTGCGCAGCGTGCGCCAGATCGCGCTCAACATCTTGTCGAATGCCGTTCGCTACACCCAGGCCGGCGGCCAGGTGATCGTCTCGACCGCCTATGAGACATCGGGCGACGTCGTCATGCGGGTGCGCGACACCGGCATCGGCATGAGCCAGACCGAGATCGAACAGGCGCTGAAGCCGTTCAAGCAGATCAACGCGCTGAAGCGCGGACGTGGCGACGGCACGGGCCTTGGACTGCCGTTGACCAAGGCGATGGTGGAGGCTAACCGCGCCCGGTTCACCATCAACTCGACACCGGGAGAAGGAACTCTGGTCGAGGTCGCTTTTCCGTCGACCCGCGTGCTCGCGGAATAGAGCAATTCCAGGAAAGCTCGAGCGGGCAAAGAAAAAAGGCGCCCAAAAGGACGCCTTAAGAGATGGGATTGCTGTCACAACGGGGCTTGAGCGAATTCAGATCCTCGGGGGCTGAGGAACGGGATTTCTCCCTCAAGTTACGTGCGACTATCGACGCCGGGCCTTAACAACTCCTTACCGAGCTGCCAAAAAATTTACGAATGTGTACCACTCATGAAATCTAGGTAAATTCTCGCGACATATTTGGTTAACCATGCGGCCCAAGCTGGTCGCGTTGAACCCACTTCATGCGACGCGCTTTAGGTCTTTGTTTTTGTGCATGTCGTTGTCCCAAAACCGGGGCCACTTTTGGGCGACATGCGTTGGGTCACTCGGCCAGTTGCGGCAGGTTCTTGAACAGCTCCAGCGCCTCGGGGTTGGCGAGCGCCTCCTTGTTCTTGATGGCGCGGCCGTGGACGACGTCGCGCACCGCAAGCTCGGTGATCTTGCCGGACTTGGTGCGCGGGATATCGGTGACAGCGACTATCTTTGCCGGCACATGCCGCGGGCTCGCCCCGCTGCGGATTTTCGCCCGTATGCGCTTTTCGAGATCCTCGCCGAGCTGCACGCCTGCGGCCAGCCGCACGAACAGCACGACGCGCACGTCATTGTCGAAATCCTGGCCGATGCACAGCGCCTCCAGGATTTCCGGCATCTGTTCGACCTGGTTGTAGATCTCCGCCGTACCGATTCGCACACCGCCCGGATTGAGCGTCGCGTCGGAACGGCCATGGATGATCATGCCGCCATGCATGGTCCATTCGGCGAAATCGCCATGACACCAGATATTGTCGAAGCGCTCGAAATAGGCTGCCTGGTACTTCTTGCCGTCGAGATCATTCCAGAAGCCGATCGGCATCGCTGGAAACGCCTTTGTGCAGACCAGTTCGCCCTTCTCCTGCCGAACCGGTCTGCCATCGTCGTTCCAGACATCGACGGCGAGGCCGAGGCCGGGGCCCTGGATCTCGCCGGTCCAGACCGGTTCAATCGGCACGCCGAGCACGAAGCAGGAGACGATATCGGTGCCGCCGGAGACCGAGGCCAGATGGACATCCTTTTTGATGCCGTCATAGACAAAGCGAAAGTCCTCCGGCGACAGCGGCGACCCAGTGGACGAGATCGCCCGCACGCTCGACAGATCATGGCTGCGGATCGGCTTGAGACCGGCTTTGCGCACGGAATCGATGAATTTGGCCGAGGTGCCGAAAAAATTCATCCTCTCGGCATCGGCGAAATCGAACAGGACATTGCCATCGGGGTAGAAGGGCGAGCCGTCATAAAGCAGCAGCGTCGCACCTGAAGCGAGCCCCGAAACCAGCCAGTTCCACATCATCCAGCCGCAGGTGGTGAAGTAGAAGAAGCGGTCGCCGTCGGTGAGACCGGCATGCAGCCGATGTTCCTTGACATGCTGGATCAGCGTACCGCCGGCCGAATGGACGATGCATTTGGGAATGCCGGTCGTTCCCGACGAGAACAGGATGTAGAGCGGATGCGAAAACGGCACCCGCTCGAAGCTGACGGGCTTGACGGCGAAAGGCGCCAGCGCCTCCTCCAGCGCCACCGCGGTGTCGATAGTGTCAGCGACATCGCTCGAGGTGCCGAGATAGTCGACGACCAGAACCTTGCGGACAGTGCCAAGCTTGGCCGCAACCGCCGCGATCTTGTCGGCGACCTCGATCGCCTTGCCATTGTACCAGTAGCCATCGGGCGCGATGAAGACGACCGGCTCGATCTGGCCGAAACGGTCGAGCACGCCCTGCTCACCGAAATCGGGAGAGCAGGACGACCAGACCGCACCGATCGAGGCGGCAGCCAGCATGGCGGCAACGGTCTCCGGCATGTTGGGCATCATGGCCGCGATGCGGTCGCCCTTTTTGACCTTGAGCGACAGGAAGAGCTGCTGTAGGCGCGAAGTCAGCGCATGCAATTGGTTCCACGACAGCCGGCGCTCGACCTTGTCCTCGCCGCGAAACACGATGGCCTCGCCAGAGCCGGTCTTCCTCAGAAGATTCTCGGCGAAGTTCAGCGTCGCTTCGGGGAAGAAGGAGGCGCCTGGCATCTTGTCGCCATCGACAAGCACGGGTCCGCCCTTGTCGCCGACGATGCCACAGAAATCCCAGACCAGGCTCCAGAACCCCTCGCGGTCCTCGACAGACCAGCGATGAAGCTCCGAATACGAAGAAACCGCACCGTCGGCTTTCACTGCCGCGGCCCTCATGAAAGCGGTCAAGGGTGCTGCATCAATCTGGTCTTGTGTCGGGGTCCAGAGCGGTACTTCGGCAGCCATGATCGTTCCTCCACGGTCGCCACCGCTTATGCATATCGCAGCGCAGCAGAGCAAGATTTTGTTCGGTCGATGCGACCAGATGTGCGCAAATGCCATCGCCGGGCCATAAAGACTTGAAATGCGTCAGCCCTAAGTCGTAGTGACGAATGGAGTTACACCCGTCGGGCGATTTTTGTCGGAATGGAAACACACGGAGCGATATGCCATCATCTTTGATCCGGCGCGGGATATGGGCGATCGGCGCTGCCGTGATCGTCATCGCGCTGGTCGTTGCCGCCCTGCCCCTGATCGCCTCCACCCGCATCGTGCGCGACCGCATCGCCTGGGAAATGAGCGCGTGGAGCGGCTTCCGGGTTGCCATCGACGGCTCGCCGCGCATCGAGGTCTGGCCGAAATTCCGGGCGATCCTGACCGATGTGACGCTTTCGCAATGGACCGACACCGAGGCGCCGCCGGTGGTCGAGGCCGAACGGGTCGAGGTCGATCTGTCCGCCATGGCGGCCTTGCGCGGCGACGTGGAGTTTTCGACGGCGCGGCTGGTGCGGCCGACGATCCGGGTTCAGCGCACCGCGACCGGCTTTTTCCTGCCCGCCGTCCCGACCGGCGGGCGCATCACGCGTTCCATCGACACGGCCCGCGGCGTGGTCAATGCCGACCCCGCCAAGCCCGATCTCGACAAGCTGCCGGCCGACACCTTCGGCACCGTGGAGTTCCGTGATGGCCGCATGGTGGCGTCCATCGACGGCAAGGACGTCGAGATCCTGAGCAGCATGTCCGGCCAGGCGACCTGGGCGGCGATGAACAGCAATGCGACGCTGTCGGCAACAGGGATCTGGCGCGGCGAAAGCGTTGCGCTGGACGTCGCCTCGCCGAAACCGCTTGTGCTGTTTGCCGGCGGTACGGCGCCGCTCACGCTGTCCTTCAAGGCGGCACCCGCCACCTTCTCGTTCGACGGCACGGCCAGCATGTCCGAAAACGCTTATTTCGACGGCCAGGCGAAGTTCTCGGCACCTTCGCTGCGGCGCGTCCTGGAATGGTCGCAGGCCGGTGTCGCTCCAGGTGCCGCGATCGGCTCTGTCAGCATTTCGAGCAAGATCACGGCGACGGCCGGGCGCGTCAAGTTCGACAACACCGCACTTGCCTTGGACAACAATCCGGGAATGGGCGCGCTGGACCTTACGCTTGGCGAGGCACAGCCGGTGATCTCCGGCACGCTCGCCTTTGACACACTCGACCTCAGATCGTTTCTGTCGGCCTTCACGCCGCTGGCGCCGACCGGAGGGGCGGGACCCGGCGACATCGACACAAGTTTCGCCGACAGGATCAACCTCGATCTCAGGCTGTCGGCAGCGCACGCCACGGCGGGGCCTATCCAGCTCGCCGACGTCGCCGCCACGGCCCAGGTCAAGGATGGCCTTTCCGTCTTCGATATCTCCGATGCCTCGGCTTTTGGCGGCAACATCCAGAGCAGCCTTCGCTTCGACCGCAAGCCGGAAGGCTCGCAGGTCGAGATCCGACTGCTGGCGTCCGACATCGACGGCGGTGCTTTCGGCACGGCGGCAGGGATGACCCGGCTGGTGCCGGTCGGCACGGGGACCGTCTCGGTGATCCTCAAGGGACCAGGCCGAACCTGGGATTCCATCTTCGACAATGCCGACGGCTCGGTCTCCGCGACCTTCGGACCGGGTGCGTTGAGCAAGCTCAACCTGCCGGCCTTCCTCAAGCGTACCGAACAGGGCGGCTTCTTCGCGCTCGACGACGTTTCCGACGGAACGCTGCCGATCGACGGTGCCGAGATCAAGGCCAGCATTTCGAAAGGCGTGGCGCGGATCGACAAGGCCGAAGCCAATTCGGCGAAGTACAAGATCTGGCTATCCGGTATCGCGTCCTACGCCGGGCGAGGACTGGCCTTGTCCGGCGGTGTCATTCAGGCGGACCAGACAGCGGCGCAGACCAATGGCCAGCAAGGCCCCAACCAGTCATCGTTCTTTGTCGGCGGGACATGGACCACGCCGTTCATTTCCCCGATTAGCCGCGGCGTTTCGGGGGAATAGACCTTAGGGCGGCTCAACGTTTCACGGAAACGCCGAACCGCTCCATCCCTTTGCCTTGGGGCAATTTCGGACTGCTCTACCCGCGATGTGCGGCCTGCTCGTCGAGCTGGCGCTGCACCTCACGCCGCTTGTTGGCAAGTGACGCGATGATGACGCCAACCGCAACAACCGCGATCAGGATGGTACAGGCGGCGTTGATCTCCGGCGTCACGCCGAGGCGAACCTGGCTGTAGATCTTCATCGGCAGCGTGGTGGCGCCAGGCCCGGAGGTGAAACTGGCGATGACCAGATCGTCGAGCGAAAGCGTAAAGGCCAGCATCCAGCCGGACACGATTGCCGGCATGATGACCGGCAGCGTGATCTGGAAGAAGGTCTTCACCGGCGTCGCGCCAAGATCCATCGCAGCTTCTTCCAGCGACCGGTCGAAGCTGACCAGACGCGACTGCACGACAACGGCGACGAAGCACATGGTGAGCGTGATGTGCGCAAGCGTGACGGTCAGGAAGCCGCGGTCGAGACCGATGGCGACAAAGAGCAGCAGCAGCGACAGGCCGGTAATGACTTCCGGCATGACCAGCGGCGCGAAGACCATGCCTGAAAACAGCAACCTGCCCCTGAACCGCGTGTAACGGGTCAAGGTGAGCGCCGCCAGCGTGCCGAGCACGGTCGCCACCGTGGCCGAAATGACGCCGACGCGGGCCGTGACCCAGGTGGCGTCCATCAGGCCCTGATTGTGGAACAGCGAAACGTACCATTTGGTCGAGAAACCGCCCCAGACGGTAACCAGTTTCGACTCGTTGAAGGAGAAGACAATGAGCAGGACGATCGGCAGATACAGGAAGGCAAAGCCCAGCACGATCGAGGTGACGTTGAAGCGGCTCCAGGTGGCGTTCATCTGTCTTGCTCCTGGGCGCGCGCCTGGGCCTGCTGGAAGAACATGATCGGCACGGTCAGCAGCAGCAGAAGGATGACGGCCACGGCCGACGACACCGGCCAGTCACGATTGGCGAAGAACTCGTTCCACAGCGTCTTGCCGATCATCAGCGTCTGCGATCCACCGAGCAGGTCGGGAATGACGAACTCGCCAACCGCGGGGATGAACACCAGCAGACAGCCGGCGATGACGCCGGGCAGCGACAGTGGAAAGGTGATCTTCCAGAACGCGCTGGTTGGCGGGCAGCCAAGATCCTTGGCCGCCTCGATCAGCGAATAGTCCATCTTTTCCAGCGACGAATAGAGCGGCAGCACCATGAACGGCAGGTAGGAATAGACGATGCCGATGAAGATTGCCGTGTAGGTGTTGAGGATGATCAGCGGCTGGCTGATGACACCAGTCGCAAGCAACAGCTGATTGAGCAGCCCCTCGGGCTTGAGAATGCCGATCCAGGCGTAAACCCGGATCAGGAACGAAGTCCAGAACGGCAGGATCACCAGCATCAGCAATGTCGGGCGGATCGTTGCTGGCGCCCGCGCCATGCCATAGGCGATCGGGTAGCCGACGATCAGCGTCAGCACTGTCGAGATAGCTGCAACGATGACGCTGGTGACATAGGCGTTGAAGTAGAGGGCATCCTGCGTCAACCAAGCGTAGTTGTCGAAATTGAGCGCGCCAAAGCCGGCAAAGAACCCGGAGATGCCGTCTTTGAAGCCTAGCACCGGCGTGTAAGGCGGCATGGCAATTGCTGTCTGCGACAGCGAAATCTTGAAGACGATGATGAAGGGAACGAGGAAGAAAAAAAGCAGCCAGACATAGGGAATGATGATGACCAAACGGCCAACGAAAGCCGCTCCCAGCCTGGCCAGGATGGTCTTGTCGGCATTTGTTGCCGGGGTTGATGCGGCGGTGACGGCAGCGTTCGACATGACCGCCCCTTACCGCGTCAGCACGACGCCGGCGTCGGGCCGGAAGGAAACCCAGGCGCGGTCGTTCCAGCTGAGCGGATCCTCGGTGATACGGGCCGCGTTCATGGTGCTAGCCCGCACAACCTGGCCGTCGTCGAGCTTGACGTGGTAGACCGTCATGTCGCCGAGATAGGCGATGTCATAGACTTCGCCTTCGATGGCATTGACGGCCTCGGCCGGCTTCCTCGACGACACCTTGATCTTTTCCGGCCTGATGGCGAAGGTGACGGCCGTTCCCGCACTCGCAGCCCCGGCATTGTCGGTGCGGATTGTGATGCCGTTGCCGGCATCGATGCTGGCGGCACCGGCCTCGCCGCGCGCGATCTTGCCCTCGAACATGTTCACATTGCCGACGAAACCGGCGACGAAGCGCGATCCCGGCGCCTCGTAGACTTCGGCCGGCGTCGCCACCTGCATCACCTCACCCTTGTCGATGATGGCGATACGGTCGGCCATGGTCATCGCTTCTTCCTGATCGTGCGTGACGACGACGAAGGTCAGGCCGAGGTTCTGCTGCAGGTCCATCAGTTCGAACTGCGTCTCCTCGCGCAGCTTCTTGTCCAGCGCGCCGAGTGGCTCGTCGAGCAGCAGCACCTTCGGCCGCTTGGCGACCGAGCGGGCGAGCGCGACGCGCTGGCGCTGGCCACCCGACAATTGATGCGGCTTGCGCTTGGCGAACTGTTCGAGCTTGACCAGCTTCAGCATCTCGGCGACGCGTGACGCGATCTCGAGCTTCGGCATGCCGTCCTGCTTGAGGCCGAAGGCGATGTTGTTCTCGACCGTCATATGCGGGAACAGGGCATAGGACTGGAACATCATGTTGACCGGGCGGCGATAGGGCGGAATGCCGCGCAAATCCTGGCCGTCGAGCAGGATGCGCCCGGCCGTCGGCTCCTCGAAACCGGCGAGCATCCTGAGCAGTGTCGATTTTCCGCAGCCCGAGGCGCCGAGCAGGGCAAAGAACTCGCGCTCGAAGATGGTCAGGGACAGATTGTTGACGGCGGTGAAGTCGCCGAACTTCTTGGTGACGTTGTCGAACTGGATGTATGGCTTGGCGTTCGGGTCGTTCCATGGCGCGAAATCCCTGCGGATGCTGCCAAGCGATTTCATGTCCCACTCCGTCCTGTTTCTTGCTTCTTGCCCCAGAAAGAATTGGTCCCGGCAGGTGGCTGCCGGGACCGATCAGATTGCTTATTGGCCGGTGACGATCTTGGTCCAGCTGCGTGTGATCAGGCGCTGAGTCTTGGGATCGTAGGGAGCGACCGTGTAGAGCTTCTTTATCGTCTCGGCATCGGGATAGACGGAAGGATCATCCAACAGGGCCTTGTCGACGAACTGCTGCGAAGCCTTGTTGCCGTTGGCGTAGAGCACATAGTTCGACGATTTGGCGATCACTTCCGGCTTCATCATGTAGTTGAGGAACTCGAGCGCCTCGGCGACATGCGGCGCATCCGCGGGGATCGCCATCTGGTCGAACCACATCTGCGCGCCTTCCTTCGGTACGGAATAGCCGATTTCCACGCCCTGCTTGGCCTCGACCGCGCGGTTGCGGGCCTGGAACACGTCACCCGACCAGCCCACGGCCAGGCAGATGTCGCCATTGGCGAGTGCGTTGATGTATTCGGAGGAGTGGAACTTCCTGATATAAGGCCGGACCTTGAGCAGGGCCTCCTCGGCCTTGGCGATCTCGTCCGGCGAGGTGCTGTTCGGGTCGAGGCCGAGATATTTCAGCGCCGCCGGAATGATGTCGGCCGGTGAATCCAGCACATAGACGCCACAATCCTTCAACTTGGCCAGGCTGTCCGGATTGAAGAACACATCCCAGCTGTCAATCTTGTCTGTGCCGAGTGCCGCCTGAACTTTCTTGATGTTGTAGCCGATACCAACCGTGCCCCACATGTAGTTGATCGAATATTCGTTGCCGGGGTCGTATTTGGCGGTTCGCTCCGTCACCGTGTCCCACATGTTGGAAATGTTCGGCAGCTTCGACTTGTCGAGCTTCTGGAACACGCCGGCCTGGATCTGGCGGGCGAGGAAGTTGCCGCTGGGCACGACGACGTCATAGCCGCTACCACCGGCAAGCAGCTTGGTTTCCAGGATTTCGTTGGAATCGAAGGTGTCATAGACGACCTTGATGCCGGTTTGCTTGGTGAAATCATCGATGATCGAACTGTCGATATAGTCCGACCAGTTGAAGACGTTGACGACGCGATCCTCGGCGTGGCCGCCGGCGGTGAAAAGCGTCAGAAATACCGAGGTCGCCGAAAGCCATAGCGCTTTGCGGATCATGCTATTCTCCTTTGGTGAGTGTTCCTTCGCCGGCTCGTCGCGGACCCCGCGCGGCCGGGCATTTCTTTCAGACTATTGAGCTTTCCAGGGGGCGACAAGCGCGAACTGTCGACGCCGTGGGGATGGTTCGATGAGCGGCAGCTGATGGCTCTGTGTCTCTTCCGAGACCTGGGAGGCGTGCCTGTGCCGTCAGAGGCTTTCGCCGTGGCGCGGGCAGAGATACGACGATGTGGTCCGGTCTCGATCTGACCGGCAGGGAGACTTGGCAAGATACGCCTGTCTTGTTGTTGCCGTAGTCTCAGCCTGCCCGCGCGGCAGCGAATTTGTCAATGGCAAAGCTTGGCGCCGCATCAATTAGGCGATGGCACCCCGGTAACCCCTGCGCGCTCAGGCCGTGTCTGGCGCTTGAATTCGAGCCCGATATGGACGAGCAGTGCCGTGACCACCACCGCGCCACCTACAATGGTGCGTCCCGACGGCACCTCGGAATGGACGAGCCAGACCCATATAGGCCCCAGGATCGGCTCGAACGTGCCGAGCAGTGCCGCGACGGCCGCCGGGATCAGCCGCGCGCCAGTGGCGAAGAAGGCAAGGCCGAGGCCGAGATTGACCACGCCGAAAGCGAAGAGAAAGCCCATGTCACTGGCCGACACGGCGAATGTCGATGCCTGCGAGGCGGCAAAGCCCGCCGCAAGCATGGTGCCGAGGCAGGTTGCCGGCGTCATGCGCACGCCGGAAAACCGCCGAGTGATGACAGTGGCGATCGAGAACATGACCGCAATCAAGAGCGCCAGCCCGTCGCCTATCGGCGAGACGGCGCCATCAAGCGATTCCGACACCATGATGGCGACGCCGGTGATGACGGCGGCAATCGCCAGCCAGGTCGCGACGGTCACCCGTTCGCGAAACAACGCCCAGGCAAACAGCGCCGCCAGAAGCGGCACGCCTGCCTGCATCAACAAGATGTTGGCGACGGTGGTGTAGGCAAGCGCGACGACGAACGCTGTCGATGCAGTAGCAAAGCAGGCCCCGACGGCAAGGCCGGGCAGCCCCATGTCGCGGAACATTTTCAGCATGCCGCGCCAGCCGTCGCGCCAGACCATGAAGCCGATCAGGAAGGCCGCAGCCCAGACGGAGCGCCAGAAAATAACCGTCCAGCTGTCGCCGACGGTGATGAAGCGGGCAATGGTGCCGCCGAAACTCCACATCAGCGCCGAAAGGAACACCAAGAGCATGCCGACGCGTTCCTCGCGCGGCGAGATGGTCGATAAAACAACGCTCGGCGATGATGCTGTGTCGATCATGGGCGCGACTGTCGGGCTTTTGTGGACGGGACGATGCGCAAGGGACGACAAAAAGATACTCCGTTCGCGTAGCGCAAAGGCGAAGGCCGGGGGTGAGCCAGAGACCGACGACAATTGTGGCACCGTGCCCGTCGTCACGGGGGCACGGCGTCACTGGAAATCGAAGGCGCTCAGGCCCGTCACCATCTCGTCGAGGCCTAGCGGACGCGTCACTGGCGGCTCGGCGCGCGCCAGACAGCCGGCGCGTTCGCAAAGCCGGCAGGCAGGCCCGACCGGCGTCGCCGTGACGGTGCCGGCCTTCGTGGCGGTTGCCGCGCCCGGAAGGGCCGCGCCATAGACGATGTCGTCGCGAAAGCCGATGTCGCAACCAAGCAGCAGCGCCGTGCGGCGCGGACGCTCCGAGAAGGCGCCTTGCGGTCCTTCCAGCGTGCGGGCGATACACAGGAACTCGGCGCCGTCGGGCATTTCCACCGCTTCGACGAAGATCTGGCCGGGCTGGGAGAAGGCGACATGCACGGGCAGCTTGGGGCAGCCGCCGCCAAAGCGGCTTTGCGGAAAGCCCTGGCTGCCGGCCTTGCGGAAGCGGTTGCCGGCATTGTCGACCTCCAGCATGAAAAACGGCACGCCGAGTGCGCCCTGCCGCTGCAGCATGGTCAGCCGGTTCGCCGCCTGTTCGAAAGAGACGCCGAAGCGCGAACGCAGAACGTCGATATCATAGCGTGCGCGCGCGGCGGCCGCATGAAAGGCCTGGTAGGGCATCATCAGCGCATGCGCGGCATAGCGGCCGAGTTCGAAACGGGCGAGACGGCGGGCCTCGTCCGTGGTCAATTTGAGCGCCTGGATCTCGCCAGCGACCGCGACTGTCATGCGGATCAGGCAAGCCTCCATCGCCACTTCGCGCAACTGGTCGAACGGCGACAGCCGTTCCGACAGGAACAGGCGCTGCGAGTGGCGATCATAACGGCGGCGCCAGTTCGGCATGGTGGCGACCGGCAGCACCTTGACCACAATGCCGTATTCGCGCTTCAGCCAGGCCTTCAACGCGCCGAACAGATCGTCGCCGGGATCGAGCACAGAGGTGAACGCCGCGGCCTCGTCCTCGAGCGCAGCGAAATGGTTCGGCCTGCGCTCGAATATCTCATGCACCTCGTCGATCGGCAGGCGGGCGCCGGAAAGCGCGGTCGCCCGACCTTCGCGCGCCAGGAGCTCGTTGAGGTCGGAAAGGCGCTCGGCCTGCTCGCGATAGGCGCGGAACAGCTTTATCACCGCCGCGGACGCGTTGGGCGCCGCCTCGGCAAGCTCGATCAGTTCCTGATCTCCCGGCAACTCGCCGACCAAGAGAGGATCGGTGAACACTTCCTTCAAGGCAGCGACCGACCCCCTTGCCTCGCCCTGCAATTCGTGCGGATCGACCTTGTAGACGGATGCCAGCTTGAGGATCAGCTGCACCGTCAGCGGCCGCTGGTTGCGCTCGATCAGGTTGAGATAGGACGGCGAGATACCCAGCCCCTCGGCCATCGCCGTCTGGGTCAGGCCCTTGGCGTTGCGGATGCGGCGGATGCGCGGCCCGGCAAAAATCTTCTGGTCAGCCATCGACTATCCTTGACAAGAATTTACATAATTTTCTCGGCAATCGCTCCGAATCAATTTTTACAATCGTGACAAATTTACAATGACCTCCTGTCAAACGCAACACAGGTTTTCCCTTATTTTCGGCCAATTACCTTGATTCTTCTGGCTCATTTCGCACCGCAATGTAAATTCAGTCATATTCCGGCGTACAGATGAACGGCACCGGGCACAGTTCAGCAATCCCTTCGGAGTGACCAATGACTGATTTTTACAACCTCGTCCCATCGGCGCCGGAAGGCCGCTTCGACGGCATCGACCGGCCCTACTCTCCGGAGGATGTGAAGCGGCTGCGCGGTTCGGTGCAGATCCGCCAGAGCCTCGCCGAAATGGGCGCCAACCGGTTGTGGAAGCTCATCCATGAGGAGGACTTCGTCAACGCGCTCGGCGCCATGTCCGGCAACCAGGCGATGCAGCAAGTGCGCGCCGGGCTGAAGGCGATCTACCTGTCGGGCTGGCAGGTTGCCGCCGACGCCAACACCGCTGGCGCGATGTATCCGGACCAGTCTCTTTATCCGGCCAATGCGGCGCCCGAACTGGTCAAGCGCATCAACCGCACGCTGCAGCGTGCCGACCAGATCGAGACATCCGAAGGCAACGGGCTTTCGGTCGAGACCTGGTTCGCGCCGATCGTCGCCGATGCGGAAGCCGGCTTCGGCGGCCCGCTCAACGCCTTCGAGATCATGAAGGCCTTCATCGAAGCGGGGGCCGCCGGCGTCCACTACGAGGATCAGCTGGCGTCGGAAAAGAAGTGCGGCCATCTCGGCGGCAAGGTGCTGATCCCGACCGCGGCGCACATCCGCAACCTCAACGCCGCGCGCCTGGCGGCGGACGTGATGGGCACGTCGACCCTGGTCGTCGCACGCACCGATGCGGAAGCGGCAAAGCTGCTGACCTCCGATATCGACGAACGCGACCAGCCTTTCGTCGACTACGGCGCCGGGCGCACCGTGGAGGGCTTCTATCACGTCAGGAACGGCATCGAGCCCTGCATCGCCCGCGCCATCGCCTATGCGCCTTACGCGGATCTGATCTGGTGCGAGACCTCGAAGCCGGATCTGGCGCAGGCCAAGAAATTCGCCGAGGGCGTGCGCAAGCATCACCCCGGCAAGCTGCTCGCCTACAATTGTTCGCCATCGTTCAACTGGAGGAAGAACCTCGACGACGCAACGATCGCGAGGTTCCAGAAGGAACTCGGTGCCATGGGCTACAAGTTCCAGTTCATCACGCTCGCCGGCTTCCACCAGCTCAACTATGGCATGTTCGAACTGGCTCGCGGCTACAAGGCACGGCAGATGGCGGCCTATTCCGAGTTGCAGGAGGCGGAGTTCGCAGCCGAGGCCAATGGCTACACCGCGACCAAGCACCAGCGTGAGGTCGGCACCGGCTATTTCGATGCCGTGTCAATGGCGATCACCGGCGGCAAGTCGTCGACCACCGCCATGCATGAATCGACCGAGCATGCGCAATTCAAGCCGGCCGCCGAATAGCAAACCGAAGAATACAGAGGAAACGCCCAACCGGGCTTGAGACACAAGGAGAAGACCAATGGCATCGATAAGCCGTGTCAAGGAACGCGCCGAAGAACAGTCCACGACGATGACCGTCGACCAGCAAGCGACGATCCGCATGCTGGCCAACGATCTGCACCGCCTCAACCAGTCGGTGATGAAGGCGGTCGAGGCCGGTGTCTCGGTGGAACTCGTGCGCTCGGCACGACATCACGGCGGCGACGGCAACTGGGGCGATCTGCTGATCCCGGTGATCGTCACGCAGCAACAGAGCCACGGCTGATCGAAATCCGCTCAACCGACCCTTCACCTGCGCAGTCTCTGCGCAGGTGAATTTTCTTTTTATGAAACGCGCCCATGGACAGCTCAGTACAGTAGCGTTGCTTGAAATTCACTGCTCCCGGGGATGATTTCGGGGCGTTTTATTTCAACTTGACATGGGCGACGATCTCACGCCAATTGCCCCCGAGATTCAACTCTGCATTGAAATAGGGGCGAGCTTCTTGGCCGACTTGTGTGCCCAGTGAACCGTGAAGGCGCGACTCCAAGATATCTGAATATGGTGACCCGCGACTCGCGCGCCGAGACGATCCGCGATCCTTCGCAAGTGCTCGTCGTCGGGAGATCGCCGATCAATCGCGTGGTGATTTCGAAAATCGTCGAGCGATCCGGGCTCAAGCCAATCTCGGAATCTCCCGATACGGCGGCAAAGATCTTGCGGTCCCTCATTCCCGGTGCCGTTGTCCTTGACGGTGGCGCCGACAACAAGGACTGCGACAATCTGATGTCCAGCATCGACGCGTTGCGGCGGGCCTCGGGCAAATCGCTACCGCCGGTGATCCTGCTTTCAACCAAGAATGGCACGCGGGAAAGCCTGGGCCTGTCGAGCATCATCGACGTGGTGGTCGCCAAGCCGATCACACCCGAACGGCTGCAACCGGTGATCGATCGTCTGATCAACCGCTGAGCCCGCGATCTCAACCGCTGAGTCTGCGATCAGGCTGGGTTGGTGATGCTTTCGATCAGTTCGGGCAGCTGTCCGAGATCGGATATCTGGCGGAACCGCGACTCGGCTACCGGAGCCTCGACATGCTCCAGCACCCAGGTCAGTTCATGCAGCACATGGACACCCCAACCGCCAGCCTCGATGGCCGGCACCACGTCCGACTTCAGCGAATTGCCGACCATCATGCTTTTCGCCGGACCGTCGCCGTGGCGGCTGAACAGGCGGGCATAGGTGGCGGCATTCTTGTCGCTGACGATCTCGACCGCGTCGAAAAGATCCCCGAGGCCTGACTCTGCCAGTTTGCGCTCCTGGTCGAAGAGATCGCCCTTGGTGATCAGCACAAGGCGGAATGCGCCGGCAAGCTTCTCGACAGTCTCGCGCGCATGCGGCAGGGTCTCGATCGGATGGCTCAGCATCTCGCGGCCGGCATCGAGAATCTCTGATATGACCGAGGCCGGCACGCGGCCTTGCGTGACCTCGATCGCCGTTTCGATCATCGACAACGTAAATCCCTTGATGCCGAAGCCATAGACGGCAAGGTTGCGTCTTTCGGCCTCCAGCAATCGTGCCGAGATGTGCTCGGCTTGGCCATGATCGGCAAGCATGGCGGCAAAGCGCTTCTCCGTCAGGCGGAAGAACTGCTCGTTCTGCCAAAGCGTGTCGTCGGCATCGAAGCCGATCGTCGTCAGTTTGCTATCGTGCCGCATTCAATGTCTCGACTATGGTTGGGTCTCGATTGGGATTGGGGCCGCCGAAACTAAGCCGATTGGCCTGATTTTCAACTGTGTCGGCCAATGCCCGATGTGGCTCCCCTTCCCTTCCACAGTGGGGCACGGCTATACTCCACAATCCGTAACCCAATCTGGTGAATGATGCCGCCTGCAAAAAAGGAAGTCCGTCCGTCGAGCCGCGGAGGACGGGCGCGCACGCCTGCCTTCGTGAAAAACCAACGTGGCGTCAAGAACTGGAAAGAAGTCAGCGCCTGGCTGGAATGGCGCGGCATCGAGGACATCGAGTGCATCACGCCCGATCAGGCCGGTGTCGCGCGCGGCAAGATGATGCCGTCGAAGAAATTCACCTCCAACACCTCGCTGGCGCTGCCGTCGGCTGTCTTCATGACGACGATTTCCGGCGGCTATCCCGAGGATGGCAACGGCTTCCACTATCCCGAAGACGACGGCGACCTCAAACTGATGCCGGATTTATCGACGCTGACGGTGGTGCCGTGGGAAGAAGACCCGACGGCCGCGGTCATCTGCGACCTCGTCCACCAGGACGGACGTTCGGTCGAGTTCACGCCGCGCAATGTGTTGAAGCGCGTCGTGGCCGCCTATGACAAGCTCGGCCTGAAGCCGGTGGTGGCGCCCGAGATCGAATTCTATCTGGTGCGCAAGAATCCCGATCCGGACTATCCGCTGACGCCGCCCGTCGGCCGTTCGGGACGCGCGATCGGGGGAGGCGCTGGCTATTCGATCGCCGGCGTCAATGAATTCGACGAACTGATCGACGACATCTACCATTTCTCCGAGAGCCAGGGTCTGGAGATCGATACGCTGATCCACGAGGAAGGCGCTGGCCAGCTCGAAATCAATCTGCGCCACGGCGACCCGATCGAACTGGCCGACCAGGTGTTCATGTTCAAACGTACCATTCGCGAGGCGGCGCTGAAGCATGAGATCTACGCCACCTTCATGGCCAAGCCCATCCAGGGGCAGCCGGGCTCGGCCATGCATATCCATCAATCGATCATCGACAAGAAGACCGGACAGAACATCTTTTCGGCTGCTGACGGCTCGGAAACCGAAGCCTTCTTCCATTTCATCGGCGGCATGCAGAAGCATGTGCCGAATGCGCTGGTGATGTTCGCGCCCTATGTCAATTCCTACCGCCGGCTGACACAAGCGGCGTCGGCTCCGGTCAACAACAAGTGGGGCTACGACAACCGCACCACGGCGTTCCGCGTGCCACGCTCGGATCCGGCGGCACGGCGCGTCGAAAACCGCATCCCGTCCTCGGACGCCAACCCTTATCTGGCGCTGGCGGCATCGCTTGCATGCGGGCTGATCGGCATCACCAACAAGGTCAAGGCCGAGCCGCCGGTCCTGACCACAGCCAACGCCGACGAGATCGACCTGCCGCGCGGCCTGCTCGAAGCCGTCGACCTGTTCGAGGGCGATGAGGAACTCTGCACGCATCTGGGCAAGTCCTTCGCCGCCACCTATGCGGCGATCAAGCGAGCGGAATTCGAGACGTTCATGGAAGTGATCAGTCCTTGGGAGCGGGAATATCTGCTGCTGAATGTGTGACGTCAGGAGCGAATAGCGAATAGCGAGCAATACCAGCCGCCTCCCTATTCCCCACTACTCCCTACTCGCTATTCGCTTTCTCCTCTCCAAATCCCCGAGTCTTTTGCTCCACCATGCCCTACCAATCCCCAATCTCTCCCGGCCGTTCCTGGTATGAGGACACTGCCGGCCCACGGCCGGAGTATCCGGCAATGGACGGTGACCGGACATGCGATGTCGTTATCATCGGCGGCGGTTTCACCGGCCTGTCGGCCGCTGCTCACCTTGCCAAGGCAGGGACCAATGTTATTTTGATCGAGGCGCATCGCTTCGGTGACGGCGCCTCAGGGCGCAATGGCGGCCAGCTCGGCACCGGCCAACGCGCCTGGGTCGAGGACCTCGAAGCGGAGTGCGGCTTCTCCCGCGCCAAGGCGCTGTTCGACCTTGCCGAGGAGGCAAAGGCGCATCTCCTTGAATTCGCCGCCGCCAACCGGATCGATATCGATTACATGCCGGGCCAGCTCTCGGTGGCGCACAAGCCGCGCTATGTCGACGACTACAAGGCCCATGCCGAGATCATGGCGAGCCGTTTTTCCTATCCGCATATTTCCTTCATGGATGCCAAGGAGACGGCGGAGCGGCTGGGCTCGACCGCCTATTTCGGCGGCACCCGCGACACCGGCACCGGCCACATCCACCCGATGAAGCTGGTGATCGGCACGGCGCGGGTGGCGGCACAGGCGGGCGCGCTACTGTTCGAAGAGACGCCATCGACCGGCATCATTTCCAGTGGCGGCAAGGTCAAGGTTTCGACACCGAGAGGCACGGTGACAGCGCAGAAATGCCTGATCGCGGTAAACGCCTATGGCGGCACGCTCGAGCCGGTGAGTGCCGCGCACATCATGCCGATCGGTTCGTTCATCGGCGCAACGGTGCCGCTGGGCGCGGACTCAACCGTGCTGCCGGGAGGTGAAGCGGTCGACGATTCCCGCTTCGTCGTGCGCTATTTCCGCAGATCGAAGGACGGGCGACTGCTGTTCGGCGGACGCGAAGTCTATGGCGTCAACGATCCAAAGGACATCCACATCCACATCCGCCGGCAGATCGCAGAACTCTATCCGGCACTCAGGGATGTCGAGATCACGCATGGCTGGGGCGGCTATGTCGGCATCACCGTGCCGAGAAAGCCGTTCGTACGCGAAGTGATGCCCAATGTGATCTCAGCCGGCGGTTATTCCGGCCACGGCGTCATGCTGTCGAACTTCTTTGGTAAGCTCTATGCCGAAACCGTCGCCGGCAACCGCGACCGGCTGAAGCTGATCGAGGACCTGAAAATCCCGGCGTTCCCCGGCGGCCGGCGCTTTCGCGCGCCGCTGCTGTTCCTGGCGCTCAACTGGTTTGCGCTGCGGGACAGGATCTAGTCTAGAAACTGCTTCGTCGCGATGGAATCGGGACGGGATCGATCTGTTTTTTAGAGCATGATCTCCAGCGAAAACCGGCCGCCACTTTCGGGATCGTGCTCCAGACGGAGAGGATCGCTCTCATCTATGTAATATTGTTGTAATATTTGTTGCCGTCACGGCACATTGCAGAATCCCCCGCAAAGGAGCAGAATCCCTCGCAAGGGCGTAGTGATGCCACAATTACCGATATAAAGATGCCGGTTGTGGGTGACTGACGGGGAATTCTGCGGGCTTGCCCGCTTTGGTTTCTTGGGACCGATGCAGATCTGGGGCCAGGTTTCTTGGCATTCGATCGAAAGAACATCGGCCCGCTTATGGAGGTGGCAAGAGTGAGAGAGCCCTTCAGTTTCGGTACACCGGAACGTCGGCGCTTTGCCATGCAGTTCGGATATGACATGCGGCCGTCCTTCTGGCAGGAAGTCCGCTCGAATTCGCATCTGGTGATCGCCGCGATCGGCACCGCCGCACTGCTTGGTGTCGCCGCGGTGGCGCTGTGGCTGGCATTGCCGGCCAATGACAGGCAAGCGGCAGCGAGCCCCGAGCAGACCATTCCAACCATTCCGGTGAAGACGACGAAAATCGCCCCGGTGGGAGCGGTTGTGGCTGCAGCAGCAGTGCCGCAGGCGGCGCGCAAATCGGACAAGATTTCACCGACCGTGGCGGCCGCGGAAGCCACCATACCGGCACTGCCAGCCAATGATCCCCGCTGGACCAGTTCGCAGACGAAAGCCGCATCCGCTGCCGGCACGCCTGCTCCCAGCCAGGGGACGAACCAGGTTGAACAAGCGCCGGACAAAGCCGCGGTGGCATTCGCGCAGCCGGCAGCCGATACCGATGCCGCCACCGAACTTGCCAAGGTTGCCGCACCCACTCCGCCGGCGGGCGACCATCCCGATGGCGCGAAAACCGCCGCCATCCCGGCGGGGCAGCCACAAGTGTCATCAGAGCAGCCCGAAGCGGCGGAAGGCGACGGCAGCCAGGCCAAGGCGAAACCAGGCAAAGTCGCGGCCGCCGGAACCGGACGGATCCTGCGGGCCGTGACCATGCGCAGCGGCCCCAAGAAAAATGCGGCCGCCATCGCCACGGTGCCAGCCAAAACCTCGGTGCAGGTGATGAGCTGCAAGAAGTGGTGCCAGATCACCTACAACGGCAAGACCGGCTGGATCTACAAGACCTACATCAAGACCGGCGCCTGACGCCAGTCACGACCCGCCGCCGAAATGCCGCCGCCTTCGGGCACTTGTTTTGCGCATGATCCTTTCCGAAAATCGGTACCGATTTTCGCGGTCATGCGTTGGCGCTTTCAGATGCAGCGTCCGCCGTCCACTTCCAGTGCCACACCGGTGATGAAGGCGGCTTCGTCCGATGCCAGCCAGAGTGCGGCGTTGGCGATATCGAGTGGTGTCGAAAGCCGGCCAAGCGGGATCGAAGCGCGGAACTTCTCGCGGATTTCGGGCGTGTCGGCTCCCATGAACTTCTCCAGCATGCCGGTCTCGCCGGCGACCGGGCAGAGGCAGTTGACGCGGATGTTCTTCGGCGCCAGTTCGACCGCCATCGATTTGGTGGCGGTGATCGCCCAGCCCTTCGACGCATTGTACCAGGTGAGGCCAGGCCGTGGCCGCAGACCCGCGGTGGAGGCGGTGGTCAGGATGACGCCGCCGCCCTGCCGATCCATGATCGGCACCACGGCGCGTGCGGCGTGATAGATCGCCTTCATGTTGACGGCGGTTATCAGGTCGAAGGTTTCCTCGTCGACGTTGAGCATGTCGCCGTTGCGATGTGTGTAACCGGCATTGTTGACCATGATGTCGATGCGGCCGAAGGCGCTCTTCGCGGCGTAGACCATCTCGTCGAATTCGGAGCGCAGTGAAACATCGGTCTGGGTCCAGATCGCCGCCTTGCCGATTTCGCCGGCGACACGCTCGGCGCCCTTGGCGTTGAGGTCGGCGACGACGACCCTGGCGCCTTCCTGCGCAAAGCGCCTGGCGATGCCCTCGCCAAAGCCCGCCGCCGCACCAGTGATGACGGCAACCTTGTTTTCCAGACGCATGCTTTTCCCGCTCATGATTGGTGACGGTCGGCCGGTGTGCCTGCGGCACATGCAAAGCCACGACTTCCAACCGGGTTGGTCGAAAGATGTGCGGTCATCGCCGATTTCTCCTTTGGCTTTCGCTTCGATCCCGCTCTATGCTGCAACTGCGAAGGCTTCCGGAGCCGCGCCTGTCGACAAGCCTCCGAGGTATCGGGCTGTCAAGAGGCAGGCGCAACACTCAGATGTGACACCATGGCACTGGAAAATTTAAATCGATTAGATTATATCAGCCGCGTCACAGCGACCGGCGTCAGAGCGGACAGACCATGACCAGCCAGATCATCCCCGTCGATCCTTTCGACTTCATCATTTTCGGTGGCACCGGCGATCTGTCGGAACGCAAGCTTCTGCCGTCGCTCTACTATCGCCAGCGCGACCATCAATTCTCCGAGCCGACGCGCATCATCGGCACGTCGCGCTCGAAGATGACCGACGAGGAATTCCAAGCCTTCGCCAAACAGGCGATCTCCGACCACGTCAAGGCTGCGGATATCGACGCCAAGGAACTGAAGACCTTCCTTGCCCGCCTTTCGTATGTCTCGGCCGATGCCACGACCGGCGCCGGCTTCGACAAGCTGAAAAAGGCGATCGGCGACAGCGACCGCATCCGCGCTTTCTACCTGGCAGTAGCGCCGGCGCTGTTCGGCGATATCTCGCACAAGCTGAAAGAGCACAAGCTGATCACGCCGAACTCGCGCATCGTGCTGGAGAAGCCGATCGGCCGCGACCTTGCCTCGGCGCGAGCACTCAACGACCTGGTCGGCGACGATTTCCACGAAAGCCAGATCTTCCGCATCGACCACTATCTCGGCAAGGAGACAGTGCAGAACCTGATGGCGCTGCGCTTCGCCAACGCGCTCTACGAGCCGCTGTGGAACTCCGCCCATATCGACCATGTGCAGATCACCGTGGCCGAGACCGTGGGACTGGAGGACCGCGTCACCTATTACGACAAGGCCGGTGCGCTGCGCGACATGGTGCAGAACCATATGCTGCAGTTGTTGTGCCTCGTCGCCATGGAAGCACCGTCGTCGATGGACGCCGACGCGGTGCGCGACGAGAAGCTGAAGGTGCTGCGAGCACTGAAGCGCATCAACGGCAACGAAGCACCGAAACATACGGTGCGCGGACAATACCGTGCCGGCGCCTCGGCCAGCGGAGCTGTAAAGGGGTATGTCGAGGAGCTTGCCCACGACAGCAACACCGAGACCTTCGTCGCCATCAAGGCCGAGATCGGCACCTGGCGCTGGGCAGGCGTTCCGTTCTACCTCAGAACCGGCAAGCGGCTGGCAACGCGGGTTTCGGAAATCGTCATCGAATTCAAGCCGATCCCGCATTCGATCTTCGGCGACAGCGCCGGACCGATCTTCGCCAACCAGCTGGTCATCCGGCTGCAGCCGGACGAAGGCGTCAAGCAATACATCATGATCAAGGATCCGGGTCCGGGCGGCATGCGGCTGCGCCAGATCTCGCTCGACATGAGCTTCGCGCAATCCTTCGACGGCCGAGCGCCGGACGCCTACGAACGGCTGATCATGGATGTCATCCGTGGCAACCAGACCCTGTTCATGCGCCGCGACGAAGTCGAGGCGGCGTGGAAATGGATCGACCCGATCCAGAACGCCTGGGAGAGCGCCAGGCAGGAAGCGCAGGGCTACACTGCGGGCACCTGGGGACCTTCGGCCTCCATTGCATTGATCGAACGTGACGGGCGGACATGGCACGAGAGCAACTGAACAGCGCCGCCTACAGCTGGAATAGCTTCGCCGGTCGCCAGGAATTGGCGGCCGCCCTTGCCGGTCATGTCGCCGACCGCCTGACAAAGGCTATCGCCGAGCGCGGCATAGGGCTTCTCGCCGTCTCCGGTGGAACCACCCCGGCAAAATTCTTCGCCGCCCTTTCGGCGTTACCCATCGCCTGGGACAAGGTGATTGTGACGCTGGTCGACGAGCGCTTCGTGCCGGCCTCCTCGCCGCGCTCCAACGCCGGGCTGGTGGCCGCCAATCTCTTGCAGAACGCAGCCAGCGCGGCACGCTTCGTGCCGCTCTATCACGAAGCCGTCGACATCCAGGATGCCGCGGCGTCCGACAACGCGGCGCTCCAGTCATTGCCCTGGCCGCTTGATGTCGTCGTGCTCGGCATGGGGCCGGATGGCCACACCGCCTCGTTCTTTCCCGATGCCGACGACCTGGCAAAGCTGCTCGACCCGTCCTCCGACAGGATCGTGCTGCCGGTTCACGCGGTCAGTGCCGGCGAGCCTCGGCTGACCCTGTCGCTGGCGCGCATCGTCGATGCCGGTTTCATCGCGCTGCACATCGAAGGCGAAGACAAGCGCACCGCCTTCGACAGCGCGGTTGCACCTGGACCGAGAAAGCCAATCCGCGCCGTGCTCGACGCCGCACCGAAGCCCGTAGAGGTTTTCTGGGCGCCCTGATCTGTGAACGTGCCGAGGGTCCCGGCAGACAGCCGGAGGGTGTTCCGGGACCTCGCCTGAAAGGACCGACACCATGACCGCCAGACGCGATATCGAAGCCATCACCGAACGCATCCGCCAGCGTTCCAGACCGGGCCGCGAGCGCTATCTCGGCCGTATCGCCGAGGCGTCGAACCGTACCGCCAACCGGGCCGTGCTGTCGTGCGGCAACCTCGCGCACGGCTTTGCGGTGTGCAGCCCCTCGGAAAAGCTGGCGCTGGGTGCAGACAAGGTGCCGAACCTCGGCATCATCACCTCCTACAACGACATGCTGTCGGCGCATCAGCCGTTCGAGACCTTTCCGGCGCTGATCAAGGACGCGGCGCACGAGGCTGGCGGCATCGCCCAGGTGGCCGGTGGCGTACCGGCAATGTGCGATGGCGTCACGCAAGGCCAGCCCGGCATGGAGCTGTCGCTGTTTTCACGCGATGTGATCGCCATGGCCGCCGCGATCGGCCTGTCGCACAACATGTTCGACGCCGCCGTCTATCTCGGCGTCTGCGACAAGATCGTGCCGGGACTGGTGATCGCCGCACTGACCTTCGGCCATCTGCCGGCGGTGTTCATTCCGGCCGGGCCGATGACCACCGGCCTGCCCAACGACGAAAAGGCCAAGGTCCGCCAGCTTTATGCCGAGGGCAAGGCCGGACGCGCCGAACTGCTCGAGGCTGAATCCAAATCCTATCACGGGCCGGGAACCTGCACCTTCTACGGCACAGCGAACTCCAACCAGATGCTGATGGAGATCATGGGCCTGCACACGCCCGGCGCTTCCTTCGTCAATCCGGGCACGCCGCTGCGCGAGGCCTTGACCCGCGAGGCGACGAAACGGGCGCTGGCGATCACCGCGCTCGGCAATGCCTATACGCCGGTCGGCCGAATGATCGACGAGCGGTCGATCGTCAACGGTGTCGTCGGCCTGCACGCCACCGGCGGCTCGACCAATCACACCATCCACCTGATCGCCATGGCGGCGGCGGCCGGCATCGCCATCACCTGGCAGGACATTTCCGACCTTTCGGAAGCGGTGCCGCTGCTGGCGCGGGTCTATCCGAACGGCCTCGCCGACGTGAACCACTTCCACGCGGCTGGCGGGCTCGGCTTCCTGATCCGCGAGTTGCTCGACGAAGGCATCCTGCACGAGGATGTGCAGACGGTGTGGGGCGAAGGATTGCGCCCTTACGCGGTCGAGGCAAAGCTTGGCGCCGATGGCGGCGTGGTGCGCGAGGCCTCGCCGCGCAAAAGCGGCGACGAGAAGGTGCTGGCACCGTTCAACAAGGCGTTCCAGGCAACCGGCGGTCTGAAAGTGCTCTCGGGCAATCTCGGCCATGCTGTCATCAAGACCTCGGCGGTGAAGCCGGAGCGGCGCCTCATCGAGGCGCCGGCCAAGGTCTTCGACAGCCAGCAAGGATTGAACGAGGCGTTCAAGGCAGGCACGCTGACCGGTGATTTCATCGCCGTCATCCGCTTCCAGGGACCGAAGGCCAACGGCATGCCGGAACTGCACAAGCTGACCACCGTGCTCGGCATCCTGCAGGACCGTGGCCAGCGCGTTGCGCTGGTCACCGATGGCCGCATGTCGGGTGCCTCTGGCAAGGTGCCGGCGGCAATCCATGTCACGCCGGAAGCAGTCGAGGACGGGCCGATCGCCAGGATCCATGATGGCGACATCATCCGGCTCGACGCCGAAGCCGGAACGCTGGAAGTGCTGGTGCCGGCCGGGGACTTCGCACTGCGCCGGACGGCCGACGCCGACCTCATCGGCAACGAGTTCGGTTTCGGCCGCGAGCTTTTTGCTGGCTTCCGGCAACTGGTCGGCCGTGCCGACCATGGCGCCAGCGCGTTTGGAACGGCGTGACGGCAGTTCTGCGTCGTTCGAGAGAAAGGGTGGTCCATGGCCCACCCTTCCGCGGTCGTGCATTCGATCCTATTGCACAGTCAGCTCAGCTCGCTCGCCGGCCTTGACCGTCACGGAGCCTTCCTTCGAGCTGTTGTCCGATTTCTCCGAGACGACGGCGTAGTCGCCTGCCGGGATCGCCGCCTGATACTTCTGGTCGAATGCATAGCCAAGCGACTTGCGGTTGCCGTTGATGTCCTTTTTGGTCTCGAAAATCTCGATCTTCGAGGCCCCGGGCGCGGTGATCGCCAGCACGCCGGCATTCATTGCGATCTTCAGATCCTGAAATTCGCCGGCCCTGACGGTGAACGGCTGCTCGACGACGGCAAGATCAACCGTTGCAATCAACACATAGTCGTCGGGCGGCAGATCGAACTTGCTGTCGGGTCCGTAGGCATAGGTCACCTCGTCCCTTGTTCCGTCGATCTTCTTTTTCGCCTTGAGCACCTTGAAGCCGATGCCTGAACCGTCCGCCTTGTCGCCGCCGGCAGCATAATAGGCATTGGCAACGACATGGCCCACGCCGGCAATCATGTCCTTTTCCACGGTCTTGCCGGCAGCCAGCGGAATCGTCTCGGCAACCACGCCCTGCCCGATCGTGACAGTCACTTTCTCGTCGCCGGCCGGCAACACGGCTTTCGTGGTCCCATAAAAGGTGGCGGGCATGTCAGCACCGGGATAGTCGATGACGACAGCCGCGCCATCGACGACATCTGCCCCCTCGCTCGGTCGCGGATGGATGATGAGCGTGCCGGCATTCAAGTTGAAGAGAGGCTTGTAGACCTGGCCTGCCTCAATCTTGATCTTCTGCTCAGTCTTGGCCTGGCCGTCACTTGCCACGACGATATAATCGCCCGGTTCCAGATTGCCCTTGTAGGCGCCGTATTCGGTGCTGATGTAGTCACCGCGCGTACCGTCGGATTTCGCCTTGTAAATTTCCCAGGCGTTGCCGTCGGTGACGGGGTCGCCGCCTTCGGCAAGCACCGCTGTCGGCAGCAAATTGAATTCCGGTTTCGCGGGTTCGGGCGCAGGCGTCGGGGCGGGAGCGGGTTCCGGAGCCGGCGCTGGCGCCGCCACGGTCTCGACAAGCGCCTCCTGCAACGCCTTCTCGTCGGAAGCCTGGATGTATTTGCCGCCGGTGTTGTCGGCAAGGCAGGCGATCTGCCTGCCCTCGTCGGCGGTCAGGCCGAAGCCGACGACGTCGGCGGTGAAATCGACGCCGGACGCTTCGAGCTCCTTACCTAGCGCGCAAGGATCGCCGCTGCAGGTTTCGAGCCCGTCGGTGATGAGGACGACGGTCGCCTTGTCCTCGGTGTATTTCAACGCCTCGGCCGCCTGCTTGACGGCGGCGGTCAGCGGCGTCTTGCCGAGGAATTTCAGGCTGTCGGCGACGGCCGAGATGGCGCTTGCCGAGCCTGCCTGTGGCGGCACGATCAACTGGATGTCGTCGCAGCTGCCTTTTTCGCGATGGCCATAGGCCATGAAGCCGATTTCCTCATCGGCGGGGACCGATTGAAGCACGGTTCTCAGCGATTCCCGGGCGATTTCGAGCTTGGGCTTGCCGTCGATCTGCGCCCACATCGAGCCGGAGGCATCGAGAATGATGATGACCTTGTTTGCGGCAAAGCCGAATGTGGTCATCGACAAAAGGAGGATCGCCGCAGCGACGCTCCGTGCTAGTCCCGCCATCGAAATCTCCTCAAGTCCGCCCCGGTCCGGGCGGGAAAGCTATTTGACGCGACGCCACGACACAAGTCCGGGTGCGGGTGTGGGGCGGCGGAATGTCAAACTTCTGAGCGGAAGCGAAATCCGCTCAGTAGGTCGTGCGCCGCTCTTCAGAAGGCGGCCGGCCGAACTGCAGCCGGTAGCTCTGGGCAAAATAGGAATGCGAGGTGAAGCCCGTGGCGATCGCAACATCGAGGATCGGCATGTTGGTCTGGCGCAGCAATTCGCGCGCCCGCTCCAGCCGCAGCCGCATGTAATAGCGGCCAGGCGTGACGCTGAGATGGCGCAGGAACAGGCGCTCGACCTGACGCACCGACAGGCCGGCGGATTTGGCCAACTGCACCGCCGACAGCGGCTCATCGAGGTGGTCGGCCATCAGCTCGACGATGCGCCGGAGCTTCTCCGACTTGCCGGTGAGGTCGCGTTCAGGTCCGACACGCTGGCGGTCGCCGGCTGAGCGGATGCGTTCGTGCTGGAACTGGTTGGCGACGCCATTGGCGAGGTTGGAGCCGAAATCGCCGCGCACGATCTCCAGCATCAGGTCGATCGAGGTGGTGCCACCGGCGCATGTGTAGCGCTTGCGATCTATCTCGAAGACGTTGCCGGTGCAGTTGATGTCGGGGAACCGTTCGACGAAGCCGGCGCGGTTTTCCCAATGGATGGTGCAGCGATAGCCTTCGAGCTGGCCGGCCTCGGCAAGCAGGTAGGACCCGACCGACAGCGCGCCGAGCGCGTTGCCGCGCCGGCCCCAGCTGCGCAGCGCCGCCAGCACCTTGCTCTTGCCGGGAAATTCCGTCGTCAGTCCGACCGAGACGAAGAGGATGTCGACCGGCGGCAGGTCGGCAACGGCATAGTCGATCTTGAGCGGCAGGCCATTGGAGGCCATCACCGGATCGCCATCGGCCGACACCGTCGTCCAGCCGTAGAAGTCGCGGCCAAGCAACCGGTTCGCCGACCGGAACGTGTCGATCGCAGCGGCCAGCGAGAACATGGAGAACTTGTCGACCAGCAGAAAAGCGAACTGCCGGCCACCTTGAACGGGGTCAGTCATGACCGGCCGTTCTACAGGAACAGTTGGGTTCGGCAAAGCTGCGGCTTTCTGGTGGGTCAGAAGGACGGCCGTTTGAATCCGGCCGCAAGGTAGGCTGAGGCTAACGTATTGGCCATCAGCATGGCAATGGTCATTGGGCCGACGCCCCCGGGAACCGGGGTTATGGCGCCAGCGGCCTTGGCCGCTTCGGCATAGGCGACATCGCCGACGAGGCGCGACTTGCCTTCGCCCTTTTCCGGCGCCGGGATGCGGTTGATGCCGACATCAATGACGGTGGCGCCGGGCTTCACCCAATCACCCCTGATCATCTCCGGCCGGCCGACGGCCGCGACAAGAATATCGGCGGTGCGGGCGAGCGCCGGCAGGTCCCTGGTGCGGCTGTGGGCGATGGTGACGGTGCAGTTGGCGGCAAGCAGGAGGTTGGCCATCGGCTTGCCGACGATGTTGGAGCGGCCGACGACGACCGCGTTGAGACCGGACAGGTCCTTGCCGCGCACGCGTTCGATCAGAAGCATCGAGCCGGCCGGCGTGCAAGGCACGAAGGCGGTCTCGAGTTCGCCGGTGCCGAGCTTGCCGACATTGATGAAATGGAAGCCGTCGACATCCTTTTCCGGCGCGATGGTCTGGATGATCTTGCCAGCATCGATATGGGCAGGCAGCGGAAGCTGCACCAGGATGCCGTTGATGGCCGGATCGGCATTGAGGTCGCCGATGATCTTCAGCAATGCCGGTTCGGAAGTTTCAGCCGGCAGCGTGTGCTGGACGGAATGAAAGCCGCATTCCTTGGCGGTGCGAGACTTGGAAGCGACATAGACCTGGCTGGCCGGATCCTCGCCGACGATGACCACCGCAAGACCGGGCTTGGCGTTGCCTTTCGCGACCAGTTCCGCCGTCAGGGTCTTGACCGTCCGCACCACGTCTTCGGCGACGCTCTTACCATCAATCACTTCGGCCATGGACCACCCTTCAACACCGTTCCGCCCAAGGCGGCCGCATCCGAAAACATGAATGCGTCGCCTTGAATCCTTGTCTGACACCTGCCGCGAAATCCGCACACCCGGATCAAGCCCGAGAGCGTGCATTCGACAACATGCAGCGCGGCATTTTCACGAAAATTCCAACACGCAATCCCGCCAAAGCGCCGTCCCATGCCGTTTACGCGAAACCGGCATGTTTTTGTTCGGCACCGGGGAGTAATTTTGTGGCTCAGAAGTAACGGCGGCGCGCGCGGGTCTCGGTGAGTTCGCGGACCGCTTCGCGGAATTCGCGCAGGCTGGCGCGGATTTCGTCGATCGGAGCCTGCTGTTCGACATCGCCCGGGGCGCGCGGCGCCTCCGCCGATGGCGGCTCATAGGGCTGCACTGACTGCTGCGGCGAGGTGGGCTGCTGCGGATAGACCGGAGAAGCGGGCAGAGGCGGATAAGGCATCTGTCCGGCATGGGGCGCGGGCTGCGGATAGGGATAGCCCGGCTGCTGGGACACCTGCCAGGGCTGCGCCTGCGGATAGCCCATCGGCTGCGCGTAGGGATAGGCCTGTGGGCCCGAATACGGCCGCTGCGGCACCATGTGAGGAGGCAATGGCGGCTGCGCCATCGGTTGCGGATAGGGGCCATGGGCGCCCGGCTGGAAAGGCGGCGGCGGATAGGCTGCCGCAGCCGGCTGCCGAGGCGCAAAGGCGGCCGCCGACTGGGAATAGACGGAGCGCGAATCTTCCGTTGATCTCACGTCAGCGAGGGGTGAAACCCACTCACCGGTATCGGCAGTGTCCTCCGGGGACGGCTTGCGGGACATGGCCTTGCGCAGCATCGACAGCAGCGCACTGATCCGACCGGGGCCTTCGTCCTGCGTGATCTCAGCCTGCTGAACAGGCGGGGGTGATGCCGGCGGTGGCGGCGCAGGGGGTGGCGGTGCCGCCGGCTGCGGTGCCGGTGGTTGTGGTGCCGGCGGGGGTGCTGCCTGAAATGCCTTGTCTTCATAAGGCACCCGGCGTTCGTCCGTACTGGGGTCGCGGCGCGAGCGCGAAGTCGCGGTCTCACGCAAACTCTCATAGGCGCCACGCATGACACCGAGGCCAATACCGGAGGCAAAGCCCAGCAACAGCCCGGCAAGCGCCACCACGACCCGCGACGGTCCGTTCGGCTCAAGCGGCGCGAAGGCCTTCGAGATCACATTGATGTTGGCGGTGTTGATGTCCTTCTGCTCGCCGGTCTCCTTGGCGCGCAGCAGATATTGTTCATAGACGGACCTCTTGGCCGCAGCCTCGCGCTCCAGTTCGCGCATCGACACCAGATCGCTGTTGACGTCGCCGCTGCGCACCTTCAGTTGCGCCAGACGAGAGGCGAGATCTTGTTCGAGCTGGACCGCGCGCTTGAGGTCGACCTGCAGCGACGAGCCGATGCGGTGCAGCTCCCCGGCGATGCGGTCGCGTGCACCGGCAAGCTGGGCATTGAGCGCCTGGAGTTCGGGGTGACGCGGTCCAAACCGGATGGCGGCGCGGTCAGCCTCCTGCTTGAGCGATGCATATTGCGAACGCAGATCGCTCATCGTGTTGGAGTTGATCTCCTCGGGTAAGGTACCGGTGAGAACCGAGTTGACGTCGACCGAACGCGCCGAGGCCGCCCGGGCATTGAGCTCCAGGGTGCGGGCGCGGGCAACCGACAGTTGCTCGTTGAGTTTCAACATCTCGTCGTCGCTGATGAGGTGGCCCTGCGCGTCGACGAGGTCGTGCGTGGCCCTGAAATCCTCGACCTTGCGCTCAGCCGCCTCGACGCCCTTGCGCAGTTCATCCAGCCGGGCCGTCAGTTCGTCGGTCGCGCGGCCGGCGGTATCGGACTGGATCTGGCCGAAGGTCTGCAGGAAGACATCCGTCATCGTGTTGGCGATGAGAGCCGATTTCTCGCCATTCTGCGTGGTGGCGCTGACGGTGATGACGAAGGTCTTGCCGCCGCGCTCGACCGAAAGGCTTTCGGCCAGGTTGCCGACAGCGAGTGCACGGCGGCGGGTGTCGTCGACACCGCCCGGCCCGTCGTGCCGCGACAGGATTGAGCGGACGAGCGACATGACGCCGAGGCCGCCGCTGCCTTGCCCATTGAATTCCGGGTCGTTGACGAGATTGAGCTTGTCGACGACCTTGTTCAGAACAGTACCGGACGTCAGCACCCGGACCTGATTTTCGACGATGGCCAGCGTGGCGTCGGAGGCGACGACCGACTGGGTGAGGTCGCGATCGGTGAGCTTCAGGTCGCGCGGATCGACGATCAGTTCGGTGGTGGCCTCGTATTTCTTCGGCGTCGACAGCGCGATGGCGATGCCGAGTCCGGCACCCAGTATCGTCGTCGTCACGATCAACAGCTTCGACCTGGCAACACCGCGGACGACCTGCATCGGATCGATCAGCGGCTTCCATTGCTGGCTGTCCACGCCGTGGTTGTGGGGCGCCCGCGCATCGCCTGAACGGTAAGGTTCGGATGTGCGATCGGGGCGATAGGTGCCTGCGGGCTCGGCGGCAACAGACGTGGTTTGCGCGTAGCCCGATGATGCCGATCTGGTTGCTGAATTATCGTCGGCGGATGAACCGCGCTGCGGCGGCACCTGCGCAGAAGCAGGACCATGGCCAGCCTGATAACCGTCCGTTCCGACCGCATCCGACGGCTTCAGGTTCGACAGCGCCTCGCGCTGCGAAGGGTTCGGCCGCGGCTCGCGCCGTGACCGGGCGAGACGATGGCGCGCGGCGGCATCCTCGCGCCACGACCGGTCTGCCCGATCCCCGATCGAGACCAGCGACGCGTCGGGTTCGTCGTCGCCGCGCACAGCCTGGCCGAGCGCCAGCAGCGAACGCTCGCGCTTCCAGTCTTCACGGTTTTCCCTGTCGACCATCGTCTGGAGCTTTACCCTTGGCGGCCTGCAAACGGCGCTTCGCCATTCGTTAAGCCACGCTAAACAGGCATGGAAAACAAAAGGTTAATTTTCACACGCCGAAGCCGCGGTTTCCCTCTCTGCTGGCAGCTATTTTTCGACCCACCCTCAAGCCTCAGAACGGCACGTTAAGTTTTCCGACCTAAGTTTCCCCAGAGACATGACGCAAGCCAGTGACATATCGCAAAGGCGGCCCTTCGCCCGGATCGGCACTTTTTTGGCCGAACGACGGGGGCTGCTGCGCGACTATTTCTCGGCGATCAGCGGCGCCGGCGGACGACTGGTGTTTTCACTCGCCTATTTCATCGCGCTGGCCAACACGCTGTCCATTTCCGAGTTCGGCATGTTCGCCACCGCATCGGCGGCCGGCGTCATGCTGTCGCGCATCCTCGCCTTCGGTTTCATCTCGGCGCTCTATCGCACGGCCACCATCCGCCCCAATCTGATCGGCACCTTCACCGCTGGCTTCCTGCTGCTCGGCGTGCTGTCGCTGCCGCTGCTGGCCGCGGCCTCGTTCGGCGTCTACCAGATCTTCTTCGCCGACACCGTGCCGCTGTCGGTGTTTGCGGCAATCGTCTTTGCCGAGGCGCTGTTGTGGCGGCCTGTGGAGGTGGCGCTGATCGTCAACAACGGTCTGGGCAAGTTCGGCCGCGCAGCCCTGCTTGCCATCATGGCGACGGCGCTGCGGGCGCTTGGGGCGGTGCTGTTCATGTTCTGGGCGCAACATAGCGTCTGGATATGGTCGTGGTTCTATATCGGCGCCAATGCCGCCTCGCTGCTGATTGCATTCGGCTTTTTCTACCCGCGCCAGCGGTTGCGGCTGCGCATCGAGCTTTATCTGCGGCGGCTGGCCGACTCCATCTACGTGGCCGGCGCCGAGGTGCTGTTCTACCTGCAGATGGAGTTCGACAAGCTACTCGTGCTGGCGATCGGCGGGCCGCATCTGGCCGGTATCTACGCCATCATCATGCGGCTGGTCGACCTGACGGCCATTCCGATCCGCACCTTCTCGATGATGCTGGTGCAGCGCATGATGCGGGCCCCCGAACTGCTGTCACGGCTGGCGGTCAAGAGCGGCATCGAGGGCGGCGTGTTCGTGGTCTCGACGCTTGCGCTGCTGACGCTTGGCATCGTGCTGCATTTCTTCCCCAACGCGCTCGGCAAGAACGTCGCCGAGGCCGCCCCGCTGGTGGCGCTGGCGATCTGCGTTCCGGGACTGCGCAATCTGGTCGAATACCAGGCCGAGCTGCTGTTCGCACGTGGCCAGACGCTGGTGCGGGCGCTCAATCTCGGGCTGCTCGCCGGGCTGAAGGCGGTGTTGCTGACCTATGTGCTGACGACCATCCTCGACACGCCGAACCTGGTGCTGTCGCTCAACGTCGTCTTCCTGCTTCTGTATCTCGCCTCGACGCTGCTCACCTATTCGGCGATGCGCAAGCCGGCGAAGCCAGTTTAGAGCTTCCACTTTTGGGACTATGCTTAGCTAAGCCCGATCAGGCGGCGGATGCGGCCGATATCGGTGCCGATGAACGACTGCATGCCGATCGCCACCTGCTCCGGCGCCATGGCGCCAAGGAAGCGGCGAAACTCGTCGTCCGACAGCGCTTCGCCGGTCCAGTGGACGCGACAGAACTCGTCCGAACCGTGGAAATGGCCGGCGCCCTCCAGCAGATCGTCGACGTAGCGGCCGTAGATCATGCACTCGGAGAATTTGCGCGCCGAGCCGACGACCTCGACCCAGCCGCGTGCATGGACTTTCTCGATTTCGTCGCACATGGCCCGCACGGTGTCTCGCCGCCACGCGATCAGCGTCGAGATATAGTCATGGATCGATGTCCGGGACGGGTCGATGCCGAGTGCCGCACCCGCGTTGCGCGACCAGATGCGATGCTCGTCATGACCTTCGTCTGCAAGCACCCCATCGCGGCGGAACAGCCGCGCCTTGCCGTCGCGCCAGAAGGCGCCGCAGTCGAATGGTTTGACGAAGGCGACGTCGGAATCGCAGAAGATCAGCACGTCTTCCCGGGCATGCGCGGCAATCGCGATACGGCGCAGCTGCTGTACGTGCCAGCCGCGCAGCGGCTGGGTCTTCAGGCTGAGCCAGACGCGCCGGCGAAACAGGCTGAGCGGATCATCGAAGGCATGCAGCCAGCGCGGCAGCAATTCCCGCTCGTCGACGACGCTACGATGGCCGGTTTCCAACTGACGGAAAAGGTTGATATCGCGATGTTCGACCAGGATGTAGTGGTGCGCCGCGCCTGAGACGTGGCGGTCGAGCGTTTCGCACAGCAGGCGGCAGCGTTCGAAATCGGGCGCATAGCTTGCCGTCACTATTGCCGCCGTCGGTATCTGCCGAAGCGGGCTTGGCTGGACAGCGGCACCCGGAACGAACCGGCTGTTCAATGGATGTCTCCGGCAGCTTCGGATGCGCGCGAGAATCTCTGCCTGACGACGCGCAGCAGGAACAGTGGATTGCCGACGACGTAGCGACGCCACAGGCGGCCCGGTTCGACAGCCAATCGAAACAGCCATTCCAGGCGCAGCTGGCGCATCCACAAGGGCGCCCGCGGCACCGCGCCGCTCAGGAAATCGAGCAATGCACCAACGGCGATCGGCAGCGTGCAGTGGCGCGCGTCGATGTGGCGCGCGATCCACAATTCCTGGCGCGGCACGCCCATGGCGACGAGCAGCACGTCCGGCCGCAGGGTTGCAATCCGTTCGACGATCTCCGGCTCCTGCGCGGCGGAGAAAAAGCCGTCGTGGATGACTACGAACCTATGCTGGACGGCAATCGCCGCCAGTTTCTTCGACGCCGCTTCGGCATTGACGCGCGTGGCCCCGAGCAGAGCCACGGTCAGCGGTCGGGTCGAGGCCTGCAGGAAGGCAGGCACGAAATCGGTACCATTGAGATTGTCCGGAAAAGGCGAGCCGTAGAGAACTTTCGCCGCGAGATCGACACCGATGCCATCAGGTAGGATGAGAAAGTCATCCAGCGCCTCGGCGAAGACCGGATCCGTGCAGGCCATGTTGGCATTGTGGGCGTTGAGGAAAGTGACCTTGGTAAAACGGCGCTCTCTGGTCAACCGCGTCAGCAGGGCCATGGCCTCGTCCCAACGGATCGCGAGCACCGGGATGCCGAGGATCGTTCTCAAGGTGTCGCGCCCCGAAGCGGCGCGGGTGGAGTGCATGTTCATGCAAACGCCTCCTGCCTGACCGGTCCGAGTTTTTCCAGGCCGAGCCGGATAGCGGCATCGAGCGCCTTGAGCTGCGAACGACGGAATGCGCTGCCGTCAACATCCCGAATGTCGGCCGCCGATGCCTCAAGGGCGCTGGCGAAGGCGGCGGGATCGTCGGTGACGATGCAATTGGCCGGGCGATGGTCGATGCCGCGCAGCGAGCGGCTGGTGGCGACGGACGGCAGACCGAGCTCGAAGGTTTCGATGGTCTTCAACTGGACGCCGCTGCCGGCGGTGCTGATCAGCGGGATGACGGCTGCACTGCGCACAAAGGCCTGGGCATCGGGCACACGGCCGACAAATTCGACGCCCGGATGCTTGGAGGTGATGCCCGAAGGCATGCTGCCGGCGATGCGGATGCGGAAACCGGGCCGCAGATGCGGCACCACCTTGCCCAGGAACCAGTCGAGGCCGATGCGGTTCGGCTGCCAGGTCCAGGTGCCGACCAGCGCCGCGTCGCAGTCGATGCGGCGCTGGCCTTTGGGTTCGGACGCCTGGGCGCCGGTCACCAATGGCAGCACCGCCGAGCGGTCGTTGGAGGCGACACCGAGTGCCCAGCGGTCCTCCTCTGCCAGGGTGAAGACGAAGCGTGCCCGACGGCAGAGACGCTCTTCCATGGTCCTGAGCAACCGTGCCTCGCGGCGGAACAACAGGCGCTGGAAGAGGCTGCCGGCGGCAGCCGCGTTCTCCTGCGCCGAAAGATGTTCGACATTGTGAGCGACGAAGATCGAAGGCCGCTCAGCGAACAGCTTTTCGAAGGCGCCGGCGAACTGCACGGAATTCATCACATAGCCGTCGACCGGACCGACGCCTTTGACAGCAGCGAGAACATCGCTGTCGGAGACGGCGCGCAACTTGACCGACGCGAAGGTGAGGCCCGATGGCAGCGCCTTGCCGACCCAGGCCAGCTTTTGCCGCGCAGAGGCATTGTCCGTGCGCACATCGATCGCGCCCAGCACCACCGTGTTTTCGGGATCGGCCGCGGGTTTTCCCGGCCAGGTGAAGCCGATGACGGTGACGCGCGCGCCGGCACGCCGCAAGGCAGCGATGATTGCAGCGTTGGCGATCTCATAGCCCGAGGCGAGAGCGCCGTCGGGCACGATCGATGTGGCAAACAGCAGATGCATCTCACCTATCCTGTGGGTGTAGCCGGTAGCAAAGTGCGGTGAACCCTTGATTAAGCGAGCACAGTCAACGAGCGAAAACCCGCGCCTGGCCGGCTTCTCCGTGCAAGGTGATTAACGAAACCTTATCACCGTGGTGCTACCAGAGCCCAACTCACCATGTGGCTGGACACGGATGATCCCTTTGCCATCGGACAGTTCGGTATCGATCGCGGGACGCTCGCCCCGGCTTGCGGCAGAGGCTGTCGAAGCGGTCGTCACCTTGCCGACCTTCAAGCGGCCCGAGCAGGTGCTGGAAACGCTGGCGTCGCTGCGCGCCCAGCAAACCGCCAGGTGCTTTGCCGTCATCGTCATGGAGAATGAAGCCGAGGCGCGTGCCGGCGCCAAGGCGGCGCTGCCGCTGTTCGAGCGCGGCGAGATGTCCGGCATAGTCATCATCGCGCATGAGCGTGGCAATTGCAGCGCCTACAACGCCGGCTGGCAGACGGCCATCCTGCAATTCCCGAATTTCAGGCATCTGCTGGTCATCGATGATGACGAGATCGCCGATCCGCAGTGGCTGGAACGGATGTGCGGGGCAGCCGAAACGCTCGGCGCCGATATCGTCGGCGGCCCCCAGGTGCCTGACTTTGCCGACCCGGCCCATGCGAGGTGGGCCGAACATCCGGTGTTCGCGCCGCCCTACCGGGAGACCGGGCGCGTGCCGGCGCTCTATTCGTCCGGCAATCTTCTGGTCGGACGCAACGTCCTTATCGCCATGGGGCCGCCCTTTCTCGATCTGAAATTCAATTTCATGGGCGGCGGTGATTCCGACTTTCTCAGCCGGTCCGCGCAGAGGGGCTTTGTGCTTGGCTGGTGCGCCGAGGGACAAGTGCATGAGACCGTCCCAGCCCGGCGCGTCGAGGCCGACTGGATCCGTGCCCGCAGCCTGCGCAACGGCGTGATCTCGACACTTGTCGAAAAGAAGAAGCGCGCCGGCACGCCGCTGGCCGGCGCCATGGTGTTGCTGAAGAGCCTGGCGCTGCTTGCCGCCTCACCGTTTCGCGGCATGATCCGGCTGGCGCGGACAGGATCGCCGGCGATCGCCATCTACCCCGTCCATGTGGCGCTGGGCCGCGTGCTTGCCGAATTCGGATATGCCAATGAGCAGTACCGCCAGCCTGAGAAAAACTGAGCGCGCGCCGCTAAGCGCCGCGTTCACGCGCGAAGGCGTGGCGACCGCGATCGCGGCACTGCTTTTCACCATCATCATGGTCTCCTTTCGCCCGTTCCAGCCGGCCGGCGCCGAACTGACCGGCGCAGGCGGCGACATCGTCAACCAGCTTGGCTTCAGCTCGCTCGGCGCCATGTCGATCTTCTCACTGATGGCTTTCGCCGATCCGCGCATCGTGCGCTCGCTGCTTAGCCCGTCCTGGGTCCTGATGCTGGGCTTCTTTTTCCTGTCGGTGGTGATGGCAACCGACCCGCCCTCGGCGATGCGCGCCGCCTCCTTCACGCTGATCGGCATTTTGACGATGGCGACGATCCTGGTCTTGCCGCGCGACGCCGAAGCCTTCTCAAGGGTCATCATCTTAACTGCCGTCGTGGTCATGGGCCTTTCCTATTTCGGCCTCATCGTCTTTCCGCACGAGGCGATGCACACCGCAGACTCACAGGAGCCCGAACATGCCGGCCTGTGGCGCGGCGTGTTCACCCACAAAAACATCGCCGGGCCAATCATGGCCTGTTTCAGTTTCGCTGGCCTCTACCTCTACCGGCGCGGGCAGCGGCTTTGGGGAGCGGGGATATTCTGCGCGGCGATGATCTTCATGCTGCACACCGGCTCCAAGACGACGGCCGGCCTGGTGCCGTTCTCGATCCTGATCGTCGTGCTGCCGAGCCTGATGGGCATGCGGCTCGGCACGCCGATCCTGTTTGCGCTGGCAATCATCGCCACGGCAGTCGGCACGCTGGGCATCGTCTTCCTGCCGCCGGTGAAACATCTGGCGGCGATCTACTTTCCCGACATGACCTATACCGGGCGCACGACGCTGTGGGAGTTCGCCGGCAGCATGCTGGCGAAGAAGCCATGGACCGGTTACGGCTATGAAAGCTTCTGGGGAACGCCACTGCTGCTCAACCAGGATCAGCCGTTCGACCGGCCCTGGGACATCAGAACCATCGTGCACGGCCATGACGGCTATCTCGACATCGCCGTGCTGATGGGCATTCCGGCACTCTGCGTCGCGGTCTACACCTTCCTCATCGCGCCGTTGCGCGACTACATGCGCATCCCGCTGCGCAAGGAAAACATCTACCTCGGCGACTTCTTCATGATGGTGGTGCTGTTCACCGCGCTGAACGCCCTCCTCGAAAGCTTCTTCTTCCATCGCGGCGACCCGGTCTGGCTGTTCTTCGTGCTCGGCGTGCTCGGCCTGAGGCAAGTATCGCTGCGGCCGATGGCGGTGCGCGATCCCGATCATGATGCGTGATCCCGATCACAGTGCGTGATCCGATCGCGGTGTGCGATCCCAATCGCGGTCGCGATCTTCCGGTCCGTCCTGACGGGGCTTCCCCACTGAACCGCGAGCGTCTATGTGAAGGCCTTCCTGCGGAGGGTTCCATGACGATCAGGCTTGTTCTCGCCGGCTGCGGCAATATGGGTTACGCCATGCTCTCGGGCTGGCTGAAATCCGGCAAGCTTCACCCATCGGCGGTTTTCGTGGTTGAGCCCAATGCCGACCTGCGCAATCGAGCCGCGGCGCTGGGCTGCGGCACAGCTGCGGATGCTAGCGATATTCCGGCCGACGCCGTGCCGGATCTCGTCGTCATCGCGGTAAAGCCGCAGGTGATCCGTGATGTGACAGCCGCTTACAAGCGCTTCGGCGACGGCCGTACCACCTTCGTCAGCATCGCAGCCGGGACACCGGCCGCCACCTTCGAGGCGATCCTGGGCAGTCGCGCACCGGTCGTACGCTGCATGCCCAACACGCCGGCTGCCATCGGCAAGGGCATGATGGTGGTGTTTTCCAACAAGCTGGTCTCGGATGAGACCAAGCGTTTCGTCGCCGACCTTTTGTCGGCGAGCGGTGAAGTGGCAACCATCGATGACGAAGGCCTGATGGATGCGGTGACCGCCGTGTCCGGTTCGGGGCCGGCCTACATCTTCCATTTCATCGAAGCACTGACCGTGGCAGCCGAGAAAGCCGGCTTGCCGACGGCGACCGCCAAGCTGCTCGCCATGCAGACTGTCTACGGTGCTGCCTCGCTCGCCGCCGAAAGCGGCGAGGAGCCGGGCGTGCTGCGCCAGCAGGTGACCAGCCCCAACGGCACGACGGCAGCGGCCCTTGGCGTGCTGATGGGCGAAGACCGGCTGACCAATCTGCTTACCCAGGCGGTGGAGGCGGCGCGGCTGCGGTCGATCGAACTGGGGAAGTAAGACCTCAGTTCGTCCCGTACAGCATCTCGTCCTGAAGCCGGCGCAAGGCGAACAGCCTTGTCGTCTGGTCGGGCGCGGCATTGGCGGCGGTCAGCAGTTCGCCTTTCCGGACCGGTTTCAACACCTTGCCGCCCTCGAGCAGGCCGACCGGCACCGCGCCCTGGGCGCGGGCTTCGCCGACGGTCATGGTCCAGGAGCGGTAGCAGGTCTCGCCGATCGCATCGAAGGTCTCGCCGGCGGCGAGATCGCGCTTGGCAACGGCGCACACCTCGGCCACTGGCCGCGGCAGCGGCACCATGTCGGGCTTGCCGAAAAGCACGATGCGGGCGGCGGTCAGCGGCACTTCCAGCGAGGTCAGATGATAGGGCCGGAACAGGCTGTAATAGGGGCCGTGGCCGATATGCAGATCGTCCATGCGCTCGATAATGCGCGGGTGCGTCGCCTCGACGATGACGAAGACACCGGGGGCGACGCCCTTGCCGACCGTGTAGTCGACGACGCCTTTCTTCAACAAGAGCCCACCATCCTCGCGCGGAATAAGCACTTTGACGAGGTCGTCGCGGTCGGCCTTGGGGCCGTGCATGCCGGGCACGTCGGGCACCAGCCCGGTGGCGTTGGCGATGGCGCACATCTCGACCATGGTTTTCGAACCGTCGACGAACTCGACCAGCATGCGCGGGTTCATGTTGCGGCGGATCGCTTCCGCGCGATAGTCGTCGGGCACGGCTTCGTGGTTGAGCGGGTTGTTCTTGCCCTTGCCGGCCGAGACGATGGTTAGCCCGAGCGCCGACGCAAACTCGATCAGTTCCATGCAGCTTGACGGCTCGTCACCTGCGCCGACCGAATAAACGACGCCAAGCCGGTCCGCCTGCTGCTTGAGGTAGCAGCCGATGGTGACGTCGGCCTCGACGTTCATCATCACCAGATGCTTGCCGTGCTCCATCGCCATCAGGTCGAAATCGGCGGCGACACCAGGCTTGCCGGTGGCGTCGATGACGACGTCGATCAGCGGGTTGCTCACCAGCATCTCGTTGGAGGTGATGGCGATCTTGCCGCCCTCGATGGCGCGGGTGACTTTCGAGGCGGTATCGGCTTCGACCGCCATGGCTTCATCGCCATAGGCGATGCGGATTGCCTCGCGCGCGGTGTGCGGGCGGCGTGTCGAGATGGCGCAAACCGAAATGCCCGGCATCAGCATGCCTTGCGTGACCAGATCGGTGCCCATCTCGCCCGAGCCGATGACGCCGATGCGCACCGGGCGACCTTCGGCGGCACGGCTGGCAAGATCGCGGGCAAGCCCGGTCAGGGCAACATTGGTCATGCAGGGTTGTCCCATGATTTCCGAATTGGAGGCGGCAATAGCAGGGAAGCACCCCCTTTTGCCAACGAAACCGCAAGCCGGCGGCAATTTCTCGTCGGTCAAAGCTGGCATGACGATGGGGAACAGAGGAAGACACGTCGATCGACGCGGCTTCAGACTACCCTGACATAGCTCGTCATTCCCGATTTCTGGTGCTCGATGATGTGGCAGTGCAGCAGCCAGTCGCCTGGATTGTCGGCGACGAAGCCCAGGCTCACTTTTTCGTTGGGCTGGATGAGATAGGTGTCCGAAATCAGAGGCTGAACCTGGCGCGTCGATGACGACAACACCTTGAAGCTCATGCCGTGCAGATGCATCGGATGGGATTGCGGCGTCAGGTTTTCCATGTCGATGACATAGCTTCTGCCGAGTTTCAGTTCGGCCAGTGGCGCTGTCGGATCGGGCGTGTCGCCTGGCCACGGCACCTTGTTGATTGCCCAGAAACTGTAGCCAAGCGAACCGCAGATGCCATCGCTCGGGATGCTTTCCGCCGTGGCGCTGAGCGACAGGGAAATGTGCTGGGCGCTGGTCAGATCCACCTCCGCCACCGGATTGGCCTCGAGGGGTGCAACATCACGCATGTCCCGCTTGAGCGAGCTTCCAGTCGCGCGCAGGGTCGCCAGGATTTTGGGCTTGGTGCCCCTGACGTCCCGCAGGCTGACAATCGTACCTTCGTCGTCGGGCATGCGGATGGCGAGTTCCATGCGCTGGCCGGGTCCAAGCAGCAGGGCATCGGGTGAAAAACGCTGCGGCACCGGATTACCGTCCAGCGCCATGACGATCGCTTCGGCGCCGTCGACGCGAAAGGCATAGATTCGCGTGACGTCGGTAATGGCGATGCGCAACCGCACCAGCCCGCCGGCCGGCGCGTCATATTGCGGCTGATCGAGCCAGTTGGCGGTGCGCACGGTGCCGTATGTGCCGGTTCTTGCGGCATCGCGTGGCCGAAACAGGCTGATGAACTGGCCGTCGTCGCCGAGGCGCCAGTCGCGCAGATTGATGACCATTTCGGCATCGAATTTCGGATCGCCGGGGTTTTCGACCACGATCACGCCTGTCATGCCGTGGCCCATCTGCTCCAGCGTGTTGCAATGCGGGTGGTACCAGAAGGTGCCGGCGTCGGGCGGCGTGAAGGCGTAATCGAAATGATCGCCGGTATAGACGTAGGGCTGGACCAGAAACGGCACGCCGTCCATCTTGTTCGGCACGCGAATGCCGTGCCAGTGGATCGTTGTCGGATCGTCGATGGCGTTGATGAGACGCGCGGCGAAGGGCTCGCCTTTTCTCATTCTGAGCACCGGCGGCATTCCGGCATCACCATAGGTCAGCACATCCCTGGTCCGGCCGACATCCATCAGCTTCGCCTCGATCTTGGCCGTCTGCAGCACCACAGGCTCTGACTTGGCGGCGGCCCAGCCGCCGAACCTGCCCAGGGCTGACAGCCCAACCCCGCTGGCGCCGGCGATCGCTGCCGTTTTCAAAAGCCTGCGGCGGGTGAGTACGGTCATTGGCGCTCCAACTGGAAAGACGACTGCCCGAAGGTGTACCCGTCAGGCCATGGATCACAAGTCGGCAAACCGCGCAAATTCTGTTGATGGCATGGTGTGAACCACGGTCAAAACACCTGCGCCTCAGTCCCGTTCAAGCGGCACTGTCAGAACGAAAAGACGACAGGGCTTGCTGCCGCTATTCGGCCGCCTCGGCATGGGGCACGGGAACATAATTGAGAATTGGTCCGAGCCAGCGCTCGACCTCGGCGAGCGGCATCGCCTTGCGGCGTGCATAATCCTCGACCTGGTCGCGCTCGACCTTGGCGACGCCAAAATAATAGCTTTCGGGATGCGACAAATAGATACCGGAAACCGACGAGCCCGGCCACATCGCATAGCTTTCGGTCAGGCTGACCCCCGCATTGCCCTCGCCGTCGAGCAGCCGGAACAGTGTCGCCTTCTCGGTATGGTCGGGCTGGGCGGGATAGCCGGGCGCCGGGCGGATGCCACGATAGGGTTCGCCGATCAGTTCGTCTGGCGCCAGCGCTTCGTCGGGCGCGTAGCCCCAGAATTCCTTGCGCACCTTCTCATGCATGCGCTCGGCAAAAGCCTCGGCGAAACGGTCGGCCAGCGCCTTGACCATGATCGACGAATAATCGTCGTTCGCCCGCTCGAAGCGCTCGGCGATCGCCACCTCCTCGATGCCGGCGGTGACGATGAAGCCGCCGACATAATCGGGCTTGCCGCCGTCCGACGGGGCGACGAAATCCGACAGCGCGACATTGGCCTTGCCGTCGCGCTTGGTCAGTTGCTGGCGCAAGGTGAAGAACGTCGCCAATTCCTGCGATCGCGCCTCGTCCGTAAACAGCCTGATATCGTCACCGACGGCATTGGCCGGCCAGAAGCCGATGACGCCGCGTGGCGCGAACCATTTCTCGGCGATGATTTTCTTCAGCATCGCCTGCGCATCCTCGAACAGTTGGCGCGCCGCTGGTCCCTGCGCCTCATCTTCGAGGATTTTTGGATAACGCCCCTTCAGCTCCCAGGTCTGGAAGAACGGCGTCCAGTCGATGTAGCGCGCGAGTTCCGTGAGGTCCCAGTTTTCGAAGACCTTCACGCCGGTGAAAGACGGCCCCGGCGGTTGGTAGGCAGACCAGTCGATCCGATGCGCGTTGGCCCTCGCCTTGGCCAACGGCAGCCGCTGCTTGTCGGCTTCGGAGCGGGCATGCGCGTCGGCGACCTTCTTGTACTCGACCCGCACGGCGTCGACATAGCCGTCCCTGGTCTCGTTCGACAGCAGGGAGGAGACAACGCCGACCGCGCGGCTGGCGTCGTTAACATAGACGGTCTGGCCCCTGGTGTAGCGCGGATGGATCTTTACCGCCGTGTGCACGCGGCTGGTCGTCGCGCCGCCGATCAACAGCGGAATGTCGAAGCCTTCGCGCTCCATCTCGGCGGCCATGTGCGCCATCTCGTCGAGCGACGGCGTGATCAGGCCGGACAGGCCAATGATGTCAACCTTCCGTTCGCGCGCCGTCTGCAGGATCTTGGCCGCCGGCACCATGACGCCGAGATCGATGATCTCGTAATTGTTGCAGGCGAGCACGACACCGACGATGTTCTTGCCGATGTCGTGGACATCGCCCTTCACCGTCGCCATCAGGATCTTGCCGGCCGTCTGGCGTTCGCCATTGTCGATGCCGTTGGCGGCGTTCGCCACCTTCTCGGCCTCCATGTGCGGCAACAATCCCGCCACCGCCTGCTTCATCACACGGGCCGACTTCACCACTTGCGGCAGGAACATCTTTCCCGCGCCGAACAGGTCGCCGACGACATTCATGCCGGCCATCAGCGGGCCTTCGATGACATGCAGCGGGCGCTCAGCCGCCAGCCGGGCTTCCTCGGTATCGGCGTCGATGAATTCGGTGATGCCGTTGACCAGCGCGTGGCTGATCCGCTGTTCGACCGGCAATTCGCGCCAGGCGAGATCGCGCTCCCTGGCCTCCTGGCCGGCCGTGCCTTTGAAGCGTTCGGCGATCTCCAGCATGCGTTCGGTGGCGGTACCGCCGGCCTTGGGCACGCGGTTGAGCACGACGTCCTCGCAGGCCTCGCGCAGTTCCGGCTCGATCGTGTCGTAAACCGCAAGCTGGCCGGCATTGACGATGCCCATGTCCATACCGCGCTGGATGGCGTGGTAGAGGAACACGGCATGCATGGCCTCGCGCACCGGCTCGTTGCCGCGGAACGAGAAGGACAGGTTCGACACGCCGCCTGAGATATGGACATGCGGCAGTGTCGCGGTGATCTCACCCGTCGCCTCGATGAAGTCGACGCCGTAATTGTCGTGCTCCTCGATCCCGGTGGCGATGGCGAAGACGTTGGGGTCGAAGACGATGTCTTCCGGCGGAAAGCCGGCTTGCTCGGTCAGGAGCTTGTAGGCGCGGGTGCAGATCGCGACCTTGCGCGCTTTGGTGTCGGCCTGGCCGTCCTCGTCGAAGGCCATGACGACCACGGCCGCGCCATAGGCACGCACCAGCCTCGCATGATGCAGGAACGCCTCCTCGCCCTCCTTCATCGAAATGGAGTTGACCAGCGGCTTGCCCTGCACGCATTTCAGGCCGGCCTCGATGATCTCCCATTTCGAGCTGTCGACCATCACCGGGACGCGGGCGATGTCCGGCTCGGCGGCGATCAGGTTGAGATACTCGACCATCGCCTTCTTCGAATCGATCAGCCCCTCATCCATGTTGATGTCGATGATCTGGGCGCCGTTGGCGACCTGATCACGCGCAACGTCGAGCGCTGAGACATAGTCGCCCGCCGTGATCAGTTTTCGGAACTTGGCCGATCCCGTGACATTGGTGCGCTCGCCGACATTGACGAAGGGGATCTCGTCGGTCAGCGTGAACGGCTCCAGCCCGGACAGGCGCATCTTCGGCTCGATGTCCGGAATGGCGCGCGGCGGATATTTCCGCACCGCCTCGGCAATCGCCCGAATGTGATCCGGCGTCGAGCCGCAGCAGCCGCCGACGACATTGACCAGCCCTTCGCGGGCGAAATCCTCGATCTGCGCGGCCATGAACTCCGGGCTCTCGTCATACTGGCCGAATTCATTGGGCAGGCCGGCATTCGGATAGGCGCAGGTGAAAGTGTTGGCGACGCTTGAAATCTCGTCCAGATGCGCGCGCATGGCCTTGGCGCCGAGCGCGCAATTGAGGCCGATGGTGAACGGGCTGGCATGGCGCACCGAGTGCCAGAAGGCGGTCGGCGTCTGGCCCGACAGCGTGCGGCCGGACAGATCGGTGATGGTGCCGGAGATCATCACCGGCAGGTGCACGCCTTTCTCGATGAAGATCTCGTTGCAGGCGAAGATCGCCGCCTTGGCGTTCAGCGTGTCGAAGATGGTCTCGATCAGGATGATGTCGGCGCCGCCATCGATCAATCCGCGCAACTGCTCGCCATAGGCGAGGCGCAGATCGTCGAAGGTCACGGCGCGGTAACCGGGATTGTTGACGTCGGGCGACATCGACGCGGTGCGGTTGGTCGGCCCAAGTGCGCCGGCGACGAAACGGCGTTTGCCGTCCTGTTGCTGCGCCCTCACTGCGGCGCGCCGTACCAGCCGCGCGCCGTCGCGGTTCAGCGCATAGACGGCATCCTCCATGCCGTAATCGGCCTGGGCGATCGAGGTCGAGGAGAAGGTGTTGGTCTCGAGGATATCCGCGCCTGCCATGGCGTACTGATAGTGGATCTCCTCGATCGCCCCGGGCTGGGTCAGGATCAAAAGGTCGTTGTTGCCTTGCTGGTGGCAGGCGCAGCCGGCAAAGGCCTCGCCGCGAAACTGGCCCTCGTCGAAACCGAGGCCCTGGATCTGCGTGCCCATGGCGCCGTCGAGGATGAGAATGCGCTCGCGCGCCGCCGCGGTTAGCGCCGCAAGCACTTCCGAACCGTCGGGCTTTGCCGCGACGGGGCCGAACAATGCGTCCAGCGATGCAGAATTCTGCAACATTTTTTATCCCTTTGGCGACAAGCCTATTCATGTCACATAAGGATATCTTTATGTCAATATACGCCAAGCGATCGACCGTGTCACGTGTCTGGCTGACAGTCGACTCGTGAGCCCAGATGCCGGCTGGCTTTCAGGCGGCGACCGGATAGTGTTCGGCAAAGAGGCCCGTCACCATCCGCGATGGTTTCGGCCTGGAGCATGATCCCGAAAAGTGGAATCCGGTTTTCGGAAAAGATCATGCTCAAACACTGAGATTGAGCGTTTCAGGGGAGATTGCGATGACAACGGAATTCACGCCGAAATTCGATCTGGCCGGCAAGGTGGTGCTGGTCACCGGCGCCTCGCGCGGCATTGGCCGGGCTTGCGCGCTGGCCTGTGCCGGCTCCGGCGCCGACATGATCGTTGGCGTGCGCGGCAAGGCCGACGGGGCGGAGCTTGTCGCCGAGATGGAACGCATGGGCCGGCGGGCGTTGGCCGTGCAGATGGATTTGACCGATCTCGCAACGGTGCGGGCCGCTGTCGCCGAGGCGCACGCCGCCTGCGGCCGCATCGACGTGCTGGTCAACAATGTCGGGCTCGGGCCGGAAAACCTGGCCGAAAACGTCACCGAGGAAGATTTCGACCTGACGGTGAACGTCAATCTCAAGGGCACGTTCTTCACCACCCAGGCGGTAGGGCGATTGATGATCGCCCAGAAATCCGGGCGCATCATCAACATCAGCTCGCAGGCCGGGACGGTGACGCTGAAGGGTGAGGCGATCTACTGCATGAGCAAGGCGGCGATCAACCATCTGACACGCTGCCTGGCGGCCGAATGGGCGCAGCACAAGATCGCCGTCAACAGCGTGGCACCGACCTTCATCTGGACCGACGGCACGCGGCCCTCCCTCGCAGAGCCCGACTTTCACGCCCATGTGCTCGGCCACATCCCGCTCGGCCGCATCGGCGACCCGATCGACGTTGCCGGAACCGTGGTGTTCCTGGCCTCGCCGGCGGCGTCGATGATCACGGGGGCGAACATACTGGTCGATGGCGGGTGGTCGGTGGCGTAGCGAGCGTCGTGCCATTCAAAATCTGGGAGATTGGACTGGTGCTGCGAGAGCGGATTGAACTCTGGACGATGTTAATAATTTCAATGGCTTACTGATCATTCTGTGACATTGTGATGCCCGGCGGAATGAGCGAAGAAGCCGTCGCCGAATAGGCCTGTTCAGCCAGCTACGTTGCCTTACCGGTTGGTTGGCATTGGACCACCACGGACCGGTATGGTTCCAATGTTGGTCGGTTATGAAGTGGCTTCGTCAGGTTCGCATTCTTGTCAATGACGCCAACCAACTGGGTCCCGGGCGGGACCGAAACGTTGACAGCTACCGGTGTGAGATTTGCAACCATGATGCGGATGTATTCACCGAAACGATATGCAATGGCGGCAATACCCGGATGATCGACCAAAACCTCGTAGCGCTCGGCGCCAGCCGCTGTCGCAAGCTCGGCGTGGACCGCCTGGAGAGGAAGACGAATTCCGGCTGGGCCGAGCAAGCCGAACGAACCGGTTGGGGACGCGATTATGAGACGATCAACACTCGCTGCAGCAGCCTGTGCCGCGACGCCGACCGTGAAAGCCGCCCCGAACAATGCGCCATGTCGGGGGTCCTCGCTTGCGGCGGGTATTCGCGCTCGGACAGGATTTGCTGCCACACTCTGCCCGTAGGGATTGTGGCGCATGCCGATCGTGCATGGTCCAAGCCAGATCGGTTTTTGTGGACTTAACCGTCGCGCCGTGGCGATAACGGACGGATAGACGCTCAACGTTTCCATTACCGATAGATCGTCGGCCGCATGAACGATGGCGGCGTTGCCGAAGAAGACGAAATCTGCATCACCTGCCGGCGGGTTGCGATTGAATTCCGTGAAGAAGGAAGGCGTCCCGGCTCCGATGGCAGCCTCGGTAGCCGTGTCCTTAAGCGCAGCCACCACATCGCCGACCGGCCGTTCGCCTGTAGGCACCATGTTTGACGCCCGTGTCTTGAATTCGCGCCTTGGTGAAACCAGGATGGCGCTCGGATCGACACCGGACAAACGGATTGCATTGACGACGGACTTCGCCTCGGCTCCAGGGTCGATGGTATCAAAGACCGCCTCGATTCCCAGCCGCGCACCTATCGAAGCGGAAAAGCCGGCCGCTTTGCGCAGCATGTGCTCATCATGCCCGCGCCCGCTGTCAAAGCGGACAATGACTGCCTGTGCCGGGCCAAGCTGGGATGCTGCGGCCACGGCTGCGGGCAGATCATCTGGGTCAAGAAACAGTGCCATGGACGGCATCCGTCCAGCAGGTCCACCTAGCGTCAGTGTTGCCCTGTCGGCGACTCGGGGTCGAGACGCCGATGACTTGGCCTCGATGGAGACAACGACCCGCTGGATGTCCTTCGAACCCTTGGCGATAACATAAGGGCGGGGTTTCGACAGCGGGCGGACATATGTCTTGAACGAGGCGTCGGTCCAGTTGCGCTGGTCCTCCATCTCGAAAGCGTCGCCTTCCATGGCGACGGTGCAGATCATTCCAGGCTCCGGCTCGTGGGTCAGCGCGGATATGTCAAAGGCCGGCTGGTCCGGGCTGATCGTCTCCGGGAATCTCGTCTCCTCGATCTCGCCGCCGCTGTGTCGGATGGTCAGCGGTGCGCCTGCAGCTTGCGATGGATGCAGGACGACGAATCCGGTGCGATTGGTCGGGAAGTCGGTGAGGGCAACGCCTTCCGCCTCAAGGATCAGCATGCCTGTGGCTTTGCCGACAATTTTCATCCGGTAAGAAAAGCTCACCTGTGGACCAACGCAAAGTCCTTCATAGCTGACCTCGAACTCAGCCTCGCCTTCCACGGTCAGAAGGTTTGAAAGCTCGGCCTTGTAGGTTCCCCAGGACGCGTCGCGCACCAGATAGTTGATCGCGCGCACCGCTTCCACACCGGCGAAGCAGATAGTGCGCAGGTTGCCGTCTTCGAGGATGGCTGACAGTGGTCCCGCGGTGAGGATCCGGCGCTCGGCAACGGGCTGGTCCGTGCCGAACAGATCGAAATCGCTGCCGCTGCCGGTCAAGTTGATTCCCGAATCTTCGCGTTCTCTTGGACCGCATAGGCGAGAACCGTCTTGCTGATGACAAGGTCGCGCGAGCGTTGGTCGAACTGACGGAAATGCTCCGAGGCGAGGTGCAGGTCGAAGGCAGCGCGATCTGTGTAGATCTCATAGAGGAAGACATGAGTGGCAGTTGCCGGGTCCGCCGGCGTCAGCACGTCGAAGCGAAGGCAATCCGCCTCGAGTTTGACGGAGAGCGCCGCGTTCTCAGCAACCAGCCGGTGGAATTCCGGAAATGCGCCCTCAAGAAGTTCGAATGCCACTGTGATCGCAAAGGCGGCGCCCGCCCCTCCCTTCCCCCGTCCTCCTGGCGTCTTTTCCCGCCCCGTCGTCATTGCGCCCTCCGGCCCTTTGAGGCGACGCTGAGACTTCCCTCCCACAGCGTCGGAACGAACGCCCGGTGTTCCTTCGCCGCGCAGTATGCGGCGTCCACCAGAGCGTAAGTCCTGAGGTTGTCGCTTCCCGACGTCTCGGCGGGAACGCCGCGCTTGAGACAATCGAGAAAATGGCGGCAGGCAATGAACGCGCCCTCTTGCGCGACGTGCCAGCGATCGCTGGTCCACGAGCGCAGCGGTGAGCCAATGCCTTCCTCGGTCGTCGTCCCATTGCTGGTAACCCGCATGCGCGAGCCCGGGAGAACAATGATTGACCCGCTGTCGCCCTCGATCTCGACCAGCGTTTCGGGGAACGGATCGGGGTCGCGTCGCGCCTCGTATGTGCATTCGACGACGCTGGCGGCGCCGCTGCGATGGCGCAGGAGCATCGTCGCAGTGTCCTCGGCTCGCACCTTGGGATTGCGACGCTGGGTTTCACAAAAGATGCGCTCGACCTCGCCCAGGAAGAAGCGTGCGAGGTCGAGCACGTGGATGCCGACATCGGCGATCGCCAAGCGCTCCTCGTCATAGAAATAGGGCTGCGTGCGATAGACATCGAAGCCGGTGCGAAACATTATCCGAGCCCAGCTCGGCGTGCCGATGGCGCCGCTGTCGATGACGCGACGCACATGCCGCATCGGCGTCTGGAAGCGAAAGTTCTCGTGAACCGCTAGCCAAACGCCTGCCTTGCCGGCTGCCTCGACGATGGCAACGCAGTCTTCCCAGGTCGGAGCGAACGGTTTTTGCACGATGGTGGCGACGCCTTTCGCTATCGCCAGTTCGCAGAGCGCCCTGTGCGTGTCGTGGCGGGTGACGATATCGACCGCATCAAGCCTCTCGACCGCAAGCAAAGCGGCGGCGTCCGTGTAAAACGGAACGTCGAAAGCACGGCCGGCTGCTTCGGCCTTGCCAGCATCGACATCGCAGACGGCGGCAAGCACTGCGCCTTCGCTCGCAAGATCCTTCCACGCATGCAGATGGTTCTGCGCGTAGAAGCCACAGCCGATCACTCCAATGCGGATCGCCCCCGACGCCATTTCTTACCCCGCAACGATCGGGGTTCTGAGGATGCCGATGCCCTCGGCTTCGATCTCGACGACATCGCCAGCCTTCATGAAGATCGGCGGCTTCTGGAAGATTCCGACACCGGCCGGGGTTCCCGTCGATACGATGTCGCCGGGTTCGAGCGGAATATATTGCGACAGGAAGGAAATCAGCAGCGGCAGTGAAAACAGCCAGTCCGAGGTGCTGCCGTCCTGAAGCGTCTTGCCATTTAGCCGCGTCTTCAGTGCGACATTGTCGGGATGCGGCATCGCGTCAGCCGTCACGATGCAGGGACCGATCGGAGAGAAGCCGGCAAAGTTCTTGCCGATGGTGATCTGATTGTCCTTGAACTGCACATCGCGCGCCGAAATGTCGTTGAGCAGCGTGTAGCCGAAGATCGCCGGCATCACGTCGGCTTCCCCAGCCTTGTGCAGCTTTCGTCCGATGACTGCGGAGAACTCCACCTCGTAGTCCATCTGCTCGGTCCTGACCGGCTTTTCGACCGGCACGTCGGGCCCGACTACCGAGGTCGGCAGCTTGGTGAAAAAGAATGGCTCGGTCGGCATCTTCGCGTTGGGGTTTTCCTCGGCGTGGCCCTTGTAGTTGATGCCGGAGCAGAGAACCTTGCTCGGCCGGATCGGCGCTTCGATCGTGACCTCGGTCAACGCATAGCGCGGCGCCTTGGCAACGCCACCACGGATTTGTTCCAGCATCTTTTTGCCGCCCAGCACGATCTCCATCACGCTGCCGGCGATGCCGGCCTCTGTCAGGCACGCGACCTGATCGCCGTCGAGCACGCCGGCATGATGGACATGGCCTCCCTTGCGATGGGAGAAAGTAACGAGCTTCATCTAGTCCTCCGGAATGAATACGGCCTTGTGCAGGGCCATTGGATTTTCTGCGAGTTTCTGGAAGACGTCGGGCGCTTCGCCGAGTGCGAAAGAACTTGCGATCTTCGGGTAATGGATCTTGCCGGAGGCGAGCAGGGCCAAGGCCTCGGGAAAACAGTCGACCGATGCACGCGAGCCGAGGATCGTCACTTCCTTGCGGGTGAAGTCCAGGCCGGGCAAGGTGATCCCCTGACCCTTCTTGACCAGGCCGAGGATGACGATGCGTCCACCGGCGGCGACGAGATCGATGGTCTGTTCCATCGCCGGCGCGGCTCCCGTCGCTTCCATCACCACCGGCATTCCCTCGCCATTGGTGATTTCGTGCACACGTTCCAGAAGGCCGGCGCCACCGGCGACCGGTATGGCGCCGAGGTCGGCGGCAGTGGACAAGCGCTCGGCCGAGAGATCGGTGGCGTAGACCTTTGCGCCTGCGGCGCGAGCCACTTCGACGATCGCTAGCCCGATCGGCCCGGCGCCAAGCACCAGCAAGTTATCTTCAGCGGTGACCGTGCCGCGGCGACAGCCCTGGACGCCGATGGCCACCGGTTCTGCGAAAGCCGCCTCGAAGTCGGTGAGCGTCTCCGGCACAAGGTTGAGGTTCTGCGCCGGCGCCGTCACGAAATCGGCGAAGCCGCCCTCGCGATGAACGCCGACAATGGTGAGGTTGGCGCAGCAGTTGCGTTTGCCGATCCTGCATGGGTAACAATGCCCGCAGCCGATGAACGGATCGACGACGACACGTGTGCCGATTGCTGGGCCGGTGGTATCGGGACCATAGGCTTCGACGACGCCGGCGATCTCGTGACAGCCGATACGGGGATAGGTCACGTAGGGGTTCTTGCCGGTGTAGATGTAGAGGTCGCCGGCGCACAGGCCGGCAGCTTTGATGCGAACCAGCACCTCTCCCATTCGTGGCTCCGGCTTCGGTGCTTCGGCCATGCGGATCGAAAGGGGTGCGTCGAAGATCGCCGCGCGCATGTCGTCAGGCCGCCTTGGCTGGTCGCACGACCTTGCCGTCGCGGTCGAATTCGATCCAGTCGCCGGCATGCAGCAAATAGGGGTCGGCAATCGCTTCGCCGCGCGCCTTGGCTTCGCGATGGTGCCTCATATATTCGGCGACGTCCTTGTCGCCATCGAGTTTGATGTAGTGACAGGGCAGCACCGTCTCGAGGCCAAGCCATTGCGTGGCAAGCACGCCTTCATACGGGCTCATCTCGCCGGTCAGCATTTCGCCCGGCATCGGGTTGAGATGCAGGATCTCCTGTGGATTGGCGATGCCGATGCAGCCGACATTCGGCTTGTAGAGCTCGGCCTGGAGCTTGAGGTCGGAGAAGATGGCGGTGTCGCCATAGTGGTAGAAGCGCAGATTGTCGTCGGCATAGACAATGAAGGCCATTGGCACGCCCGAAATGAAGGAGTTGTCCTTCAGCCTGATCTGCGACCAATGATGGCATTCGAGCGGCTGGATCTCGATGCCCGCCACCTTGACCCGGATGCCCCAGGTGGTGGCGCGGATCTGGTTGGCCGGAATGCCCCGGTCCATCAGCCAGGCCTTCACTTCGCCTCCGCAGACGACCGGACAGCCATATTTGGCGGCGATCTTGTCGGTATCGCCAAGATGGTCGAAGGCGGCATGACTGACGATGACGAGATCGACACGATCGAATTCGGTGGACTTTGTTGCCGCGCCCGGATTCTGATCCAGGAACGGATCGCACAAGATGCGCAATCCGTCGCGCGTCAGGATTTCGTAAGCCGCAACGCCGTGAAAACGCATGCGAGTGGTGGGGAAAGCCATGGTCAATGCGCCTTCTTTCTATCAATGAGCAAGGGCAGGTTAGCAAAACCGCGCCGATCGCCTCTGGTCTTCCAGCGTGGCGCTACCGCAGGATCGAGGGCAAGGCGAATTCCGGCCTTTATCAGAGCCTCCAGCGTCACCGCGAATTCCATGCGAGCGACGCCGGCGCCGGCGCAGAGATGTGGCCCTGCGCCAAAGGTGAGATGCCTGTTCGGCTTTCGATCCAGGCGCAATTCGTCTGGCCCCTCGAATACGGTCGGATCGCGGTTGGCTGAGCCGAAGCCCAGTGCGACGATGTCGCCGGCCCGCAGCCGGCGTTCATGCACAAACAGATCACGCGCGGCGTTGCGGCCGAAAATCTGGATTGGCGAGGAAAAACGCAGGAATTCCTCGACTGCCGTCGGTACTAGTGCCGGATCGGCGGCAAGCCGCGCCAGATCGGCCGGGTGTTCGGCGAGCCAGTGCAGCATCACCGAGAGCCCGTCGGCGGTGGTCTCGAAACCGGCGCCGAAAACCACCGTCATGAAGGATCGTATCTGGCCGTCGTCGAGACTTTCGCCCTCGATCTCGGCGGCCATCAGCATGCTGATGAAGTCGCCCGTCGGAGCGGCCCGGCGCGCCGCTATCAGCCCGTCAATATAGGCAACGAGATCGCGGCTCGCAGCCGCGCCGGCGACGGGATCGCTGACGTCGAACATTTTGGTGATCCAGCCGACCCAACTTTCGGAATCAGCCAGCGGCACGTCGGTGAAGGCGGCAAGCGAAGCGATCGCGACCGGCACGCAGAATTCAGCCACGGCATCGGCGCTTTCTTTCTCCGCCATGCGTTCGAGCATCGAGGCAGCGAGCTTTGCGATACGCGGCGTGATTTCCGCGACCCGTTCCGGCGTGAACACCGGATTGACGAGGGCGCGGTAGCGAGAATGACGCGGCGGATCGATCTCGATCGGCAGCATCGGTTCGGTGCGCGGGGTGATGACCGGAATAGCGGTAACGCCTGCGACGCTCGACGTATAGTCGCGCCAGTTGATGGCGCCGGCCCGCACATCCTCGTAGCGGGTCATAAGCCAGAAGCCGCCATGCTTGTTGGAGCGGGCGATCGGACACTCCAGGCGCAGCCGGTCATATGCGGTGAACGGGTCGCGGACGAACGCCGGATCGTGGATGTCCACATCCTCCGGAATCTGAGGTTCGCTCATTGCTGCGGTGTTCGACATGGTTTCGGTCTTGCCAGATGACGTTTGAATTGGCCGTCCGGCGGCGGGGAGATAACGCCGCCGGACGCTGCTTGAGCCTTGATCCAAGACTCCGCGATGTCTGCGTTCAGCCTACTTCACATTCAGAGCGGTCAGCACCTTGTCGACATTGTCCTTGGTGATCAGGATGACGCCCGTATCGAGCGAGTCCGGGATCGGACGGCCGCCGTCTTTCGACGAGAGGCCGGCCGACTTCAACGTATTGGTGTTGTAGTCGTGCAGCAGCTTGACCGCGTAGTAGATGAAGAGCTCGCGATTCTGCACGACGATGCCGTCGACCCAGCCTTCCTTTGCCGATTTGAAGAAGTCCGGCGTCTGCTCCATCGCGGTCACCTTGATGTCACCGGGATTCTTGCCGGCTTCACGCAGTGCCGTGACGATGCCGGCACCAGATTCGGAATCAAAACCGGCGAGGCCGGCGATGTCTGGATGGGCAGCCAGAATCGCCGCCGTCACCTGCGCCGCCTTCTGCGCGTCGCCACCGTCATCCTCATTGGCGACGATCGTGTATTTGCCACCGCCATTGGCCTCGACATAGGCTTTGAAGCCGGCCACCGCTTCGCGCATGTTGCCGGCGTTGATGATCGACATCGAGGCGACCTTGCCACCCTTCGGCAGCATTTCCATCAGCTTCTTGGCCTGGGCGACACCGACCTGCGTCCAGTTCGTGCCGATATAGGCGAGACGGCCGGAGTCCGGCAGATCGCCGTCATCGACGACCGTCGGCACGCCTTGCTCCATGCATTTCTTGACCGATTCGGTCAGCGACGGATCCCAGCCGCCGACGACGGAGACGCCGCTCGGCTTCTGCGCGCAGACCTGGTCGACAGCAGAGATGAAGCCTGGCACGTCGAAATCGGTCGGCCCGGCGACGATCACCTTGACGCCGAGCTCTTCGGCGATCCGCTTCATGCCAACATAGTCATACTGCACGAACAGCGGCAGGTTGGCCTTGTTGGAGATCCAGTAATAGGTCTCCTTCGCGTCGGCCGGCCCGAAGGATGATTCCTGTGCGCTGGCCGGAAAGGTGTAGAGCAATGCGGTGGCAGCAAGCGCTGCGCCGGAAAGTATCGTTCTCACTATCGATTTCATGCCCGTTTCCTCCTGATGTTTTTTGTATTTTCAGTTCCTGTATGTCATCCGGTTGTCCGAATGCCTCCTCCCGTCCTCGCCTGAAATCAGGCGCGGCTGCTGGTCTTGAAACGATCAAGCGAGACGGCGAACAGCAGGACCAGACCCACCACCAGCCCTTGCCAGAACACGCCGATCGCATTGATGATCATGGCGTTCTCGATCAATGCGATGAAAAGCACGCCGAGAATGCCGCCGAGGATCGTGCCTTCGCCGCCTTTCAGGCTCGCGCCTCCGAGCACGGTGGCGGTGATGACCTTGAGTTCGATGCCGACGCCGGCGTTGACGACCGCACTGTTGAGACGCGCCGCGCCCAGCACGCCGGCAAGACCCGCCAGCGCTCCCATGATGACGAAGCCGATCAGGATGAGCCGGTCGACGCGAATGCCCGAAAGCTGGGCTGCGCGAGGATTGCCGCCGATGAAATAAAACTGCCGGAAGAAGCGCGTCCGGGCCACCAGCCAGCCGCCGACAAGCACGAGCACCAGCATCGCCCAGAACGGCGACTGGATCCTGAGCAACGGGTCGGCGGCGCGGCCATATTCGGCGAAAGCGTCGGTGATCGGCGTGACGCCAGTGCCCGCGGTGACGTAGGTCAGGCTGCGATAGATGGTGAGTGTGCCTAGGGTTGCGATCAGCGCGTTGATGCCGATGCGGGTGACGATCAAACCGTTGACCAGACCGCACAGTGCGCCAACCAGGATGCCGACCAGAACAGCAACCTCCGCCGGCCAGCCCCACCATCCGGCGACGACCGCGGCCCAGACGCCGGAGAAGGCGAGAGTCGAGCCGACCGACAGATCGAACGTGCCGCCGATCATCAGCAGCATCATGCCGCAGACAAGAATGCCGACCGGTGCGAGATTGAGCAGCACGGCCCTCATGTTGGAGGCGGTGGGGAAATTGTTCGGATAGACGATGCTCATCGCCAGCGCGAGCGCGATAACGAGCACGAAGAGCGTCAATTCCCTCGAATCGGCGAGGCGCCGCACGATACGCACGAAAAGGTTTTCGCGCCGGTGCTCGGCATTCTCGGCCATCGGTTGCGTGATCTGCATCGTCATGCCTCTGCCATTCCTGCTTCCTTGCGGACTTCAGCAACCGAAGCCGTGTATCTGGTAGCCAGCCGCAGCACCTGTTCCTCGCTTGCCCCGTCGCCTGGCAATTCGCCAACCGTCCTGCCTTCCGCCATCACGACAATGCGGTCGGCAAGCGCCAGCACCTCCGGCAGGTCCGAGGACACAACGAGCAGCGCGACGCCCTTGTCGGCGAGCGCCCGCAGAAGCCGGTAAATTTCCGATCGTGCCCCGACGTCGACGCCGCGTGTCGGTTCGTCGACGATCAGCAGGCGCGGCTCCATCGCCAGCCATTTGGCCAGAAGCACTTTCTGCTGATTACCGCCGGAGAGATTACCGACGATCTGGCGCACGCTCGGCGTCGCGATGCGCAGCTCGTTGACAAAATTCTTGGCCAGAGCCTCGGCCTTGCGGTTGGAGAAATTGGCGCCCGAGGAAACCTTGGAAAGAACCGTCGCGGCAACATTGTTGACGATGTCCATGCCGAGGAACAGACCCGCCGCCTTGCGGTCTTCCGGAACCATGCCGATGCCGGCGTGCTTGCCGTCCCACGGACCTCTCGGATCGATAGGCTTGCCGCCAATCCAGATCGAGCCGCCACGCCGTCGGCGTGCGCCAAAGATCGCCTCGCAGAATTCGCTGCGACCGGACCCGATAAGCCCGGCAAGGCAGACGACCTCGCCAGCGCGCACGGTGATCGATGCCGAGCGCACCAGAGGCGGCGCGTCGACGCTTTCGGCCTTGAGCACGATGTCACCGATCTTGCGCCCTGCCGCCGCACGCGAAAAATGCACGTCGCGTCCGACCATCAGACGGATCAGTTCGTCGGTCGAGGTCTCGCTGACCTTGCGTGTTCCGGCAAGCCTGCCATCCTTGAGCACGGTCACCGAATGGCAAAGCGCGAAAATCTCGGCAAGGCGGTGCGAAACGTAGATCACCGAAACGCCGTTGCTCGCCAGCCGGCGCACCACATCGAACAGTTTCTCGGTTTCGGTAAGGGTCAATGCGGCGGTCGGCTCGTCGAGGATCAAAATCCTGAGGTCGCGAGACAGCGCCTTGGCGATCTCGACGATCTGGGCCTGCGCCGGCGAAAGGGTCGACACCTTCAGTGCCGGATCGATGGCGACGCCAAGCTGTGCGATAAGCACCCTTGCACGATCGCGCATGGCTCGGACATCCACCTGGCCCAGCCATTGCGTCGGCTGCCGGCCGGCGAAGATGTTCTCGGCAACAGAAAGCTGCGGAACGAGCGAGCCTTCCTGATGCACGATGCCGATGCCGAGATCGCCCGCCGCTTTCTCGTCGAAGTCGGCGATTTCGGCGCCATCGACAAGGATGCTGCCCTGGTTGCGTGAATAGACACCGGCGACGATCTTGCCGAGGGTCGACTTGCCGGCGCCGTTTTCGCCGAGCAATGCACGGATCTCACCGCCCTCGACGCTCATCGATACGTCGTCCAGCGCCCGCACACCGGGGAAGAACTTGGAAAGGCCTTTGATTTCGAGCCGCGGCGCCATGGCCCTATTGAGCCTTAACCTGGAGGTAGTGGGCCTGCTTGGCCTGGATCATCCAGACCATCGTTTCGTTGACAGGCGTGGCCACACCGGTCCGCTTGCCTGCATCGACAATGGCACCGTTGATGACCTCGATTTCAGTCTGCCGTTTGGCTTCGACATCCTGCAGCATCGAAGCCTTGCCGCCGATCGCCTTCTCGAGCAGGCCGGTGATCGCAGCCCAGCGTTCGGCATAGTCGAGCGCGATGCCCTGGGCGTTTGCTACCGCCACGACCTCTTTGAGGATAGCGGCCATCAGGAGTTTGGCGCCATCGAAGGCGACGAGTTCGTGCGACATCAAATGCAACAGCCCGGCGACCGGCAGTGTGCAGGCATTCAGCGCCAGTTTCTTCCAGACCTCGTCCAGGATCCTGTCGGATTGTGTCGTCTCGATCTGCGCCGCACGGAAAGTCTCGATCACCCTGCCGAGGCGCTCGGTCGGCTTGCCGGTAAGCTCGCCGATATAGGTCATGCCGGAGCCGGGATGCTTGACGCGGCCGGGCGCCAGCAACGTGCCGCCATGGTAGGTCAGGCCAACCAGCACGCGGTCTTCGCCGACGATCGACGCAATGCGTGGTGCATTGCCCCAGCCATTCTGCAGGCTGAGCACGGCGGTATCCCTGGCGATCATCGGTGCTGCAGCCCGAACGGCGGCTTCGGTATGATAACATTTGACGAAATTGATGATCAGATCGACCGGCCCGACGCTTGCCGGATTGTCGCTTGCAGGCACCTTTATCACTGGCTGCGAGCCATCCTTCTCCTCGATGGTCAGCCCGATGTCGTTGATCGCCGTCACCGCCGCCTTGGAGACGTCGATCAGCGTGACGTCATTGCCGGCGCGGGCCAGATATCCACCGAATATCCCGCCCATAGCTCCGCCGCCGCCTAGAATGGCGATTTTCATGCATCTTCCTCCCTTGGCGATCGCAATCGCCGCCTCAAAAGCAAGTTGATTTGCAGGGGGCGGAGCTGCCTTGAGGGCGCCCAAACCGGTGCTAGCCGATGCTCATGGAGCCCGGCCTTGTCTTCCCGCTTTTTTTCAATCTTGTGTTTTCAGCATTGCAAGCTGTTGCATGGTTGTCAAGCATGATGGTATGAAAGGTCTATGGTCGACCCTCTTGTCATAGAACGAAAGAAACTCTTCGAGCATGTGGCAACACATCTCGAGGGACAGATCCTCTCCGGCAAACTCAAGCCCGGAGACCAGTTGCCACCCGAGCGCGACCTGCAGTCGCGCTTCGGCGTCGGCCGCCCGGCCATTCGTGAAGCACTGATCTCGCTGCAGAAGGCCGGCCTCGTCGAACTCACCAATGGTGCTCGCGCCAAAGTCTTGATGCCGACCGCCAGCCATATTTTCACCGGCATGGCACCTGCAGTCAGGCAGATGCTGTCGACGGAATTGGGCCAGCGTTCCTTTCAGGGCGCGCGCATGTTCTTCGAGGTTGGCCTCGCCCGGGAAGCCGCCCGGACGGCGACGTCAGAAGATCTGGCCTCGTTGCGTGATGCGCTCGAAGCCAATCGGCTGGCGATCGGTGACCGTGACCGTTTCACCAGCACCGACATCGCCTTTCACTTCGAACTCGCCCGTATTGCCCGCAACCTCGTCTTCGTCGCCCTGCACGACCAGATTTCCGAATGGCTCAAGGAACAGCGCATTGTAACGCTGGCCGCCGACGGTCAGGAGCAGACGGCGTACGAGGCGCATCGCGCCATTTACGATGGGATCGTCGCGCGCGATCCCGATCGTGCCGAACAGGCGATGCGGGAGCATCTGGATCAGCTGACGACGATGTTCTGGCGCCAGCGGGCAAGCGACCACGCCGAATGAAGATCGGCGTCATCGGCGACGATTTCACCGGTTCCGGTGACATCGCCAACACGCTCGCCAAGGCCGGCGCTCGGACTGTCCAGTATGTCGGCACACCGATCGGACAGCTTGCGGACGAGATCGACGCCGCGGTCATTGCATTGAAGACGCGTTCTATCGAGGCCGGCGATGCGGTAGCGCAGTCGCTGGCGGCCTGCCGCTGGCTGGTTGCCAACGGCGCCGAGCAGATCGTCTTCAAATATTGCTCGACCTTCGATTCCACACCGCAAGGCAACATAGGTCCGGTTGCTCAAGCCCTGCTGGAGGAACTGGACGCGCCGCTGGCACTGGTTTGCCCTGCCTTTCCCGCCAACCGCCGCACGCTCTACAACGGCCACCTCTTCGTCGGCGACCACCTGCTCAGCGAGTCCGGCATGGAAAACCATCCGCTGACGCCGATGACCGACCCCGATATAAGGCGGTGGCTATCGCGCCAGACGCGACTCAAGGTCGGCCATCTTCCGCTGGAAAGTTTGCGTTCGGGCGGTGCTGAAGCCGCCTTTAATCTTGCAAAACGCAACGGCGAAAGACTTATCGTCGCCGACGCGATCACAGACGACGATCTCATCGCGCTGGGCAAGATAGCCAAGACCCATCGACTGGTCACCGGCGGCTCGGGTATCGCCATGGGCCTGCCCAGCAATTTTGGTATCCACCCGGTGAGCGGCGATCGGCAGCGGTTCGCGGGGAACAACAGGCCTGGCTTCATCCTCTCCGGCAGCTGCTCTTCTGCGACACGCCGGCAGATTGCCGCCTATCGGAACGGGCATCCTTCGATGCAACTCGATGCCGCCGATGTGCTCGATCCGGACGCTGCCATCGCAAGCGGACTGGATTTTCTGGTCAGCCACAAGGATGCCGGCCCGCTCGTCTATTCGACTGCGGAGCCTTCCGAAGTGTCCGCGGCACAGAGCCGACATGGCCGCGAACGGTTGGCAGGATTGTTCGAGACAGTTTTCGCCGAACTCGCCGCCAAGGCGGTGGCTGCCGGCTTTCAGCGGCTCGTGGTTGCGGGTGGCGAAACCTCCGGCGCGGTCGCCTCTGCTTTCGGCGCGTCGGCGCTTGAAGTCGGTCCGGAAATCGACACCGGCGTGCCGGTGCTCGTCCTCGACGGCGAGCCGAGGCTGGCCTTGGCGCTGAAATCGGGCAATTTCGGCGCCGACGATTTTTTCGAACGTGCGCTCAATATGCTGAAAGGTGGCGCCCCATGACACTTGAAGAACAGCAGCTTCGCGAAGAATTTTGCCGCTGGGGCGAGTCCCTGTTCATGCGCGGCTACACCGCCGGCTCGTCCGGCAATCTGTCGGCTCGGCTTGCCGATGGTTTCCTTGTCACGCCGACCAATTCCTGCCTGGGTTATCTCGAACCCAGCAGACTGTCGAAGCTGGACACCCAAGGCGTGGCCGTGTCCGGTGATCCCCCGACCAAGGAGATACCCCTCCACATGGCGTTTTATGAAGCGCGGCCACAGGCGGCGGCTGTCGTGCATCTTCACTCGACTTATGCCACGGCATTGTCCTGCCTTGAAGACACAGACCCCGACGACGCAATCCCGCCGATCACGCCTTATGTGGTGATGCGCGTCGGTCGCGTGCCCCTCCTGCCCTACACTCATCCGGGGTCGGCCGACGTCAGGCCGCTGGTGCTCGCCAAGGCGCATGACCATGCGGCCGTCCTTCTGGCCAATCACGGTCCGGTGGTTTCCGGACGCAGTTTCCGCGACGCCGTCTTTGCCGCGGAGGAACTGGAGGAAACAGCGAAGCTGGCGCTTCTGACCAAACATCTGCCTGTCAGGCGACTGGATGGGCGGACAGTCGCCGAGTTGGAGCAACGTCGACAAAAGTGAATGTCAACGGTGGCCCTTATTCGAAGCTGTCAGGCCCGGTCATATCAGCATTTCCTCGAATACAGAGCCAGCCGACAGCCCTCGCCTACCTTATCGCCCGCCACGCCGCGATCATGGCGTCGGCGGCAATTTCGCCTTGCATGTCGTCAATCGACCAGGAAATCACCGACACCCGCATGACCTGGCGGCCGTGCCATTTGGCGCCGCCGGCAAAACAGATGCCGTCGGCCTGCAGTCGGGCAATCGTCTGCAGCGTCAGCCGGTCGGCCTCCTCGTCCGGGCGGTCGGCGCCGAAACGCACGACGAACTGATTCAGCACCACGTCGTTGGGCACGGCAATGGCGTTGTCAGCGCGCAGCCTTTCCGCCATCGCTTCCGCCACTTTGCAATGGCGAGCGACCATCGCGGCAATGCCGTCACGGCCGAGATGCTTGATCATCGCCCAGGTGGCGAAGCCGCGCGCCCGTCGTGACAGTTCGGGCACGTAATGGCTCGGGTCGCGCTCGTCCTCGAAAGTTGGCGGCAGATAGCTAGCCGCGATCGTCATGGCACGGCGATGGGCCTGTTCGTCGCGCACGATGGCGTAGCCGCAATCATAGGGTGTCTGCAGCCATTTGTGGCCGTCGCATGCCCATGAGTCTGCGGCATCCGCGCCCTCGGCCAGATGGCTGCGTTCGGGGCAGGCACGCGCCCAGAGACCAAAGGCACCGTCGACATGCACCCAGGCACCGATCCGCCGGGCGATGGGAACGATGCCAGCAAAATCGTCGAAGGCGCCGGTGTTGATCTGCCCGGCCTGCAGGATGACGATGCAAGGGCCGGAGACTTGGGCGGCTGCCACGGCAAAATCGGCCACCACAATGCGACCATTGTCGTCTGTCTTCACACGCACGACGCGGTCATGGCCAAGGCCCAGGAACTGCAGCGCCGAGAACACCGTGGCATGGGCGTCGTCGCCAATCAGCACCGTGATCGGCGGCGCGCCGAACAGCCCCTGCGCCTCGACATCCCAGCCGATCTGCCGCAGGACTGCGCCGCGCGCCGCTGCCAGGCAGACGAAATTGGCCATAGTCGCCCCGGTAACGAAGCCGATGGAGCTTTCGCGCGGCAGGTCGAGCAGCTCGAGCAGCCAGCCGCCGGCGATCGTCTCGACGGCCGAGGCCGACGGCGTGGCGTGGTGATTGCCGGTATTCTGACCCCAAGTGCTGGTCAGCCAATCGGCACAAACGCCGACCGAATGGGAATTGCCGCAGACCCAGGCGAAGAAGCGCGGACCTGTCATCTTGTGCAGGCCGGGCTCAGCCTTCGCGACAAGCTCGTCAACCACACCGAGCCCAGCGCTGCCCCCTTCGGGAAGCGGCTCGCGGAAACTGTCCAAGGCCTGCCGATAAGACACCAGCGGCCGTTGCGGCCCCGAGGCGATGGCGTCGCGAAAGCGGGTGGCGTGATCGGCTGCCCGCTGGAAGAGCTCGCCTGTGGAAGCCTCGCCCATGCCGCCATTCTCCATTGCGGAGGGCCGCCGGCTCTCCAGGGCCTGCAACATCGGGTCGACGATCAGGGCGTCCAGTGTCATGAGGATATCTCCTATAGCCAGTCGATGTTTGTATTTGCGCGACACGGGCGCGTAGGTGCATCGACACGCCCACGGATCCAGAAAACCTTTGAGACGCCAGTATCGTGCTTGGGCTCTGATGAATCCAATGATATCAATTCATCATCATGCTGAATGAAATCGACCTATCGCGCGCCGATCTCAATTTGCTGAAACTGTTCGAGGTGGTACTCCAGGAGCGCCATGTCGGACGGGCTGGCGATCGCCTTAGGCTGTCGCCGTCGGCGATCAGCCACGGGCTGCGCCGGCTCCGCAAGCTGCTCAACGATCCGCTCTTCCTGAAGACGCCGAAGGGGGTCGTGCCGACGCCGCGCGCGCTGCAGGTGGCCGAGCCTATCGCCAATATCTTGGCGCAGGTGCGGCGAATGGTGGTGGCGATCGAGCCGTTCCACCCCGAGACATCGAACCGGCGCTTTACCATCAGCGCCGCCGACGCGCTTTCGGCGGTGTTCCTGCCGCCACTTGTCGAGAAGCTGGCCACGGCCGCGCCCAATATCGACCTCGCGGTGCTGCAAATGCTGCCCTATCGCAAGGGTGGGCCCATCGAGCGGACCTGGCGGCCGGTTCTTGCCGAGATCGACGCCGGCCTGGTGGATATCGCCGTCGCGCCTCTGGACGACGTGCCGGCGCGCTTCACCCGGCGCGCGATGCTCAAGGAGCGTTTCGTGGTCGTGATGCACGCCGGTCATCCCTTCGCCGAGCAACCGACGCTAGAACGCTACTGCACCATGCGCCATGTGGTGGTGTCGTTCACCGGCGACAGGAAGGGGCTGGTCGACGAAGCTCTGGAAGCGTGCGGCCTAGCGAGACGTGTGGTGCTGACGGTGCCCAATTACACCATGGCGCTGGCGGCGGTCGCCGAGTCCGACCTCATCGCCGCCGTGCCAGCCGTCCTGGCGGCGAGGCAGGGACCGCGCTTCGGCCTGGTCAGCGCCGACCTTCCGTTGAACACTGGCCACGTCCCGATCTGCGTTATCGCCCAGAAAGCGGTGATGACGGATGCCGGCCTGACATGGATGTTCGAGCAGGTTTGCGAGGCGGTGCAGACGCACTACGCCGATCCCCTCCCAACTGCCGAACTGGCGACTACGCATCTATCAAAAGCGCCACGGGTAAGCCACAAGACCGCAATTCTGGTAGCTGCTATGCAGCCGGCTACGATTGCGAATAGACCAGAATAGCTCGTTGAACGTTCCTCAAAAACCCCGGACTTGCCCCAGGGTTTTCGCTTCAACGCCGTTCCACTCGGTAGCCGGCTTCGATCGACCGCGCATGGCACAGTGGCGGTCAGGCCATTTTTGCCATTATCTTGGCCATGTCTGCCGCGTCGAACGCCCTCAATGTCTGAGTTCTGATGTTGCCTAGCGATGCTATTGATAAGGCTAGTGCGGTCGCAGCAATGTCGTCGTCGGCTTCGGCAATCGCCACAACATCATATTGACCAAGCGTCCACAACAGGGTGTGAACCTTGATGCCGCTTTTGCTGGCCGTCGCCTTGAAGGACTCAGCACGCTTCTGAGTATCCTTTATGCTCTTGATACCTTGATCTGTGAAACTCGACAGCAATACGTAATAAGCCATTGGTTCCTCCCACAGTGGGAGCGGGCGGGCACTCACGGCGCGTCCGCCGTCTCCCGAAACTACGATACCACGAGTCAGGTGCGCGAACCACTTGCGGCAAGGAGGCCATCGAGCGCCGTTGTCGTTTCAAATCAAACAAGACCAAAGTGGAATTCGTCGAGTTTCCCCGAGGCCGTGGGCACGATCTTTGATGCGCGAGTTCTATGCCTTGAGCGTGTGCCAGGCCGGCCATCGGGTCCATCGCCGTCAGGCTGGCCCACCAACGGAAAAAATCTGCAAGCTCCCTGCAAGCCCGGCAATTTCCGTGGCACCGCGCTCTTCAAACATCAGGCCGGAGCCAACCACGAGATCACGAACCGTCCGCGAGGCAATGATCTCGCCTGGGCGCGCATGATCGAGCAGCCGCGATGACAGCTCGATCGCGACGCCGGTGAAATCGTTACCGCGCACTTCACATTCGCCGGTATGAACTGCCGAGCGGACCTCAAGACCGGATTGTCTTAGCCGTTGACGGATCGCGATCGCGCACTGGATCGACCGGGTCGGCCGTTGGAAAACGGCGAGAAATCCGCTTGCGGAGCGCTTGATTTGTCTTCCTTCGGCAATGAGCAGTTCGCGGCGGATCGCTTCGGAGTGTCGCTCAATCAGATCTGCGCCGGCATCAGAATGCGGCCCGCCTATCTCCAGGGACAGCACCGATACCAGAACCCCCTCGCCCGGCGCTGCCGGCAAGGCGCCGGTGACGAATGCCTGGATCTCATCGACGAGGCGATCGGAATTCTCGCCCCAGATCACGTGATCCCGACCGGCAAGCTCAGTATATCTTGCGCCTTCAATATGCATTGCCAGGTAGCGTCCTTCTTCCCGCTTTACCCAGCGGTCGCCCGTCGCCTGCACGATCAGTGTCGGAACGTGAATGGCCGGCAGAATGTCGCGAACGTCGATTTCGGTCCCCCAGCGCCACAGTGCTATCGCGTCGGCGGGAGAGGCTGAATTCCTGAGGTATGCGGCGAACCATTCTCTCTCGAAACTGTCGCTCATCAGACTAGGCGCCGCGTTGCTCATGTCCGCCGGCTCTCCCCACTCCCTCTCGACGACGGCCAGATCTTCTTCCACCTGCACGCTTGTTTTCGCCCAGGGGTAATCCTTCGACCATCTGCCGCTGGCATAGGCTCCGTTGAGCACGAGTGCCGCCGTGCGCTCGGGATACGTCGCCGCGAACAGAATGCACATGGGGCCGCCCTCGGAACTGCCGAACAGGACCGTGCGTTTCGAGCCGACCGCATCCAGCACCGCCCGCACGTCTTCCATCCGCTCTTCCATCGTCGGCAGACCGACATTGCGGTCTGACAGCCCCGTGCCGCGCTTGTCCATGCGGATCAGGCGGCAAAAGCTGCCGAGGCGCCGGAGCACGTGCGCCAGCCGCGGTGACGACCAGGCAAGGTCAAGGTTGGAGACCCATCCAGGCACATATATCAGGTCGATCGGGCCGTCGCCGGTCACCTGATAAGCGATGTTGATCCCGGCCGATTTGACGTAGTGCGTTGAGGGCCTGACGGACTGATCTGAGAAATCCGGACGCTCATCGGCTAGGGATCGCGTCTGTGGCGAAGTTGAACCTCTGGGTTGTGGTAAAGCCGCATCCGACGTCATGCGTCGCGCTCGAAGGTCGTCATACAGCTTCCGGGTTTCGGGCTCGGGTCGCACGTCGAGCTGCCGCTGCAGGGCATCGCGGCAGCGCTCATATTGTTTCAGGGCCAGGTTGACGCGGCCCTGGGCTACATAGGCTCGCATCAGCGCGCGGTGGATGTCTTCCCGTAGCGGTTCTAAAGCCAACAGGCGCGTCGCCGCCCGAACGGATGATGCAAGATCGCCTGCTGCGGAATGATGGACGACCAGCTTCTCCAGCACCGCGACGACGATTGCCCTCAATCGCTCGCGCTCTAACCTCAGCCAGTCTTCGAACGGCTCCTCCTTCAGGCCGAAGCCTTCGAGGAGGTCGCCACGATAGACGTTCAGCGCCTGCTCGAGCTGCTCCGGGGCGGAACCAGCGGCCAACGCCTCGAACCGCGCGACATCGAAATCGAGATCGTCGAGATTGAGGCTGATGGTGTCGCCCTCGGTGAGGAACCTCCCGCCCCCGGATGCGTGCGTCGCCTTCCTGACGGCAGACAAGGCCTGCCGCAGGTTCGTCCGAGCCTGGGACTCACTGTTGCAACCCCACAAAAGGGAAGCGAGCTTCTCGCGCGATTGCGCGTGTCCGGACTGCAGGGCGAGGTAAGCCATCATGGCACGCGCCTTGCGGCTGAGGAGCGGACCCGTCGCTACATCGCTGGCAAAATCGAAACCACCGAGCAGACAGAGATGAAGGTGCGCCATCGAATCCGCCACAGCCATAGCTCCACCGGCAATCATTTCCCCTACCCGCCTTTGTTTCAACCGCGATTTTGCCGGCGTGACGCTTTTCACGAATCCATCACACCGGTTCCAACGCATTTCTCACGGGCGGTGGAGGAGATTGTCCGGATGAGGCAGCCCTTGTCTCAGGAGGATGCTATGCAACACCCCAACGAGTGGCCTATTTGGCATGATGATCCCGGGCAGAGCCCGCGGCCGCGCTACGCGGCTGCGCCGTTTCGCCACGATATCGCGCTCGCGCGCTACCTTGAGAAGCAGCGGGCCGGCCGAGAATCAACGGCGCGCTCGTTCGATCTCCGGACGAGAACGATCCGCACTTGTGTGCTGATAGCAGATGCCGGGAGAGATTTTCTCAGGCGCTTGGTCGCTCCCGTCGGAGCAGCCGAGAAATTGAAAGGTTGTCACCGTCGATAACCCGATCGCAGGAATGATCGGCTCGATTGTGCCTGCGGGAGGGCGTGGGCAGATGCAACGGAACAGCAGGCAGGTCGGCGGCAGTGGCTAGCGTTCGCCACTCCTGCGTTACGAGCCCCGTCATTTGCCGAAGACCCCGCGAAGACCTGGCATCGCTGTTGCTAGCCTGGGAATGGAAGCTGTCACTTGCCTCCACTGCACCATTGCCGTTCCTGACAGCCGACGATGGGAGGTATGCAAAAGGAGAGGCGCGTGAACTGGTTCTAGATCCCGCGAGTTGCCGGCTTGCAGTGCGCTTTCCATTAGCATATTCTAATTTATTTGATCGAGATTGCGACGCAACAAGTGGAGAGGGCTATGGGCAGGTATCTGTGGTTAGGGCTGGCGATAACATGCTCGGGAATACTTTTGGACACCGTCGCCGCCGAGGCAAAAGCCTTTAAAAACTTCCAGGGCAAAGAATGCAGACCCGACTACAAACGGCTTTGCCCAATGACACCGATCGGCAAATGTGATCTTCAAAGCATGATCGATCAGCTGTCACCTGCATGCAAAACTTTCGTCGAGAAGCACAAATAAAAGTTGCAACGAATCCGCTCGCTGACCGTATCCACACCTCTGTGTGACGCGACGACGTCACATCTGACGACGCTTGTGTCCCCCTGCAGAGCGTGCTGAGACACGCCTTGCGAGGGCGATTTGAAGATGGAACTCTCTCGTTTTCTGTTTTGACCGCAGCGCTGCTAGGAATTCTGGTGATCGCAGGCCAGCCTTGACGGTTCTTTCGGCGTCAGCCTGGACAAACTGTTTCGAGAAGTCGGGGCCATTCCCGACGACGTCGAGACTCCTAGTGTCGAAGAGCACCGGATGCGTAACAACCACCTGTCCGCTCGGTTAGCCATCTGCGCGTGAGAAATATCTCCGAGACGTCTCGTTTCAAAGGCTTCGGGAAGATGGCTGATTGCTGGAGCAGGAGGCCCCTGCCAGCGGCCGACAGCCTGACGGAGTATGTCGACTGACGGTCGGGGCCTGACCCGCTTGGGCGGGCAAGCCGGTCGTTGCGTGCCAACCACTTCAGCGATTTCAAGGGGATAGGCTGGTGCTGCGAGAGAGGATTGAACTCTCGACCTCTCCCTTACCAAGGGAGTGCTCTACCACTGAGCTACCGCAGCAACGGACGCCTCAATAGCCGCAGACGCCTTGAATTGCAAGGCGTTGAAGCCACCTTCAACACCCTGCGCGGTTTTGGCTCGATGTAACCAATGTGGCACCACACGGGCACGGAACATCGCCCAGTAGACACCGTGGGAGGGCGAGCTACACCGTTTTTGCAACCAGTTCGGTGCCAATCTGGATGCGAAGTGAAATAAAGCCCGTACCAGCGTTTTTGCACCCCAGCCTTCACGGAAGCCTGCGTGCGCGCCTGCCACCAACATTCCTTCAAGCCGGCTCGGACGCGATAGTCCTTGTCATAGCGGAACTGGGATGCCCAGGGATTGGGGACCGATGTGAATCCATGCCCACTGCTTAAGGGCAGTCGCTCGCGATACCCCAATAGCGGGGAACGCAATTGTTGACTCCGGGGGCGGCGAACATCCGCCTCGCGTCATGCCGGGAATCGCACAGGGCGGAACTTTTGCGAGCACGGGACCTTCTCTCTGTGACCCAAAGGGAGGAAACCAATGGCAAATCTGGGAAAACTTGCTGTCGCAATGCTCGGCGTTCTGGCCTACCAAAATCGCGACAAGATCGGCGACTTGATCCGCGGCGCGGGAAATCGCGATCCGAACAACCCGCAAGGCGGGCTCATGGATCAGCTGTCCAAGGGTGTATCTGGGACGGCGCTTGGGGACATCCTCGACCGCAGGAGTGGGATCGAAGGTAGATTCGTGGGTGGGGTACCGGAGCCAACGAGCCGATTGAACCGAAAGACGTGGAGGCGGCAATAGACGAGGACATTCACGTCTCTTTCGATGCAGACCGGTCTGTCGCGCGATGAGTTGATTGCCAGGATCACGAAAGATTTGCCCGAAACAGTCGACACACCAGACGGTGAGCTGCCGGCAGCCAATCCGACCCAACAGACTGATGAGACTACACTGCTCGATCCGCACCTCGTTGAACAGTGCCTGGATACGTCCACTTAGGCAGCTGTAATGGACCCATCCGGCCCTACGCCCCGCGTTAAGGCGGGAAGGGATAACTTCATGGATACGGAAGCAATCAAGCGGAAAGAACTTCGACCCGATGAGCGCCGTGAGCGGCGCAGGCTACGCAGAGAGAAGCAGCGAATTGAAAACGTTGGACGTGCCGAAAAAATGCATACGGCCCGTTTCGCCGGGGCAAAAGCAGAGCTCGGCGATACCGTGTCGTGTTTGGAGGCATCTGCCTATGTCGGCTGCTCGGGATGGTTTTACTGGAAATGGCGGGGACAGTTTTACCCTACGGATCTGCCAACAAACGAATGGTTTAGCCACTACTCAAAACGATTCGATACTGTCGAAATCAACGCATCCTTTTATTCATGGCCTACCGTCACAAATGTCAAAAGTTGGGTTCGGCAATCCGGTGACCGCAGTTTCGTCTATACAGTAAAGGTCTGTGAGCTGATTACTCACGTCAAGAGGTTTAAGGGCACCAAGACCCTCGTAAGGGATTTTGGAATGATCGCCGATATCCTCGGTGAGCGGATGGGCTGCTTTCTATTCCAGCTTCCGCCCAGTTACCATTTCACAAAAGCGCGCCTGAACGGCATTCTCGGCCAACTCGACCCGGCCCGGCGCAACGTGGTGGAGTTTCGTCACGCCAGTTGGTGGAACGAAACTGTTTACTCGGCCTTTCGTGAGACGGGCACAATTTTTTGCTCATGCAGCGGCCCTCGCCTTCCGGATGTCTTGGTGCGGACAGCCGATGATGTCTACTTGCGGCTCCACGGTCCAGAGCGCTGGTACCGGCACGACTACACCGGAGACGAGCTAACAGAATGGGCCTACAAAATCCGAGCTAGCGGCGCAAAGAGAGCCTGGGTTTATTTCAACAACGACTATGAGGGCTTTGCGCCAAAGAATGCCCTGGCAATGCGGAGCTTGCTAGAGGAACAACGCTCAGACTCCGCTTCCCGTTGCCAATATCCGGCGCCTTGAGTTATTGCAGTTGACAGCTTGCAAAAGCAGGCGTGGTCGCCCTTCGAACATCTCCATTCTAGGTTCCGACACTGCCTGCGTAACCCGCCATCATATGGCTGACAACTGTCATCCTCAGGTCGATACGGTCTCCGCAACAGTGACTGCCTCTGGACAGGGAAAGCCGGATCGATTATCGGAAAAACCATGACGCACCAGGCCCGCGCCTTCCTCTTTACCACCGGTCGCTGACACGCGCCCCCGTCGGCGCGCGCTGGCGGCCTGAATGAACCTCATTCAGAAACGGTCTGGTAAGATGCTCTCCCGAAAATCCAAAAAAGCCGAATACGACTATATGCGTTTCATCGAGAAGGTCGGTGAGCAACCCGGCTATTACTGGCCGTACATGCCCGCGATCCAGCGTGGTTTGAAGGCTGGCACGATCCGGCGCGTCCTTGGTCCCCATGCCGACCATTTCGAACTGACGGAAGCCGGTAGCAGGATCCTGGATAACATCAAGCGCGTCGAGGCGATGTAGGACCTCAGTCCGCCACGCCGGTGTCATGATGAACGATAGCGTCCAGAATCGCCTCGTAGACGCTGCCTGTGTCTTCCTCGATTTCGTTGCTGTTGACGCCGACCGCCTTGGCGTCGCCGAACAGCTTCTGGGTCAGCTCGGCGACCGAGATGACGTCCGCGCCGGCCGTGTCGGGAATATTGTTTGAAATCCACCTGTGAAGGAAATTGGTGCCCCGCGTGCTCATGAGGCCACAAGCTGCCGTCGGACATTAGGTTCCCTGCGGGAAACGGGTCACGGTGAGGCGGCGAACACAGTACATGAAAGCGTCGCCCGCATTTCGGAGTAATGAATTGATGACTCGCATTTCCATCGCCGAAGAGCTTGAGAGCGCGGCCGACCGCATCGCCGACATGTCGCGGGCGGATCTCTAGATCATTCTCAGCCGCGCTCCCTTGATGCTCCGGAATGTCTCTGGCGTCCCGCTGGAGCCGGCCACGGAAGATGCTCTCAACTCCATTGCCGCTGAGATGAAAATCGGCCGGCCGGACCTTATTCGAATTGTTGCGGGAATGGCTGGAACGAACACCTACCCGCCGGTGCGTCAGATCGAAGAGGATAGTGAGACGGACGGGAGCGCGTAGCGCCTGGCTGGCGGCTTGCTTGTGTGCCACCATTAGTTCGCGAGGCGATCCTTGCCGAAACGGACAGTCACTTTAGGGAGGAAGGCATGGTTGAGCAGCTGATTCTTCGAAGATGGTGCGGGACGGTGCGCACGCAGATGGCTGCCGAATATGCGCGCTACGTGGCAGGGACTGGTGGCGACGAGCTTGGCGCCACCAAAGGCAATCTCGGTCACCAGATCACGATGCGCGACCTTGGCGACGGCATTACAGAGATATGCGCATTGAGTTGGTGGACCGATATGGAAGCGGTAAAGGGCTACGCTGGTGAACAACCCGAGCGGGCCCACTACTATCCCAAGGACGATCAGTACCTGATCGACAAGCCAGAATTCGTCGAGCATCACGTCGTCGTCTACGGCGACCTCGTCAGCTCGTAGGCGTTCGTTTAGTCGCGCAGGGCGATGCGTCTGACCAGCGCTCGGTCTCTCTAGCGCCTCTTCGGCTTTGGCGTGATCTCCTCGACCCGCACCTTGTCGCCGATCTCCTTCGCCATTGCAAAGGCTTTGGCCTTGTCCTTGGTGGTCAGCACCGTGCGCCAACGCGTCAGTTCGAACACGATCACGACGTATGTTGTGGCCAGCCTTCGGTCACCCATCTCCGAGAGAGTTGTCCGCCATATTAATCATGGCTAATATAACAGTCGGAGGGGACCAAGGTGGAGAGGTTCTTGGCAAGCCAGTTGGCCGCGATGCTGGTGGCGTCGGCAGGAGAATGTTGGTCCGAGGAGGGCCTACCTTACAAGCCGATCTCCGAAGAAACTGTGAGAGTTGTTAGCACCCAGATGTACTCCGACATTTTGAGGCGAGCATGCTTGAAAGGTCGACGGTATCCGAGAAGCCAAATTGAGAGTGGTTTCAAAAGGCAGTTCCAGGAAACGAGAGAGAGGTTGCTGGAGCAGGGATACACCATCGTGCCCAATCTGACCGATGACAACTCATCGTGGTCTCTCTCGGAGATGGAATTTGACGCCAAACGGCGGCTTGATCTGTCACACCAATTCGGCTGTTTTCAAGCGTACTGGCTCGATGACAACCCGAATTGGTAGCGGCTATTGGGGCGCAGAACAGCGCCCGCCGTCGCGCGTTTCGGGCGCGGCACTGTCCTGGATGGTTGGTGAAGGCGAGAGTGGGCGCCCCTCACAGACCGCCAGCTCCGCCACCAGCCCAACTGACTATCTGGGAAAGATCGGCGATGTCGCCGCAAGGCGTTCATCAATGCCCCGCCATCTCTTTCAATCCTGTCGACGAGTTCGCGGGCACTGTCCGCGTGCGTGAAGGCCCGGAACAAGACTCGAAAGGTCTTTTCTTCAGATGGAACAATAGCAATAGACTCGCCGCCATCGTTGTCCCTCCTTGGCCAAACCTCTTTGCGCGCTTCCGCACGCTGGGTCCGCGCAGGTTCAGGATTGTCGCAATCTTGTCTGGACGAAGTAGCTCCGGATTTCTTGCGGCGAAGGCTGCGCCGAGCGATAGGCTTCCCTTCCACCAGTATGGAAGTTGTTGTTAATGTGGGGGCGGCCGCCGGCCTCAGATCCAAGGCCACCGCGCCCGAGACCATCCCAGATGGGGATGCGGCGTCGCCTTGTTCCCGGATTGCCCATGGCTGTCATTCCGGACCGATGACCTCGGGTTCCAGCTCCACGGCTCCAACCTCGCTTCGACCGCGCTGGATCGTTGTCCAGATAACGATAAGCACAATGGCCGCAAGGAACAGCAGGCTCGTGTAGGTCGTGCCAAGACCGAGCCCACCATATTCCGAGGGCTGGCTCAGCAGATCGCCGAAGCAAGCACCCAGAGGGCGGGTGAAGATGTAGGCCAGCCAGAACCCCAAAATGGCATTGAGGTTCAGCAGGTAATACCCAGCTGCAATGAGAGCAATCACCGCACCAAACAACAACCCCGTGGCCAGGTACCCAACGTCAAACCGTTCCGCTACAAGGTCGCCCGCCGCCGTGCCAAGTGCAAAGGTGAACAGGATCGCAAGCCAGTACAGGGCTTCGCGCCGTGTCGTGAAGATCGTATGGATCGAGAGCGTCTTCTCGAGCGCGTACCAAATCGCGAGTGTCGCCGCGAGGAGCGCGGTGAACAGAATGGTACTGGTTTCGAGGGGCACGCCGAAATTGTCGACGAGGTTGTCGGTGACCAGGGTGCCGACAATGCTGATCAGCACGACGGCCAGCCAATAGGCCCAAGGAACATAACGGCGCATATGAAACTGGATGATGAGTGCGATGCACAGTACCGCAGCCATCAGACCAGATGTGGCCGAAAGGCCGAGGCCCATATTAACTGCCAGGTAGTCGGCGGCGGTCTCGCCCATGGTGACCGCCATGAGTTTGATGACCCAGAATTCCACGGTTACTTCCGGCACCCGGTTGACTGTGGGTGGACCTTGAATCGCAAGCATTGAAATCGCTCCAGTTCTGGCCGGAGCCGGTTATTTGCCTTGCAGATCCATGGCCTGCTTGAAGAAATCGTCGGCGCGCTTGTCGTCATCAGCGTTGCAACGCTCGATGCCCTTCGCCTTCAGATCCTCGTAAGCGGTCTTATTCGCGGCGGATACGGGTGCCGAAGTCTCCTTGGCGCGCAATTCCTTGAGCGCTTCCTCGCAAGGGACATTGGCGGCGTGGGCCGCAGTCAGGCCCGTGGCAAGCATTATGGCGCAGAGCGTGGCAATAGTACGGGTTTTCATAATAAGATCCTCGGTTAAGCACCGTCTGTCTGCCGGCCACCCACCATGGGATTCTTCCTTTGCTAGCACCTTTCCCCCGCCATACAATTTGGTAAGACCGTTTCGGGGTCTCTTACGATTTGCTATGTTTTCGGCAAAGCTGGCGAACCCACCTAGGGACAACAATCCTATTTAGGCTGCTGGTGTAAAGCCGTTCACTCGGCACACTCCGCGCCAGTGCACTTCTTGGAACCAGATTCGTCGCCCCGCATTTCTCTTTGGATCGAAGGGGCAAAGGAGCGCAGCGTGAAGGCCTTGTTGGGAATAGCCGGAGGATTCTTGCTGACGCTTGCTGTCTTCACAAGCGGCCTTGCATTCGCTACATGGCTTCTCGCGGCCAAGCCCGTCCGGCAGGCAACACTCAGTATTAGTGTCGCGGATCTATGGACCAGGGACGCGCGGCCTGTGAAGGCGGTGGCACAGTCCTTCGAGCGCATTCCGGCTAAGCGGGGTGAGGTGCCCGACGCCTCCGCCATGGCGAAAGCGCCACCCGACCCGATCGTTACTTCAGCCGTCCAGCCGTCGACAGACCAAGAGCAGACCTCCGCCCAACTGCCAGCTGCTCATGTCGAGTGGTGCGCGAGCCGCTACCGATCGTACCATCCGAGCGACAACAGCTACATGTCCTATAGCGGGCAGCAGCGCCGTTGCATCTCGCCCTATGCCGACGTCGCCACCGCGCAGCCGCCAGAAGCCGTCAGCTACGTTGACGCAACCTACGCTTCGATGGATGGCTACGCCTCAACGGACGAGGTCCGTCCCCAGCTTTCGCCCGACCACGTTGACTATTGCTTCAGCCGCTACCGCTCGTATCGACCCGAAGACAACACCTACCAGCCCTATTCCGGCGGCCCACGTAGGCAGTGCCAATAGAGCTGTCTGAATAGCGAGCTTGACGAGCAAGCGCACGACGAGGCCTGAAATAATGGATCAGAATGCCATGCGAGATTACCACTAAGGCTGTCAGTTATCGCCCCACGTGCGGCAGCAGAAACAAGCTCGCGATTGGCGTCTCTTGCTCTGCCTGCCGTGCGTTGCCCAAGACCTGACTGACCTTCTCGGTGAACGGAATATCTGGCTATGTTGATCAAATTGACAAAATCGACAGCACCCGCGACTTAACGGTTGTCCTCTGCCTATCTCACCGTGAGGGCTTGTCATTTACTGGGGCGACACGTCACTTATGAACCCAAGCGAGAGCCCAACCGGCGGGGTAATCCTACGCGCGTCCAGCGCGCTGCTGTCGCTGGGCTTAATCGTGCTGATAGGCATCGTCGCTGCCACTTACGTGCTCGCCGAGCGCTCGCGCAACAGTTTCGATGAGGTGATTGCCGCGCGCGACACGCGAGCCACCGCCGTCGATGTCCGAAATTCACTGCTCGCTGCGGAATCCAGTCAGCGCGGTTTCGTCTACAACGGCAATGAAATCTATCTCGCGCCGTACGATACGGCGAAATCGCTTGCGCTGCGCCGGTTCGAAAAGCTGCAGCGGCTGCTTACCGAAGATCCTGGCGCGGCCACCTCGCTCGACCGGCTGAAGAATATCATCAGCGAAAAATTTGCCGAGATGGACAAAACGGTCGCTCTGAAGCGCCAGCGGAAGGACGACGCTGTGGCGGCGATCATCGGTTCCAACCGTGGCAAGGCCCTGATGGACGAGGCCAACGTCTTCTTCAACGGCATCATCCTCGCCGCTGACGACCGGCTGACCGCACGTGTGGCGGAGCAGCGGTCCTATTTCGCCTGGCTGCGATTGATCACCATCGCTGGCGGCATAGCGATCGTGATCGTTGTCGGCTTCGCCTGGGCTTCAGTCGTACGCCACACCCGCGAGCTCAGTTCGGCCCAGCGGGATCTCGAAGCCCTGAACAGCGGCCTGGAAGGCCGGGTCCGCGAGCGTACCGCGGACCTCGTGCGGGCCAATGAGGAGGTCCAGCGCTTCGCCTATATCGTCACCCATGACCTTCGCGCCCCTCTGGTCAACATCATGGGTTTCACCAGCGAACTTGAAGCGGGCGTCGCTAGCATGCAGACGCTCATCGAAAAGTCCGGCATCGGCTCAGACGCGTCCGATCCGGTTGTTGCCAATGCCAGGATGGCAGCCGCGGAGGACCTGCCGGAAGCCATCAGCTTCATCCGCTCTTCAACCCGCAAGATGGACGGGCTTATCAATGCCATCCTTCAGCTCTCCCGCGAGGGCCGCAGGCCGCTGCGGGCTGAAACCATCCAACTCGCCGAACTAATCGAAAGCAACACCTCCAGCTTCCAACATCAGGTCAAGGAAGCTGGCGGTGAGATCAATGTCGATCTCAGCGTCGCCAAGATCGAGACGGACCGCCTTTCGCTTGAGCAGGCCTTCGCCAACCTTCTCGACAACGCCATCAAATACCGCTCGCGTGAGCGGCCGCTTCGCATCAATGTCGGTGCCAAAATAATCCCCGGCAACCGCGTCGCCATCGAGTTCGAGGATAATGGCCGCGGCATCGCCGACCAGGACGCGGAGCGCATATTTGAGCTCTTCCGTCGATCAGGCCCGCAGGACCAGCCCGGCGAAGGCATCGGCCTAGCACATGTGCGATCCGTCGTGCGTAGGCTCGGCGGCGACATCAGCGTAAAATCAGCGCTCGACGTTGGCACGACTTTCAGGATAGAGCTCCCGCTCAGCGCCATTTTTACTGAAAGAGCGTTTGGATGAGAGAGGCTGGCAAGCCTATAACGATCGTCATGATCGAGGATGATGAGGGCCATGCCCGACTCATCGAAAAAAACATCCGCCGTGCCGGGGTGAACAACGATATCGAAGGTTTCGCCGACGGTTCCACGGCGCTGGCCTATCTGCTTGGACCCGACGGATCTGGCGAGGTAAGCGTCGGTCGGCATCTTCTCGTCCTACTGGACCTGAATCTTCCGGATATGACCGGCATCGATATCCTGCAGCGTATCAAGGCCAATACGCATCTTAAACGCATTCCGGTCGTGGTGCTGACCACTACGGACGATAGCCGCGAGATCCAGCGCTGCTACGACCTCGGTGCGAATGTATACATCACCAAACCGGTAAACTACGAAGGTTTCTCCAACGCCGTCCGTCAGCTTGGCCTTCTGTTCACTGTCATTCAGGTACCGGAAACAGCCTGAATGCGATGACAAAAGACGCATCGACCAGGGTCCTGTACATCGACGACGACGATGCGCTCGCGCGGCTGGTGCAGAAGCAGCTTGGCCGGCTGGGGTACGTCGTCGAGCATGCCTCCGGTTCTAACGAAGCGTTAGCCCGTCTTGACGAAGGAGGGTTCGACGTCCTGGCGCTCGACCATTATCTGGGAGCGGGTACCGGCCTCGAATTCCTGGCAAGGCTGGCCTCCCGCAGCGGCGCGCCCCCCACTGTCTATGTGACCGGTTCGTCCGAAATGAGTGTAGCCGTTGCCGCCCTCAAGGCCGGCGCCAGCGATTTCGTGCCGAAGACCATCGGAGACGACTTTATAACCCTACTAGCTTCCGCACTCGAACAAGCGGTGGTCAAGGCACGCCTGGTTGCCGAGAAGGAAGCGGCCGAGGCCGAGGTTCGGGTGGCGCGCGACCGCGCCGAACTCCTGCTTGCCGAGGTCAATCACCGCGTCGCCAACAGCCTTGCAATGGTCTCGTCGCTGGTGAGCCTGCAGGCCAATGTCTTGACAGACCGGGGCGCGAAGGATGCGCTTGCCGAAACTCAAGCGAGGATCTTCGCCATATCCTCGGTCCACAAGCGCCTCTATACCTCCCGCTCCGTAGGCGTCGTCGAGCTTGACGAATATCTTGGCGGCTTGCTGGAGAACCTTAGTGGATCGATGCGGGGACAGGGCCATGGTGCTACCCTGATCAGCGATCTGGCGCCTTTGACACTCGGCACCGATGCCACGATCAATCTCGGGGTCATTGTCACCGAGCTGGTCACCAACGCGTTCAAATATGCATATCCTGACAAATCTGGCGAGGTCCGTGTGCGGCTGCGCGAAGACGGCGAAGGGCGTGCGCTGCTTACCGTTGAGGACGACGGCGTGGGTAGCAGCGACAACACTGTCAAGGGCACCGGGTTGGGTACACGCATCGTCAAGGCTATGGCGAAAAGCATCAACGCCGATGTGGCTTATGAGGGACGCAATCCCGGAACGGCTGTGACGCTGACGTTCGCCCTGCAGTAAACTGCGACTGGCGATAGCCAGCGCCTTTATTAGCACTTTTGAATTTGGCCTCGAGCATGCAAGGATGCACCGCCGCCATTGAGGGCGGGGAGAGTTCAATGCATCCGCCAATCCGTGAGCTTGCCAAGCGGCACGTCGAGCCGCTTTTGATGATCGCGACGCTTTTAGCCTCAACGACCTGCGCCACCGGGGCGGATGGGTCGCAGGGCATCAACACGCCGAGGGTGTTCAAGTCGTATGATCCTGCCGCGCCGCGCTGCTCCAAACCTGCCGACCTCAAGCCCATTTTGGCTTTTGCCAAGGACAACGAGCGTGAGTTTATCGAGGGGATCGATCACGGATTGGCGCAGGCTGCAAAGGACAATGGCCTGGAGTATCGTGTCGCGCTCGCCGCCAATGACAGCGCCAAGATGATCGCCGACGTCGAAGTGCTGCGCGCCGCGCTAGTTGGCGGGATCGTCGTTTCTCCCGTCGACCCGGCTGCGCTGGCCGCAAGCCTGCAACGGGCGATTTGGTCTGGAACCTATGTCAGCACGGTGGTCGCTCCGCCAGCAACGTCGCTGCTCAACGCACCGCAATATCTTGCAGGCAAGGAACTGGGCGACGCGGCCGTCGCCTATATCCAGGAAAAACTCGGGGGCCGGGCCGATGTTGTGCTGCTGACCCAAGACAGCCTGCAATTTCTCACGCCGCGTTTCGTGGCCATCCGCGATGCGCTCGATACGTTACCGGACGTGCGCATCGTGGCGGACATCTCCCCCAGTCCTGTAAGCAAGGAGGGTGGTTTGGCGACTATGCGCACCGTTCTTCAAGCGCATCCGCATATCGACGTAGTGCTGGGCGCAGACGGGGTCGTGCTAGGCGCCTTGCAGGCGTTGCGGGAGGCCGGCAAGGACAGGCCGGACCAGTTTATCGGGGGGATTGACGGCGAGCCGGAGGCAATTGCCGAGATAAAGAAGGGCGGTCCTTACAAGACGACAATCAGCTTGAATTCACCAGTGTTCGGCTACGCGATGGGCCAGCATGCAGCGGACTGGCTCGAGGGAAAACAAATACCTCAGGCAATGGATATCCTGCCGCACATGATCAATGCGCAGAATCTTGGCGAATACCAGAATGATCTTACCGATCCAGGCGCAGTATACGCCGATCCGGCCCGCAGAGACGAATATCTACGGATGTATGGCAACATTTGCTACGATAGCCGCGACCAGTACGTGAACTTCCCTTGGTCGTCTGAGGCCAGATAATTCGAGGCAGGTCTTTCAAAATTCGGATGCAGCCAAGTCGTCGCTATCCGACAATCGGCAGAGCCCGAGAGGCCGGCGTTTCGGCACGCCGACGGGAGGGTGGCCCGCGCCGACCCGGCGGGGCCACCCTGGAGTTTACTGAGCAACAATTATCCGCTGTTTGTCGCGGTTCTGTGCATACGTGCCTTTGTCATAAGCGGTCTGCGCTTCAAGCTGGGCCTTGGTGAAATTCGTGTAGAGATACCGGTTCCCGTCCTTGTCGGCTAGGAACTTCAATTTTTCCAAGCCTACAGCAACCTCTTTTTCGCCCATGCCGAGGAACCCGCCGACGTCGACAACTACGGCATCCACCTTCTTGTCGCCGCCCAGGACCACGTCTCCAATCTCACCGACTTTTGCATCGTCCGCACCATAGACGGTGGTCCCGATGAAATCCTTGGTGCTAATTTTTTCCATCGGAATCTCGGTCAGTGAAGACTTGTCGATAGCAGCGGTTTGCGTCTTATCTGTCGTGGCCGGGGCTGGCTCGCTGGGCGCGGTGGCGGCGACCCCGTTGGTGTTCGATGCCGATGCGGTATCGTAGACTTTCAAGTCAAAATCGGGCTGCGCTTGCAGGTCTTCCTTGGTGGTCTTTGCCACCAGCCAGCGCTCACCCTTCTTCTCGACCCATTCGGCTTTGCCGAAATCATAGGCGACGTTTTTTTCGCCGATTCCCAAAAACCCTCCGACGCCGATGACGATGTACTTGGCTTTGCCGTCCTTGGAGAGCACTACGTCTCTTACATCGCCTATTTTCTGGGCATTGTCCGCGGCGCTGTCGTATACGTCGGCGCCGATGATTTTGGTGACGAGACTGCCGTCAGCAACGGCCGCCGGCGTTGCAGACGTCTGCAGAGCACTGGCAGGTTTGGTAGCATCTTCTGCCATAGCGCCGGTGACCCATAGTCCAGACGTCAGAAGCGTCGCTACTGCTGTGGTAGCCAAAAGTTTGCTGATCATGGTACGTTTCCTTGTGCGTTAGCGTTGATGCACGCCGCGTTTGGCTAAACCGTTGCAGGAGGCTGAACGCGGCATCTTTGCGACCTGACAACTTGCCGCATGATACGAAGTTCCCTTTTTAGGATCTTGCGTGGCGCCTGAGATAACAGTTCTGTTTGAGTTATTATGGGCTGTGATTGCTTTCCCCGTCAGCAGAGTTTTGCCAAGCTTCGCAACGCCGCGTGAGCCCGCTCGATCCACAGCGCAATCTCGCAATTCTTCCGGGCTGCACGGCACTTGATGTCACGGAACTTTGTTGGGTAGTGCGACGTTTCCCCGCCGAACCAATTGCGGTTCGAGAAAAGGGGAAAACTATGCAGACTGTTGGCGTGGGTTGGATTGCGGCGATCGTCATCGGCGGTATCGCCGGATGGCTCGCCGAGATGTTCATGAAAAGCAACATGGGGGTGCTCATGAACATTGTATTGGGCATTGTGGGCGCCATTGTCGCCAACATCATTCTCGGGCTCCTTGGCATATCGCTGAGCGGATGGCTTGGTTATCTGGTCGCCGGCTTTATCGGTGCGTGTATCTTGATCGCAGTCGCCCGACTAATAAAACGCTGAGTCGTGACCTTGAGCTTTCTCAAGCTGTTCCCTTCGCGCGGACGAAGGGTTCAGCGACGCAACGCTGCGGTGATCGGGCACGCCAGCGAAGTTGGCCAATGCAGGTATCGCGATCGTCATGGCCGCGTTTGCTTTCCAGGTGCCTCCATGGCTAGGACAATCACATGCTTTGTAAGCCCAAAAGTCTGCTTGGTGTCTGGTTCTTCCTTGTCGGCGCTGCCGCAACAAATCTCGCATTTTCGCCCGCGCTTTCGGCCGCACCTGCAACAGCGCAGACGATTGCCGACCATTTCTCGTCAGTAAAATCCATGTCCGGGGACTTCGTTCAGTCCGGCCCGAAGGCGGAACGGACAAGTGGAAGGTTTTTTCTCCAGCGTCCGGGCAAGATCCGTTTCAATTATGCCGGCCCATCGGGAGTCTGCGTAATTGCAGACGGCAAATCATTGGTCGTTTACAACAAGAAGCTTAAGACGTCCCGGCTTTATTCGCTCTCGAAGACGCCGCTGAAGCTCCTACTCGACAGCAAAGTCGACTTCTCCGGCAGCCGCCTCAAAAGCATGCGAGAAGAAGGCGATCTAATAATTATTAAGCTTGCAGACAAATCGGCCTTCGGTAATTCGAATATATCGATGATTTTTGATAGCAAATCTCTTGATTTACGCAAATGGAGCCTTACTGACGAGAGGGGCCTAACGACGACGGTTGCTATCTTCAACGTGAAGCAGGGTGGTCGCATTGCAGAGGGAACCTTCACTATCGATTACGCCGCAAACCGACAGTACAACACCAATACCAAGTCGCGTTGATGGTGAAGCGCTGAAAAAGGCGGAATGACCAGCCAGAGCATCACGCGGCCGGATCGCCACTTCAACAAGGATCGGGTTCTGCTAGTGGCGGCCGGCGCTATCTTCTAGTTGTCGCTGGCGCTATTCCCAGCGCTGGCGGCCTTCCGGCCAGGGGCTATCCGGGCAGCACCTCACCAGCACAGCTAGAATGGCCATCAACAGGCAGGCGGGCCATGCCAATCACATCGCGCGGCCGGAAGCGCTAGATCGCATCGCCCCAGCCGGTGCCGGGGCGATCAGCGGCTCACGTATCCCTTTGCGGCGAGCTGTTCTATGGCTTCCCGAGAGGCTGCACCTCCCCCGCCTCAAATTCCGGCAGCCGCAGAGTTTTGACGAGTTTTGCCAGCGCCTTGGCGCAAAGCGGGAAGCCGGCGAGCGTTTGCATCCCGCATCCTTATTTTCTTTGTTGTGTTGAGTTGCTGCTTAGCAATGCAGCCCGGGACCTTCAAAGCTCCCCTATGTTTCATCGACTATCTCGCAGGCTGCATTGGCGAGAGCAGGCGCTCTCGCACAAGGAGACAACAATTGTATCAGGGTCAGCGCTGCGCGCCTTCTATCCATCAGTGTCAGCAATGACGATATTTTCGATCTGTTGGGCGTGCTGTGTAGCGATTTTCAGTAGAACTGCAGCCGTTTCGTGTGGTGTCCACCCCTGCGCTTCTGAGGCGGTCACCAAGGCTGCGAATGCGGTTTCCAACGCAACTTCACAGTTGACCTCCCGATCTGGGGAACCCTCTGGCAAAATTGGCGGCTCAACGGTCTGGGACATGGCCACTGCGGTCTACCTCCTGAGGCCAAAAAAACTCAACACTGCAAGGACAACAACGACGAGTCCTACGAGGTAGATAATGCTGTGCATGGGAATTCTCCTTTGATTGGCAGACCAACCTATCGTCGTCGAGGATTAGGTGCCGGAGGCACTTGTGGAACCCTCGCTTCGAACTGAACACTCGGGATGATCTAATGTTCCAACGATGATGCCCCTTTTCGTGCCGACCCTTCACGGAAATGCTGCAGCGTAAAGGTTTCGTCTAGGCTGCCACGGCTAGATGCCGGACCACCGACAGCATTGAAATCAATCGCCCGTCATTTCGCCGCTCGCGCGTGCTTCGCCTTCTTGTTGTCACCGAACCGCACTCCATAACAGTTGGCTAATTTAGAAACTCGATGGATCAAAAAAACAGATCGCGCATTTATCCCCTGGCTCAATGTCGGGCCGCTGGAGAAAACTCATGAAAAAAACACTGCTCATATTGGCCCTTCTAGTTCCCCTTGCTGCTTGTTCGCGCACGGAACAGGGGGCCGCAGTTGGTGGACTCGGCGGAGCGGCAATCGGCGCTGCCGTGGCTGGCGATCCCGTACAAGGTGCTATCGTTGGCGGTGCCGCCGGCGCTATTGCAGGCGCTGTGATTGGACATGCGAGCGAAGCCGGTCAGTGTCGCTACAGAGATCGCCATGGGCGGGTCTATGTCGCGCGGTGCCCCGACGGTTATTGAAAAGCCAGACCGCGTGATCTTAATGTGGGTTACGCGGTCGCCACATCATTCCCCGCACCTGTTTTGCGAAAACAATGAGCCAGCGACGTGATGATCGTGCAGTTGGCTAATTTTCGGCCTCTGGTCGTCGACTCTTTGACCGGCATCCCGAGAAACAAGTCCGCAACTTGGGTCAGGCTGTGACCTCCAAGTTTCCCCCAGCTCGGCATCTTTCCACGATGTGCCGAGGGCGCGATTGGTTCCGACACTTGGACCTAGTCGTCGCGGTTGTGACCGCTTCAGAATAGGTCGATCATAGCGCCATGAAGATCCAGTCATCCCCTTCGACCGGCGGCGTTCTCCGAAGCTTTCACAGCGATGCCATGTGGTTGATCGTCTCTCTGCTTGTAGCAGGCGGTCTGGTCCTCGGCTTCGGCCTTCTCGCAGAGGAAGTCGTAGAGGGCGACACGAGGGGTTTCGACCGGGCCGTGCTTATGGCGTTTCGCAGCTCCGGTGATCCAACGAACCCTGTGGGCCCGCCTTGGCTCGAGGAAATAGGTCGCGACGTTACATCACTTGGCAGCTTTGCTTTCCTCGGCTTCGTTTCGGTGGCCTCAGTGGGCTATTTGCTGATTGTGGGAAAGCGAAGATATGCTGCGCTTGTTGCGAGCGCCGTAGCTGGCGGGGAGGTCATTGGCACGCTTCTGAAGATTGCCTTCGATCGTCCGAGGCCCGATCTCATGCACACGACAAGGGTCTTTACTGCGAGCTTCCCGAGCGGGCATGCGATGCTTTCCGCCGTCACTTTCCTGACCCTGGGAGCATTGCTGGCCAAGGCGAACTCCGATCCCCGGATCAAGGCGTATTTTGTTTCGCTCGCAGTTTTTCTGACGGTCATGGTCGGATTGAGCCGGGTCTATCTCGGCGTCCATTACCCCACCGACGTTCTTGCAGGTTGGTGCGTCGGTTCCGCTTGGGCCATTCTGTGCTGGTCCGCGGTCCAGCGGATTGAACAGAGCCGAGGGAGGTAGTTGTCGCTTGCGGGCTTGTGCTGCCGCATCACACCCCCATTCGCAATATCTTCCCGCCCTCGTCCTTCTGCTTGACGTGCAAGGCGCCTAGCAGTTTGCATTTGATCACGGCAAGAGCGTGCGGAGATGGGGCATCGTGCAGATCAAGGCTGTAGGTCATCCCTGTCCCTTGCGAGGGGAACCGACCTGCGAGTTTCTTGTTGTCCCTCACACAGCGGAGATAGAAGCATGCCAAAGGACCAGACCAAATCCCGGGTTATAGACCGAGAGGCGATGCACCTTGCTGAGACGACTGACGTGTCGCCGAAGCAGGCGAAGGACCTGTTGCGCGAGCATGGCGGCGACAAGAAGAAAGCCACCGAAAAAGCAAAGAATTTCAAGGCTGAGGGATAGCGGTGCAGGGGCGCTGGACGGCAAAGCAACGCCAGATACGGCGATAGGGGCTTTTGCTGCACTGCGACGCACCCGGCACCCTGGTTGAACGCGGGTTTGAGTGAGGCGCGCCCAGTGGCTTCGAAGGCGGAAGGGAATCAGCAGCCGACCGGAACGCGGTCCTCACTCATCGACGGAGAAGCTGCCAGCCGTGCTGCAGCAACGACAGAAGGCAGCAAAGCGAGCCTGCGGTCGGAGCATGGAGGGCGCGGACGCGACGCTGCCTGGCCATCAGAGATTCCGGCGCTGGGCTGGAAGGATATCTTCTGGCGGCTATGGGAAGAATTCAACAAGGACCGGGTTCTGCTGGTGGCGGCCGGCGCCACCTTCTATCTGCTGCTGGCGCTTTTCCCGGCACTGGCGGCCTTCATTTCGATCTATGGTTTTGTCTCGGATCCAGTGACAGTCGCGGATCATGTCGCGTATCTCGGCGGATTGCTTCCGTCGGGTGGGCTCGATCTCATTCGCGACCAACTGCAGGCCCTGGCCAAACAGAAACCGAGCTCTCTCGGAACCGGCTTCTTCATCGGCCTTGGCATCGCGCTGTGGAGCGCCAACAGCGGCATGAAGGCGCTCTTCGACGCCATGAACATTGCGTATGAAGAACGCGAAAAACGCAGTTTCATCACCCTCAACCTGATGTCGATCCTGTTTACGGTCGGAGCCTTGCTGATCGGCATCGTACTGTTGCTGACCGTAGGCGTCGTACCTGCCTTGCTACGCTATTTCTACCTCGATGCCTGGACGGAAACGCTTGTTGGCGTGTCCCGATGGCCGATCCTGGTGTGCACCATGCTGACCGGCATTTCCCTGCTCTATCGCTTCGGGCCAAGTCGGGAACACGCCAAGTGGCGATGGCTGAGTCGGGGAGCCTTGATCGCGACCACTGTCTGGATCGGGGCATCGTGGCTCTTCTCGTTCTATCTCCAGCATTTCGCCAACTACAACGCCACATACGGATCGCTGGGCGCGGTGGTCGGCTTGATGATGTGGACATGGATATCGGTCATCATCCTCATCGCTGGCGCCGCCATCAACGCGGAGATGGAACATCAGACGGCCATCGACTCGACCACGGGCCCGGCGCGGCCAATGGGCAAGCGCGGGGCAGTCGTCGCCGACACATTGGGCAAGATTGCAGATTGATGCCTCGGCGGCGGGTTGGCTGCGCTGGCTGCAAAAAGCTCGCATGGTGCCGGTCCCCCGCAGTCTATCCCTGTAATCTCAAGAAACACGCTCCTACAACCCAGGCCGATCCTCGGCGATGCAACCAAAACCGAGTTCCGTCGTTTTGTCCGCTTCGATATGGGGGCTGTTTTGGCGGGATCGAAACAGGATAGGACAAGTGGTGCTGCATTTCGCGGCGCGGGTGAGATGGCTGACCGTATCCGGTCGTTCGCCTGGGGCGAAACTTCGCTCGGGTCGGTGTCATCATGGCCGGTGGCGCTCCAGACACTCGTTGATCTGATTGTAAGCTCGGCGCAGCCGATGTTTGTTGTCTGGGGCGCGGAACGGATCTGGCTTTACAACGACGCCTTCATTCCAATCCTGGGGCGAAAGCATCCTGCTTCCCTCGGTTTGCCCAGCCAGCAGGTGTGGGCTGAAGCCTGGGACATGATCGGCCCCATGTTTGACAGCGTCTTCCGGGGCCAGTCCGTGCACATGGACGACCTCGAGATCCGGATAGACAAGCGCGGCGCGCCTGAGGAGGCGCACTTTGCATTTTCATACAATCCCGTAATTGAACCGGACAGCGGCGGGATTGGCGGGCTGTTTGGCGTTTGCACGGAAACAACTGACCGGTTTCTTGCAGAAAGGCGCGAGCGCCTTGCCGCTGAACGTCAGATCAATCTGTTCGAACAGGCACCCGGCTTCATCATTATCATGCGGGGTTCCGACCACATCGTTGAGTTTGTGAATGATGCCCATCGTCTGGTGTTCAACAGCGGCGAATGGCTGGGCAGGAGCATCCGGGATGCATTTCCCAGCCTGGAAGGACAAGGCTTCTACGAGCGCCTGGACGAAGTGTTCAGCAGCGGTAAGACGTTCGAGGCGCAGGGTGTCCCAGTTCGCTTTCGCCGTTCGCCGGAGAGCCCCGAAGAGAGCCGCTACCTGACGTTCATCTACGCGCCGCTCTACGACGGCAACAACACGGTGACCGGAATATTCTGCGAGGGGTTCGACGTCACCGAAACATATCGCGCGAGAAAGCGAAGCGCTGCGGTCGCCGAGCTCGCAGAGGTTGTTCGGTTAATTGAAGATCCAGATGACCTAGCCTATGCCGCGGCCGAAATCATTGGTCGGGAACTTGAAGTGAGCCGGGCCGGATATGGCACGATCGACCTTGCGAAAGAGACCATTTCAATCGAGCGCGACTGGAATGCTCCCGGCATCAAGAGTCTGGCCGGCGTGCTGCATTTTCGCGACTACGGCACATATATCGAGGACCTTAAACGCGGGATCACCGTTGTCTTCGAGGACGCGGAGAAGGATCCGCGTACAAGCCACAATGCAGAGGCGCTGAAAGCAATCAGTGCTCAATCCTTGATCAACATGCCCGTGACTGAAAAGGGCGGCTTTGTGGCACTGCTCTACCTCAACCACGACAGGCCCCGCTCCTGGTCGGAGGAAGAGATCAAGTTTGTTCGCGAGATGGCCGAGCGAACCCGTACAGCCGTTGAACGACGCCGCGCGCAGGCGGAACTGCGCCAAAATGAAAGCCGTCTGCGATTCCTTGATGCGCTTGGAAAAGAGACTGCCAAGAGCGCCGACGCGGACGCCATCCTGGAAATCACCACCAGGATGCTTGGTGAGCATCTTGGTGTGGCGATCTGCGCCTATGCCGACATGGAGGCCGATCAGGATCACTTTACGATCCGGGGCGATTGGCACAGGAACGGCTCATCGAGCATCGTGGGCTACTACAGTCTTAAAGACTTTGGCCAGCTTGCCGTTCTGAGGCTCCATCAGGGCCTACCGTTGAGCATCAATGACAATCGCGTCGAGCTGCCACCGGAAGAAGCCGCAACGTTCCAGAACATCGGCATTGCCGCGACCATCTGCATGCCTTTCGTCAAGGAGGGGCGTTTGACCGCGCTGATGGCGATCCACGACAGCGCACCCCGGATATGGACACAAAATGAGCTCGCGCTTCTGACCGAGGTGACCGAAAGGTCCTGGGCCCACATCGAACGAGTAAGATCGGATCAAAGCGCGGCCGAGACAGCCGAACGACTGAGCCTGGCAACCCGGGCAGCCGCGATTGGGACCTGGGACTACGATCCTGTCGCTAACCGGTTGCAATGGGACGCACAATGCCGGGCATTGTTCGGCATCAAATCAGACGGCGACGTATCCTACGAAGGCTCCTTTATCGCCGGGCTGCATCCAGACGATCGGAGTCGGGCGGATGAGGCTGTCAGGCTGGCAATCGCTCCAGACAGTCCCGAACCTTTCAACATCGAGTATCGAACGATTGGTCTGGAGGACGGCATTGAGCGTTGGGTGGCGGCAAGCGGTCACGCCATGTTCGATGACGGGAACGCAGTCCGGTTCATCGGCACCGCGATCGACATTTCCGATCGCAAGAAGGTTGAACGCCATCTCAAGATTATGAATGACACCGGCGCGGCTGTCGCGGCCGAGTTCAATCTCGACAAGATCGTCCAGATTACCACCGATGCCGGCGTCCAGCTGTCCGGAGCACAGTTCGGCGCGTTCTTCTACAACGTGCTCAATGATCAGGGTGGCAGCTACCTGCTCTATGCCCTCTCCGGTGCCCCGCGTTCGGCCTTCGAAAACTACCCGATGCCACGTGCAACGGCGGTGTTCGAGCCCACATTCCTTGGAACAGCTGTGGTCCGTTCGGACGATATCGTGACAGATCCGCGCTACGGCAGGAATACGCCATGCAAAGGCATGCCGGAAGGACACCTGCCCGTTCGTTCGTATTTGGCAGTGCCTGTCGTTTCGAACTCCGGTGAGGTTCTGGGTGGGCTCTTCTTCGGCCATGCCGAAACCGGGAAGTTTCTACCTGAACACGAGAGTGCCCTCTTGGGTATTGCCGGCCACGCCGCTACCGCGATCGACAACGCCCGTCTGTTCCAGGCGGCCGAAAGGGAACTCGCTGAACGACGCCGAGCGGAAGCCGCGCTGCAAACACTCAACTCCACGCTTGAACAACGGGTGATTGAGGAAGTTGCGGAGCGATCAAAGGCGGAGGAGCAGTTGCGTCAGGCGCAGAAGATGGAGGCGGTGGGCCAGTTGACAGGCGGCATCGCTCACGACTTCAACAATATGCTTGCGGTCATCATCGGTGGGCTCAATCTTCTTCAACGCAAACTGTCCAAGGGTGAAACAGACGTTGGCCGATTTGTCGAAGGGGCCATGGACGGCGCCCATCGCGCCGCGGCCCTGACACAGCGGTTGCTTGCCTTCTCTCGACAGCAACCACTTAAGCCGGAAACCATCAATGCAAACCGCCTGGTAGGCGGGATGACCGATCTGTTGATGCGAACGCTCGGCGAGACGATCAAGGTCGAAACTGCTTTCGGTGCTGGCCTCTGGCAGGTCAAGGCCGACCCAGGCCAGCTGGAAAGCGCCCTGCTCAACCTCTCGGTCAATGCGCGGGATGCCATGCCTAACGGTGGCAAGCTGACCATCGAAACTTCGAACGCCTATGTCGACGAGCGGTATGCTCGCGAGTCCGCCATCTGCGCCGGGCAGTTCGTGCTGATCGCGGTTACCGACACGGGCATCGGGATGTCGCCTGATGTTCTCGCAAAGGCTTTCGATCCCTTCTACACGACCAAAAGCGTTGGCAAGGGAACCGGGCTCGGCCTCAGCCAGGTTTACGGCTTTGTCCGGCAGTCCGGGGGAAACGTGAAGATCTACTCGGAGCCCGGCGTGGGGACCACGATCAAGATCTATCTGCCAAGGCACTATGGCAATCCTGAACAGGGTGCTTCCAACACCCAACCACGACCGATCGACGGTGGCCTGCCGAGCGAGGTCATCATGGTGGTCGAGGACGAAGATCGGGTCCGCGCAGTCTCAGCCGAAGCGTTGCGCGAGCTTGGTTACACGGTAGTCGAAGCCAGCGGACCAAATGAAGCACTTAAGATGATCCAAGCCGGGCAGGAATTGTCGTTGCTCTTCACCGACGTTGTCATGCCGGAGATGTCAGGGCGTCAACTCGTCGACGTCCTGCGCAAGAAAAATCCGAAGCTCAGGGTGCTCTACACCACCGGCTACACGCGGAACGCCATCGTTCACAATGGTATCCTCGATCCGGGGACACAGCTGTTGCCGAAACCTTTCAGCCTTGAAGACCTTGCGGAAAAGGTGCGGTCAATCCTAGACGATCCTACGTAGGGCGTCAGTCATGATGGCAGGCAAGCTCGCAGGTGACAGGAACAATTCGAACTGGAAGTCGTTTGCCCTGAACAGGTCGGGCCGCGTGCTGCCTGGAAGAGCCTAACCCGCCAGCGCCGGCGCCTAAGCCGAAAGAGAACGTCATCGATCTGGCTGAGGTTCTAAAAAAGAGCCTCAAAAAGGGTGGTTTGGCCCCCAAAAAGACCGCGCCGTCAAAGCGGAAGACAGCTTAGTCAGTGCACTGAAACAGGAGAATTTTGTGACCCCACTGACTCCCGAGCAATGCCGGGCCGCAAGAGGTCTTTTGGATTGGCCCCAAGTCAGGCTTGGAGCCAAAGCAGGTCTAAGTGAGGGGACGGTTCGAGATTTCGAAAAGGGAAGACGTGTTCCTGTGGCCGGCAAGCTCGTCGCGATGCGGTGTGCGCTTGAAATGGCGGGGGTCGCTTTTCTCGGAGATGGCGAGACAGCGCATGGCGGCCCCGGTGTTCGCCTGATGAAGAACCCGGCTCCACGCACCCATCTTTGCGATGGCGAAGCCGGCATTATTGAGAACAGCGAGATGTGACCCTCACCGAGGCCCTGCTCTTTCGCCAACTCCGAAAGTGGTGGGATGCCCACTTACCTTGTGCATTTTTTGCGATCTGCAGAGCCGGATTGGAAGGGAGTGGCGGCCGGTGTTTGCCGGTGTCATGTCTTCATACGCTGCTCGGCCTCTGCTTTTGCAGAGGGTATCGAGCCGAAGATTGACGCTCAGGTGGTCAAGCCCTCTGTCCATGAGTCGGGGGCGCCTTACCTGGAGGATTCTGGCCATCTGATTGGTGCGTTTTGTCGTCCACCTCATTGACTGGCCGCGTTAATCCAACCCCACCCTCCGGCTTCTTGTTACCAGCCGCGCCCTGGGAGAACGCATCCGTCTGGTCGGCACCGGTCTTGGCCGGATATTTTGTTGCACCGGATTCGCGATGGTTTTCGTTCCCAGACATTTTCGATCCTCCCATGTGATGACCGATAACAGCCCCGCGCGCTGCGAGTTCCGCCTCACATGGAACATTCTTTCCGGCCGGTCGTTGGCCAGCAAAGGAGACAGCGGGAATGGCCATGATCAAAAACCTCAGCGATGCAATTGTTAAAGAGCCGGAGAGGGCCGGAGCCGAAATCGAGCGCAAAAACCTGAGCGGCAAAGACGCCAATCCCGCAGACCTAGCCAGACAAAGCGACGCTCGGCCGGTGGCCGGCAAAACCCCTCGCCCGACCGACAAACCCGGAGCGTAGCCATGCCGCCCAAGCCAGAGCCAAGCGAAGAACCTCCGGTGGATGCGCCGACCTGGACGCAAGACGTGCGTGAACCCGATCCCGATCTTTTCCCAGACGAGTTGCCGGTCCCTAACCCCGATGAGAACCGTGTCCCGCCAAAAAGAGTTCTGACATGAGCGGCCATGATACTCGCAAGGGTGGTTGCCTTTGTGGTGCAGTTCGCTTCTCGGCAAAAGGCGATCCGCTTCGCGTTGGCTTGTGCCATTGTCAGGATTGTCGGCGCGCTAGCGGCAGCGCGTTCAATTTCTTCGGTGTTTGGCCGCGATCTGCATATAGGGGAACTGGAGAACTCAGGACGTTTGAAGGTCGGAGCTTTTGCCCAAGTTGCGGATCTCGCGTTGCCTCGTTTCTGGATGACGAGGCGGAGTTGATGCTTGGTGCTCTGGATCTTGCCCCCAGCGACATCATCCCCGACTATGAACTCTGGATCGGTCGGCGCGAACCCTGGCTCATGGATTTGCGATGGGCCGAGCAGTTCGAGCATGATAGCGAACCGCGTGCCATTGCCGCCCCGCCAATTGAACCTGACATTCCAGCACCGCCGCAGCAACCGGCTGCTTGACCTGGCGCCACGCGTGAGCCGCGCCTCGAACATCTTTGCGACGAAGTTTATAAGTTCCTCTGGACGGCAGTGGTGAGTAGCAGCAGAGTGTCTCGCGATCCCATGACGACGCGTGAACCACCGTTTCAAGGGCGCGCGCTCGTTGTTTGAAATATCTGTTCGAACGTGCATTGCCTGGCATTCTTGTCAGGGCGCCATCGCAAGAACTTGGTGCCATGCCGGAAGCGACCGCCGGTGACGTGATCGAAGCGAACTTCCGCCACCAGTTCGGGCCGCAATGGCTCCCACTGCCCGCTTCTTTCCGAGCTCCAACGGCTTGGACTGCCCGGGGCTTTGCCAGTAAAGCCCGGAGGCGACCGCAAAGCTTCGAGTTGTCGTGTCAGAGTTGATCGGTCTTCCTCGGCGATCGTCGACGTGAAACCCACATGGTCAAGTTGCCCGTGGCCGTTGTAGAGACCAAGCAGCAATGAACCGACCTCGCGCGACTTCGACAGATAGCGGAACCCTCCGACCACGCAATCCGCGGTGCGTGAGCGTTTGACCTTGACCATGAGGCGCTCTCCAGGCCGATATTCGTCGTCGAGACGTTTGGCGACAACGCCGTCCGTAGAACCCTGACCAGCGTCGCCAAGCCACTTCGTTGCGATCGCCAGGTTTTGCGTAGAGCGCGAGAGCTCGAGATCGGTGCATCCAGCTGACTTCGCGAACGCTTCTAGCGCTTTGCGCCGTGCAGAAAGAGGTTGATGCATCAGGCTGACGTCGCCACTGGCCAGCATGTCAAAGAGGATCAATTTGGCGGGCGTTTCGATCGACAGTTTTCGAATCCTGCTCGCCGCCGGATGCAGCCGCATCTGCAGCGCGTCAAACCATAGCGAGCCATCGACCTCGATGACGATCTCACCATCGAGGACGAATTCTCTGGCTTTCTGGTCACGCAACATCGAGACGACTTCGGGGAAATATCGCCCTAGCGGCTTGCCCGATTTTGCCCGCAAGTCTACCGCATCGCCGGCTTTAAACGCCAGGCATCGAAACCCGTCCCATTTGGGTTCGTACTGCCATTGGCCGGGGTCGCTCGGCAATGTATCGGCTGCCTTTGCCTCCATCGGCGCGATATCCAAGGAAAGCGGGAAAGACGATTTCAAATCGTTCGATTTCATGCGGCAAGCTTTGCTGAACCGAAACGTTTGATGGCAGTGCTGATCGACCGTGCACCATCATCGTAGTCCGCCCACGCAACGGTCTTCTTCAAGAGGCCTGGCACAGTTCGGACGGTGTATTTCTTGGGATCCAAGTCCGTCCTGACCTGCCCCCATGTCAGTGGCATGGATACGGTCGCGCCCTCCCTGGCTCGCGGTGACAGCGGGGCCACGGCTGTCGCCATTCGATCATTTCGGAGATAGTCGAGAAAGATCCGGGACGTTCTCAACTTCTTGGCCATGTTGACGAGGTAGAGGTCCGGACGGTCCGCTGCCATTTTCATGCAAATGGCCTTTGCGAAGGCTTTGGCCTCCGGCCATGTCGTTTTGCTGCGCTGGCTGGCCAGTGGCGTGACAACGTGCAGCCCCTTGCCGCCGGTGGTCTTGCAAAAGCTCACCAGCCCCAGATCCTCAAGACGGTCGCGCATTTCCTTGGCGGCCACAACCACATCCGCAAAGGCGACTTCCGGACCTGGATCAAGGTCGAAGACAAGTCGACCGGGTACTTCAGGTTGGTCGGGCTTGCAGTTCCAAGGGTGCAGTTCCAGGCCCCCAATCTGGGCTATCGCTGCCAATCCTTCAACACGGTCAATCTGCAGATAGGGCTTATGGTCGCCGAAGACCTTCACGACCTCCAACAGATTGGACGTGCCGGGCATTGCGTGGCGCTGGAAAAACTGCTCGCCGGCAAACCCATCTGGCGCTCGCACGAGCGAACACGGTCGACCTTTGAGATGTTTGATCATCCAAGGCCCAACGGTTTCAAAGTATTCCGCCAGGTCGAGTTTCGTAACCGGCTGGCCTCCATCCCCAGCATTCGGCCAGAGCGGTTTGTCCGGTTTGGAGATGATCACGCCCATGATGACCGGGTTTTTCGCCGTCCGCCCCGTCGATTTGGCTGGTTCGGCAATTTGCGTGTCACGAGGATTAGCCGGTCTATCGGCTTCAACGTCATCTGCCGGCTTGTCCTCGCGCAAACCCTTAAAGGCCGCTTGCCTTACATTGCCCCCACCAGTCCAGCCTGCGAATTCGATTTCCGCAACGAGTTCCTGCCTGGTCCAAAAGACGGTCGAATCTTTCTTCGGTGCGCCATCGCCGGTAAACGGCGACTTGTCCGTCTGCATCTCCTTCAGTTTCGGAAGCAACTGCTTGACCTTCGCCTCGCTGTATCCAGTCCCGACGCGGCCAATATAGGCGAAATGCTCTCCGCGATTGACACCGACCAGCAGCGATCGAAACCTGCCATTGGTTGTCGACCAGCCACCGATAACGACCTCATGGCCAGCGCGGCATTTGGATTTTGCCCAGGTGTCGGTCCTCCCGGACACATATGCTGCATCAGATTTTTTGGAGACAATGCCTTCAAGCGAAAGCCGGCAGGCGGAGCGCAGGACCGCATCCCCGCCATTGGTGAAGTGCTCGACATAGCGAATGAGATCGTGCTGACCATGGTCGGCTTCACCAAGCAGCGCGCTCAGCCGCTCCTTGCGTTCAAAGAGAGGCAGCTTTCGTAGATCGACGCCGTTCACAAACAGCAGATCAAAAGCAAAGAAGATCAGGTCCTTCGTCCTGCGCTCCGACAAAGAGGATTGCAGGGCAGCAAAATCGGGCGCCCCGTTTTCACCGAGCGCAACGATCTCGCCATCGATGATGACATTGGGAAGACGGGCCGCCTCCTTTGCGATGGCGCCAAACTTCTGCGTCCAGTCGAGGCCTTTGCGGGTCTTCAGGATGACGGCGCTGTCTTCGACCCGCAATTGCACCCGATAACCATCGAACTTGATTTCATGAACCCAATTCGCCCCTGTTGGGGGGCGCGAAAGCGTGGCGCAGAGCTGTGGTGAAATGAAGTCGGGCATCTTCGCCCCGGAAGCGGGCGCGGCCTTTTTGGACCGCGGAGATGCCTTTGGCACTTTCGTGGCGCGCTGCTCGGCAGCATGACCGCGATTGCTGTCCCACACCGCATCAGCATCGGCCACCGCCGCGCCTTGTATCATAAAAGGCTTCGGCCCCGAACCCTTTCCCGCAGCGATCCTTTCCATGCTGCGCCCGGAGGCAACCGATCGGTCCTGTGCGAGCACCGCGTCGCCATTGCCATCAGTCGCGTATTTGTCTCGATGTTTGATCAGCAACCAATTGGTCCGCTTGCCGCCATTGCGGTCATGCTTCATGCGCACCAAGACAAAGCTTCCGTGCAGGCGCTTGCCGTCGAGCGTGAATTTGAGATCACCTTTTTCCAAGGCTTGCTCGGGAGACAGCGAGCCTTCCGCCACCCAGTATCCGCGATCCCACAGTTGCACGGTGCCGCCGCCATACTGTCCTTTGGGGATCGTGCCTTCAAAGTCGCCATACTCCAGCGGATGATCCTCAACTTCGACTGCCAGGCGTTTGTCCTGCGGATCCAGGGACGGACCTTTGGTGACGGCCCACGACTTGAACACACCGTCCAGTTCAAGGCGCAGATCATAATGAAGCCGCGTGGCATCATGTTTCTGGATCACAAACCGAAGTCGGTTCGATTTCACGATCGACCGCTCGCCGCTCGGTTCCTTTGTCTTCGTGAAATCGCGCTTGGCCCGATAGGTGGAAAGCTCGCCCTTTATCATGGATGATGCCCTAGCTGATGACGCAACGCGCGACTCAACGCCGTGGGCGAGATTTGGTTCGGGTGCTGCGCTTCGATGATCCTGCCGCTACGCTTTTCACTTAAGAGGAAACGTGGCATCGCCAGCGAGCCAGTTCCGTGGCGGGGATCGGTCTCGCACCTGAGACGAAACAATTTGACGAGCGCATGGCCGCATCATCTATGTCCTGTCGGGCTCTAACATGTGCATCTCAACGTCCCACCGATCGAGATTATCTGGTCCACATGTCTGATCCGTACACGCCGATGGCAGCTCACGGCATTGGCGAAATCGGCAACCGGCACTTGCGCTGACGTTGCGAACGCGGTCTTCAACGAGACCGGAAAGCGCATTCGCGACCTGCCGCTAACGACAAGCTGATGTGACTTCGAGCGCTCTTGGCGTGTATTCTCAAGCGCCGAAAGCGCGAGGTGCAAAGCTCCGCGACCGCGGAGCAGCCCCTTGCGCCAATCTCGGCGTGCACAGCGACAATGTCAGCCGGCCGGCGGTGCGCTGGCCGGCTGATTTAGGGGCACCGCCTCATTCAGCGGCGTGCAGATTGATCTTGCTTTCCGCCATTTCGGTAAGCTTGCGATCGGTCGCCTGTTCTTCCTTGAGGTTCTTGGCCAGCACATTGGCGCAGTCGCTACGGCCAAGCTGTTTGGCCCAGGCGATCAGCGTGCCGTAACGTGTCATCTCGTAGTGCTCCACCGCCTGTGCCGACGCAATCAGGGCCGCATCGAGAACGTCCTTGTCGTCGACATCGCCGCTCACGTCGTGGGCTTCTTCCAGGATGCCGTCGATCGCCGGGCAGTTGATCTGCTTGGCCTTAACGCCATGCAACTCGAACACCTGCTCGACACGCTCGATGTGGCCCTTGGTCTGGCCGAGGTGTTTTTCAAATCCAGCCTTTAATTGCGGATCGGTTGCTTTCTCGATCATCTTCGGCAGCGCCTTCTCGATCTGCTTTTCGGCATAATAGATGTCGCGCAGCGTGTGCACGAAGAGATCGTCCAGTGTCTTGATGTCCTTAGAAAAGAAGCCCATGGCTCTTCCCTTTCATTGCTCTCAGGGTGAATTTCGGCGGCGGGTTTGACCGCACCCAACAGCCGCCGGGACGTATCCCGGCTTGTCTGGTCAACGTCCCGGTAAGGGAGCGGTTCCGAGTTCAAGTGCCGGGCCAGCACCCATTGGTCGAATGACGCTTCGAACCCTGCGGTTACGCGCCAGACTCGCTACGCATGGCGGTAATGCAGACGTCCAAATCTCACGTCCTATTCCGCAGCAGCAGTTGCCCTTCGAAGCTTCCCGACCTGTCTCGTGATCTGGCCGATATGTCGACTATCGGTGCCACAGCATCCGCCCCAGACATTGATGTGAGAGAAGCGCGCAGCAAGGTTGGCCATCTGGCCGCCGAGTTCCTCAGGGTCACCATCTTCGAGATGCCCGAGCTTGCAGAGATCGAGCGTTTCCATTGCAACGGCGTTTGGCATGAAGCCCCCTAATCGCTGCGTCCAATCACCTTCAGTCAGGCCCCGTTCGAACTCCGTTGGATGCGTGCAATTGACCATATAGTAAGCCGGCGCGGCGTCGGTCGCGGCGTCGACTGTTGCAATTGCCTCCTGCAAGGTCTGCCCACCTTTCAGTTTCCCGCCCTTTGCAACGAAGAATGATACAACAACTGGCATATCTGCGGCCTTCGCCGCACGAGCCAGGCCGATTGCTTCATCTGTGGCAGACAATGTCAGTGCGGTTATCAGATCGGCTCCGGCCTTCTTGAAGGTCAGAATTTGTTCGGAGTGGTAATCCTCGGCCTCCGCTGCATCCGGGGTACGGCCCACGTTGTAAGCATCGCCTCTTGGCCCGATTACGCCCCCGACGATCATGGGCGTTTTAAGACTGTCGTACTCTCGCACGAAGTCCTTGTAGAACTCGATCCCACGAATGTTGATTTCCTCCAGGCCTTCGCGGGAGTAGCCGATTAGTTCGCCCCAATCACGGCTAGCCCGATAGTGAAGGCCCTCGTTTATGACACCGAACCCTTCCGTAACTGCTGCCTCGACAAGCCTACGGTGATAGTTGGTCAGACAGGCCACACCACGCTCGTCATCTAGCAATTCGAAAAGACAGAAGTGCCGAAGGCGGAAGCCGTCGACATACTGCAACCACGTCTCGATCCCACCTCCACAGGTCATGTTGCGACCATTCAGTTGAGGAAGATTGCCTTTTCCAACCATGTTGGTCCTCACGCTTGGCGTTCAAACGTAGCACAGAAGGGCATTGCTGTCGTGTTCATGGAACCGACGCGCTTGGGAGTGGCAACAGCTGTGGCTCGGTTTCTTGATTCCGCACGCGGGCAAGAAACTCAAGACGGTTAAAGTGATCGAACCGCAACCAGTCAATCAAACGGCAAGTCACAAATATGCCGAGGGCCACTCGATGAGGCCGGGAGCTTCTATTTCCATGGGCCGGACATTGCCATGAACCTCAGGGCGCACTCAGATCGCCGAAGGCGTCGACGATAGGACCTGGGAGTTCCATTTGCCTGCCGGCGACTATTCGGAATGGTTTCGCCATCAGATCCGCGACAAGGATCTTGCTCGCGAAACTGCCGATGCGGAAAAGGACAAAAAGCTTTCAGCCGAGGAGAGCCGCAAGCGTGTAATCGGACGCCGTCCGCCGTCGCTACACGGCGCCCGCGACGACTCGGGAAGAGTACTGGGCGATAGAGGTTCGCCATCGGCTAGACCGACTTCCAGAGCACCCCGAGCGCGACCAGGAGGTCGGCGAAGCCAAAGCCAAGCCTGCTAAACTTCCCTCGTCAGCATCCTCTCATTTCCGTCGCGGTTCATCACCGTCGTATCACGGTCACCGATAACCAGCCGGTGAAAGCCGGCGCGTTCTCCTGCGCATCCACTACATCGACAATCAAGTGAAGCCGGACAGAGACGGAAACGGAATGTCTCGAAAGTCTTGAGGGTGCAGCCCGGAAAGACACGGACAAGTGCTTGTAGCACTGTCCAGTGTCCGGTCCCTTGGGTTCTCTGCAACGGGATCAATAATCGTTGTTGTCGTCCGGGATGATGACGTGCCGGTGGTGACGGCGTTCGATGGAACCGGTGGTGACCACGACGTGATCGCGGCGATGGTGCCGACGCCAATTGCGATTGCCGTTGTCATAGAAAGCTTCCGTGCCATGTCGGCGATGATGAAGGCGCTGGCCGTCCTGGTTGATAATCACAGCGTGATCGCGGCGATGGTGCCGACGCCAATTGCGATTGCCGTTGTCATAGAAAGCCTCCGTGCCATGTCGGCGATGATGAAGGCGCTGGCCGTCCTGGTTGATAATCACAGCATCATTGTTGTGACTGCGATGATGTCGGTGGGTGGTGATGACGAACGAGTCCGCCGACGCGACCGCAGGCGCGGCCAAGCAAAGCGCCAGCGCGCCCAGAATGAGGGTGGTTTTCATTTTCAGTGCTCCAAGAATTTAAAATGCCCTTCATCGAATAAACATCCGTGCCGGGCTTTTGTTCCTGCCACCATCGGTTCCGCCTTCGCGAGCTGGCTGAGAATGGAGCGGAACAACCTTGCGGCCACCATGCACGCCGTTCGTGCCTGTTAGATGCTGGCAGCTAAGGCTTGACTGATAGGCCGATGCGCTCATCGAAATCGCGAGCGGTCTCGATGCAGCCGGCCTCAGGCTTGCGGCAAAGCCCCGCGCGCGTTTGCCTTGGACAGCTTTGCCACCGCGCGCTCGACCCGCAGGGCCGCGGCGTCGGTGTCTTCGAAACTCTGCATCAATTCATGCCGCAGTAACGCGAGCCTGGCTTGCCGATAGATCGGGCCGCTTCTGGCGATTTCGGGGTTCAGCGGAAATGTCGGGAACATCATGTTTCAATTCCTCCGGACGGGATCGATCTTTGCGAGCCGCTGCCTAGCCTCGACCACGCGCCGTTTCTCCGCCCGCACCCTGCCGCACAACGCCAGGTTCAATGCGACGCCATATTCATTGGCCAGGAGCTCATTTGCGCGCCTCAGAGAAATCTCAGCTCGTTTCACGCGCAGCCTCGCGTCAGCCGCTTCTATAGAGAAAACTTCAAACATTGTTCCGCTCCCTTTGAGGTGGCGGTCCCTTCGATCGGTAAACAGCCGCCGGGAGCAATTGGTTCCGACGATGCGACAATCAGGCCGCCGGGGCTGACGTGGACCCGCCAGCCGATAAAGCATCGACGTGTCCACGTCGCTGGGGCCGGCCGGCCTCTTCAACCGTCATTCCTGACTACGAGGGCATCCAGGCGAAGAGCACTCGCGACTGGAAGCCGACCTTTGGTCGAGGGACTTAGGGACTTCAGTCTTAGTTGAGCTATTGCTAATATGCCTTTAGCTTGGGCAATGCAGGGACGATCCCAAAAAGACTGACCCGCAATGGCCGGTGCGGCTCGCTTCACCCAAGCATCCCCTGCACCGGCCATCCCCCCGCGGCAGCATGAGGGCTGCCAGACTGGCGCTCGTAGCTCAATAAAAGGGGCAGAGCGGAGGCTCAAATGGCCGGCAACAAGCGCAGGCATGATGCTATTCACGACCATCAGGTCGAACACTTCGCCTCGGAGAACGGTTTGACTGGGGACCTGGCTTGGGCGTTGATCCTAACACACGGCAACAGCCGCAAGGCCGTGATTAAAGCCGCGCAGGGTTTGAAAGGTGATGTCAGGCAACACGGAGCCGACCAGCCCTTACTTCCCGGTAGAGCTCGCACCCCCTGACAACCGACATCGTCAGCGTTTGTGCAAGGTGTGGGGCGCGTCGAAGAGGTGTCCCCGCACCTCTTCCGAGTTTCCTTACTACCCCAACCACCGCGCCTTCGACGTCAGGAGCGGGTCTGCGCGGCGAGGTTCCATCGTCACGGCCGATACGATGGTTGCGATAGCAAACGCGACAGGAGCATGGGAAGCCCACGCCGCCTGCTCGGGGAATCCCCCTCGCAGGTAAACTGATCGAAAATCCGCCAACTGGCGGAATTGGCCCACTTCCTCACGGTGGTGGGCTAGTCGTTCGGGCTTCGCCAATTCAGAGCGTGGCTGGCGATAGTGCAGATGCCGAGCGTACACTTGCGCTTGAGAAAACCACGAAGGCGAAAAGCAGCACCGCTGCAGCCACGATCAGCGAGCCGACGGCAACGACCGGTTCGATTGCCGTATAGCCTCCGTGCAGCATCAGATACAAAGCAGGAAGCATGATCACAAGCCCGACGTTATATAAGCCGTAGTGGATCATCGCGATTTTCCGCCCGGCCTTTGCCGGGTTAAGGGCGTAGTAGCCGCCGAAAATTGCACTTGTAACCCATCCGAGGAGATTGATGTGCGCATGCGCCGGAAAGGCGCCGTGGTCGCCCGAAATCGCCATCTGCAAGCCGGCGCCAATCCCCAGGATGAGCCACACGACTGCCGTCTTAAAGAAGAGATCCGAAACCTTAGGCATGACACTTCCTCCCCGTAATGCCGATTTTCAACGGGGGATATTAGGGTTCCCTAAAAAAGCAATGCAATCAAAATCAAAGACCATCCACAGGCCCCAAGCCCGACCACGCCTAACAGTGGTGCGCCCTTAACTCGCGCTGCCCGGAACAGGGAGCGGGGGCCCCGTAGACACGCCAAACAAAACCACAGAACCACCGCTGAATAGGTACCCCCGCTGGCTCACGGTGGCGTGCTTTTTCTATTTGGCAGGCGCAAGAACGAGCAGTGTAATGTGTTTTCTCGCCGCCACCCGTTGAAGGCAATGTTGGGGGATATCGGGCCAGGTGGCCTTGGTGCATTCCTTGTGGGTGATAACTACAGCGGCTTGCACGACCGGTTGCACGTTTGCCGCTTGGGTAGGGGTAGAAAGCAACGTCTGCGCTATGAGAGCCGATATTACGGCGATTTGGGCCAGTACAGCAGCGAAGGGGGTGTTCTTGAGCATATTGCACGCAACCCCACGGCAATCGTTCCATGCTCACGGTGGCGTGGTTTTTCGTGGCGGAGAGAGCGCGCCTGTAAATCGACTAGTTCGCATCCTTTCGCAATCGCCACGGCAGACATGGCCGGATGTGCTTTTGGCTCGACCTAGTCGCGAATAGCTTGAACAAGGTCTGTTTCATTGGCACCCTATCGCCCATGGGAACAGAAAGGGCAGGTCCTCAATGCCAGATGGACAGTTCGACATCGACGCTTGGCTTTCTCGTATCGGATACGATGGCTCGCGTGACCCGACGCTCAAAACGCTCAGGGCGGTAGTAACTGCACACGCGACTGCTATTGCTTACGAAAGTATCGACGTTCTTCTGAATATTACGCCCTCTCTCGATCCCGCATTGCTGCAGGCCAAAATAATTTCTGGTGGACGAGGCGGTTACTGCTTTGAACAGAATATGCTGTTTCGCGCCGGCTTGCTTTCGCTTGGATACAAGGTAACGAGCCTACAAGCTCGAGTAGTGCGCGGATTGAAGATCGATGCACCTCGACCCATGCTCCACATGGTTTTGCGGGTGGAACTGCCGGAGGGGTCCTTCCTCGCAGACGTGGGATTTGGAAATCTTGCGCCGACAACCGCGCTGAAGCTTTTTACGCAGGACGAACAGGAGACCCCTCACGAGGTCATGCGGTTTCTAGATATGGGGGATGAGTCAGTGCTGCAGTCCAAGCTGGCGAGTGGATGGGAGCATATCTACAGGGTCGTTTTCCTTCCTCGGGTCGATGCCGAGTACGAGATTTGCAACTGGTTCACCGCCAGTCATCCACAGAGCCCATACCTCAGCAACCTGATTGCGGCGCGTCCCGGACCAAACAGAACGCGACTAACCCTGTTTAATTCGCGCTTCAATCGGCGATACCCATCAGGCGAGGTAGAACGCCGTACGATAACCGGCATCGAGGGGTTTCGCGATGTGCTCGCGAACGAGTTTGGTCTCCACCTTTCCCAAACTAAATTGCAAACGGCCGTCGATCATATGGAACAACGAGGGACGCGCGGCGCGCCTCATCCGTTCTTCGCTTAGCGTGGCGGGGCCATTGCGTCATTGGAAAACAGCAGGGGCGAACCAAAGCCCCCGGCAAGTCCCCGATCTCTAAAGGGAGGGGCCCGCCGCCGCCGTGAGCGAAGCGGTGGGTTTTCGCTGGGAACCAGATCTTGCCGACCAGCTGCCGTATGGGTTGCGGGCCCGCTGGCCAAGCTTGGCGGCCCGCGTTCTATCACAGAGCGCAGACCATCCTTTCCGCAGACCATCTCCTTTCTTTGAGCGCGGCCGACATCCGGGCTGCGTCCTTGAATCCTAAAGCAGCCTATTCGGCCACTAGTTCGCGTTGCGCGGCGCCTCTCAAGCCGGCCCGTTCTGGTCGAAGCTCTTCATTGGTGGACCATCGATCGCATTTGGCAACGGCTTCCCGATCTGGATCGGCCGCCGAGGCTGATCTACCCGATAATCACATGACCCATTGAGGGCACATTGGCGCATAGTTCGCTGCCGGGCGCCCCTCCCCCTTCGGAAAATCGTCAAGCACGCCCTTGTGCGGGTCGAGGCTTTAGTACGCGATCCCTCTTCCGCGTGACCGGCAGGTCAGTTGCACCGCCCGGACCTTCCTGAATTGTCGGGCTCGTCGGCTTTGAGATCACCGCCCGAAAGAGAAGGGCGAAACGATAGACTCTAGGTTGGACAGGCCGGTTTAGGGCGCGCCTAAGTGCGTCCGCTGTGCGTTGGCCAAGTTCAAGCATGACGTTGTCGTATGTGTCGGAAATCCGGCAATTGGGGCAAGTTAAGAGGTCGGATCCTTGCGGATCACGGAGGCCGCTGAGGGGCACTTTGCACCGATTGCAGCCGATCTTAGGAGCAATTTCGATCATGTGGTAGCGATGTCCCGCCGTTTTGATCAACCAAGCAATTCCAGTGCCAAGCGCAATTGATCCGTTGCGGGACAGAGTTGCTCAAAACGAACTTCCAAACACGCTCACGACGTAGGTCATCGCCCTTATTCCTTCCACCTTTGGTACTTCCGTCATATGGTTGTGTTCCGCCCATATTAGCGGTGGCGTATATATTGGCCGACCCGGCGCCGCTCTCAACCCGCCCGCCGGTCAGGCCCAGCGGCTTAGCTGCCGGTCACTCCTGGCAACCAGGCCGCTGGGCTCTTCAAACGCGCTGGCAAAGGCGATCTATGGCTTTCGGAAGTGAAATTGCCACTGGCCTATATTAAGGAGCAAATTATGGACGGGACCTTTGGAGGCCGGTCCAAGGGGCCTTGTCGCATCGCGAGCGGCCATGTGCGACTTCCCCGGTATTGCACGCATTGGCGATGGGTCGTGGAGATTGGGGCGCGAAATAGAGCTTCCCATTCGCTTAGATTCAATCCGGGCAATCTTCGTAACGTGGAGCCAATTCGCTTTCGATGGTGTTCACAATTATTCCCGGCGTGAGGCCTTCGACGCCCTTGCAACGCCGCTGGCCAAACTCGATGAGGCCCTTCCCGGTTTCTACGAGCGCAATGTTATAAGCAGCGACTATGCTGTTGCTGCTTGGCAGGACGCGACCGAAGCTGCTCGAAGGGGAGTTTCGAATGTTTCGCCTCGCAGGATCTCCATCATGCGCAGACTTCTGGCACTTCATCCCTGTGTTGGCGACGACAAGTGCAGTCGCAGGTGATCTATTGTTCGACGCCGTCGCTGCCGGCAACATAGCTGGCCGAGAGCAAATACGTTGGTGAGATAGGCCTGGACGACGGCGAGCTGAGGACTAAATGTCGACAATTGTTTTCTATGGCCTCGTGGCGTTTGCCGTCATTTTCGGCGGCGGCTTATTGGGGATGCTCTTGGGGAGATTGATGCCGGTAGCTTATCGCGACAAGGAAACGCAAGCTATCGTACAGACAGCTGCCGGCATGGTTTCAATCAGCACCGCTTTGGTGCTTGGCTTGCTGGTCGCGTCGGCGAAAGGGAAATTCGATGTCAGCAATCGCCAGATGGAAGAGCTGGCTGCCAGCCTTATGTTGATGGACCGCAATCTGATGAATTGCGGGCCGGAAGCAAAAGACATTATCATGCTGTTGAGATCCTACACTGTAGCCAACATCGCGACCGCTTGGCCTGACGAGCCCGAGGCCCAATCAGCAACTGGGGGCCAACCCGCCTGGCAGATTATCGAGAGTATCCAGCAGCGGCTTCGAGAACTGACACCAAAGACAGATGCGCAACGAGCAAGTGCCGCCAGTGCGTCGCAAACAGCCTTGGACCTAGCCAAGGCAGGTTGGCTTGAGACGGCGCAGCAAGCCAATCACGCCCCTCAACCATTCATTTTACTCTTGATTGCGTGGCTCTTCGTCTTATTCTTGAGCTTCGGTCTGTATGCACCCCACAATGGCTTGGTGGTCGCTGCGCTATTTGTCTGTGCGCTCTCGATAGCTTGCGCCATCGCGATGGTTGTCGATCTGGATTATCCTTTCGAAGGAGTGATTGTCGTCTCTCCACAGTCGATGCAAAAGGCGCTGGCGACGATTCACGCTGCTAGCTGAGGCGACGGTTCAACTGGCAGCAGTCGTCCGATAGGCTGAAACCGAGTGTGCGTTCCTTGTACAACCTAGAATCGAACTTCGCTCTTGACGACGTCCCCTTTCAGGCGGGCGCGCCGGGATCTCCAACAGCGGACAAGAGGCGCATCGCGGCCCGACTGCGATTGGGCCGACCGCAGACGGTCGGCTTTTGGCAAGGTAGCTTGGAAAGCAGCCGTTCCGCATCGACCCATTCTAAGACATTCGATCTCATCCGGCTCGATGACCGCAACGGGTTCCTAAATGAGGTTAGGAATGTCCGCTGCTGGGCAAGTGCCCTGGCGGAAGGCTGAATGTAGCGTCTGACAGCAATTGTCTGCGAGAAATCCGGATAAATGGAAGACTACGAAGGTCGACCGAATTTCAAGGCGAGGCTGCGAGATGCTCAACGCTGGCGCCTTCCCGCCCTGCCAGTTTGATGATTTCGGCGAATCTGGCGTCGTCAATCTGTCCGGCCATGCACACTCCGTCCGTATGCCATCCGGGTCGTGACATTTCCTCAAATTCAGGATCTCGCAGCCGGTCGGCCAGCCTGCGATTGGAAACGAGATAGGCGTCTTCAAACTGTCTTACGACATACGCCGGCAATCCGAACGGCGGCCCTGGCAGGTGTCGTTGAAGAGCCAAGAGCGCTTCTGACATCGGTGGCAGACCTCGCTCGTTGAGCATTCGCGCAACCTCGGTCATTTCGGCGTTAAGGCTCCGGTTCGTATGAATTTCCTGCACCTGATCGATCGTGTCCATGCCAATACCCAGCCGCACCTTGAACGCGCCTAGCAGCGAACGCGGGCTATAGTTGATCATCCGCATGGCGGCATCGGGAAATGCGCCGGCCCAGCTCTCGTAGAGACAATTCCAGTCAAGATGGGGAAGATATTCGGCGCCGTCTACAATATCGCTGCGCCCGAGCGACTTGATGTCCTGCGCATAGCCGCTAGCTGACAGGATGTCCTGGCGCCTCAGGACACAGACGATCATGACGACGTCCACATTCTCCTGCCTGAAATATTCCGCCACATGCAGCGGATCGCAGATATGAAAGTATTCTGACGATATGATCGACACTAGATCGGGGTCGGAAGAGAACAGTGTCCCCTTCTCGTCAGGAAGGTTCGCGAGACCCCTGATATCGTCCAAGGCGCGCCGAGACACGTCCTGGACCAGGCTCGCGGCGACTTGATGGGAGGCCATGTCAGGAGCGACGTAGAAGCCGGCCGGTCGCAGGACAGCACTGTTGTATCGGAGCCAGTTCTGCAGGAACGTGGTCCCGGTCTTGGCGAGGCCGATATGAAGGATTGCCCTGGGCATGAGTGCAGGCTCTATGACGGACTTGTCTCGCTCTTCCTACGCCTAGTCGGCCCGGTTGAGCAACGGTCGGCGCTGCCTGTCTGTTCTCGTTCCGCTTTGACCGATAAGCGATTTCCGCAGCGCTCGGATGCCCCGCACGCGCCGCGACGCAAATTCGTGTCGGAGTTCCTCCACGCCAGGCATGCGGCACAAACGCGACCTAAAAGGCAGGCTGCAGATTGTTTAATTGTCTCCAGATTGTAAGTTGGCGGCAGACGGCTTGTGGGTTGGCGGCAGACGGCTCAGAGAGAATCGATGTCAGATATCGATATTGCCGGCACATTGGCAGAGCATGAACCACTCGCGCGGTCGATCGCCGAAGCGAAAAAGGTCGCCTATGAGATCAGCAAGGATGACATGCTGCTCGATTTCTTCGTCCGGGCAGTGTTTCCGACTGATCACCGCCGAGCAATCGAGGCTTATTTCACAGGGGGAGAAGATTGTGCCAAGCGCTTCGCCAACCTTTGCCGCGAGCACCTTTCATCTGGCCCATCCAGCGTCCTTGAGTTCGCGTCGGGTTATGGCCGCGTCGCGCGCTACGCGATGCATTTTCTGCCGGATGCAGCATGGGTTTCCAGCGACGTTCACCCTAATGCCGTCGAATTCCTATCAAACAAGATCGGCGTTAGGGCACACCTCTCGTCCACAAAACCGGAGGACTGGAGCATCGATGACGAGTTTGATGTTGTCTTCGCCCTATCGTTTTTTTCGCACATGCCAGACGCTACCTTCGCGCCTTGGCTTTCTCGCGTTTTCACAGCGGTGAAGCCGGGGGGCATCTTTGTTTTCACAACTCACGGAGCCGTCACTCTCCGAAATATGAGAGCTGGGGGTTTGCCGGCGCAATTTGATGACACCGGATTTTATTGGAACTCGAACAGTGACCAGCGCGATTTGGACGCTCGTGACTATGGGACAAGCGCCGTTTCCCTTGGTTATGTTCAAAAAGCAGTGTCCGACATCGAAGGGGCCGAACTGATCCGCTTTCAGCAGGCGTTTTGGTGGGGGCACCAAGACCTTTATGTCGTCCGCAAGCTCGATCATTAAGCTGCCGTACTAACGATATGTCTCATGAGGAAAACGACTATACGAAGTTAGAAGTAATACTATGTCGTAAATAGTTTTTGCGAGCAGTTATTGCCGTGGCGACTGGATATGATACAGTATTTATGTTGACCGATGTGAAGCCAGCTCGAATTGGAAATGTCCAAGCGTCGGCCCCAAACTCGGTGTGCACCACAAAGTCATATCCCTCTTGGTTCGAATCCCCGTGGTAACTTGGCGGAAGCCCGTCTCTGTAGCGCGTCAAACGACCGACAATTGTAGGGACAGTATAACACAAGCACCCATCATCTGAGAGAACGCGTCCGCATTCCCTCAAAGCTTCAATCGGAAATGGCACGTGTTCGAGCGTATCAGAATGAATGACGAGATCAAACTGATCATCCTCATAGGGCATGGACTGCATATCTACCGAGGGGTAGTCGGCACGGGTATACAGTGGGAGAACAGAAAGTGTCGCAGACAGTGACGAGCCATTGATATCGAGGATACGGAGACGGAGCGCTTCACTTGTATTGACAAACTCCACCAACGTCTTGGGGGTAGCGACAACTTCGCGAATGGCGTTGGCTAGTGCAATCCCCCTTAGATTTGAGCCGCAATGCGTGCATTGCGTGCCTTGCTGCCGGTCGATATAGGCAACCTCGGCGGACGATAAATTCCACTCAGCGATCAGCCGAGGCCAAAGAACTTTGCTGTCCCGAAACTCATCATTCCCGCAAACAGTGCACACCAACAAAGGGATCCTCCATAAGACACGTACTCAGGGCAATTTGCACAGAGGGCGAGACGAATAATAGTAGCAATTCGCCACTGGACCAGGCTATTGCCATCATGCACAGCGTGGTTTTCCGAATCCTCTCCAATTGTCTCTAGGTGTGGTTCACGCTGCGGGGATAGGTTTAGGTGGTGACGTTGCCTGCGTTGTCCGCGCTGTCGAATCCAATGGTGTTACGGCGCGAAATCGTCATGCACCGCGCCAGCAAATCAACCATTTTCTCGCTGCGGTGGACCTCATTCTCTAGTGGGCGCTATCGCGCGGCAACTCGCCAGCCGCGTAACAACTTGCCGAACTCAATTCACAGATAGCCCGTTGTCACTGGGGAGCGCGGCGCTGGTTCGGGAAGGAATCCAGGCCAAGTCCTGCGTATTGACTTCAATCCATCCATTTGCGATCCGGAAGGACAAATGGGCGAAACCGATCGGCGCGCAATGGTATTTTCCGACCAGGCATTTCTCTTCCTTTACCTGCCGATCACACTCCTGCTAGGTTCGCTCCTGAGTCGAACGAGATTATTCTCACCATTTATCTTTCTATCCAGCCTGATCTTCTTCTACTGGTCTTCTGGCTTTTATGTTCTGCTGCTGCTCTTCAGCATTGTGCTAAATTTCGCGGGCGCGATCGCGGTGGAACGCTGGCATCACAAACTAGTGGTCACCGCCGTCGTCAGTCTGAACGTGTTGGTCCTCTGTTATTACAAGTATACAGCCTTCCTTCTTGGCTCCGTCGGATTCTTCGGGTCCGAGAGTTTGCAACACTTCGCGCAAACCATCATTCTCCCGATAGGGATCTCGTTTTTCACGTTCCAGGGCATCTCCTACGTGATCGACGTATGGCGTGGCGAGGTGAAGGCTGAGCGCAACTTGGTGGTGTTTGGCGCCTACAAAGCTTTCTTCCCGCAGCTGATTGCCGGCCCGATCGTACGGTATCGTGACGTCGAGAAGGACTTCCACCATCCTGATCTCAGTGTGGATATCTTTGCCGCCGGGGCCGGTCGGTTCATGGTCGGCCTTTGCAAGAAGGTCCTTATCGCGGACAGCGTCGCGGGCGTCGCAGACGCGTCCTTTGCCCTTGCCGGCGCGGAGCAAACCTTTGCCTCTGCCTGGCTCGGGGCAATCGCCTACTCGATCCAGATCTATTTCGACTTTTCTGGCTATTCGGACATGGCGATCGGTCTCGCTATGATGTTCGGTATCCGGTTCAAGGAGAACTTCAACCACCCCTACGCCGCGTCTACGATCACCGAGTTTTGGCGTCGCTGGCACATCTCGCTGTCGGGCTGGTTTCGTGACTACCTCTATATCCCGCTGGGGGGAAACAGGGCAGGCCCGGTGCGAACTTACGCAAACCTGATGATCGTGTTCCTTGCGACCGGGATATGGCATGGGGCGGCATGGACGTTCGTCCTGTGGGGCGCATACCACGGAATTTTTCTCATAGCGGAACGCCTGGTCCTTGGAGGAAGGGCGTTTTCGTCTCAGGTCGTTCGGATGATCTATTTCTTTCCCGTCGTGATTTTCGGATGGGTCCTGTTCCGCGCAAACGACCTTTCGGTCTTCGCCAGCCATGCACGCGCCATGCTGTTGCCGCTGGCACACGGGGCGTTCGGGTTGCCCGGGTCGATGGACCTGGCGCTTTCGCCCCAGGGCAAAGTCGCTATGCTGTTGGCCTGCCTCCTCATAGTCATCCAGGGGCAGGTTAGCCCCTTGGGTGTGGTCGTAGCCGGGGCAGCGGGCAGTCCAGCGCGCTTTGCCCGACTTGTCTTCGTCAGCGTCGCAGCAGTCATCTGCGCGATCTACATCGTACCTCAGGCCTTCTCGCCGTTCCTCTATTTCAGGTTCTGAGTATGAAATTGGCGAATCTCGCAACCATCGGAGCCTTCGCGGCCTTTCTGGCTGCGCCCGTCGGAAGCCTCGTCACGATGGGACTCGACCCGGCCGCCGAAAGAACGATCACCTTGACCGAACTCACGTCGGCTAAACTGCTGACGCCAAATGACGAGAAGTACCGGAACGACGTAGCCAGAAGGCTTGTCAGCAATTCTCCAGTCGGAATGGACGCCATCCGCGCCAAGAATGCCCTGGATGTTAAGGTGTTCGGCTTCGTCAATACTTCCCAAGTCATCTCCGGCGTGGATGGATGGCTGTTTTACAAGCCCGGGTTCCAGAACGGCGCATGTATGTCAGAGCACGATATTGGCGTCATGCTGGCGCATGTTGAAGCGTTGCGGATGATAGCGAAGGGGATCGGCATAGACTTTCGTATGTCGGTCTCGCCAGACAAGGAAGTTGTGTATCCCGAGAAACTAGGGCCTGCCGCTGCGTCCGCTGCCGGCTGTAAGATCCTTTCATCGCGCTTGTGGCGCCGCATCGCAAAGACCAGCAAATCGAGCATAATAGACCATTTCGATGTGATGGGTCACGACGTAGCCGATGACCTGCTCTACTTCAGAACGGATACCCACTGGAACGAGCTTGGGAAACTCAAAGCCGTCAGGCAACTCGTCTTCGAGTTGACCGGCAGAAAAGTGGACAGCCCGATCCTCGCAAGCGGCCAGGTCATGCACGCCACCGACATGCCGAACAGGTTGCTGAGAATCGAGCACAAAGAAGCTGAATCAATTTATGACGACTACGCATCTCGAACATTTCCGGACGATAGCGATCAAAGGATTCCAGATACATTTATACTTCACGACTCATTTTATGGCGTAAGCTATGATTTGTTAAAGCGCGTCTTCTTGAGTCCTCTTTTTGTATCCTACGGGAGCGAGAATATCGAACTGGAAGTCCGCAATGCATTGGCGAAGTCCCCGAAGCATGTCCTGGTGAACTTAGTCGAGCGGAACATGCTGTCCCGAATTCTCCACGGCGAGTTGTCCTGGACAGGGGTGTTCGGCAAGGCGCTTATGGACGCCAACGCAAAGGCCGCTCGCGGGTGCAGAATGTCGGACGTTGCCGAAGATGGGCCGAAATTCGAGAACCTGAGCAAACAGCCGTCGGGCGATTTCACCGCGGGAGTTGATCCTCAGATCCTCGTACGATTGGCAGAGCATGGCAGGCCTTGCGTGCGGATCTCGTTCGCAACTGCCGCAAGACAGAACACCTATGTCTATTTGCCGATCAAAGACCAGGTCAATCGGAACGGGCCATACTTCGAGGGATTCTCGTTGATGCTCACGGACGCGCCGGGGGCGCGCGACTTCTGGCTCGTTTTGCCTGAGGACTTTGCCGGCATGACGTTGAGGGTTGATCCGATCTACTCCACCGGAACGCTATCCCACCTCAGAATACAAACCGGGGCACTCCCCTCATTCTCAGAGCAGGCTCATCAACCAGTAGCGATGGGGCGATGACGCAGTCCGCCCGTTGAACACCCTCGATGAAGGCATTTTCGGCTGCCAGCTCAATTCCTGTTACCAACTCGTGCCGGGCGCGCGCAAACCAGCAGTATCGAATCCGGCCTTTCGCGCAACAAACGGCATCAAGCGCTCGATCGCATGGAGGACTGTGCCGTCATAAGGAACGGGCTCCGATGGGTAATCATTCCAATCGAGACCCAGATCGCGTAGCGGATGCAAAACGCTTGGACGGCACCAGAACATGGTTCCCAGCGGGAAATCGAAAAAGTCCGCCAGCGGCATGGCGATGCCCATCCGTCTTGCCAAGTCTTCAGCGATTTCCCTGTTGTCGTTCCAGCCGACGAGGTGTGGATCCTCTGCCATCAGAAGACCTATCGCCGGTTTCGATGCGAAGGCTTCGGCAGCCAGATCGAGCATCGCGTGTTCACCACCAACCAAGTTCTCCCAAAGGAAGTGGCGCCATGCCTCACCCATAGCCGCGTCCGTGCCAACGCTCCTCTTGGCGTGCACGTGGCCGATCAGATCGTAGCGACCATCAAGCAAACGCGGCAAGAATTCAGTAAGAAGCGGTCCGACATCGCGCCCCCTGTTGGGAACGACCGCCACTTCAACGGAACCGTCGTGGTCGCCAAACGCAGCTCGAAGATGTCTGGCTTTGGCGTCGGTGTCCGTGGACAGGAACAGGTCGCAGCGCGTGCGGTTACGCTTGAGCCGGAAGGCCAGATCATCAGCCAAATCTTCATAGTAAAAATGGGCATGAAGGGCCACACGCTGCTCCGACGACCGGTAAGTGCTATTGACAGGATTGAAAACGTCCCGGGACCAAGGACCGGCGGGGCGCCCGGCGCGGAGCCAATGGGCCAAGGGATGGGCTTTCCCTGGGCCGCACTCGTCTGGATTGGCTTGTGCATAGCTTTGCGGATTGAAGCCTGCACAAGGACGACGGAACTGTGGATTGGCTGTCGAATCGCCCGAGAGGCCCATGATGCTCCATTGCTGGAGCGTGCGCCGCCCTGCCTCCAACTCGGCAACGGGCGCCATACCTGGAGGAAGAACCATTTCGAGATCGACAACAGCATCCAGCATCAGGGTGGCAAGATCCTCGTCATGAAGTTCTGCCGCAGCTGTTTTGCCCCACTCTTCGATTTGTTGAACATAGGCACTCATGTTGTAAGCCGCATGTCCGACCCGCGCCACTTCGGCTCCCAAGGCCCTTGCCTTGTCGCGGTCGTCTGCCAGTCCGCATAAGATGACGGCTGCAGCATGAGTATCGAGGTGAGGTGCAATGAGAGGGCGTGTCGCAACGTCGGCCCCTAAGATGTCCGCCGTTCCACAAGCTCCCTGGAAGCACACGGTCGGTATCCCACGCACAACCGTATCGATAGCCACGTTTGGCTGCGGATCAAGGCGGGAACTGAGAAAGAAGGCGTCTGCAATGGCATATGCAGGCTCCAAATCCGATACCGGATCAAGCATCACCAGGCTATCTCCCAGACCTGACTGGGCTATCTGGTAGGCGAGATACGCGGAGTAGCCACTGTCATGCTCTGGATCGTACCCATCACCGATCCAGACAAATCGAAAGCGAACATTCGGCCGCAGTCGTTTCGCTGTGGCAGCAGCGCTTATAAAAAGATCAACGCCTTTGCGAATGTGCACCATGCCGGCGCCAAGCACGAGAAAGGAGGCCTCCTCACCCTCGGGCCGCAAACGAAGTAGGAACTCGTCTCTTTTTTTGTCTGCCGGCTCATCGGCTGAGGACGCTGGCGGCGGATCGCTGCGCCCCTGAGCCAGGATATGAATTCCGGGGCGCCTTTCGAGGCCAGGAAAGGCGTCGTACGAAGACTGCGCAACGATCTCGGCTGGAAATACGACATGCTGCGCCCAGTCATAAACGTTGCGCATCTTGCCTACAGGGCGCGTATAGGCGGCAAACTCATGCACCAAGGCAACGCTCGGCACTCCATAAGACGCCAAGGCAGGCACCATGATCTGCGTCTCTATGCTGTTGGCGATGGCATAAAGTGGCCTGAATTCCTCTGTGATCCGCTTGGCTAGCCGGGTCGCATCCACCCAGTTCCAGTCCTCCCATGTCAACGGACCAACGGACGAGGCAGTAACGGTGATGAAGTCGGTTTCCAGTTCTCCACCGCGCATCATCAGGGAAACCACCGTTGCCGTTTCCGCTAGTTCCCTGGCAAGGTTCCAGCCCAACATGGGCGCGCCCGTTCTCGAAACCTCATGCGAAATCAGAAGCACAACCGGCTTTTCGGACTGCGGCAAGGGCGAAAACTCTAACCTATCAACGACAGAAACTCCTCGCCGACCTTCGCGCCTGCCATCGTGCTGGTAATGCAGTAAAGGCGAAATCCCGGCGCTCGCGACGTCTGGATAACGTTCCCGATAATAAGCCGCATCAAAAAGGGGCGATGCGCGCCAACCCATCGGCTCACCGACCACTGCATAGTGCAACGCTGGGTCCATACCGGCGGGCAAACGGTCAGCGTAAAATTCAGCATCGAAGCACGGCGACCGTCGGAAGGCTGCAGCAAGATCCTCGGCTTCGTGCTTGTTCGCGGGCAGCGGTTCCCCGAGAGCCGAAAGTTCTAGCCAGACATAAGCAGGCGGCTTGAACATCCCTGCCGTCTCGTAGAAGGGACGCAAGAAATCGCCGTTGAATCGCTCATTTGGCTCCAATCCAATCCGCCATCCAATTTCGGCATAGTGCCCCACTGGATCCCACAGTTCCGGCCGGTTAAGGGAGGAACGATAATAGTCGACGTCTACGAACCCCGTCATTTCCAGCATAGCGACGAATTCATGGCGAATTTCATCAGCCATTACGCTCTCGCGACTATTCATTGTGTGCGTCCCGGTCCAAGAACACGATTACGGACAAAGGCGCGGATCGGGCGAGGAAAGAGCCGCGACGCGCTGAGTATCCCAAAGCGTTTCAGAATGGCCTCGAGGCGGTGGCGCAGGCCCAAGTAGCGTTGCTCCCATTCTGCAGCCTTGCGCTCCAAATCTGCAACCCGGCCTGCGCATTCAGCATTTCGCTGTCGTAGTTCATTGGCCTCGGCAGCTTTGCTCTCCAATTCCGCAACGCGGCCTTCCCATTCAACATTTCGCTGTCGCAGTTCCTTGGCCTCGGCATCGTGGCCAAGACGCGATTCAGTGAGGAGGTTGGCGTGGCCCCGGAAGGACGTTCTCAAGACGTCTCGCTGCACGGCTGCCACGGCCAGTTCGGAGCGTACTTGCGTCAACTCGGACCGCAGTCCGTCAATGACGGTACGGCTTCCCGATTGAGCCAAGGCCAAAGCGGCTTCCGCATTTTTTGCCCGTTCGACTTGTGCTTTGATGGTTTCACTAGCCGTTTCAATTTCCCGGCGGAAACCGGATGCCAACAATTCCGTCTGCTCCATGTGACTGCGAAGCACTGCGTCAGCGGCATGGCTTCCAGACTGAGCTAAGGCCAAAGCGGCTTCCGCTTTTTCGGCCCGTTCGACTTGTGCTTTGATGGTTTCACTAGCCGTTTCAATTTCGCGGCGGAGACCGGAAGCTAGCAAATCCGTCTGCTCCATGTGACTGCGAAGCTCCGCTTGAGCGGCAGCGCCACTCTCGGCCCGCCCTAGGATTTCACCGATCTCACTTGTTTCGATGAACAACGAATTGGGAATACCTGGAAGTTCCGATTCGGACGCAATCGCAATATTGTAAGGCGGTCGCGGCAAGCCATGGCTGACCTCGTAGTGCGTCTCTCCTCGTCGCTCGAACGTCAGCGTTCTCGATATTCCAGCCTCGTCATCTGCGATAAGCGTTGATCCGAGGAGCGGTCGTTGAAGCAGTATCAAGACATTCCGGAACGCGGCTTTCAGCAGCGCCTCGAACTCCACACGCGAGAGTTCGTGCACATGATGGGGATTGGCAGGGCTTCCGAGTGGAGAATAGACATCTCGTTCAGGCGACGAAAGGATGAGAAAACCGGTTGGCCGCAAAACGCGCTGAACCTCTGCGATAAACAGATCATGTTCAAAAAAATGCTCAAGCGTCTCGAACGATACGACCACGTCGACACTCGCATCTTCCAAAGGCAACTTGCGAGCATCTCCTTGCTGATAGCGAAGGTTGGGAGCGATATAGCCCCCCTGGGCGTGCGCTAACGCCTCCTCGGACAACTCGATACCAACAACCGATCGCGCGACTTGGGCCAAAAGAGCGGAGCCGTAGCCCTCGCCTGATGCGACATCGACAACATCCAGGTCGCGGCAAAGAGCCCGGGCAAGAAAATAGCGATGAAGGTGCTCGATCTCCACCTGACCCGCCGTAGCGGTTGTCAACCGTTCGCCGGTCCACTCTAGTGCTTGCCGCGGCAGGACCCGTTCGAATATTTCTCCCATTTGATTGTCGCCAATTCCTCTCACTGGTCTAATGTGCGGCGCCACCTACCACTGACCTGTGACGGTGCGTTACGCTTCCACCAAGATCCGCGAGTGTTTGGCTCAAGCCTTCAGAAAAAGAGAGAGTAGGTCGCCACCCCAGCGCCTCCCGAATGAGCGAAATATCGAGCACGCTCACTGGAACATCAAATTTCCGACCGCGCTCATAGCGAACGTCCAATCTTTGGGAGAGTTTTGATTCAAGTTCGGCAATGACCCCGTTGAGGCTGACGCCCTCGCCACTGCCGATGTTGAAAACCTGATGGCCGTCGAGCGGTGCTGCGCGTGCCAGTGCAACTAAGCCTGCTGCGGCATCGGAAATGTGGATAAAATCACGTACGACTTCGCCATCGCCCCAGACGACTATTGGCCGTTGCGACAATGCGTGGTGCAGGAACGTCGTTACCGCACCTTGGCCTTTTTCCAAATTCTGCCCTGCTCCAAAAGGATTGGCTAGACGCGCTACACGACAATCGAGCCCGTAGAGAGCTCGATAGGTGCCTAGATACAGTTCAACAGCGGCTTTACCAGCGCCGTAGGCGGTAATCGGGTTTAAGCGGTGATCTTCATGCACTGGAACGCGCAGCAGTTTGCCATAAACCGTACCGCCGGACGAAGCGAAGATCAGCCTTGGCGCCTGCTCCCCCTTTTTTCGAAGCGCATCTAGCAAACCCAGCGTTGGTGCGACATTGGTCGACAGATTAAGGGTGGGATCGTTGTTGGCGCTGGCAGGAACGGATGACCATGCATAATGGTGAATGACCGTGACCCCGTCGATCAGGCTATCCCATTGCGCGTTGGCAAGATCGAAACTACGCCATGCGACTCGCTCGTCAAGTGCAGGAGCAAATGTCGGCTTCGAAAGTGAGCGTCCGGCTAAAACGACCTCACACCCGCTTTGCACCAAGATTGCTGCAACATGTCGGCCAATGAAGCCGCTTCCACCAAGAATCAGATGTCGTTCGACGGTGTCGGATTGTTCTGCTTTAGATGACATCCGGATATGCTCGGCCGCTCCCGAAAACGGTTAACTGCGATTGCGGGAACCAGAATAGCGAACCGCAATTCCCAAGTAGGTCCGTACTCTGACTTCGCGAGTGCGTCAAAGCTTATCGGGTTGACGGAATGATGTGTTGCTATTGCGCTCAGCACTTGTTCGGCTGGGCCGTCGATGACGACTTTTGCCGCCTGCCAGCCAGAGCATGCGCTGGGCGGAAGCGCCGAATCAAGTGCATCGCCCGCACCGCCCTCGCGGACAGGTTGTTCATGATTTACTAATGTAGATGCTTGGTGTTTCGCGTGCTATGCCGTCAGCGGTTATGGAGAGCGGCGATTTCGCGGCAAAAATGAAAAACCTGGACCGACAGGACCATGCTGCTTTCAGCGGCTTCGCTGCAACACTGCATGAAATGGTGTCGCTGAACCTTCATGAGAACGACGGGATGTTTCATGGGAACAGCCGGCACTACCTAACCTGTGGGGGATCAGCGCTAAACGTTATCGCGGCCGCGGTCGGCCTGGGTGGAATAGAGCCAAAAGAAATCCTCGATTTCGGGGCTGGTGCCGGACGCGTCACACGTTGGCTGCGGGCTGCGTACGCGGGCGCCGAGATTTCGGCGACAGATATGCGCGTTGAGGATCTCGAATTCTGTGCACGCGAGTTTGGTGCGCGGACGTGGCTGTCCGGCACCGATGTGGACGGCCTTGTCGCTCCCTCGCGGTACGACGTGATCTGGCTCGGCTCGGTTCTGACGCACCTGTCCGCGAACATATCCGAGCGTCTGGTCAGGAAGCTGCTCTCATGGCTGCGACCAGACGGCCTCCTTATCGTCAGCCTGCACGGGCGTTTCGTCCATTTCCGAGGCCCCCAGTTCAACTACTATGGCGTCGCCCCTAGGTGGGAGGAAATCGAGAGGCGGTATCTCGCAGAAGGCTATGGGTACGCCGACTATCCTGGTCAGGACGCATACGGAATCTCGCTCTCCAAGCCAGGTTGGGCCACTTCGCTGGCAGAACGGCTAGAGGGCACTCGCCTGGTCCTGATGAGTGAACGAGCGTGGGACAACCACCATGATATTCTCGCGCTGCAACATCGACCGGTGACCGCGCCCCTGTCCGTTCGAACCGGCCAGTCAAGTTGATGTGAGCGAGTATGGGCGCACAAATACAATCGAGGGCGCTAATCTTTCCACTTACTGGACTGCGGTTCTTCGCCGCTTTTGCCATCGTACTTCATCATATCCAAGGGAATTTCGGTGTGCCAACCACCGTATTTCAAGGGTGGAACCTTGCGAACGGCGTCACCGTGTTTTTCGTTTTATCAGGGTTCGTGCTAACCTATTCCTACCCTGCGCTGAATGGGCCTGGTGAAACGCGCCGGTTCTATATCGGCAGAATTGCCAGGATTTTTCCGGCTCATTTTGTGACCTTGCTGGCAGCAGTCGCGTTGGGTGTGCCATTCGTGGCTCCGTATTTCCTCGCAAACGTTTTGTTGCTGCAAAGTTGGGTTCCAACCGGCGATTACTTTTTCAGCTACAATGCGGTCAGCTGGAGCATCTCGACCGAGATGAGTTTTTATCTCGTCTTCCCGTTTCTGATCCGCAATTTCGAATCGACATGGCATTGGAAGCTCGCGACATGCTTTGTCGCTTCTTCGGCGATGGGTCTCCTCGCCTCGCAACTCGGACTGCCTTTTTATAGTGGCGGAAAAGATGCCGTCATCCAGGGCATAGTGATGGTGAACCCGGTCGCAAGGGTCTTCGAATTTTGCCTCGGCATGACGGCGGCTTTGCTGTGGACGCGTTTCCGCGATGGTCTTTTCCATCTTCGATTTGGCACATGGGCCGCCATCGAGTTGATCGGCGTCCTGCTGCTGATTTGGGGATCTGGCTGGATCAACGCGATCCTACAGCCCTTCATGCGCTCGGGCGCCATGCAGTATTGGACGGCCCAGACACTTTCCCCTGTCGTCCCGGCAGTCTTGCTACTCATTATTCTCGCATCTAGCACCGGGCCGTTGGCGAAGGTGCTTGCCTGCCGCCCCGTGAGGTTCCTTGGCGAGATTTCATTCGCCATTTACCTGACACACCAACTCTTCATCAGGTTTTTTGTCATGCACCCACAAATCTTGGAAGGCCTGTCGCAGCGGACGGCGATTGGGGTCTTTCTGCTTACAGTTCTCGCCGCATCGACCGCACTGCATTTGGCCGAGGTTCCAGCCAGAAAGATGATTTTGGGGTGGTTCGGTCACACCCTAAGGACGAACGCCGTGACCGTCGACCACCATTCTTTGGTCAACCAGAACCAAACTTAGAGTAAATTTGCCTTGTCATCGTGACCATGATGCTGACAACGACGGTCTTCGTCGCTCTGGCTGGGCGCCTCACGTTGAGGGCGGATGGGTTATCGACCGAGACCTTGAGCCTGTCAGGTTCTTGATTTTCGTAGTTGGCTATGGGGTAGTAGCTGCGGCATTGATCGCTCGTGATTCAATGTCAATTACCAGCCCGTGGGCGGACATCCGCTTGCAAACATCCGCCCAGCATGGACCGCGCGAATGCACATTCCCGACGTTTCAATCATCGAGCGTGGTGGTGCGTAGATGATTATAGCGCACTCAAAAAAATTTATTCTCATGTCGCCGTGGAAGACTGCGAGTTCTACGTGTCACGCAAGTTTAGGTCGGTACAATGAGAGCGTGTATCCGCGTTTCTTTTATTTCAATAGATTCCTCAATCGTGTCGTAACTCAACATGCCACTCTTGCCGATTTGACAGCGCTTCCCGAAGGGAAACTAGGATACAAAGTAGGGGCTTTTGTAAGGAACCCTTACGATCGGGCCTATTCTGGATTTATTCAAATACAACGGGACTTTCAAGAGCAGCCAAAATTAGAAATCGAGCCAGCTTGGATTACACATTTGTTGAGAGCGCAGATCTCCACGAACATGTCGCGAGTGATATCGGCAGGTTTCAACTTTGATGCTTGGATCCACTTATTGCCAGACTATGAAGTATACGAACCTGGCAACAACACAAACATGGTCCTGCACCCCTGCCATTACTGGACGCACGTGAATGGTGAGCAGTTCGCAGGGTTTGTCGGAAAGGTTGAGCAATTCGAGGACGACTTCCATCGATTTTGTGACTACGTGGACATTGAGCCGCCAGTAATTCGGCTGTCGAATGTCTCCGAACATGAGACTGAACGAACGACAGGTGACACCTACAAATATGCCGGGAGAATGTCTAGGCGGACACTAGACCGTATAAACGAACTCTTTGCTGAAGATTTTGAGCGTTTCGGATATGATATGATCTAAAATTTGCATAGAATCGACACCGCCTCAGCATTTTTACTGATACTAGTCTACACATCAGGTTGACCTCGACAAATGAGGCGAACACGGGCGGTGAGGGTCCGGTTAAGGCTCGATCACGACCACCACCATGGTCACCCGCGATGTCCGCTTCCGGCCAGAGGGAAGTTTGCCTCCATGGCCGAGATGAGGCGCATTGCGGCCCGACTGCGATTGGGCCGCATGCGGACTGGCAGCTTCGAGGTTCGGATTTTGAGAAGCGGACACTCCCGGTAGCCGCAGGCGTCGACGTGATCTGACCCGAAGCGGCCATTGACAGAAGTACGCCATCTAGGTGACGGGACGGATGTTCTGATTAACGTGGAAAAGGTTGGCAGGGTCGAATTTGCCCTTTAGTGCGGCGAGGCGCGGATAGTTATCGCCGTAGGTGGCCCGAAGGCGCCCCTCGCCTTCGTCGTCCATCATGAAATTTGGATAGGCGCCACCGAGGTCGAAGGGGTGGACCGCGGTCCAGTAATCCGTGGCCCATTTCTTCAATGCTGGCGCACTGCCGGGATCGGGGTCGATCCCAGCAATTACCATCGACCAAGTAGCATCGCGGCAATTCCATGCGGTGTCGCTCTTTGCCGTGCGATGCACCGCCGCATCAATGGGGTAAAGGTGCATCGCTGAAAAGACGCTTGCCTTTGCCGCATTGTCTATATGAGCAGCGATGGCTTCATCCGGCAACGCCTTGACGAAATCGCCTTTCCAATACCACTGCAATCCGGTGGGGTAGAGCGCGTCGAACATGCCTTGTAGCGCCGTATAAGCGATCGGCCCGGCCCAATCGATGATCGGCTTGGGTAGCGCCGCGCGGACCGCATCGACCGCCGCTTCGCCGCCCTCGCCGTTGTGGGCAATGAGCAGGACGCACATCTTCTTGCTCCAGTGCTCGCGGGGGAAGGGCTCGCCCGGGGGCACGGACTGGAGCCCGAGCCAGATGTAGAAATCGTCTGGGGCATTTGCCTGGAAGTCGCGATACCAGCGCATCACCTCCGCTGCGTCGCCAAGGTCGAAGACGATCGGACCGCCATAGAGCATTTTCGCCGAATGCGTACGGAACAAGAAGCTGGTCACGACGCCGAAGTTGCCGCCGCCGCCTCGAAGCGCCCACAGGAGATCGGCATTCTCTGTTTCGCTAGCGGTCATGAAGCTCCCGTCGGCCAATATCACGTCGGCTTCGATGAGGTTGTCGACGGCAAGGCCATACTGCCGGCTTAGATAGCCGTGGCCGCCGCTTAGCGTCAAACCAGCGACCCCGGTGGTAGAGATGATCCCGAACGGGACCGCCTGGCCGAAGGCGTGGGTGGCGTGGTCGACGTCACCCGTCGTACAACCAGGCCCGACTCGCACCGTGCGATGCTTCGGATCGACGCGCACGCCCTTCATCATCGAGAGGTCGATCACGAGGCCATCGTTGACGCTGCCGAACCCCGGTCCGTTATGACCGCCGCCACGGATTGCGATTGGGAGTTGGCTGTCGCGACCGAAGTTCACCGCGGCAATGACGTCGCCTACATCGGCGCAACGGGCGATGATCAACGGCCGCTTGTCTATCATGCCGTTGTAGAGTTTGCGGGCCTCCTCATAGCTCGAGTCGCCATTGCGGATGACTTCCCCCCGCAGAGTTGCTGCGAATTTGGTGATATCTTCGTCGTTCATGGCATTCCTCCCTGCAGAAACTGTCTGCCCATTCCAAGAACGCTAGACCCGTCACGGACCCCCGAAAATGTCACATCGTCCAATTCCATTGCTCGATCGTTCAAATTGGGGAGATCAGAGCGGCTTGCTCGTATGGCCATATTCCTGGATAATCTCGCGATGCCCGACCGAAAAACTTCGAAGTCAAGGAGTAGTTAATCGTATCCGGAGGTGTTGTGCATGGATGTCCTATCCGATGTGCTCCGAGCCGTTCGCCTGACGGGCGCGATCTATTTCGATATCGACGCCAGTTCTCCCTGGGTTGGCGAGTCGCCGGGAACCGCCGAGATTGCCGCCGCCATCATGCCGGGGGCTGAGCATGTCATTTCCTTTCATGCCGTTATGTCTGGATCGTGCTGGGCCGCGTTGGGAGACGACTCAATGCCTCCGGTACGCGTGAACGCCGGTGATGTCGTCGTCTTCCCCGGAGGTGCCCCGAATGTCATGAGTTCCTCGCCCGGGACTCGGGGCAAACCCAACATGGCAATGTATTATCGGCCGATAGACGAACACCTGCCGTTCGCGGTGATTCATGGTGGTGGCGGAGACGAGCGGACCCGGTTCATTTGTGGGTACCTTGGCTGCGATGCGCGTCCCTTCAATCCCCTCCTCGCCGCGTTGCCGGCCATCCTTTGCGCCCGAAAACCTTCTGACGGAAGCAGTTGGGTCATCGACCTATTTCTGCTAGCTCTGGCAGAGGGTGGCAGCGCGCGAGCCGGTGGCGAAACGGTGCTCGCCAAGTTGAGCGAGTTGATGTTTGTCGAAGTCATCCGCCGCCATATTGAGACCCTCCCTGCGGATTCGCGAGGATGGCTATCAGGCCTTCGAGATCCGCACGTCGGCGAGGCGCTTCGACTCATTCACGCACGCCCCAGGGAAGATTGGACATTGGACAGACTGGCCCGCGCCGTAGGGCTTTCGCGCACTGCATTTGCGGGCCGCTTTAGCCACTACGTCGAGGTCTCGCCAATGCAGTATCTTGCTCGGTGGCGTCTACAGTTGGCGGGACGCCTTCTCGAACGGTCCGATGTCAGCATCGCGCAAGCGGGAGCGGAGGTCGGCTACGAGTCGGAGGCCGCCTTCAACCGCGCCTTCAAAAAGTTCGTAGGCATTCCACCCGGTACCTGGCGCAAGGCACGTTCGTCTTTGTTGGAGGCCGAAAGGTCGCCTGTCCAATAGGAAGAAATGGCACGCTTTCACACTTCAGTCTGCGAGGCGCGCCAACTTCGATCCGAAGCTCGAATGGCCGCTCTTGGCGCAACCACGACCTCCAGCCTGATGGCCGGCAAGGTCTGCTTTCAGGAAGCTGCGAAGCCGACCTCTACGGCCGACATGAGGCGCATTGCGGCCGACTGCGATGGGCCGCTTCCTGACTGTCCGGTTTCGGGGATCGCCCAGCGGTAAGCTGCCGTTCTTCGCCCGACCCCATTGCGGACATCGACGCGCCGCCGCTTCAACAGCGCCCACGGCCTTTTTAGTGGAACGACTGCTCGCGGGAAATGGTGCGACCAGCCTCTATGGCGGGAAGGGGCGCTGAGCCGGCAAGCCGACTGCCAGGTCTTAGGCAGCAGCTTCGAAAAACTTTGGTGGTCAGGGCGGTGGGCAACCCGCCCTCTTGGCCCGTTCGACACATCCGGCCAGATGGACATGTCCGCGGCGTCGCAATACAATTACGGATAGTTCCTGCCTTGGGGGCCATCGCACAGTATGGCTGAACAACGCGCTCAACGTCGCCTTGCTGCCATCCTGGCCGCCGATGTGGTCGGCTATAGCCGCATGATGCAGCAGGACGAAGCCGGCACGCTAGCGATACTGAAGGATCGACGGAAAACCGTTCTCGAACCGACGGTCGCCAATCACGGTGGCCGGATCATCAAGCTGGTAGGTGATGGTGCTCTCATTGAGTTTGCCAGCGCTGTGGACGCAGTCGAGTGCGCCGCACGACTGCAAGAACGCATGGCTGCCGGAAATGCTGACCAGTCGGACGGTCTCCAGATCGTGCTGCGCATTGGAGTCAACCTGGGCGACGTCGTAGTCGACGGCGATGATCTCTACGGGGACGGCGTGAATATTGCGGCGCGGTTGGAAGCCCTTGCCGATCCCGGCGGCGTTTGGATTTCAGAAGACGCTTACCGGCAAGTTCGAAGTAAGCTCGCGCTTTCGTTTGACGATCTTGGTGCTCGGGTTCTCAAGAACATCGCCGAACCGGTCCGCATCTATCGGGTCACAAACACGCCGGCAGTGACGGTTACGGCGACGACCACCTCGACACCTGAGAAGCCTTCGATCGCCGTGCTGCCGTTTGCCAACCTGTCGGGCGATCCTGAGCAGGACTACTTCGCCGATGGAATCGTCGCGGACCTCATCACCCAACTGTCGCGACTGCGCGATCTGCTGGTCATTGCTCGGAACTCGACCCTCATGTTCAAGGGCCGAACTGTGCGGGTTCAGGATGTGGCGCGCGATCTGGGGGTACGCTTTATCCTTGAGGGGAGTGTGAGGCGCGCAGGGAACAGAATTCGCGTAACGGCTCAGCTGATCGATGGCGCGTCGGGTGGGCATGTTTGGGCCGAGCGCTATGACCGGGAGCTCACCGACTTTTTCGAACTTCAAGACGAAATCACCAAAGCCGTCACCGTTGCACTCCAGGTTAACTTGACCGAAGGCGACACAGCGCGGATCGCGGCCGAAGGGACCCGCAACTTGGAGGCGTGGGAAGCCTTCCTGCAGGGCCAGACCGCAATACTGAAGTTCACAAAGCTCGACAATATCCAAGCACGATTCTTCTACGAACGAGCCGTACATCACGATGCAAACTATGCGCTCGCCTTCGTTATGCTGGCGCACACCCATTGGTTGGATGCGCGGCTTGGCTTCACCCCCGATCCGGCGATCTCTCTTGGGCTAGCAAAGGCGGCCCTTCAGCGTGCGGAGGACCTTGTAGGCGAAACCGGCGCAGTTCTGCACTACAAGGGAAATGCTGCGCTGATGGAGCGGCGCCACGATGAAGCCCTTGAATTCCACCGCCGCGCGGGCGAACTGGCGCCGAGCGACGCCTACTGCGCGGCCGCATTCGGCATGACACAGGTCTATAGCGGCGATTTTCAGGGAGCCACAGCAACCCTGAAAACCTCGCGGCGACTCAGCCCATACGCCATCAACTGGGCTATCTACTACCTCGCCTGGGCCGATCTCTGGCAGGGCGATCTGGAGCAAGCGCGGTCCGATGCTGCGCTCTACCTGGCGCGCGAGCCACACGAGCCTTTTGCCTACATCTTATCGGCAATCACCGCTGCCGCCACTGGCCGGCTCGACGCCGCCCGCGGTCACATCACCGTCCTGCTTGGCAAGCATCCGGAGATGACTCGCTCTGGTGTTGCAGCCGCACAGTTCTATCGCGATCCCGAGCGCCTGCAGCGAATTATGGCTTGGCTCGAGGATGCGGGTCTGCCCGAATGACAGGAATTTTCTTGGTCACTTTCTACAGGTCTGTATGTGACACGAAGCGGTCACTAGCACCTCGCCACCGGACTGACCGCTTTCCACCCCATGGTGGTCGGGGCCGTTGAGATTGATAACCCGTTGAAGCGTTCATCCGCGTCGCGCCGGATGACCGCCCAACTCAGATTTCGGTCCGTTCTGCCAAGAGCAGCGCGTCCTCCACGTCGACCCCCAGATATCGGACCGTGTTCTCAATCTTGGAATGTCCGAGCCGTATCTGGATAGCGCGGATGTTTCCCGTCGCCTTGTAGATCATCGACGCCTTCGTCCGTCGGAGCGAGTGTGTTCCGTACTCCTCCGAACGCAGACCGATCGCGGTCACCCATTGGTCGACCAACCGCGCGTACTGCCTTGTGCTCATGTGGCATGAATGATCGACCCGGCTCGGGAACGCATAGTCCTCGACCGAGCCCCCACGTCGTTCGAGCCAGGCCAGAAGGCTGGCTCTCACGTCACTGGTGACGGCATCGTGAGCTTTGCAGAGCCTGGCCGGCACTGCTCTCAACTCGCGCCCGGGGAGCCGAGGGCGCGAGAAGCAGGAGCGGACGGAAAATCAATGGAGCCGGGAGGGAGGAGTCGCATCCAGCTCGGATCCGCTGAACCGTCGGTGGTGATGGTGTTCTTGAGTAGCTTGCTCAGGCGCATGCCACTATGCTCGGACTTTTATGGTCAGGCGGGGAACTCGTATGGCACGCCCGAACGTCATACTTATTGCGACGCTGCAACTATCGAAACTTCTCCGAACGATTTTTGCGAGACTTGCCGGCCCATTACAAAATATGATCGCGTTCGGAACTACCGGCAAAGATCCAGTATCCAGTCGCCACCTTAGGGCCCTCAACGTATTCGTCACGCTGGTAGTGCTAAGTACAATATTCGTGATAGTACAGTCTTTGTTTCGCCTTGGATTCGCTAAACATCACGCCTTGATTTTATGGGCGTCATTTATCCTGTTCATGTGGGCGCTTACTCCGCTGTCAAATCGGTTTGGCGAAGTTGTAGCGACAACATATTTTGTTGGCGTATCTTGGATCGGATTTGTTGTTCAAGGATACATCGCTGGTTCTTCGCTTGGCAGTCATTATTTCTTGTTAGCGGCCCCGGCGGTATCGATTTCTCTCGGATCCAAGCGAATGTTGATCGCAATAATACTTTTGTTCTGGGCGCTTTTCGGATTCTATATAGTGGAATTCACGTTTCCAAGCTCCTCGTTCGAGCCTGTCCCAGGAGGCTTTGCCGAACTAAATCTACAGTATTGTTTATTCGGCTCATCTATATTGTTATTTTGGTCGATCCACTATGCTCTCTATGTAGGTGACCGCGCTGAAGCGGCGCTTGAGCGTGAATATGAGCGGTCAGAACACCTCTTGCTTAATCTCATGCCTGCATCGATTGCTGCAAGATTGAAAGAAAGACCAGAAGAAACTATCGCTGATCACTTCGACGAGGTAGCTATCCTTTTTGCCGACGTAGTCAATTTTACGCCTCGCGCTAGCAAGTTACCCGCCGTAGAGGTTGTGCGGTTCCTCAATCGAGTCTTTACCAGATTTGACCGCTTGGCAGCGATCCATCGCTTGGAGAAGATCAAAACGATTGGAGACGCCTACATGGTGGCGGGTGGCATGCCTGACCGCCATCAAGGGTACGCTCGACGGGTAGCCGAGTTGGCACTCGACATGCTGGACGCGACCCGCGACCTCTCGGAAGAGATAGGAGAGGAAATAGCCATACGGATAGGAATCCACATAGGGCCGGCAGTCGCAGGAGTAATCGGGACACAGAAGCTTTTTTACGATGTGTGGGGAGATACCGTGAACACTGCATCTCGGATGGAGTCACTTGGTAGTGCCGGCCGGATTCAGGTGACCGAGACAGCTATGCAGATTCTGGCTGACGAGTACGTGTTTGAGAGACGCGCCCGAGTTCATGTCAAAGGGAAGGGTGAGATGGAAGTGTACTACCTGCTCGCCCGCAAAGCCGCGCCTGAGCTCGACCAGCCTATCCCCGGTCCTTGATCGCCAAAAAAGCCCCCGTCGGCAGCAGGCGAGCCTCTTCGAGCTTCTCGCCGCAACCCAACTAGCACAAGTTCTGGCACGTCAAGGTCGTGTCCATGAGGCCGCGACGCGTCTGCAAGCGGTGGTTCAGACATTTAACACTAGGTATCAAATCGTCGACCTCGTCGCCGCAGTAAAGGGCGCTGGACCCCCGCCTAGTCCGAACATAGCGCGAGCGCGACCTTCAACATGGGCGAGTGAGATGTCTGCATTCGGGCGGAGGCAAGAACCCGCCTCTGCGGCCGACATGAGGCGCAAAGCGGCTTCCCAAAATACACGAGCGCGGCCTTCGTTTTGCCGCGACGCGGAACCATTGAAAATGCCATCCGTTAGGCTGTTCACGAAATGCATGAGCGAGGCAACGTGGACCAGGACGACGCTTCACCTATCCCATCCGGCGTAGAGGGGCTCGATTATGTCCTGCGAGGCGGATACGCGAAGTTCCGCTCGCATCTTGTAGAGGGCAGGCCTGGCTCAGGTAAGACAACGCTCGGTCTCCAGTTCCTGATCAAGGGCGCCGAGAACGGCGAAAAATGCCTCTACATAACGCTTTCCGAAAGCAAGCGAGAACTCCGGTCAGTCGCTAACCGGCATGGGTTTTCACTTGAGGGCATTGAAATCCTTGAGTTGGTGCCGCCCGAGCTTAGCCTCGACCCGTCGCAGCTTCAGACCTTGGTGCACTCTTCCGATCTGGAATTGGGTGAAACGGTGCAGTCCGCGCTTGCCGAAATCGAGCGCATGAAACCGAATCGCGTGGTGTTCGATTCCCTGTCGGAAATTCGCTTGCTGTCGCAGGGCTCGTTGCGCTATCGGCGCCAGGTCTTGGCGTTGAAAAGCTTCTTCCTTCTAAATAATGCCACCGTGCTGTTGCTGGATGATCTCACTGCTGAACATGACGATCTCAACTTGCATTCGATCAGCCACGGCGTCATCCGGATGGAGCAGCTTTCACCGATTTATGGGGGTGAGCGTCGACGACTTCGTGTGATCAAAATGCGCGGGGTCCAGATTCGCGGCGGCTTCCACGATTTCGTGATTCGCCCGGGCGGCGTGACTGTCTTTCCCCGTCTGGTTGCCGCCGAACACGAGATGTCCGAGCACGGCACGCCGGCTGTCAGCAACAGCTCGGTCGATACGCTTGTTGGCGGAGGCCTGGAACGCGGTACCAGCACTCTTCTGATGGGCCCATCCGGTGTAGGCAAATCGACCATTGCCTGCATTTATTGCCATGCCGCGCTGAAGCGTGGCGAACACGTGCTGGTCCTGTTGTTCGATGAGACCAAGCGCATCTTTCTGGCGCGTGCCTCAGGGTTAGGCATCGATCTGAACCCGTTTGCCGAGGATGGGAGATTATTGCTGGAACAGGTGGATCCAGCGGAGCTTTCGCCAGGCGAATTGTCGTCACGGGTCCAGTCGGCTGTCGAGGGCTCCAATGCCAGAATTGTCGTGATCGATAGTCTGACTGGCTACCTCAACGCCATGTCGGAGGAGCAACATCTCGTGCTTCAGATGCACGAAATCCTCACCTACCTCAATCAGAAGGGTGTTGTGACGATCTTGCTCTTGGCCAATCATGGGCTGATTGGACAAATGTCTTCGCCTGTGGACATGACCTATCTCTGCGATTCCGTCATGTTACTGCGCTTCTTTGAAAGCGGCGGTCGGCTTAGACGGGCCGTTTCGGTCGTAAAGAAGCGTGTTGGCCCGCATGAAGACACCATCCGCGAATTCAAGATCAGCGCGGCCGGCTTGGCTGTCGGGGAGCCCTTGGAAGAGTTTCGAGGGATTTTGACCGGCGTGCCTACCTATGAGGGCAAGCGTGGCGACCTTCTCAAAGACAAGGCATCATGATGTTGTCGGGCCGCGGCGTGCTCGTGCTCGCGCCGGTGGGACGTGATGCAAAGATCGCGGCCTCAATACTGGCCGCAAATGAGATCGTATCGCATATCTGTGCGAGCCTGGAAGAAACCCTCCCGCATCTGGAAGAGGCTCAATGTCTGGTTGTTGCCGAGGAAGCCTTGATCAGCTCCGACCGAAATCAATTCGCATTCTGGCTGGATCACCAGCCAACGTGGTCGGATTTTCCGATTGTCCTCCTGACCAGGCGTGGGACAGAAATCGACAAGCGGCTGTCGTTTCTGGATGGCTACTTGATTGTCCTGGAACGTCCGTTCTTGGCCTCAAGCCTCACAAATTCCGTCCGCTCCGCACTGCGCGCCCGCGCGCGCCAACTCGAGGTGAAGTCTTATATCGAACAGAAGCAAGAAGTTGCTGATCGGCAGAAGCTGTTGATCCGAGAGCTCCATCACCGTGTCAAAAATACGCTAGCTAACGTCCGTGCGATGATGGGTGCGACTGCGAAGTCGAGTGGCAGCGTCGAGAACTTCACGCGCGATTTCTCGGCCAGAATTGTCTCTTTGGCTGACACGCACTCAATGCTGACTGACGACTACTGGCAGACGGCTTCCTTGCATAAGCTGCTTGAGTCGGAACTGCGGCATTACGATACCAACGACAAGTCGCGTGTATTGCTCGAAGGGCCTGATGTAGCTCTTGTAGCTGACATCGCGATACCGGTCGGCATGGCGTTTCATGAGCTTGCGTCGAACTCGTCAAAGTATGGGGCGTTGTCTCATCCTCGGGGTCGCCTCGAGGTCAGGTGGTCAGTGGACACCTCAGGCGACGCCCAGATCGTCAATCTAGATTGGCTGGAAATTGGTGGGCCTAGGGTAGAGCAGCCTAAGCGGCGTGGATTTGGGACAACCCTGCTGGAGAAAGTTGTGGCCGTACAGTGCGACGCCAAGGTCGAATTGAACTACCACCGCGACGGTCTGCGCTTCGCAATGGCGTTGCCCGTTCGTGATACTAGGCTGGTGCCTGGCTATTGACGCCAGCGCACGGATGTTGCTGCCCGGTTCGGCGGTCGCGGATTAGGCCAATCGTCTGTTGTGGAACTTTAGGCTGTAGGTCTGACCGTAGTCTCGACGATGAAAAAGGCCGATTTTGTCGCCAGGACACGGGGTGGTTGGAAACCCGCACGCCCAAACAGTGACGCGAATTCGTCCACAGTGCGTTCTCGCCCCTCTTTGAAAAGGACCATCATGTGCATGTCCGTGAGGTAGTCCAATGCCTTGGCGGCATCGGGGACGTCATCCATTATACGCTCGATCACCAGAAGTCGTGCATTGTCGTGCATGACTGCCCGGCAGTTGCTCAGAATGCGGATGCAGTGCTCGTCGCTCCAGTCGTGCAGAACTTGCGCCAAAGTGTAGACGTCCCCACCCGCAGTCACCGCTTCGAAGAAATCGCCTGGCGCAAGCTGACAGCGACCTTCCAATAAAGGAAAGGTCTTAAACGCCTTGCCAACCACGTCGGGGTGGTCGAACAGCACCCCGCGAACTGACGGATAGGCCGTCAAGATTGCCGACAGCAGCGCTCCGTTGCCGCCGCCAATGTCGATCACAGTTCCGACGTCTGAGAAATCGTAGGCTTCTGTCACGGCACCATGCCGGTCGTCCGGGCTATTCTGCATGTGGGCGTCGAATATGGATGCCTCGTCAGGATGATCCTTCATGTAGTCGAAGTAGGGCTTTCCGAAGTGCCGCTCGAAGGCAGGCTCGCCTTCTCGCACCACGTCCTCCAACTGGGTCCAGACACCCCAGGTGCTTGGCATTCCCGAGTAACGGCTTATGTGGTGCAGGGACGGATTGGCATCACGCCGCAGCCAGCGAGAGCGTCCGTTGTGCCCGAGCCTTCCCTCATCGTCGAGGCGGAACACCCCGCAGGCAACTAGTGCTCGGCAGAGCCGGCGGAGCGCCTGGGGATCGGTGCCTGTAGGTGCAGAGAGATCCACTATAGGACGCGGTTCTTCGGCGATCAGATCGGCCAGCCCCAGTGTAGCGGCCACCTCAATCATTCTGGTGACCCGCATCCCCAGGATCAGCATCACCATATCATCAACGCCCGCGCGGTCGTCGGTCATGGTCCCCTCCGTGATCGACTACTAAAATACCACGGGTGGTAGATGGATGATACCTGCCCACCGCTGGCCAGTTTCGTTTCCGGACCCGCGTGCTATGCGCGGGCTGCGGGCTCCCACCCTGAAACGCTTCGATCACGGTGACTAACAACGACCGAGAGTGCTAGCAACGGGGACGGCACATGTCGGCGAGTGCTCTCCAGATAGGACTGTCCCAATCATAGAGCCCCGGCATCGCTGGGGCTTCTCGCGTTTCGGCCTCCCTTCGGCATTCAGGTTTCACGACGGACGCACCGCAAATTCCACGGCGGGTGCAACGAAAATTCCACGGCCGCTCCCACCCTCGCTCAAACGCCTCGGCTTCAAAAGAAGGCGGTCCGGCAAACAAGCCGCATCAACCTTTGGAGTAGAAGAAATGCAACCGAACGCCAAACCTGCAAGGCTGCCGCTCAACGGGGTCGACACGCCGAATCTGCTTGCGACGATCAACGCCGTGGCCAGCCAGCCAGAGCTCGCGAAGTTCCAGTTCCGTGCCCACAATGAGTGGATCGAGGGCACCCACAGCAAGAGCGTCATGCACGGCTTCCACGGCGCAGGCCAGGAACTGAAGCATGCCAAAGCCTTTTATGCCGACAGCGACCACCCAGGCGTTCTGTGTGGCGCCGACAACGCTCCTACCCCGGTCGAATGGCTGTTGCATGGGCTGGCGAGCTGCCTGATGGCGGGCGTCGCCAACATCGCCGCCGCGCGCGGCATCAAGCTGACCAAGGTGAAGTGCTCGGTCGACGGCGACATCGACCTGCGCGGTATCCTCGGCATCTCCGATGAGGCCCGCAACGGCTTCCACAACATCAACGTTTCTTTCGAGATCGAGGGCGATGCGCCGGCCGAGAAGCTCAACCAGTTGATCGAGCAGGCCCGTGCGCGCTCGGCCGTCTTCGACGTGCTGACCAAGGGCGTACCGGTCGCCGTCGGGGTCAAGACCATCCAGTAACGACAAACCTAGGAACGGTCTGGATGAACGTCTGGACCGTCTCCCCGAAGCAAACGGAACAGGACCATGCAACAGGCTGACGTCGTCATCGTCGGCGGTGGGCAGGCGGGCCTTGCGCTCAGCCATTGCCTTGGCCGCAGGGGCATCGCGCATGCGGTGCTGGAGCGGGGCCGTATTGGCGAACGCTGGCGCTCGCAGACCTGGCACTCGCTCAGGCTGTTGACGCCCAACTGGCTGAATGCCCTTCCCGGCTCGCCATATGCAGGCGCCGATCCCGACGGATTCCTGACCAGGGACGTTTTCGTTGCGAGCCTCGAAGCGTATGCCGAGCACTGGCAGGCGCCGGTCGAAAGCGGCGTCGAGGTCATGTCCTGCCGACGAAACGGCAGCGGCTTTGCCTTGCGCACCAGCGCTGGCGATTGGTCGGCGAGAGCTGTGGTGGTGGCGACCGGCCATTGCGACAAGCCGGTGATGCCGTTTAAGCTCGACGGCAAGCAGCCGCAGAGCATCCATGCCTCCCAATATCGCAGTCCCGACGCACTGCCACCAGGCAGCGTGCTGGTGGTCGGCGCGTCCTCCTCGGGCGTGCAGATCGCAGACGAACTGGCCCGCGCTGGCCGGCGCGTGGTGCTTTCGGTCGGCAAGCACACGCGCTTGCCGCGGCGCTGGCGCGGCAAGGACATCTTCTGGTGGCTTTGCGAGATGGGCTTCATGGCGCAGCGCCTCGACGACCTCGCCAATCCAGAAAGCTCCAAGCGGCAGCCCTCGCTGCAACTCGCCGGCCGCCTGGACAAGGCCGATGTCGACCTCGCCACGCTGCAGGCCATCGGCGTCGAACTGACCGGGCGCGTGCAAGGCATTGCCGACGGCACGGTCTGCTTTGCTGATGATCTCGCGGCAAGCCTGGCGGCGGCGGACGCAAAGCAGGACCGGCTGCTCGGCGCGATCGACCGTTTTGCCGGTGCCGTGCGACCGATGCGTCCCGAGCCGGTGGTCGTGCCTTCAACCTATCTGCGGGACCTTTCGCTGATGGACGGGTCTATCGGCACAGTCATCTGGGCGACAGGCTATGCGCGGTCCTTTGGATGGCTGGAGCCGTTTGCGCTCGGGCCAGATGGCGAGCTGGCGCACAGTGATGGAATCGCCATCGTTCCCGGCCTCTTCGCGCTCGGCTTCCGTTTCCTGCGCAAGCGCGATTCCAACTTCATTGGCGGCGTCGGCACCGACGCGCAGGCGATCGCCACCGAGATCTCCCGCTACCTCGACTGCTATGGCCTCAAGGCCGCTTGAGAACAATGAACATGCACACCCTCCCAAAACGTACCCACTACGACGCCATTATCATCGGCGCCCGCTGCGCCGGCGCGTCGACAGCCATGTTGCTCTCCCGCGCCGGGCTCAGCGTGATGGCGATCGACCGCAAGCCCTACGGGTCGGACACGCTGTCCACCCACGCGCTGATGCGCCCTGCCGTTCTGCAGCTGTCGCGCTGGGGGCTGCTCAAGCCGCTCATCGATGCGGGCACGCCGCTGGTCGAGGCGACGACCTTCCACTATGGGGATGAGGAGGTCACCATTCCGCTTCGCGCCGGGCCCGACCTTCCCGGTCTGATCGCCCCGCGGCGCAGCGTGCTTGACCGCATTCTCGTCGATGCAGCGCGCAAGGCCGGTGCCGAAGTCCTGCACGACACGGCCGTCGCCGACCTCTTTGCCGATACGCAAGGACGCGTGCGAGGTGTCGAGATCCGCACTGCCGGCGGCGGGCCGTTGCGGGTGAACGCCGACATCGTGGTCGGCGCCGACGGCATCGGCTCGCTGGTGTCCAAATACTGCGACGCACAGGTGCTGCAACGCGGCACCGTGTCGGCCGCCCATGTCTACGGCTATGCGCCGGTTGAGCCCGGCGCCGGCTACCACTGGTATTTCCGCGACGGAATTGCCGGGGCCTTCATCCCGACCAATGACGGGGTTGCCTGCATCGTTGCGTCGGTGCCGACAAAGCTGTTCGACGAGCGGTTCCGCGGCAACCCCGAGCAGGCCCGCATGGACGTGCTTGCCACGCTTTCGCCGGCGCTCGCCGTGCAAGCGAGCCGGGCGGCGAAGGACAGCCGCCTGCAGGTGTTCCGTGGCGTGCCGGGCTTCTTGCGTCAGGCGTATGGACCGGGCTGGGCGCTGGTCGGCGATGCAGGCTTCTTCCGCGATCCGATCACCTCGCATGGCATTTCCGACGCGCTGCGCGACGCCGAGGCCCTGGCGCACGCCATTCTCGACGGCTCCGAGGCGGACTTCGCAGCCTACCAGCACGAGCGGGACCTGATCCCCAGCCAGGTCCTCGACACGACAGATGCCGTTGCCGGCTTCGACTGGACGCTGGGCGACATCGGCGAGAAGCACCGTCGTTTCAGCGCGGTGATGAAGGCTGAAGTTCAGGCATTGGCTGACCGGGAGATGCCGATCCGCGGCGTCCCCTCATCCAGGTGGCGGCCGGCGGCCCATCGGGTGCCGGCAAACCAGATCAGACCGCCGGCCGCGGCCAGCTTAATCACGCATCGCAACCGAATGGGGATAGAATCATGACTGCACATATGAATGACGGCTGGATCGGCGTCATCAAGGGACGGCCGCAAGTGGGAGCCTTTGCCGAACGCTCGCGGCGCACGCGACCACAGGACATTGAAGCGTTCACCGAAATGACCGGCGACCGCAACCCGCTGCACTATGACAAGGCCTTGGCCAAGGCTTCGGTGTTCGGCAAGCTGATCGTCCAGGGCGGCGTTACCTCCGGCATCCTCAATGCGGTGGTGGCGGAGGACCTTCCTGGCCCTGGCACAGTGTTCCTCGAAGTCGGCTGGAAATTCGTCAAGGCGGTCGGTGTCGGGGAAATGATTACCGGCCGCGTCGAGGTCAAGGAGGTGCGGCCCGACAAGCCCATCTGCAAGATCGAGACGTCGGTGCGCAACGAGGCGGGCGACATTTGTCTCACCGGCACTGCAACGGTGTTCACCGTGCCGTTGGCCAGGGGCTGAGCGCCCGAAGATGATGCTTTGGCGGAATGAGGCGACACCAGCTGTCCGTGCCGAGTATGCGCATCGCTGGGGCGTGCTCGGCCTGCTTTGCTTGGCCGTCGTGCTGTCGCTGACGACGTGGTTCTCGGCAACCGCGATCGTGCCAGAACTGAAGGCGGCGTGGAGCCTGTCCGGGCCTATAGATGCCTGGCTGACCAATGGCGTTCAGATCGGTTTCGTCGCCGGCGCGCTGGCGTCCAGCCTGGTCAATTTGCCCGATGTCGTCAGGCTGAACCGGCTGATGGCGATTTCCGCCCTGCTTGCGGCGGTAGCCAATGCCTGCCTGCTGATGCAGCCGTCGCCGGCCGGCCTCGTCGCCGCGCGAGTCGTCACCGGCCTCGCGCTGGCCGGCGTTTATCCGCCGGCACTGAAGCTCGTTTCAACATGGTTCGTGCGCAGCCGAGGGCTGGCGCTCGGCGCCGTCATCGGCGCGCTAACACTAGGATCCTCGCTGCCGCATCTCTTCCGGGCACTCACCGGTTCGTTCGACTGGCAGCTGGTGGTGCTGGCCGCGACCACGGCGACCCTCGTAGGCTCGATCCTGTTCTGGTTCTTCGCCCGTGAGGGGCCCTTTCCGTTCGGCAAGGCGGTCTTCGATCCCCGCCAGATCGGCGCCATCTTCCGCGACCGGTCGCTGATGCTGGTCAATATCGGCTATCTTGGCCACATGTGGGAACTCTACGCCATGTGGGCCTGGCTGCTCGCCTATGCGCGCGCCGCCCTCGAGGCGCAGCAGCAGGCCTCGCCTGCCTTCGCGTCACTGCTGACGTTCCTGGCCATCGCTGCCGGTATCGGCGGCTGCCTGCTCGGCGGCGTACTGTCCGACCGCTTCGGCCGCAGCCTGACAACCGCCGGAATGATGATGGTATCGGGTCTTTGCGCGATGGCCGTCGGTTTCGTTTTCGACGGACCGCTCTGGCTCTTCGTCTTGGTGATCGTCGTCTGGGGTGTTTCGGTGATAGGCGATTCCGCGCAGTTTTCGGCGGCTGTGACGGAGCTTGCCGACAGGCGGTTCGTCGGCACCGCGCTGTCGGTGCAGCTTGGGCTCGGCTTTGCCTTGACGGTGCTTGCCATCTGGTCTGTCCCACACGTCGCGGCCTTGCTTGGCAGCTGGCGCTGGGCGTTCCTGCAACTCGCGCCCGGACCGATCATCGGTGCCGCGGCGATGCTATCCCTGCGACATAACCACCCCCGGACAAAGCCAGCTGGCACGATCACAGTATGGCACTATCTGCGCTGTTTTGTGCGATGACCATGTGTGCGCATCGATCCTGGCTGGCCTCACATGGCCAGGTTACTGCCTGTCACTGATAGGGCGGCCCGCACCTTGTCCGCCTAGCGACCGTAATCGCTGCGCTCCTTCAAGCTGCCTGGTGCCCCGCCGTTAAGTCTACACCGCGTCCGGGCCTCTCCTGCATTCCATACCGTCCTCCCCGTGCAACGCGCGAACCACGAATTCTGGAACCACTTGGCAACGGTGAGCAACTCGTCACCAGCGTCGCGACCTAGTGGTTGCATCTTCTGCTGGCGTGTATCGTCACCTACGAGTGTTTCGTATTGGTCATCGTCGATCAGGACACGCTGAAGATCGTCCTTAATCTGACCTGACGCGCAGGGCGCACCACACTGAAAATGCTCGCCACAAGGGCGTGGCGGGCCTTTCCGTAAGATTTGCCGATGAATCAGATGCGGGCGAACGGAACCACAAAGGCCGTTCCGCGTCATAGATGCAGATTCCTGTTGCAGCTACGGAGTTGAAATAGATGTTTAGGCTCCTTCTTGTCGTCGCCGCGGCACTGGCGCTCGCATGCGGCGGGACCGAGGCGGCCAAGCTGGACCAAACCGCCGTCAATCAGGCCCAATTCGGCGTCGGCGAGCCGAAAGGTGCCAGTCCAACCGTTCTGAAAGCCCAGATTTTTCTAGATCGCGCCCGATTTTCGCCCGGCCTGATCGACGGCCGCCTCTCAGAGAACTTCGCCAAGGCGGTTAGCGCCTTTCAGACCGCGAACGGATTCCCATCAGACGGGAAGCTCACTCGGGAGACCTGGGACAAGCTAATGGCAACCTCTGCCAGTCCGGTCCTGGTGGCCTACGAACTGACACCCAAGGATGTGCGCGGCCCCTTCACCAAACGCATTCCAGCTCGCCTCGAGAGGATGGCTCGTCTGTCGAGGCTTGGCTATCACAGCGCGGCGGAGAAGATTGCGGAGCGCTTTCACATAAGCGAACAATTGCTCAGAAAGCTCAATCCTGGCATCAGCTTCAGGAAGGCCGGCACGCTGTTGGTGGTCCCAGATGTTGGCCGGGGCGATCCTCCCGCCGCGGTTGCTGGCATTAAGGTCGACAAAGGCGCGCGCCTGGTGCGCGTGCTTGACACCTCTGGCAGATGGCTCGCAGTCTACCCCGCCTCGATCGGGAGCGACGAGAAGCCGGCGCCAAGCGGTCAGGCAGAGATCAAACGTGTCGTGCGCAATCCCACATACCACTACGATCCCCACTTCGCTTTCAAGGGAGTAAAGACCAAGCGGCCTTTCACCATCGCTGCTGGGCCGAACAACCCCGTCGGATCGGTCTGGATCGACCTCTCTATCGAAAGCTACGGCATTCATGGCACACCCGAACCCGGCAAGATCGGAACGACCTTCTCGCATGGCTGCATCAGGCTGACCAACTGGGATGCCGAAGACCTCGCCTCTATGGTGCAGAAGGGCACGAAAGTTAACTTCAAGGACGAGATAGCGGACGCCGGCGACAAGCCCGCCGATTAGACGATTCGCGACGCATTGGAAATCCATGCGCGTCAACCTCAGTTACTCCACTATACTGCGGCGCGTTTTGTCAAAATCTCAGCAAGGCTGGAGGCTATGGCGAAGGAATTGGAAGGCAAGGTCGCCGTCGTGACCGGCGCTGCGTCCGGCATTGGATGGGCCAGTACGGAAGCGATGTTGTCCGCAGGCGCGCACGTGGTAATGGTCGACCGCGACGAGGCCGCAATGGAGGCGCTCTGCAGCAAACACAAGGCCCTTATCCCGCTGGTCATCAACCTGCTTGACTCGAAGGACTGTGCCTCCTTGGTGCCGAAGGTTCTGGAGAAAGTGGGCCAGATAGACATCTTGCATGCCAACGCGGGTACGTATGTCGGCGGCGACCTGGTCGATGCTGACACCGCAGCCATCGATCGCATGTTGAATTTGAACGTCAACGTCGTGATGAAGAATCTGCACGACGTACTGCCTCACATGATCGAGCGCAGAACCGGCGACATCATCGTAACGAGTTCCCTGGCAGCCCATTTTCCGACGCCATGGGAGCCGGTCTATGCGTCCTCTAAGTGGGCGATCAACTGCTTTGTCCAGACAGTGCGGCGCCAGGTGTTCAAGCACGGGATTCGTGTTGGCTCAATATCGCCCGGCCCTGTCATAAGCGCACTGCTTGCGGACTGGCCGCCAGAGAAACTTAAGGAAGCCAAGGAGTCGGGAAGCCTTCTAGAGGCCAGCGAAGTGGCCAACGTTGTAATCTTCATGTTGACGCGGCCGCGCGGCATGACAATTCGGGACGTCGTCATGTTACCCACCAACTTCGATCTCTGAAGGAGTGAAGCAGCATATTTTCACCTGATGGCGCGACATCGGTGCCTAACTTGCCCCCTGTGCAAAGGTCGGCTCTGATTGGCAGTCAGAATAGCGGTCGCGATCTTAGAATGTTAGCACTTCTTGACGAGTGGGCCACAAGTCAGAAACCCTTGGGATGAGGCAGGATAGGCGGTCGCTGAAGCCCGCGCCACTTGCGGGGCGCGGGCCGATCGGAGGCCCGATCTTCGGCAGGTAATGGAGGGCATCGCCTGCCGCCATCGCACAATTAGAGGTGGCTAATGTTCCGTCAACCCGCTTCTTTGCGTAGGCCTTGTGCGCTTGCGTCACCGTCCTTGTGCAGCTGATCGTGATGGCGTCTGCTATCTTGAGTGACCGCGAGATGGGTGTCATTCGCCAAAAATCAAAGCCCGCTGCCTCGGGGGAAGCAGCGGGCAAATGCAGGGCCGGAAGGGCCTGTGTGCAAGTTTCCGGCAGCGCCAGACTAAAACGGCGCGGCTGGTGGTTGGTTCCCTGATCAAACAAGAGCCCGCCACCATGTGGGCCAGAGTGGCGGGCTTCCTTCGATACCAGCCGGGGACGTTATGCTGGCCGGGGAGTAACCTGAGCGGGAACCATTAGTTGCGTCTAAAATACAAAAAGCCCGCCACCTTGCGGCAGCGGGCCAAGCGTGTCTCAGCACGCTTTCACAATACAGCGTTGGCCGCAGCTAGTTGGCGCCGCCGAGCTGCTTGGTCATCTTACAGAAATTGTCATGCGCCTTGGCAATGGCCTCGTCGCCGCATTCTTTCATCATCGATGCGCGGTCTTCTTCCTTCATGGCCATCCAGGCGGCCTTGAATTCCGCCTCGGACTTCATGGTCTTCATGCCGGCATCGGTGAAGAACGGCGACATCTTGGCCGGGTCATCGAGCGCGGACGTTCCGGTGCTGCTGCCGGCAAGTGCGGCACCAGTCATCATCACAAGCGCCATCGCGCCCATCGTGAGCATCTTGAGGTTCATGGAAATTTCTCCCAATTACGGCTGCCAAAACGGCAGCTTGTTGCATCAACTTCGCTCTTCGGAAAAAGTTTCTCCGCTTAACGAAAAGGCCCGCCCGAAATGGGAACGGGCGGGCAGGGTCTGGAGTGCGCTGGGATCAACCAGCATCGGGCCAACGAGCGGCGGAGGGGTTGGTTGCAGCGGCGCTGGGCCTGGTGGTGCCGGCCACTGCAGCGAGGGGTGAGCTGCGGAAGAAATAGTGCGTTTGCCACCGGCTTATATTAGGAGCACATTATAGACGGGACTTGGAGGATTCCACCCGCCTCTCCGGTCCAAGAAGACGGGACTTGGAGGATTCCACCCGTCTCTCCGGTCCAAGGGCCCGGCGTCTTGGAGTTCCCAAACCAAAAAAGGTGTCGGGCCCGCCCTATCGCGCTTCGGCTTCGGCGGGATGGCCGGTGCGAGCGCCCACCACCCAGGCAGATGCACCGGCCACTGCGATAGCGGGAAAAGCTCCCGCAGTGATAAGCTTATACTACATTAGCGGTCACGCAATTGAGACTGAGGTCCTCGGTTTGCCGGCCCTAAAGGCTTGCTTTCAGGGTCATGCAGCGGCAAGGCGCAATCCTGCTGGGTTGTTAGGCACGGAGGAAGCCCAACCGCCCCTGGCCAGCGCCTTACCCAACAATGCCCCAGCCCAACAGGCCCGGCCATTTTCAGCAACAGCCCCTTGGAACCACCTTAGTCGGACGACGTTGCGCCTTTTTGGAAACGAAGGAGGCCGTCATGGACTGGAACCGCGTCGAAGGAAACTGGAAGCAGGTGAAGGGGAAGGTCAAGGAACAGTGGGGAAAACTCACTGATGATGATCTTGATCGCATCGCCGGAAAGCGCGATCAGCTCGAAGGCAAGATCCAAGAGCGCTACGGCATAGAAAAGGATCGGGTTCGTCGCGATATCGATGACTGGTATGGCAGGCAAGGTTGGTAGGGCGCAAAATGCCCGCCGCCCATTCACGGCGGCGGCGGGCCCTCCCGGGTTGATTGTCCTCCGCTACCACGAACTGTTAGAATCCTGAATTCATTGTATCGTGTCATCCACCCTCTTGAACGCGCCGTTCGATCCGCACCTGTTCGCCTTGCCTTTGCCTTGGCCAGAGCCTTGTTTATGTCCGTCGTGGTCAGGACATTCCGCCAGTGCGGCGCCTCGAACTCGCTCACGATGTAGGTCGTTGTCACTCGCTTAGCGGTCATCGCTTCCCCCGGTCAGTGAAAGCCCGCGCCTCTGGCGGAGAACGCGGGCCGATCAGGGTGGTGCGTAACTCGATCTTTAGCAGATTCCGACTGACCGTTACCTGCCGCCCAGCACGAACTCTTATCGGCCTCTAATGTTCCATCCGGTGTTGGCCGTTCTTTGTCCTGGTGGCTCCTAAAGGATTCCTTCCAACCTAGCCGAGGAGCGGGAAATCGGAGGCGAAATTTCACGCTCCCGACGTAGGTTAGGGGCCAGCCGTTGCGCCATTATTTAGAGAGCGCTCTCGACGGCGTCGCTAAGAACTGGAAACCCCGCGCTACCCAGCCGTAGAATTGCTTGGGTCCACTGGCTGCTGATTTAGTAGCGTAGACAGCGCTGTAATGATCTGCGGCATGAAGAACGGCTTGGTAATCATCACGCTTCCTGGAACGCCCTCGGCGCCCCAATGGATAGCGCTGTCGCCGCTCATGTAGACCACCGGAATGGTTGAATTGGCTTGCCGCAAGTGCTTGGCCACCTCCCACCCGGATTGTCCGTTGCCCAGACGTATGTCCGTGATCAGGCCCTTGAACTTACCAGGCTCAGCGTCGAAAGCGGCCAACGCCTGCGCTGCATCAGTGACAGCAACGACCTCGAAACCAGCTTCCTGCAGCGCCGTCTCGACATCAAGCAGGATTAGTGGCTCATCTTCAACGACCAGAACCGTCCCGACCATCATTTGATAATGCCCCGCAAGTTGCGCACTACTACGCGCACAACCCTTATTGGTTCCGTCTAATTGATTGTCGGAACCGTACCTGGCTACCCACCGGTAATGGGAATTTTCTGTAACGGCTAGACCTCCACAAGGCGGGCCCCACCCTCAACCATGTGAATTGCGGTTCTGGCGCTGTCTGCTTACCTACCGTCTATGAACAAGACGAAGCTCACAATCTGGATTGCGCTGGCCGTGCTCGTGGTGCTGATCGTGGTCTGTATTTATCTGTTCATTCAGGCGGACGCGCCCGATTGGTCATCGCGGCTTTGATTGCCGCTACCCAGGCCGAATCGCGACAGCCAAGACCACGAGGCCCGAGCGGCTTGCACGGGGAATTGACTCGATAATCGCGCAATAGAGCGTTCTCTAACTTACGTCGGCGCTCGTGAGGGGCATCGCCGCTTCGGAGACTGCACTCTCGCCCATTTTTGAGGGAGGCAGAGATGATACATGATACGTACCCGCAAAGCCATTTCCTAAGCCCGGACGATTTAGCGACATGTCAGCGAGTGTTCGACCAGATATGCGCCGATGCCAGGTCGCCTTTACCCCAAAGCTCCCACCCAACAGGCACCGGCCACCCCTCGCAAAATCGTTGAGTTACATGTTGCTAGCTGGCCGGGGCGGACGCGACGGACGATGCGCTGGCGACGGTCGCTTGAGCGGCATGTCGGCCAAAGACGCGCGGATCGGTCTAGTGGACACCGACAGGGCATTGGCATGCCGCTTGAGTAGCTTAGCTGACATCCTAACCACCAGGTCTCGTATTCCCATGGGCGCTCCTCCCGAGAGCGCCCCCCGCCATTAATATATTAGCAATTGGCGATGTTCTTTGCATGTAACTTTGACGTACCGTCGCTGTTCAGGGCGGGTTGGTTAAAAATGTACCGTCACTTGCCGCTCTATCGTTTTTTCGGCTTCGGCGTGATCGTCTCCACCCGCAGTTTGTCGCAAATCTCTTTTGCCATATCGAAAGCCGCCTGCTGTCCTTGGTGGTCAACACCGTGCGCCAAGCCAGCTTCTCCAACACGCTCACGATGTAAGTGGTTACCGGCTTGTCGCGTAGGCGTTCGGCCTTGTGATGCCGCGGCGGCGCGTTTGATTTAGCGCAAGGACGGTGCGGGTCAGCCAGGAGCAGGGATAGTTGCTGGGATGTTAGAGCGCTTCTGCTGCCGTCCTGGGGAGATGATTGTCATGAAATCTATATCGAGGAGAGCAGTGCTCGGGCTTGCTGCCGCAATGTTCATGGGCGGCACTGCCGGCGCCGTCCAAGCGGCTGCGATTGTCCAGGTCTCCCTGTGGGACAAGGGCGCGAGTACGGAGATGCCGATGGGCCTCGCCTATGGGGCGCCCGGACTCGATCTCGCCAAGGCGACCATGGGCATCAAGGCTTTGCCCGGTGCTGTGAAGGCCGGGGAGGTCACATTCAATGTGAAAAATGACTCCAAGGACACGGTCCACGAAATGATCGTGATGTTCCTTGCCGAACCTGGCAAGCCGCTCCCTTACCTTGAGGCCGAAAACCGGGTCGACGAAGACAAGGCCGGCGACAAGGGCGAGGTTTCGGAGCTCGATCCCGGTAAATCAGGCGCCCTGACCGTCGAGATGAAGGCTGGAAAGTATCTGCTTATCTGCAACGTGCCGGGTCACTATGGGGCTGGCATGTGGACCGAATTCACAGTTGAACCATAAAGACCAGCGCTTTGGCCTTGTCCTTCGCGGCGGTCAGCACGCGATGTAGGTTCTCGGCTGGCATACTTCACCTTGCCGGCGATGCGGCGACTTGATACGCCGCCGATGACCGGTGCGGCTGGGGCTATCTTGGCTAAGCGAAGCCGCACCGGTCACTGCGGGTTGGTTTGGACGTCCCGCGTTGCCCAAGCTATGGGCTTTCAACTGCGCAATTAAGCCTATTCTGGACTAAGACTGAAGTCCCCTACGGCGCTTCCCAACCTGGGAGATGGCCGGTGCAGAGGGATGCTTGTGGGCGACCGCACCGGCCACTGCGGGATGGGCTCTTTGGGATGTCCCCCGCATTGCCCAAGCTAAATGCATATTAGCAATAGCTCAAGTCCAGCGCTCGAACGTCGGTTTCCAGTCGCGGTTCCGCTGCGCGGCCAGGGCTGGAAATTCACAAGGTCTCTAGTGCCTCGGGATCAACAGTTTGGCCTCACGCACTAGCGAGGGCCAGTTATGGCCCAGGTAAGCGATAAGCTCGATAGCTTGTGCTTCGGTAATGCCAGTTTCGCCCATGAGCCGTTGCACTACTGTAAAGCCGTGAACCGCGCTTGGCGGCGTTGCTACGGTTTGAATCATGTTGGATGTGTCCCTTCCAACTGACCCAACGGCAGCCGACACGGAATTGTTCCGTTGACGCGAGGCGTTAGCTTGTCATCTTATTAGCATTCCCTAATTTAAGAAACGTCTTTTGCACGGTTCGAGAACGGATGGTGTCCCATTATAGAACACATTATATCGGCGTATAATTCGTAGGGCGAAGGGGAACAAACAGGGGATTCAGTGACTGAAAGGTCTCGTCCTTGCCCATCGATCCGAAGCGACTAGAGCCCGCCAGCGCGCGTTTGCCGCCGGCCTATATTAGGAGCACATTATAGACGGGACTTGGGGGAACCACCCGTCTCTCCGGTCCAAGGGCCCGGCGTCTCGGAGTTCCCAAAAGCCAAAGGTGTCGGGCCCGCCCTAGTGGTATTCTATCGCGTATGATCGGCGGCAATCAGTCATGGGGAGGCAGCGAATATGCGAACAATCGATCTTTGTGCGGCCGTTGTTCTATGCATCGTGCCATCCAGCCAACTACTGGCGGCAGATGAGGTTTCCGTCGAACGCGGTTTGTATATTTCGATCATCGGCGGCTGCCATTTCTGCCACACGGAAGGATACCGTGAAGCCGATGGGAAAATCGATCCGGAGAAAGCGTTGAAAGGCTCTTCCATTGGCTGGCAAGGCCCCTGGGGCACGGCCTATGCCGCAAATCTCAGGGACTCGGCAATGGGCTTCACTGAGGACAAATGGGTCGACCACCTCAAGAACAAGGTCAATTTGCCGCCGATGCCCTGGTACCAAATCCAAGCCATGAGCGAAAGCGACGTGCGTTCCGTGTATCTTTACATCAAATCGCTCGGACCCTCCGGCGATTTGGCACCCTTTTACCGGGAGCCTGGCAAGGAGCCGAGGACGCCTTACGTCACACTGGTGCCACCTCAGACGCCGAAGAAGTAACGACCTAGCGCTTCACTTTCGGCGTGATCTCCTCGACCCGCACCTTGTCGCCGATCTCCTTCGCCATCGCGAAGGCTTCGGCTTTGTCATTCGTAGTCAGCACTGTGCGCCAATGCGGCGCCTCGAAAACGCTCACGGCGTAGGTTGTGGCCGGCTTGTCCGTCATCGCTTCCCTGTTGCAAAAGCCCGCGCCTCGGCGGGAGAACGCGGGCCGATCAGGTGATGCAGCATCCTGATCTACGACAGGGATGGGGTGAGCATCCTGCCGTAAGCGAAAAACTTTTAGATGTTGCTAATGTTCCATGGGCTTCCTTCATGCAGCCGTCATAATGGGATGCAAGATTTGTGGCGCCGAGTGCGGACACCCCTCCGCCTTCGGGGTTCCCAAGACCTCCTAATTGCCCGGCCCGACCGGGATCAGGCCGACTTCGTTGCCGTTGCATTTCTTGCAGCGAAGCTTCGGACGAATATCCCATTCCATGGCCGGCGCGTCTGGGCCGAAGCGGTCGCGGAGCTTCACCAAGTCGAGTGCTTGCCTATGGTGACAGGCCGAGTTGTGGCAGTGCGCCGTCACCGCCATCTTAGCGTCGATCAGAGATTGAAACGTCCAGCCCTTGCCCATTGCGCCGATATAGGCGGCGTCGGTCAGTCCGCCAAGCCGGCATCGTGATGAACGAGGGCGTCGAGGATCGCCTCATAGACGCTGCCGATATCTTCCTCGATCTCATCGCTGCTTATTCCTGCGGCCATGGCATCCGCTAATAGCTTGTTAGTGAGATCGGCGACCGATATGGGATCGGCGCCCACGGTCTCCGGGACGTTGGACGAAATCCATTTGCACAAAAAGTCGGTGCCGCGTGTGCTCATCTCGCCATAAGCTGGCGAGTGGCATTAGGTTCCTTCCTCCCGGAAATCTTGCAGCGAGGCGTGCCGCAAATCTTCCTCGCCGCGCAAGTGCTTCACCCGACCGATGATGCCCGGCTTGACCCATTGCGTCGTTGGCCGCTTCATGCCCTTCGGCGCCGGCCCAGCGTGTTCCTGGACGCGCTTCCACAGCCGGTCTCGGATGGCGCCGCGCGCATTGATGAAGGCCGAGCCGACATATCGCCCGGTCGCGCGATCCGCCATCAGGGCAAAAGCGGGCTTGCCCGCTTCGCGCTCGACGCCGAGCAATTCATACTCGTCAATCGAGTAGCATTTCGCTTTCAGCCAGTTGGTTGACGGGCCACTGCGGTATTTGCTGTCGCGCCGCTTCGACACCATCCCTTCAAGTCCGGCCTGGTCCAGCAGATGAAAGATCGCCTTGGCTTCGCCCGGCAGCGGCTCGCTGAACTGGATACGTCCGCCCGGCTCGATCATGCTAGCGAGGATCTCTCGCCGCTCCTCCAGCGCCATATCGCGCAGATCGTGGCCGTTGAGGTGCAGCAGATCGAAGGCGACGAAATAGAGGTCGTGCTGCCGGCGGGTGATGGCCTTGCGCAGCTCGCCGAAGTCAGACAGGCCGGCATCGTTCAGCACGATGATCTCGCCGTCGACGGTGGCGCTTTCGGCGCCAAGCGTTTCCGCCTCTTTCACAAGGTCGCGATACTTCGACGTCCAGTCGTGGCCGTTGCGCGTATATATCCTGGTGCCGTCTTCGTCGATGATGAGCTGCGAACGGTAGCCGTCGAACTTGACCTCATGAATCCAACCGTCGCCCTCGGGAGGCTTCTCCACCAAGCTCGGCATCAATGGGGCGACGAACTTCAAACGCATAAACTGACTCGCAAAAGCCGCGATTTAATTAGCATGAGCTGAAATAGTTCCGGAACATTTTAGACGAATTGAAAGTTCGATAGCGATGACGAAGCTATCGGATCTCGGACCACCAATCGAAGGCAAGCGCCACGACGGCGAGCCAGCGAACGAACAGGACAATTTCTATCAGTGCTCGGCATGCGGACAGTAGGTCGACCAACGCGATTTGAGGCAAGTCATCTGGCACGGTCAGCCTGGGCACGAACCGCTGGAGATGGACGCCTGAAAACGCAAAAAGCCCGCCACGGAGAAAGCCGTGACGGGCCTTTCTTCTGTCTGCCTGGTTGAGGGACCAAGCAGTACTGGGATCAACCAGCAAGGGGTCAACGAGCGGCGCAGGGGTTGGTTGCAGTGGCGCCGAGCTTGGTCGGCGCCAGGGCCCTTTAGGGCCGGCAATCTAGGGACTTCAGCCTTAATTGCGTGATCTCTAATACTAAGGCGATGGTGGGGCGATCCTACCTGCTGTCATATGTCTCGATCAAGATGTAGTGCCGCAGTAACCAAAAGAAGCCCCCGTACGCGCTGGCGCCTGTGGCCGCGCGCCACAGCAACCAACCCTGCTCGGCCTTTTGCCGACTAGCCCGGCCGGCCCGGTAGTAGCCGTCATACGGGCTTGTGCTGCCGCATCACACCCCATTCGTGCCAGATCAGCACCATAACGACCGCATCGAAGACGGTCAGCACGAGCAGACCCGGAGAGTGGGTGTAAGAATAGCGGTAGACCTGGTAGGCCATGAATGCGCCTAGGGCCACGAGAGAGGCCGGATATGACCAAAGCTTTCGTCGCAAAAGGCCGACAACCAAGAGCAGCTTTATCAGGCCGTGACTGAGCAGGTAGAAGGCATAGAACTCCTTGCTGGCGACGGAAAAATGACTTGCAGTCTGCGACAGATAGCCAGCTATGAAATCATTTGGATCCTCGATCAATTCGTCTTGGGTAAATACCTTCACCCACGAGGCTATCGTATCGGTGGTGACGACATACAGCAGTATCCCGCCCACACATTCGATCAGGGCATGCGCACCCTTGAGCCAGACGCTGACTTCAAAAATCTGATGGATGCGGCGTTCGTCGACTGCTTTCACAATTCACCTCGCGATCGACAAAACGGAAGCAATAAAGAATGGATGCAATTCTCACCCACTGGATCAACGCTTCGGCCGGGCTTCACCCGGTTTTGGATAAAGCAATGATTGGCGCCTCACAAATCGGCGTTCCGATCATGGTGCTTGCTGTGGTTCTGCAATGGTGGGTCAAGGTCGACCGCTACTATGTTCGTCACGCTGCCTTGTCGGCCGGTTTGGCGTTCTTAGTAGGACTGGCAATCAACCAGTTTATTCTTTTGTTCGTGCATCGGGTGCGCCCCTACGATGCCGGCGTCACGCATCTATTGATTGCGCCCAGTGCCGATTGGTCATTCCCGTCCGACCACGCGACAGCCGCCACTGCGATTGTTGCGGCCTTTGCGATGCAAGCTCTACCTCGCCGGACGGCAGCGCTTGCCCTTGTGGCATTTCTGATTTGCTGGTCGAGAATTTATATCGGCACCCATTACTTGACGGACGTCGGCGGCGGCGCCGTGGTTGGTATCTTGGGGGCCGTAGCGGTGCGATTGGCTTATCGAGAGGATTCCCGGCTCGACAATCTGATGACCAGAATTTTTTAGCGCTGAGCGGCGCGACGGCAAGTCCCGCCGTTCCACTTGCGGGGAACGGCGGGACAACCAACAGACTAGGTGCTAGCCGGCAGCGTCACTCGATAATCTGCACGACCTTGCGTGTATCCGGATCTACGAGAACTGCATGATCTCCGACTACCGTATACTTGTATCTGACATCGGGCACGTCGATTTGGTGAAGCTCGACCGTGTCCGGGAGCGCGGTGCCGATGTTGAGTTCGACCCCAAGCAAGCTGACGGATGCGAGCTTCTGCTTGTGGATGTATTCGCGAACCACCGTCTGCTGTTCCGGCTTGAGGACCACAACGTCTCCCGCGAAGGAAGCGCCGATTCCAGCGACAAGCACGAAGCTTGCGACTGCACTGACAAGATACCTTTTCATGACAAATCTTTCTTTGTTGTGTCGATAGGCAGTTAGGTACTGACGTGAACTACTTTAGCTCTCAGCCACCGTTAGCAGGTGCTGCTGGAGCAGGAGCGGCCGGCTTCGTCGGGGCAGGCGCGGCTGGCGCTTCGACCTTGGGCGCTTCGACCTTGGGTGCTTCAACTTTTACGTTGATGTCCTGTCCGCCGCCGCCATGGATGTTGATGACGCCAGTGAATATCAGCAACACCACGATTGCGATGGCTCCGAGAACAATAGCGACCGCAGTGCCGCCGCCACCTCCAGAATTAATAACAGTTGGTCCGTCAGCCATGATTTCCTCTCCTTTTCAAATAATCACCGGTCACCAACGAGCCCCGCAGCATTGCGTTCCGCCGCGAGGCTAAGGTCTGGGAAAGGTCCGACTGTAGTCTGATGGAGCAACCGATGCCTGGCCGGCACGTTGGACCCGAGCCGAACACGACATTCTTTGACGGTGTGAGATATTGAGAAGTGAGGCATGCAGTGACCTTTGTCCATAGACCCAATATCCATGGCGACCCGGGCTATGCCGCAAATGACAACGATGCTCGTATCCCGGGAACCCTTTCGGTCATGGACCTCGTCTATGAGACCGACGACGACAAAATCGCGGACCTCGTCAGGCGAACCGAGCGCCTCGCCATTGCGATTGTTGTAGGAATGGCGATCTGCCTTATCTTTGTCCCGGCGATCTGTGTTGCCCTGACGTACGGCATATAGGGCGGTCTAGTTCAAGCATCGACTCAACCGGACGTGCGACTGAACCAGTCACCCGGGACCATCTATCAAATGAAACGGATGACCATTCCCGATGTTTAGGCCTGAACCTCAGAAATCCCATGCCTCCCATGCCTTGCTAGCGCGCCTTGCTGACCTCAAGATCAAACTGCAGGATGCCGATATTACCGATGGCGAAATCAAGACGTTCCAGAAGGTCGCTGCCGTGATGGAGGACAGCCAGGGCCGTATCGATGGGGACGACCTAATTGCAGCATCGTTCCTAGCCGACCCGCCGCTCGACTAGCGAACCTGAGTCGTGTCGATTGCGCGTGAAGATCTTGGTGCCGTCTTCATCAATAATGCGCGGTGGACGGTAGCCGTCAATTTGACCAACTGCAGACGCATGCACTGACTCGCAAAACCGCAATCAAATTAGCACGCGCTTAATTAGTTTCGGAGCATTTTAACGAATCGTTGACCGTGCTGTCCCAGAATAGGACGGCGCGGTCAAACCCCTACCCCTACCCCGACTGCGTAGGCGGCTCCGGCGCCCAGTACCGCCGCACTGTGTCGGAGCCGCTACCATCCTCCCTAAATACCAGTAATGGCTGAACCAACTGTTAGCGCACGTGCTTTCTAGTCCGGCTTGCTGATCGTTAGAGTTTGATGGAACAGGGATTAGCCTGCCACGGCGATCCCACAGGCCGCTTAGCCTGGAAACGGACGCGTATCTGCCTGTCCGAATGATCGTTCCGCGATCACACCATAGCGCCTGCATCTCGATTATATTAGCTTGTGCTTGCGGACCTTTCCGCCTGGAGCGGCGCCCCTTACATCCTAACACCCAGCCCAACGGCGCGCCGCAGGAAGTGAGGAAGCATGAGCAGCTTCGGCTTATGGGTCGCGCTCGTCGACACCAAGGTGAACACAAGGAGGCCAGCCATAAAGGCCACCCATCCGATCAGGAATACCTGGACGGTCATTCCGAAGAAATAGACAAGGGCGAGCACGTCGGCGAACAGCCCAACCACGATTCCCATAGCGCCGAAAGATGTCGATGCCCCAACGAGAATGATGACGACGATCAACAACAGAAAAATTGCCATCGCCCCTAGTCCCCCCACGAAAGGGAGAATGCGTCCGCTGATGACGGGAGTCCACTGTCAGGCTGCAGACGCTGTCGCCGGCCACCGTCATCCGTCGCCGCTCCTAGGGCAGCAGCGCCCTGCCGCTTCTTTAAGGGAATGGCCGCGAGATGGGTGTCATTAGCGCCAAAAAGCAAAGCCCGCTGCCTCGGGGGGAGAGCAGCGGGCCAACGCAGAGCCGGAAAGGGCTTTGGGGGCAAATCCCGGAAGCGCGGATACAAACGGCGTGCCGGAAGATTTGTTCCCTGGCCAAAAAAAGCCCGCCACCGTGTGGGCCAAAGTGACGGGCTTCCTTGGTTACCAGCCGGGGACGTTATGCTGGCCGGGGACTAACTTGAGCGGGAAACTTTAGTTGCATCTAAAATATAAAAAGCCCGCCACCTTGCGGCAGCGGGCCGAGCGTGTCTCAGCACGCTTTCACAATACGGCCGCCCCTAGTTGGCGCCGCCGAGCTGCTTGGTCATTTACAGAAATTGTCATGCGCTTTGGCAATGGCCTCGTCGCCGCATTCCTTCAACGCCTGCTTTGAGAGTCAGGCCGCACGCTTCGCGCCTTCACCGATCGTCGCCTTCCGCATCTTGCCAGGACCGGCCACCTTGAAGACGATCGGCGCCCGCCTGAGTTAGCGGGCGTAGAGGTTAGATCATCGCCGCAAGCCCATGGCGCTGGTCCACCACGCATTGGAATGACGATTGCGGGTTAGCCCACGCCGATCAGGTAAACCAAAGCGCTGACAACCGCCGCGACTGATGCTCCAGCTATGAGCATGAGACGGCGCTGCTGTTTGCGCCGATTGACGGGTTTTTTCCCATCCGCAGCGGCATAGGCGCTGTAAATGCGGCGGCCATCTTCTCCGAACGATCGCTGTTCGGGGAAGCCTTTTTTGATTTGGATCTCGGTCGAAGTATTCTCATGCTCCTAGTCCTAAGTCAGCCACAACGGCATCCTGAGTGCCGCTCGACGGAACGGTCGACGATGTGAGCATTCATCCTTTGTTGACCATATTAGCCGATGATAATAAGCGGACATGCTAGGTATTTCGTACATGCCACAAATGGCCCCGGTGCATTCACCCCTGGCGCCGGGGCCTAATTCATTCAGCGCCGCTGCTCTGGCGTCAGTGCATGATTGGTGAAGGCGAGGTTCCGGTCGCCTCGTCCCGCCTCCCGGCAGGGCTGGCAGAACAGCACCTTGATCAGATCCCAGTGCATGCAGCCGTGACCTTCGCCCAATCGGTCGACGAGCGCTTGGACGTCGAGTTTCACACTTCGGCGACAGGTCATGCAATCGACCGAAAGACCCGATCCGGCCTGTAGTTTCTTGCCGAGCGTGTCTTCGAGAAATGGATATTTCATGGTCATGGGAAATGGCGATCTCCGTTGAAGGGGTTCGCCGCAACGGAAGGATATATTCCGGACATTGAAGACTCTTTCAAGGCCACGAGGGTCCAACCCTGTTGTGAAAGCTATTTCGATCGACCTCTCCGCGATAGTTCGGCAGTGAGTTCGGCTCTATCCCACTATGCCTTTCGATCAAGCCAGCGCTCCCGGGCGGCCAGTGTTGCCGAGCTTCAATGAGGTAGGGAACCTCAACCGTCGTGCCGGCGCGCTTGCTTCCGCCCGGGCTGGCGTTCGTAGCGAGCCAGGCGGAGCCTACTTTGCCCCCTTCGGAAGCATCCTTGTCAAAATCGCATCTCGGCGGACGAAGTGATGATAGAGCGCAGCGAAGGCATGCAGGCCGACTGCTATCAGAATGCCATCAGCGCACAATGAGTGAAGTTCTCGGATCGTGCGAGCCGCAGTTCGATCAGGTGCAAATGGAGCCGGGACCGCGAACAGGCCGAAGAAGCTCAACTCGTTACCCCTGAACCAGGTCAAAAGGATACCTAGGACAGGGATCGCAATCAGCAATGCATAGAGGACAAAGTGACCGACCTTGGCCGCCGCCCGCTCGGGAGGCGACATCTCATCCGGAAGACCGGGGGCTCCTCTAAGGACGCGCAGGACGGTCCGCCAAAGCACCAAGCCAGCCAACAGAAGGCCAAACGAAATATGCAGCCGCCAGATGGAATCGACGATAGGATCGCCACGAGGCAACAGGTCCTCGCCGTACGTCAGTGCGTACAGCAAGAGGACAAGCACGAAGAGAGACCAGTGCAAAAACTTTTGGGTCGACGTGTATGCGGCAGAGGTCATTCGATGAGAGCTCCTGTTGAAAAGGATCTCCCTCTTCCGTTGGCTTCCTGGCAGCCTTGAGGCCGCCAAATTACGATTTTGTAACGATCTCGCCGGTTTCAACGGGGTATGATTTACCCGCACCCCGTTTCCCCGTCTCGCCACCCACCGTTATTGAACCGCTCGATCCGCACCTGGTCGCCGATTTCCTTTGCCTGGCGCGCTTCGCCCGGAAGCGCCTCACTGAACTGGATACGCTGCCCGGCTCGATCATGCCGGCGAGAACCTCGCGACGCTGTCGCCCAGATCGTGGCCGTTGAGGTGCAGCAGATCGAAGGCGAACAACGCTAGGCCCAAGGCTGGTCTCAGGCTGATTGACAAAACGGCACGGAAAGCAGCCCGCTGCCGGGACTTATTCGGGGCAGCGGGCTGTGGGCTGGTACCCAAGAGCAACGGAGGGGCTGCTACGGTTCCGCTGCTCCAAGCATACACATATTAGGCGGGGCTCATGCGCGCGACTTACGGATTCGTAAGGAAGCGCGAAATGACTATTTCGCGCGGCACAGAGGGTGTAGACGACGGCTTATGAGCAAGCCGCATCCCGCCGCCGACAGCGATCCAGGCAACCCACCTTACGAGGTTGAAGCGTTCGCCGAAAAGCACGCCTTAACGTTGAAAGCGGCGGAGGTAATATTGCTTGCAAACGGGCCGTCACGGGTGGCCTGCGACGCTGCAGCGAAGGCATTTCTCATTGCGGTGGCAAGCCGATCTCAGTTCTAACCCCACTCGTCCCAGCGGGTTATCGATCATTGATGGCCGCCTTGTGATGAAAACTGCACATCGACGAATGGGCTACGGACGCTCCGGTTACGGAGCGATTTTCAGTCCGACAACGGCGCTGACGAATGGTCCAGCGTGGGGGATCCCGTCACCTCCCACGCAGAGACCATCGCCATCTCAGTCTTCACCGAAATAGCGCGCACGCGCCCGATCGTCTGACGGTGCCTCTGGCCCCAAACCGATGACATCCGGAATACGTGTCGGATCCTGGCCGAAAAGTGCAAACGCATGCTCGCGCCGCCGGTCGGCGGCCTCACCGCGCTCGAACAGCAAAGCTGTCTCCATTGCTTCCAGCCGTCGCATGCGGCCATAAAAGTCATCATGGTCCCCGGCATAAGCATCTGCTCCCGATTGCCAATCAGAACTCTGTAGTAACCGGTCCCTCAACAACCGGACATCCCGAAGCGTCCTCGACAGCCCGCGGCCCCACGCTGGATCAGTGGCGGCTGCAGCATCGCCGATCAGAACCACGCCATTGCGACAGGGCTTGTCGACCCAGCGATGTGATCCGTCGAAGCTCGCAAAGGGACCGGCCTGCCGGGATCGGTCAAACCAGTGGCCTGGGGCGCCCACCGCACGGAGTTGCCGGACCATTTCATCGACCGAGTGTCGGCCTGATAGACGCTTAGGCAAAACATCCTTGTGGTAGATGAGGTAGATGCGGTTGCGCCCGGGCGCAACGCGCATCGCGATCACCATTCGCCCGCCCAGGGGATCATAGAAGAGATTGATTGTGCTTGCCGATGATGGAGCGCTGCCGGCGAGAAACTCCGAACAGTTGACGTCGCCCTCAAGAATCATGCCTGCCGTGACAAGCTGCTCTTGGTCATACTGCACATCAAAGCCGAGAAACGAGCGCAGCCGAGAATCACGACCATCTGCCAGAACGACCAGACGGGCAGAGAGACCTTTGGTGTCGCTGCCGATATGAACCCGTGGCACTACTCCAAAGGTAACCGTTGCGGCCGCTTCCCCGCGCCGAACCCTAGCCCCCAGAGCCTTGGCATGTGCTCGAAGAACCTCTTGCATCGCCGGATGTGGAAACGTCATGCAGCAGGTGGCCGCCGGGGTCGTCGCAAGCAGATCCCTCACTACGGGAGATGCGCCACTCCTGAATCTTGAATAATAGGCTGCCTCGATGGCGCAGCCTTCGAGGAGGAGGTCGTATATGCCCAGGCGTTTGGCCTCGAGGCTTCCCCACGGCATGAGAACTTCGCCACGGATACGATCTCGGAATGGATCCTGCTGCTCGACAATGAGGATCCTGGCGCCGCGACTGGCAAGGGCAATGGCCAGCGAAGAGCCTGCAAGACCACCACCAACAATGATTAGGTCGTATTCTGAGCGATCCATGAGGATAGGTTGCCACAGGCTCTTCAGATATTGCTAAACTATAGCCTACCTACCAAAGGCGTCTAGCGCCGTTGCCCCTGGCTATCCGGGATTGAAGATTCGCTCGTTTCGATTTGAGTCCGCGTAGGGGACCAGAAGAGGCTATCGGCAAGACGACTTCATCGCAACGCGGATGCCGCGCACAGTCTTTCCGGACGCGTTAAATGGGCGACAAGTCCGTGACTTCCGTTAGGTGTTTGAACCTCTATCGCCTGGCTCTTCACTACCGGTTCGCGCCGCTTGATTTCATGACGCCCCTCTCTGCGTCCCTTCCCCGGCGTACCAATGTCTCGTCGACGGCAACACGCATTTAGCGCCAGACGCGGTCATCGGACTTTCAGCCCCGGTATGCTTGCCAAAGTGCCCCTGAGGACGCGACCAGATGGACTTCAATTTTTTGTCCGGGCAGCGCCGCCCTCCTCGATGTCGCGCCGCTTTGCGGTCGGAGCACCGGAGCCCCACAAGGCGCGCGCGACCAGGCTCCGCTTGCCCTTGCGCGGGACAAGCTCGATATCGCTGACCAGCTTGGCGCCGCCCTTGCGCCGCTCCAGGATGATCTTGCGGCTGTGGAAGGCTTCCAACTCGGCGCGGTGCGCGACGCTGATGATCGTGACCATCGGCAATTCGTGGATGATCGTCTCCATCATCTTGTCCTGGCTTTTCTCATCGAGCGCCGAGGTGGCTTCATCGAGTACGATGATATCGGGACCGTGCAGGAGGAGACGCGCGAAGGCGAGCCGCTGCTTTTCGCCGCCCGACAGGGTCTGGTCCCATGGCGCCTCTTCCTCGATCCTGGCGGCGAGATAGTCGAGGCCCACCTTGCCGAGGGCGACGCTGATCTCCTCGATCGTCCAGTTGTCGGCGGCGGCCGGATAGGCGACCGCGCGGCGAAGCGTGCCAGAGGGGATGTAAGGCCGTTGCGGCAGCATAAACAGTCGCCTGTCGGCGTGGAAATTGACGCTGCCGCCGCCCCACGGCCACAGACCCGCGACGGCCCGCACCAGCGTCGACTTGCCTGAACCGGATTCGCCGGCCACCAGCACCCGTTCGCCCGGCTCGATCACGACCTCGGTTTCCTTGACCACCGAGGTGCCGTCGTCGAGCGTCACGGAGAGATTGTCGAGGCTGAGGATGGCGCCGTCTTGGGTTTCGCCACGACTGATGCGTCCGAGCGCATCGCTCTGTTCCGCGCGCTCCAGCCCGTCGAGCGACATCATCAGGGAGGCGATGCGCCGAGCACATGCGTTCCAGTCGGCGAGACGGGGATAGTTGTCGACCAGCCATCCGAACGCGCCTTGCACAATGCCAAAGGCAGACGCTGCCTGCATCACCTCGCCAAGCGTCATTGAACCTTCGAGGAATTTTGGCGCGCACAGCAGGATCGGCACGACTGGCGCAAACAGGCTCGACCCCTGCGACACCGCCGCCGTGCGCATGTGCTGGCCGGTCAGCAGCGCCCATTGCCTCAGCACATGGCCTAAATTCCGGTCGATGCCGCTGCGCTCCTCCTCCTCGCCGCCCAGCAAGGCGATGCTCTCACCGTTTTCCCGCACGCGCGTCAGTGTGTAGCGCAGTTCGGCCTCCGCCTGGTTCTTCCGCTCGGAGAGCTGGACGAAATTGCGGCCGATAACCACCATCGAGGTCGAGGTGATGGCGGCATAGATCATCGCGGTGATGACCAGGAAGCCGGGAATGGTGATGCTTGCGCCGCCGATCGGCAGGGTGAGCGCGCCGCCGATGGCCCACAGCACGACGATGAAGGTCGAGGCCGACAGGAACGCGTTGAGGACCCGGCGATGAAATCGACAGGCGACTCGGTGGCGATGCGTAGATCCTCGGTCATGCGGGCTTCGGGGTTCTGGTGGTCGCCGCCGACGAGGTTCAGCTGGTAGTAGCGGCCGCTGGCCAGCCAGCGCGCGAGGACCGAGGTAGTCAGCCAGGAACGCCAGCGACGCTGAATCGTCATGCGCAGATAGACCTGTGCGACGACAAGGCTGCCGCTACAGATCACCAGCGGCACGAACACGGCGCTGAGGAAATAGACGCTGCGGGCGTTGCGCTGCTCAAGGGCATCGAACATCGAACGGTTCCAGACATTGATCCCATACTGGAAGCCGATGTTGATGCAGATCAGCAGCAGCACCCCGATCGTGAACGGCCAGGCGAGCCGGTCGCCGCGCCTGCTCCAGTAACCGCGCGCGCTGATCCAGAAACGCCGCAGCAGATATTTCTTGCGCGCCTGCTCGGCCTGCTCAGGCGACAGCTCCGGATCGGGCTCGACGGCCTCCGGCGGCGGCGCGGCCTCGCCGTCGACTTCAGGGGTGAGTTCGACAGTGGATGCCATTCCCTGGCGGGACTTCTCGACACCGCGTGGCTTGGCGTTGTTGGCCCGTTTAGGTTTGAATTTAGCCTCGGACATCGGCCGACAACGGCTCAAAAATCAAAAGGTTTCATGATGTCTGCTCGAGATCCAGCTCCCAATAGCTGTCACAGAACCGGTCGACCCAACAAACGGATCGGTTGACTCGGTCAATACTGTTTCTCGCCTTCCTAGAATTGCGAGCTAAGGCCTGCGCAAACAAAGGAACTGGCGCGAAACAATGGTATGATTCCAATGAGTTGGCGGCATCGCACAGGAGGCCGATCGCTGGACGCATTCGGCCATTGAGGTAGGTGCCTCAGAAAACTCACTTGCACAAATGGTATTGGCACCATGCGAAGATATCCATCAGGCTGAGGCAGGCGACGTAATCAAGTGTAGCCTTGCGGGGTCCGCGGTCGGAGTCAGAAGGGATTTCCGGCTTGGGTAAACCGGCCGCAATCAAGCTCCACTGGCTGTCCGTGAGGAGTCTGCAAATATGCTCGCCGCCACTCGTCCCGACGGCGTGCCAGCTCCGCGCGTGACACGTTCCCTCCAGCATCCAGAATACGTTCAAGCGCAGACAGCACGGCTCTGAAATACGTGTCTGTGCCGTCGGCACTCCCAGCAAGACTTGCCAGGCGGATTTCTTCGCCCAAGGTTTCCGTCCATTTTGATTGCGAGATCGTCCCCGATCCAATCAACAGACTGGCGATTGCCATTGCTTGGGCGTGCCATGGTTCAGCGAAGATTGGCTCGTCGTCTCTTCTCCTCAACGGCGCGTAGCCGGGATCAGGCACGCTCAAGGTAGCTCTCCCAAAGATCAACAAAAACGCGATCCCGCCGGTCCTTCGCTTCCGGCCACAGTTCTGATGCGGCGAAGCTGACCGTATAGAGGTGCTCCGCCTTATGTTCGCCCCGAGCAGACGCATCCGGCAAGACATGCGCACCGTGATGAGCGAAGATGCTTCCGGTTCTGCCGCGCACATAACCGGGAAGACGAGTATGACCCGAGCGCCCCGACAACTTACCACGCACGGTCTCACCTATGACAAACGATCGTTGAGCGTCGATTTCGACAGCGTAGCTGCGCGGATTCTTGACGTAAGCCCTCGCTTCCACCGCAGTCTCAGGCGGATATCCTGATTGCGGCGTAAATGTCGATGCCCCCGATTTGAGCTCCGCCAAAGTGATATAGCCCACGTCGATCATCTCAGCAGCAAGGGTGAGCAGCCAATGGTCGAAATAGGAGCGCGTCAGGTAGTCCGCCGGAACGATCAACTCGCGGCAATGCCGGAACCAGTCTATCGACCAGTCGCTGTCGCCAGCGGCGGTCTGCGCCAATCCAAAAGCGCGCATTTCCCACTCTTCATGGAATGGTCGACCATCGCCCAGCCCTTGAATCGGGCCAAAACCTTCTCGTCCACCGAGATCATGAACGCCGTCCATCAGCGGGCTCTCAGCGACGGCGAGAGAGCCCTTTCAGTTCCGATCATCGAGTTGCGCGTCACCAACCGCGCAAGAGAGTCCTCGTCCAAGCTCTCAGTGCCTTCCGGCTGTTGCGGCAGCACGATGTATCGTCTTTCTGACGTCGAGTCCCAGACACGCACTTCTGTGGTGATTTCGAGTTCGACGCCGAATTCTTTCAGAACACCCCGAGGATCGCGTACGGCGCGCGCTCTGTATTCGTTGGACTTGTACCATGCGGGCGACATGCCCAGGATGGAAAACGGATAGCAGGAACAAAGCGTGCAGACGATGAGGTTATGAACATCCGGGGTATTCTCGACAGCGTCCAAATGACCCGTCCCGTGGCCTGCGAAGCCCAACTCATCGATCGCCGACGTGGCGTTTGCGAGCAGGCGCGCTTTGTAAGCGGGATCTTTCCATGCTCGCGCCACAACTCTCGCGCCGCGCTTGGGTCCGATCTCCTCCCTATACATCTCGATCCATGCCTCCATCGCTTCCGGATCGACGAGGCGCTTCTCGATCAGGAGACTCTCGAGAGCCTTCGCTTTCAGGGCCGGGTCCGACGGCAAGTCGTGGTGCAAGTCGTGATGAATCTTCGAAATCTTTTGCGAATTGAAACTCGTCATCGACGTTCCCCCGATTTGAGGCAGATCGGCGCGGAATTTATCATGGGCACAAGAAGGTTGCAAAAAGGACCGGGACGATAACAACCGGCAAGCTCAGACGTTTGCAATGTTGAGAAGTACTGACAATGCGCCTCTCCAGCGGGCACGCGTCAGACATTGCGTTGCACTCCCGAGCGGGCGAGCACTCCGTGCTTCAGGCGCTCGTTCTTGCCGTAGTCTTCGGCGGGGTGGAAGAACAGGTGCGGCGTGCCATCGATGTCTTCCAGCCTCTTGCGGTAGGCCTCGAGATAGGCCTTGCAGCCATCATCGCCGACACGGCCTGGCATATAGGCGACGAAGGGCGGTAGCACGTCGAAGCCCGAGTACCGCAGCAGCCCATTGTGGATTGGCCACAGAACGGTGAGGATGTCACCGTCAATGCCATCGGGGGCGTAGGTGTCGGCCGATGTGCCTGTGGTGGCGGCCACCATGGCGAGCTTTCCCTTGAACATGCCGGTATCGTATTTGCGCCCGGGCAGATAGGCGAAACCGCGCGCGAAAACACGATCGGCCCAACCCTTGAGGATTGCGGGCATTCCGAACCACCAGACTGGGAACTGGAAGATCACCAAGTCTGCCCGCTTCAGTTTTTCGATCTCGGCACTTATATCCGCCGAAAACGCCCCGGTCTCGCAGGCGGCGGTCTGCTCCCGCTGCAGGCTGAAGAAGTCTGGATTGTTGCGCTCTCCGGTCATGTCGCCCGGTCCGGCGACAGGGTTGAAGCCCATTTCGTATAGGTCGCTGACAACCACGTCGTGGCCCGCGCAGGTCAAGGACTCCACGGCAAGATTCTTCATGGCGCCGTTGAAGGATTTCTGTTCCGGATGGGCATAGACGATGAGGATGTTCACGACGGCTTTCCTGGTAGGAACGCGGCAGGCCGAGCACGTGCTCGGAGAGGAATGGTAGGATGAGGTTGGCCGAGATTGGCGTGACTGGACATCAATGGCAAGTCCGACCCTAGGGCATGCGTCAGAAGTTGGCGTTCCAACCTCGTGGTCAGTTGTTCACGGCCTCGGCCACTTGGAGAAAGGCAAACGGCGGATAGCGGCCCAGCTTCTTGGCGACCTCCATGTTCACGACATAGGCGAAGGCCGTTGCCCGCACGACTGGAAGGTCGCCGGGGGTCGCCCCGTCGCGCAATATCTTGAGCGCCTGTTCCGCGGCGAGATGGCCGACATCCTCCAGCCGCGCCGCAATGGAGAGCATCGCGTGATGCTCGCGCACCAGCGGCTCGTATGGGCTGACTATGGCGATGCCGTTGTCGACGGCAGTCTTCGTGAACAACTCACCATTGGCGTTCAGGAACGAGCTCGATCCGACGTAAAGCCAGCGGACTCCCTGTTCGCGCAACTCGGTCATGCGCTCCGCAATCCGGGCAACGTCCGGCACGCCTTCATTGCCGGGGTCGATCTCCAACGCGACAAGCTCGATACCAAGCGTCGGCGCAACTTTCTTGAGTTCTTCCGCCGTGATCGCCGAATTGCGTTCGTTCGAGTTGTAGAGCAGGCCGAGCTTGTCGAACGTCGGATCGTACTGGCGGACGATCTCGATGTTGATCGCTTCCGGCACCCGGTTGAAAGTTCCAGCGACATTGGCGCGTCCACTGCCTTCGAAGCCCTTGGCGATGTGCGTGCCGAAGGGGTCGGCAACTTTCACGAAGACGACCGGAATGTCGGCGAGAAATGCAGGGTTGTCCGCATCATCCAGCGTGCCGATGACGCCAAGCGTCCCGTTCGTGCCGTAGGTAAGCACCAGGTCGGCCGGCATCGCCCGGGCCTGGGCAATTGCGGCGGGGATGCGCGACTTGTCTTGAGCCAGGTCGACGATCGTGACGTCCGCGGTAAAGCCGCTCTCTTTGATCGCCGCTTTGAACCCTTCGCAGACGTTTTCGCACCCTTCGTAGAAGATGCCCAAGATCTGCTTTCTATCCGCCGCATGAGCCAGGGCGGTCAGCACAACACATACGGCCAACGGGAGCAGTCCGCGTACGATCGATCTCACGACGATTCCCCCATGAGGCGCTCCGAGGCGCTAGCCGCCAGTCTAACGCCGTCAGGTCCCGGCCGGCAAAACAATTCACTGGCAGCTAAATTAATTCCGGCTAATTCTATACGCCGACTGCCGGGCCCCGCGCCGCTCGCTTGCCCAGCACCGAGATCCCGAACAGCACGGCGCCGGCAAGTGCGAGCGCCGCGACGGTGGCCGTCGCTGCCGCGTAACCATAGAGACCCGCGACAGCCGCGACCAGCAGCAGCCCGACGATGCTGGCGAACCGCTCGACCGTTCGCAGTGCACCCAGAACCGCATCGGCCCCCAGATGCTTCAACTCCGTTTCAGCAATCGACATCGAGAGCGAGACTTGCGACCCACGCACCATGCCGTTGCCGATTCCGGAGCCTAGCACCGCAACGAAGATGGCGATCTGGCTCGGCCAGACGGCTGCCGTCAGCAGGGAGATGCCGCCGAGAAGCCCCCCCGACAAGGCCACGGCCGATACCGGAATCCCCCTCTCCGCCGCGCGCCCCGCAAGCGGACCGACCAGGGCGATCGCGAGGAAGTAGACCATCAGCGTGCGTCCGATATCCCCCGGCGAGGCACCGAGGGAATCGAGCGTCAGAGCCACGAGATAGGAAATGAAGGCCTGCTGCCAGATGTTGCCAGGGATGGCGATGCCGAACACCAGGGCGGCGAAATGCCAGTTGCGCAAGGAGGCAAGCAGTGGCGGTCGAGTTGCCTTGGCGGCACGCGCACCATCTCTCCGGCTCGCGGTGTCGGCGACCAGCGAGAAGATCAGAAGCGCGGAGATCAGGACAAAGGTGGCGCTGAGCAGAAACACGTTGGCCTTGCCCAGCCTGTCTGCCAGCACACCGCCCAGCGCCGTGCCGCAGAATATCCCTCCGTACAATACCGTCGAAAACATTCCGAGCGATCGGTCTCGCTCGTCGCGCGGCGTGTTGTCGATGACGTAGTCCTGGCAGGCGAGCGTTACGAAGGCGTACCCCACCCCGAGAATGGTGCGCGACGCGACGATCTCGGGCACGCTGGTTGCCCAATAGAGCCAAAGATGGGCGGCGATTGTCGGTGCCGCAGCCAGGATCAGCAGCCTCCGCGGTCCAAGCCAGCCGGCAAGCGGCCGCGCAAACGGGGAAACCAGCACGATGGCGAGCAGGTATCCGGCGAGCGGCAGGCTGATCAGCACGCTCTCGGACAGCCACGGAAAGGGATTGTGTGCCGCCCTCGTGTAAAGCGGCATGAAGGAAAGCGGCAGCTCGTCAGCGGCCGCGAACAGAAATAGCGCCAGCCGCAGATCGGTGAAATAGGAAAAGCGCAGGGTCGTCGGCCCGTTCAGCGAAAGACCGTAGCGCGCCTGCAATGCGGCGAGCCTGGCTCCCCTCGCTTCAGAACCATCGAGGCCTTGCCATGCCGCGGCGAACTGCGCGCTGAGGCCTTCGGTGCGCTCGACCAGGATCTGGGCGGCACGATCAACGGCGATGTGGGCACCCACCACCACCCGCTTGGAGAAGTCACCGGCCGCCTGCATGGCCGCCAGCCGCTGCAACCGATCGAGAGCGGCAGTCAGTGAGCGACTGGTCATCAGCACCATGATCTCGAAGGCCGTTAAGACAGCGACCACCACGACGACGCCCATATCGAGAAAGACGTCGAGGAACTTCTTGGAGATGAATGCCGGGTCGACATCGATCACCACGTAGGCGATTTCCTTGCCATCGTGCATGATCGGGTGGCTGCGCACGCCTTTGCGCTCACGCGGCGGAGCAAGATAAGGGTCGATCGGTTTGCCAACCTCCAGCACCACCCGACCCGTGGCCACCGCGACGTATGCGATCTCGGGCAATTGCTTGAGCATATCGCCAAAATAGCTCTCGGCGTTGACGAGACCATCCAGCGGCACGCCTGTCGCCAGTGCTCGCTGGACGTCTTCGCCAACAACCGTGGCAATCAGGTTCGTGCGGGCCGACAGCTCAGGTTCAATGGAGCGATTGACATTGCCCAGGGTGATGACGCCCAAAATCAGGGCGGAACTCACCATCAGCACCGCCGCCAGCGGGGCCAGGCGCGATGCGATCTGCCGAGCGAGCGAGCGCAAAGGGTTGGACGCAATCTCGGTCTCAGGAGCCGGGTTGGTAGCGACGGCCGAGTCGTCGCCTTCGGGGCGCCCGTCCTCTGCGACCGGTGATGCAAAGGCGCTGAGTTCCCGGCTGGCCTCATCATACTGACGTCTCGCGTCTGAAAGGTTTGCGCCGAGTTGCCGGATCTGGGGGCCGAAGAGATCCCGCCAGAACGCGCCGGGGCCACTCGTCCGCGGATTGCCATCGGTGCCGATCTCCGCGTCGGGCTCGCCGCGGGCAACGCCCTCCAGGCGGGCAAGCCGACGCTGAGGGGTTCCCAGAAGCAGCCTCAGCAGAAGGTAGGATAGCGCCGAGAAGGCGGCCCAGATCAGCAGGGCGGTGCGGACGACCTTGGCTACCATGGTCTGTGACGCCGCTTCGAGCCGGTCCTTCGGATAGGCGACAACGACGGCGCCGCTGGCGGCGCCATCACGGCTCACCACGTTGAACCCGCTGTAGATTTGCTCGGCTGTCTCAGTGCTCCACTTAACGCTCTTCGACAACTGCATCGCTTGCAGCACCTCGTGCGGAACCCCCTTGGGCCCTGACGCATCGGTGGTGTAGACGATGATTCCCGACGGGTTGAACGCGTGGACTGCCTTGACCTGGTCGTCGATCTCGATCGCCCGCGCGACGATCGCGTTGCCGTTTCGGATCATGGAGAGCGGCAGGCCAAGGTCGATGAACGGTTTGAACGACGTTGCGGTCGTCTGGGCGATGACGGAAATTCGTTGCCTTAGAAGGTCGGAAAGCACTGCATTGTGCTGGAGAACCGAAAGCAGCCCCACGACGGCTTGCAGCAGGCCGATGACAGCCGAGAAGGTTATCCAGCTTCGAAGAAGCATTGCGGCCCCCTCCCCATAAGCGGCGTGCGGCAACATTACGTTGAGGGGGCGGGCTTCGCCAGTGGGCCATCCGATATCGACGTCGAAAGCGAGCATGAGGCGCAAGAGAGTGCGCTGCGATGTCTCTCCGCCAAGACGCTGCGGGCCAGCAGCGCTGTCGTAAGCGTCGCCCTGGCATTAAACTCGCCAGACGGTAACCAGCGAGGCCAGTGCCGCCGCTGCTATGCCTGTGACACAAGGCGCCGAGCGCCATGAGCTTCCGACCCTGAAACGCAAAAAAGAACCCCACCGGCCGGCGCCGATGGGGAGACTGGAAATGATATAAGGGAAGATCAGGGGGTGCGCATCACCTTCAAGATGACATCCCACCAGTAAGCGATGAAGCCGACGGCGGTGCCGCCGACGGCGGTGCCGGCAATGCCCGCCACGAACAGGGCGCCGATGCCGCGCTGCCTCCACTCCTTGAATTCGTCAGTGATCTCCTTGCTGTCGGTGACATCGGCCTTCATCGTCTCGATGCCGGTTTTTGCCTCCCCGATATCGTGCACTAGGTCGTCAACACGCCTGTGGATGGAGGCCCGATGATCATCCGCTCGACGTGTGCTTTCGGTGAAGTCGCGGCGCAATGCCGCCACTTCCGCACGCAAGCCGCCAATGGCCTCTGAGATATCGTCAAGCTTCGATGTCATCTGTTCACCGGATCTGCGCTTCGATGGTTTGGATTGCGCCGGCCCCGGAAGGCCGGCGCCAGGATCATTTTACGGGTGGCTGCGGCTTGATCAGGCCGGCCAGGCCGTCGCGCTGCAGGTTGACCAGCGTCTTGACGAAGCCGGCGCCCGCCGCGATCCACAACGCGTCCTGCGGCGGGAGCCACGAAGCGGTGCAGTCGAAGTTGCCGTTCGCCAGCGTCGAGCATCCCGTTGCTGTCAGGAAGCCCGCGATCGCCGTCGGGAGCCAGATCAGCAGGTTGAGGGCGTTGTGCAGCGCGTTGGTGTTCAGCCAGTTCATGGAAGCGAGTCCCTTCGAGATTTGAGAAACGCCGGCAAACGCTACTGCGCCGCCGGCGTCTGAGGGTTTTTGCGAGCAGCCACGTACGCCGAGAGCGCGGCGTCATAGGAGGCGTCGATCTCTGCATCGAGGGCCTTGAGCGCGGCGACCTGGTCGGGCGTGACCGAGCTGCTGTTCGACAGCGCGGCGATGATGTTTCTGATCAGGGGCACGACGTCCTGCGCCTCCTGGACGGCGACGGGGATGATGTTGATCAGCTGGGCGATGATCTCGTTGATCTTGGCCGAGCTGGTGATCATCGGGATCAACGACAGCACGGTCTGCAGCAGGGCAGCAAAGGCGGACCAGTTCATGGGTATCTCCTTGGGGGGTGGTCGATGTTCAGCCGTGGAAGGCCGAGACGATCTGTTGGATGGTGTCGGTGGCGGTCTGCAGCGCGTCATAGACGCCCGCATCGCCAAGCTCGCCCGGATGCGAGGCCACGAAGTCCTCGAGTGAGTTGCGGGCCGTGGTGCCAGCCTTGATTGCCGGATCCAGCTTGGTCTGAATTGCGGTGTCGTCGCAGCCGACCGGCGCCGGGACCGGCGAGCAATAGACGACATAGTTCTTGGCCGTGACCTTCACGGCGTCGAACGCGTTGACGGCGACCGCGACCGCGGCGGGCGAGACCTTGGCCTGCGTGACGGAGTCGATCGCGCTGGTGATATTGGCGCAGCCGGCGAGCGCAAGCATCGCCGCTGCCGCAAACAGCAGTTTCATGTGAAGTTCCTTTCGATGATGCCCGGAGACCGCCGGGCGCGGATTAGTCTCCGTGCGGCTCCAGCAGCACCGTCTGGCCGGCGAGGGCATGGGTGCAGTCGCCGAGGAACTGGATTTAGCCGTCAGTCACGAAAGAGTGGGAGACCTGGGGGATCAGGTTGCCGGCGCCATCGCGCTCCCAATCACCGGTCCATTTGCCGTTTTCGTCTTTCACGATCTTGGAGCTGGTCACCTTGATCGATGGCGTGAACGACGGTTTGTCGTAATTGCCGTTAAAGCCCCAGCCGGGGCTCACATGCTGGCCATCTGGCCGGACGCTGATCTGATGGGTTTCCTTGCACCCGGGACACCAGAATAAGATCCGGTTGCCCTCGCCGGTTCGAAGAACGCCGCGCGCGCCCATCAGGCCGCCACCGCATTGCCGCAGGTCTGGCAGATGTTCGCGTTCGCCGGCATCGGCGACCACGGCGTGTCGGGCTTGCCCTGCCACCATTTGAATCGCGCGGCGAGCTTGGTGTCGTAGTGGTTCTTGGCATAGCCGGAGCCATTGTAGCCGCGCGCAAAAGCCGCCCATTGGTGGTTTCGCAGGTCCTCGTCCAGATGCTCGGCCTTGATGAAATTGACTGCGGCTTGAAGCTGGGCCGCCTCACCTCCATTGACCATTGCGGCGACCATGGCCTGCACGGTGTCGTAGCCGGCGGCGACATAGTTTTCGCCCATCACCTGGCCGATGCCCCACGAGCAGGACATGAGCGCCGCCGTCTCATCGATGGCGATCATGCGCAACAGGTCGGGATAGCTGTCCTGCGGATAGTTGTTGACCCAGCTGGTCGTGGCGAGACCGGCTTTGAGAGCTTCCTCGCGTTTGGCTGCCGGCAGGTTCTTGTAGAAGCGATACGTCTCGCGCAGCATCTTCGGCCTGCCCTGGCTGTCATAGCCCCCGCCCGCCGTCTCGACGTCGAGGAAGGCGTGCAGCTCATCCTCGCCGACGCCGATGCCGTAGCCGATGCAGGGCAGATCGGTGTCGGACAGGCGTACGACAGCGCCCCCGAACGTGGTGTCCATGGTCGGTCCTTTCCGCCCTCGCGGGCAGGTCATGAAGGTTCGGATTTTGATTGACGGCGCAAGTAGTCGTGCCAGCAGACCGGAGTCGATTTCTTTAGCAGCCAGAGTGGAGCAAGTAATTGTACCAGAAGTCAGGCTCGATTGCTTACGCGCCAGCCGCCAGATAAAGAGCACGGAAAGTGAAAGTATTCGAAGTCAATGCCCCCCAGAACAATCCAGAGATACACGGCACTCGACGGGCTTCGAGGCGTGGCGGCCTATCTGGTTGTCGTTTCCCACTATATCAGCACGCCCTATCCGACCAATGTTATGGCGGCTGCCGGCCAAGTCGGCGTGATGCTGTTCTTTGTGATATCCGGCTTTCTCATGGGCGAGCTGTATATGAAGACGCCGTTCACGAAAGAGGCCGTGAGGGCCTTCTACGTCAAGCGCTTTGCCCGAGTGGTGCCCCTTTATTACGTTGTCGTGATCGTGAGCCTGGTGCTCTTTGTGACCCGGAAAAACGTCTGGCCGCTATATTACGTCGACCCACCCACCATATGGCAGCATCTCCTTTTCTGGCGCGGAACAAACGTGCTCTGGACAATCCCGGTTGAGGTTCAGTTCTATGCGCTTTTCCCCCTCATTTGGTGGGCTTTCAGCCGAGCCGGAACGGCGGCAATGCTTCTCTTGGTAGTCGCTTGCGCCACGGGCGCGGCGTCCTGGATACCGACGAACGACCTGTTCACCTTTTTCCTGCCGTACTTCGCCGCTGGCCTTCTGCTATCCGTGATCACGGTGCCCTACTCGCGCCTGATAGAGTTCCTTGTCATTCCGGCATTCATAGTTCTGATGCTTGCCATGCCAAAATTTGCCGACGCCATGGGTGTCAGACAGACAGGAGTTTGGAACTCACCAGTGTATCTGCTGCTAGTGCCAACCACGGTCCTGCTTGTCGTCAATTCGCGTTGGGCAGCCATTGTGCTGGGCAGCCGAGTTGCCGCCTTCACCGGGATGATCAGCTATTCCGTTTATCTGCTGCACATGCCGGTCCATTTCGTCCTGCGACAGTTGCCCATTTTCAAGACGAGCCCGCTCCTGTTCATCGGCGTTGCGGTGATCGGCACCACTGTCGTGGCGTGGCTCTCTTATCGGCTCATCGAGAACCCAGCTCGTCGCTGGGTATCTCGGTTCGCCTACGCGAGGCCCCCGCGCTTGATCACGCTGATCCCCCGCCAATCTTGACGTTGCCGGTCGATGCGGAAGGCGACGTGTTGGTCGTGTTGGCGTTGTAGATGTTCGACTGCACACTGACATTCGCTGTAGCAGCACCAACCGTCACGGCAGTTCCGTAAGTAGTGAAAGTGTTGCCGGTAACTATGCCGTTATTGCTGACGCTGGAGATTTGAACGGCGATAGTCGAAGAGGTCGTGGCTGCTACAAACTGGTTTCCGACGATCGAAAATTCGTTCATCGTGCCAAAAATAGCCTGCGCACCAGAAGCCGGTGTGATGAAAACACTGGACGTTACCATCACGCCGGAAACGACCGTGTTGAAGTCGAGGCCTGCATTTGAGGCGGCGAACTGACTGTTCACTATACTGAGCTGGTCCAGGGTGCCGGTCTCGCTCGCGTTCGAGGCGATGCCGAAGTGACCGCCGGTAAAGTTCGAATTGGCGACAGCAACGCCTTGGACGAAGCTGTCATAGATAATCCCGACATTTCCGAAATTGAACGTGCAATCTACGAAGTTGTACACAACACCAAAGCACGGACCTCCCGCGCAAGCTGTGGACGATGGAAGTCCTGCGAGATCAACGCCATTCCCCGCAAGGGCGCCCGTGCCGGGAACGAAAAGACCATAGAAGTTGATGTTCGAAACACCGTTGACCTTGATACCAGTCGCCCAATATTCAGCGGCTGCGTAGCCGTCCGAGCCCCGCAATGTGACATTGGTGAAGTCGCTTTCAGCCGCATTAGCCGGATTGGCGGACGGCGCGTTCTGGGTCAGGGTGAAAGCTGTGCCCGTCGCCGTGATGCTCGTGGTGGCTGTCAGGTCGCGGATATGAAGCGAAGACGTCGTAGCGCCAAACGTCCAGGTGCTGCCGGCGGCCGATGGGAAATCGAGATAAGTGCAATCTTGACCACCGCCGACAATCGTAAGTGATTTGCCGGCCGCGATCGTCGTCGCGAGCGCGCTTGAAATCTTATAGTGGCCGCATGCCAGGCGAACCTGCCCGCCACTGGCCCCAACTGTCGTCAGGAGAGTTTGGAAGACCGTCGTGTTGTCGAACGTTCCGTTGGCGTTCATGCCCGCGGCGATGCCGTCGAAGATCGGCGAGGAGAATGCCACGCCACTCCCATTGGTGACGATCTGGCCATTTCCGAAACCGCTCCATGTGGTGGTCCCGGAGAGCGTTGGAGACGGAAGCGTCAGCCCGCTCGGCAGTGTGGTCAGAGCTGCCGGGGCTGCGCTCGACCCGGTCGCATTGCCAACCACGGTATTCGCGGCGATGTTGCCGAGATTGCCTATTGTCGGCTGCGCATAAGTCTCAGCGCCAGATGTGTTGATGCCCGTCGCGAACTGACTGGCGGGCGCAACGCTGGAAATCACACCGCCAAGGGTCACCGCCGTCGGCGCCGGGAGCCGCGCGTTGGCAAGTGTGCCCGAGTTTATTTCCGACGCATCGATGCTCTTGTTGGTGAGCGTCTGCGAATCCGTGGTGCCGACAAGGTTGCCTGACCCCGGGAATGTCGTCGGCACGCCGCCGACCGTCACCGTTGCCGACATGCTTGGTGAAACGAGAACGGGCGCCGTCAGGGTCTTGTTGGTGAGCGTTTGATTGTCGGTCGTGCCGACAAGAGGGCTCAAAGGCAGGGCTTGACCGCTGTCGGCAAGGGCCGAGCCATCCGTTGTCGAGAAGGTCGGCAGATCGCCGACGACCGTTGTTGCAGGACCGGCGACATTGCCGTTGCGGATCGGGCCAATCGTCACCCCGCCGACCTGGGCGAACAGGCCATCGTTCGTCATCCAGAGATCGCCGTCGACGGGAGCATCTGGAGCTGTGCCGGGCGGCAGATTGAAGCCGGCGGTGCTCGACGTCGAGGCGGCCATGATCAGCTTGCCCTGCATCGTGTCGCCGTTGCGATTGACCGGGACGTAGCCGAGCCTGTCCTGCTTTTGCTGGAACCAGTTGTTCCACTGGCCGACCGTGGGGACCATGCCATAGGTCATTGCCGGATTTGACGGCGCCGACTGAGCCATGGCGATACCGGGGCTCGCGAGCAAAGCGAGCACGAGCGAAACAGATTTGAGCATGAGCGATCCTTCGCCCAGGGCCGAGCCCTGGGACGTTATGCGCGCCGCGCGCGCGACCAAGAAAAGAGGGGAAGGGTTGTGTGGAACCTGCTTACGCAGGCGCCAGATCAGGCAAATTCTTCAATGACGACGAGGCCGTTGGCGCCTGCGCCACCGGTCGTTTGAGCGCCTGAGTTGGCCCCGGCAGCGCCAGAGCCGCCGCCGCCCGGGCCGCCGCCGATATTTCCGTTCGCGGTCGTTGAAGCGACCGGCTTGCCGCCGGCGCCCAAATTCGATGCGCCACCGCCGCCGCTGACCATGTTGACCGATGCGAGCGAGATTGCCGGCTGCCCGGCATTTCCCGTGGAACTGAACAGGTTGCCGCCGGTCGCGATGCCACCGCCGCCGCCCTGCTGGGTGGATGGATTTGCCGTTGGGGTGCCGGAAGCGCCGCCAACACCACCAGTGATCGAGATGGCAGTGCCGAACGAAGTGACACCGCCTGTCTGTCCATTGACGCCTACGCCGCCTGCTCCGCCCGTCCCGATGACAATGGCGACGCCGGCAAAGCCAGCAGCGAGAGCCGACTTGGCCCAGCCGCCAGAGCCACCGCCGCCGCCTGCTGCAAATTGCGTGGCACTCATGGCCGGACAGCCGCCACCGCCGCCGCCCGCCCCAACGACCTGGACGATGATGCTATTGGTTCCAGGCGTGGGCGTGTAAGTGGCGCTGTTTGCGAAAACGCGCGTTGCGATCAGCCCGCCAGACGTGGAATAGCGCCTCCAGCCAGCCCCGCCGGCATCGGGGTTCGTCACATTGTTGTCGACGGTTGAGAGCCACCACAATCCCACGGTCACGGCCGAGGCGACGACGGCACCCTTTGGATAGCCTCCAACACTGGCTTGAAAGGACGCATCGTAGGCGATCGGCCCGCCGGCCTCGGCCCACTGTAGCCACTGTGTCATCTGCCGCATGATGCCGTTCATGTCCTGACCGAACGGCGGCACGCCACCCGATCCCACTGGCAGAAAGTTCGCTGGGGGAAAGCCATCCGCCAGCGAAGCGGCGCCGTTGCTGATGCCGATCTGGGACGCGACGGGAATGTTTCGGATGAACCCGCCGCCGGCATTGGCGCCCCAAAAGAGGGGGAATTTGTCAGGGATATCGGATTGCTGCATGGGTGCTTTCCTAAGCGATGATGACCACCGACGCCGAGACGCCGGTAGGCTTCGACAGGACGCCGGAATTTTGAACGATGGCGAGTTCGACGGGAGAGAGCTCGAACTGGAAGGTGTAGATTATCGTCATCGTCTCGATCGCCGAGCCCGAATAGAACGATGCCTGGTTAAAGCCCGAGGCGTTCAGCGATTCCTGGAAGCCGAACCACGTCCCCGCGTCGCCGCCTTCGGTGACGTAGCAATTGCCGCGATGGGGAAAGAGGCCGAGCAGGATTTGATTGATCGCCGGGATCGACCCGTTCGTGATATTGGCCGCCGCCTTTGCCAGGATCAGCTGACGGAAGGCTTCGTCGGAAAGGGCGAAATTGCTCGTCAGTGGAGCGCCCGAGAAGAACGCGCCCTGCCCAAACGGGTCGGATCCTGGGACCGCCTCATCGAAGCCGAACCAGTTTCCGACCGGAACCTGCAGGATGCGATTGACGCCAACGATCCGGCCCCACACGTCGAGCCCATAGCCCTGCGCGGTATCGACATTCCAGATGAAGTCGAAGAACGCCTCGAAATTGGCGGTCTGGTCGAGGTGGCTGAATATGTTGGTGATCAGCCGCCGCGTCAGGACCGGCGAGTTCGCATACTGGCTGATGACCGTGCGCCAGACGTCGAATGGCGGGAAATCGCCGAGCGGACTGACGCCGATAACGAATTGGCCAAGGCCATTCGGCACCCCGGCAGGCGGCCGGGGATAGGGAGGTCCAGTGTCGGCCATGATCAGCTCAGGGTTACGATGATGTCGTTCGCAGAGATCGTCGGCACCTGGTCGATATCGACACCGATGTCGAAGCAGTCGGCTATCGCCGCCGTCATGCTCTGGCTGGGCACGTCCCTATTGTTGGAGACGGTGTAGGTTCCCGTGCCGCCCGTGCCGCTGCCGAGTGCCGTAATGCTGGTACCGACGGTCAAGGCGCCAGTCGTGTCGGAAATGATCTGGCCGACAGCGAGCGCCCCCGAGGCGACCGCGCTGACGGTCAGGGTGTTCCCGACGATCTGCCCGGTGAAGACGGCAGCAGGATCGTTGTCCGAGCCAATCTCGATGGAGATGATCTGCGCCCACGAGCCAAGGGCCGCGACAGGCGCGTAGAACCGGCTGGCGAACAACGTGGTGCCGATCTTGGCGCGCGGCCCTCCATCGCCCCCGGCAAAGGCGCTAACGATGGCATTCTGGATTTGCGTTGCCGCGTCGGCCGGGACCATGTGTGAGTTCACGATGTTGACCGCGAACAGGATCGCCAACGGGTCGGGGATTTCGAAGCTGACCTGATAGGCCGGGAACGGCGGCACATAGCCGGGGCTCTGGTCGAAGACCGTGACGGACGTGTTGCCGTTGTAGGCGCAGCCAGGAGCTTTCCGCGTCCAGATCGCCCGAGCGATGTCGTCGGCATTGCCGCCGACCACGGCGACATAGAGCGAGTTCGCAAAGAGCGCGACGCCGCCAATGGTCTGGACGGCATTGGTGGCGTTTTCGGTCACGAACGCGTCGATGACGTTCGGCACCGCGAGAACGGCACCCAGCACGGAAGGCAGCGAACCTTGCGAGTTCAAGGCCACAGAAGCAGCGCGCCGGGCCTCGAAAGCGGCTCGGCTCTCGACGTTATTGCCGAGCACACCATCATCGGGATTGCTGATGGAGTCCCATCCGGGGATCGCCCGGAAAATCTGGTTGAGGCTACCGGCAGGGCAAGGAATTGGGCCAACCGCCGTGCATTCAAACGGCAGCGTGACCGTGCCATCGGCGCCGATGACGCCATCCTCGGTGCAAAGATACTGGTTGCCGTCGGCGGCTAGTGCCAGCGAGGCGATCGGGATCGAGACACCCTGCAGGCCTCGACACACTGCCTGCACGACCGTCGGCTGCGCCGGATTGCGCTCGATAAAATAAATGCGCGCGATAGCATCCTGCATGCGCCCGCTGGCGAAAGCCGGATCGACCTGGTTGGTGAAGAACAGGAAGGTCCCGTTCACCTCGTCGATCACGGCGGCTTCGCTGCTTGCGAGTTGCCCCTGCGGCGTGTTGAGAGCTGGGTTCAGCGTGCCGCCAAAGGCTTCGTTGATGTCTTCCGTGACGCCCGCCAGAACGTCCCCAGCCGAGGGGATGATGAACCCCTTGTCGGTAAAGACCGGCGGCGGAACGTTGGTGGTATCGACCATTTCAGAAGCCCGCTGTTGTGATGTTGCCCGCCACGTCAGTCACCTGCACTTGGCCGGTGACGATGCGGTCGGTGAAGGACAGGATGAAAGTCTGCGCCTTGACGACGCCAGGCACGGTCAGGGCGGCTTGATTGAAGTAAGCCTTCATCAGCGAGATCGGCGGCATCTTGCCGAGGATCTGGTCGAAGTAAGGAATGCCCTGCGTCGTGTCGAAGTAGAGTTCGCCCACGAACAGCCGGATCGCGCTCGCGGCGTCCTGCGCCAGCGCCAAGGGCTCGTCGGCCACGGCGATGTTGCCCGACGCATCGACCGTCAGGTCCCATGTGTCGACATCAAGAAGAAGCGTTTTCATCAGGTTCCCGGCTCCGGTGGTCCCGACGTCCCGCCACCAGGTTGGACACCGGTTTGGAGGTGATTAAGCAGGCTCACGGAATTGCCGCCGCCGGCGCCCGCGATGACGTCCCCGGTCACCAGCAACTGCGCCGTCGTGATGGTGATGGAGCCCGCCGAGAACTCGATGATCTGGCCGTTCTTGTCGAACAGCTTGATCCCGCCCTCGGTGAACTGGACCGCCTGGTCCTGGTTTGCGGGATTGACGATGGCGCCCATGTAGATGCCGTCGGACATGTTGCCACGGCGGAAGCTGCCCGGGTTCGACTGCGCTCCGGCATTGGCTTTCAGCGCCGAGATATCCCGGTCCGAGATCGCCATGTGGCCGATGTCGCCGACCTTCGGGTCGTTGATGATGCCGTTGGCGCCGCCCTGGTTCCGCATCGTGGCGATGCCATAGATGGTGCCATGGGGCGTCTGGTTGCCCTGACCGTCGGTCTGGTTGATCAGCGGCACCACGTCGACCGTGGGTGGCGCGCCGACGCCGCCGCCATGCACCGCGACGATCTTGACCGGGATGCCCGAGCGCGTCTGCGCCATCTCCTGGCGGATCAGGAAGCGCAGCCGGTTGATCTCGGTGGTGTCGTCCGAGGTGCCTTGCTGGCCGAAAAACCCTTGCGTCGTCATGCCGGCGCCGCAGCATCGACGGCGATGCATTCGAGCAGCATGAACCACTTTCCGTGGGGCATCATCGACTCCAGCTGATACTCGATACGGTTGACCTTCCACGTGCCGTTGGCCGGCGTCAGATCGCTCTGGATCTGGACCTTGCCCTGGTATTTCACGGCGGGATTGTAGAGCACCCGCACCAGGACGAACGCCTGCTGGAAGAAGGGGTAGCCGACCATGCCGGTTTGCGGCGAGATCAGCACTGTGTCGCCATCCCTCGCCTTGCCGGCTGGCGTGATCACCATCGTGCCCCGGTCGATGCCGACGTCGAAAGCGCCGTCGCGGGCGATCGCCAGCGCCTGCGTCCATGCCGTGCCGGGATAGTAGGGGTTGGCGAGCTTGACCTTGACGCCCGCGTCCTCGAACGAAAGCTCCATCTGCCCGGCCAGACTTTTCATCATCTGGGAGGCATCCGCCGAGCCCTTGATGCTGAGCGGCGGGATGGGCTTTGCGGCATGGAAGACGCCCGGCAGCGAGCTGATCCGAAAGCACACGTCGGGCATCGCCTGCGCATCGACGTAGGCGTAGACGATGGCACCGGTCCACACGACGTTCTGGCCGGTCTCGTCGTCTCCGGCGAGCACCGAAATGCCGTTCTTGTACATCTGCAGATACTGTGATCCGACCGTGGATAGCTGGTTCATCAGCGCGAGCGGCAAGCCCCAGATCGAGATTTCGGCTTGCCCCGAGCCCTGCCCCGCGTTCACGATGTTGCAGGAAACCCGTAGGCCGAAGACCTCCGCCGTGTTACCGCCCCCTTCAAACTGACCATTGGCCAGCTCGAACTCGACAGCAATTCGCTTCTGGCTGAATGCCATCTCAGGTTCCTAGATAAGGTTGAAACGATGACGAACGCCCGTGCCGCCGCGACTGCGGCCCTTCTCTTGACCGCATCCCCGGTGCTGGCGGCATCGAGCCCGGGGCAGCTCGAGAAGACCTACCTCGATTTGAACGAGCAGTGCCGTGGCGGCTCGGGCGACGACCCGGAGACGATCAAGGCCTGCGATCAGCGCGAACAGGTGTCGGCCGAGCTGCGCCAGCTCCACATCTGCTTTGCCGGCGACCGCTTCAAGCACTGCAAAAAGTGATCAGCCCTGCCCGGGCAGAAGGTCGGCCGGCGACAGATAGGCGAGGCTGTAGCGCGTGCCCAACCCGGTATAGACCGGGTCGCTGTCGCCCTGATTGTCGATGAAGACGAGATCGCCGGAAAACCCGAGATAGAGCGACCGCACGATCCGGTTGAGGTTCTGGCAGATGACGCCGCCGATCACGAGCGCATTGTCGACGAAGAGATCGATGAACAGGCCGGTGTCCTTCTGGTAGAGGCTCACCTGCGATATCTGGTTGCCGAGCGTCACGCTGACCGCCTGGCTCGGCACCGCCTGCAGGGGAATGATCACCATCACAGGCCGCCGGCTGGCAAACCAGACGACGTCTGGAATTTCGCCAGTTGCGCGCCGGTGGCAGGCACCGTCTGCACGGTACCGCCGTTGACCTGGGCCGCGCTGCTCGGCGATTGCGTGTTCGTCATGGCGGCGCTGACGGCCTCGCGCACCTCGATCAGCCAGATATCGACCGACAGGAGCCCAAGGCCCTCGGTGGAGCGCCGGCTGTAATCGTAATGGGTGAAGTTGCACGAGAGATAGACCGCGTCCGGCGTCACCACGTCGTAGAGGTTGGTGTCGGCCGCCACCGCGGCGATCGACGCCAGCATGGCCTCGCGGTTTGCCAGCGATCCGCCTGCGGTGAAGCGCAGCCGCGAGTCGTAGGGGATCTGGACCTTGTCGTAGCTCTCGAAAGCGCCACGCTCGACCGGGAAGTCAGAGATCGACCACTGCTGGCGATATTGGACCTCGACGACATTGTCGGCGATGACCACCGGCGAGCCCCCGAAAAAGATGCCCCACTGCTGTTGCAGGAACGAGCCCGACAGCAACCCGATGGCGTCTTGCGTCAACAGTTCCAGAATGCCCGCCATCACGCCAATCCATAGTTTGCCTGCGCGGAGAAGAGACGACGGTTGAGAGCGTCGTTGATGTCGCCTGCAATGCCATTGGCGTCGGTCGCCTGGGTGTTCACCTCGACCTTGCCGATATGGTTCTCGACCGAACTGCTCGACGTCGTCGCGCCATGCGTGCTCGAGATGTTCGACAGGGCCGACGGTTTGGCGCCGGTGTTGATCCCGGCCATGCCCCGGTAGGTCTTGCTGGTGAAGTTATCCATCCCGTTCCACGCGCTGTAGCCTTCGGCGCGCTCGAACATCGATGCGCCCGTGGCGCCCTGCGCATCGGTCTTTGCATTGCGTAGCGCGCGGCCGGCGGCACTCTCCGGACCGTTGAGTTCGGACAGCGAGAACTGCAACTGCGTGTCGAAGTCGTTCCAGCTCTTGCCGCGTGCCTTGGCGAAGGCCATGAGGCGAGCCTTGCGAGGTCCGAGCCACTGCGCCATGCCGGTGGCGCCAATGCTGTTGACCGTGCCAGGACCGCCAGCCGCCTCGACATTCATCCAGCGTGACACCAGACCGCGCGCACCGGCATCGGAAAGCCCGCCAGCGGTGAGCGTCTGATAGGCTTGCGATTGCCGCTCCGGCGTCCACCAGCCTCGGGTGCCGCGCGATGCGCTCTGCGGGCGGCTGATCGCATCGCCGCCGGCACCGCTGCCCTTGGCGGCAGCCCCGCCACCGAATGCATTGCGCTCGCCGGCGCCGAACAGATTGCCGATGCCGCTGACGAGGTTGCTCCAGAAGCCGCCGCCATCGCTCTTCTGGTCGGAGATGGTGACCGGAAGCGGATTGCTCCTGGAAACCGGGTTCCCGTCGACAGTGGTCTCACCGCTGGCGTGGTTGCGCGCCTGCGGACCGCTCCGATCCCAGCCCTTGAGCTTCGTGATCTGGTCGAGCTCGAAATCGGCAGGCTTCCATCCGCCATCCTTTTTCGGGGTATCGCCCGACAGCGTCAGCATGGCCAGGAAGGGCGACAGTTTGCCGAGCAAGCCAAGCATGCCTGCTCCTGCGCCCGCGCCAGCCGCCTCGGCCCCGCCGCCTGCGAGCATGCGCATGTTGCCGAGGACGCGGAGGAACTTCGATCCGAGCCAAAGCCCGAACAGGATCTCGGTCGCGTGCACGATGCCGCCGAGGCCATCGACCACGTCCTTGGCGCCTGTGGCGAAAGTCTGCATCCCGGCGCCGACGGCGTTCCAGTCGATCTTGTTGAGAAAGTCGATGAAACGCTTCACCGTATCGACGATGCCGCTTTTGATCCAGTCCTGGTTCTTGTCAATCCAGGCCGACATCTTATCCGCTGCCTCGACCAGGACCGGGCCGAGCTTGTCATAGATGGCGTTGGCGAGCGCGATGACGTGCTGGAGCAGTTCAGCCCAGCTCGCTTGCAGCTTTTGCGCGGAGTCGATCGCCGCATTGCTGGGCGACAGGCTCTTGTCGAGCTTGTCGAGATAGGCGTCGATGCCCCGGCCCATCTTGTACATGAGCTGTTCGGTGGCCGGGTCGATGCCGAGCGCCGTGGCGACGTTGTGCGCCGCCGACGGGTCCATGTTGTGGAGCCGCTGCAACGCGGCCGAGACATCGGACAGATATTTGTCGAGCCCGTGGTTGGGGTCGATCGACATGCCGGTCCAGGCTTGCAGCTGCGAGAACTCGCGCGGCAGCGCCTGCCCGTTCTTGTTGAGGTCGTAGAGCTGCTTGTTGACGCGCTCCAGCGTCGACGCGGTCGCATCGGCGGACCCGCCGAAGCGCTCTGCGGCGTTCTCCCAGGCCCCGATGCGCTGCGGCGATTCACCGAGGCTCGACGCGAAGCGGCCAAGCGAAGCATCGGCATTGGTGATCTTGCGCACGAACTCGCTGAGCGCCTGCGAGCTGGTGACGACAGCGAACAGTTCGAGGACGCGCCGGGTGATCAGGTTGACCGTCTCGGCAGCCTTTTTCGAGCTGTCCTCGATCTCCTTGCCGCCTTGGCGGAAGCCGTCGCGCGTCTTTAGCCACGCCTCTGCCTGCTTCTTCTGGCGTTTTTCGAAATTGCTGGGATCGAGGCCGAGCGTGACGATCAGGCTGTCAATGACCGTTGGCATTCTCGTCTCTCTTCCTCAGCAGCATCAGGTTGTGCGCATCGACCATCGACACCTCGAGAAGGTCGTGGACGTCCTCGATCGACAGCCACTCGTCTAGGTCGCGGAGCGTGGCTTTCCCCTTTGAGAGAACCTGACCGATGGCTCGGGAGACGTTTTCGTATTCGAGGAGCTGGACGCCGGCGACGCTTGCGAGGTCGATTTCAACGGGCCGGCGCTCGTAAAAAAACTGACGTGGAGGTTGATCACTTCCTGGCGCAGCTTGACCAGCGTGGCGATCTCCTCGATGTCCCCCTCGATCAGGGCGCGCATGATCGCCGGATTGCGGGGATCGGGCTTGATGGTCACGCACTCCATCATCTCGTCGAGCAGAGGCTCGGCATCCTCGAAGGTGATCTTGGTGATCGCCCGGATGCCGACGAGGGCAATGCCCTGCATGCCCATGCCGGTGAAATCGTCCGGCAGGTCGACGCCCGAGCGCGCCACGGCGAGAAGCGCGCGCATGGCCCACTTCTCCGCCCGTGTCGCCGGCATCTCGCGGATATGGAACGTCTTGCCCTCGTCACGACCAGAATCGGTGATCGTGACGTCGATCTCTTTACGCATGACTTACCCTCAGTTCGGGACGCTTTGAACGCTCTGCCAGCGGATCGCGAAACGGCGCGGCTGCAAGATCTTGGCCGCCGCTGGCATGGGCGGCAGGCTGACCAGGAACCCCTTGGTCGAAATGTAGGAGCGCCCGACCGACGGCAGCGTCGTGCTGCCGTTGGCGGTGAAGACGTCCTTGGCCTGGATTTGCGTCGCCGCCCAGGTTTCGAAGAAGGCGATCGACGGGGAATCGGCCTGCAACACGAAGGTCTGGTTGGTCGGGTTGTAGACAAACCCGCCCGACAGGATGCCATCGACGCCCATGGCGGTCTCGATCTGGTCGACATTGTCCATGTCGTAGATGTTGTCCGCAGAGAAGCCCTGAAGTTGGATCGGTGTTGGAAAGAGGTTCGCCACCGTAAGAGTGATGACCGCGTTCGCGGCGGTTAGGGTCGACATGATCTAGCTCCTCAAGAAGGGATTGGTTGCCGCTTACTGCACGAGGGTCGAGGTGAGCCCGATCTTCTGGACGGACTCGCCATCCATGTACCAGAAGTTGATCGGCGGGCTCTGGCGGGCCTGGCGCACCTGCGGCGAGGCATCCTTGACCTGCAGGTGCCAGCCTTGCAGCTGGAGGGTGTCGCTGGCCTTGACGCCGGCCGCCGAGTTGATCTGCGCGATCTGGAGCGCCGACAGTGTCACGCCGGCGCGGATGGCGCCGAAATTGAGCGCCTGGTTGATCGGGTCGAGGCAGGCTGCTTTGATCAGCTCATAGCCCTGCGCGTTGTAGGGCACCGAGTTGATGTTCTGGAGTAGTTCCATGAGGGCAAGCTGGAGCTGGTTGTTCAGCCAAATCTGGTTGATGTAGCTGTCCAGCCATTCGAACTCGCCCGACACCGTGCCATTCTGGAACTCCAGGAACTGCTGCGCCGCCGTGGCATAGGCGCCGTAGAAATTATAGCCGTTGGCGAAGAGATTGTTCGCCACCGTCGCCGAAGTCACCCCGGCCACCAGACCATCCTGCCCCCTGAAGGCGAAGGTGATGCGGCCATTGGTCTGCTGGAAGTCGATCGATGCCGCAGCGCCGCAGATGAAGGCGGCGATTTCGGCGGGCGTGGTCGGGCCGCCGTCCGGCTGGTGGATCGCGCAGGTGCCGTCGAGATTGTCCTGCTTGATGATGCTGCCGAAGCTGGAAGCCGCAGCGCCGCTTTCGGTCGGCACGATGTCCGTGTCCCAGGCGATGTAGGCATAACGCTTGTTGGTGGTGTTGACCCATGCGGCAAAGGCCTGCTTCTGCACCGAGCCCGAGCCGCCATCCGGATCGAAGATCGTCATGAAGGTCGCCCAATTCTGGGTGATCTGGGTGATGTCAGTCATGAAACCGGCGGGCGTCGTTCCATCGGCGCCCTGCGACAGCACAGCGCCGGTCGCCTGGCTGAGGAAGAGATCGTCGGAAAGCGTGCCCGTCGCGAAGTCGACAGTCGAGGGCTGGCCGGCAATGCCCGAGGTGATGACGAAGGCTCCCGCGACGGAGTCGAAGGAGACCTCGAGCGGCGTGGCGGACGCGGTGACCGTGCCGCTGGCCGCCGTCTGCGTCAGGTTGACGAAGTACGTGCCGGCGAGGCCCGAGCCGGTGCCGAGCTGGGTGATGCGCGTGCCTGCGGTCACGCCGACGCCGGCAAGGGTCTGGCCGACCGACAGCGTGCCGGAAGCGACCGCCGTGACCGTGAGCGTGCCATAGGTCGCCGAGATAGCCTCGCTGGGGACGACCTGTTCGATCGACACCGCGTATTCGCCAAGGCCGCCGGGCGTGCCCGAGAGCTGGTTGGTGATCACCGTCCCTGCCGCCACACCGGCACCGGAAAGGACAGCGCCGGCCACCAGCGTGCCCGAGGTGACCCCGGTCACATAGAGGACGTTGCCGGCGATCGACGCGGTCACAGCTGCCGTTGCGGCTGCGATGGCACCAGTCACCGTGGCGGCCACGGGCGGGACCGCGTTGAGGCCCGTCTCGATCAGCGCCGCCGCAGCCGAGAAGCTGGTCGCGCCCGACAGGTCGAGCGCGTTGGCGGTGCGGACAAAGCCGTCGACATCGACGAGGAGCGTACCGGTGAGCGCCTTGAGCTGGGCCAGCGACAGTTGCGCCACGCGCCCGCCGCGCAGATAGGCCGCGACCGAAGCCGACGGATACTGTGCGAACAGGATGGTGGCGGGCTTCTGGGTCGAGTTGTTGAACCCGTTGAAGTAGACCGCGGCGATCTCGGCCTCTTCTGAGGAGGCACCGAAGAAGGTCGACACCGACTCGCCATCGTTGGGGAAGGACAGCACCTGGCTGGTCGGGACGCGGGTGTTGTGGGTCAGCACGAGGCCGTTCATCACGAGCGCGTTGCCGCCGGCATTGAGAACGTTCGGAATGACGTTCACAAGCTGTGAGGCCGGGATGGTCGTCATGGACCAGGTCCTTTCTGTTTCGGATTAGAGGGTTCAGGCCGGGAAGGCCGCGTCGACGTTGACGACGTCGATCACGGTCTGGTCGGCAAATTGCTGCGGCAGGCCGAGCGCCTGGTTGGCCTGGATATGCACGTCGACGACGTAGCGGGTTTCGTATTGCTGCTCCCCGTTGAAGAAGGGGACCTGCCTCGGATCGTCTGCGTAGAAGGGCGCGCCATCCATGCCGGCAGCGGCGAAGAAGGTCGTCGCCCGATCATCACGGATAAGGGTCGCGATCACCTGCGCCATATCGGAGGCGACAGCATCCGTTGCGCTGTGGACGTCGAGCTGGATCACCACGTCGATCGGTTGCATGATCGTCTCGGCGCCGCACGCCAGCGCCCCGGCTGCCACGGTCTGCGATGGCGAGACGGTATAGGTACCGATGCCGCCCGGCGCGCCGCCGGTCTGCTCGCCGATCAGCGTTCCATCCGCCACCGACGTTCCAAAGACCGTCCCCCCGACCACGAGCGCGCCGAACACGATATGCGTAACGGTCATCACGGCATCGGTGATCGACGCCTCGAAGGCGCAGTCCTGGTACGTGTCAATGTTGGTCGAGAGGCGCCCGCGCCGGATGACCGTCATAGTGACGAAATCGCCGGCGGGCTCAGGCACGCGATTGTCCTGCGAGGCCACCACCTCAACGCCAGCCGGCAAGTATTGCAGCAGAAAGCCGCGCAACACCGTCTGGATGGTCGATTGGCTGGGGCTAAGCATGCATCGCCTATGAGGTCATCGCGAAAAGATCGGCAACGGGAAACGTCAGGTGCGGCGACATCGCGATCCGCTCATCGAGGCCGTAAAGCGAGTTCGGACCTGCGCCATTGGTGACCAATCGATGTGGTCGAGGGTCGGCGTTGTCGTCGCGCCTGTCCCCGAGCCCAGGCTGCCATTGCAGGCGATCTTGATCGTCCCATCGGCCGAGAAGTATCCAGCGCCCTTGTTGAGCTGCGTCAGGCCGTTGTCGGATCTCCACGTGCCCGGCGCGGATGAAGCGCTGAGGCGAAGGAAGCAGAGAAGCCGACCATGCGCGCCTTACAAAAGGCGACAGGCCGAGTAATATCAACCATCTTTGGCTGGAGGGGGACAATGGTATGAAACTCGGCTTTATTGGCACGGGTGCAATCACAGAGGCCATCGTGATTGGCCTGATGGATGCGCAGTTCCCAGCTTCGGAGATTGTCGTTTCGGCGCGTGGGGTTGCGACGGCAGCGCGATTAGCGGCATCTTTCGGAAAGGTGCGCGTCTGCGATCACAATCAAGAGATCGTCGACGTGTCCGATATTCTTTTTCTCGCGGTGCGGCCGCAAATCGCGGAGGAGGTCATTTCTTCGCTGGCATTCTCAAGAGATAAGGCGATCGTAAGTCTGATCGCCATGTTGCCCGCCGAAAAGATCGCAGAGTGGATCGGGCATCCGGTCAATGTCACGCGTGCGATACCCTTGCCGTCTGTGGCAAACCGATCTGGCGTGACGGTGATCTATCCCGCTAACGACCGTCTTACCCACCTGTTCGGCGCCATGGGTGCAGTGGTTAATGCGACCTCGATTGAGGAAATCAACAGCTACAGCGCTGCGGGCTCTCTGATGGCCACCTACTTCGGCTGTCTGGAAACCGCGGCCCAATGGATGGTGGATCACGGAGCGGAATACCAAAAGGCGAGAACCTATCTCGCGCACGTTTTCTTTGGTCTGGCGCAAACTGCGATCAAAAGCCCTGCGACCTTCGAGGCTCTGGTTAGCGACCATTCGACCCCGCAGGGACTTAATGACCAAGCCTATCGCGTATTCGCCCAAAGCGGTGGCACGAATGCGTTAGTAACGGCAATGGAAAGTGTTGCAACCAGGATAGCCTCATCCTTCACCTAAGTTTGTCGCTAACGTGCGTCCATTTCAAACTGGACCCACCACCCAGGCTCCATTCTGTAGCGCTATCGCCACCTTGTACCAGTCGGGCCATTCCTCCAGGACGTAGGCGACTAGCCAGGTGTTGCCCTCCGGCAAGGTGCCGGCCGGGAAGACGAAGAGATCGCCGCCTGTTTGCAAGGGGCGCACCACGGCGAGCGCCGAACCGTTGAGATAGACGGCGCGCCGCACTCCCTGGATATTGAGGCCGTCGAGGTGCTGCAGGTCGCTATAGCTGAGCGCCTGCACCTGGACCGACACGCCGGGCACGTCCTGATAGGTCGGCGTCCTGGTGCCGTCCCCGGCGGTGGTGTAGCCGGTCGACCGTTTGAGCATGGCGGTGACGAACGGGTTCACCGCTGCGATCGCCGGCGCGACGATCCCATGCAGGTTCATGGTCGATCAGCCGACGCGATAGACCGAGAAAGCCTGATCGGCGGTCTTGATGAAGCGCAGGATGCCGCTCGACGGGATGGTCGGGCCGCTATGCGCCGGGAAGTCCATCGAGCCGACCAGCGTCATGCCGGTGTTGGTGGTGACGCTCGCGTCCTCGAGATCGACGATTGACGTGTTGATCACGGAAACGTCGAAATAGTCGGAGACGGCGAAGCCGGCGGGCAGCGCGGCCTGGAGCGCGGCGCCGGTCGGAAGCTGCTGCGCCGAGGCAGCGCCAGCGCCCTGGTCGACGGTGATGATGCCGGCGAGCAGCTGGGCCGGTGTCAGGGTGCCCGAGACGGTGACCGCCACCGGCGCAGAGTTGTTCAGCAGAGCGACGTTGGCATTCACCGTGCCGCGCTGGCTGTCCCAGATTGCAAGACGCATTGTCAGGATCTCCTTGAAATGATGTGCCGGGTCTATTTCTTCACGGCATAGTCGACCGAGGCGAGCATGTGGCCGGTGTCCACGAGCTGCTTGTCGTTGCCCTTGCGGGCGATGGTGGCGGGTTTCAGCGGCGGGCCGACATAGGCGACGATGGCCGCCTGGAGCTGCCACTTGATCGCCGCGCCGGCCTGCCCGAGCGTCTTGTCGGCGTCGTATTCGTTGGCGACGAGAAGGTTGCCCACGGCATCAGGCCACTCGGGGCTCTTGTAGGCGATCATGCCCCGGAAGAACGGTCGAGGCGGAACCGCGGCGGGCGCGTCCATGCCAAGCGCTCGCGCTACCTGGTGCGAGACCTTGTTGCCGCTGCCGAACTCGTTCAGCGCCGCCACCAGCGCGACGGGCGTGCCGTCTGGATAGGTCGCGCCCTCCGGGAAGCCGATCTCGACTGAGGCTGCCTTCTGGAGGTTCTTCGATATCTCGGCGAGCTTCGCGGCGAGCTTGTCGCCGCCGGTGAGCTGCACCATCGCCTTACGCGCCAGGTCCCTTTGCCGTCTTCGCCTTGGCGTCGGCGGCTGGATCGGTCGAGCCGATATCGCCCGTCGCACCAGTATCACCGGTTGCTCCGGTAGGACCGGTCGAGCCAGCCACATCGGCGGCACCGGTCTGCTGTGTGGCACCGGCATTGGCAGCGGGATCGATCGCGGGCGTCTCGGGCTCGTCCGCAACCACGACAGGCGCCGGCGTCTCGATGCGCGCATTGCTCTCGAGTTTCTTGATGCGATCCTCGGCTTGTTCGCGGAAAGCGCGAAACTCGCGCGTCAACTGGCGAAGGAGCTGTTCCATGACGATGTCCTTTTCTACTGATTGGGCCACGGGCTGAAAAAGCGGCGCGGGCCGGGGACGTAGCGCGCCGTCCGATAGGCGGCTGTCGCCTGCCAGAACGCCGCGCCGAATGGGGTCTGCATGAACCAGGCGTTGCTTGGCATCATCGGGAAGTCGGCCGACACCGAAACGCTGCCCTCGGTCGCATCCGAAATGCGGCCCACGATCCCGGCAGCCGGTTGACCGTTGACGCCGTACATGAGCTGGCATATGTGCGCGACCATCAGGTTGAGCAGCGTCGTCTGCGTCTCTGCCGTGCTCACCGGGCCGCCGCCATCGTTGCGGCAATAGAGCTCCGCGACGGGCAGCGCGCCCTGCAGGACCTGTGTTGGGCTGAGCGTCGCGAACTGCGGGTAGATCGCCACGAAGTTCGATAAGCTGAAATCGACCCTCACACCCATTGCATTCCTCGCGCCGCCGCTTCCCCGCTACATGAAACCGGGCCTAGGCCCCCGGCCGCCCCGCACGGGCTCTTCCAAGGATCGAGCGAGCTCCCCTAGTGGTAAAAATCTGACACTTGGTACCCGATGCGGAATGCCTCTTCCGTCCCCGATGCGGACGTTCACTCGCCCATGGCCGAACTCACGCCCATGACCCAACGTGGTCATTCCCGAACCCGCTACCAAAGTCTCAAATCGGGATGGGCAGAACGTTCGAATGCTTGAGTTGCAAAGCGGGTCGCTTCGAGTTGCCACCAACAGCCAGGTCGATAGCGAGGCTGGCCCGAGTCTTGAAGACTACAAAGGGTTGCGGCCAACCCTTTTGGCGCCGAGTGAGAGCTTTGCCCTCGCTATGAACCCAGATCAGGGGTATGCTTACCTATCGCTGGCTGGGACATCACGAACCAGCGACTGAGAGCGCAAGACTCCCGCATGAAAGACAGGGCGCTCCGGCACTAGGCATTTGGCGCGCTCGTTCTCACTCTACGCCGGAATCCTTTTTGCGCGGTTCCGGCCATGAACCGTTTTTGGTTCGGGGAGCGCCCGATGCAAATTATCCAAGACCGCCGCACTTTCCTGGCCGGCGCTGCGGCCGCTGGCGCCGCAAGCCTCTTCGGCACGATAACACCCGCTGCTGCAGCACTGCCGCCGCCAGAGACGAATTCCGTGCGCCTGGGTCGCTGGATCGGCGGTGCCTACTGCTGGGAGTCGCTCTACCTCGCTGGCGAACTGCTCCGTGCCGACGGCATGACCGACGTCCGGTACGTGCAAGGTGACCAGAAGTACTTCGATAGCAGCCAATGGTTTGCAGCGGGTGAGACGGACTTCGACTTCAATATGCCGCCCATGCACATCCGCGGCATCGAGGCAGGAGTGCCCATCAAGATCGTCGCCGGCGTGCACTCCGGCTGCTGGGAGTTGCGCGCCAACGATCGCGTCAACAGCATTGCCGACCTGAAGGGCAAACGCGTGGGCGTCTGGGCGATGAACGACCACCCGCAGACGTTCCTCCAGCTGCTGATCAACTATGTCGGGCTCGATCCCCACCACGACATCGAGTGGGTGGTCGGCGTGCCGAAAAATGGCTCGCTTATGCAGAACTTCATCGAAGGCAAGGTCGATGCCTTCCTGGTAGATACCAGCCAATACTCCGAGGTTCGTGCCAAAAATGTGGGCCACACGGTGTTCAGCAACCTCGTGGACCGGCCTTGGTCGGAGTATTTCTGTTGCATGATCGCCGGCCGGAGCGATTATGTGGATAAGTATCCGGTCGCCACCAAGCGCGTCCTGCGGGCTATCTTCAAGTCTGTCGAATTCTGCGTGTCGAACCCGAAATCGGCCGCCCGCGCGGTGGTCGATCAAGGCTTCTTGCCGAGCTACGACGGTGCGCTGACCACGTTGCAGAACACCGGGCATAACCGGTGGAGTGAATACGACCCAGAAGACTCGGTGCGCTTCTACGCGCTACGCCTCCTGGAAGCGGGCATGATCAAGTCGAGCCCGCAGGAGATCATCGCCAAAGGGACGGACTTCCGCTTCTTCGACGAGCTCAAACGGGAATTGAAGACGTGACTGCCTGGCAGGCACGCCTCGTGCTTCTGTTGGCGCTCGCCACCGGGCCGGCGCATGCGAATGACGCGCCTCGCGGCGACCATCTGCCGACGATTGGACCGGCCCCGGACTTTACGCTGACCTCGCAGGACGGTGCGCGCGTGTCACTCAGCGATTTTCGAGGCAAGGTCGTCGCGATCGCGTTCATTTACACCTACTGCACCACCGTATGCCCCATGCTGACTGCCAACATGGCGCAGGTGCGGGACAAGCTGGGCTCCGACTTTGGGGCGAAGATCGACTTCGTTTCAATTACCCTTGATCCGGAGCGCGACACGCCCGAAGTTCTAAAGGAATACGCCGAGGCTTTCGGCGCTGACCCGAAGGGCTGGCCTTTCCTCACCGGCGATCTGGCGACCGTCCGCGACGTGGCGCTGAAATACGGCGTGTTCGCACGAAAGACCGCCACCGGCGACATCGACCACACGACGGTGGCGTCGCTCGTAGATCCGAGCGGCACATTGCGCGTACAGTACCTGGGAGCTCGGTTCGACCTTGAGGAATTTAGGGATGACCTTCTCAGCCTCCTGGACGAGGCCAGGTAACGTCACCAGAAGGCTGGTCCGCTGGGTGGCACGACTGCCAGCGCGCGTCCCGACCAAGCTGCTGATCACGGCTGGCTTTCCCGAATGACTAACTTCTTACTCGACGGAACCACCATGCTTGGAGTCGGCTTGTGGCCCTTCTGCCGCAAGGCAACGGCAACCGACAATGGCCGCTTTCGTCCAAGAAGCGGACATTCCCCGACAAACGCCCGACGCGGCGCAACCATTTGCGTCAGCGCCCGCCGATTCCGAGGCGACCAGCGGGCTCACGCACCTTGCATCGAAGCTGTTCTATGGCTCCCCAGGCGAATTCGTCTATCCCGTCTCGCATTCCGGCAGCCGCACTGGTTTGACGAACTTTGCCAGCGCCTCGGGATTGGCGCAAAGCGGGAAGCCGGCGAGCGGCATTGTCTCGATGAAACGACCGCGTTCCCTCTTGCTCGAGCTGAATTCATTGACCAGGCCCTCGACGGTCAGGTCCGGATACCGTTTGAGGGTTTCCCTGACCGAAGCATTCGCCTCATCGGTTCGACCCAGTGCCGCGAGGGAGCTGCTACGCACCACCCAATCCCCTTTGCCGTAGTTATCGGGCGTCTTGCGCTCCAGCATCTTCACGGCGTCCTCATAGCGGCCAGCCATAAAATAGGCCGTGGAGTAGAAACTAGTTGCCCACATCGGGTAATTCGGGTCGAGCCGTATAACTTGGTCGACCAACTGAGCGCCGCGTTCGGGTTCGTCGAAGCCTGCCGCATAGCCGGAATAGAATGTCAGGATTTCGGCCGAACCCGGAGCGAGGCGGAGGGCCGTGTCCAGCTCGACCTTGGCGCGGGCGTTGTCGCCTTTGTCTTTGAGGCTCATGCCAAAAACGGCGTGCGCCTCGGCGTCGCTCGGATCGAGCCGCACCGCGCGTTCGGCCACATCGGCAGCCGCCTTGATTTCGCTCTCGGAATTGATACCGAAGCCAGCCAAAATGTTATGAGCATGATAGAGTTCCACCCAGGCGCGGGCGAACTCCGGGTCCAGCTCGACAGCGAGGTTGAGCAGCCTGACGGCCTCCTCCTCATCTGCTACGGTAATCTTTTCAATCCTTTCGGTTCCGAGCAGATAGTAGTCATAGACAGTCAAGTTGTCCGGCCGTTTACGCTTCGCTGCAGCCCGCCCCGCTCCCTGAATYAGCCCCACGCCGTTTCCGAGACGGTTGGTGACCTGCTCGGCGATCTCGGTTTGCACGGCGAATACGTCTTCAGCAGGCCGGTCCCATCGCTCCGACCACAGATGGTTGCCGGTTCTTGCATCGATCAACTGCGCGGTGATCCGCAGCCGACCGCCCTGGCGCTGGATCGAGCCTTCCAGCACATAGCCGACGTCGAGCGCACTCGCGACCTGGCGGACATCCGCCGACTTGCCTTTGTACGCTTGCGTCGAATTGCGCGCCACGACGTCGAGTTCGGGAAACTGCGCGAGATCGGTGATGATGTCCTCGGTGAGGCCATCGGCCAGACGCCCGGTGGCCTCGTCGCCGCCAAAGTTGTTGAAGGGCAGCACTGCGACCGACGGCTTGGCACCCAGAGCAGCTGAATGAAAGAACCACCATGTCCCGCCGCCGCCCAGCAGAGCAAATAGCGCGATGGCCGCAGCCGTCCCACCCCAGCGCGGCATCGCCTTACGCAAGGTCCAGCGTGGCCGCTTGCCATCGAGCCTTAGCCGGTACATCCGCACCGGACGGCTGATATTCTTTACTTGTTGCTCGCCAGCGAAATCGAGGGACCAAYTAAGCTTGCCTTGCAGATGGTCAAAGGCCGTGCCCGAAACGATTACGCCGCCAGCATCAGCGAGTTGCTGCAATCGTGCGGCGACATTGACGCCATCGCCATAGACATCGCCGTCAACCAGCGCAACGTCGCCAAGATTGACCCCGATGCGGAACACGATGCGCTCAGGCTCGGGCAGACCTTCATTGCGCGCGGCCGCCGCGCTTTGGATTTCCGCCGCGCAGGCGACTGCGTCAACCACGCTCTCGAAGGCGACAAGCGCGCCGTCTCCCATCAGCTTGATGAGGCGGCCATGGTGTTGGGAGATGGCGGGGTCGAACAGCTCGGCACGAACGGATTTCAATCGCTCAATGGTGCCGGCCTCGTCGGCCTCCATCGCCTTTGAATAGCCGACCATATCGGCCGCCAGGATCGCCAGCATCTTCCGGTCGAGCGGGGAAATACTCACCATCGTGCCCCTGCATGAACATGCAGTACGCCGGTAACCCTACACCCATCGAAGTGGCGCCGCTACCACAACGCCATAACGGTATGTCTGCTGAGCGCGGGACGTTCTATCGGCAGGTCGTAGTGACCAGCCATGTGTTTTAATCGCAGGGTCGCGAGGCGCAGCCCGCCAGCGCCAGGCCGACCAGTGCGCCGAGCAGAAGCGCCCGTGCCATCGGCTCAGGCTACGTCCTGCTTGAAGGCTTGGATACCGCGCGGCAGGTTGTTCGGATCAATCGGCTCGAAACCCGATTTCTGCGCCTCGTGCTCCTTGACGAAGCCTTCGACCATGTCGCGTTCAGCATGCGCCCAGACCAGATTGTTCTTGACCGCGTCTAGGTCCTGGTTTTGGGCGAGCCATTTCTTAAAGAAGTCTGCTTCGACGCCATAGGTCAGGGCGTAGCTGCTGGTCTGCGCAGACAGGGCCTGCTCGGTGCGGCGATCGAACCGACGGCCGTAGCCTTTCAGCACGACCGGCTCGCCGATGACTTGGGCGCGCTTCACCTTGCGAAAGCTGCCGCCGGCGGTCGGCTCATTCTGCTCGATCATCTCGTGAAGGCGCAGGATGAGCCCATGCGGAAGCTTGCAGGCCACGGTGACGGTATCCGACATCGAATGTACTCCGGTTGATGAAAATGTGGGTCTCTGGAGGCGTAGGGCCGCGCCAGAGATGATCCAGCGGTGCCCCCACCACCAATCACCTGCGACGCGGCCCGAGAGCTGGAGCGGATGCCAGGTGTCAATCCTGGCTCAGCGCCTGTGGAACAGGCACCCCTCACGGAGCATCCGCGAACTCTTGGGGGCGGCCGATCGTGGCGCTTAGCGATGTAGACCCCGATAACGGGACGGATGGACCGCTCGCTTGCCACCTCGGCTTGATGCGTTCGGCGAATGCGTGTCCATCTCACAGGCCTAAGCCTCGTCCGCCTGTCGTCCCTGGYTCAAGCGTGGGAACCAACGCAAGGCTGCACTTGGACGTTACCGAGCACACTACCCGCGAAACCATTGGTGCCATAATGGTTACAATCTCGCACCAGCCGTGTCAAGCGGTCTTAGACGCCGACCATTTGAGAAATGCCCATGGGCTGACGGATGATGGCGCCCCACGTGCCGCTGGTCATCTTCTTCTTCCACGAGGACATCGCGCGAATGATCGGGTGCGTGCGGAGCTTTTCGTTGAAGGAACAATAGCCGGTCTTCTGGCCGTCGATGGCGTCGGCAATCAGCTGCACCTGGTTGCCGGCCGCGATTCCCACCGGGTTAATCGAGGTCTGCGCGCCATACTGCACTGCTGTCTCCACCCGGATATTTGGAAAGTTCTTCCGGAGCAGATCCTCGACGTTGACGTTGAAGGAGTTCGTCGCGGTCATGGCGAGTTGCGATTCCGGCGACAGCGCCAGCGTCATCTTGGTCTTCTGGTCGATCAGGCCAGCGGTCTGATTGACGAGTTGCAGCCACAGCGACTGGATGTCGGCATAGATTTCGTTGGCCGTGGCGACAATTTGGCCGTTGTTGATCCACTTTACGCCGCCATAGGCCTTCGGCGCCGGGGTGATCGGTGCCGCGAGGTTCGGATCATTGAGAAGGCCATAATTCTGGAGACCCTGCACACCCTTGAAATAGGTGGTGTTCAGGAAGCGGGCGAGCACGGTGACGCCGGCGCCGTCGACCTCGCTGACCCAACTGACGCGGCCGAGGCCGGCGCGCTCGATTTCCAGCTCGCCATATTCGGCGATCGTCTGGAACAGGTAGGACTGGCGCTGGGGCCAGTTCATGTTCGCGCCGGAGCGACCATTGTCGTTATAGTCGCCGTAGCTTGACACTTCGCCGGTCTGCTCGATGGTCGGGAACATCGCGGTCTGGTCGATCCATGTGCCCTTGCGGGTTTCACCGAAGATCTCGGCGGCCTGCGTCGGGGCGAAGAGGATGCGATAGACCTCCGGGTCGACCAGCGTCGTCAGGAACGCCGGAATGCCGGTGTTCGACACCGTCGCCAGCTGAGGCTGCGCATCCATCGCGAGATGGTTGGTGCGGAAGGCCTCGACGATGTAGGCGCGTGCTTCGGGAAGGTAGATGCCGGCCTGCTCGAACATCGGGCGATGCTGCGCCCACGTTGCGGCGGCCTGATTGAAGTCGTGGAATTGCATGGTGGTTCTCCTCACAGACCGCCGGCTTTCACGCCGGCGGGATGGTTTCGAGGTTGACGGGAGGGGTTTAGCCCTGGGGCCAGGAGCTGATCTTCATCAGCTCGCCCGGATGGGCGAAGGAACGCACGGTCCACTTGGTCTCAACGTTGGTGGCCGCAGTGATGGCCGTCGCGTTGACGACGGCGTTGACGTCGACGGCATAGGTGCCGGCGCCGCCGGCAGGACCGGTGATCTGCTGGCCGATCGTGGTGACAGCGGTGATGCCGGTGCCGGTGAGCGTGTCACCGATGCCGAAGACACCAGCGATGGTGCCGCCGGTCGTGAACACGCCATAGGTGCCGGCGATGATGGTGCCCGAGTCGACATCCTGGTCGGGGATTGACACCGCATAGGTGCCGGTCTTGCCGAACGAGCCGTCGTCTTCGGCGCTGGTCAGCTGGTTGACGATCTTTGTTCCGGTGGCGACATCGGTGCCGGAGATGGTCGTGCCGGGATAGATGGTGCCCGAGTTGAGTGAGCTGACCGCCAGCACGTTGCCGACGATGGAGCCCGCGAAGCCGCTCGTCGCGGCGGCGATCGAACCCGCCGACGTGGTGGCGCCGTTCGGCGTGCCGGTCGGAGCCGCCGTGGCCTTACCGTCGGCGTAGTTGGCGTAGACCTTCTGGCCGACCTGGGCCGGCGTTGCGCCGTTGTTCTTCACCCAGAAATCGCCTTCGTTGAAGACAGTGATGGGGAAGCCGGCCGGAACCAGCATCGTGGCTTCCTGCAGATAGACCTCGATCAGGCCCTGCTGCTCACGATGGATGAAGCCCGCGACCGGGCCGGTCCCGAACGTGTTGACCACAGCCGGCGCGTTGTCGCTGTCGACCTGGGCGGACGTCAGCCAGGCAAAGCGACCGACGATTACGCCGAGAGCGCCGCACACAAGCGCGCCAGCGGCTGCCAGGACGGGGGTGCGCATATTGGTGCTGGCGAAGTCGCCTTCGACAGCCGGAGCAGGGTTGTAGAAAGCCTGCGTCTGAAAACCAGACATGGGCAGTCTCCTCATTGAAAAGAGCCGGCTCACTGGCCGGCTCGAAGGGGTTTCATTTTAAGCCGCTCTTCCTTAGAGCGACTTGACGATGTGGGTTTTGGTGGCCGGGTACATCTCGTGGAACAAAGTGATGCCGGCAGCATCCATGGCGACGCGCGGCTGCTGGGTCCGGGTGACGCCAGGCAGCGGCTGAGCCTTGAGAATGGCCGGCAGCGCCGAGGGGTGGACGCCATCGATGTCGACGCCGAGCGAGGTGAGCGCGGTCCGGTAGACTGCTTCCGCGCTGTCTTGGGCCATGGCGAGCTTGCCGATATAGGGCCGAACCGCCTCTTCGGCAGCGCGCACCTGCGCGGCTTCCTCGCGGGCCTCACGCTTGGCGCGATCGATAGCGGTGGAAACAGCGGCAGCGATGGCCGAGTCCATGGCCCTCTTGTCGACCTTGTCTTCGTCCTTGTCGGAATCTTCGGCCTTTTTCTTCTGGTAGTCCTCGTCGTCCTCTTCCTCTTCCGCGTCCTCGGCCTTTTTCTTCTCTTCCTCGGCGGCGGCGTCGTCCTCGGCCTTTTTCTTCTTGGCCTCCTCGTCCTCGTCGTCCTCGTCCATGGCTTCCTGCACATCGACTTCGTCGAGCGCGACGAGAACGGCTTCGAGACCGTCGAGCTTGGCGTCCGCCGCCAGCTTGCCTTTCGTGGCCTTGCCGACTGCCTCGATGATGGCAGGCCGCTTGGCCTTGAAATTGTCTGCGGTGACGCCGACGAGGGCCTGGCTGACATCGATCTTCTGATCGCTGGCTAGCTTGGGCATTACGTGGGCGAGGATCGCGCCGTGGGCGACAGATGCCATGCGCGACAGCAGTGCCGATTTCTTCATTTTCTGGATCTCCTGTTTGCTGTCGCCGACAACTACATCGGGTCCGGCGCGACCCTCCTCAACCAAGGCAACGTGGTTTGCGGCTATGTCGCGCATCACGCCGTCGTAGGATTCTCCAGCCAGCGTGCCGGGCGTCATGTCGGCCCGGTAGCGGTAGCTGCTCGATAGTTCTTTCTGCCGATCGGACTCGATCAGCGCGATTGCCGCGCCATCCCAGATGTTCAGCGGCGCCATGAGGTACGGTGCATGGAACTCGACGGCATCGCCGATCGATCCGACCGTGGCTTCGCGCGGATGATCCTTGGCGCTGACCGGAATGTGCTTCAGCAGAAGCGGCTTGCCGACGAAGGTCGGGGCGGCCTTTGCCAGCTCTTCGGGGTCGCGATAGAGGTTGTAGAGCCGCTGCTGGTCGAGACCGAGTGCCTCAAAATCCGGGATTTCGCGGCCATAGTACGGGCAGACGTTGGCCTTGGAGATCGGCGTCAGCTCGACGCGCAGATGACCGTCATGGTCGAAAACGCGAACGCTGTTGCGGTCCATGGCCAGGGCGTCGTAGGCCCGCTTTTGTGGCACGACACCGGTTCCTCCGCACTCGTCGCAGGCAATACCAGGACCGGCGAGTTGACCCGTGCCACCGCACAGCGGGCAATCGGCGGCATCAGCGGCGTCCTCCGGCTCGATCTGTTCCTCTTTCGTCCACTTCACGAAGTTGGAGCTCAGCGCGTCCCAATCTTCGGGCGACATGTCGGCGGCGATGCCAAGGCGCTCGCCCAGCATGTCGCGCAGACCGGGATGCAGCGGCTCAGGCAGCGAGCGCAGAGGGGCCCAGGCATAGCCGGAATGCTCGTCGGTCAGCACCGGCGCGAACTTCTTGTCGACGGCCTGTGCGAAGGTGTGATGCACCCAGCCGTTGGGCGTGCCGCGCGTATCGATGAGCTGGCGCGTGCCAGAGGGCAGCGTGCCGGCTTCCTCGGTGGTCTCGCGCGCCGCCATCGTCTCGGCGTCCTCGCCCTCTTCCGACTTGCCACCAGGCCAGCACCAATGGCCGGGCCAGCTGATGTCGGTCGACGAGCGCCGGAGCACCAGGACATCGCCATCGGGCGCAACCAGCATCAGCGAGGCTGCCTGACCGGCGCCGTCCTTGCCGACGAACTCTTCGCCGACGGCTTTCGGAATGCCGAGCGTGCTCCGACCCTCGGCCGCGGCGTACATCGCGCGGCGTCGAGCCTCAGAAGTGGCAGGCATGTTCAATCCTCTAGAATAGGGTCAAAACCCAATCACTTTGAACAAAGGATAGAGAGCCGTCGGCGAAGTCCTAGTGTATGCTAGGCAACGGAATCCGTCACACGTGGGGATCGTCATGGTCGGTTCGCCAGCAACTGCCACCCTTGTCCTCAACGACAAGGTTGCCGTTGACCTGGAAGGCGAGACGCTCCGTCTTGGCAACGGCGACGCCATCGCCATCAGGCCGCAGGCCTTTGCGGTCCTTCGCCACCTCGTCCAGAACGCGAACAGGCTGGTCAGCAAGGCGGAGCTGCTTGAAGCCGTCTGGGGAGGCGCCGCTGTTACCGACGACAGTCTCGTTCAATGCATCCACGAGATCCGGCGAGCGCTCGGCGACCAACGGCATGCGGTCTTGGCCACCGTCTCGCGGCGGGGCTACCGCCTGTCGCTGGAGGGTGGCGATGAGAGTGCTCTCGGTGGCCCTTCGATCGCCGTGCTGCCGTTCGCCTCCATGAGCGGCGACGAGCCCCATGACTACTTCGCCGATGGCCTGGTCGAGGACATCATCACCAACCTCTCGAAGATCCCGGGCCTGTTCGTCATCGCACGCAATTCCTCCTTCGGCTTCAGGGACGAGAAAGCCGATCCGCGCACAATCGCCGCTGAACTACGCGTTCGCTACCTGCTGCAGGGTAGCCTGCGGCAGTCCGGGGGGAGACTTAGGATGAATGCCCAGCTTATCGACGGCGCATCGGCCAATTATGTCTGGGCCGACAGGTTCGAGGGCGCGGTAACGGACGTGTTCGAACTCCAGGATCGGTTGACCGAGCAGATCGTGGGCTCGATCGAACCGAGTGTCCGTCGTGCGGAGATCGAGCGCGCGCGCCGCAAGCGGCCCGAAAGTCTGGACGCGTACGATCTCTACCTTCGGGCCCTGCCGCACGCGCACGCGAACACGCCCGTCGAAACGGACAAGGCCCTGCAACTGCTGGCGCGCTCGATCGAGCTTCAGCCGGACTATGTCGCTGCGCATGGCTACGCCGCATGGTGTTACGAGCAGCGTTACCTCCGCAACGGTTTGGATCCCGCAGACAAGGCGGCCGCACTCAACCACGCCGACATTGCGTTAGGCATCAACAGCGACGACCCACAGGCGATGAGCATCGGCGCGTTCGTCCGCGCGAACCTCACCCGGGACTACGACGCCGCCCTCGAGGTGCTCGACCGGGCCCTCGCATTGAACCACAATTCGGCCTTGGCCTTTGGCTTCAGCGCTTTGGTCAGTGCCCACAGCGAGCGACACCAGCGGTCGGTGGAACATGCGCACAAGGCGCTGCGGCTGAGCCCGCTCGACGATCCGCTGAGCTACCATCCCTACTGCGCACTCGCCCTGACCCACCTCTTTGCCGGGGCCTTTGCCGACGCGGCCAGATACGCCGCTCTGGCGGTCCGGGCCAATCCCGGCTTCAGCATCCCGTACGCCTATCTGGCGGCCAGCCACGTCGGCCTTGGCAATGTCGAAGCCGCGCACTCTGCGGCACGACGACTGATCGAGGTGGCGCCGAATTTCTCGGTCGGCGGCTACGTGCGAACTAACCTGTTTCGGCCGTACTTGATGGACGCGCTGGCAAAAGCCTTGCGAACGGCAGGGCTTCCTGAATGAGCCAACCAGCGCGAACGAACCGCGCGCAGGTGCAGCGCTGTCACACGCCGCCGGTCCTCTCCCAGCCTCCTCTCTCAGGCAGTCTCGGCGATGCGCTCCGTTGGGCTACGAGCGGGGCCTTTCAGCGCCATTTTGTTAACCTGAGTTCCGTGCCCTGCGAAGATGCCGATCGGGGAAATATCGCCCTTTGATCGGAGTCCTTTCGTTACATCCGGGAGGACTTCGCTCACACTTGCCGGCGGATTTGCCACCTGCTGTCCGCCGGAACACGACAGATGAATCACGCTTGGTGTGTCTCAGCTACCCTAGCGATGCTGTCTTGCTGGAATGGCGCTGGCGCCCACGACACCGAATCGGGATGGACCTATCCACCCGCTTGCTGCCGAGGCGACCAAGAGAGAGGCGATTGCCAGGAAATTCCGAATACCAGTGTGAGCACCGGCCCTGATGGTTTCAGAGTGCTGCTCAATCCGGGCGACCATCACCTCGTTACAAGGCAACACTTTTTCCGAATTCCGTATGGCGACACCATTCCGTCCGGAGACAGCCATTTTCACATTTGCTTGCACCCAACCGAAGATCACGCAAACTGCTTCTTTGCTCCTCCCGACGGATTTTGATTTGCGAGGCATCGGACGTATCCTATGGCGCCCGCGGAAGGCACTCCTAAGGGGATTATGGACTTCCTCTAAGTCATGCAGTCGTTCGGCGATCCAACGCAGCATCGGGAAGACCACTGGCTAGGCCGTGGGGATCGGCGTTCACTACATGCTCGCCACGCTCGGACGCTTTGCTGAGGTGGTTGTCTCGCGCCGGCACAAAGTGCCGACTAGACCTACAGTTTGGGAGGTCGCAGGCCGAGCATTTCGCGGAGCCCGGAATGTCGGCCTGCTAACGTCTGCCGTCTAGAAGCTGCCGGTCCGCAGTCGGCCGATCCGGCCATTGGCGTGCGCCTACTGATTGGTTTTGACCTTAGGAGAAGCGTTTGATGACCGGCTTGCCGACGCATCGGCAGTTGATCAGCTCGCCCGGCTGAATGTGCTGGTGGACGGCAGGGTCGTACCAGCCCACGGAAATGGTGTAGCGCGTGCCTTCACGCCCGGCCTGCAGATGCGTTGGGCGGGGCTCTTTGCCGCCGCTGTGCATCCAGATGGCCTCGGTGACGCCGACCTCGGTCAGGCGCACCTTGTTGAAGGCCGATGTCGCCTTGTTGTTCTGGTCGAGAGCGATGAAGGCTGCTCGGCGCTTGGTGACGCCAAACCTGCCCTCCAGGTCCTTTGTGATCTGCCTTAGATCGCGGCCAGTATGGACGCCTCGCATGACGATGCCTTCGACCTGGTCGAAATACTGCGACGGGATCGACTTGATCAGCACCACATTGGCGTGGATCGTCGCGTCGACCACGTCACGCATCTCAGCCGTCATCTTGAACTCGACCGAGATGCCGTCATCGCGCAGGATCTTGCGCAACGCGTCGCTGGACCGTTGCTCGACCGACAGTGCGAAATAGTTGCCCAGCTGCTCCGAAGCGATGTCGAAGCGCTTGGTCCACTGCCTGGAGAGCTTGCGGATCGACCGGCGCATCGCATCGGCTGGCGTTTCATCAGCTGCCATGCGGGGCGTATTGGCCCGGTAGGAGGCGCGGAGCCAGTAGACCACACTATCACTCATGGCCTCGACGAGGCGCGTCAGCCTGCCCTGATAGGCCGCCCTAATCCCGGCGTTGGGCCGGAGCGGGCGCAGAACCTTTTCGTTCCGCTTGGCCCTCCTTCGATTTTGCAGGCTGGACATCACGATCCCTGAGCGTTTCGGCGATCTCGCGATCGTCGGGCGTCTGTGCTTTGAGGAGTTCCCACAGGTTGAGCGTGATCATCCCTCAGCCTTATCACGCGCCCTTGAATTAGCCACTAGCTGCTAAAAGTCCGCCCTTGCGGCAAAGGGGACCGCACGGAACTAGTAGCTCTATGCGAGGTTTCGAATGATGCGCGACTGCACTGGGGTTGGGGTGGAGTGATGCCATGGGCGATATAGGCGCTGAGATCACTGAGAAACAGGTCAACAGACGGGGACCGTTCCAGCGACTTCTGCACACAATCGGGCCCGGCTTCATTACGGGCGCTTCGGACGACGACCCTTCGGGTATCGGAACCTACAGCCAGGCGGGAGCTCAACTTGGGTTCGATATCGGCTGGACTTTGCTATTCACGTTTCCGCTCATGGCCGCGATCCAGGAGATTGCAGCGCGGATTGGCCGGACGACAGGTCGAGGAATCTCTGGAAATTTGTGTCGACACTATCCTGCGGCCCTGATGAATTTTGTGGTCGTGTTGCTGTTCGTGGCCAATACGATCAATATCGGCGCAGACCTCAGCGCGATGGCTGAAGCGCTCCGATTGCTGGTGGGTGGCCCCAGTTCGCTCTACGTGGTTGGGTTCGGACTGGCATCTATCGGAGCAATCGTCTTTCTCGACTACCGCCGCTATGTCACGATCCTGAAATGGTCGACGCTCAGCCTCTTCGCCTACGTCGCGGCAGCGTTCATGGCCCACGTCCCTTGGGGAGAGGCGCTGAAAGGCATTGTTGTCCCACGCCTGGAATGGAACGGCTCTTATTTCACAACTCTTGTGGCCATTCTTGGCACGACGATTTCCCCCTATCTGTTCTTCTGGCAATCATCGCAGGAGGTGCAGGAGGAGAAAGTGGACCCGACGGCCAAGCCGTTGAAATGGGCGCCATGGCAAGCATCTTCGGCCTTTAAGCGTATTCGCGCTGATACCCTGGTTGGCATGGCATTTTCGAACCTAATAGCAATTGCCATCGTCGTTACGACGGCCGCTACCCTGCACAGAGCTGGAGTGACTGATATTAACTCCGCTACTGATGCAGCCAAAGCGCTCGAGCCGGTTGCAGGCAAGTTCGCCTTTATGCTCTTCGCGATTGGGATAATCGGGACGGGATTGCTGGCGGTGCCGGTTCTCGCTGGTTCGGCTGCTTTCGCAGTGGGTGAAGCCTGCCGGTGGCCAGTAGGGCTGGAACGCAGACCTAAGGACGCGATCTCGTTCTATGCGACCTTAGCCGCCGCGACCGTACTCGGAATGGGGATCATGTTTACGCCAATCGATCCTATCAAGGCACTCTATTGGAGTGCTGTCATCAATGGCATTTGCGCAGTCCCAGTGATGGTGGTGATGATGCTGATGACGGGGCGTTCCGAAATCATGGGCGAGTTTCCTGTGCAGGGTTGGCTACGGACTTTGGGATGGCTGGCTACCGTCGCAATGGCTTTGTCTGTGCTCGGCCTTGCGGTTCAGTGGATAATCCCTTCAGGAACTTGACGCGGCCGACAAGGCCAGGCTTGAGCCATTTGGGCGCGCACCGCGAGTAATGCTATCCACCGTTTTCCTCGACACCTCATCAAGCGAGCTCGCGCGCTTCGTTCATGCCGCGTCATTCTCGGGCTCGCCAAGGTCCCTGACCATCGGGCCGCCCTTCGGCGCCAGGCCTTCTTCTTCCTCGTCGATCAGGTCGGGCATGTCGTTGACGTCGATCGAGGAGAAATCCGAGTCCGGATCAGCGGCAACGCGCTTGCGCGATTCCTCGGGATCGATCACGCCGCTGTCGATCAGGATCTGATCGCGCTCGGCCTTGGTCTTCTCGACGTCGGCGGCTTCCTTTTCGTCGGTCTCCTCGAGCTTTTCAAACTCGAAGTCGATGCCGTCGTCGGGCTGGCCCCAGAGCGAGATCATCACCAGCCCCATGAGGCGGTGCAGCGGGTGCCGGAATAGATGCTCCTGGTAGGAGTGCACATAGTCGTTGAACGAGCGAAGCTCGCCTTCGGAGGAGGCGTTCAGCCCCGCCGGCTGGGTGCCGAGCAGCTTGACCAGCGGAATATGGCTGACCGACGCCATGTGCTCCTGGGCCTGCGCCTGGAGCATGTCGAGACCGGACAGCGACGCGGAGACGTTCTGGAAGTCCTCCGTGTCCTTGTCGATCATCATCAGGCCGCGATTGGACCTGACCAAATTGAACAACTCGGCGCGCTTGAAGAGCTGGTCCCCGCCGGCCTGTAGCGTCTCGCCAAGATTGGTGGCGAGCACGAACACCGTGAACGCGCTGATGATGTCGTTCACCGACTGGCGCGTCTCCAGCCAGTTGTCGACATAGGGCTTGACCATCTGCGACAGCGACAGGCCGCCGAACGAATAGGTCGGCTTCAACAGGTCCGGCACTTCGCGGCCGATGAAGGTGATCAGCCGCGTGGTGTGGACGATCTTGGCCTGCACATACCAGCTATCGGGCCGGTACCAGTTGTCTTTCAGCGGATCGTTCGAGTTGTAGGCCGTCGGATAGCACCACACCGCCTCGACGGTGCGCAGCGCCTCGATGGGCTTGTTGGCGAACTTGGCGACGCTCATCTTGTCCCAGCCGGTCCCGATCGGCTTTTGCAGCTCCTCGGGATTATCGGTGTCGCCGGTGTCGATGTAGATATGACCGCGGCCGAAGAAGCCGTCCTGCTCGGCGGCGCGGCAGAACAGGTCGCGCACGTAGAGGCGCTTGAACTCGGCCTCCAGCTTCGCGATCTTGTCGGCCTTGTCGGCGCCGTCGTTCGAGGTGAAGCGGATCCACTTGCGCGTCATCTCGCTGGCGATGGTCTCGGAGATCACCCGGTATTCCGGGCGCTGCGCCAGTTCCGACAGATAGGCATAGCCGAGGAAGGTGATCCCTTCGGTGAAGAAGCCGTTCAGCGCGAAGCCATTGGCCCAGGTCTGGACGCCGCCGATGGCGCTGTCCATGGCGAGGCCTTTGCCTTCCGGCACAACACCCGCCGGGTGCTGCGGCATGCTGAACACCTGCACCGGCGCCGGAGCGTCCTTCTGGGCGCGCAGCGCCGACAGCATGGCATCCGAGATGCGGGTGGGTCCCCGCGTGCCAGGAGGCGTCGCGGCAAGCGGTACGGCCTTTGCGGCCTCCGCAACTGGCTTGCGCTTCAACAGGCCGCGCGCTGCCCGGAAAAACCTCCTGATCATCGGGGCGCCGGCTGGGCAGCGCGCCGAAGAACGTCGTCGCTGATCACCATGGCCCCCTTGATGTTGAGCAGCCTCGTAAAGGCGCCGGAAGATGCGTCGACCTGGTCCATAAGTTTGCCGGCCGGGAAGATGCAGAGTTCGTCGAGATAGAGCTGGTTCCAGTCGCCTTCGACGATGGAGACGTTGCCGTATTCGCACTGAGCCGAGAACGGCTCGGCGCGCGTGATCTTGTCGCCGGTTTCACCCTCGGCATGAACCTTGTAGCCGGCGAGGTCGGCGACATAGTCCTGCACCTGGGCCTTGCCCGCCTGCCCCGGATCCTGCGGCAGGCTGATGTGCACCGCTTTACCGTCGAGCGCGGCTTGCGCCTTGATGGTCTTGCGGACCGACTTGCCTTCCTCGCGAAGCGTGACGACGTGGCCCACGTAGTAGTGGCCGTCGGCATCGCGGCCGAGCTTGACGCCAGCGGTGCGTGCGCCAGTGCCGCCTTTCGTGCCGGCCAAGTCCCAATGGCGGACCCAGACCGTGCCCTTGGGCGCTTGCCTGACGAATTTGTCCTCGAACCAGGCGCGCTTGAACATGCCGCCTTCGCGGGCGGCCGGCCGCTGCTGAAACTGCCCGGCCGAGGCGTGACTGCCCATGATCTTTTTGTCGCGTTCGACGACCTGGGGCGGGAAGCGCTCCGGAAAGAGCAGTTCGCCGTCGAACTTGCGAGGATCCTCGAATCCGATCGAGGTATAGCACTTGCGCTCGGGCTCGAACTCCATGGGGAGCATCAAGTGCTCGTAGCCGTAGTCGTTTGCGATGATGACGCCGGAGACGTCGTCTTCGTGCAAGCGCTGCATGATGACGATGATGGCCGACGAATCGGGGTTATTCAGACGGGTCGGCAGCGCTTCGTGAAACGTGTCGTTGGCGGTCTGCCGCTCCACCGGCGACTTTGCCATCTGCACCGAGAGGGGATCGTCGAGGAGCACGCGGTCGCCGCGAGAGCCCGTCATCGAGTTGAACGCCATGGCTTCGCGAAAGCCGGTCTTGTTGTTCTCGAATTTGGTCTTCGTGTTCTGGTCGCCGATCATGGCGAAGCCAGCGCCCCAGCGATCCTGATACCAGTTGGACTGGATCAGGCGTCGGGTCTTGACGTTGTCACGGATCGCCAGCGAGTCCTTGTAGGACGTGCCCATGAACCGCAGGTGCGGCATGGCGAGCGGTCCCCACTCCCAACCCGGGAAGAAGACGCCCGACAGCAGCGATTTCATCGTGCCTGGAGGCACGTTCATCAACAGCCGCAGGATCTCGCCGCTGCTCACCGCCGCAAGATGGTCGCAGATGGCATCAATGTGCCAGCCGTGCTTGTAGGGCTGCCCCGGCTCCAGGACATGCCATGCGCGCTTAACGAACTCGGCGAGAGACCGGGCGCAGGCGCGCCGATCCATCTCGATCAGAAGTTCTTCCGGTGTCGGCGGCATGACGCCCGATATGCGCGCCATAAATCACTTCCCGCCGGCTGTGCTCTCCCGCGCTTGTGCAGCGCGCCACATGATTTCGAGTTCTTCGTCTGTCAGTTTGGACAGGTCCAATTTCTGCTGCGTCTCAACCGGGCCGCCGTTCTTGCCGGTGGTCTCGACGCGGCGCACATAGCCGCGCTCCTTGCCTTTCAGCTCCAGGTACCAGCGCACGGTCTGCAAATCGCCAGAGCGGAGCGCAATCACCACCTGGCCCTCGGCAACGTCGAGCAGCTCGTCCGCGATCTCGGAGTCGGCCTCCTGGATTTCCGGGTGCTCGCTCAGAAAGGCGTACAGCGTCGTGCGGCCGACGTTCAGCTTCTCCGCCGCGACGGTCTTGATGCCACCGCACTGGCGCAGCATCGCAATGACGCGCGCCACATCGCGCTCGGTCAGCTTCGGCGATGCCCCGCCCTTGTGGGCCTCGGCCGGCTTCGGCTGTGGCGCCGGCTCGGGCTTGGTAGCAGGCTTCGGCTCCACAGTGGGCTTTGCCTTGCTGGCCGGTTTCTTCTTGCCGCGCGCCGTCTTGATCACCGGACGATTCGCGCGTGTGAGTGTTCGGAATGTTCGGGATGGCCCTTTTTTTCTCCCGCCAAATCCCACCCCATGAACACCGGACCACGAGGGGTGTTGTAGACTACCAAACCATCCCGCAAAGCCTTGTGGGGCTTGCGATTGGTCAACATGCGCAGAAACGCAAACTGACCCATAATGCTTGACGCCACGACCATGCTAACCACCGACACTGCGTTACACAGACCCGAACACATGCCGATCACGCAAACAGGACGCGTGCGACACAGGCGAGGAAGCCGAGCACGAGGATGGCGGCGACGACCACGAATGGCGAGCCGAAAGAGGGGCCCGCCGGCGGATTGCCGGGCTCGGAGAACGCGCCGAGAAGATTGGGCAGTTCATGCCGCATCTGATTTGTCCTCCGCTTCGGCTTCGAGTTGATCCAGCCGCTCGCCGGCAAGGCGCGCCATGACTGAGAGGGCGATGCCCGAGTTGACGATGTTGAGCTGCTGCTTGGTGCGTACGATGGCGTCGAAGAAGGCGTCGAACCCCGACTGCGGCGCGGCATGGATGCGGAAGCGCTTCGCCCTTTTGGCGATGGCCTCCATTTCGATCTCGAACTGCACGCGCTCCTCCGGCAGGAAGGCGAACAGCAGTTCGTCGTATTTGATGTTCGCGCCGCCGAGTGCTGCGGCACCTGGTCCCTTGTCGCCAGAGAGCACGCTGTCATCGAGACCCGAGAATTTCTTCGAGTCGATGTCGAGCGAGGCGTACAGCTGGGCGAGCAACGACTGGTCGTCCTCGCCGTTGATCGAGTTGTGGCTCAGCTGGATCGCGACCTTGCGCTTCTCGGTCAGTGGCGTGGTGATGACGAGCGCATCCACGATTGCCAGTCCGGCCTCGATTGCGGCGGCGGTGCGGTGATGACCGGACAGGATCTCGAGCGAGCCGTCCTCGTCCTGGCAGGCCAGAACCGTCGTGGTCAGCCTGCCATCGATTTTGACGTTCTCGACAAGGCGCTTAAACATGGCCGGTGCCATGTAGTGCGCGTTCTTCTCGCGGCGCCGGAGCGTCTTCGGATCAACCTGCCGCGCCTCGACATCGAGGGCCTTCCAGTCAACGCTTGAAGTGCTTGCCATACCACCACTCGAACGCTTGTTGCGGCGTCTCGTCGATGCGGGCGCCGACGTAATTCAGCATGAACTTGCCATCCGGGGCGTTCTTCTCCTCGCGCTTTGAGAGCTCGAAGATGCCGCGATACTTCATCGACACCGGATGGTCCGAGAACGCCGTGGTCTTCACCTCGCGGTAGCGGTTGACGAAGCGCTTGCCGAGATCGTGCAAAACCTCGCCATTGCAGGCGAGCCTGGTGACCAGCTTCGACAGCCGGCCCTGCTGGGAGATGGCGAAGTCGGAGAGCAGGTAGATCGAGGCCTTTTCGCCGAATTTCGGCAGGGTGTAGATCAGGCCGCCGACGAGCATGTCGTCGACGCGGACCAGATAGTTCACCATGCCCGGCGTGTGGGTGATGCCTTTTTTCAGGTAGACGTCTTTCAGGAACGTCATCTGAGCCGCGTCGGCCCTGCCGATGGTCACCACCGAATCCGGCTTGATCTTCTCCAGGTCAACCGGCTTGTAGCGGAACGGCGCCGACCGCGGCACGAGCTGCAGGTAGGACGACTTGCCCGTCGACACGTAGCAGAAGTGCGGCTTGCCCCGGCCGGAGATGAACTCCAGTTCCGGTTTCAGATCCTCGTAAATCTGGTCCGAGAGGATGCAGTATGGCACCCCGGCCTGCCGGACGCGCTCGATGATGCCGCGCAGGTTCTTCGGATCGAAAATCTGATATTGCGGCGCTTCCCATTTGATGTTCGCGGCCAGGAACTCGAACATCTTCTCATAGCCATTTTTGAAGAATGGCGGGTAGCTGAACACCGCTGCCTTGCGGTCGATGGCCTCTTCCATGTGGAGCAGCCAGTCGCGCGGGGCGTAGCTCTTGATCGGGATCATGCCCGGCAGCTTGCGGACCTTTTCAAGGGTGCGCTCGACATAGCCGGCGAAGTTCTCAACCAGGTGCGTGCGGTGGCTGGTCTTGTAGGCGTTGGCCTTGCCGCCGGCGAAGCGCCCGAGATTGAAGGCCACGGCCAGTGCGGCGAGGCGCTGATCGGGCTCCCGAAAATCATGCTCGTTCACGAAGTCGAGCGCGCCGTGAAACTCGTAGTCGATGGGCTTGCCCAGGACATAACCGGCGATCGCTGAGGAGTAGAGGCTGACGTCGTTCGAGTGCATCTCGACGCCGGGGAAAGTGGCTAGCGTGATCTGCTCAAACCGGAACGTCCCGGAGCAGCAATTGTAGACCCTGCCCCACTTGTCGACCTCGGAGACGCGCAGGATTTGCGCGATGCACTCCTTCGGCACCACGCCCTGAAACATACGCCAACGCCTTCGCTTTTTTTGCCGCCGCGATCGCTTTTTAGTTGTAACCGGATCGGTTACAGCCTAAGTTATTGATATCAAAGAACAAAACGACGAAGCAGCCAGATGGACATCCTCTCGACCCTGACCGAAGCAGACGGCTTGGACCGCGCCTACTTCGCACCCGTAGCCATCGCTGCCGCAGCCGGTCGCGAGGACAACAAGGCTTTCCGCAACGAACTCAACGCGTTGGTGAAAACCGGCGAGGTCGAGCGTGTCTACGCCCCGATGCGTCGGGCCGGCCGGATCAGCATATACCGGATCGCTCGCTAAGTTTTTTCCCTTTACTTTCCCCGCATTGTAACCAGAATGGTTACATCAACCCTACCACGCGGAGACATGAAATGACCGAACAGCAGAAGAAGATGGCAGCCAAGATCAAGGCTTTGCTCGCCAAGACCACCGACGCCGGTGCCACCGAAGCCGAGGCTTTCGAGGCAATGGCGAAGGCCCGCGAACTCATGGACAAATACGGCCTGACGAAGGCGCAGATCGAACTCGACGCAGAGACGATCGCGGCCCAGAAAACCAAGCGCGACAACTTCAAGACCTACGTCATCAAGGACCATCTGGCTCTCGAAGTCGGCCGCTACTGCGACTGCAAAGCCTGGCTCTCGAAGAAGGAAGACACGATGACTTTCTTCGGCACCGAGCAGGATCGCCAGTTTGCAATCTGGCTGGTCGAAAGCCTCGACCTGTTCGTCCGCAACCAGACCGTCCGCTTCATGACCGAGCGCTACAATCGCGCCGGCGCCGGACCTTGGGACGTTCAGAAGGGCTTCATGGTCGGCTGCATCAGCCGCATCAATGAGCGCCTTCACCGGCTCTCGGCAGAACGCGAGCAGGCTGCTCGGCCGAATGGTCGCGGCAACTCCCTGGTCATCGTCAAAATGGCGTTGGTCAACAAGGCCTTCGGCCAGATCGGCTTGAAGCTCCGCAAGGGCTCCGCGAAGGGCGGAATGAAGGGCGACGGCAACGCTTTCAACGCCGGTCGGGCCGCTGGCGACCGCGCCACATTCAATCGCCCGATCAACGGCGGCGCAGGAACGCGCGCCATCACGGGCTGATCAGAATCGGGGAGGAGTTGGGAAGCGGCCATAGAAGAATCAGGCTGCATGTTTTCTGCCCCTCCCCCGGTACTCAGGTCAAGTGCTTTGGAAAAGAAAAATTGGACACTTTTCGGAAAACGACCATGAGCAGCATCAAGTCACTCGATCCCAAAGATGTCGCCAAAGCGCTGTTTTTGGCGGCTGGACGCAAGTCCGACGCTGCCAAGGCGCTCGGCGTAGCACGCCCGTCTCTCTATCGATTTCTCGAGCTCTACCCCGAGATTGAGCCGGCAGTGAAAAAAGCGCTCGCGCCACAGCAACCAGACAAGATTTCGGGCCGAAGATGGCTCAGGGGACGACCGGGATCATAGCTGAACTCGGACTTTTCCCAGGCCGAAACCCTCGCAAGCGTGTCGCCAAGAAGCGACCGCTGCTCTGAAACTTGCAACCATTTTGACAACACCCCTACCACGGAGAGACCAGTGGCCAACTACCTATCCCCGACCGGAAGCCCGATCACCGGCACGCTTGAGCGACTGTCTGGACGGGCCGAAATCAGCAGCATCGACGAGGCTACCGGCACACCCGAATATTCGGGGGGAACGGACATCTTCTGGGATGAGCAGCGGACCGTCGAGCGTGATGGCAAGATCATCTATCTCGACGAAGCCGGCGATCAATGGACCTTCGACCAGCTGGTCCCCGAAGAGGACGAGGAAGACGACGGCTGCCCGAAGGGCGATCCCGAATGCCTCAGCAAGAATGGCGACTGCCACGATGCATGCGAGCCAGCCAGCGCGGAGGCACGGATATGATCAGGCAATTCCTCGATCTGTCGACCGGACATTTGACCTATGAAACCCGTTCTTTGCTCTCCGACGGACGGCTCCCGCTTTCGACGGTCTACCCGACCGAGTTCGGCTGGTTCGTGCACGTTCCCGATATCGACGCCCTCGGCGAGGTCGATCAGGAGCGCCAGCGCGACTTGCCCAAGGACATGAAGGACGTTCTCGATTTCGCGCGAGAAAACGGCTGCGATTACGTCATGTTCGACTCCGACGCCGCCCCGCTCATGAACCTGCCTTACTACGAAGGCGACGGGGAGCCGGTCTGATGCCGATCGGCTCCCACCATTCCGCGGCGGCCGGCACCGACGTCTGGCTGACACCTCCCGAGATCCTGGCCGCGCTCGGCGGCGCCGAGAGCTTCGACCTCGATCCCTGCGCGCCGCTCGACCGGCCTTGGGACATGGCGCGCCAGCACTACACCATCGCTGACAACGGGCTGATCAGGCCCTGGCACGGTCGGGTTTTCTTGAACCCACCTTACAGCAATAGCGCCCTCGCCCGCTGGATGGGCCGTATGGCCGACCACGCCCATGGAATCGCGCTGATCTTCGCTCGCACCGAAACGCAGGTTTTCCACGAGAGCGTGTGGCGAGCTGCTGACGCGTTGCTGTTTATGGAAGGCCGACTGCATTTCCACGACGCGGCCGGCGTCCGCGCCAAGGCCAATGCCGGCGCGCCCTCGGTGTTCTGCGCCTATGGCGCCGACGATGCAGAGCGGCTGGCGGCAAGCGGCATGCCAGGTGCTTTCGTGCCGCTGCGGCTGCGGTCCCTGATCTTCGGCTTTGCCTCTATCGGCTCGTGGGTCGACGAGGTGATGAAGGTCATGAAGCGCGCCGGCGACGCTCTCCGGCTCGACGACCTCTACCGCGAACTGGCCGACAATCCGAAGGCCGGGCGCAATCCGAACTGGAAGGCGAAGGTCAGGCAGACGCTCCAGCGCGGCCCGTTCGAACCGCTGGGCGATGGCGTCTGGCAGCTGGCCGACGGGAGGCTGCTTTGATCTCACTCCCCGGATACGACGCATGGAAGACCGCCACGCCGCCCCAATGGGATTGGGACGAGGGCGAAGAGGATGCCCTCGCCGAGGCGCAATACCTGTTCGAACTGGAGGAGATGATTTTCCCGCCAGCGTGGGGCCATTGGGAGCGCGAGCCGTTCCCCGGCCCCGATGATTTTCCCGACGATGGTCAGCTCGAGCACATGGAATGGGTGTTTGTGATGGCAAAGGCGAAGAAAGAACCGAAGAAGGCTGCATGGCAGATCGAGGCCGAGCAGCGGCGCCGCGAGCAGGACGACATCGTCGCCATGCTGCGCAACGGTCCCGACGACTATCTTGTCTCGATCGCGCGTGAAGCGCTCGGCCACTACCACGCGGCTATGATGGCGTGCGACAAGCCGGCGCGCCTCCCCTATGAGCTGGTGATCGACGCCTGTGTCGAGACCCTATACCGCATCACGGAATATGGCGGTCGCGAGGAGCGAGCCGACGGCTCCGGTCGCTCATGGCCTCCGCAAGGCCGATCCCGCTTCGACTGCTGGAACTCGGCATCGGCATGGCTCGGCAAGCAGCTGGCCGCGCGCGACGGGGAAATCCCCATGCACGGCCAGCCCGGTCGGTTCATGCTCTTGATCCACGGGTGCAGGACGGACGTCGAGTATCCTGGCCTGTTCGGCGGGCCGGGGCTGCATGGCAAGGTCATCGACCTGGACCGGCCATTTTTCAGCGAGACCGGTTTCCGATCTTTTACCGGCGGCGGGCTCTCCCGCGAGCGCTGGTTCGTCGAGGAGGCGTTGGACGTCCGCGAGATGCTGACCATCGTGATGGAGGAGTCGCTACTGGCCGACGGCAACGGCAAACGCCTGCCAAAGCCCAAGCTCCGCAACCCGCCGTTCGGCTCGGGCTACTGGCGCGGCAACGTGCGGCACGAGGCCTCCGACGAGCACCTGCGCGAGGAAAGGCGAAAGGATCCTGCCTATCAGCCAGGCGGTTTCATCGCCGCGCTCCCCGGCCTCGCATCGCTCGGCTTCGCCACCCGACAGGAGAAGACCGGCCAGCTAGCGTTTATCTTTTAGTTTATTCTACTTGTTGCCAAAATGGTAACATGCTAAGTTGTTGTTGTTGCTAAGAAATTCCCTACCACGGAGTCCAACGATGACCCTGACAGCCCAGATTGAGGAAGCCCGCAAAGCCGGTGATTGGGACAAGCACGCTGACCTTTGGGAACAGCGCCGCATGGCCGAGGTCGACGCCGAAGAGAGCAGCTTTCCAGACCATCCCTTCTCCCCCGAGAACGTTGCCCGCGAGAGCGGCGCAATCAGCACCAGCGAGGCAAACTGGCTCCGCTGGGTCGGCAAGGCCGAGCGGATCGCCGGCCACGATCTGGACGGCGACCAGGACGTCGACGGCTACAGCCTCGACTTTGCGTTTGAGGCCTTCCGTGCCGGCATGTCGGCTGCGGATCATGTCGCTTCGTTTCAGGGCCGGGGCCGCTGAGACCATGTTCTACTGCGACGAATGCCTCGACCCCTGCCGCTGGCACGATACCGGTCTCTGCCCCGGATGCCGCGAGCGCCGCGCTGAGACCATGGCGGCCGAAGAAGCCGACATGGCTTTCGATTTCCAGGAAACCAGCGAGGGAGGCGTGATGCACTGAGAGAGGCAAACCATCCCTTTCGATAGGGCGGCGGGAGTGGTCCCGTCGCCCGCCAAGACCCTACCACGGAGACCAGACCAGTGACCGACAAGCCCACCGAATACGAGTTCACCCTGCCCGACGGCACCAAGCGCTACGAGATCATCATCGAGCGCAAAGACTTCTTCATCTTCCAGAAGATGCACGGCGCCACCAGCGCCAAGCCGGTCGGGCAGAAGCCATGAACGCGCTGATCCCCCGCAACACCGTCGAGCAGATCGCCGCCTATCGCGATGCCGCGGTGGCCGCGTATTACGCCGCATTCGAAGACGTCGAGCGAGCCGCCGGCAAAATGAAGGAGGCTGCGCTGCTCTGGAAGTCTGCTGCCGGCGAACACGCCAACAACTATCACGGCGAACGGGAACCCGCCGAGATCAAGGCGTTCTTCAACGCCGTGAAGCTCCCCGACCGGGACCAATATTTCCGCACTGCGGTGCGCCTCATTGACGTGTCCTGCTGGCACTATCTGGTGCAGATGACCGATCTCGACGCGCTCATGGACCGCAAGGCCAAGGACGAGCTACGCGATAGCCTCGCATGGGTGCCAGAAGCATGGCGCCCAGGAAGGGGCGAGAGCCGCGATCTCGTCAACCTCGACCAGTTGCAGGGCATTCCGCCCGTCACCGTCGACAACATCTACGCCACGATCGACAAGTGGGCCGGCGAAGCCGAGATGATCTTCCGGCGCGGCATTGCCGTCGCCTTCTCCTCGCTCGACCGCCGCTTTCGCTCGCATGACGGCTTCAAGGTCGGCGGCCGGGTGATCCTCACCAATGCCTTCGCCGAATACAGCGGCGGGCTGAGCTACGGCAGGACCGCCGACACGCTGCAGGACATCGAGCGCACCTTCCGCGTCCTCGACGGGCAGAAGCCAGGCGCGGCCTACGGCGGAATCATCGGCCAGATCAGGAACGAGCGCAAATACGGGCCGCACCAGTCCGAGCATCACGGCGAGTATTTCAAGGTGGTCGGCTACAAGAACGGCAACGCCCATCTCTGGTTCACGCGCGACGACCTGGTCGAGAAGGTCAACAAGATGCTGGCGGAATACTACGGCGAGGTGATCGGCGACGCGCAGACCAAGGAACCCGACGATCTCTTCCGCAACCGCAAGACCACGCCCGCGAGGAACTTCGGTTTCTTCCCGACGCCGGACGGTGCCGCCGAGGATCTGATCAAGGGCATCCCGCTATTGCAGCCGATCGAGAAGCCGCGCCTCACCATCCTGGAGCCCAGCGCCGGCACCGGCAATCTGGCGCGGCGCTGCGTCTCCACCATCAAGGACTTTTCCGATCATTACGGCTATGGGCAGGCCGACCAGATGGAGCGGTGGCGCAAGGAATACCGCTTCGACAACCAGGTCGATTGCGTCGAGCTGCAGCCGGCGCTGGCCGGCGCGCTGCAGGCTCAGGGGCTCTATCGCAAGGTCTACGCCACCGACTTCCTGTCGCTGCGCCCCTCGGTCACCGGCCTCTACGATCGCATCGTGATGAACCCGCCCTTCGACATGGAGCGCGATATCGACCACGTCGTCCATGCGCTCGACTTCCTGAAAGACGACGGTTGCCTCGCCGCCATCATGTCAGCCGGGACCGAGTTCCGAGAGACGCGCAAGGCCATCGCCTTCCGGGCGTTGATGGAGAAGCTGAACGCCAGGTTCAACGATCTGCCCCACGGCTCATTCGCCGAGGTCGGGACCTACGTGAACACCATCACCGTCAAGGTCTGGAAGGACGCCCGCAGAAGCTATTTTTAGCTTGACCATATTGTAACCATTTTGGTTACGCCATAGGATCAATCCCTACCACGGAGTCCCCAATGTTTCCCCCGAGAGAATTACCCCAAGACGAGGAGGATCGGCGGCAGCTGCGCCCCTCCATTACCCAGGCCCTCGAGATGTGGGGCAGCTGGCATCGCGACTGCTCCCCACTCGGCTGCACTGGCGATTACACCCTCGACATGCAGCTCGCGGACGCGTTCCGCCATCTCCTCTATCGGCCGGCGCTGAACGACCGGCTGACCTGGATCGAGCGGGAGATCAAGCGGCCACGCAAGCGCGGAGCCGACAACCGCTACCAGGCGGAACTCTGCGCCTGGTGGCTGGACCTATGGGAGGCCGAGAAGGCGCCCGTCATCGAAAACCGAAAGCACCAAAGGGAAATGCGATGCGCTTCATACTGATCGATTCCGGCCTTCGTCAGGTCTTCGACACGGCCACACCTCACCGCATCGACGAGGAGTTTATCGGCAGGATCCTGCGGCGCGACACTTTGGAGCGGGTCGAACTGGCCGAAGATCTCGACCTTTGGGTGTCAGCCGAGCCGGCCAGGACGAGTTTCAGGTTCTTCGCCGACGGGCCGGAATATGTCGGTCACGGCTTTCTGTCCGGTCGCAGCTTGCTTGGCGACTTCAAGAGCCTGCCGCGCTGGCTGACCTATGAGTCGGATCAGCAAATGGGTCGTCTGGCCCCGGGTCTACGACAGCGCGCCGCTGCGCCGGAAAATTCAAAGGCCGACCAGGTTGCCCTTGGTCGGCCTTGCTCTCAATCCCTACCACGGAATCGCGCTCGGAAGCGCCAGAGAGGTCTCAGACATAATGCAGATGTACGGCTGACTCAACGCACCAAAATGGTAACACACGTGTCATTTTGGTTGCTTCGGAAGTTCACCAAGTTTACATTTGGACCTGTCCAAAACCCCACCACAGAAAGAGTCGAAGATGCGCATTTTCACTTCATCCTGGTTCCATCCTCTCCCCGACACCATCCAGAAAATCGGGGTCAGTCGAGGCACACCGAGAGGCTACAAAGCAGGTTACCGAAAGATGCCCGAGCTGGCTCCAGGCGATTGGTTCAAGACCGCCAGCGACCGCGATTACAAGCAGCTCTATTTCGAGATCCTGGCCAAGCTCAGCCCCCGGCAGATCGTCGCCAAGATGGAAGACATCTCGGGCGGCAAGGATTGCGCCCTGCTCTGCTACGAGGCCCCGACGGACAACCAGTATTGCCATCGCGCCTACATCTCGGTGTGGCTGAAAGAACAGCTCGGACTCGAGGTGTTTGAATATGGCATGGAGACCCAGGGCTGCGCGTGGAGCCATCCCAAGCTGCCGGCGCAATACAGGCACCCGGCCACGCCGCCCGAACCCCTCCAGGTCTCTCCCTACCTGGGCGCCGAGGCGCCCGACGCTCAGGGCCGCATCTGGACGGTGATCGGCGTCGATCCGCAGCACATCGAACAGGCTCTCGTGCAGTCCGGCGACGACAAGCGCTCGATCTCCAGCGACGTCCTGCAGGCCCGGTTTCAGCCGGTCACTAGCCGCCTCAGAAGTGGATGAAAATAATCGGCTTTTCGTGGTCTTTCTACTTGTAACCAAGTTGGTTACAGTCTAAGTTATTGAAGTTACTTAGATATTCCTGCCACGGAGACCTCAACTGTTCGCAGTCAGCATCCACTACACCAACGGCACTTCCTCTTTCTACGGCAACCGCATGGCGCCAAGCCGCGCTGCAGCCGTCGCGGAGGTCAAGGCAATTCTCCGCTCTCTCGGGCTGCTCCGTGGCTGTGGCGTCAGGCAGATCGTCGCCACCGAGCTTTGATAAAGCGCCGCCTTCGGGCGGCGCTTTCTTTCCCCCTACCACGGAGACCGACCATGAACCTCGAAATCGAAGCCCTTCGCCAGTCCGCTTCCAAGCTGGCCGGCCGGGACGCGGAGTTCGCCGCTTCCCTTATCCATCAATACGACAGCCGCGCCCACCTCTCGGAGCGCCAGTGGCCGTGGGTGGCCACGCTCACCCAGCGGGCTCAAACGCCATCCGAGCCGGCGGCGCCGAAGGCGCAGGTAGGCGCAATGGACGGGCTGATCGCCCTGTTCGACACCGCGATCGCCAACAAGCTTAAGCATCCGAAGATCCGGTTCGACGTCGAAGGCGAAACCATCATTCTCGCGCTTGCCGGTGAGCGCTCCAGCCACGCCGGGCAGATCAACGTCACCTCGCCTGGCTCGTTCGAAAGCCGCGAATCGTATGGCCGCATCGACCGCAAGGGCGAGTTCACACGCTCCCGCCGGTCGCCAGGTCCAGACGCCTTGATTCCCGCGCTCTCGGCTCTGGCCGAGAACCCCTCGAAGGCCGGCGCCGCCCACGGCAAGCGGACCGGCAACTGCTGCTTCTGCGCAATCGAGCTCACCGACCCCCGCTCGATCGACGTCGGCTACGGGCCGGTGTGCGCCAAACGCTGGGGACTGGCGTGGGGTTGAACCCCGCGCCTTCCTCGAACCCAACCCTACCACGGAGAAAGACGATGACCTTGAACAAAGACGAACTGGCGGCCCTGCGCTCCTATGCCGACGAGCGTGGCCGCAAGTGGAAAGAGGCGCTGAGCCTGGATTGGTACAATGCCCGCCTGTCTGCCTGCGATGCGATGCCGAACCGCGGCTCGGTCCTTCATGGGCTGCGCAATGATCCGAGCTTCGGGCCGTCCGGACTCGAGAAGTTCCGTTTCCCGCCGGTGCGTACCGGCTTCGACGATGCGATCGACACGGCAGAGGAACGCGGGGACCGCGATCTGGCCCGGCGCATCAAGGACGAGCGCCGCATGTGCACTGCCTTGGTGGATGCCTGCTTGAAGCGCGCCTATGTGATCTCCGTCAGCGATGGCGAGGATTGGCCGGTAAAGCGCTCCACCGACAAGGCCGCCATCATGGCCGCGCTGTTCTCGACCGACGAGGACGTGATCGTCATCCGCAACGCAGCGGGCGACAAGCTCGGCTGGTTCCAGCTGATCTATGGGAACGACGGCTGGGACGTGGTCTCCGACTCCAGCGAGAACGAAGTCTGCAACGCCATCTGGAACGAGGTGCTGTCGCCCTTGTCCGACAAGATCGAAGGGGAAATGGCATGAACGCCGCCCGCTTCCACAACGCCCTGCGTATCCTGCTCAGCCTCGACGGCTACGACCTGATCAACGCGGGCGTAGTCGGCCAGAATTGGGGAACGCCGGAAGCGTCCGAGCGTGACCAGATGGGTGCTTTCCTTGAGGATCCTGCCCGCGAAGCGCTCCACATGCCGGACGCCAATTTCAACCGGCTCTTTGCGCTGGTCGAGAGCCGCCAGCCAACGTCTCTGTGAAGGGGGCAACAAATGTGTCGAATACGCCTGGTAGTGCGATTGCTGCCGCTCCGTCCATTGCAGTCTAAATTACGCACCGACTTGATCGATAAAGCTACCGTCTTCATTCTTTGCCACAACCGTGTCGTATAGACCGTAGTGAGACAGCCCCTTGTGGCTTTCGATGCCAGTGTAGCGGAGTGAAGCGTCCTCATAGCGTCGGAAGGCGAAGACGGCCTCGTTCATCCTCTCGGTGTTGAACACTCTTAGGCTCACGAGGAGATGGAAGTCATTTACTGTCAAGCCAGTCACGGCGAGGAACAGGTCCGGCTCCAGCCTGGTAATTACGTCCTGAAGCGTGTTTTCGCGGAAATCCGTCAGATACATGAAGGCAGGAATGCGCGTCGCAAATTTTATCAGTTTTTCCTGAACGAGCTTACGCTTGGATTTGTATTCCTTCTCCTCATCGCTGAGTTCTTTCTTTTCTTTCGCGGTTAAATCCTCGCCCTTCGCCTTGTTCTTGAGATCTTTGACCTTGTCGCTCTTGTTATTGATGGTCTCAATAATGTTGTCGCCAAGTGCGCGCCAGCCTTCGATGCGCCCGACTGCGGCCATTGCGTCGGGGTTGTCGAGAATTCGGCGCAGGGTGTCGTTGTCCACGTTGACGAGCAGCGCGGATTCCCATTTGCGGGCGAGCAGCGTCGCCGAGGTACCGGCCATCGCAAGGTCCAGGATGCTGCCCGCGTCAATCTGCATCATGTTGGCACCATCATAGGCCAGCACGGGTAGAAACGAGACAAGCTCCCGAACAGCATTCTCGGGGTTGGGCTCACCGGGCGAGAGGCCGAGGCCGTATTCCGACAATTGCCGCAGCGCGCGTGTTGGCGCGAAATCAAATACGCAGCAGACCGGCTTCAGCACCTCTTCTTCGTTGGGATTGTCACCATTGGGATTCTTGATCGACCACGGCGACTGCACCCGGAACGCGGCCTGGAAATAGGTTTCCGGGGATTTGAGGTTGCGCAGCATCAGGATCGACGACCACTGCGCCACCGTCACACCTGTCGTGAGCTTGCCGCAGGAAAGCGTGATCGTTTTCGAGTCGAAGCCGCTACCGACGGCCTGCCGAACCGGGGGCAAGGCATCGAGGCCGATCCCCGCCGATGTGCCTGCTGCAACGACAACCGTGTAACGCTGGCGACCGGCGAGTTCATCGAGGAACAGATATTCAACTGGACCTATACCGACGAGCAGCGCGCATGCTCCACGCGCTCGAACCAGATGCGTTTTCTGGAGCCGGCCTGCGGCAGCGGGAATTTTCTCCTCCCCATCCTGCAACGCAAGCTCGCCGCCGTGGAACTGAAATTCGGTAAGTCCGAGTTCGAGCGGCGGCATTACGATATTATCCGCCAACAACTCGATACCATAACAGCACATCAAGGCCAGCAGGGCGATTCGGCTTCGTGCCACTTTTCTCGGTGATCGGATGACTGCCTAGGCACCCATAACAGTCATTCAGTTGAGGTCAATCAAAGGCTGACCGGAACCCCGTGGGGGATATTTCTTAGTAACCCACTTGTAACCGGATTGGTTACAAACTAAGTTATTGTTGTTGCTAAGAAATTCCCTACCACGGAGACCCGACCATGAAAAAGCGTATCCCCCTCACCCAGGTTATCCCGAACCCAAATCAGCCCCGTCGTTTCTTCGACGCGGTCAAGCTCCAGGAGCTGGCCGAATCCATCCGCGAGCGCGGCCTGATCCAGGCCATCACGGTCCGGCCCGTCGGGGACGAAGGCCTCTACATGATCGTCGGCGGTGAGAGGCGCTGGCGCGCTCACCAGCTGATTGGCGCCGCCGACATTCTCTGCGAGGTCGTCAAGATCGACGACAATGAGATGGCGCTGCAAGCCATCGTCGAGAACCTGGCCCGGGCCGACATCAAAGCGCTGGAGGAAGCGCGCGCGTTCCAGGCGATGCTTGACCGCGGCTGGACGGTCGAGAAGCTGGCGAAGGATATCGGCGTGCAGCCGCAGCGCATCAAAGCCCGCACGGCGCTGCTCAATCTGGACGAGACGATTCAGAAGCTGGTCGACGCCAACCAGTTCCCGCTCGGCCATGCGATCTGGTCGACTTGCCCAAATCCGATCAGGTCAACATCGTGAAACTGTTCTCGAGCGGGAAGCTGAAAGATTGGTCGAGCATCAAGGCGGCGGCGCAATCCGTGCGCGACCGGATCGAGCAGGGCGGCATGTTCGACAATGAGAACCGGCCAGAGCCCACAAAAGACGACATGGCCGCGATCTCCCGCATGGAGAGGATGGCAGAGAAAATCGTCTCGGCGATCGCCTCGGGCTTCACGGAGGGCGAGTTCGTCGCCATGAAGACAGTCGACCCGAACCGGGCCGACAAGATGGCCGACACTCTGGCCGCAGCAGCGCGCACGTTACGGTCGATGGAGTCGCAGCTTCGTGGGGCTCACGCCCGCTCGATGCTGATGTAACAGCCTCGGCCTTTCTCCGTGGGGCTGAGGTGCCCGCCGCGATTGGTCCTCGCGGCGGGCGTTTCTTTGGGCGGTTATGCATTTTACGCACCCAGGGCCGAATTCGTTAGGGTGTGGCTACGGTCGTGCTACGTTGACTAGGGCCGCCGGCAAACTTTTCTCTCAATCCTGTAACGGATGGCTACTCGCGGCAGCCAGCGCCTTTAGGGCGCGTGACACTGAAAGAGGGAAAATGACTGACAAAAAGGATGATCCGCCGCCGCCGCCAAAGTCCGACCCACCACCGCCGCCACCAGATCAGACGGCTATAAAGAATGGCGACACTGGCAAATTTGAGAAGCGTTAAGGCGCCTGCCACCCTACTAACATAACCATCGCGGCGGCAGAAAACGCCGCGATGCCAAGTTTCTTTGCCACATTGAGATCGCCGGAGTTGAGCAGGTTGACTTTGCTATTCATGTTTTGAGCGGCCTGAGCGTACTCAAAATACACCGATAGCGCTGCCGTTTCTGTTATGTCGTCACGCATCGCCCATTGCCAGAAATTACCCGCTTTGCCAGGTAGGGAAATCTCGACGGGGCGCATCGCCTTCAAACAGTAAAAGCACCCGACGAAGAGGCAGAGTAACATCGAGCCAAGGGCAACAATGGGGTATATTTCATCTCCCCAAGCTTGCTTTGCGGCTCCCGCCGCAAGCCCCGATGAAACCGCTATTCCCAACGTCACATAAATTCGAAACAGCTCTAAGGCTTGCCTATCGGTGGCAAGGAGCAGCGTCAGCCACGCCACGTCTCTCCCTCTAGAGTCATCTAACATTGCCTTTATATCGATCTTCGCCCTAGGCGTCGTTTTCGTTGCTGATTTGGTGGTGCTCACGGCTTTTTCCACGATGCATCCTTTGCCAGTCCAAGTCTGTTGAGGTCGATGAGACCTATATTGGCCGCAAACGTATAATCGCATTTTTTGTCGAGCGTAGAAGCCCGCCAACGAGCGTCAGTCGCCGGCCTTCCCATCATACGTCCGATGGTCCCCGCGCTCGTCCTGGCCTGCCTCTGGCGGCACAGCGGCCGATTTCGCGACTTCCTTCGCCAACAGCCGGGCGCACCGCTCGCATTTGTCGACATCACCGGGATCCCGCAGCCAGCCGGCGGCGGCGTCCTGAGAGCCGCAGAGCGAGACGGCCAGGCCAACGCCGGGGCGCCGGAAGTAGTGCGCATTGCTGGCTGTTGGCGACTTGATCGCCCAACCCTCTCGGAAACTGGCCATGTCTATTTGTGCTCCACCGGGATCATCCGGCCCTTGCGGAAAAGGCGCTCGGCCGCGTCGCGGGCGCTGGTGATGGTTTCGCCATCGCGCCTCATATTTCCATTGAAGTAGCGCAGCAGGTTCTCGGTGACAGCCTTCCATGCCTCTGCCTCGGTCGGGAACAACATGGGCGTGCCTTTCGGGCCTAGCACCGGCTCGGCCTGGCCGTCCTCTGCGAAGCGCAGCATGGCATGGTGACCGCCGACGACCGGCGTTGTGAAGCCTGCGAAATGATTCACCGGCTCTCCTCCTCGACCATGCGCAAATAGTCGGCTGCGATAGCGTTCAGCATGGTCAGTTCCTCGTGCTTCTGCGAAATCTCGAAATCAGGTCGCTTGTTGCGACCGGTTCCGAAAGAGTTGAGCCATGTCTTCTTTGTGGCGATCATGGCGCGAACGGCATCGAGCTTGCTGCGTGCGGTGATTGGGCTGCTCAAGGCATGCTCTCCTGGGCGCTCGGCTGATAGTCCTTCCAATCGACGCGGCTGGTGACGGTGGGCCCAGCGTATTCGCCGACAAGGTTCTGCTCCCAGACGAACCAGGCCGTGTTCATACGGGAGTTGGCCTCGTTCCCGTCCCAGCCGTCGCGATGCATCATCGGCAGGCGCCGCGTGAAGATGTAGACGCGCGCCGGCTTGTTCTCGTCCATGGCAAAGTTGCGGTCGGGATCGTCGAAGCCGCAGAAGAAATTCAGGTTGAGCAGCAGCGCCATTTTCGCCGGCCGGTGCACGCGCAGCGCATGAGCGACGAAGGCGTTGAGCACCGAGCCGTAGGGCGGATTGGTGACGATGTCGTCACAGCCTTCCCCAGGCTCGCTGGTCAGGAAGTCCTGCACGTTCTGGCAGACGCCATGACGGTCGTGGGTGCCATAGTCGATCAGGTCGGACAGGACGACGTCATAGCCGGCGGCCTCCAGCATGCGCGAGATCGCGCCGCGTCCGCACGCCGGCTCCAGGATGCGGCCGCCGAACGTCTCCAGCGCCAGCAGCGTGTGCATGGCCTCGGGACAGGTCTGGTAGAGGTTATCCCCGCGCTCGGCGGCGCTGGCGCTGTCCGTGCCGATCGCTACGCGCAGGTTCGCCCGGCTCGGCTCGAGTCCGGCGGCGACGCGCCCGGCGATGGCGCGTTCGACGATACCAGGTTCGCGTTTCTCGGCGTCGGCCAGCTTGCGCGCGTCGTGGATTTCCTTCCGGGTCAGCCCAGCTTCCGCCGCAGTGAAACCGTTCTCGGAAGGAACGCTTTTCTTCGGTCGCCCTCCCTTGGACGCCTCGCCGGATTCCTGGGCGGCTGTCCACTCGCTGGCAATCGTGATCTTGGCACGGGCTTCGATCAGCAGGGCGTCACCCTGCAGCCGCCGCGCTTGGCGATCAGGTGCTCGCCGGCATGGAAGCGCGTGGCATAGCTCCCCGCAGCTTTGGCCTGGTCGTAGGCGCCGGCCGCGAGCATACGCGCCGCAGCGACGTCGCCGTCATCGAACAGCACCCGAGCCCGCTCGATGACCTGAGCGAGACCGGAGGCGTCAAAGGGGACGACTGCGTTCATTCGCGCACCAGCTGGGCCAAGGCGGCGCGGCAGGATGCGGCCAAGCGCTCATCGGCAGTGATGTCGCGCTCAGCCAAGGCCTTGGTCGTTTCGACGTGCCCGGCGATGGCGGCCATTTCTGCCTCGTGGCGTCTCTCCTCGGCCTTGCGGTCGACCTCGAGCTCTTCGAGACTGCGCTTCATGCGCTTGGTGGTGTCGGCGATGCGCTGCTCGTATTTCGCGACGCCCTTGCGGTGGACGGTGGCGATGCGCTCCCGCTCCATCTCCGGCTCTACCGCCGCGAGCGGCGTGGCATTATCCAGCTCGACATCGATGTGCTTGGCGAAATCGTGGTCGATTGCGTTCATGTCAGAAAAACCTCATGCGAAGGCCGCGACACGACACGCGCGGGATTGCCCGTGCGCGAAGACGGCGAATGAAACGGGAGAGTTTGGCGGTCATTGCGCTTGGTCGCCGTATTGCTCGGCGACGACGGCGCCGATCACCTCCTCGACCCAATCTTCCCGCCACCAGGGCGTCTTTCGGAAGGTCGGAAGGTTGGCAGTGGCAGAGCCGTAGCCGCGATAGCCGCAGCACTTGGCGATCCCCATGCGCCGCGCGTCGGGAAACGCCTCGAGCAGCGCCGCGAAGGCGATATGCCTTCCCCTCGAGTCCCTCTGCGCCACCTGACCAAGCGCAGTCAGGACAGGGTTCGTGCCGCTCAGCCGGCAAGCCGTGACGATCGCCAGCGCGATCTGATCTGCGGTCGGGAACATTCAGATGATTCCTGCGGCGAAGCGGTCGGCTTCCCGATCAGCTTGGCCTCGAAGCCGCGCGATCAGCTCGGCGTGCGACCAGACGGTTGACCTGAGCGCCACGGCCTGGGCCATGAGCACGCTGTTGAGCGTGTCGAGACTTGCCCGGTACCAGTGCTGCCCGAGATGGCAGTTCGCCAGGGACCGTTCGGCGCCAAGCACGATGGTGCGCGCCACCAGGAGCCCCGGCGTCCAGACGACGTGCGCGAAATGAAGCCTCTCCCACCGGCCTGCCTGGAGCTGCGGAAGGTGGCCCTCGATGTTCTCGGCCGTTGCCAGCCGGAAAACCCCCAAATCGGCGTCAAAGCCTACGGCACAGACCGCGGCATAGCCGACGTTCTTTCTGCGCTGCACGAGATGGCGCGGCATGGCGATATCAAGCATTTTCTTGCGCCTCCCGCCGGCGTTGTTTTTCCTCGCGCTTGCGATCCTTGCGCCGCTGCTCGATCTCTCGAATGTTCAGGCGCCGGAAACTCCGGCTGGTGCGGACCAGGCCGAATTCCTGCTCGATGCCGGCGAGGATCTGGCCCAGCACCCGGCTCTTGACGTCGTGCAGCGACTGCCTAGACATCATGTCGACGCGGTGCTTGTCCCAAACGCGGGTGCAGAACTCGGCACCATGGCCGCCGGCGTGAGCCAGGAAGGTGCGCTTGTAGCGCTGTGCGTCTTGGCCTTGCCGTCCTGCCCGCACGAACCGGAGCAGGTCCATGATGTCGACCATCCGGTCGGCAGCGGATTCGTGAACCACGATCCGGACCTCGGTCGTGTCGTACTGCGGCATACCGTCGGTCATGCGAGACAGCTCGCGCACATAGGCTTGATGCTCGGTCTCTCGCGACGACGGCATGGCCGATCCGACCTTGGAGACCATGCGGCGCTCGGCGTCGGGCATATTGCGCGCCGTGTTGACGGCGTCCGCGAACAGGATCCAGAGCAGGTCGCGCGCCGTGGGCAGACCCTTTTTGTTGGCCACGAAGAAAATCTCCTCGGCATGGCGCATGTGCTCGATAAAGCGGTCGATCCTCTTATCCAGGTCGGCCGGGGTGTCGAGAAAAAGACGCTTCATTCCAATCAACCTCGATCTGCCGACGCAGCCGTTCCGGTTCCAGATGTTGCCAAATTGGCAATACTATTGGCAAGCGAAAGGTCGGCCGGCCACCGTGTTTTCCGCTTCATAAATTTGTGTTTGACCGCGCTCTGCACGCCCGCTTCGCCGTACTCCCGGCGGATCGATCCCAGCCATTCCCGCCACTCGGGACGATCGGGCGTGATGTAGAAATTCCCGTCGCTGTCGAGGGGCGGTGCGCCATCGAACTCGACCCACAGCCGGTCGCGAAGGAACAGGATCATGCGGGCGGGCTTGTTCCGGTGGACCATCGCTTTCCGGTAGGCCTCTGCCGCGCCCAGGACCTTGGCCCTGACGACCGGCTCCAGCTTGCAGAACAGCTTTGCCGCTACCTCCCGGTTGTCTGGACGGCACTGCTCCGGCCATGAGGACCAAAAAATATCAAAATCCTTCCTGCCCTCCTCCCCCTTGGGGGTTAGGGGGGAAGATTCAGTTATTGTTTTAGTAAGTCCTTTGTATGTGTCGCATTTCCCGTTAACCGGTGGACCAGTTACCGGATTTTCAGGAAGCGGCGATGCCGCTTCCTGGTTTTCAGGACACGGCCCGACCGCTTCCTGATTTTCAGGACGTGGCAGCGGCAGGCTCTCGGGCACAGCATCATCGTGGACGGTGTAGTTATAGGCGCCGAAGCGGCCGTCTGAACTCTTGGTCTGCTCGCGCTTGAGATAGCCGATATCCTCCAGCTTCTGGAGGATCCGATAGACCTTGTCGCGGCCGATGCCGCCTTCGTTCTGGAGGTTCTTCACCGACACGTTCCAGTCGTGCGGCTTCGCCAGCAGGTAGACCAGCACGCCACGCTCCTCGAACGTCAGGCTGTCATCACTGGCGACAGCGTTCGGGATAATAGCATACTGGTCCGCCCGCTTGCGGGTAATGATCGTCATGATGTCGCTCTCTCAACTGCGAGGAGCGGCAATCCTACAAGCTACAAATGGTATTGCCGTTCAGTGTCTTTAGTTCAGCCTATCCGATCGACGACAACACCGCCGATAGGATTTGATTAGTCATGCCGGGGCCGACAGTGTCTGCCAGATATGCCGCTGCCGCCACCAGATGCACCTTTGCAGCATGCTCTGCAGCGGCTGCTCCGATACTTCTGGCCGTCATGCAAAATCCGGCCATCACGGCTTTAACTTCGCCGTCTACCGTCGGCCCCACGTCAGTCTGCTTCATTTTAGTTAAATCCTCCGGAATGTTTCAGGCTGAAACATTGCGTGGCTGACATAAGACCAAGTTATTGCCCGAGGAAATCAAGTCTCCGAGTACAGGCGGCGTGGCATAGCTAGCCCTGCTCCCTGGTCCTAGCGACCACGGCCAAAGGATCGTTGGCCGGTTCCAGCGTGGAACCTGCCTTCTGGCAAAGTCGGTTGTAACGGCCGAGAAGATCGAAGATGGCCTTGCCGCGCCAGTTGGACGCGTCGCCATACCAGGCTGCCCGCACGCGCCAGTGGCCGCGCGGGTAGCCGAGATTGTCACAGGCAGCGTTGATCTGGGCCTTGATGCCCATGCCTGGCTTGATAGGTCCGGCGGCCTTGAAGACCACCTGTTGTAGCTCTGCAGCAATGTCTTGCATCGATTCCTCACAAAAAACAGGAGAAGGAACGACGACCAGTCGGGTTTCTCGGATGCCCTGTCGGACACCTCCAACAATTTCCGCGCCATTGTCGCCACCTGTGTAAGGGGGCTGCGAATGACGAGTGACGATGATACCTGGACACCGTTCGGTGTCGCGGCTTGGGGTGTTGTTGAACGCGCCGACCGACTTCGGACGGAACGAGGAACCTTGTTGATCGTACCTCGGGTCAAGCCGAAGCCTGTCGCTTCGCAACGACATCAGCAGCCTCCTTGCCCAACCAGTCACTTGCCGTCACCTCACCGTCGGTCATAAGGACGATGCGATCGAGGAAGGGCTGCTTCGGCATCCGCCCTTCCTCATAGCGAGTGATCGACAGCCGCGTGCAGCCGATCTTAACACCGACGTACACAGCACTCAGATTGCGCTCTTCGCGCCACTTCTTCAGGGGATGAACATTTTCCATGGGCGGGTTTTGGCACCATTCTGGTTACAAGTCAATGATTGTAACCGATCTGGCACAGTTTCGCCGTGAATTGTTTTGCGCTACCGCGTTGATATGAGGAACGGAATAAAATTTTTCCGCGAGAAAGCCGGGCTCAGCAAGGCCGAACTCGCGCGTCGCGTTGGCACCACAAGGCCGCAGATGGGCCGCCTCGAGGAAGAGGAAGATGAAGGCTCCAAGAGCCGAAAGCTCACTTTGAAGTGGGCACAGCGGATCGCGCCTCACCTGAATTGCAGGCCGGAAGAGCTTATGTTCCCGGAGCTTGCGCGGATTGATACGACCCGCTTCAACCACGTCTTCGAGATATCCAGCGGCAAAAACCGCCCGGAATCTCCAGGACTCATCCTCGAGCCCGATTTTTTGAGTCGGATGCTGCCAAACTCATCGGGACACAACCTGCGGTTCATGATGGTCGACACCTACCAGGCCAACGGCGTTGTTGCCAAAGGGGATGCGCTTGTCATCGATATAGATGACAACCTCCCCAATCGCCCCGGTCTCTACGCGCTCGATATCGCCGGCGCGGTGCAATGGCGCTACCTTTCGCCCACAACGGCAGGCACCGTCCAGGTCCATAGCGACAACCCGGCGGCGACCAATGAAACCGTCAATCCAGCGGAATTGAAGGTCATTGGCCGGGCCAGGCTGAGAATATCCACACTCTGATCTGATTTTTTTTGCGTAGAGAGTAACCATTTCGGCACTACCTCTTGCAATCCGTACCAAATTGGTTACGATCACTTCACGCAGAAGGATCGCTAGACCGATGGCCCAGTTTCCCCTGGTTGTATTTTTCCATCATGGCTCGCGGTCTGGTGTCGAGTATCTGCGTGTTCCCGGCCGGGCTGGTGGAAACCAGATCCCACACCTCCAGCGCCAGTTCGGCCGGGTCCTCCCAACATAGGCAGCAGACAGCACCCACGACCGCTTCGTCGTGCCCTTTGTGTTGCCAAAATGGTTACACGTGAAACAGAAAGAGCGCCCAAATGGCAAATCAATATGACTGGTGGAGGCAGGCCTTGAAGCTTGCCGGCGGCGAGTATCGCGAGTTGACGCGCGAACAGCTGCTCTTGCTCGGCCCCTCCGCTGATACCCCGGAGTCAGGATTTTTCAGGAACCGTCCGTTCAAGGACGCGCCGCTGGTGCCCGTCGCCATATGGCGCGACCCGTCGGGCAACACGATCTGCCTGCAGAACGGCGAGGAAGCCGAGGCGGACAAGGTCTGGAACTATGCTTGCCGCAACCCGATCACGGAAGCGCTCTATCACTCGGTCCTGGCCGGCGGCGCATGGCCGGATGAGCCACCAGCGGTTTCGAAAGAACACAACCTTCCTGCCAAGACCGGCGATCTGCACGCCGACCTGAAAGCCGAACTCTTGGCCGAGAAGGAAACGGTGGAAGGGTTCCTCAAGAAGGCGATCACCACTCAGCAGCAGGCCGATCAGGCGGGGGTTTGGGCGAAGCGTCTCGCTGGGATCGCCACGAAGGCGGATGAACAGTTCAACGTCGAAAAACGTCCATGGCTCGATGGCGGCAACGCGGTCGACGACAAATGGCGCGATCTGCGCACCGATTCCAAGGAACTCGCCAAAAAGCTGAAAAAGCACGGCGAGGCATGGCTCAAGGAACTCGATCGGCAGGAGACCATTCGCCAACAGGAGGCGCGCGCAACGGCAGACCGCATCAAGCGAGAAGCCGAGGACGCGCAGCGCGCAGCCGATGCGGCAAAAGTGGCTGTTGAGCAGGCCCCATCGACCGGCGTGGCCTCGTCGTTCAGTGCGGAGGCAGAACGCGAGGCCGACCGGCTGGCGCAGCGCGTAGCAGATGCCGAGCGCGATGCGCAGGCCCGCCCCGTGTTTGCCGGCCGGACCGGCGCGAAGGTGTCCCTCCACACCTACTGGATCGCGAACATCACCGACTACGACGCACTGGTCCTGGCCGTGAAAGACGATCCCGAGGTTCGTCAGGCGGTCGAGAAGGTCGCAGCGCGCTTCGCTCGCAACAAAGACGCCATCCTGCCAGCCGGCATGGAGCGCATTCCTGACAAGAGGGCAGCATGACCGACCAAAAGATCGTCGCCGTGAAATTCGGCGAGAGCGACCGCCTGTATGACTATTTCGCCGGCGCCTTCGACGTCGCAGTCGGCCAGCGCGTCATGATCCCTATGCGCGGCCGCGAGGTCTCGGTGCAGGTCGCGGAGATCAAGACACACTCCGAACTGGCCAAGGTCGAGATCCTGGGCATTGACGTGCGCACCGACGAACAGCGCGCCGCCAAGCATGCGAACGGCGTGCACCAGTGGTCGCCCGACGGCACGCTGCTGGACGAGAACGGCAACCGGTCGATCTTCGACGACGTGGACAAATAGCCATGAGCTGGGTCCGCCTCGCCATCATCATCCTCTGGCTACCGGTGATGATCTTCGCCTTCGTCTCGACGCTGCTGCGCGAGGTCCGACGGGCCTGCTGGTACGCATGGAACGACATGCGGATCGAACACGACGCAATGCGCCACACGTGGCGCGCCAACCGCTTCAACCCCGAGGATTGGAAATGAACGAACGGGCACAGGTACCGGCACTAATGGTGGGCGGCGCGATAAGCGCCATCATTCCCCAATCGATCGAAGAGACCTGGAGGCTCTCGACAATGATCGTTGAGGCGGGGTTGGCGCCACAGGCTCTTGTCGGCAGAGAACCGGGCGAAGGCGCAGACAACGACGCCTGGAACCGCTGGGGCAAGAAGGGCACGAGCGCGGTCGCAATCGTCATCATGTCCGGCGCCGAACTCGGCCTGCCGCCCATGGTGGCGCTTCGGTCCTTTACCGTCATCGGCGGCAAGCCGGCGCTGTATGGCGATGGCCTGATCAACGTCGTTCGCCGGTCCGGCAGGGCGAAATCGCTGGAACTCGGATATCTCCGCAACGCTTCGAAGGAAGCGCTCCTGCGGCTCGGCCTGACTGAGGATCAGGTGGCCGAGATGAACACTCTCGACGAGCGCACCATCGGCTGGTGCAAGGCCGTGCGTGCCGACACCGGCGAAACGAAACTCGAAGTCTATTCGGTGGCTGACGCCAAGCAGGCCGGCCTTTGGGACGATCGCCCCACGCGGCGCGGCAAGGTGTGGAAGAACGCCAAGCAGGAGTGGGGCGATGTCCCTAACGACGCGCCCTGGTTTCGGCACCCGAAGCGCATGAAGCAGTGGCGATCGGCCGGCTTCTGCCTTCGAGAACTTTTCGGCGACGTCCTTGGCGGCATCCGCGATGAGTTCGAGGCACGCGAAGTCGCCGGCGAGCTGATCGAGCACGACGACGAACCCGCACCCACGGCGAGGCTCACCCCACCATCGCCGCCGAAGCCGCCGAGCCCGGATGCGCCGACCGACATCGACACGATTCCCGACAACGGCTTCGACAGGGATATGGCTGGCGAGCACGACGGCGCGGAAGCTGCCGAGGAGGAGGAGCAGAAACAGGCCTCCGACTACGGCGAAGGCAAAGCCTTCAATTTCGGCAAATTCTTCGAGGACTTCCAGCTTGCGCTTGCCGGCGCGCGATCCGCGGTGGCCGTGGAAGAGGTCTGGACCGAGTTCGACGTGGCGGCGCGGTTCCAGAACGACGAGAGCAGCCGCCAACTGGCCGACCGAATCAAAGCGCGGAGGCTGTCTGCGCTCAACCCGCCGAGTGCAGGCTGACATGGCCGGTCGGATCGCAATCCTTCCAGACCACGGCGCCCAGGTGCTCGGGCCGCCAGTGAAGTGGCGCCCGCGCTCCCTGACGATCAAGGAGAAGCTTGAGATCGTCGTTCGACAGGGCGGCAAGGAACCAGGTGGCGCGCGGCTCAATCCGCTCGACGGCGTCCAGTTCGACCACGATCCGGCGCTGCAGCGGCGGCGCTGGTGTGAAGAGACCAGCGACACGATACCGCCGTCCTGCGCGCTCGAGTTCATCGTGGCCCTCAACAAGCCGACCCACGGCACCAAGACGGCAAAGGTCGACGCTCCCGAGATCGCCAAGCTCAAACGCCTGGAAGGCCGCACCGGGCAGAAAAAGCGGAAGCATAAATGGCCGGTGCGTCCGGTCCAGAATGGCAAGCGGGGATTCCGATAACCCGCTCCAGCTACAGCGAGATGGCCGTCATGGCCGGCTTCGTGTTCATCATCGACAACTGCCGACCGGGCGCGATGAGCGTCACCAACGACGCCGAGAACGTCGTGCAGGAATGCCTCAGCCGCTACGGCGAGCGCCGCATTATCTACCGCGACAGCGAGGGCGAGTGGGCAGAGCTGCTGCACACCGGCATCCAGTTTCGAGGCCTCGCACCCTACACCGACCGCACGCCCGACGAGGAGGCAGCATGACGCCGATCGAGTTTGCCCAACGCTGCACAAGGATTGCAGCAAAAGCGCCCGGATGGGCCGCCGACATTCTCGATACCAGCAACGAAACCCCGGCTCGTCGCGAAGATATCGAACGCTTCATCGCCGACATGCGAGCCCGCTTAAATTTCATGGAGGAAAAACTAAATGGCTGACCAAGTATCGCACCCCCCGCGCATTTCCGACCTACAGGCCCGGATCGCCCAGGCTCAGACGCAGGCGAAAATGGATCTGCTGGAGCGCGCCAACGAGATACTGACCCTCCAGCTCACGGCGATATTTGACGGCATCGGCCGCAATGAACAGGTCGAGCTGGTCTACCCGAATGGTGAACTGGTGCTGATCACCAAGGCACGACCGCGCAAAGCTGGCGACGGTGGCGAGTGACGTGATGGACAGAGAAATTGGACATGTCCAAACTGAACTTGATCCGCGAGACGGGGCGCTAATGAAGCTCTACGGCCTCCTCACTGCGCGCAACGCAAAGGCGGGTGGCTTCACCAACCTGGACGAGGATGGGCAGCGCGAATATTTCAAGCTCTCGCGCCGGCGCAGCAGGGCCAAAGAGCGCGCCGCGCCCTCGGTACCGGCGACAGCCGCCAACATTCGCCACGCACTGGCCGATGCGGCATTGATGATCCTCGCCACTGGCGCGCCCGGCGCCGACCAAGTGCGCAAGGTCCTCGAAACGATCTTCGCCCAGCGCCCCGGTGTTCCGATCTCGGTCGAGAACGAGGCCAAGCGAGGCAAGCTGAAACCGAAACTGATCGCCAGGAGCGACCCATGAGTGGCATTCAAGACCTGAAACGCGGCCAGGTGCTAGACGCGATCGGCGAGGAGATCGTCACCGCTGAGATGCTGGCCGAAAAGGTCGGCATCTGCACCCGCACCGTCTATCGCTACGTGCGCCAGCTTCGCGAGAGCGGGCACAAGATCCTGTCCGGGCCGGGCTTCGGCTACCTGAGACTCCAGCGCGAACCGGAGGCACGGCCATGACTGCGCCTAGCATTGATCCCGCAATCGTCGAGGCGTGGGCCCGCAAGTTGGCGGAGGAACACTATGCCGATCGGTTCCAGAAGCCGATCGACGATCCGCACGTCCAGATGAACGTCGATGCCAACTGGCACCGCTTCGCGTCCGATGTCCGCCTTACCATGGAGTTTTACGCGACTGCGGGCGAAGAGATGGGCGGGCGCCCTGCCAAGGAGACAACCGCTCTCAACCCGACAGTTTTTCGCACGCCTCGCTTGTAACCAAAATGGCTACACTGTATTACTGATTTGGTTACTTGCCACGGACGCCATCAATGAACAATCCGAGCACAGCTTCCATGAAGCGCGAGCCCTATCACCCCGGACGCGGCGATTGGGCGGAATGCTACGACATGCTCTGCCGCTGGTGCTCGAACCACTGCAAATGCGAGATCGTCGAGGCGATGATCGAGATGAAGGACGGTGGCGTGTGGCCGGAAGGCGGCTGGGTCACCGATCCCGGCGCCGGCGTCACCTGCCTTTCCTACCAGCCTTCTGAACGGCCGGCGATGCCAAGACAACAGCGCAGGGCGATCGCCCGCACGCGCGAGGCCGACCTTCCGCCGGTATGCGGCGGCTGCGCGGCGCGGAAGGACAGCGAGGCCTCGGTCAGCCTGCATACCAGGCGGGATTACCAGAGCGCGGTGCGCACCGGCGCACCCTTCGTCTGCCACGAGGATCCAGCCAAGACCCGCATGTGTGGCGGGTGGTGCCGAGCCCTAGCCCGAAAGGGCGGCAAGGTCACCGCATAAGATCGGAGCCGTCCGACTCCGGTGACTGAGAACTGCAACAGGAGAGCCCTACCATGGAAAACAATGATCTTCGCTTGATCGAACTAACCGCCGAGATTGTCTCCTCCTACATCGGCAACAACCCGGTGCCGGCGACGCAACTGCCGGAACTGATCGCCAGCGTCAACGCGTCGGTTCGCCAGCTCGGCGGCGCGCTCACTGCGGCGCCGGCAGTGAAGCAGGAGCCAGCCGTCAATCCGAAGAAGTCCATATTCCCCGACTACATCATTTGCCTGGAAGACGGGAAGCGGTTCAAATCCTTGAAGCGGCATCTCCGGACCGCCTTTGGTCTGAGCCCGGATGACTATCGCGCCAAATGGGGCCTGCCTGCCGACTATCCGATGGTCGCGCCGACTTACTCGGCCACACGCTCGGCGCTGGCGAAATCGAGCGGCCTGGGCCTGCATAAGCCGGCGCCGGCACGGGGCGTCGGCTCTCGGCTGCGCGCGATCAAGTAGGTCGGCCATGATGCTAAGCCAGACTGGAGGAGGCGCGCGCCGAAGTCGCGCGCCTCGAACGTGGACTACTGGTCGGCGCGTTTCCACGACAACAAGGAACAGTCGGTTGTGAAAAACGAGGATAATGTGCATGACTAAGCGCGCACTGATCCCTTCTGGTTGCTGGCCGCCGAGAATGCCGCCTGAAATCGCGGCCGGCTATGTCGGCGAGCGAACGGTGGAAGCGTTCCTGCGCCTGGTGGGGCAATCATATCCAGCCCCTGTCGTGGACGAAGGATCGGGGAAAGGACGGCGCAGGCTTTGGCTCAGGACGGACCTCGATCGCGCGATAGGGCTGGACGCCGACAACGACGCGGTCCCGCCCGTAGCCGAATTTTGATGTCCGTCGAGATCACCCTGCCCCGCTATGTGTCGAGCAAGGCGCTCAGATCGGGCGCGACCGGCTTTTACTGGAACTGCCCTAAACTCTACCGCAAGGCCGGCTGCCAGTGGCGCTCCGCGACGCTGGGCGAAAATCTCTCCCAGCAAGACCTCGCCGAAGCCGCCAAGGTCTGGAACGACCGCTTCGACGAGTGGAAGATCGGGGCTGCTCGCGTCGACCAGGGCGAGCGCCCGCTGAAAGAGCATTTTCGCTACGGCACCGTCGGCTGGCTGCTCGACTACTATCTGACCTCCGACGCCTTCCTCGAGCGCGTCTCCGAGCCCTCGCGGCCAGACTATCAGCGCATTTTCCGCCGCGTGTGCGACGTGACATCGAAAAAGAACGGCCGGCGCACCGCCGATCTGCGGGTTATCGAGTTCGGCGTGCTGACAGCGGTCGCGGTCTATGGCCGATTCGCCGATGCCCCGCGCTCTGCCGAAAAGGTGCTGATGTATTGCGAAACCGCATGGGGCCGGATGCTACCGCATTTCCCGAAGCTGTTCCGCCCCGACGTGCCCAACCCCTGGAACGGCGTCACCAAGAAGCGACGCGACAAGCGGAAGAAGACCCATGTCGACCGCGCGACCGTCTACCGATTCGCCCGCGGTGCGATCGAGAAGAAACGGCCGGAGCTTGGCGCTGCGGCTGTGCTGGCCTTTGAATGGTTCATGCGACCGTCCTCAATCTCGGCTGGCTATGCCTCCTGGACAAACTATCGCTCGGCCGCCAACCCGACGAAGATCAAGATCCTGCACCGCAAGAACGGCGGCGAGGTCGACCATCCGCTCGAAGCGACGATCGGCAACCAGGTGGTGAGCTTCTACCCCGATGCCGAATCAGTGCTCGCCGCAGTGCCACAGCGCGGCCTGTCGATCGTCACCAAGCCCGACGGCCAACTCTTCGGTGACACGACGCTCCTCCCGAAAGCGATTCGCGAGATGGCCGATTTGCTCGGCATGTCCGGCTTTACGCTGGAGAAGGCGCGCCATGGCGGCATGACGGAGATGGAGGAGTCCGGACTGACGGAAGGCCAGGGCAAGGCGCTGTCAACGCACCACACCAATGCCTATCGCGCGTATGCCAAAGAGACCGAAAAACGGGTGCTCACGGCGACCTTGAAACGGTTCGGCCATTCCGAAAGCCCGGAAAACACAATGGAATCAATGGCCGAAAGTGCCTCGAAAACGGCCTAAATCAGGGTGTTTTTCGGAATGGCGTTGAAATCATTGAGGTTAGACGGGATTTGCAGTCCTCTGCGTAACCACTCCGCCACGAGGCCTCGTTGCTCCCGGCGTTCCACCCGGTTCCAATAGGTTGCGGCGAAAATGCCGTCAAGCGGCCACCGTGCATTCCGGACGGTTTCCTCTGCGCCAATCCGGGCAGCATCCCGTCAAATCGTCGGGGAGGACCTCACGGCGATACATTAGCGGATTGTTAAGCATGGCTCGCGCTCGGATGAAACCCATCCACGGCCCATACGTTCAGCATGGCGGGAGGCTAGCCATGCGTCCGACAATGGCGGCAAAAGACAAGAATGCTGCGTCCGGCCTGTCGCTGCCGCAGTGCGAAGAGCTTTTGCGCTATGCTATCGACCGCCTGTGTATCGGGAGTGCGAGCAGCCTGTCGCCGCACGACCGGGCGAAGCTCGCCTCAGCCGCGGCGATTCTCAAGCAGATCCGCGAAGCGTTGGAAGAGCACGCCGGCCGCTGAGCCCTGCGCTATCGGCCCTCAATCCGGCCGGCGGCGCCGTTCCCACCAGACGACAAAACGGCGCCGGTGGCGGCGAACCAGGGCGAATTCATAGGACAGCACCAGCAATCCGAGCGGAACCATCCAGAAGCCGAGGATCGGCAGGAAACCGAGGATGCCGCCGATGGTTAGCACGATGCCGATGGTGATTCTGAGCCCGCGCGAGCGCGGCATCTTGAATTCACGTCCGAAAACCGAGATTTTCCGCGCCGGCATCTGATTGTCATGTACTGTCATCGTCTCGAAGATTGACCCGTTTTCACCGCTCAGGAACATCATCAACCAAAGCCGCAGCCGCGCTTTCGGTTCCGTACCCCTGCCAAGACGGCTAATATGAGGACATCCGCCAACGATTGCGAGAAACGCCTGAGCGAAAAAGCCTCGGAAAAATACGAAATGCTTCTTTGCAAAGCGGAAAAGGGTTTGCTATAGGCTGCGCCACTCACATGAGAGCGTCTGTTCCCCGGTAGCTCAGTGGTAGAGCAACCGGCTGTTAACCGGTTGGTCGCTGGTTCGAATCCGGCCCGGGGAGCCAACATTTCTAAACACTTAGCGATGCAGCGAAATCGCCGATTTTGGTGATAGGTACGCTTGGCATGTTTGCCATGCGCAGGAATCACGCGGCCGAACGCAAATCTCGGAAGGATCGGAGAAAAGCTCGCACCGGCGAGTTGGCCTGCACTGTTGCCAGCAATGTAGGTTCGTCAGCCATGCACAACACACACCATGAATCACGGAGCGGTCACCCTGAACGAATTCTTGCTTTCCAAATCCTTCCTGCGACTATCGGTGGGTCCGTGCGACATGGAGGCGACATAGGAGGATATGCGAGGAGCGCTTTTCGGTGTCGTTGTGGTTGCTGCCTTGGCCGGTTGCTCGAACAGCGAGCCTCGGTATCAAGTCCGATCGCGGCCTATATGAATCCGGGCCAGCCGCAGCCGACAACCCTCTTGCTTGACAGACAGACCGCTCAGACTTGGTTCTTGGTCGCGCACCGCCACCGGTGAAATCACATGGTTGCCTCTTGTTGCACCAATGATGTTGAAATGAGGTTCTTCCGCGCCGTGGCGTTGGTTTCAGTCTTGGCCGGCTGCGCGCCCAAGGCTGACGACTCCGTCATCTACACGCTCTACAGAAGCTCCGCTGCCGCCGAAATGCGGATCCATGTGGCAACCTTCGATGCGATGGAGGCAGAGGCCTACAACCGCGAGAATTGTCAAGTTGCAGCCGTTCTGTTTCGGGCGCAACCGGGTGTCGTTGTCCATTATTGGTGCGAGAAAGGGCGATACAGAAAATAAAATAGAGAAGCCCGCCACATGATGCAGCGGCCTCGAAAGTTCGTAGTGTCTCCCCCGCCGTCTGCACCGGCGCGACCAAGACGCGGATTGAAGGCAATCCCGATCCGGTGCATGTCAGCACGTCGCATATCGAGCGTGCCAATCTCACGATGCGCATGGCCAATCGCCGCTTCACGCGCCTCACCAATGCGTTCTCAAAGAAGTTCGAAAACCATGTCCACATGGTCGCGATCTACGCGGTTTGGTACACCTTCATCACAAGACGCTGAAAATGACGCCAGCAATGGCCGCTGGCGTTTCCGCCACGCTCTGGTCAATGGACGATCTTTGCGAGAAGATAGATTCAGTTACGCCGAAGCCGGGGCCGCGCGGCCCTTACAAAACGAAAGCCGTCGCCTAATGCCTATAAAAGATAGCACTGGGAGGGCCGCGTGAAACGCGCGTTACTATTTGGGCTCGCGGCCCAGCTAATCTTCATTGGCGCGATCTTTCTATTTTTTGATGATCTAATGCTGCCAATGACGCGGTCTCCGGTCATTGGCATTGTCGCATTGGGTTTGGGCGTCGCGAGCGCATTTTTCGCTTGGAGAGCGACCCCTCATTCGTCATGGCTGGTCAAAATCGGGATGTGGATTGCCGGCTTCCTTGCCATCTACGTGGTAATCCCCGTCATCGAAGTCGTCGCCGTGCTGATCATTCCGCTTATTTCAGACTGAGACACTACCCGAAAGTTTGAACCATTCCGCAGTGTCAGCATTGAAGCTATATTACGTCGCGGAGGCGAAGGGCGATGGATACGGTAACGTCTGCCATTATGGTGCTGTTGTCGTGCAGTCCCGATTTGATGCTATGCCGAGCGCCGGCAGCAAAGCCCATGGTCTTTTCGACCACGCCCCAATGCGAAGAAGCGCTGGCCGATCAGATATCGAGAGTTCCGCACGCTGGTCAAAAAACGGTTGGACGTTGCCAGGTGGTCAGAGATGAGAATGATGTCACGAGGTGGGGCGTCTCGCCGAATGGCGAGCTATTTTACGCCAGCGCGACGGACGTGATCGGGACAGTAGCCTCGACTGCAACCGCTGCCCCTGCAAAGAGCGGACCTGCGACAGTGCGCGTCACGCGTGGTAACGGTTCCGGCGCGGTGACCACGTCGTACACAGTCCTTAGCACCGGCTCAAAGTAAACGAGAGAAAAGCCCGTCACCATAAGGCAGCGGGCCATTTGGTCAGGGGTGATCAGGAATTCTTATCGCCGTTTGGAATTGGTGCCGGTGCCTCTCTCACATCTCGCGGTGGCGGATCGACGTGTTCAGGCTCCGGCGACGATTCCTTGTCGGGACGACGGCCTGGTGTTTTCTTTGGGTCGGGCCCCGGCGGTTCTTTGATCTTGTTTGGCATCTCCATGTCCTCTCATCCCCTGAAACCGGATCGCTGCTGTCTTGGTTCCCATAGCGCAGCCAAAAAGGCCGCCAAACGTGATGCAGCTCGTGCCGAGCCCTCGGCCGCGCGCTCGCCTTGATCGGGGGATAATGGCATGGGGGAAGATCGCAATTGTAGCCTCGCTGCTATGCGAGCACGAGCGATATAAGAGCAGCCCCGGACGGGAATGATTAAGCCAAAGGGTTTCGCGATTACACCATAGGCCAGCGCAATGACGCTGTTCACAACACAACGACAAGCGGTCGATTCCTTAGGGATGTCGCCACTCCAAAAGCCCGTCGCAGGTCGCTCCCGTGGCGGGCTTTTCAGGGTTTGGGGCTGGATTGCGGGCTTCCCGCATAGGCGAGGCCTCATGGGTCCAACCCTGTTGCGAAAGCTATTGCGATCGACCTCTCCGCGAAAACAGTTCGGCAGTGATTTCGTCTCTGTCCCCACCATGCCTGGCGATCATGGCCAGCGCTTCCTGGCGGCCAATGTTGCCGAGCTTCATGAGGTACGGAACCTCAAACGTTCTCTTGTTGAGGCGCCATTCTGGCACGTACCTCGTTGCTGCTTTTCGCGCTGTTGTTCCATCTTGACGCATCATTTTGACTCCTCTCCCTGATATGATGATGCCGTCGCGAATTCCGTGCCACGTCCCGCTTCGGAAGGGTATTCGAGGTTACATCTTTCGGCGGTAGCGCTTCATGCGCACGCGCTCTGGCCCTTGCATTGGAGGGAGCGCATGCTTCGCGCCAGCCAGCACAGCGTCCCCTCGAAGCCAGACTGGTCAGGCCCGGTGGCCGCCGCTGCTAGTCCCCTGGCAAATCGCTGTTGGCTCTTGCCGATCTCCTTCGCTATCGCCAGCGCCTTGGACTTATCCTTGGGGTGAGAGCACCGTGCGCCAATGTTGTGGCCGGCTTAGGTCCGGCTGGCATACTTCACCTTGCCCCACTGGCTGCATTGAGGACACGAAGGACGGAGATAGGCCAACTTGTCGCCCGGAATATTTCCGGAACTGGTGATCGTCAGGCTACCGCCATTGAAACCCTCCAAGCTGTAGGATTCCCAGGTGCCGCTGAGGGGCTGATCGTCTTCTCGTAGCTTCAAATACCCCGTGCGACCGCATTCGCAAACCAGCTTTTCCCGTAAGACTGTTGAGAGCACTTAGGACTGACCTTGCGATGCGGCAAACAAGCCTGATACTACCATGAGCATCTTAAGCTTGCCGCCATTCATTGTGATGATTGCGGATAACGCTATCGGATAGCTATCGAAAGTCGGTTTCCATTCGCGATTACAGGCGGGATTTTCTTACGGGAACGCGGGGTCTTCTTATCGTCAGGCGAGCTTTTGTTACCGGAAGCGACTTGGTTTTGGCGGCAGCCAAGCCTTTCTCTCTTTCCCTCTCTAGTTCCAACAAGCTGATGTACTCCGTATCAAAGGCCTCACTGTTCTTCCGGTCCTGGCCCCTGAGATAGAAATACGGCAGCGCAAATGCCAAAATCATGACTATGCCGATCGCACCTGCCATGTGACTGCTGCCGACAATCCAACAAAAAACAGCAACCACGCTGCCGGCTATCGCCGCTCCGGCCACACTTGCCCAGAAAGGATCATATTTAGGCGGCGGCGCAACAGAGTCTGCCCGTCGTCTGGCCTCGAAGCTAATGCGTGCAGCATCCAATCTGACAATTCCCGATATCGATTGCACTTTAGCAATTTCTAATGACACGGCAAAGCGCCCGCCATCGTCCAAAAGGCTGTATTCCGACAACTCTAGCGAGAGCGCTATAATTCAACACTCGGCGTCGTTTCCCTCAAAGCGCCGCCGGTAAAGGCTCGGCGCCCTTCTGGTTCGTTCAGTGTCAAAAGCAGGGCGCCGGGCTGCTTAGCCAGCGCTCCCCAGCCGTAGCCCGCGCCGGTCCCGTCCCGAGCCATTGAATGAACGGCCAGCGATTTCTCGGATAGATTTTGGGAGCGCTTCATGCGCGCCCTGGAGCGTTCGATAACGGACGCAGGTAGGCGATAGAAGCGGCTTGACGATGCACTTATGGAGCGCCTCCGCTGCCTTCAGAAAGCGCTTGATCTCAGCCTCTGAAAGTTGCCTGGCCCAGCTTTACTCCGCAGTTGTGTCTTCGGGCGGCGGCGTCAAAACTGTGATGTCCATTCTGGCGATCTGCGATGCGGCGGTGCCCTGCGAGTTAGAATCTGTGTCGCCCGTTTCTGCAACCATTGCCTTGGCGCGATGTCCTACGCTGTCGGCGCTTTTGCCCGGCGCAAATCCTTCGCCTGTTTCTGGCTTTGCGGCTTTCAATTGAGTTTCCGGTACCTGCCGATGCTGACTTGCAATAACCGAAACCATCGATCCCTCCTTTGGTGAGGCGCCATGGTATCTGGCATGGCTGTTGCGAGACTTACCATGCTGCGCTCAATGCCTTGCGCACGGCGGCGGCAAGGTTCCCGTCTGCTGCCCATTGCCGCAATGAGTACATCTTTCGGCGGTAGACCCTCATGCGGATGCGCTCTGGCTCTTGCATCACAGTGAGCGCATGTTTCGGCTCAGCCAGCACAGCGCCTCCTCGAGCCTTACTGGTCAGGCCCAGCGGCAACCGCTGTTAGTCCCCTAGCAAGTTGCTGGGCCGCCTGCCCCGGCAGAAGAAACGCGGCTCCCTCAGCGCTTCACCTCACCAACTCGGATTTAGAAGGCAGCGCCGATCTCGGTATGCGGCGCAAAGAAACAGCGGGTGTCGCCCTTTCTGAAACTTCCCTGATCCAGGTTGAGAAATTCCGATTGATAGATGCAACGGTGGAACTGCCGATCATGGCTATGCTGTATGCGAAGATGCGGGATGAACTCGCCGGTGGGGAGATAGATATAGCCGCCCGGCATTTCTTTGACTTCAGATACCGGGATCGGTGCGCACTCCGACCCTCCGCAGCAGCCGAAGCCTGTGACGGGATCCGTCTTCCCCGTATACCACTCGTGGGCAATGGCCCCAGTCGAAACGACGGCCAAGGCCGGGATGAGAATTTTGACAGACCTGCGCATGTATCCCCCGCGCAATCCAGCTGGGCAGCTCGATCCCTTGCGTTCCTTCATTCATGCTTCTAGAACATTAGCATTGGCGCATATATTTGCCAGCCGCGCCGTCCCCTCAAGCCCGCCGGTCAGACCCACGCTTTGATTAGGGAATTCGCCGGCAGCGACGACATCTGAGTTGCTTGGAATTGTAAGTAGCCAGCGCTACCGGACGCAAAAGAAATGGCCGGTGCGGGTAGATGCTTGGGTGAAGCGCGCCGCACCGGCCACTGCGATTGCGGGAAAAGCCCCCGCGCTGATAAGCTTATAACATATTAGAAGTCGCGCAATTAAGACTGAAGTCCTTGGTTTGCCGGCCCTAAAGACCCGCTTTCGCGGTGTGCGGACTTCGCGCAAAAACGACCGGCCATCTGCGTGATGACAGCACAAGAGTGAGCCACGACATCGTCACACAGCGGGTGTTGCGATCCCCTCGAGCGCGATGATTCTGGTGCTGGCGCAACGCTTGCGGATGTCGATAAGGCGGGCGTATTCCGGCGAATTGTACCAGCCCATCAATGACGCCATGTCGGGGAATTCGATAATAACCAAACGGTGTGGCTCCCAATCACCTTCAAGAACCTTGGTCGCACCGCCACGACCCAGGTATCGCCCACCGTAACGCTCCTCGGTGGCCGGCACATCCCGCCGGTATTCCTCGAACACCGCCGCGTCTTTTATGTCTACATCCGCGATCAGATAGGCGGCCATTTGTGCTCCTCCCTCTCAGCAGCGGCCGAACCTTTGCGCTCCGAGCTTTAGCCCCAGAGGCCACCCCGGATCGCCGCATGCTCCGCTCGCCCTGAGCGCGCCATCGCCCCCAGCAATGTTGGGAGTGGCGATTTCCGCTTCCTGCCCCCTACCCATTGTGACACCCCCCTTAGTCGAACGGCTTATATTAGCAGTCTCTTGACTAACGGGCCAGCAGCGTCAGAATCCTGTGCTTGGCGCGGCAGATCAATACCGGTGACAGGTTGCCGATCAGCGTCACCGTGGGCAAGCATATCGAATGGCGAGACGGTGGGGCAGATGGCTGGCAAAGAGGTGATCGCGGTCAAAGACTGGGCTTGCGCCATGAGTGACGAGCGCGGCCGTGTGGTCCTGACCATCAACCCGACTGAGGGCGAGTCTATCTTCGTTTTGATGACAATTTTCCAGGCAGCAAAAATGGCCCAGGAACTGCGGTCGCCGAAACTCGTCCACCTCTCCCCTCAATGACACCAAGCGCCGGCACGAAGCCAGCACAAGGGTGAAGGCTGCGGTAGCGCGGTTCATCCCCGCCGGATGGCCAGGCAGGATATCGGCACTATCAAACTCGCCAGGCGGCCTCACTCCACCCGGGTAAGAAGCGCGCGCCCTCCGAAATATGCGTCCGCATTCTGGATGACCAATTGCCCCATGGCCAAACGCGTCTCGTAGGTAAAGCTGCCGATATGAGGGGTGAGGACGACATTTTCCAGCCTCAGCAATTCCGCCGGTACGTTGGGCTCGTCGGCAAACACGTCGAGCGCCGCGGCGCCCAGACTGTTCGACTCGAGCGATGCAACGAGGGCAGCTTCGTCCACGACGCTTCCGCGCGACACATTCACCAGCAAGCCGCCGGGACCAAGAGCATCGAGCACTCTGCGGTCGATCAAGCGAAACGTGCCTGCACCGCCCGGCACCGCAATGAACAGCACCTCGCAATACGCCGCGAGGGAAACCGGATCGGGAAAATACCGGTACGCGATGTCGCTCGCCGGCTTGGACTTGCAATAGGCGATCTCGGCGTCGAACACGGCGAGGCGCCTGGCGATGGCTTTTCCGATCCGCCCCATGCCGACAATGCCGACCTTGCGGCCCCTTGCGCTCAGCGGAAGCCGCGACTGCAGCGGTGCCGACCATTGTCCCGCGCGTACCGCACGATCACCTGCCGCGATCAGGCGAGTTGCCGCGAGGAACAGCCCGATGGCGAGATCGGCGACGTCGTCGGTGAGAACGTCTGGCGTATTGGTCACGCTGATGCCCCGTCGGCGGACGGTCGCAAAGTCTATGGCATCGACACCCACACCGTACACGGTGATGAGTTCGAGCGCGGGCAAGCTGTCGATGAGGCGCGCATCGGCTCCGCGACCGCCGGTGGTTACCAGGCCGCGGATGGTATGGCCGTGTTCTCCAACCAGCGCTTCTAGTCCCGGGCTCTCGAAAGCGTTGTAGCACGTGAACCGGGCGCTGAGTTCAGCCATGGCGGCCGCGGGCTCGAGCTTCGACAGCACAAGGATTTCGGGAGCACGTTCGGGAGCGTCGGTCGGTTGCGAAGTATCGTGCGTCTGCATTGCAGCGTCCAGGACGTAAGAGGGCCGATCAGATGATCGCGAATGGCGTGCCGGGCGATCCGGTCGCCCCCACGATCGGCACCGGCGCGAACACATAGGCGAATTCGCTGATCCCGGTCGCCGCGATGGCATCGAGCGCAAGGCCTTCGTGCAGGTGGATGCCATGCTGCATGATCAAGTGCTGGTGGCAGGGGTGGAACACATCCGGATCGACCGGCGGCACCACGTCCACGGCAAAATTGTCGGCTCCAACCAGTGATGGCTGGAACGGCGCTAGCCATTCGGCGGCCGCCAGCCCGAGGCCGGGCGCGCCGTCGTAGAAGGTCGCCGCCTCGGTCCGGAAGCGGCTGCCGTGCCCCGTACGCACCAGGATTGCGTCGCCGGGAGTCAGCGCCGCCTCGTTGAGGCCCTGCCGCTCGAGGCAGGCTTTGAGATCGGCGACGGTGATCTCCTCACCTGGATCGAGCACGCGCTGCTTGAGCGCCTGCACATCGAACAGGATGCCGCGGGTGAAGAAGATGGGGGCATTCTCGATCCCGAGCCGGCGCAGGCCGTAGGGCGACCAGATTTCGGAAAGCGGGGTGCCGTTGTAGAAGAGGATGTTGCCGTGATCGGACGCATCGCCGACCTGCCGGCCGAGATGGCCGAGCGCGTCCATGTGCGTGCCGATCTGGCCAATCTCGGTCGTCAGGAACTCGTCGTTCCAGACGGTTCGGCTGCGGGCGCCGTGCGGGCCGCCGGTCGGCCCGCCAGGCATGCGCAGGCCAAAGATGCGCCCCGGCGCGAGCGGGATCTGGGCATCGTAGCGATGACCGAGGGAAACGATCTCTCCCGTTCTGACCAAGGCGAGCGCCTCCATCACCTTGTGTGCCCCCTGCAGATTGCCGTTGCCGCGCTGGTCGTCCGCGCCCCAGCGCGAGGGATACCAGTGCGCACCAAGCGCGGGACTGCTGTCGGCGGGTCCATCGGATGGGTTGCCAGTCATTTGCTTACTCCCTCGGCAGGTGTGGCCGGCACATCGGTGCCGCTTCGCGCCGCGGCGTCGGCGGCAGTGCCAGCCACGGTCCGACGCTTGCTGGCGGTGACGGCCAGCCCCACCGCGATGATCAGCGTTGCGCCGTTGAACAGGGACTCGACGAAGAACGGGGCTCCCAGTTGGTTGAGACCGGCAACGGTGACGGCGAGCACCGCCACTGCGAGCACGGTGCCCCAAACGTTGACGCGGCCCGGCTTGATGGCTGTGGCACCCAGCAGCGCAGCCGTGAAGGCCGGAAGCAGGTATTCCTGGCCCACGGAGCTCTGGCCAACCTGCAACTGCGACTGCAGCACGATGCCGGCAAAGGCCGAGAGCACGCCGGCGGCGACGAGGGCCCCGGTGACGTACTTCTTTTCCGAGATACCGTTGAGCTGGGCGGCGCGCGGGTTCATGCCGAGGACATAGACGAAGCGGCCGACGGGCAGGAATTCGAGCACGATCCAGAGAATGATGGTGATGACCAGGACGTAGACCGCCGGCAGCGGTACGCCATAGACGACGCCGGACAGCGCGAGGAAGGAATCGGGCAGGTTCGCCAGCACCTGCTGACCGCCAGTGTACCACTGGTTTATGCCGAGCAAAACGGTACCCGTACCCAGCGTGGCGATGAAGCTGTCGATGCCGACCACGGTGACCAATATGCCGTTGATCAGGCCCACCAGCGCCCCGAGCAGGAGGATCAGCACCACCACCACCGGCCAAGGAATGCCCATGCCCTGGAGCCCGATCGCCAGCACCTGGGCGATGCCGAGGACGAAGGCGACCGACAGGTCGAAGCGGTTGGCAGCGATGGGGATCATCGCGGCGAGCGCCACGATGGCCTGGATCGATTTGCTGCCGGCGAGCGCCTGAAAGTTGAAATAGGTGAGGAAAGTGTCGGGCTTGAGCACCGAGAACAGGGCGATGAGGGCGACGAGGACGATCAGCAGCCCCCATACCGAAACGAACCGGGTGGCCCGCGCCATCGCGCTTCCGCGCTGGGAAAGTTGTGCAGTCATGCTGTGGCCTCAAAAGCTTCGGCGCCGGCTGCCAGTGCAGTCAGGCGTGACACCGTCAACTGGTCGCGAGGTATTTCGGCCGCCACCCGCCCGCGATTGAACACAAGCGCCCGGTGACACACCTTGGCTATCTCCTCGAAATCCGACGAGACCAGCAGCACTGCCATACCCTTGGCGAGTGACCTCTGCATCAGGGCGTAGATCTCGGCTTTCGAGCCGACGTCGACGCCTGTCGTCGGTTCTTCGAGAATGAGCAGATCGACCGCCCCCTCCAGCCAGCGGGCAACGATGACTTTCTGCTGGTTGCCGCCGCTCAGCGTCGCGATGGCACGTTCCGGATCGGACGGGCGGATCGAGTAGCGGGCGATGACGGCGGCCGAACGGGCCCGCTCTCCCGCCGGATCGATCCAGCCCGAGGGCTTCATTCCCGTCAAGGTAGGGTTGAGGTAGAGGTTCTCGCGCACGCTGAGCGAGGCGGCCATGCTTTCCTCGCCGCGCTTGCTCGAGATGAACCCGATGCCGGCTGCCATTGCCTGCTCGGCGGTGGCCGGCGCGATCAAGCGACCGCCCAGGGTCACCGTCCCGGCATCGATCGGTCGATCGCCGAACAGAGCGCGGGCGATCGTGTCATGGCCGGCACCGCGCAGGCCGACCAGCCCGAGCGTCTCCCCCGCGGTCACGGAAAAGCTCACGGGCCCGGCGGGGCCAGACTGCAGCTCCGACACCGCGAGCAGCGGACGGACGGACGCAGGCGGTGGAGCGAGTTCGGTTTCGACCAGCTCCCGGCCGACGATCATCGCGACCAGCCGGTCGGGCACGGTATCCCTTACCTCGGCAGTCGCGACCTTGCGTCCGTCACGCAGCACCGTCACACGGTCGGCAATGCGAAACACCTCATCCAGGCGGTGCGAAACATAGATAATGCCGAGCCCGTTCGTCCTGAGGCGGGCGAGCGCCCCGAAAAGCCGGCCGACGTCGGCCTCTGGCAGGGACGCCGTCGGCTCGTCCAGCACCAGTACGTCGCAGCGGGTGGCCAGGGCGCGGGCGATCGCCACGATCGACTTTTCGGCGGCCGTCAGCGTTCCAACCCGAGCCTCGGGATCGATGTCGCTGGCCATTGCCGTCAGTGCCCGGCGCGCGGCCCGGTCGGTTTCGCGCCAGTCGATCAAGTAGCGGCGGCGGGAATAGCCGGCGGCGATCGCGACATTCTCGCCGACGCTCATGGTGTCCACGAGCCCGAGGTCCTGATGGATGAAGTTGATCGGCAGCCGCTCGCTGATGGGGTCTGCCAGGCGGCCTGCGATCCGGATGTCACCGCTGAGCGGTGGGTAAACGCCGGCAAGAATCTTGATCAGCGTCGATTTGCCGGCGCCATTCTGACCGAGCAGGGCGTGGATTTCGCCACGCCGCAGGTCGAAATCGACTCCGTCGAGTGCGAGCGTTCCGGTAAACGCCTTTGAAAGACCGGTGATTGAAAGCACCGGTTCGTCGCCCCGGTTTGGCGGGGATGGCTCAAACGGCATGTGCGGTACTCAGGCTGGCCGCGCGAACCTGCGGTCCGCGCCCGAAGAACTAGGAGGCGTCGTCCGGAGGAACGACGCCTCGCTTGTCGTTGCGGAGCAGTCTACTTGACGCCCCAGTTGCTCAGATAGTGTTCCTTGTAGCCGTTCGACGGCACGAAGTTGTTCTTGTCGCCGCCTTCCTTTTCGACGTTTTGCGGCGTCACCAGATAAGGCGGCTGCACGAAGCCGCTTGGCGCCTGCTTGTTGAAGGCGCGGTTGAACTCGTCGACCGCCTGATAGGCCTGCAGCTCGATTGGCTCGGATACCGTCACGGTCTGGTAAGTGCCCTTGCGGATGCGGTCATAGGCTGACCGGTTGCCGTCCGCGCCGATCAATTTGACGTCAGCCGCCTTAAGCCCGCCCGTCCGCAGCACCGGCACGGCGAAGTCGAAGTCGTTGTCACCCACGGACGTGATGTAAAGCGGCGTCCCGAAACGCTGAATCCAGCTCGTGGTCAGCTGCGGCATCCGTTGAGCCGCTTCGGAGGCCGGCGAGTTCGCATATTCGACGACCTGACAGGTCGTGCACTTGGCTATCTGGTCGCGCGTCGCCTTCGATTTGGTCTCGGCGATCTGGTACTCGTTGTGGGTCAGCACGACGACCTTTGCCTTCCCGTCGCTGTCGGCGATCGCCCAGTCAGCTTCGGCCGCGCCGATCTCGCGCGGATCTTCCTGGATGTTCACGAACAGTCCGAGGTCAGGCTGCGGTCCGGGCAGCGAGGCGGCATGCATGCCGATCACCGTGATACCGGCCTTGTTGGCTGCTGCGATCGGATCCTTGAGGCTCGCCGCGTCGGCAAAGATCGCAATGCCGTTTGGCTTCAGCGCGATCGCCTGGTTGAACCCGGAGAGCCAGCTGGTCGGGCTGCCCTTGCCGTCGATAACGGTTACATCCCAGCCGAGCTTGGCTCCGGCTTCCTTCATGAACTGTCCATAGAGGTGCGAGATGTCATTCTGCTCGTCACCCGACAGGAACACCAGCTTCATGCCCTTGGCGGGAGCGGGCGCGCTGGTCGGCCCTTCCCAGGTGGTCTGCGGGCCGGCATATTTGGCGACCGCCACCTTTGCATTCGCCACGGCGTCATCGGCGTGAGCCAGGCCGGCGAATCCCGCTGCCTGCAGTGCCAGGAGGGCAACCCCTCCCCACCGCAGTGCCGGACCGCCTCGTCCAAAGCGCTTATGCATTTCGTTCTCCATCCCGTTGAACACCACCTGAGCACAGGGAAGCGATCCCGTGGGTGGTACCGACACAACAATTGCAAATCTCCACACGGTACGCAACAACTTTTGCATCGATCTAAAAGCTTGACCGCGACCAAACCGGGTTCTATTGATCCAAAGGCGACCTTGTGCGATGGAAATTTATGGATCGATCCAAGACAATTCGGAAGGAAGGCCGCCTCTCGCCTTCCGCCAGCGCCGAGCAGCGCGTGACCCTCAGCGACATTGCGAAATTCGCCGACGTATCGCGGTCGACCGTGTCGCTGGTGCTCCGCGAGAGCCCGCTGGTGGCGGAGATGACGCGGGTCCGCGTGCTCGAGGCGATTGCCGACCTCGGCTACGTTTACAATCGAGGGGCTGCCTCGATGCGCTCGGGCCGCTCGCAGACGGTGGGGCTGGTCGTTGCCGAAATCACCAACCCCTTCTACGCCGAACTCACTGCCGGCATCGAGCGCGTGCTCGAGGAAGCAGGGCTGCTGACCTTCCTCGCGAACACCAATGACAGCACCGAGCGACAATCGCGCTTCATCCAGCGCATGCGCGAACAGGGCGCCGACGGCATCATCCTCAGCCCCGCCGAGGGAACCGACCGCAAGGTCATCGAGGAATTGCAGCGCTCGCGTGTACCGGTGGTGCAAATCCTCAGGCAGGTCGCCGGCACCGTGACGGATTACGTCGGCGCCGACTACCGGCTCGGCACCGAACTCGCGACCGAGCATCTCATCGAGCGCGGACACACGAGGATCGCCTTCATTGGCGCCGACCGGCAGACCTCGGCTTCGGCCGAGCGCTTGACCGGGTTCACCAGCGCTCTCCGCCGGCACGGGCTGAATCCGGCCCATGTCATGCCCTGCCCGTCTTTGCGGGTTGAGGCCGCCGAGAGGGTCATGGCCCTGCTGGCCGGTCCCAATCGGCCGACGGCGCTACTCTGCCACAACGACGTCATCGCCCATGGTGCGCTCAGCGCGCTCTACCGGCTCGACCTGGAGCCGGGCCGCGACGTGGCCGTGATCGGGTTCGACAATGTCGCCGAATCGGCGATCAGTCGGCCGCCGCTGACCACGATTGCGGTCGGTACCAGCCATATCGGAGAGGTGGCCGCCCATCGGCTGCTGCAGCGCATCGCTCATCCGACGGCAACGCCCGAACGGATCATCCTGCCACCGCGCCTCGTCATCAGGGCCACATGAGCAGCGATCCGGACGGACTTCCGCGCTGGCCCGTCACGCTGCTGACCGGCATGCTCGGCAGCGGCAAGACGACTTTGCTCCGGCACATTCTCCTTGACCCGGCCTTGCGCGGCACTGCCGTGCTCATCAACGAGATTGGCGAGATCGGGATAGATCATCACCTGATCGAAAGGATCGATGGCGAAACGGTCCTGATGCGCAGCGGCTGCCTGTGCTGCACCATGCGCGCCGACCTGCCGCAAAGCCTCAACGCCTTGCGGCGCCGCTGGCTGGGCGACGATCGCCTGGATCTGCGACGCGTGGTGATCGAGACAACCGGGCTGGCCGTGCCCGGGCCGATCTTGCGCGAGCTTGCGACGAACCCGCTGGTTTCCAGCGACTTCCCGCTCTCTTCGGTGGTTGCGACGGTCGATGCCCAGCACGCCTTGCGCCAGACCCGCTCCCGTGAGGAAGCCCGCCAGCAAATCGCCGTGGCCGATATCGTCGTCCTCACCAAAACCGACCTCGCGAACAAGGCGGCAGCAAAAGCCGTTCGCCGTGAAGTCTCGGGACTCAATCCGCGCGCGCCTGTCATCGCTGTGACGTCAGGTGTCGTGGATGCAAAGCGTCTCATTGCCGACCATGATCGCAAGGAAGAAGACATCCGAGCGTGGGCCGCTGTCGATGGCACTCCTGATCCGCTTCGCCATGTGACCCATGCGCCGCACAACGGCATCGGCACCCTGTCGCTCGAAGCCCGGGATCCGATCGCCTGGAGCGCACTCACCGCCTTCCTATCCGGCCTCGTCGGCGAATTCGCGCCAACCCTTCTGCGCTTCAAGGGCATTCTCAACGTGCTGGGGTCGGACCTGCCGGTGGTCGTGCACGGGGTCCATGATGCCTTCTACCCCGCCGAAACGCTGGAGGCTTGGCCGACGCAAGACCGCAATTCGCGTCTGGTCCTCATCCTCGACCGGATGGCCCGGCAGCGCGAGAAACTCTCCCGCCTGATAGGGTCGAGCGGTATCAACTGGTCCATCGCCGGCTGACCCGGCACAAGGGCAGCCGGCCGAAACGTCAGACTGCAAGATTGGCGACGCCCTCGAAGGCATGCTGGGCGCCTGCCCCTTGTGCGGGCTCGCAAATATGGTGGCGTACCCGGCCATTGAACAACTTCAGCAATTCGGCTGTGACGCCCCGGCTGACGGTCCGAACTTCCGACTGCAGCGACATGTGCAGTGTCGCCAAGTCCGGATAGTGGAAAGAGAGGACCAAGGGGCAGGACGGCACTCCGTCGTCATGCTCGACCTCGAACGAGACCGTAACGTTCTGGCATCCCGGAAACTTCGTCCAGAGCGGAATCAGGCGCTCGTGGACGATGCTCCTGAACTCGGCCTCCCGGCCCGGGTGGATGGTACCTTCGAAGAACGCGTAACGAACCGTCATGCTGCTGCAGCCCCATGGACATTGCCCGCCGGCCGCCAAACCACCAGGCCCGCCATCCGGGACAGGCCAGTCATGCGAAGCGCAATCAAGGCACGCAGTAGCTTCTATCGCCCCCTTTGCCCGCCTGACAAGCCGGCGCCCGGTTCACGTTGACCGATGCGCACAAGTTCGCGCAAAGCCGCCGGTCCGCTCGGCTCTGCCCTTGCTCGTCCCGACCACGCTTCCGCATCCTCAGGCGCGCGTAGTGCCATTCTCCAGGCTACCAAAATGGCGTGCCGGTGGCGGCTGATCGGCGCTTCGCCCTTGGCCTGACCCGCAACCCATTTCGATGATTCCGACCAGTGCGCGAACAAACGCAACCATATCGTTTGCCGTGATGGCTGCCTCGTCCGGACTTTGCCCAATGTGCTCGGCGGCTGCGCAACATGAGAGGCGAATGAGATCGTAGTGTAGATCCCTTTCATCCTCCGGCAACGCCGCCAATTTCATGGCTCGGCGATGAATCAACCGCAGCAATTGTTCGAGAGCTGTTCCGACACTCATGCGTTGGCCCCGCATCTGCTCAAGCGTCCCGCCGCTCCAACGGCGTGCATTGGAGCGTCGATGAGGAGGTGCTTCCTGTGGAAAGGCTGCATCACAGCCGTTAATATATCGTTTCTTGCTAATATAATGGGCTTCGCAGAAGCCGCTCTGCACAGGCCGGGCGGCGCCCGACGCCGTGGGGTTCACTGAACACACGGCCCCAAGGACGCGAAAGCAGGATCTCTTTTCATCGGTCACGCCGGCATGACCTGCGTCCATTTGCTGGCAGCCTTGCGAGGAAATCCTGCAGCGAGGCACGCCACCAATCTTGCTCGCCGCGCAGATATTTGACACCGGCGGTTAGGCAGGCTTGACCCGGTTGAGTCGCGGGCCCTGGTTTCCCTACGTTCCCTGCCCTTCAGCACGCTTGATGTTGGCTGACCGACCGTTTCGGCTTCGGCTTCGGCTTCGGCTTGATTTCCTCTATCCGGACCTTGTCACCGATCTCCTTGGCCAGGTCGAAGGCTTTGGCTTTGTCGTTCGTTGACAGCACCGTGCGCCAATGCGGCTTCTCGAACACGCTGACGATGTAGGTTGTCATGGGTTTGTTCCTGCCGTTCGACACTCCATTATCTGCGTATTTGCTAAATTAGACAACGCTACTAAATAGCGTTCCACCGACCCGCGGAGGCGCCGTGGTGACCGACCTGTTGATGAGGATGACGTTCCAAAATCCAGCGGCGGCATCGTGAAAGACGGCGTGTGCCCCAGGCAAGCGATCACGAAGCGGTGACGGCCGTAACGAAGGCTCGGCAGGCTGCGAAGATTGGACGTGAGCGCCGCGCAAAGCATTTGCGGCGCCATCCGGCCGCAGCTTCGCCGCGGATCGGCCAATCGTTCAAGGAATCCACGATCATGTTGAATAGACGTACTTTCTCCACCGCGCTTGTCGCCGGGGTGGCCACGAGCATACTGGCCGGCTCCGGCAAGACGCGAGCCCAGACGGAGCCCAAGGTTCGCAATGTCGTGCTGGTCCACGGCGCCTATGCGGATGGCTCGTGCTGGTCAGAGGTGGTTGGCCTGCTGCAGCAGGCTGGCTTCAACGCAACCGTCGTCCAGCACCCGCTGACCACGCTGGAGGCGGGCGTCGAGGCAACGCGCCGTGCGATCGCGCTCCAGGATGGACCGACGATACTTGTCGGACACTCCTTTGCCGGCATGATCGTCACCGAGGCCGGGATGGATCCAAAGGTTTCCTCACTCGTCTATGTCGCGGCGCGCGCTCCGGATGCGGGCGAAGACTACACGGCGCTCGCCAAGACTTTTGCAGCACCCCCCGCCTCGGCCGGCCTTGTCTGGACCGCAGGCTACGGCAAGCTCAGCGAAGAGGCTTTCCTGCGGGATTTCGCCGGCGGAATTCCTCGCGAGAAGGCGCGCATCCTCTATGCCGTCCAGGGGCCGATTTCGGACAGGCTTTTCACCGGAAGGACGACGCAGGCGGCCTGGCGCTCGAAGCCAAGCTGGTATGCAGTCTCGACCGAGGATCGCACGATCAACCCGGATCTCGAGCGCTTCATGGCAAAGCGCATGAACGCAAAGACCATCGAGGTGAAGGCAAGCCATTTGTCGCTGATCTCCCACCCGCATGAGATCGCCCAGCTGATCTCGCAGGCCGCCGGGCAGCTCGGCTAGCGAGGTTGGCCGGCTTCCGGGGCGGCATGGAACTCAACCCTCAACAGACCGACCAAGGCCAGGGCGCCACGACATGGGCCGCTTGCAACCGAGACGGCCCGTGCCCGGTTCGTATCGGAAAAGGCGCAAGCGCCCCCGAGAAGACGTGCTTGCACGCGGATGGCCGCCGCGCGATGCTGGCGCGGAGGTGGAGGGAATCATGCGAAACATTCTGATGTCAGGGCTGCTGCTGGCGGCCGCATTCTCCACAAGCCCCGCCCATGCGCTGGACAGCAGCGGCACGCCCGTCGTCGTGACGCCACTGGCATCACGCACGACAACCGCTTCCGGTCAGCCGATCACGCTGCCGCAGAAAAACGTGCAGGTCCTGGTCTCGACTTTTGACATCGCGCCGGGTGCGACCTTGCCGGTCCACAGACACCCCTTCCCGCGCTACGCCTATGTCCAAGCCGGGACGCTGAAGGTCACCAATGTCGAGACCGGCAACAGCAACACCTACAAGACCGGGGATTTCATCATCGAAATGATCGGCCAGTGGCATCAGGCCACCAACATCGGCGACGGTCCGGTCAAGCTGCTGGTGATCGATCAGGTCGAGGAAGGCGCCAAGAATACGGAGTTGCGCCAGTAGCGGCCAAGGCCGATATCCGCGCCCCAATGGCCGAGGGTGCACGCCGTGCGTCACCGCACCGTCGCGCACAACCATCCGCCCCCGGGGCTCATCCCCAAGCACCGGCCATCTGCCGTGTCGTGGCGTTGAGCCGGTTGAAGGCGTTGATCAGCGCGATCTGGATGACCAGGGCGGCAAGAGCCTTTTCGTCATAGTGTCGGGCGGCTTCGTCCCAGACTTCGTCCGGCACCGCATCGGGCCGGTCGGCGAGCCGTGTGCCGGCCTCGGCCAGCGCCAGGGCCGCGCGTTCGGCATCGGTGAAGTACGGCGTCTCCCGCCATGCCGCCAGCGCAAAGATGCGCTCGTCTCTTTCGCCGGCCTTCTTCAGCTCGCGTGCATGCATGTCGACGCAGAGTGCACAGTTGTTGATCTGGCTGGCGCGCAGATGGATGAGCTTGCGCGTCACATAGGGCAATTCGGCCGCCTCGGTCGACTTGTCCAGCGCCAGCAGCGCCTGCAGCGCGCCGGGAATGATCACAACCGGATTCTTGATTCTTGCTTGCATGATCTTCTCCTTTGCAGTGTGTCGTCGAGCGTGTCTTGCCAGGCCCGGATGGCCGCGCATCCAGGTCTTTTGAGTTCGGCTAGCGAAATCAATAACCATTTGATTATCGATTAATCCATAACTCAATGGTTATTAGACTGTCAAGCAGGGAAAATTCGCCTGGCCCAAATGGCGGCGCGCTGTTCACGCTTTCGCGCCAACCGGCCTGATGCTAGGGCTGCGGCGACATCATCGATTGGATCGCCCCTTGACCAGAGAAACTCGCCTGCCGCTGATCGAAATCTGTGTCGAAGGCATTGACGGCCTGCTGGCCGCGCAGGCCGCCGGCGCGGATCGGGTCGAACTATGCGCCAGCCTTGTTGAAGGCGGCATCACGCCGAGCCTCGGCACGGTGCGCGCCGCCCTCGACCAGGCGACAGTGCCCTTTCACGTGATGGTGCGGCCGCGCGGCGGCGATTTTCTCTACAGCGACACCGAATACGCCTCGATGCTCGCCGACGTCGCTGCACTGCGCGACCTCGGCGTGCCCGGCGTGGTGTTTGGCTGCCTGGACGCCGACGGCACCATCGACGAGGCGCGCATGAGTGAGTTGACGCAGGCCGCCGGCTCCTTGAGCGTCACCTGCCACCGCGCCTTCGACATGACGCGCGACCCGGCCGAGGCGCTCGAAGCGCTGATCCGCAGCAAGGTCGGCCGTGTGCTGACCAGCGGCCAGCGCGATACGGCGGTCGAGGGCGTGTCGCTGCTGGCGGATCTGGTGCGGCAGGCCGGCGACCGCATCGTCATCCTCGGCTGTGGCGGGCTTGACCTCGGCAACATCGCCGAGGTGCGCAGACAAACCGGCTTGTCCGAAATGCATTTCGCCGCCCTCAAGGACGTGCCGAGCGCCATGGATTACCGCAACCCGCATGTCGGCATGGGCGGCTCCGACCTCGACCGCGAATACCGCAACACCTTGACCGACACGGACCTCGTGGCGGCCACCATTGCGGCTGCGAAGGCATGAGCGCGACCCCTGCCCCGATCAGCCGTGTATCGGCCGAGGACGAAGCAGCGATCCTGGCGCTCAACAACGAGCACGCGGCCGAACTGTCGTGGCTGGAGCCTGAACGGCTGTCCTTCCTGCTCCGCGAGGCATTTTACGCGCGCCGCATCGGCGATCTCGAAGCCTTCATCATGACCTTCGACCAGGATGCCAATTACGACAGCCCGAATTTCGTCTGGTTCCGCGAACGCTACCCCCGCTTCGTCTATGTCGACCGGGTCGTCGTGGCGGCGCAAGCGCGCGGCCGTGGCCATGCCCGCCGGCTCTACCAGGATTTGTTCGGCCATGTTCAGCGCGCCGGCCATACGCTGGTCACCTGCGAGGTCAACATGGACCCGCCGAACCCTGCCTCGGACGCGTTCCACGCCGCGCTCGGTTTCGTCGAGGCCGGCGATGCGGTGATCCACGGCGGCAAGAAGGCGGTGCGCTACTACATCAGACGGATTTCCGTCTGATACGTCAGGCGATCTCCGCCTGACCCGCTGGCGCTGGCCACACAAAGAAGCCTTCGCCTGGAATCATCGCTGGACAACACCGCGCGGTGAAGCCGGTCTCCGACGGTATCTGCTCACGAAAAAGGGCCGATCGGCCTAACCGCGAAATCCAGTCCGCGGCCGCGACCTGTCCGGCGCCTTTGGATTATCCTGCGGGCAAGACGGCGGCATTCACCAGTTGCGGTTAAGCCATTCGCGCGCCGGCCGCTCGATGATGTAGTAGCTGCAGAGCGCGCAGACAAAGACCCCGGCCAGCATCGGGATCGGCGCGCTGCCTTGCTCATAGACGAATTTGTAGAACGGCTGCTGCCACAGATAGAGCGAGTACGACCACAGCCCCAGCGTTGCCATCGGCCAGGACGACAGCAATCCGGTCAGATAGCGCGGGCTGAAATCGAGCGCGTTGACAGCCAGCGCCAGCAGCGGCACCGCAAAGAGATAGTGGATTGGTGTCGGCACCCGATCGAGGAACAGTACCACGGCGCAGATCGATGCCGCGAGCGCAACATGCTTGCCCCCGAGCACCGCCCGCAGCCGGCCGTCGGCCTTGAGCAGGCAGATCGAAGCCGACAGCAGGATCGACGCGATATGCACATCGGTGCGCCAGTAGGTGGCTTCGTAGTCCATCCCCAAGACCCAGTACGAGACAGCGCCGTTGGCCATGGCAAGCAAGGCCAGCGCCAGGAGCAGCACGACGACGCGGGAGCGGCTTGAGACGACGACGCTGATCAGCGCCAGGATGATATAGGCGTGCTCCTCGATGCAAAGCGACCAGATATGGTCGAGCGCGCCTGCCCGCGTAACGAGGATGCCGGCATAATTGTAGGTGAATGTCAGCGCGGTCAGCGCCGCCTTCCATTTGAAGGCGATGAACGTCCCGGAGAGCGCAATCATCGCGACGACCACGAAGACCAGAAGTGCGGGATAGATGCGGGAGAAGCGGCGCTTGAAGAACTTCTTCAGCGGGTAGCGCTCGATGAACAGGATCTCGCCCATCAGCCGACCGCTGAGCACGAAGAAGAATTCGACGCCCAGCACGCCCAGATTGATTCCGGGAACGGGAAAAAAATGGCCGATCAGCACCAGGGCGATCGACAGGCCACGCCAGCCATCGAGATAGGCCAGTCTTGTCCTGGCCGCTCTCTCGGCGGTCGATCGGGGCAGAACCATGCTGGTCGCGGAAATTTCGGACATGCCGATCCCTTCGCATTGGACATGCGAAAGGGCATGGCGGTACACGCTCCAAACCCCGTTCGCATTCCCGCCCGACCACATATTGCAGTGCGAGATAAATTTGTGCAAGTGCGAGATTGCCGCCGAAGCAGGTCCAAGGAAAGTATGTGCCGGAATTGCTTCAAGCAATTCCTTCAGGGTCTGGGCCGTTGCGGGTCGCACGTGAAAAAGGGGCCGCTATGGCCCCTTTCCTTGTCCGCGACTGATGGTGTCAGGCGGTGGCGGCCGCCACCGCACGCTTTGCCATCACTACGATCAGATTGGCGCGGTAGTCCGCCGAGGCATGGATGTCGGTCATCAGATTCTTCGCCGGCACCTTCACGCCTTCGAGCGCCGAGGCGGCGAAATTCTTGGCCAATGCCGCCTCGATCTCCTTCGAACGGAAGACGCCGTCGTCGCCAGCGCCGGTGACGGCAACGCTGACGCCGTCCTTGCCCTTGGCCACGAACACGCCGACGATCGCATAGCGCGATGCCGGATTGCGGAATTTTTCATAGGCCGCCTTGGCCGGCGCCGTGAAGCTGACCGCGGTAACGATCTCGCCTTCCTTCAGCGACGTCTCGAACAGGCCCTTGAAGAACTTGTCGGCAGCGATCTGGCGCTTGTTGGTGACGATGGTAGCGCCCAGTGCCAGCAGCGCCGCCGGATAGTCGGCCGCCGGATCGTTGTTGGCGATCGAGCCGCCGATCGTCCCACGGTGGCGCACCGCCGGATCGCCGATCAGCGACGCCAGATGGGCAAGCGCCGGACAGGCCTTCCTCAGCTTCTCGTCCCTGGCGACCTCAAAATGCGTGGTGGCGGCACCGATGGTGACCGTCTTGCCCGACACCTTGACCCCCTGCAACTCCTTGATCTTCGACAGGTCGACAAGGTCCGAGGGCGCGGCGAGCCGTGTCTTCATCGCCGGGATCAGCGTCATGCCGCCCGAGAGCAGCTTGGCGTCACCCGTCTTGACCAGCTTGGCGGCATCAGCGACCGAGGCGGCGCGGTGGTAATTGACCGAATACATGCTCGTTCCTCCTCAGTGTTTCGTCGCCGCGCGGATTGCCGCCCACACGGTGGACGGCGATGCCGGCATGGCAAGATCGTTGCTGCCGATGGCGTCGGTTATGGCGTTGATCACCGCCGGCGGCGAGCCGATGGCGCCGGCCTCGCCGCAGCCCTTGATGCCGAGCGGATTGCCCGGGCAAGGCGTGTTCGAGGTCGAAACCTTGAACGACGGCAGGTCGCCGGCGCGCGGCATGGTGTAGTCCATGTAGCTGGCGGTCAGCAGCTGGCCGCTGTTGTCGTAATGGGCGCCTTCCAGCAGCGCCTGGCCGATGCCTTGCGCCAGTCCGCCATGCACCTGGCCCTCGACGATCATCGGGTTGATGATGTTGCCGAAATCATCGGCGGCGACGAACTGGATGATCTCGGTCATACCGGTTTCCGGGTCGACCTCGACCTCGCAGATGTAGCAGCCGGCCGGGAAGGTGAAGTTCGACGGATCGTAGAAGGCCGTCTCCTTCAACCCGGGCTCCATGCCGCCCGGCAGATTGTGCGCGGTGTAGGCGGCAAGCGCCATCTGGAACCACGGCACGTTCTTGTCGGTGCCGGCCACTTTCAGCGCGCCGTTCTCGATGATGATGTCTCCTTCGTCGGCCTCGAGCAGGTGCGCGGCGATCTTCTTGGCCTTGGCTTCGACCTTGTCGAGCGCCTTGACGATGGCCGACATGCCGACCGCGCCCGAGCGCGAGCCATAGGTGCCCATGCCCATCTGCACCTTGTCGGTGTCGCCATGGACGATGGAGACGGAATCGAGCGGCACGCCGAAGCGCTCGTTGACCAGTTGCGCGAAGGTCGTCTCATGGCCCTGGCCGTGGCTGTGCGAGCCGGTCAGCACCTCGATCGTGCCGACGGCATTGACGCGCACTTCCGCCGATTCCCATAAGCCGACACCAGCGCCAAGACTGCCGACAGCCGCCGACGGCGCGATGCCGCAGGCCTCGATGTAGCAGCTCATGCCGATGCCGCGCAGCAGCCCCTTCTTGGCGGCGGCGGCCTTGCGCTTGGCAAAGCCGGCATAGTCCGACGCCTTCATCGCCGCGTCGAGCGAAGCGGCATAGTCGCCGGCGTCGTAGCACATGATGACCGGCGTCTGGTGCGGGAACGAGGTGATGAAGTTCTTGCGGCGCAACTCTGCGGGTGAGACGCCGAACTGGCGCGCGGCCGTCTCCATCATGCGTTCCATGACGAAGGTTGCTTCCGGCCGCCCTGCCCCGCGATAGGCATCGACGGGTGCGGTGTTGGTGTAGATCGCCTTCACATTGGCGTGGATGGCGGGGATGTTGTACTGGCCCGACAGCAGCGTCGCGTAGAGGTAGGTCGGCGTCGCCGACGAGAACAGCGACATGTAGGCGCCGAGATTGGCCTTGGTTTCGACCTTCAGGCCAAGGATCCTGTGATCGTTGTCGAAGGCCATTTCGGCATGTGTGTGATGGTCGCGGCCATGCGCGTCGGTGAGAAAACTCTCGGTGCGGTCGGCCACCCATTTGACCGGCACGCCGGTCTTCTTCGACGCCCACAGGCAGACAATCTCTTCGGGATAGATGTAGATCTTCGAGCCGAAGCCGCCGCCGACATCGGGCGCGATGACGCGCAGCTTGTTTTCCGGCGCGACATTGTAGAAGGCGCTCATCACCAGCCGCGCGACATGCGGGTTCTGCGACGTCGTCCAGCAGGTGTAGTGGTCCTCGGCCTTGTCGTAATGGCCAAGAGCCGCGCGCGGCTCCATGGCGTTGGGCACCAGGCGATTGTTGACGATATCCATCTTGACGACATGCGCCGCCTTCTTGAACGCCGCCGCCGTCTCGTCGGCGTTGCCGATATCCCAGTCGAAGATCAGGTTGTTGTCGGCCTCGGGATGGACCTGCGGCGCGCCCTTGTCCATCGCCTTCGAGGCATCGACGACGGCCTTCAGCTCCTTGTAGGTGATCTCTACGGCCTCGGCGGCATCGCGCGCCCGGCCCTTGGTCTCGGCCACGACGACCACGACGGCATCGCCGACATATCGGACCCGGTCGAAAGCGAGCGGCGACCACGCCCCCATCTTCATCGGCGAGCCATCCTTGGAGTGGATCATCCAGCCGCAGATGAGGTTGCCGATGCCGTCGGCCTTGAGTTCCTTGCCTGTCAGCACGCCGATGACGCCTGGCATGGCTTGAGCCTTCTTGACATCGATCTTCTTGATCTGCGCATGCGCGTGCGGGCTGCGCACGAAGGCCGCGTGCTTCATGCCGGGAACCACCATGTCGTCGACATAACGGCCGGCGCCGGTGATGAATCTTTTGTCTTCCTTGCGCGCGACCCGAGCGCCAACACCTTCAATGCCCATCAGAAATTCCTCCCGAATGCTGAGATAGCGAATAGTGAGCAGCGACTAGCGAGTAGTGAAGGTGAGTTGGCGTTTGGTCAGACTGCTGACTATTCGCTACTCCCTATTCGCTACTCACTTCCCTCTCACGCCGCTTGCCTGGCTTTGCTCTTCGACCCCTTGGACATCGTCTTCGATGCGGCAAGGATCGCCTTGACGATGTTGTGGTAGCCGGTGCAGCGGCAGATGTTGCCTTCGAGCTCGGCGCGCACCGTGGCCTCGTCGAGGCCTTCGGGGTGGCGGTTGATCATGTCGGTCGCCGTCATGATCATGCCCGGCGTGCAGAAGCCGCACTGCAGCCCGTGATGTTCCTTGAAGGCGGCCTGCACCGGATGCAGATCTGCGCCATTGGCCAGGCCCTCGATCGTCACCACGGTCGAGCCCGAAGCCTGCACCGCGAGCATCGAGCAGGATTTGACCGCCTTGCCGTCGACATGGACGACGCAGGCACCGCATTGCGAGGTGTCGCAACCGACATGCGTTCCGGTAAGACCGAGATTCTCCCGCAGGAAGTGAACCAGAAGTGTTCGGTCCTCGGCAACGCCGCTGACTCGCTTTCCGTTCACCATCAACGAAACGTCCGACATGGTCCCTCCCTGGGTATCAACCTTGGTCATCACGCTGCCGACGCGGTGTTGGCGCCTCGGCCACGCGTTAGTCGTACACCGCACAACGGACAAAAAACAGCACGTCTAAAACTCGGCACATTGTACTTTCGGTCATGGCCGAGCCCAAACATGCGGCCCCTGTCGCCCCATTGCCAAACCATGGATTGAGGGCAACAATGTTGTCCGACGCCCGCGCGCCCGACGCGCATAAAACAGCGTCGGAGGAAATGCGGAGAACGCCGCTGGCCAGTTCACGGACGCGCTATGCATGCGGCCTGTCGGCGCTCACCACTGACGAGCCCGACATGGACGCGTTCGCCACGGCTATCGCGCTGGAAGCCGCGGCAATCGACGCCGGCTTTGCCCTGCTGTTCTTTTCCCAGAGCCTGGTCGAGGCCGACGCCCTTTCCCGGGCGCTCATGAGCCACGCGCCGGCGCTCCACCACGCGGGCTGCTCGACCGCCGGCGAGATCACGCCGCAGGGCCTCGAGGACGGCCACGTGCTCGCCATGCTGCTTCCGTCCGCCGCATTCACCGCGGTCAGCGTGATGGTCGACAACCTGTCCTCGTCGGGCATGGACAGGATCACCAGCGAGGTCGAGGCTTTGCGGCGGTCGCTGCGCGCGCGCCTGGGCTATGACCGCACCAAAGGCACGTTCGCGCTCTGCTTCATCGACGGGCTTTCCTATGCCGAGGAAGCAGTGAGTTCGGCCATCCATTGGGGCCTCGACGACATACCGCTGCTCGGCGGCTCGGCCGGCGACGATTTGAAATTCGAGACGACGCGCCTGATCTGGAACGGCAAGGTCACCTCCGACAGCGCCATTATCGTGCTGGTCGCCACCGAAATTCCCTTCCATGTCTTCAAGACCGACAATTTCGTTCCCACCGATGAAAAGCTGGTGGTGACGGCGTCCGATCCCGATCACCGCATCGTGCGCGAGTTCAACGCCACCAATGCGGCGGAGGAATATGCCGCGTCCGTCGGCATCATCCCGCAGACGCTGACGCCGCTGAGTTTTGCCTCGCACCCGGTGGTGGTGAAGGTGGGTGGCGAATATTATTGCCGGTCGATCCAGAAGATGCACCCCGATGGCTCGCTGTCGTTCTTCTGCGCCATAGACGACGGCGTCGTGCTGTCGATCGCCCAGCCCAAGGACATGGTCGAATCGACGCGCGCCGCCCTCCGTGACGTCGAGGAGCGGCTCGGCGGCATCGACATGATCCTCGGCTTCGACTGCGTTCTGCGCCGGCTGGATGCGCGCAACCGCCAGGTCTTTCGCGACATCTCGGAACTCTACCGGGTCAACAATGTCATCGGCTTCGGCACCTATGGCGAACAGTACCGGTCGATGCATTTGAACCAGACTTTTACCGGCATCGCCTTTGGCGAACGACAGGCGGCCGAATAAGATGCCGCTCAGGGACATAAACGATCTTGAAAAGCTGAAGAAGATCAACGCCGCACTGGTCAGCCGCGTCGAGCGCTCGATGGACCAGCAAGGCAATGCCTTCTCGCTGTTCCAGACCGCGATTTCGCTGGAAAATCGGGTGCGTACGCGCACCGAGGAACTGCACTCGACCTTGCGCCGGCTGGAACAATCCAACATCGACCTCAGCGCCGCCAAGGAAAACGCCGAACTGGCGAACCTGTCCAAGACCCGCTTCCTCGCCGCCGCCAGCCACGACGTGCTGCAGCCGCTGAATGCCGCCCACCTCTCGGTTTCGGCGCTGGCCGAAGTGCAGACCAGCGAAGAGGGCCGGAAGCTGGTGCGGCAGGTCGAGCGCTCGCTGGAGACGATGGAGGACCTTCTGCACACGCTGCTCGACATCTCCAAGCTCGATGCCGGCGTCGTGCAGCCCGACATCGGCGACGTCAGCCTGGAGGTGCTGTTCTCGTCGCTGCGCTCGGATTTCCAGCCGGTGGCGGAATTGAAGGGCCTGTCGCTGAAATTCCGGCCGGTCAATGCCGTGGTCCGCTCCGACCGCACGCTGCTGCGCCGCATCCTGCAGAACATTCTCTCCAATGCGCTCGGCTATACCCGCTCCGGTGGCGTGCTGGTCGGCACCAGGCATCGCGGCGACACCATCCGCATCGATGTCGCCGATACCGGCTGCGGCATTCCCGACGACCAGCGCGAAGCGGTGTTTGAGGAATTCCATCGCGGCACCTCGTCGGCCAATGCAGAGCTGGACGGCGGCGGTCTCGGGCTCGGGCTTGCCATCGTGCGCCGCATGGCAAGCGCCCTCGGCCATCCCGTGACATTTTCATCGAAGGTCGGGCGCGGCACGATTTTCCACATCGATGTTCCGGTCGGCATCGGCGCCCCGGCCGACGCCATCGCCAACGGCGCCGACACGGAACGGCCGCGCGGCTACGGCCTGTTCGGCACCAAGGTGCTGCTGGTCGAGAACGATGCCGAGGTGCTGGAGGCGATGACCTTCCTGCTCGAACGCTGGCAATGCCTGGTGCGGGCCGCGACCTCGACCGACGATGCGCTGGACATGCTTGGCGACACCGACTGGGTGCCCGACATCGTCATTGCCGACCAGCATCTCGACGGCGGCGACCTCGGCACCGCCACCATCGCCGAGGTCCGCGACTATCTCGGCCGCGCCGTGCCGGCACTGATCGTCACCGCCGACAGTTCCGAAGCCGTCGCCAAGGCGGCGCGCGCGGGCGGCATCGAACTGATGCGCAAGCCGCTGAAGCCGGCACAACTGCGCGCGCTGCTGGCGCATTTGTTGGCTTAGGGACCGGCCTCGATGGAGCAGGAATGAGCCGTCAGAACTTCATAGTCCGTGCGGTGGCAGATAACTGGCATGACAATTTGTCGAATGACGACGAGTTTCATCTCCCTTCTATCGAAGTAATTTCCGACCTGATTGGGTTGCTCAATGCAAACGACAGAACGATCATATCTCTTTCCGGCCGCAACGGCTCATCTCTAACGATTGGCGGCGGAAGCGATCAGTATATTGTCTTTGCTTCGATGCCAGACGAGACTCTGTGGAACTTAACCTCGGAAAAAATTGAAACAGAAAAAACATCGTTTTGAAAATTGGCGGTCAGGAAGGTGACTTCTCGCCCCGCGAGGTGGTCGATAGAAAGACCGTGGACGACGCCGTGCGATCCTTCTTTGCAGATGGAGGATTGCAGCCTTCAAGTCGCTGGGAAAAGCCGGCCTAGTCAGGCCGAGCGCTCCGGGGGAACTGCGACATGGGGTGGTGGCGGCTCGCCATAAAGGCATGAGGGGAATGACCAATAATATTCACGTCGTGTCTGTCGACGCCCTGCGCAAGGCCGAGAGCATCGGTCGACCGGTGGGCAGCAAGGCCTTTCTGGACCGCATTGCCGGGCAATTCGGAAAAGCCATGAAACCGGGGAAACGAGGCAGGCGGCGAAACGAAAATAGTGCACTGTCACCGCAATTAAACGTATCGTCATTCTCACTGGTGAAACTGAGATGAATAATCGAGAAGAAGAGTTAATATTAAATCTATGCTTAGATAAAATAAGTAAAGACGAATTCATAAAGTGCTACCCTGCAGACATTCAGGCTGACAAAAATTACATTTGCCAACAGCTAGAACTGGGATATCAACAAAAAACGGCGAAAACGTTGAGTTAATATTATTACTTGGATTCAACTTTGGATTCGACAAAAATTGCTCCGCCGTATTATCTAAAATTCTACCCGAAGACTGGCACCATAGCCACGAAGATATCGTAACTATACTTGGTGACATGAAATACAACGAAGCAACTAGCGCTATATATCAGGCGGCGATTTCTAAATATGAATATCTGTCGTATGACAATTTTGCCAATCTTGGAGTAAAATGCTGCGTATCGCTGTACCTAATCAAAACGCCCGAATCGAAAGAGAAACTTTCCCTGCTTCTGCAGTCAAATGATAAGATAGTCGCAGATAAAGCAAGTTGTCTTTTGGGCATTTTTGAAATATAACCATCATCTTATGTTTAGAAGATTGTACGGTAATTCGATGGGAAGCAGGAACGTTGCTTTATCAATATTCCCGAGCTCGACAAGAATGTGGATATCATGAACCACCGCCGCGATCGATGCGGTTGATAAGGCGGACCTGCGAACCGGTCGACCAGGGCAAATGGAGCGTACTAAGGGAAATGAGTACGCAGGAAGAACGGTCGTCGTACGCCTGCGTCATCTCTTTACGCCGCTGGGATTGGCTTAAAAAAGACGGCAAAGGACGCAGGCCACTATACCGCGATGTTTCCTTCCGCTGCCACCAAGGAATTGGCACAGGTGTGGAATGACCTCTTCAAATGATTTCCTGCGCGAGTTCGCACGACATCGCGGATCAAATCGCAATCCCTATTTTAGGATGATCATACCGTTTGACTTTTACGACGGCCTCGAAACGGGAGTGGCATTGATTTCGTCTGGCGGAGCCGTCAGAATTTGGTCTCTTGGTGACTCCCGATCGCGCCTTTTTCGCGCCCTAGGGCTGGTGCCCATTGGTGGAAATTGGTTGGAGACCGAATGGATTTCGAAGCAATCAGATACAGAGCACGGCTCTTTTTTGGAACCCGACAACAGTGAAGCCCTCCTGAAATTAGAGGCGGACGTCATGGCGGCGCAAGCTACCGGTTATTTTGTTGGACTTGGCTCACCCTATTTGAATTGTATCGAAATAGTCGAGGTAGACGAAGATGAAGTTAATATTTTACAACAGGATGGCCCTTGTGTTGAAAATTTTCGGCGCATTCATAACCTTTTGAAGCAGCCCCGCTGATTCTCAATTGAGTGACAGTAAAACTTCTTTCGAATTACGGTGACAGTGCAGGTTTGTGAACTTCGGAGAGAACTGATGTGGTATGCGGAGGTAATCACTCGAAATCAAGAAAACGGAATTCCTGTGAAAACGCTCCACGAGCTTGACGATGACAATTTTGAGAACAGAAAGGTTGAAATTTATGCCGATGGAAAATTCGGTCTCGCCGGGGAAGGGGTAGAAGTTGGCAAGACATGGCTTTCTCCAGAGCGTTTTGAAAAAATAGAAGAAATCAACGCTCATGGCGGATTCTTAGCGAGAAAAATAAGAAATGATGAATTTGAAGAGGAATGGAGAAAAGCAAAGAAATATAGTGAATTACTGTGATGAGAAATTACGGTGATGTCCTCTGTTACCATGCTCGCCCCGCCTCGTAATTCCACATTCAATAATAAAGTGCACTGTCACCGTAATTTGGTGGGAACGCTGGAGCAACTGGCGGCATCGTGCGCGATGCCACTGGCCTCTCCCTGGTGGAATACCGCAATTACGACCCTCTCGGCCGCTTGATCGGCGTCACCGATCCCGGCGGCTCGAACTGGACCTACACCTACGACATGATGGGCAACCGGCTGTCGGCGTCGGACCCCGATCTGGGCACCTGGACTTATGTCTATGACGGCGTCAACCGGCTGATCAAACAGACCGATGCCAGGGGCGTGGTCACCAATCTCACTTACGACCAGATGGACCGGCTGACGCTGAAGACGGCGACAGCGCCTGGCGGCAGCCCGGTGACTCTGACACTGAATGCCTATGACGAGGCGGCGAACTATCACAATATCGGGCAGTTGACGACGTCGACCAACACCGCCGCCACGCAGAGTTACAAATATGACGGTTTTGGCAAGGTGGCGCGCCAGGATGCCACGATCGGTACGCTGACCCACACCACCACCACGGTTCGCGATCGCTCCGGCCAGGCGATCGCTACGCAATATCTGCCGGCACAGCTCGACTTCGGCACCTCGGCTGCGCCGCTGCAATTCACCGCCGGCAACAGGCTGTACGCGGTTCCCGGCTACATCACCTCGACGATCTACGAAGCCGACGGCCAGACGAAGGAGATCACCTACGCCAACGGCGTCAAAACGTCCTTCACCTATTCGCCGACCCGGCGCTGGCTGACAGGCGTCAAAACGGAAAAAGGCGCCACCGTCCTGCTCTACGACCAGTATGCGCGCGACAGCCTCGGTCGTATCGTCGACATTACCGGGATCTCGGCCACGAGCAGTTGGCACTATATCTATGACAATGCCAACCGGCTGGTCTCGGCCAACAATCTTGGCGACAATACGCTCGACGAACTCTTCGTCTATGCCGCCAACGACAATCTGATCTCGCGCTACCGTGTGGCCGGCACCTATGTCTATCCGGCAAGCACAGCAGCGCGTCCGCACGCTCCAACTTCGGTCGGCACCAATACGCTGGCTTATGACGCCAATGGTAACATGACATCAGACGGCAGCCGCACGCTCGTCTGGGACGAAGCCAACCGGCTGAAGACCGTCACGCTGGCCTCCAACACCGTCAACCTCACCTATGGACCGGACGGTGCTCGGGCGAAGAAGAACTCCGCTTTCGCCACCACTATCTATCCTGACGCCTCGGTCGAGATCGATCCGAAAACACCGGGAGCGGAAATCTACACACGGTATCCCCACCCCGACATCAAGGTCGTCAACGGCGTCAAATACTTCCTGCACCGCGATCACCTGGCTTCGGTGCGCATGGTCACCGATGCCGCAGGCGCCATCGTCGAGCAGACCAACTACGCCGCCTATGGCGAACGCCTCAATACAGGCTTCCAGACGCAGAAGGGCTACATCGGCGAACGCTTCGATCCCGAGACGGGGCTGCTGTACCTCAATGCCAGATACATGGATCCGGTGCTGGGGCGGTTTATTTCGCCGGATGGTTGGGATCCGACACTGCCAGGGGTTGGGACCAATCGGTATGCGTATGCGGGAAATGATCCGGTCAATAGGAGCGATCCGAATGGGCACGCCGATGGAGGAGAGACCCAAGTAGATGCGATCACAGGAAAGGAGCTTCTTGGGGGAGAGGGCGCGAGCAAAGAGGCGCAGAAAGTAAGTGAATCCCACGTAGTCGACAAGAACATTAACCTTGAAATACGAGACAAGAAGTCAATAAAAAGCGCACTTCTTGATACGGCCAAGGCCGGATGGAATACAGCACTTGGAATCTCTGGAAGTGTCCCTCCGATAGGCCCGCTCTATGCGCCGATGTATGACAGAATGCGCGCCGAGTATGACACACCTGCATTTGGCAATTCTCTGGAAATCGCCGCTGGACTCGTTGCGGTTGAAAGCCCTGTTGGCAAAGCCAAAATGGCAGAAGCTGCTGCAGCGGGCTTGAAAGATTTCAATCAAGTGAGGAATCTAGCACTCGATTGGCTTTCAGCGCGAGCGTTCAAGGCTGACAAGGCGACCATAGGGAAGTTCGGTGACAATGCAGGCAAGGCAATCGGCATGATGACCGAGGACGGCAAAGTTGGCTTCCGGGTCGAATTCGATAGTCGCCACGGCGCGCACATAAATACATGGGCCGCAAAGGAGAAGGCGACATTCAGCTTTGACGGGAGCCAATCCCTAGTAGATAAAATAATAGGACAATTTGACGGAAAATAATATGAATTACTACGAAAAAGAGCTTAAGATGTCTTTAAAAAATATGTTTTCGTCTGGTGATATTATTGATGCCGGCGATTCAAAATTGATATTTAAGCGACTATCGCAATACTATCCTGTTATTGGATCAAAAATTGAGTGGGAAAGGTTGCCAGATTTTATTACGCGCACGGAATATAACGAGGACATGCGCATCATCTCTTTTGTTGATTTTTTTAAATGCGTGATATCAGAAAATAAATTGTCCGGCAATGCCATATATGTTGGCGACGGATTAACTAATTTTGCGCTAAAAGGATCGTTAGATGCTATGAAAATAGCGATTTTTGATATAATTTCTATTCCACAGCATCATTATTTTATTGACGAAGAATATAGGTGGTGTTTTTGTTTTACCATGGAGGGTGATATGGAATTTGGAGTTAGTTCACCTAAATATTTTCACCACTAGAGAATTCGGAATTACGGTGACAGTGCACTTTTAGAATGCTCGCCTAACCAACGCTGTAGGCGAACTCAAAACCCCGCCTGATCGCGAAACAGCTCCGCATTGTCCAGCTTCGACACCTCGATCACCGCTTGCGTGCGGCTGTACACATTGAGCTTGCGCAGGATTTCCGACACGTGCGCCTTGACCGTGGTTTCGCCGACCTGCAGCTCGTAGGCGATCTGCTTGTTGAGCAGGCCCTGGCGCAGCATCTGCAGCACGCGCAGCTGTTGCGGCGTCAGCGTCGACAGGCGCTGCACCATGTCGGCGCGGTCGATGCTGTCGGCGTCGGGCGTGCGGCCTTCGTAGGTTTCCGGCACATAGATCGCGCCCTCCATCACCGAGCGTATGGCGGCGGCGAGATCACTCTTGCGCGCCGATTTCGGAATGAAGCCGGCGGCGCCATAGGACAGCGCTTCGGAAATGATCTTCGGCTCCTCATGGCCCGAGACGATGACCACCGGCAGGCGCGGATAGCGGGTCCGGAGCTGCAGCAAGCCTTCAAAGCCGTGCACGTCGGGCATGCTGAGGTCGAGCAGCGCCAGATCGAACGGCCTGGCGCCAGCCAGAAGATCGAGCGCCTCGGTGATCGAGCGCGCCTCCACCGTGTCGACTTCCGGATAGGCCATCTGCACGGCGCTGTGCAGCGCCTCGCGAAACAGCGGGTGGTCGTCGATGATCAGGAACCGGGCGCGATCGTGGGTTGCGGTCATGGGGTTCATTTCGGTTCAGGGGCGATTAATGCATGTCGCCCAAAAGTGGCCCCGGTTTTGGGTGAACGACATGCATGAGACAAAGACCTAACGCGCGGCGCCTCAATCCGTTTCAAACGCGACGCGCGTTAGAATAACCTCGCGACCATGGCCAGATTATTGCCAAATAGTATATCGCCATCTCCGTCGGAAAGCGCCGCCGGCGCTTTCTCGATTGCCCGGGCGCCCAAATCGGCCGAATGTTCCGGCAACCAAGCAGAGACCCACATGACAGAATTCGTCCTTCCCTCGCCCGCAATATCATCGGTGGCCGTTGCAGGTTCGCCCGAACGTTTTGCGGTGCGCCGCATCTTCTGCGTTGGCCGCAACTACGCCGCCCATATTCGCGAACTCGGCAATGACGAGCGCGATCCGCCCTTCTTCTTCACCAAGCCGGCCGACGCGGTGGTCGATTCCGGCGCCACCATCCCCTACCCACCGCTGACGGCCAATCTGCACCACGAGATCGAGCTGGTTGCCGCGATCGGCAGACCGGGCTTCCGCATCGCCCGCGACAGGGCGCTGGATCATGTCTGGGGCTACGGCGTCGGCATCGACCTCACCCGCCGCGATCTGCAGGATGAAGCCAAGAAGATGGCGCGGCCCTGGGACTGGTCGAAGGCGTTCGACCGTTCCGCGCCTTGCGGCCCGCTGGTCCCCGCTCAGAAATCCGGCCACCCGCAAAAGGGCCGCATCTGGCTCGCCGTCAACGGCAAGGTCAGGCAGGACGCCGACCTCGCCGAGCTGATCTGGCCGATCGCCGATATCGTGTCGATCTGCAGCGAGGCGATGGAGCTGGAACCCGGCGACCTGATCTTCACCGGCACCCCGGCCGGCGTCGGCGCGGTCGGTCCGGGCGACACGATGACCGGCGGCGTCGACGGCATCGGCACGATCGAAGTGACCATCGGCCAACCGAAGTGAGCGCATGAGCGGCATCGTCCTGCACAACTACTATCGTTCCTCCACCTCCTATCGGGTGCGGATCGCGCTGGAGATGAAGGGGCTGAGCTATGACTACGTCCCGCACCACCTGCGCCATGGCGAGCACCTGGAGCCTGCCTATCTCGCGGTCAATCCGCAAGGTCTGGTGCCGGCGCTTATCTGGAACGACGGCACGCTGCTGACGCAATCGCTGGCGATCATCGAATTCCTCGACGAGACCAGCCCCGAACCACCGCTGCTGCCGAACGACGCTCTTGGCCGGGCGCGAGTCAGGATGCTGGCGCAGATGATCGCCTGCGACATCCATCCGGTGAACAATCTGCGCGTGCTGACCTCGCTGCGCACCCTGTTCGGCGCCGGCGACCAGGACATCACCAACTGGTTCCGCCACTGGGTGAACGAAGGCTTTCAGCCGCTTGAGACAATCCTGGCGTCCTCGGCCGAAACCGGAAAGTTCTGCCATGGCAACACACCGGGCCTGGCCGACATCTGCCTGGCCGCGCAGGTCACCAACAATGCCCGCTTCGGCGTCGATATGACGCCATACCCGACGATCGCGCGCATCAACGCCGCCTGCATGGCCCTTTCGGCCTTCCAGAAGGCGGCGCCCCAGAACCAGATCGATGCCGAGTGAGATTTCATTGGCCGACACGTAGCATGAGCATCGACGCGACCATGTCTGGCGGAATTGATTTCCGCTTGACCCGACAGGGAATCGGCTATCTTCCCGCGGGTCGTGTGAAGGTTGGGAGTTGCCAATGAAAGCCGTCGTCTTCGAGAAATTCGGCGAAGCGCCGACGATCCAGACCGTTCCAGATCCGAAACCGGCTGCCGATGGCGTCGTGATCAAGGTCGAGGCGACCGGGCTCTGCCGCAGCGACTGGCACGGCTGGATGGGCCATGACGACAGCATCCGCCTGCCGCATGTGCCGGGCCATGAGCTGGCCGGTATCGTGGTGGCCGCCGGCAAGCAGGTCACCCGCTGGAAGGCCGGCGAACGCGTCACCGTGCCGTTCGCCGTCGGCTGCGGCCGCTGCTTCGAATGCTCATCGGGCAATCACCAGGTCTGCGAGCATCAGACGCAGCCTGGCTTCACCGGCTGGGGTTCGTTCGCCGAATATGTCGCCATCGAACACGCCGACACCAATCTCGTGCGCTTGCCCGACGAAATGGAATTCGCCACCGCCGCCAGCCTCGGCTGCCGCTTCGTCACTTCGTTTCGCGCCATTGTCGACCAGGGCCGGGTGACGCCGGGCGAATGGGTGGCGGTGCATGGCTGCGGCGGCGTCGGCCTGTCGGCGACCATGATTGCCAGCGCCATGGGCGCCAATGTCATCGCCATCGACCTCACCGACGAGAAGCTTGAGTTCGCCAAGAAGATCGGCGCGGTCGCCACCATCAACGCGTCGAAAACGCCGAATGTGGTCAAGGCGGTCAAGCAGATCACCAATGGCGGCGCGCATATGTCGATGGACGCGCTCGGCCACCCCACCACCTCGTTCAATTCGATCGCCAATCTGCGCCGGCGCGGCCGCCATGTGCAGGTCGGCCTGATGCTGGGCGAGCACGCCCGCCCGCAGGTGCCGATGGACAAGGTGATCGCCTTCGAGCTCGAAATCCTCGGCAGCCACGGCATGCAGGCCTATCGCTACCAGGCGATGATGGAGATGATCCGCAACGGCAAGCTCCAGCCCGAACTGCTGGTCGGCAAGAAGATCAGCCTCGACGAGGCGCCGGCCGCCTTGATGGCCATGGGCGGCTTCGAGGGCATCGGCATCGGCGTGGTGACGAAGTTCTGAATCAATTCCAGGAAAAGTGTGAAGCGGTTTTCCCGGGAAAAGCGCGTAGCGCTTCCCTTAGGGAATTGCGTCAAAACAAAGAGACATAGCGGCGGGAACCGCCTCCCCGGGCCTATCTCGCAAATTTCTTCGCACCGAACACGCACAGCACCACGCCGAGCGTGACGACGACCATCAGCGAACTGACCTGCTCATGCAGCAGCGTCGCCGCCAGCGTGAGGCCGAAGAAGGGCTGCAGAAGCTGCAACTGCCCGACCGCGGCGATGCCGCCTTGCGCCAGGCCGCGATACCAGAAGACGAAGCCGATCAGCATGCTGAACAGCGAGACATAGGCGAGACCGATCCAGGCGTTGGAGCCGACGCCGGCAAAGGATGGTGGCAGCGTCGCAAAAGTCAGCATCAGCATGATCGGCAGCGACAGCGTCAGCGCCCAGCAGATCACCTGCCAGCCGCCGAGCTTGCGTGACAGCGCCGCACCCTCGGCATAGCCCAGGCCGCAGGCGACGATGGCGGCCAGCATCAGACCATCGCCGACCGGCGAGGCTGTCACGCCCTGCGTCAGCGCAAAGCCCGCGACGAGCGCGCTGCCCACGCACGAAAACAGCCAGAACGCCGGGCGCGGGCGATCACCGCCGCGCAGCACGCCGAAGATCGCCGTCGCCAGCGGCAGCAGGCCGACGAAGATGATGGAATGGGCCGTGGTGACATGCTTCAGCGCCAGAGCGGTCAGCAAGGGAAAGCCGACCACCACGCCAAGTGCGACGATCGCCAGCGACAGCAGATCCCCGCGCTGCGGACGTTTCTGCCGGAACAACAGCAGCATTGCCAGACCAAGCAATCCGGCAATCGCCGCGCGGGCCGTCGTCAGGAAGATCGGATCGAAATCCATCACCGCCACACGCGTCGCCGGCAGCGAGCCGCTGAAGATCAACACGCCGATGAATCCGTTCACCCAGCCACTCGCCGTCTTGTCCATTCCAGGCTCCATTTCTTTCGCCCTCTATCGGGCCGACGCCTATGGTGCAGCCAGAGACAATGGAGTACACTTCTACAAAACTGTAATGGTCAACTAGGCAGTACGGATGACGGAACTCGCGCTGGAAACCGAAGACACGCTCACCCTGATCGAGAGCGTGATGGCGACCATCCGCCAGCGGATTGCCGCGCGCAGCCTGACGCCGGGAGCGCGACTGCCGTCGATCCGCGCCTTCGCCAAGTCCATGCAAGTGTCCAAGTCCACCGTGGTCGAAGCCTATGAGCGGCTCGCCGCCGAAGGCGCGATCCGGTCCCGGCCGGGCTCGGGGTTTTATGCCGCCGGATCGCTGGCGCCGCTGTCTCTGGCCGAGATTGGCCCCCGGCTCGACCGCGCCGTCGATCCGCTCTGGATCTCGCGCCAGTCGCTGGAGACAGGCGATGACATCCTGAAACCCGGCTGCGGCTGGCTGCCGGCCTCCTGGATGCACCAGGCAGGGTTGCGCCGGGCATTGCGCACCGTGGCGCGTGCCGACGATGTCGCGCTTGCCGACTACGGCACGCCGCTCGGCCTGCCGCCGCTGCGGCAACTGCTTGCGCGGCGCATGGCGGAGCACGGCATCGAAGCCTCGCCAGAACAGATCATGCTGACGGAATCGGGCACGCAAGCCATTGACCTGCTGTGCCGCTTCCTGATCGAGCCCGGCGACACGGTGCTGGTCGATGATCCCTGCTATTTCAATTTTCACGCCTTGCTGCGCGCCCACAGGGCCAAGGTCGTCAGCGTTCCCTACACGCCGTCGGGACCGGATATCGACCTGTTCGCGCAGGCGCTCACCGAGCACCGGCCGCGCCTCTACATCACCAATTCCGCCATCCACAATCCGACCGGCGCGATCCTGTCGCCAGTCACCGCGCACCGCCTGCTCAAGCTCGCCGATCAGTCGGAATTGACCATCGTCGAGGACGACATCTTTGCCGATTTCGAACATGCGCCCGCCCCCAGGCTGGCGGCGTTCGATGGCCTGAGCCGGGTCGTCCAGATCGGCAGTTTCTCCAAGACGCTGTCGGCGTCGGTTCGCTGCGGCTACATCGCGGCGCCCCGCGACTGGATCGAGCGCCTGACCGACCTCAAGATCGCCACCACCTTCGGCGGCGGCCGGCTTGCGGCCGAACTGGTGCTGACGCTGCTGAAGGACGGCAGCTACCGCAAGCATATGGATCTGCTGCGGGCGCGGCTTTCGCGCGCCATGGGCGAGACGAGTGCCCGCCTGAAGGCAATCGGCATCACGCCCTGGATCGACCAGCCGGCCGGCCTGTTCCTGTGGTGCGGCCTGCCGGATGGCGTCGATGCGGCCGAAGTCGCCCGCCGCGCCCTAGCCGACAACATCGTGCTGGCGCCCGGCAATGCGTTCAGCCTGTCCCAGACAGCCAGCCGCTTCCTGCGCTTCAACGTTGCCCAATGCGCCGACGAGCGGATTTTCAAGGTGCTTGAGGCGGCGATGGCGAATTGATTGCGCACGGTTGTCGGTCAGCGGGCCGCACAGACCTCCCGCACGCAGTCGCGCAACCAGCGCTGTGCCGGATCGGCATCGAGACGCGGGTGCCAAAGCATGGAGATGGTGACCTCCACAGTGGCAACCGGTAGTGGAAAGCTGTGCATGCCGGCGCGCGCGCCTTCCGTGTGCCGCTCGGGCACGCTGGCGATCAGGTCGGACGCGCGCGCCATGGCAAGCGTGGCCGAAAAGCCGGAAACCATGCACACGACTGTCCGCTGGAGTCCAAGCCGCTCCAGGGCTTCATCGATCGGCCCTTTCTCGCGGCCCCGCCGCGAAACACTGATGTGGCGGCCGGCCGCGTAGCGCGCGGGCGTGACGACGCCCTCGCTCAAGGGATGGCCAGTTCGAACGGCACCGATGAAGCGGTCGCGAAACAGCGCCTGGATGCGCATCTCTGGTCCGGTTTCACCGGCGACGCCGATTTCCAGGTCAATCGCCGCCTCGCGCAGCGACGTGACATCCTTGTCGAACTTCGGCGCGAAACGCAGCCGCACGCAAGGCGCCTCCGCTTCGATGCGGGCGACAAGGCGCGGCGCGAACTCCTCGACGAAGCTTTCATTGGTGCGCAGCGTGAAGGTCCTGGCGAGGCCTGAAAGGTTGAGGAGCTTGACAGGGCGCAGCAGCGCTTCCGCATCCTGAACGACGCGACCAGCCTGCTGCTGCAACTCCTGCGCACGCGGTGTCGGAACCAGGCCGCGACCGGCGCGAACCAGTAGCGGATCGCCCGTTGCCTCGCGCAGCCGCGCCAGCGTCCGGCTCATCGCCGAGGGGCTGAGGCGCAGCCGGTTGGCGGCGCGCGCCACGCTGCCTTCGGTGAGCAGGATGTCGAGAGCGACGAGCAAATTGAGATCGGGCGATGCCATAGGCGGACCATAGCATGGGATATGGCGTTTGGTGCATGAATAAGATGCAAATGCTGCGCCTTCCGCCACATCAACCGAGAGACTAGACCTCCCATGGCTCCGGTTCTGGAGCCGATGGAAAGGAGATCGCCTTGGCAATCATTGAGCAAAATCGGCGCGTATCGGCGCCGCCACAGGTCCAATCCGACCGCTGGGCGCTGGCAAGCCTTTCGCTCGCAACGCTGCTGTCGTCGCTTGGAACCAGCATTGCCAGCGTCGGCCTGCCGTCGCTGATGCAGAATTTCGGCGCTTCGTTCCAGTCGGTGCAGTGGGTTGTTCTCGCCTATCTGCTCGCCATCACCACATTGATCGTCAGCGCCGGACGGCTGGCCGACATGTTCGGGCGCCGGCCGTTGCTGCTTGGCGGCATCGCGCTGTTCACGCTGGCATCCGTACTCTGCGGCCTGGCGCCGACACTCTGGCTGCTGATCGCCGCGCGGGCCGTGCAGGGGCTTGGCGCGGCGCTAATGATGGCGCTGACGCTGGCTTTTGTGGCCGAGACGGTAAGCAAGGCTAAAACCGGCAGCGCCATGGGCCTGCTCGGCGCCATGTCCGCGATCGGCACGACACTTGGTCCGTCGCTGGGCGGGTTCTTGATCGCGGGCTTCGGCTGGCAGGCGATCTTCCTCATCAATGTCCCGCTGGGTGTGCTGACCTTCGCTCTCGCCTGGCGTTCCTTGCCGGCCGACAGCAAGGCGCGGACTGATCGAGGCAAGTTCGACGCCGTGGGCACCGCCCTGCTGGCCCTGACGCTGGCCGCCTATGCGCTGGCCATGACGCTTGGCAGAGGCAATTTCGATACGCTCAACATCGGTCTGCTGATAGCTGCCGGCATCGGCGCCGTTCTGTTCGCCGCTTCGCAGGCGAAAGTGAAAAACCCCTTGATCCAGCTTGCCAGCTTCCGCGACCTCCAACTGAGCGCCAGCCTGGCCATGAGCCTCATCGTTGCCACCGTGATGATGGCGACCCTGGTGGTTGCCCCGTTCTATCTGTCGCGCGGGCTCGGGCTCGATGCCGCAATGGTCGGCCTCGTGCTTTCGACCGGCCCGCTTGTCTCGACCCTGTCGGCGCTGCTGGCCGGACGCCTGACCGATCGCTTCGGCGCTCATGGAGTGATGGTCGCCGGTCTGCTCGCCCTTGCCGCCGGCATGTTCCTGCTGTCGCTCGCCATGACGAAACTCGGCATTGCCAGCTATGTCGTTCCAATCACCATTAGCTGCATCGGCTATGCGCTGTTCCAGACGTCCAACAATGCAGCCGTCATGACCGGTGTCGGCGCCAGCGAGCGCGGCGTCGTCTCCGGCCTGCTCAACCTTTCGCGCAATCTCGGCCTCATCACCGGCGCATCGTTGATGGGCGCCGTCTTCGCCGTCGCGTCGGCCGGGGAACAGCAAGGCATTGGCGAGGACATTCTGAGTTCAGGGGCCGCCGCCCGTGGGATGCAGGTCACCTTTCAGACGGCAACGGCGCTGGCGCTGATCGCGCTGTTCCTTGCGCTGCTCTCGGCCCACGCCGCTAGCCGCGCTGAACCCAATGTTTCGTGACCTGCGACCAGTTTGGCGGCATGCGATCGAAGCGTGATGTCCAGTTGGACGCCGCTCAGAGGCTGTTTCGAAATTCGCTCTGGCGAGTCATATGACGATGGTTTCGAGAACCGTAGCGCAGCGGACATTCGGTCCGTGAGCAACGGAAGCGCAGAAACCGCCATCAGATAGTCGCCAGAGTAGAATTTCCAAACAGGCTCTCAGGCCCCTGCCCGTTTGCGGCGCTCGTAGAGCATGACCAGTGTTTCGGCTGTCAGGGCGGGCTTTTCTTCGCCTTCGATCTCGACCGTATTGGCCGCCTTCATCAGATACTGGCCCGGCCCCCTGTCCTCCATCGAAAGAAGAGTAGATCGCAGCCTGATGCGCGCGCCGACCTTGACCGGCGCCAGGAAACGCACCTTGTCGAAGCCATAGTTGAATGCGGCCTGGGTATTCTCCGGCACGATGCCCATGCCGAGCGCCAGCGCGCCGATGATCGACAGCGTCAGGTAGCCATGCGCGATCGTCGTGCGGAACGGGCTTTGGCGTCGCGCCCTCTCGGGATCGACATGGATCCATTGATGGTCGCCTGTACATTCGGCGAACTGGTCGATGCGATTCTGGTCGACCGTCGTCCACTCCGACACGCCAAGCTCCTGCCCGGCCATCGTCCTCAATTGCGCGTAGGTCGGCGGCGTCTTAGGCCGTATTTCGTTCATTCCTGGTTTCCCGATCGCTTCAAACGCCTCCGGACCACGAACTGGCAGCCCCTGTCAATTCGGTCGGTGCAAATCCGTTCCGCCAATTTCGGCCGCGATCGTGCCACTCCGCCCGGCGCAGTGGCAGGGCAAATCCGGATTTCCTGGCTTTCAGGGGCTGCCGGCGGCAACAAACGCCGCCTTGGCCAGAGAACGCTACTTCTTGTCGTAGCCGGCGCGGATTTCCTCCATCGCCTCCTTGATGCGCGTGCGCAGGATGTCGACCGATTCGGTGCCGGATTTCTTGGCCAGTTCAGCCACTTCGCCGGCATTCTTCAACGCAGCCTCGAAGGATTTGCGGGCGAATTCGGTCTGTTTGGCCATCAATTCCTGCGGATTGCCCGGCGCTCTGTAGCTTTGCGCCATCTCGGTGATCTCGCGCAGCGTGTCCTGCAGCATCTCGCGCTGCCTGGACAACAGCGACGACGCTCCGGCAGCACCGGTTCGGGCCGATTTTTCCAGTGCCTCGAGGTTCTTGCGATGATGCGCGAGGATCGCCTCGACATCGACGTTGGGCACCTTCAAGTCGCGGCCAAACTTGCCGAACATGTCCATGAAGGAATCGGATTCCGGTTGCTTGGCCATGATCGTCTTCTCCCCTTGTCGCCGCCGATTGGGCTCCCTGACGGAGAATAGCACCGAAGTGCTGGCTGTCCATTCGAACGCAGTGGAATCGACCCAGGCTCGCGCTTCAGCCGACGAGGAACAGCCGCTCGGCGACATAGAGCACTACACCGGCAAGCCCGCCAATGATCATGCCGTTGAAGCGGATGTATTGCAGGTCCCTGCCGATGTTCATCTCGATCAGCCTCGTCAGCTGCGCGAGATCCCAGCGCTTGACCTGGTCGGCGATGAATTTCGACACGCCGCTCTTCTGGCTCTCCACGAACGAAGCCAGCGCCACCACGAAGCCCTGGTTCATGTCGGCCCTGATCTGTGCGTCGCTGGCAAGATGCCGGCCGACCTCGACGAACATGTTGGCGAGATGCGCACGGATGATCGACTCGGGCGCCTTGGTATCCTGCTCGATGAACTGGCTGAGGCTCGCCCACATATCGCCGGCCAGTCCCCTGACCTCCGGCCGAGCGAGGAAATCGCGCTTCAGCTTCTCGGCGCGTTTGGCATATTGCTTCGAGGTCCTGAGCTTTTCGATGAAGCCTAGAGCGAAACGGTCGAATTCGGCGCGCATCGGGTGGTCGGGATCGGCCCGCACTTCGTCGAGCAGCGAGCCGGCGGAAGCGACGATCTTCTTCAAAAGATAGGCGTCGGCGCGGAACAGGTTGAACAGCGATGGCAGCTCCTCGCGGATCTTCTCGCGCATTGTCGCCAGCGCCTGCTCGTCGTTGAGGAATCGGCCGATCACCTTGGTGAATTCGTCGAACAGTTTCTGGTGGCGGCGATCGTCGGTGAGCGCCGACAACAGCTCGGCGGCCAGCGGCGCCAGCGGCACCTTTTCGATTTGCTCGAGCATGCGGCTGGTGACGAAGCCACGCAGGCCGGATTGCTCGACGGCGGCGAGCGTCTGCGGCACCAGACGCACGACGAAGCGCGACAGGCCGGCGGCGCGTTCGGCATCGGCCAGCCAGTCGGCGACGAGCGCCGAAAAATCGACCTCGGCAAGCTTTTCACGCACCGGTTCCGGAGCGAGGAAGTTCACCTCGATGAAGCGGCCGAGATTGTCGGCAATGCGGCTCTGGTTCTCGGGAATGATGGCGGTATGCGGGATCGGCAGCCCCAGCGGCCGTCGGAACAGCGCCACCACCGCGTACCAGTCGGCCAGACCGCCGATGGTCGCGGCCTCGGCAAAGGCAGCGACGAAGCCGAGCCATGGATAGGCGTGCTCGAACGATTTGGCGACCGCAAACACCAGCACGCAAAGCGCCAGCGCCGCCGCTGCCACGAGTTTGGTACGCCGCAACGCGGAAAGTTTGGCGTCCGCGTCGGCATCGAAACGGACAGGCGCCAGGGAAGGAGCCGATTGGGACATGGAAGAGCCGCTCCTCGTCGATCTCGGGCCTATTTAGTGTTTCATCAGGCGAAATGCCCGTGACAGCCGAATTCGCTCCGCGTCTGGTCCGGCTGCGCACACAAAGTTGAGGAGGATATTCATCTATTGTGCGACGCCAGTCTGGAATTGTTCCAAGGTATAGGCCATATTCCGCTCAGGCTAATGTGGCGAATCCGAAATTTTCAAAGCCACATCGGCAAGTTTTGAAATCTGGCGTGGTTGCACCGCACCAGTGCCTTGTGAGGACAAAATGCGGCTTACGCGCCAGACCAACTATGCCATGCGCATCCTGATGTATTGCGCGGCGAATGACGACCGATTGAGCCGCATCCCCGAGATCGCGGCCGCCTATTCGGTGTCGGAGCTTTTCCTGTTCAAGATTTTGCAGCCGCTGGTCGAGCATGGCCTTGTCCAGACCGTGCGTGGCAGGAATGGCGGCGTCAAACTTGGCCGGACGGCCGAAGCAATAAGCCTGTTCGATGTCGTGCGCGTGACGGAAGAGAGCTTCGCCATGGCCGAATGCTTCGAGAACGATGCCGCCGAATGCCCGCTGGTCGACAGCTGCGCACTGAACTCGGCGTTGCGTGAGGCGCTGAACGCGTTCTTCGCCGTGCTCGCCCGCTACACGATCGCTGACCTCGTGGCAGCGCGGCCGAATGTGCGCAACCTGCTCGGCATCGACATGCTGGTGGAGCGCCGCGCACCCGCTGCCTGATTCCGGCCTCCCACGTCAGGCCGAGTCGAGAATGGTGGGGTCCGAGAACCGGAACGGAGCGTACGTTTGGGTACGTGAGTACCGGAAGCACAGGAAACCGCCATTCGCAGGCCGGCCTCACCTGAATATCAACTGACCGACGATTGCGGCAGCACGAACGGCACGTTGCCGGCCGGCAGCACGCCGATCCTGAGCCGGCAGTCGAACACTTTTTCGATCAGATCGTCGCTCAGCACATCCTGTGGCGACCCGGTGGCGGCGAGCCTGCCGCGATGCATGACGAAAATCCGGTCGGCAAACATGGCCGTGAGATTGAGGTCGTGCAGGATGGCGACCACGCCGCCGCCACGTCTGGCGAAGTCGCGGGCGATGTTCATGATGATCAGCTGGTGCTTGATGTCGAGGCTGGAAACCGGCTCATCGAGGAACAGATAGCGCGGCTTGCTGTCGAGCACCGGCGCCCAGACCTGGCACAGCACGCGCGCGAGTTGGACACGCTGTTGCTCGCCGCCCGAAAGCTCCTGGTAGAAACGTCCGGCAAAGCCGTCAAGATCGACGCGCGCCAGCGCCCGTTCCGGCAGCCGCGCATCCTCGCCCGGCAGGACGCCCGAGCGGCTGCCGACAAGCCCGAGCTTGACCACCTCTCGCACCGTGAATGGAAACGAAAGCGTCGTCACTTGCGGCAGCACCGCTCGCTGGGTAGCAATCTCGACCGGTTTCATGGCCGAGAGATCGCGGCCGTTGAGGGCGACATATCCGGTATAGGCGAGTTCGCCGGACAGTGCCTTGAGGAAGGTCGTTTTGCCGGAACCATTGGGGCCAACGATGGCGGCGATCTCGCCGGGCCGCGCAGCGAAATCGACACCGGCAACGATACGCTTGCCGGCGATGTCAACCGAAACATCCCTTGCCTCGATCATTCAAGCCTCACAAATCCACAAATCGCATCCCCGAATCCTACAAATCAATGACGCCGCGCTTGCGCAGCAGGATCCATAGGAAGAACGGCGCACCGGCGATCGCGGTGACGATGCCGATCGGCAATTCGGCTGGCGCCACGATTGTGCGCGCGACGGCGTCAGCCAACAGCAGCAGCGACGCGCCAAGTAGCGCCGACGCCGGCAGCAGATAGCGATTGTCGGGACCGATCAGCAGGCGCAGCAGATGCGGCACGACGATGCCGACGAAGCCGATGCCACCGCTGACGGCGACGGAGGCGCCGACAGCGGCCGACACGCCGACGATGGCCGTGTATTTCAGCCGCTGCACCGGGATGCCCAGATGACCTGCGGTCGCCTCGCCCAGTGCCAGCGCGTTGAGGCCGCGGGCCAAAAACGGCATCGCCGCCAGCGCCAGCACGATGATCGGCCCAACGGAAGCGATCTTCGACCAGGTCGCGCCGCCGAGCGATCCGAGTTGCCAGAAGGTCAGGTCGCGCAACTGGCGGTCGTCGGCCATGAAGATGAGGATGCCGGTCAGCGCCATGGCGAGCGCCGCCAGTGCGATGCCGGCGAGCAGCATGGTGGCGACCGAAGTTTGTCCCCGTCTCGTCGCAACCTGATAGAGCACCAATGTCGTGGCGAGCCCGCCACAGAATGCCGCCAGCGGCAGCGCAAGCGTGCCGAGCATGGCCGTCACCGGCGCCAGCACCGTGGCGCCGAGCACGATGACGGCAACCGCACCGAGGCTGGATCCGGCCGAAACGCCGATCAGGCCAGGGTCGGCGAGCGGATTACGGAACAGCCCCTGCATAACCGCTCCGGAGACGGCAAGAGCAGCCCCGACCAGCATGCCAAGGATGACGCGCGGCAGGCGGATGTCGTAGACGATCAGGCTGTCGCGGGCGCTCAGCGCGGCGTGATCAGGCACGGTACCGAACAGCCAGTCGCTGATGACGTTGACGGCCGATGCGTCCGATGCTCCTGACGTGAGCGACAGCAATACGGCAATGACGAGCCCCAGGCACAACAGAAGGATGACCATGCGGGCGCGGCCGGAGCGGTCGCCTTCGGATGCACCCGTCATCACCTCGACCGGGCCGGCGATCGATTGATCGACCATGATCCGCCCCGCTCAATCCGTGACCTGCCCGCCATAGAGCGAGACGGCGAGGTCGTGGATGGCGTCGGCCGTGCGCGGCCCGAAGCCGAGCAGATAGGCACCGTCGATGCGGATCAGCTTGCGCGCGGCACCCGCCGGCGCCGAGGCGATCGACGGATTGGAGAACAGTTCGTCGTCCCATACCGGAGGCCCGGCATTGCTCATCATCAGGATCACGTCCGGCCTGGCGGTGATGATCGCCTCGTCGGACATCTGCTTGTAACCGGAAAAGCCCTCGACGGCATTGACCCCGCCGGCCAGCTTGACCATGCCGTCAGCGGCGGTCTCGTTGCCGGCGGCCAGGATCTTGCCGCCCTGTATCGACAGCACGAACAGGATGCGCTTGCGCTGGTTGATCGAGGCTGTCTGCTGTTCGGCGGCCGTGAGCTTGGCATCAAGCTCCCTGGCCAGCACCTCGGCCTTGGCATCGACGCCGAGCGCCTTGCCGACGATGCGGACCTTCTCCAGGATGCCTTCGTGGCTATAGTGTTCCGGCACTTCGATGAACGGAATGCTCGTCTTCTTCAGCACATCGACGGCTTCCTTGGGACCGCTGCCGTGCAGAGCCAGGATGCCGGTCGGATTGACCGACAGGACACCTTCCGGCGACAGCTGGCGCATGTAGCCGACATCAGGAAGCTCAAGTGCTGCTTTCGGGAACCGGCTGGTGGAATCGCGAGCCACCAGATGCTTCTCCTCGCCGAGCGCATAGACGATCTCGGTGATCGAGCCACCAATGGCCGCTATCTTCGAGGGATCGGCAAAGACCGTCGCACCCTCGGTGGCGTTGCCAGGTTGCAGTTGGGCGAAAGCCAGGGAAAGACCGATCGCCGGCCCGAGCGCCAACCGGAGGACGGGCGCCAGTCTGGAAAAGGAAACCATTTCTGTAGTCCTCAGGCTGCGGTCGGGCTTGGGATGCGCGGCAGGTTCTCCGCCAGGAATCGCCAGTCGTCGCGCTCGCTCTCGCCCTCATGGCGCTTCCCGAAGAACTGGATGATCATCTTGCCGTCGGCGTCATAGACCTCGAGCGAGGTGACATGACCGTCCCTGGTCGGCTTGCGCACCGCCCAGACCTCGTGGATGTGGTCGGTTCGCAGATGCAGGTGGAAGCTTTCGTCCAGCACATTGATCCACGGCCCCATCGGCTTGATGGATTTGACCGGACCGGAATGGATCTGGATGCAGCCGCGATTGCCGACAAAGCACATGATCGGCATCTCGCCCTCGGCAGCATGATGGAACATGGCACGGACGGCATCGTTGTCGAGCAGCCAGGCATAGTCCTGGCCGACCATGCGCACCGCCTGGCGGCGGCTGAGCTTCAGCGTCTTCAGCATTCCGAAGAACTGGTGCACATCGGTCAGCCGGCTCCAGCGGTCGCGCAGATCGTCGAGACTGGCGGTCGTATCCGCGTCATGGGCCTCGTCGTCGGAAATCTGCCCTGAAATGTCGACCGTCGGCTCCTGGTTCGACGATTCGAGCGCACCGACCAGCTTCTGATAGGCATAGAGGCTGGAAGCCGGCCGCAGATGCACCTTGTGCACCGCATCGCCGGCCGCGTCGAAGAACTGCAGGCTGCGGCGGATGTCGTCGCCATCGCGCTTTTCCACGGCAAAGCCGTGCGCCCAGACTTTCGGGAAGATGCGCAAGTCGATGTTCTCGCCGAGCACCATGGCATTGTGGTTGCCGGTGACGACCTTGTCATAGACGCCGATCTTTTCGTGCACGGCGCTTTCATTGCGGGTCAGCGCCATGACCTCGCCGACGGCTTCGAGCCCGGTCAAAAGATCGTTGACGCGAGGCTCCATGCGAACGACGCCGTCGCCGCAATGCGCGGCGACCAACTCGGCCTCCGAAATGCCGAGCTGGGCGGCCAGATCACGCTCGCGCGCCTTCGGATTCTCTGTCCGCGCCCGCCGGATTTCATGCGGGGCGGGTTTTACGCGCTGGTCCATGTCTCGTCCCTACTGCCTTGCCTTACTTGTTGAGAATGAGCTTGCCCTGACGGGTGATCTTCAGCCGGTAGAGCGCGCCGTGATGCTCGATGCCGATCTCGTGCTCGCCCTGGAACAGGGTGTTGCTGGAGAGGGTTCGCACCGCCACCGGAACCCGGTCGAAACGGGCGGAGGTATCGTCGGAACGGCGGACGCGATAGCGAAAATCATTGGGATTGTGCGTGTTCATCTGGATCGATCCCTTTCCTGTGCCGGGCGTCTGGCTAGGCGTTGCATAAATGCCGATTCATTTCTTGACTCGAATAATCATGTTTATTAGTCAGTGCAATACCGGAGCAAACGAGTCAAGATTTAAGACGCCGGATACGATCAAAAATGCCAGCCAGCCCCGGGCCAGCCAGCATCGAACCTGGACTTTGGAGTTGGGGCATGGGGTTGATGAATTGGGAATGGCGCGGCCGGTTTGACATCGGTCCGTCTGATCAGGGTCTTGGCGGGCGATCCGCGACAAGAGGAATGGCAGGCTTGCTGGCAAGCGTGGCGGCAGCCACTTTGCTGACGCCACCGGCCAGCGCCCAGCAGGCCACCCAGTTGACCGCCGAACAGCAGGCGGCGCAATCCCAGAAGGCGGAAGAGACAAAGCCTGCCCCGGCGGGCGCAACGCTGCTCGACAAGATCCTTGTGCTGAGCCGCACCGGCGAGACGGCGATCGAATCGCTGTCCTCCGCCAGCCATGTCGATCAGGAACAGCTCGATCGCCGCATGGCGACGACGCCGAACGAGATGCTGCTCGGTGTTCCCGGTGTCGCGGCACAGGCCGACGCCAGGCGCGTCAGCACCAGCATCAACATCCGCGGCTTGCAGGATTTCGGTCGCGTCGCCGTCATCGTCGACGGCGCGCGCCAGAATTTCCAGCGTTCCGACCACGGCACGCAGTCGACCTTCTATGTCGATCCCGAGCTCGTCAAATCCGTCGATGTGATCCGTGGCCCCGTCGCCAACACCTATGGCTCGGGCGCCATCGGCGGCGTCGTCTTCTTCGACACCAAGGACGCCGCCGACTTCCTCAAGCCGGATGAGACATGGGCTGGTTCCGTCACCGGACGCTATGAGAGCAACGGCAAGGGTTGGACCACCAGCGCATCCGGCGGCTACCGCCTCAACGAGAACTGGGACGTGCTGGGCAACATCGTCTACCGCAACTATGACGACTACAAGGATGGCGGTGGGGACACCGTCAAGGGCACCGGCTTCGATGTGCTGAGCGGCCTGCTCAAGACGACCATCCGGCCGACCGACAACAGTGAATTGAAGCTCGGCTGGGTCGGCTCAAGCGACAGCTGGAACGAAATCAGCGGCGGTGTGCCGGTGAATGACGTGGACCTGAAATCGAATACCTTCACCGCTCGCTACAACATCACTGATGAAGACAAGAGCTGGCTCGATCTCCACATCAACACCTCCTACAACAAGACAAATCTCGACCTGACCAGCCTTGTGCCCCAGAACCGGTTCGACCCCGTCACAGGCCTTCCCATTGTTTTGCCAGCGGGATCGCAATCCACCTTCGACGTCGGCACCACCGGTATCGACATCTGGAACACATCGCGCTTCGAAACGGGCGGGATCACTCACGAACTGACCTATGGCGGCGACTGGGTGGGGGACAACGTCAAGACCGGCGGCACCGCCGGCGGCGACAGTTTCTACACGCCATCGGGCAAGCGCAGCGTGTCCGGCGCCTATGTCCAGGACAAGCTCACCTGGGAGTGGCTCGAAGTCATCGCCGGGCTGCGCTACGACAATTACAGCCTCAAGGATGACACCCACGAAACGTCAGGTGACAGAGTGTCGCCGCGCATTACCGTCGGCGTCTCGCCCTTTGAAAGTGCGGGCCTCGCCGGTCTGCAATTCTACGGCACCTATGCGGAAGGCTACCGGTCGCCCTCACTGACGGAAACGCTGATCAGCGGCAACCATCCGGCCGGCGTCAGCTTCCCGTTCCTGCCCAATCCCAATCTACGGCCCGAGACCGGCAAGACGACCGAATTCGGCGTCAACTACAAGCAAAACGACATCCTGGAGGCCGGCGACGCACTCCGCATCAAGGCGGCCTATTTCAACAACGATGTCGACGACTACATCGATGGCGTGACGCTGTCGCCGTTCGACCCGACCAGTGGCTGCCCGTTCGGCCCCGGCATCCCGATCTGCTTCCAGTATCAGAATTTCGCCAAGGCGAAGATCAACGGCTTCGAGATGGAAGGCATTTACGATGCGGCATGGGGCTACGCCGGACTTTCCGCCTCCATCATCAATGGTCACACCATATCCTATGACGGCGACCGGGCGGACCTCGCCACCATCCCGTCTTCGCAAGTCACGGCCCAGATCGGCCTGCGCTTCCTCGAGGATAAGCTGACCGTCGGTGGCGAGGTGCAGTACAATGGCAAGCCGAAGGGCAATGCGGTGACCAAGGACTATACGCTGGTCAACGCCTTCGCCAGCTATCAGGCGACCGACAATCTGAAGGTCGATTTCCGCGCCGACAATCTGTTCGATGTCAAATACGCCAACCCGTTGAACGGCAGTACGACAGTTGCGGTCTATGAACCGGGCATAACGCTGAAGCTGGCGGCAACGATGCGATTTGGAGGCTGACGCTGATGCGCTTGATGACATCCCTTCGTCTGCTGACCTCGACGTTTGCGATGTCGCTTCCGATGGTTCCGGCGTGGGCACAAGGGTCCGCGCCGGTCCCCGCACTAACCCTCGAACTCAATGGTGCGCAAGCCTCCGACAAGGGCTGCCGCCTGACCTTCGTGGTCAACAACGATCTCGGCGCCGACCTCTCCAAGGCGGCGTTTGAGATCGCATTGTTCAACGAAGCCGGCGTCGTCGACCGGTTGACCGTCCTCGACTTCAAGGAATTGCCGGCCGGCAAGACCAAGGTGACGCGTTTCGACCTGGCCGGCACCGACTGCGCCAAGGTCAGCCGCGTGCTGATCAACAGCGCGACGGAATGCGCCGGCACCGGCATCGAACCCAATGCCTGCATGCGCAAGCTGAAGACGGGCTCCAAGACCGGTATCGCTTTCGGCGTCTGAGGTGGGATTGCATCCATTCCTGCAAAACACAGTGGCATGGCCTCTGGCCGGCTCCCATGCGTTGTCGTCTGGACCAAGCGATCTTGATTTGACAATTCTGCTAGGGTCGCTGCAGGTCTCGCCGCGTGACATGCCGGATATCAGCCCCCTCCCCGAAGCCAGCGCCGAGCTGGCTATCACGCCGACCGAGGCGCTTGCACCGCCACGGCCATCGGCCTGGAACCGCAAATGGACGGCGGCGATCGTCGTCTCCTGCCTGCTCCATGCCGCGGTGGCGGCGGCTTTTCTGATTTCGCCTTCACGGACATTCGATACCCAGGACGCCATGCAGTCCGAAGGCAGCGATCAGTCCGGGGACAAGGTGGTCGGCAGCGCACTGGACCAGGACCCGACAGTGATGAAGGTCATGCTGGTGCCGAACCCGCAACCGACCAAACCAGAGCCGGCAAAGGCAGCTAGGCCGACGCCACCAACCGAACCCTCCCAGCCCCCGAGGGAAGCGACAAAGCAGCCCGTCGAGCTTTTGCCGGAAGCCGTTAAACAACCTGCGGTGACGCCGGACATACTGGTGACCGGCGCCCCACGCTCCGATGACCAGAGCGTGGCTCCGAAGACCGAGACGCCGGCACAGCCGACTGTTCAGGCCGAAAGCACCGAGGCGCCTGCCGCCGTTCCAGAGCAGCACCGATCCCAAGCGCCAGGCCAAGTCCGGCAGCCCAATCGGATGACAAGCGCGGCACGGCGGACGGCCAGGACCGGTTGGCGCAGGCAGCCAGCAAGGGCAAAAAGCAGAAAGAGGCAGGCCGCGCCGCGGAAGACAGCTACCGCGGCGACGTCATCAGAAAGCTCAGCCGTGTCAATCGTGGCGTTCCGCCTTCAGTGCAATTGGCCGCTCGCAACAATGCCGTTGTGACATTCGCCATAGGCAGCCGTGGCGGCATCGATGACCTGCGCATTCTGCAAAGCTCCGGATCGCCAAACTTCGATCAGGTCGTGCTCGGCATCGTCCGCAAGGCAGCGCCCTTCCCGCCAATTCCATCACAAGCCGCAAGCAAGAGTTTGGTGTTCGAGGCCGAAATCGGCCCATTTTGAATGTGCACAGAACAAACTGTTGCGGCACCAACCATCAACATCCGCATGAAAGGAACCACCATGTACATCGCCATGAACCGCTTCAAGGTGCAGAACGGCTCGGAGGCTGACTTCGAAGCCGTCTGGAAGAACCGCGATTCCAGCCTTGCGGAGATGAAAGGTTTCCGGGAATTCCATCTGCTGCGCGGCCCGGTCAACGAGACCGAAGGCTACACGCTGTTTGCCTCGCACACGGTATGGGCGAGCCACGACGATTTCGTCGCCTGGACCAAGTCGGAGAATTTTCGCGCCGCCCACAGAAATGTCGGCACGACGAAAGTCCACTACCTCGGTCACCCGCAATTCGAGGGCTTTTCCGTCGTCGAGGGCGCATAAACTGGCCGGATCAAGCTCCGGCCAGCAGGCTCGCATTGCCACCCGCAGCGGTGGTGTCGACGCAGACGGCGCGTTCATGCGCGTAGGCCGCCGGGTTGAGCACCTCGCTGACCAGCGGCACGATCGGGCCCGAGCGATCGGCGATAACCTTGCGCACGATGCGCGCGGCCTCGAGCGTACCCGAGAAAGCGACCACGTCGACGCGCAGCGAGCGCGCTTCGACCGGATCAGGGCGGCCGTCGATGGCGGCCAGCGGCAGGCCCTTGCCGGTCAGTGCCGAGAGCGCCACCGGCGCGCCGGGCGCGACGGCCAGCACCGCATTGCCGGCGGCGAGCGCCTGGATCGTCTGCGCAAGCAGCGTGTCGCCATCGGGGCCAAGGCACAGCACTCGTCCACGCGGTGACAGCGACAGCGTGTTGGCCTCGCCGGTCGGCCCGGGCAGGTCGACCTGGCCGAAGTCGATACCGGCGGCGGCGCCAATGGCTGCCGCGCCCTTGCCGCGCAGATGCTTTCTCAGGATGGCGACCCGGTCGGGCCGCGTCGACCAACCGCCCAGCGTCGGATCGGGCAGATTGTCGGCAAGCTCGGTCGCCGTCACCTTGTGGCCTTCGGCGATATGCGTGCCGGCCTCTGGCCCCTTGCGGAAGCGGCGGAGATAGTGCGGACCGCCGGCCTTCGGTCCGGTGCCCGACAGCCCCTCGCCGCCAAACGGCTGCGAACCGACGACCGCGCCGATCTGGTTGCGGTTGACATAGATGTTGCCGGCATGGATGCCGTCGACGAAATGTTGGACTCGGCCCTCGATGCGGGTGTGCAGGCCGAAAGTCAGGCCGTAGCCCTTGCGGTTGATCGCGGCGATGACCGCATCGATTTCGTCGGCATCGAACGTGGCGACATGCAGCACCGGCCCGAACACCTCGCGTTCCATGTCTTCGATGCCCTTCACCCGGAAGACATGTGGGGCGACGAAGCGGCCTTCGTTCGGCGCCTCGAGCTTGGCGATCAGCCGGCCCTGCAGCCCCATCTTCGTGCAGTAGTCGCGGATTGAAGTCTGAGCTTCGTCATCGATGACCGGGCCGACATCGGTCGAAATCCGCCAAGGATCGCCGATGCTGAGTGCCTCCATGGCGCCTTTCAGCATCTCCAGCATCTTTTTCTCGACATCCTTCTGCACGTAGAGCACGCGCAGCGCCGAGCAGCGCTGGCCGGCACTCTGGAAGGCCGAAGCCAGGATATCGCGCACCGCCTGCTCGGGCAGCGCGGTGGAATCGACGATCATCGCGTTCAACCCGCCGGTCTCGGCGATCAGCATGGCATCGGGCGCAGCCGTCTCGGCCAGCTGCTTCTCGATCAGTTTGGCGACCTCGGTCGAACCGGTGAAGCAGACGCCGGCAATGCGCGGGTCGGCGGTCAGCGGGCCGCCGACCGAGGGGCCGTCGCCGGGCAGAAGCTGGATAACGTCTTCCGGCACACCGGCCTCGCGCAGCATTTCGACGGCGCGGAAGGCGATCAGCGGCGTCTGCTCGGCCGGCTTGGCGATGACCGAATTGCCGGTGACGAGTGCCGCCGCGATCTGGCCGGTGAAAATGGCGAGCGGAAAATTCCACGGCGAAATGCAGACGATGGCGCCACGCGCCTGCGTGCCCGGTTCGGCATTGGCCGCCTCGGCGGCGTAGTAGCGCAGGAAGTCAACCGCTTCGCGCACCTCGGCCACACCGTCGGCCAGCGATTTGCCGGCCTCGCGCGTCGCCAGTGCGAAGAATTCGACGGCATTGGCCTCATAGAGATCGGCGGCGCGGTTGAGGATGGCGGCGCGCTCGGCGACGGGACGCTTGGCCCAGGCCGGCTGCGCCTCCACGGCGATGCGCACGGCGGTCGTCACCTGCTTGGCGGTCGCCTCGCTGACAGCGCCGACCACTTCGGATGGCTTTGCCGGATTGACGATCGGCCGTTGCTTGCCATAGCCGGCGGCCCGCGTGATCGGCTTGGCATGCCAGCGGTCGGGGCCAGCAAACGCCGCCTTGGCCCTGTCGATCGCCGCCAGCGTCACCGTGTCGGTGATGTCAAACCCCTTCGAATTGCGGCGACCGGCGCCGAAGATCTGGGAAGGCCGGGCAATCGCCGGATTGGCGGCGGGGCCCTGGTCCTCGACGGTTTCGAGCGGATCGCGGGCGATGTCCTCCGGCTCGACCTCCTCATCGGTCAGCTGATGCACGAAGGAGGAGTTGGCGCCGTTCTCCAGCAGCCGACGGACCAGATAGGCAAGCAGGTCGGAATGCGCGCCGACCGGCGCATAGATGCGGCAGCGCGTGCCTTCGGACCGGCGCACTGTTTCATGCAGGGCCTCTCCCATGCCGTGCAGGCGCTGGAACTCGAAGGAATCGCGGTCCCCGGCCATCGACAGGATCGCGGCGACGGTGTGGGCGTTGTGCGTGGCGAATTGCGGATAGATGCGGTCGGTCATCGACAGCAGCTTTTTGGCGCAAGCCATGTAGGAGACGTCGGTGTTGGCCTTGCGTGTGAACACGGGATAGCCGGTGAGCCCGAGCGTCTGCGCCCGCTTGATCTCGGTGTCCCAGTAGGCGCCCTTGACCAGCCGCACCATGATGGTGCGGTCGTATTTCTTGGCCAGCGCATAGAGCCAGTCGATGGCAAAGGCCGCACGCGGCCCATAGGCTTGGACGACAACGCCAAAACCGTTCCAGCCGGCGAGCTCCGGCTCGGCCAGCACCCGCTCGATGACGTCGAGCGACAGATCGAGGCGGTCGGCCTCCTCGGCATCGATGTTGAGACCCATGCGCGAATGCCGCGCAGCGAGCGCCAGCGACAACAGCCGGTCGGCCATGACAGGCAGCATCTCGCCCTTCTGCGCCACCTCGTAGCGCGGATGCAGCGCCGACAGCTTGACCGAAATGCCGTGGTTCTGGCGGATATCCGGGCCGTTGGAGCCGGCGTCGAGCGAGGAAATCGCGTCGGCGTAAGCCTTGTGATAGCGCAATGCGTCGGCCTCGGTGCGGGCCGCCTCGCCCAGCATGTCGAAGGAATAGAGATAGCCTTTCTGCGTCATCGGCCGGCCGCGCTTGACGGCCTCGGCAATGGTGCGGCCGAGCACGAACTGCTCGCCCATCTCGCGCATGGCGGCGGCCACCGCCTTGCGGATGACCGGCTCGCCCAGCCGGCGCACCATTGAGCGCAGCGTGCCTTCGATGCCGCCCTCGCCTTCATCGAGGACGCGGCCGGTCAGCATCAGCGCCCAGGTCGAGGCGTTGACGAAGATGGAGCTCGAACCGCCCGAATGCGCCGACCAGTCGTGCGGCGCGATCTTGTCGGCGATGAGGTCGTCCATGGTCTCGGTGTCAGGCACGCGTAGCAGCGCCTCGGCCAGGCACATCAACGCCACGCCCTCCTTGGTGGAGAGACCGTAGGCAGAAAGGAAGACTTCCATCAATCGTGGATCGGAAGAGCCGCGCACGGCCCGCACCAGATCGGCGGCGCGGGTCGAGATCGCCTTGCGGTCTTTCGCGGAAAGACCCGTCGCCTCGGCCAGTCGCTTCACCGCCTCGTCTTCGTCGGGCAGATAGTTGGCGCGGATCTGCTGGCGGATGGAATCTAGGGGCATGGCGGTCCTGCGGAGCGAGCATCAGGGAGCGGACCGGCGGTCACCGGACCGAATGGCGCAAGCTAGCACAGGTACGAATTTCAGTCGGTCCAAAGAAATCGACATGGTGGATCGTTCGATCTATCGTAGTGGCACAAAATTGGCATATGGACTGCGCTTTCGATGACAGAAGACCAATTGGACCGCATCGACCGGAACATCCTGTCGGCGCTGGCAAGCGATGGCCGGCTCTCCATGTCCGAACTGGCGGCAAAGGTCGGCCTGTCGAAGACGCCGGTGCAGGCGCGGGTGAAGCGGCTGGAAAAGGACGGCTACATCAGGGGCTATCAGGCAATCATCGACCGCGAGCGCATGGGTGAAGGCCATGTCGCCTTCGTCCAGGTGAAACTGTCGGACACCCGTTCCGCAGCACTCGATGCCTTTAACCGGTCCGTACAGGCGGTGCCCGAGATCGAGCAGTGCCACATGATGGCGTCGAGCTTCGACTATCTCTTGAAGGTCCGCACGCGGGACATCGCCGCCTATCGCCGGGTGCTTGGCGAGCGCATCTCCGCCCTGCCCCACGTCGCCCAGACCTCCACCTTCGTGGCGATGGAGACGGTGAAGGATCGGTAGATCACTCCGCCAGCGTCTTCAGAAACGCCACCAACGCGGCACGTTCACGGTCCGACAGGTCCAGCGGATGGATTTCGGATGTTCCCTCGACACTGGGCGCGGCCTTGGCGTAATGCGCGACCACCTCGTCAAGCGACGAAAACTGCCCAGCATGCATGTAGGGTGGACGCGTAGCGGCGCCGCGCAACGAGGGCGTCTTGTAGGCCCGGACCAGTTGCGGCCCATCCTTGACCATGAAACGCAGTTCTCCGCAGGCGCCGGCGTCGCCGTCGCGGAAGGCACCCAGGCAGTTGAACGGGTCGGCCTCGACCTGCGCCACCGCATCGATGCGGCCGCGATCCGGCGGCAGGTCCGCGACCGGCGGGACGCCGGTGTTGTGAAAGCTGTTGTCGGTGAAAAGCGGCCCGTCGTGACAGGTCACGCAATTGGCCTTGCCGATGAACAGTTTCAGGCCAAGGATTTCCTCTTGGGAAAAGCCGGCATCGCCTTTCGGCTCAGCGCCGGTGACGAGATCCAGCGCAAAGCGGTCGAAGCGGGTCGGTGCCGGCTCGATCGACCTTTCGAAGGCGGCGATCGCCTTGCCGATATTGGCATAAACGCCGTTGATCGCGTCGCGCTGCGCACCGCTCATCGCGTTCCAGGCGGCCTTCTCGGCATCGTTTCCGAGCGGGCTGGCATTCAACGGCATGCCGGAAAAGTCAGGCAGCGGGCCAAAGATGCGCTCATAGCGCTCGCCGAAGCGCGCCTTGATGTAATGCGCATAGGCGGCGCGGTTTCCTGCTTGCTCCAGCGGGTTTTCGAGCGGCGTCAGCGCTTGCGCCCACAGGCTGTCGCGGCGGCCGTCCCAGAAGAACCAGGGATCGCGCGCCACGCCGGCCAGCGGCATGGTGCGCCGGTTGGTGTGGCCGACGCCGACCGCTTGCGGCAGGTCGTCCTGGAACTGCCGGTCGATCTTGTGGCAGGTCGAGCAGGAGACCGTGCCGTCGCGGCTCATCCCCTGGTCAAAGAACAGCGTCGAGCCGAGGGCGGCGGCGGCCGGCACATCGGCAAAACGATTGGTGGTGTCGGGCTTCAACGGCGGCAACGCCGACAGTCCCAGCGAGGCGATGGTCTTCTTCTCGGCGTCGGAAAAGTCACCCTTGCCGCACCCGGCAAGGATGACGACCACCATCAGCGCCAGAAACCGCGGAAAGTGCCTCATCGATCGCTCACAGGACCACGTTGAACAGCACCGTGTCGGAACCGGCGGTGGCCGAAATGGCGAAATGCAGCTGCCACCAGCCGCTCATCGTGAATTTCACCCCTTCGATCCGATAGCGCCCGTCGCCGAGATAGTCGGTCGCCTGCGGGCTGGTAGGCAGGCCGTGATTGTGCAGTGGCATGCCGCCGGAGATCGCGATTGCCGCACCCTCCACTGGAACTCCCGCCTTTGTCTTTAGGGTCAGCAGCCAAGACTCAAGTTCACCCTGCCGCATGACGCCCCGCTCCGGCGAAAAACTGGCCACGAACAGCCCGTTGTTGGTGTTCTTCGTCCGCGAGACATCCGGGCCGGCAGGCTGGGACGATCGCGGCGCCGTCAGATAGACGACTGCGAGAATGCCGGCCAGCAAGGCAGCCAGACCAAGACCCGCCAGAAGATAACGCCATAACGATGCCAAACCGGTTCCTCTTCTGCAGACAACGTTTTGCCGGACGGATCGCGTCCCGCCAGCCTGTGGGAAAACGCTGTGGCGGAAAAAACCCTGCTTGCCAAGCATGGCGCTGCCGGTGGCAAAAAGCTACAGCACCTCGATCACTGGAGGATTGTAGATGGCGGGAAACGGCGTCGCCTCGATCGGCGAATGCATGCTCGAACTATCGGGCCAGACGGGCCCGGTCTGGCGCATGGGCTTTGCCGGCGACACGTTCAACACGCTCTGGGCGCTGCACGCATTGAGCGCTGAGCGGCCAGCAACCTATGTCTCGGCCTTCGGCGACGACCCGTTCTCTCAAGGCCAGATCGGCTTCTTCGCCGAAAACGGCATCGGCATCGGCTCCAGCCCGGTCATAGCGGGCGCGCGGCCCGGCCTCTATGCGATCACTTTGACCGGCGCCGAGCGTTCCTTCACCTACTGGCGCGGCGACGCCGCCGCCCGGCAGCTCGCCTCCGACCCGGCGGCATTGTCGAAAAACCTGGAAAATCAGGCGCTTGTGTACTTCAGCGGAATCACTTTGGCAATTCTGGACGATGCCGCACGCAAAACACTACTGGCGGCTGTAGCCAAGGCGCGGGCCGCAGGCTCGACTGTCGCCTTCGACCCCAATTACCGGCCGCGACTTTGGCGCCGGCGCGAGGACGCGCAGTCAGCGATCGCCGAAGCGCTTGCCGTCACCGACATCGCCTTGCCGACCTTCCCCGACGAGCAGATGCTGTTCGGCGATGCCACGCCGCAAGCGACCACTGGGCGGCTCGGGCAATTGGTCAGCGAGGTCGTCGTCAAGAACGGCGAGGCGCCGGCGCTGATTGCTGAAAATGGAACATTGCACGACGTGCCGGCGATCCATGTCGCAGCACCCGTCGACACGACAGGCGCCGGCGATTCCTTCAATGGCGCCTATCTGGCCGCACGCCTCGCCGGACACGCCCCGGCAGATGCCGTCTTGCGCGCGCATCGCGTCGCCGCCGCCGTGGTTCAGGTGCGCGGCGCCCTGGCGCCGTTCGAGACATTGCGCGCGGCTTTCGATGGCTAGGGTCTGTTGAGATTCAGGTCAGGCCGAGTCGAAAATGGCGGTCTCCGAGAACCGGCGCGGAGCGTACTTTTCGTACGTGAGCACCGGAAGCGCAGGAAACCGGCATTTGCAGGCCGGCCTCACCCGAATATCAGCAGACCTACGGAAGCCTGAACCGATATTCCGTCACATGATGGTAGATCGCGCCGGGCCACAGCGTCGCCTGCGGGAAATACGGCCGGTTCGGCGCATCCGGCCACACTTGCGGCTCCAGGCAAAAGCCGCAGAAAGCCTTGTAGTCTCGCCCTTCCAACCCCTTGCGCGGCGTCACGTACTGGCCGGTGTAGAGCTGGACCCCGGGCTCCGTGGTCCAGACCTCCATCTCGACACCGGAACTCGCCCCTTGCGTCCAGGACGCCTGCTTGAGCGGGCCGCGTGTCGGGGCGAGGCAGAAATTCTGGTCATAGGGCAGCTGTTCGCCTTCGGTCTCCATGCGCAGCGGCCGCGCCTGGCGGAAATCGAAGGGCGAGCCGTCGACCGGCTTGACCACGCCAGTCGGGATCATGTCGCCATCGACCGGCAGATAGGCGCCGGCATTCAGCATCATCCTGTGGTCGAGAATATCGCCGGCCCCGCCATCATCGAGGTTGAAATAGGAATGCTGGGTGAGATTGCACAGCGTCGGCTCCTCGCAGGTCGCCGTCAGTTCGACGCTGAGCGTGCCGGGGATCTTCAGCCGGTAGGTGCAGGTGACGTCGAGCGCACCGGGAAAGCCCATCGTGCCGTCGGGATCATGCAGCGTCAGCGTGACGAAATCCCTGCCATGCAGCGAAACCGTCCACGGCCGGTGGAAATAGCCTTGCGAGCCGCCATGCAGCGTATGCTTGTCGAGGAAGTTGCGTTCGGTCTGGTAACGCTGGCCGGCGATGGTGAAGCGGCCGTCGCGGATGCGATTGGCATAGCGGCCGACGACCGCGCCGAAGAAGGCGGTGTCGGTCTCATAGGCTTCCAGACTGTCATAGCCGAGCACCAGCGGTGCATCGTGCCCGGTCAGCCGCAGATCCTGGACGATCGCGCCAAGCCCGATGATGTTGGCGGTAAGGCCGCCGCCCCTGATCGTGAAGCGACGCACCGGCTCGCCTGCCTGCGTCGTGCCGAAAACCTCGCCGTCCTTCATCGCCATGCCCGCAAACGTCAGTTGATCCAGAGGATTTCGGCTGGTTTTCTCACGCAAGATGGGCAGGCGGTGGCCTCCCCATCTCAGAATAGTCTATCAGAGGCCGAGGCCGCCAATGCAGACATATTTGGTGTCGAGGTAATCCTCGATGCCCTGATGTCCGCCTTCCTTGCCGAGACCGGATTCCTTGACGCCGCCGAACGGCGCCTCCGGCGTGGTGATGAGGCCTTCATTGACGCCGACCATGCCGTATTTCAGCCCTTCCATGACGCGGAAGGCGCGGCCGAGATCGCCGGTGTAGAAATAGCAGGCAAGGCCGAATTCGGTGTCGTTGGCGAGCGCGATGGCTTCCTCTTCGGTCTCGAACTTGAACACCGGGGCGACCGGGCCAAAGATCTCTTCCTTCATGAAGCGCATCTTGGGCGTGGCGTTGGCGATGACCGTCGGCTGGAAGAACGAACCGCCGAGCGCATGGCGCTTGCCGCCGGCAACGATCTTGCCGCCCTTGGCAGTGGCGTCGGCAATCAGCTCCTCGACCTTCTCGACCGCCTTCTCGTCGATCAGCGGTCCCTGCTGCACGCCATCCTCGAGGCCGGACCCGACCTTCAGCCCGTCGCTGGCGGCAGCGAGCTTCTCGACGAATTTGTCATAGACACCCGCCTGAACCAGGAAGCGGTTGGTGCAGACGCAGGTCTGGCCGGAATTGCGGTACTTGGCGGTGATCGCACCGGCAACCGCACGTTCGAGATCAGCGTCGTCGAAGACGATGAACGGCGCGTTGCCGCCAAGTTCCATCGACACCTTCTTGACGGTGACGGACGACTTCTGGATCAGAAGCTTGCCGACTTCGGTCGATCCGGTGAAGGTGATCTTCGACACCAGCGGATTGGCGCAAATCTCGTCGCCGATCTCGCTGGCCGACCCGGTCAGGATGTTGATGACGCCCTTGGGGAAGCCGACTTCCTCGGCGAGCGCGCCCCAGGCCAGACCCGAGTACGGCGTCTGCGAGGCCGGCTTGACCACCGCGGTGCAGCCGGCGGCAAGTGCCGGGCCGAGCTTGCGGGCCAGCATCGAGGACGGGAAATTCCACGGCGTGATGGCGGCGATGACGCCGACCGGTTCCTTGGTCACCAGGATGCGGCGGTCGGCCCATGGCGATGGCACGACGTCACCGTAGGTGCGGCGGCCTTCCTCGGCGAACCACAGGATATAGGATGCGGCCGAGCCGATCTCGCCTTTGGATTCGAACAGCGACTTACCCTGCTCGATGGTGAGCAGCTCGGCCAGCACATCCTGATTGTCCATCATTGCGTCGTGCAGCTTGCGAAGCAGCTTCGAGCGCTCGAGCGCGGTGGTCTTGCGCCAGGTCTTGAAGGCTTCGCTGGCAGCCTCGATGGCGCGGCGGGTCTCGGCCTTGCCCGACTTCGGCACGGTGCCGATCTTGAGGCCGGTGGCAGGGTTGTTGACGTCGACCGTCTGGCCGCCGTCGGCCTGCACCCATTCGCCATTGATGAGATTGGCCTGCCGCATGAAATGGCTGGTTTTCTGAAGCATGGTCTATCCTCCGTTTGGCGCACTGACGGGCCGGTCTGTGAAGTCTTCGGCGAGCGTGCGCAATGGATTGAAGCCGGCACGCCGGAGCCAGTGCTCTTTACCTAGGGCAAGGCCCGCAAGCAATCGCAAGATGGCATATAGGGGTTGGGCCAGCGCGAGACGAGGGCAAGATGGCATGAACGCGTCTCAAATACCCTACCCGAATACCTGCACGACCACCGTCAGCCAGAAAGCAGTGGTGACGGCGGCGCAGGCCGTGGCGATGGTCATCTGGTTCGACGCCAGCGCCTGGCCGGTGTTGAACTGGACAGCGATGAGATAGGAATTGATGCCGGACGGCAGCGCCGCGACCACGACCGCCACCTTGGCCGTCAAGGGCGGCAGGCCGAGCAGCCAGACGAAGGCAAGAACCAGCGCCGGCATCAGGAAAAGCTTCAGCACCGAAAGCGCCAGCGCAGGCCGGACATTGCCGGAAATGCCGAAGCGGCGCAGGCTGAGCCCCATGGCGAAAAGCGCCACGGGCCCGGCCGTATCGGCCAGCGCATCGACCAGCCGCATGACAAGCTCGGGCAGCGGCACACCGCTGAGGCGCCATGCCAACCCCACCAGAATGCCGATGATCAGCGGATTGATGAACAGCCGTCTCAGGAAACTGCGGACGATGCGCAAGGGATGCATCGGCTCGCCACCGCCGCGGCCGAACATCTCGAACAGCACGATCGAAGCCATCATCATGATCGGCAGGTGCACGGAAACGAGCAGCGACAGCACTTCGAAGCCGCTCGGGCCGAATATGCCAAGGATGAAGGGAGCGCCGAGCAGCACGACATTGGAGTAGGCCGACGACACGCCACCGACGACCCCGGCGCGTGCATCCCGTCCGAAAATCCGCGTGGTGACGACATGGCCGGCGGCCCAGGTGATTGCCACTGCCGCGAAATAGGCGCCCCAAAGGGACCATGGCGCGACACCGTGGAAATCGGCATTCACCATGGTCTGGAACAACAGCAGCGGCATCGCCACGCTGACCGCGAAATCGGATATCCCCTCGCCGCTCGCCGGCTTCAGATAGCCGGTGAACCCGGCGAGATAGCCGAGCGCGACGAGGCTGAAGACGAAGAGGACGGTTTCGGTGAGCGGAGACATTTTTCCAGGGATAGGCGAGCCACGGTCGCGGCGCAATCGCGCCTGAATTTGATCATCGTCGGCTGGCAGCGTTATAGAGGGTTTGGATTATCAGGGCGGGCGCGGACGACAAATGGCCTTTGTCGAACCTTCAAAGCGTAATCTTGTCCGGCAGGCGTGGCTGACAGCTTTCGCCGCCGCCCTGTTTTGCCTTGCCGCGACAGCGCTTGAGGCCGCCGAAACGAAAAGCCTCAAGGGCGTGGCGCTGATCATCGGCCAGTCGAAATACGAACACATCGCCGCCCTCCCCAACCCGGCCAACGACGCGCGCGACATGGCCAAGATGCTGACCGACCTCGGCTTCGACGCGCGCAATGTCACCGACCGCGACGCCACCAAGCTGAAGCGGGACCTGGAGCGTTTCGCGGAGGATGCCGAAGGAGCCGATGTCGCCTTCATCTATTATTCCGGCCATGGCATCGAGGCCGGCGGCGAGAACTATCTGGTTCCGGTTGATGCCGGCGTGTCGTCTCTGAAGGATGCCGACGCCACCCTGGTGCCGATTTCCGCCGTCATGGACGCTTTGAAAAAGACCGTGCCGGTGACGATCGTGCTGCTCGATGCCTGCCGCACAAATCCGTTTCCGGCGGACGCCGTGGTGCGACGCGCGCCAACAGCCTCCGCCTCGCCCATTGGGGCTGGTGGGCTGGAACCGGTGCGTGGCGCCAAGGCGCTCGGCAACACGCCGGCGACAGACGAAAGCCTAGGCACCGTGGTCGGCTTTGCCGCCGAACCGGGCCGCCCGGCGCTCGATGGCGCCGCCGGCGAAAACAGCCCCTATGCGGCAGCCCTGCTGCGCCATCTGTCGGCAATGAAAGGCACCGAGTTCGGCTCGGTCATGCGCATGGTGACGGAGGAGGTCTATCTCGACACCAGGGCCAAGCAGCGCCCCTGGGTCAATGAGAGCCTGCGCCGCCTGCTCTATTTCGGCATTGCACCACTGGAACCGACCGGCGACGACGGGTTGATCACCGGCGAGCGGCGGCAGCTGCTGTTGACCATTTCCGACCTGCCCGACCCGAAGCGGGCGCAAGTTGAACTGGCCTCGCTGGAGGAAGGCGTGCCGCTCGACGCGCTCTATGGCGTGCTGAAGGCGCTCGGCACGGAAAAAATCCCCGAGGACCCGACAGATCTGCAAAAGGTGCTCGACGCCCAGGCCGAGCGCCTGAAAAAGATGATGTCCGAGCGCGCCGCGCTGCGCACCGACGATCCCGAAATCAAGCGCCTCGTCGCCTCCGCCGACAAGGCCATCGGCCAGGGCGCCATCGTGACCGCGCGCAAATTTCTCGATGACGCAGTCGGCCGGGTCGAGCAGACAAGCGATGCGGTCGATGAAGCCGAAGACCTCGTCAAGCAGAAGCGCCTTGCCGATGCCGCGATCTATGCCAGGCGCGCCGATGCCTCTGCGCTGGTCTTCGACTACAAGTCCGCAGCCAACGATTACGCCAAGGCGTTTTCGCTGGCCGAAAAATGGGACGACAAGCAGCGCTGGAACTATAAGAACCAGCAAGCCGAAGCGTTGAATGCTTTCGGCTATGCCACCGGCGATCTCGATGCGCTGCAGCACTCCATAGAGGCCTATCGCATCATCCTGAATTTCATTCCCAACGGCGAGCAGAATCGCGACTGGGCGATCACCCGCAACAACATGGCGGTGGTGCTGCAGACCATCGGCGAGCGCGAGACCGAAACCGCGCATCTCGAAGAGGCGGCGCAGATCTTTCGCGACTCCCTCATCGTGTTCGTGCGCGAGAAGGACGATCTCAACTGGGCCGCCGCGCAGAACAATCTGGCCAATGTGCTGTTGAAGATCGGTGAGCGCGAGAGCGACCCGAAGCGCCTGAATGAAGCTGTGGCGGCGATGCGCGCCACGCTGGAGAAGCGCCCGCGCGACAAGGTGCCGCTCGACTGGGCAGCTTCGCAGAACAATCTCGGCCTGGCGCTCTATGCGCTATCCGAGCGCGAGGCCGCCGGCGAGCATCTGCCGCAAGCGGAGGTGGCCTACCGGCTGGCGCTGGAGGAATACACCCGCGAAAAAGCGCCGGTGGAATGGGCGATGGTCGAGAACAATCTCGGCAACACGCTCGTGTCGCTCGGCATCCAGCTCAACGACAAGGCGAAGATCAACGAGGCGGCCGATGCGTTCCGCGCCGCACTCGAGGTGCGAACCCGTGAAACCTTCCCGGTCTCGTGGGCGACCAGCCGGCTGAATCTTGGCAACGCGCTGAGCGGCGTCGCTCGCTTTGACCTGGGCACCGGCGCTCTCGAAGAGGCAGCGGCGGCCTATGACGATGCGCTGACGGTGTTTACCCGGCAGCGTTTTCCGATGGACTGGGCATCAGCCCAGAACAATCTCGGTTCGATCTACCAGACGCTTGGCCAGCGTACCCTCGATGCGGCCAAGCTCGAACAGTCGGCCGCGGCGTTCCAGGCTGCCCGACAGGTTTATGTCAGGCGGAAATTCCCCCTCGACTGGGCAATGAGCCAGTACAATCTCGGCAACACGATGCAGCTTCTTGGCGGTGTGACCGACAGGCCGGAACACTACGGCAAGGCCATTGCCGCCTATCGCGATGCGTTGCGCGAATACAAGCGCGAGACGAACCCTCGGCAATGGGCATTGGCCCAGGCCGGCGTCGGCTCGGCGCTGCACTGGCTAAGCATGAGCAATGCCGATCCCAAGACCTTGCTTGAGTCCATCGCCGCCCGCAGGGCAGCACTTGAGGTGCTAACCATCGAGGCGGCGCCCGTCGACTGGGCCAATGCCCAGAACGGCATCGGCATGAGCCTGCTCAACCTCGGCAATCTCCAGCGGACCGACAAATATCTCAGCGATGCCGAGGCGGCTTTCACGGCAACGCTGAAGGTGTTCACCCGCGAAAGCCAGCCGATGCAGTGGGCGTTCGAACAGAACAATCTCGGTGACATCCACTGGAACCGCGCCAGCTATGGCGGCGGCAAGGCCGAATATCAAAAGGCGATCGAATTCTTCGAGAACGCCAAGCAGGGCTTTACCGAAGCCGGCTACACGATGCCCATTCCATTGACTGACCAGAAGATCGATCTGGTGAAGAAGCAGATGGCGAAGAAGTAGGGCTCGGTCCGACCGCGCCTTGTCTTTCGGCTGGCTTTACCATCCCTATATGTCCAATCACCGGAACCCATTGCCGGGAACCGGAGAAGGATAGCCTATGATTCGATTTGTGCTGGCTTTGCTTCTGCTCGCCGTCCCGGCCGCGGCCCATGCAACGGACGCCGGCTGGGCGCTGTTGAGCGACGGCGGCCATGTCGTGCTGCTGCGTCATGCCATGGTCACCGGCACCACCGATCCGGCCAATTTCGACATCGACAGCTGCGCCACCCAGGTCAACCTGTCGGCGCGCGGCAAGCAGCAGGCGAGCAAGATCGGCGCCCTGTTTGCCGCTCGTGCAGCGCCCATCGAGCGCGTGCTGTCCAGCCGCTATTGTCGTTGCCTCGACACCGCGCGCATCGCTTTCGAGGCCGAGCCGGAGCTCTTCGCGCCGCTCGACCTGTTGAAGGGCGACGAAACGCAGAAGGCGGCACAGATCGCGGCAATCATGAAGGAAATCCGCGCCTACTCCGGCTCCGACAATCTGGTCATGGTCACGCATCTGGAGGACATCTTGGCGCTGACCGGCGTTTCGCCGCGCGAAGGCGAAGCCGTGGTTGTCGAGCCGCAGGGCGACGGCCTGCGTGTGCTCGGCCGCGTCACGTTCTGACCTCGGCAGTGTTGCCGAAATGCCACCACTGTAAGAAGCCGCAAATTGACCACGACAATGCCGCTTGCGACAACCCGTCGCAGGGGCTATAGGCGCGCACCCGGTCACGAAAACCGAAGTGAGCACAACGGTTGGAGCTTTCGTCTCCGCCCGTGCAGGCGGCTTTGACCGCCCTGTATACGGCGCCGCTTTGGGGATTGGGATCGCGGGTGTAGCTCAATTGGGAGAGCGCCGGACTTGGCCCGGAGGTTGTGGGTTCGAGTCCCGTCATCTGCACAACGGATAGCTCAGTTGGGAAGAGCATCAGACTGTTAATCTGACTGTCGAAGGTTCGAATCCTTCTCCATTGGCCTGATAAGCCAGCACCCTGCCACGGTGTTATCTGAAAAACGGTCCGGGGACTGGAATGCTGAAGATCTGACGGACGGCCCAAGCCTTCGGGCGCGAGCCATCCTGAAAGTCTGACGCCATCGGCTCGCGGCCAGGCCCGCGGTGATGGTCAAGGCGCAGCGTCGCCGGCAAGGGAGGCCAAGGCCTCCGGCGTCCGCTTCGCTGCCCCGCGATCCGCTCCCGAAGGCCCGCCACGGATTGATGCCACCAGTCCCCGGATCATTCGTGCCCGGACATGACGCAAGAGACGATGTGAAACGAGAAACGAAGGGAAGATCGACGCATGACTTGACGCCTCGCATGGGGCCATGCCCGACAGGAGTAAGACAATGACCATTCTCGACAAGGTTCTTGGACGCGAGCGCGTCCTCGTTAGGGAAAACGAACGTGCCCTCACCCTCTACAAGGGTGAGATCAAGGCTGTCCTGTTGCCGGGCGAGCATTGGCTCGCCAACCGGCGCGGAAGCCTCGAGGTGTCGCGGCACGATCTGAAGAACCCGGAATTCGTTTCTGCATACGAGAAGGCGTTGTTCGACAAGCTCCCGGATGTGGCCGCGCGTCATTTCACCGTCGTTCGCACAGGGCGCACGGACGTCGCCGTCATCGAGCGTGACGGCAACCTGCACGCCGTTGTGGCGCCGGATCGCAAGCTGGTGCTGTGGACGGATGCCGGTCCGTGGAAGGTGACGGTGATCGACACCTCGGCCGACCTCGCCATCGATGCGGCGGTCATGCGCCGGCTCGGCCAGGCCCGGAAGGCGGATTTGATGTCCGTCCATCCGGTCGTCGACGGCCAGGCAGGACTGCTGTTCATCGACGGTGTCCTGGTCAGGACGCTGACGGCGGGCGTGCATGGCTTCTGGAACGTCGGACGCATGGTGCAGATCAAGGTCGTCGACCTCAAACGCCAGTCGCTCGATGTCGCCGGGCAGGAAGTGTTGACCAAGGATCACGTCACGATCCGCGTCAACATCGCCGCCGAATACCGGGTTGTCGATCCGGTCAAGGCGGTGAGCACCGTGAAGGACTTCTCCGAGGCCCTCTACCGCGCCCTGCAGTATGCCTTCCGCAAGACGCTGAGCGCGCTGACGCTCGACCAGATCCTTGAAAAGAAGGTGACGGTCGACGAGGAGGCCGCGACCAAGGTCCGCGCCGATATGGCCGAGATCGGGGTGGAGGTCAGCGATATCGCCCTCAAGGATGTCATCCTGCCGGGCGAGATGCGTGAGATCCTCAACCAGGTGGTGTCGGCCGAAAAGCAGGCCGAGGCCAACATCATCCGCCGCCGCGAGGAGACGAACGCCACGCGTTCGCTGCTCAACACGGCCCGGGTGATGGCGGAGAACCCGGTGATGCTGCGGCTGAAGGAGCTCGAAGCTCTGGAAACCATCGCTGGCAAGGTCGAGCGACTGACCGTCCACAACGGAACGGGCGGACTGCTCAACGACCTCGTCAAGCTCCGCGACAGCTGAGCTGACGTTACGTCAACAGGAAGGGCCGCCGGGTCAACCGGCGGCCCTTCTTGCGTTTCTTGAGCACCCTACCCATCTGCGCCCGGCGTATCAGGCCTTTTCCTGTCGGGAAAAACCGATTAGACAGCGCCCAAACACATGCGGACAGATTCCGCCCGCAACCGAAGGAAAAGCCCCTTGTCCACCACGTTCGACAAAGTCGCCAAGATCATTGCCGACACCAGCGAGATCGATATCGACACCATCACGCCCGAGAGCCACACGATCGACGATCTCGGCATCGATAGCCTCGACTTCCTCGACATCGTCTTCGCCATCGACAAGGAATTCGGCATCAAGGTGCCACTGGAAAAGTGGACCCAGGAGGTCAATGACGGCAAGGCTTCGACCGACGATTACTTCGTCATGAAGAACCTGTGCGCCAAGATCGACGCGCTGGTCGCCGCCAAGAACGCCTGACGTCAGTTGAGCGCGCGACCTTGACGCGCTCTGCCGCCTGACCCACAAAGCCGCTCATGAGCAGCCCCCGCGACGTCGTCATCACTGGTATCGGCCTTGTCTCCTCGCTGGGAGAGGGTCCGGATGCCCACTGGCAGAAGCTTGCCCAGCCGGGCCTGCAGCCGGTGCTCGAAGCGGCGCGCTTTGCGCCCTACACCGTCCATCCGCTGCCGGAGATCGACTGGAACCTGCAGATCGCCAAGCGCGGCGACCAGCGGCAGATGGAAACCTGGCAGCGGCTCGGCACCTATGCTGCCGGCCTGGCGCTGGACGACGCCGGCATCAAGGGCAATGACGAGCTCTGCACGACCATGGACATGGTTGTGGCCGCCGGTGGCGGCGAGCGCGACGAAGCGGTCGACGCCGCCATTCTCGCCGCTTCGGAAAGCCGCAACGACCGCGACGTGCTGCTCAATGAGAAGCTGACCACCGAATTGCGGCCGACGCTGTTCCTGGCCCAGCTTTCCAATCTGCTCGCCGGCAACATCTCCATCGTCCACAAGGTGACCGGCTCGTCGCGAACCTTCATGGGTGAGGAAGGTGCGGGCGTCTCCGCCGTCGAGACGGCCGCCGCGCGCATCCGCTCCGGCCAGTCGACGCACATCCTGGTCGGCGGCGCCTTCCAGACCGAACATTCCGACATGCTGCTCGGCTATGAGCTTGCCGGCTATCTGCATCGCGGCCCGTGGAAGCCCGTCTGGCAAAGACAGGGTGCCGAGGGCGGCGGCGTTGTGTCGGGCTCCGGTGGCGCCTTCCTGGTGCTGGAGCAGCGCGAACACGCGACAAGTCGGGGCCGGAAAATCTATGCCGAGCTCGGCCCGGTCGTCTCCGGCCGCGCCAGGCGGTCACGGGGGGAACTCGATACCGAGATCGCCGCACTGCTCAGCCAAGCGGCATTGCCGAACGGCAAACTGCTTGCCCTGTCGGGCGCATCGGGCGCGCATGCCGCAACCAATGCCGAGAAAGCAGCACTCGATGCCAATCCGGCGATCGCCTCGCGCGGCTTCTCGACACTGACCGGGCATATGAAGGAAGCGCAGTTTCCGTTCGCCGTGGCGCTGGCCGCACTCGCCGTCGACCGCAAGGCCGCCTACCCTGTTTTTGATGCCGCAGCCGAAAAGCCGTTCGAAGGCGTTCCAGCAAGTGTCCTTGCAACGGCGATTGGCTATCACCAATTCGAGGGCATGGCGCTGGTCAACGTCGCCTGAGGCGGCGCTGCGCAATCCATGTTGTAACGATAAGAGGTCGAGGGCTCCCGGATGGCCAATCTGAACGATCACATGGGCAGGCCAATCGTCGCCGTCACCGGCATCGGCGTGGTGACGTCGCTTGGCGTCGGCAAGGCCGACAATTGGGCGGCGCTGACTTCCGGCAAATCGGGCATCCACCCGATCACCCGCTTTCCGGTCGACCATCTCAACACCCGCATCTCCGGCACCGTCGACTTCCTGGCGTCGAGTTCGAAAGGTGCCAGCCCCCTCACCTATGAGCTTGCCGAAACCGCCGCGCACGAGGCCGTGGCCGAAGCCGGTCTCAATTCCGGCGACTTTGGTGGTCCCCTGTTCCTGGCTTCGCCACCGGTCGAACTCGACTGGCACGAACGCTTCTCGCTCTATAATTCCGACAAACTGGATGCCGGCGCCGAAAGGCTGCTGCGGGTGGCGCGCGGGCTGAAGGCGACAGATATTTTCGAGACCACCCAGTTCGGTTCGATCGCCGACCGGCTCGCCGACCGCTTGGGCACGCGCGGCCTGCCCATCACGCTGTCGACCGCTTGCGCCTCCGGCGCAACCGCCATCCAGCTCGGCGTCGAGGCGATCCGCCGCGGCGAATGCGACCGGGCGCTGTCGATCGGCGCCGACGGTTCGGCGACCGCCGAGGCACTGATCCGTTTCTCGCTGCTGTCGGCACTATCGACCCACAACGACATTCCGGAAAAGGCATCAAAACCCTTCTCCAAGGACCGCGACGGCTTCGTGCTGGCCGAGGGTTCGGGCGCTCTCGTGCTGGAATCGCTCGAAGCCGCGCTGGCGCGCGGCGCCACTGTTCTCGGCATCCTGCGTGGTTGCGGCGAGAAGGCCGACGATTTCCACCGCACCCGCTCCAAGCCCGACGGTTCACCGGCGATCGCCGCGGTTCGTGCCGCCCTTGCCGATGCCGGCCTGAGCAAAGACGAGATCGACTACGTCAACGCCCATGGCACCTCGACGCCGGAAAACGACAAGATGGAACATCTGTCGCTGTCGACGGTGTTCGGCGAGCGGATCGGCTCGATGCCGGTCTCGTCGAACAAATCGATGATCGGCCACACGCTGTCGGCGGCCGGCGCCGTCGAGGCGGCGTTCTCGCTGATGACGATGCGCGAAAGCGTCATTCCGCCGACCATCAACTACGACAATCCGGACCCGGCGATCGTACTCGACGTGGTGCCGAACAAAAAGCGTAACGCCGAGGTTCGCACAGTTCTGTCGAACTCCTTTGGCTTCGGTGGCCAGAACACTTGCCTTGTCATGGCGCGGGAACCGGTCTAAGCGACCTTTTTCCGCCAATCAGAACTGACAGGCTCCATGCGCGCACTGCAACTTATCGAGGACCGCCGTCTTGAGACGGTGGACCTGCCGCCTCCGCCACCGCCGGCACTCGGCGAAGTCACGCTGCGCATCAAGGCAGTTGCCTTGAATCACATCGATGTCTGGGGCTGGCGCGGCATGGCCTTCGCCAAGCGCAAGCTCCCGCTGGTCGTCGGCGCCGAGGCCTCAGGCGAGGTCGAGGCGGTCGGTCCCGGCGTTGCCAGCCTGCTGCCTGGGCAATTGGTGTCGATCTACGGCGCGCGCACCTGCGGCTTGTGCCGTGCCTGCCGCGAAGGCCGCGACAATCTCTGCGAACATGTTTCGGGCGTTCACGGCTTCCATCTCGACGGCTTCGCGCAGGAGAAGATCAACCTGCCGGCCCGCCTGCTGGTCCCCGCCCCGCCCGGCGTGACCGATATCGGTGCAGCGGTGGCACCCGTCACCTTCGGCACCGTCGAGCATATGCTGTTCGACAATGCCCGACTGCAGCCCGGCGAGACCATTCTTGTCCATGCCGGCGGCTCCGGCATCGGCTCGGCGGCCATCCAGCTGGCGAAGCGGATGGGCTGCACGATCATCACCACGGTCGGTTCGAACGACAAGATCGACAAGGCCAAGGCGCTCGGCGCCGACCACGTCATCAACTATCGAGACGACCGTTTCGAAGGCGTCGTGCGCAAGCTGACCAAGAAGAAGGGCGTCGATGTCGTCTTCGAACATGTCGGCGCCGACACTTTTGCCGGCTCGATGCTGTGCCTGAAGCGCGGCGGCCGTCTGGTGACCTGCGGCTCCACCTCGGGCGTGTCGACGCAGATCAATTTGATGCAGCTGTTCCAGCAGCAGTTGAAACTGCTCGGCTCCTTCGGCTGCCGTATGGAGAACATGGCCAACGCCATGCAGAAAATGGCGGCGGGACAGGTCGCACCGGTCATCGACACCGAAGTCGGCTTCGACGAGATCGATGCCGCGCTGAAGCGCATGGAAAGCCGCGACGTGTTCGGCAAGATCATCCTGCGCGTCGGCTAGGGCCCTGACCTCAGTGTTCAAGAAGTTTCGCCGGGATCTCAAATTTCGCTATGGCAGGCAGCTGCGCCAGTTGAACTACTGGCTGGTTGCGCGCGCGGCGATGATGATCATCTCGATCCTGCGCCTGCTGCCGGCCGACAGGGCACTGAATTTCGCCGACCGCGTCGCACGCCGTATCGGCCCCTGGGTGGGGCGCCATCAGGTCGCCGTCGACAATCTGCGCAAGGCCTATCCGGAAAAGAGCGAAGCCGAGATCCAGACCATCGCTTCCGACATGTGGGGCAACATGGCTCGCCTCGCCGCAGAATACATCTTCCTCGACGCCCTGTTCGACTACGATCCCGCAGCCACCAGCCCGGGACGCGTCGAGGTCAAGGGGATAGAGCATTTCGTCGAGATCGCCGCCGAAAAGCAGCCGCATATCGTCTTCACCGGCCATCTCGGCAATTTTGAATTGTTGCCGGTGGCCGCCGCCACCTTCGGCATGAACATCACGGCATTGTTTCGTCCGCCCAACAACCCCTACCTCGCCGACTACATCCTTTCGACGCGCCGCTCGACCATGGGATCGCTGCTGCCATCGATGGCCGGCGCTTCGTTTGCATTGGCGGGGGTCCTGGAGAATGGCGGCAACATCGGCATCCTTGTCGACCAGAAATTCTCCAACGGCCTGGAGACGACATTCTTTGGCCGCCCCTGCCAGAGCAATCGGGTGCTGGGCACCCTTGCCCGCCACTACGACTGCGACGTCTATCCGGCGCGCTGCGTCAGGCTGCCGGGTAACCGCTTCCGGCTCGAGATCGAGGACAAGTTGACCTTGCCGCGTACCGCCGACGGCAGCGTCGATGTCCACGCCACCACCCAGCTTCTCGCCGACGTGGTCGAACGCTGGGTGCGTGAAGACCCCGGCCAGTGGATGTGGTTCCACAAAAGATGGGAGATCGGCGGCGGGCGGAGAAAGCGGCCCCCACAGCCGGCTTCGATTGCAAGCACATGAGCCGATCCGCCGGCGGGAAAGCGGGTTCCGCGTCAGCCGACAATACTACGGCAAGCGAAACCGGGCTTCAGTTCGTCACGACAATCCGGGTGTTGCCGAAACCCACTTCCCGCACCATCGAATAGAAGGTTGCGGCATTGGCCGTGTGCAGCCGCACGCAGCCATGCGATGCCGGGCGGCCGAGCTGCCTGACGGCGCCCGTTCCATGGATGGCATAGCCGCCATGGAAGAACACGGAATAAGGCATCGGCGACATATGGTATTTGCGCGAATACCACATCCGGGCGGTACGCTGCGGACGATAGGTGCCGCGCGGCGTGAAATAGCCGGGTCGCGCAGTGGACACGCTCCACCGGTAAACTGAAAAGCCATATCTGACCGTCATCGTCTGTGACGATACGTCTATGTTTGCAACGAGGCTGGCTGCCCAGCCCTGCCCCGCAGCACCGAACAGCATCGCGACAAACACGGCTGCCATGAGAACTGTCTTTTTCATGCGATCAAACCCCTTTGATTGCCCTTTACTTGCCTGCCATCACGTTGTTTTTCATCTTTTTAATGGCTGGTGACCGGGATAACACACACTCCTTGACCAATTCGCCAATGCGATGCAGCGAATTTGAACGATTTCCCGCGATAGTTGCCGCAACGACACGCCGCACGGATCTCATCACCAGCGGGCTTGCAAAACCGTTGATATCGCTGCTCAACTTGTCGCATGAACGAGCGACTCCTCAAGGCAATCGATGACCGGCGCGACGATGTCGTCGCGCTGACCGCAGACCTGATCCGTTTTCCCACCATCAACCCACCCGGCGAGGCTTACAGGCCATGCGCCGAGTTTCTCGGTGCGCGGCTGAAGAAGAGCGGCTTCGAGACCGAATTCATCCGCGCCGAAGGCACGCCCGGCGACACCGATCGCTACCCGCGCGTGAACGTCGTCGCCCGTTTCGACGGGCGGTCGCCCGGCGCCTGCGTCCACTTCAACTCGCATATCGACGTTGTCGAAGCCGGCGACGGTTGGACCGTCGACCCCTTTGCCGGGGTCGTCAGGGACGGCAAGGTCTACGGCCGCGGCGCCTGCGACATGAAGGGCGGCCTGGCCGCCTCGGTCATTGCCGCAGAAGCTTTCATGGAGGTGTTTCCCGACTTTCCCGGCGCCATCGAGATATCGGGCACTGTCGACGAGGAGTCCGGCGGCTTCGGCGGCGTCGCCCATCTGGCCAGGCTCGGCTATTTCTCGAAACCCAGGGTCGACCACGTCATCATTCCCGAGCCGCTGAACAAGGATCGCATCTGCCTTGGTCATCGAGGCGTCTGGTGGGCCGAGATCGAAACCAGGGGCGAGATCGCGCACGGCTCGATGCCGTTCCTTGGCGACAATGCCGTACGCCATATGGGCGCCGTGCTGCAGGCCTTTGAGGACGATCTGTTCCCCGCGCTCGACCGCAAGATGACGCGCATGCCGGTCGTGCCCGAAGGCGCAAGGCGCTCGACCATGAACATCAACTCCATCCATGGTGGCCAGACCGAGGATTTCCGGCCCGGCCTGCCTTCGCCCAACGTGCCCGATTCCTGCCGGCTGACCATCGACCGCCGCTTCCTGCTCGAGGAGGATCTCGACACGGTCAAGGGTGAAGTGACCGGCATTCTCGACCGGCTGAAGCGCGAGCGGAAAAAATTCGACTACGAGATCCGCGACCTGATGGAAGTGCTGCCGCTGATGACGGAGCGCGACGCACCCGTGGTCAAGGCGGTGGCGCAAGGCATCATGGCAATCTTCGACCGCGAACCGGACTATGTCATTTCGCCCGGCACCTACGACCAGAAGCACATTGCCCGCATCGGCCACATCTATGATTGCATCGCCTATGGCCCGGGCATCCTCGACCTCGCCCACCGGCCGGACGAATGGGTCGGGATCTCGGACATGATCGAATCGGCCAAGGTGATGGCGATCGGGCTCAACGTGCTGTTGCGCGGCACAGCCGCGGGATAGCCGCGCATCGCGACAAGCTTCGACCTGCCTATGGCACTGCAACGGCAAAAATATTCCCAGCCATCCTGCCGGGCAGAACGAAACGCAATTTACTCCGTGGCAAAATCACGCTTCTATCGCCCGGGTTTGAGCACGTGTCTGAAACGCATGGGAGTTGCACGATGAGATTGTGGAAAACCATTCTGGCCGCCGCGGTGCTGTCGCTGGCCGCTGGAACCGCGGCATTCGCCGCGCGAACCGATCTCGTCATCGGCATTCCGCTCGAACCGCCGCACCTCGATCCGACGGCCGGTGCCGCCGCGGCGATCGACGAGGTTCTCTACGCCAATGTGTTCGAGGGCCTGACCCGCATCGGACCGAATGGCGAGGTGCTGCCGGATCTGGCCGAAAGCTGGACCATTTCCGATGACGGCAAGGTCTACACCTTCAAGCTGCACACCGGTGTCAAATTCCACGACGGCACCGATTTCGACGCCAGCGACGTGAAATTCTCGCTGGATCGCGCGCGCGCCGACAACTCGGTCAATGCGCAGAAGGGTCTGTTCGCGGCGATCGACAAGGTCGACGTCGTCGATCCGGCAACGGTCAAGGTCACGCTGAAGAACCCGCAAGGCTCCTTCCTCTACAATATGGGCTGGGGCGACGCGGTAATCGTGGCGCCGGAATCGGCCGACACCAACAAGGAGAAGCCGATCGGCACCGGCCCGTTCAAATTCCAGAGCTGGGCCAAGGGATCGTCGATCACGCTGGTCAAATCGGACAATTACTGGGGCACGCCGGCGTTCCTCGACAAGGCCGAGTTCCGCATCGTTCCCGATGCCGCGGCCTATGTGCCGGCACTGCTCTCGGGCGACATCCAGGCTTTCCCGTTCTTCGATGCCGACAGCGTCGCGCAGGTCAAGGACGATCCGCGCTTCAAAGTGGTGATCGGCGCAACCGAAGGTGAAACCCTCCTGTCGATCAACAACAAGAAGCCGCCCTTCGACAAATTGCAGGTCAGGCAAGCGATCTCCTACGCGCTCGACCGCAAGGCGATCATCGACGGTGCCTCGGCGGGCCTCGGCCAGCCGATCGGCTCGCACATGTCGCCGGCCAACAAGGACTATGTCGACCTCACCGGCCGCTATCCGCATGACGTTGCCAAGGCCAAGGAACTGCTGAAGGAGGCAGGCCTCGAGAACGGCTTCAAGGCAACGCTGAAGCTGCCGCCACCTTCTTACGCGCGGCTCGGCGGCGAGATCATCGCCTCGGAGCTTCGCGACGTGGGCATCGATCTAGAGATCGTCCCGGTCGAATGGGCGCAGTGGCTGGATCAGGTGTTCACCAAGAAGGACTACGACCTGACCATCGTCTCGCACACCGAGCCCAACGACATCGATATCTATTCGCGCAAGGATTATTACTTCAACTACGACAATCCGGCCTTCGACAAGGTGATTGCCGATCTGAACCTCACCTCCGACGAAGCCAAGCGCAAGGAACTGCTGGGGCAGGCGCAGAAGATCCTGGCCGATGATGCCGTGGTCGGCTTTCTCTTCGAACTGCCCAAGGTCGGTGTCTGGGACGCCAAGCTGCAGGGGCTGTGGGAAAACGCGCCGATCCAGGCCAATGACCTGACAAAGGTGAAGTGGAGCGAGTGAGGCTGTTGGCCAAAAGGCGACGCTTGCGCTCCTTCGCGTCCCCCTCGGAGGGGGGCGCCGCAGAACGATACCGTAGCCCGATCTTTGGGACCGGGAACGCAGCTGTTCTTTCACCTCCATGACCGCCTATCTCCTCAAGCGCCTTGCCATTGCGCTCGCCACGCTGGTGCTGGCCTCCATGGTGGTATTCGCCGTGCTGGAGATCCTTCCCGGCGATCCGGCGCGGCTGATGCTGGGCATGAACGCCAGTGCCGACCAGGTCGAGCTGCTGCGCAACCAGATGGGTCTCAACGCGCCGCTGCCTTGGCGCTATCTGCACTGGGCCGGCGGCTTGCTCAGCCTCGATTTCGGCCGCTCCTACACCTATTCGGTACCGGTCATCGATCTGGTGCGCGAAAGGCTTGCCGTCTCGCTGCCGTTGGCGCTGATCGCGCTGGCGCTCTCGACCCTCATCGCCATCCCGGTCGGCCTGTTTTCCGCCAGCCGGCGCGGACGCGCGGGCGACACGGTGGCGATGGGCGCCGCACAGCTTGGCGTCGCCGTTCCCAATTTCTGGTTCGCGCTGATGCTGATCTATGTCTTCGCCGTGTGGCTGCGGCTGGTCCCGGCCGGCGGCTTTCCCGGCTGGAGCGCCGGCGTCTGGCCGGCGCTGAAATCGCTGCTGCTGCCGGCAGTGGCGCTTGCCTTGCCGCAAGCGGCGATCCTGGCACGCGTTACCCGCTCGGCGCTGATCGAGGTGCTCAACGAGGACTATATCCGCACCGCCCGCGCCAAGGGCCTGCCCTATCGCGCCGTGTTGTGGCGGCACGCGCTGCGCAACGCCATGATCCCGGTGCTGACCATCCTTGGCCTGCAATTCGCCTTCCTGCTTGCCGGCACAATCATCATCGAGAATGTCTTCTACCTGCCCGGCCTCGGCCGGCTGGTGTTCCAGGCGATCACCCAGCGCGACCTGATCGTCGTCGAAAGCGTCGTCATGCTGCTGGTTGCCGCCGTCATAGCCGTCAACCTCCTCGTCGATCTTTCCTATGCGATCGTCGATCCGCGCCTGAGAGGCCGGCAATGACGCTGCACATCGACATCCCCGAGGAGACGTTCAGCAGCATCCTGGCCAAGGCGTTCAGGAACACCGCCTTCGTTACCGGTTTCGTCATCACCTTGCTGATCCTGGCGATGGCGATCGTCTCCTATGGCTGGACGCCCTACGATGTCACGAAACTCGTGATATCCGACAAGACGCAAGCGCCCTCGCTGGCGCACTGGTTCGGCACCGACCATTTCGGCCGTGACATCCTGTCGATGGTCATGGTCGGCGCCCGCAATTCGATTGCCGTGGCGCTCGTCGCGGTCGGCATCGGCATGGGTGTCGGCGTCCCGCTCGGTGCCTTTGCCGCGGCCCGCGGCGGCCTCGTCGACGAGGCGCTGATGCGGCTGAACGACCTCGTCTTCGCCTTCCCTGCGCTGCTGTCGGCGATCATGATCACCGCCATCTTCGGGCCGGGCGCCGTCAATGCCATCATCGCCATCGGCATCTTCAACATTCCGGTGTTCGCGCGCGTCGCCCGAGCCGGCGCGCTGGCGATCTGGCCGCGCGAGTTCATTCTTGCCGCGCGCGCCGCCGGCAAGAGCAGCACGCAGATCAGCATCGAACATGTGCTGCCCAACATCGCTACGCTGCTCCTGGTACAAGGCACCATCCAGTTCGCGCTCGGCATCCTGGCCGAAGCCGGGCTTTCCTATTTGGGCCTGGGCGCGCAGCCGCCAATGCCGAGTTGGGGCCGCATGCTGTTCGACGCGCAGACCCGCATGGTGGTGGCGCCATGGATGGCGATCTTTCCCGGCATGGCGATCGTGGTCACCGTGCTTGGGCTCAACCTCCTGGGCGACGGCATCGCCGATATCCTCGACCCGAAATCGCGGCGGCAGCGATGAGCCTGCTCGACATCGAGAACCTGTCGCTGACCATCGGCGACACGCCAATTCTGAGCGGTATCGACCTTTCCGTCGCGCCCGGCGAAGTGATGGGCCTGGTCGGTGAGTCCGGCTCGGGCAAGTCGATGACCGCGCTGACGATGATGCAGCTTCTGCCTTGGGCCGCGCGTGCCACCGGGCGCGTCACCTTCGACGGCATCGACATCCTTGCGGCTACCGAGGACCAGATGTGCGCGCTGCGCGGCGACGACATCGGCATGGTGTTCCAGGAGCCGATGACGGCGCTCAATCCGGTCAAGACCATCGGCGAACAGGTCGCCGAAGGCATACGCTGGCACACCAAAGCAAGCCGCGCCGACGCCGAGGAGCGGGCGCGAAAAATGCTCGACCGCGTCGGCTTGCCCTCGGCGAAATTCCCGCTGTCGCGCTATCCGCACGAACTGTCGGGCGGCCAGCGCCAGCGCGTCGTCATCGCCATCGCCTGTGCGCTGAAACCCAAACTGCTGATCGCCGACGAGCCGACCACGGCGCTCGACGTGGTGCTGCAGGCACAAATCCTTGACCTGTTGCGCGACCTCGTCGCCGAGAGCCGCATGGGCCTGCTCCTGATTTCGCACGACCTCGCGGTGGTAACCGAGATGGCGGACCGCATCACCATTCTGCGTCGTGGCGAGGTGATGGAAGCCGGCGACACGGCACGCACGCTGTCGCAACAACTCCACCCCTACACGCGCCAGTTGGCGCAAGCCTCGATGCATGTGCCGGCGCGGGCAAGACCGCATGGCGTCGAATCGGGCCAACCCTTGCTTCAAGTCGAGGGCGTGACCCGCGACTATCCCGGCCGGCGCACATCGCTGTTCAGGCGAGCAGCCTCGATTCGTGCCGTGGACGACGTATCACTGTCGATGGCGCCGGGCCAGTCGGTGGCGCTGGTCGGACGCTCCGGCTGCGGCAAGTCAACGCTCGCGCGCATCATCCTGGCGCTGGACCGGCCAAGCTCGGGCACGATCCGGTTTCGCGGCGAGACCATGACCGGCAAGAACGAAGCGGAACTGAAGCCTGCCAGACGCGATATGCAGGTTGTCTTCCAGGACCCCTATGGCTCCTTCGACCCGCGCCAGAAGGTTGAAAAACTGGTCGCCGAACCCCTGCATGTGCTGGACAAGAAGCCGACGCGCGCCGAGCGCCGCGAGATGGTGGCGGACGCGCTGCACGAAGTCGGCCTCGACCAGCGCGACATGGACAAATATCCGCACGAATTTTCAGGTGGCCAGCGCCAGCGCCTGTCGATCGCCCGCGCCATCATCACGCGCCCCAAGCTCCTCGTCGCCGACGAGCCGGTCTCGGCGCTCGACGTTTCGATCCGCGCCCAGATCCTCGACCTGTTCGCAGAGCTCAACCAGAAACTCGGCATCGCTTATCTCTTCATCACCCACGACCTGACCGTCGCCCGCGCCATCACGGACGAGGTGCTGGTCATGCATGACGGCAAGATCGTCGAGCGCGGCAACACGAACGAGGTGCTGGATCACCCGCAATCCGAAGCAGCCAAGGCGCTGGTCACCGCCGCTCCCGATTTGCACCGGGCGATCGCTCGACGAATGCAGGAGCAGGGTTAGCCCTTCAGATCATCTGGAATTTTCCGGTGGTCTTGAATCGCAGATAGGCCTCGATGCTGCGCGCCATATTGGGCAGCGTTTCGGGCAAGCTGTCGACGGCGAACCAGCCGACCGCGCTGCTCTCGTCGTCGGTGACGGCCGGCTCGCCTTCAAACGATCGCGTGTAGAACATCAGCGCGAAGAACTGGGCGCGATCGCCATTCGGAAACTGGAAGGTTTCATGGCGCGGGTCACAGCCAAACCCGAACGGCTCGACATCGCTGACGATCAACCCGGTTTCCTCGAGTACCTCCCGGATCACCACGGTCTCCAGGCCCTCGCCTTCCTCGGCACTGCCGCCGGGCAGGCCCCACAAGCCAAAATCGGTCCGTTTCTGCAACAGGATGCGGCCATCGGCGCGTTCGATGACGATGCGCGCGCCCGGCATCAGCACCAGACGATCACCGATCAGCGCCCGCAACTGTCCCAGATAGCTATCGGCAAAGCTCACACAAACGGCCCTCAGCGCCGGCGATTGGTTCTGCCACGCAGCGCCTCAGCCTTCCGGCTTGACCACGTCGACCGGACTGATGTCGAGCAGGTCGAGCGTGCGGCGGAGCAGCCGCACCTCGCTCTCGGCCAGCTGCGAATCCGCCTTGGCGATCTCGGCCATGTGGCGGGCCAATTGCTTGCGCCGCTCGATGTCGAGGTCACGGAACAGCGCAATGGCCTGCGAGCCGTTGGTCTCGTAGCCGAACTCGTTGAGATATTCGATGACGCTGTCGATGCTGGTTTCGGCGATGCCGAAGGCGTCCTTGCAGATCCTCCGGAAGGCAACCATCTCACTCTCGCTGACCGACCCGTCGGCCAGGATCATGCGGAACAGCATCAGAAGTTCCGCTGACAAGACCGGATCGTCCGCCACCTTGCGCACGCCCGGGTCGCCGTCGAAGATCGAGCGTATCTGGTCCAGCAATGCGAATGCCATCAGGGGCCTCTTTCCGATTCAGATGCGTCGCATGATTCCGTCCAAGAGCGACGCGCTTGGATAGAGGTAGCGCGGAATCGGCCTTGCGCAAACAGGGCGGTCGTGGTCGAACGCCCGATATCTCAGCCGACCGGACATCTCCATATATCAAATGATCGACCTTAGCACTCATACCGTCGCCATGCTGGCGTTCGCCGGCTTTGCCGCGGGTTTTGTCGATTCGATCGCCGGCGGTGGCGGATTGATCACCATCCCGGCGTTGCTGCTTGCCGGTTTCTCGCCGGTCGAAGCGCTTGGAACCAACAAATTGCAGGGCATGTTCGGCTCCGGGTCGGCGACGATCCACTATGCGTCCAAGGGTCATGTCGACCTGCGCCGGCAATTGCCGTCAGCGCTGCTTGCGCTTGCCGGAAGTGCTGTCGGCGCCTTGCTGGCAACGATCGTGCCAGGCGATCTCTTGCGCGCCCTCCTGCCCCTGGTGCTGATCGCCATCGCGCTCTACTTCGCGCTCAAGCCAAACATGAACGACGTCGACCGCACTGAGCGCCTGTCGCCATTCCTGTTCGGAGTGACCCTGGTTCCCGCCATCGGCTTCTATGACGGCCTGTTCGGACCGGGCGCCGGCTCCTTCTACATGCTGGCCTTCGTCGCCCTTGCTGGATACGGCGTGCTCAAGGCGACAGCGCACACCAAGCTGCTCAATTTCGCCTCCAACATCGGCGGCTTCATCGTCTTCGCCGCTGTCGGTGTCGTCTACTGGAAGATCGGCCTGATGATGGGTGTTGCCCAGTTCCTTGGCGCCCGCGTCGGCGCCAGCTTGGCCATGCGCGTCGGCGCAAGACTGATCAAGCCATTGCTGGTGATCGTCTGCCTGGCGCTGGCCGTGAAGCTCCTGGCCGACCCGGCGAACCCGCTGCGTGTCATGATTGGTGTGTGATCACGCGCCCTGATAGAATGCCGCTGTTCGAATCATGTTGCGAGGAGCCAGACATGAATCTTAGCGCACCCACCCAGATCGTTTTTATCATTTCCGTTGTTATCGCCATCATCGGCGTTCTTGCCGCGCTTGGCGTTCTTGCGTTTATTCCACTCGCATCGGTGTGGATTGTTCTTATTGCTTTCATCGTGCTTGCCGGCGGCTGCTTGATGCGCGGCGCCTGACACGTTTCCCTTGAAGTGGGGACCATGAGCGCCCGGCCAAAAGCCGGGCGTTTTTGATTCTGGTCTGAGGTCTGCTAGATTTCTGTCCGTTGAAGGATGCCGATGCCAGTCGAGATGCAACGCCAGCAGGAACAGGACCGGTCGGTCGCCGGGCGGTTCGAGATGCGCCGGCGTATTCCCAATCCTGCACTTCAAGGCACTATCACCGACATTTGCGGCTATCGCGAAATGGCGCCGGGCCATTTGCGCAATGTCGAATACGCATCGCTGACCGTGCCGCTGGTCATCAGCTTCGCCGAGCCTTTCGCCATCGGACTCGGCAAGGCGCCGGGTGACAATGACCGCTTCGCCAGTTTCGCCGCCGGCCTCTATGCCGGACCGGTGGTGATCGAATCCTTCGGCGGCGCCTGCTGCGTTCAGGTCAACTTCACACCGCTTGGCGCACGCCGGTTCTTCCGCCGGCCGATGAGCGAACTGACCGACAGCATGATCGTCCTCGACGACGTGCTTGGCGCCGAAGGCATGGCGCTGCGTGAACGGCTCGGCAACGCGCCGGACTGGTCGGCGCGTTTCGATATCGCCGAAGCCTTCGTCGCCGCCCGTCTCGACCATGCCGCCGAAACGCCGCTCGAGATCGCCTGGGCCTATGACCGCATCATCACCTCTGGTGGCCGGACCCGCATCTCATCGCTTGCCGAAAGGCTGGGCTGGAGCCGCAAACATCTTGCCAGCGGCTTTTCCAATGCGATCGGTATCGGCCCCAAGACGCTGTCGCGCATCGTGCGCTTCAACCGGGCGCTCGGCCTGTCGAGGCAGCCGACTGCCGACTGGGCGGATATCGCCGCGGACTGCGGCTATGCCGACCAGGCGCATCTGGTGCGTGAGTTCCGCGACCTTGCCGGAGAGACGCCGACCGCACTTTCGGTCAGGTAACATTTCTTCAAGACGATGGAACGGCCTTCGACCAAAATTGGGATATCGACCAACCCGGATGAAGGAGTTTTCATGCCCACCACCACTGAAGCACCCCGCCTCTACCCCGCGTTGCGCTACAAGAACGCGGCAAGAATGATCGACTGGCTGTGCGACGCCTTCGGCTTCAGCGTCCGTGCCCGTTATGGCGAAGGCGATGTCGTGCACCATGCCGAATTGGTTTTCGGCTCTTCGATGATCATGCTCGGCACAGTGCGCGACGACGACTACGGCAAGATGGTGGGCGAGCCCGGCTCAGGCGGCGGCAAGTCGATCTACATTGCCGTCGACGACGCCGATGCCGCCTATGCCAAAGCCAGAAAGGCCGGCGCCACGATCATCCAGGAATTGACCAACCGCGACTATGGCAGCCGCGAGTTCATCTGCCGCGATCCGGAAGGCAGTGTCTGGTCGTTCGGCACCTACTGGCCGAAGGCAGGCGAAAAGGCGTAACCCTACCGGGCCAGCGCGAAAATCGCGTCGCAGTCGAGGTGGGTTTCCAACTCGGCTGCGACCTCGTCCAGCGCCCGCTCGACTTCGGCCCGATAGTCGATGCCGCCACCCTTGATACCGAGGCTTTCGAGGAATTTCCCGCGAAAGCCGTCGGCGCCGAACAGGCCATGCAGATAGGTGCCGACCACCTTGCCGTCAGCGGAAACGGCGCCATCCTCGACGCCATTGATAATCGCCGACGGTCGCACCAAGTCCGGACCGGTGGTGCGGCCGAGGTGGATTTCGTAGCCTTCGAGCGGTAGGTCGAACAGCACCGAGCGGGCGCTGACATTGCGCACCGTCTTTTCCGGTTCCATCACTGTTTCGACATCGAGCAGGCCGAGCCCTTCGGCCTCGGTGACGCTGCCTTCGATGCCGTCAGGGTCGCGCACTGTCCGGCCAAGCATCTGGAAGCCGCCGCAAATGCCGACGACATGGCCGCCCCGCTTGCGATGCGCGAGCAGATCGCCATCCCAGCCGTTCTCGCGGAATTTCAGGAGATCACCGATCGTCGACTTGGAGCCGGGGAGGATCACCAGTCCGGCATCGGCGGGCAGCGGCTTTCCCGGCGGCACGAACACCACCTCGACCTGCGGTTCGGCCTTGAGCGGATCGAGATCGTCGAAATTGGCAATGCGGCCTAGCATCGGCACGGCAATCTTGAGCGCACGCGTCTCGCCGGACACCAGCCGTTCCAGCACCACCGAATCCTCCGAAGGCAAGCGTGCTGCCGCCCTCAGCCACGGCACGACGCCAAAACAGCGCCAGCCGGTGAATCCTGTGATCGACCTTAAGCCGTCGTCGAACAGCGAGACGTCGCCGCGGAACTTGTTGATGAGGTAGCCGACGATCATGCGTCGGTCTTCTTCCGGCAAGATCAGATGCGTGCCGGCGATTGAGGCGATGACGCCGCCGCGATCGATGTCACCGACCAGCACCACCGGCACGTCGGCGCGCGTCGCAAAACCCATATTGGCAATGTCGCGGCTGCGGAGATTGATCTCCGCCGGCGAACCGGCGCCCTCGACGATGACCAGATCGGCGCCCTCGCCAACCTTGCCCCAGGAGTCGAGCACGGCATCCATCAGCCGGCCCTTCAGCGCCTGATAGTCGCGCGCACGCGCTTCGCCAAACACCTTGCCCTGCACAATGATCTGGGCGCCGACATCGGTTTGCGGCTTGAGCAGCACCGGGTTCATATGCACCGATGGCACCACACCGCATGCGATCGCCTGCAGCCATTGCGCGCGGCCGATCTCGCCACCACCGGCATTGGTGTCGCCGGGAATGTCGGCGACGGCGGCATTGTTCGACATGTTCTGCGGCTTGAAGGGCCGCACCTTCAACCCGCGCTTTTTTGCTGCGCGGCAGAGGCCGGCGACCAGCACCGTCTTGCCAACATCGGAGCCTGTGCCCTGCAGCATGATCGCCTTGGCCATCAGTTCCTGCCCTGAGTAGCGGTGGCGGTAATCGTGGATTTCGCCGCCAGCGGCCCGCCGCGCCAGATGTAAAGCGCCAGCAATGGCTCTTCGGCCGTTCGCATGGCGTGGTTGACGTTGGAGGCGTGGTGGACGACCTCGCCGGCCGCGCGCCGGCGAAAGCCGCCCTCACCCATGCGCCATTCGGTCCCGCCGGTCAGCGGAATGTAGATTTCCTCGGCAACGTGATGATGGTCGGGATAGACGATTTCGGGGCCAAGGATCAGCAGGCCAGCGGCGACATCGTCGTTGGCGAAGTGGCCACGCGTGCCGAACATCTCCAGCCAGCCGTAATTGTCGATGAATGCCTTGCCGAAATCCGCCTCGCCATAGGTCTGTCCCCAGCGAAGATCGTCCCGGTGCTCGGCCAGCCATTGCACCAGCGGCTTGGCAGCCAGCGACGCCAGTTCCACGGCGCGATCGAGGTGGCGCAGGCAGCCAAGCCGATGCGGCTCCAGCGCGCGAACTGGCATGTCCCAGGCGATCCGCGCCACGGCGTCGCGCACCAGGGTGTCATCCACGGAAGCGAGATAGGTGTGGAACCGTTCCAGCAGCTCATCGAATTTTGTCGTCACATCTTGCTCCGGACATGCATTGGTGCACAGCCGCTCCGCGGAAGGTCGGGTTGCGCGGCGGCATCATTGGTCTAGATTGGTCTGCGCGAAAAGCCAAAAACGACAGGCCAGCGAGCTAGCTGGCCAGCACATAGGGAGCACGCCATGGACGCCGCGGTCGATGCGAGCACCAGCCAGTTCGAACTCAACGAGGAGCAGCGCGCCATCCAGGAGATGGCGCAGGCGTTCGCCGCCGACCGCGTCGCGCCGAACGCGCTCGACTGGGATCGCAGGAAACACTTTCCCGCCGACGTGATCCGCGAGACCGGCCCGCTCGGCCTCGGCGGCATTTACACCCGTGACGATGTCGGCGGTTCCGCGCTTGGCCGACTCGACGCCGTGCTGATCTTCGAGGCGCTGTCGCAGGCCGATCCGGCCTTTTCATCGTTCATCTCGATCCACAACATGGTGGCCTCGATGATCGACCGTTTCGGCAATGACGAGCAGCGCCAGCGCTTCCTGCCCAAGCTCACCTCGATGGAATGGCTGGCGAGTTATTGCCTGACCGAACCCGGTTCCGGATCCGACGCCGCGGCGCTGAAGACGCGCGCGGTGAAGAGCGGCGGCGACTATGTGCTGAACGGTACCAAGCAGTTCATCTCGGGCGCCGGCGACAGCGACGTCTACGCCGTCATGGTGCGCACCGGCGCCGACGGGCCGAAAGGCATTTCCACCATTGTTGTACCAAAAGATGCGCCTGGCCTTTCCTTCGGTGCCAACGAGCACAAGATGGGCTGGCACATGCAGTCGACCCGACAGGTCATCTTCGAGGACTGCAAGGTGCCGGCGGAAAACCTGCTGTCGGGCGAAGGCGCCGGCTTCGGCATCGCCATGGCGGGGCTCGACGGCGGCCGGCTGAACATCGCCGCCTGTTCGCTGGGCGGCGCGCAATCGGCGCTCGACAAGGCGCTCTCCTACACCGCCGAGCGCAAGGCTTTCGGCTCCAAGATCAACCAGTTTCAGGCGCTGCAGTTCAGGCTGGCCGACATGGAGACCGAGCTGCAGGCGGCGCGCATCTTCCTCTATGCCGCCGCCTCGAAGCTCGACCGCAAGGCGCCGGATGCCGGCAAATGGTCGGCCATGGCTAAGCGCTTCGTCACCGACACCGGATTCAATGTCGCCAACGATGCACTGCAACTGCTCGGCGGTTACGGCTATCTGCACGATTACGGCATCGAGAAGCTGGTGCGGGACCTGCGCGTGCACCAGATCCTTGAAGGCACCAACGAGATCATGCGCGTCATCATCGCGCGGGCGTTGATTGGCCGCTGACGCCAGAAGAACCCGGGAGAGAGACAATGACGACGATCGCCTTCATCGGCCTCGGCAACATGGGCAATCCAATGGCCGCCAACCTGGTCAAGGCCGGGCATGCCGTGCATGGCTTCGACCTGATGCCGGAGAATCTGGCGGTCGCGCGCGAGCATGGCGTCGTCATCATGGCCAACGCGCCGGCCGCGGTGAAGGACGCCGATGTGGTGATCACCATGCTGCCGGCCGGTAAGCATGTGTTGTCGGTCTATGAAGACATTGCCCCCAGGGCGAAAAAGGCCGCGTTGTTCATCGATTCCTCGACCATCGACGTCGAATCGGCGCGCAAGGCGCATGCCGTCGCCGCCAAACACGGCCTACGGTCCATCGATGCGCCCGTCTCGGGCGGAACCGGCGGCGCGGCGGCCGGCACGCTGACCTTCATGGCCGGTGGTTCCGACGATGCCTTCGCCGCCGCCGAGCCGATCCTGAAGCCGATGGCCGGGCGCATCGTCCATTGCGGCGGCGACGGCGCCGGACAGGCGGCCAAGATTTGCAACAACATGATCCTCGGCATTTCCATGATCGGCGTCGCCGAAGCCTTCGTGCTGGCGGAAAAGCTCGGCCTGTCGCATCAGGCGCTGTTTGATGTCGCCTCGACATCTTCCGGCCAGTGCTGGTCGTTGACCACCTATTGTCCCGTGCCCGGCCCTGTGCCGACATCGCCCGCCAACCGCGACTACAAGCCCGGCTTTGCCGCCGCACTGATGCTGAAGGACCTGAAGCTGGCGCAGGAAGCAGCACAAGGTTCCGGCGCGGTGACCCCGCTTGGTGCCGAGGCAGCCCAGCTCTATGCGCTGTTCAACGCTCAGGGGCATGCGGGCGCCGATTTTTCCGGCATCATTAATTTTCTGCGCGGCGCAAATCCATAAACTACTAAAATGACTGGGTTTTTTCGCACATCTTGAGAGAAACCCCGTGAAATTTAGGTTTGCTTAAGGTCTCGATAACCCCCCGGTAACGATGTCTCTATAAAACGGAATGCGAGGCGGACATATCGCGTCCGCCCGGCGCTCCGGATCAGGTCTCGCGTACCGGAGCCCGTAAGTTTCGCCAAGTGTTTGAGTAGCGAAGTGCCGTGCGTATCTGGCAAAAGCCGCGTTCCCGATGGAGCGCGGTTTTTGCGTTTCTGCGGGTCTGTCTGCGCAACCTGGTTTTATATTCCGATTGCCGCATTCGGGATCGAGACATGATCTTCGTTGATCAGCACGATCGGAGCATCGGCTCCCTCGACCCTGACCACCAGCAGGCGCAGGCTCCACGTGCCGGCCGTCCGGACAGCGGTTGAGTACGCGGTGCCCTTGCCCGTGGCGCCATGGACCGGAATGCTGAACTGGGCGTCGCCCGCCCCATTCGCATTGACATTGAGATGGCCACCGACCCAGAAACTGTCGGCCACGCCATCACCGAGAGCGGTCTTGACGCGATCGTCGGCGCGTAGCTTGTCCATCGTCATGTGATAGGCATCGCTGCCTTTCAGGACGTAGGGGATGCCGCCGACTATCGCCGCACAGCCGCCGATGCTGACCACCCAGACGGCAAGGCCGGCGATTGCCCAGTTGCGTTGCGTCTTGCGGAACTGTTCCGCGTCGCGCCAGACGCGGTTCTGCCAGGCCCAGCGGCTGCCGCGCGCACCCAGCACGATGATCATGATGATGTTGACGACAGGGATCAGCGCCAGCAGGGCGATGAAGGTGCTGTTGCCGATACCCCAGATCCAGTTGAGGAAGAAGGCGCCCCAGTTCCAGCGGTCGAGTTCAGCCGGAATTTCGGCGGGCTGGTTGAGCGGTTGTCCGGCCATAATGTTCCCCATCGGCAGATGTGCCTGACAGGGTTCTAACGTATGACCTCGAAAAACGGGAATCGGTTTTTCTGGATCGGCCTTTCGTTGTCAGGCCTTGTTGGACAGCCGGCGAAAGTTCGCTTTCACCGCGCGGCTGGCCGGCTTCAGCGCGGCGCTGATCGACTGTTCGGCCGCGACGCCGTTCAGCAGCGACGGTGTGCGGCCGGAAAAGATTTCCGGCCAGAACCGCGACACCGACTGCAGGAAAGACATCTGCGCCGCAAGCGCGCCTTCGGTCATTGCCACGGTCTTCTCGTTTACCGCACGCGCCGTCTCGGTGCCCCATGGCTGGCTGCTCCCGGCATCCATGGCCATCAACGGCAGCCGCATCATCGCCACCAGCGGCGCCAGCATCAGGTCACCGCCAATGCTGGCCGCTTCTGGCGTCCGTCGGCTCTTGCCGGTCTTTCTCATGAAAACAAACCCCTTTTTCGCGGCCGAATCAGCCGCTGCCCCACACACTACGCGCTGGGGATGGTATTCGTTCCCAATGTTTCTCCAGGCCGGGCGCTCCTGTCGAAAGAACGCCCGGTCGAGGGTCGTGCTCTACCGCTTGCGCAGATCCGCCTGTGCCAGATCCAGCGCCCTGGCGATACGATCACAGGCCATGTCGATCGTGTCGCGGGTCCAGATCAGTGGCGGCGACAGGATCATGGTGTCGCCGGTGGCGCGCAGCATCATGCCTTGCGCGATCGCGTGGTCGCGCACGGTCACCGCCGCACTTCCCGACGGCAGGAACCGCTCCTTGGTCGCCTTGTCCTTGACGATCTCGATCGCGCCCATCAGCCCGATCGAGCGCACCTCGCCGACCAGATCATGCCCGGCAATGCGCTCCTGCAAGGCCTTGGCAAAATACGGACCGGTATCGTTCCTGACACGGTCGACCAGCCCTTCCCGCTCGATGATTTCGAGGTTCTTCAGCGCCACGGCACAGGCCACCGGGTGACCGGAATAGGTGTAGCCGTGATTGAACTCGCCGCCCTTCTCGACCAGCGTCGCGGCGATGCGGTCGCCGACCAGCAATGCCGACAGCGGCTGATAGCCAGAGGTCAGCGCCTTGGCCGTGGTGATGGTGTCGGGCTCGATGCCGAGCGTTTGTGCTGCGAACCACTCGCCGGTGCGGCCGTAACCCGTGATGACCTCGTCCAGCATCAGCAGGACATCGTATTTGCGGCAGATGCGCTGCACTTCCGGCCAGTAGCTGACCGGCGGTATCTTCACGCCGCCCGCTCCCATCACCGGCTCGCCGATGAAGGCTGCAACCTTGTCGGCACCGGCTTCGAGGATCGCATCCTCGACGGCCTTTGCCGCCCGCAGGCCGAAATCATGATCGCTCTCGCCAGGCAGCGCCAGCTCATAGGCATAAGGCATCATCACATGGACGATGTTGGGCACCGCACCGCCGAGCTGCTTGTGCATGCCGTCCATGCCGCCGAGCGAGGTGCCGGCAACGGTCGAGCCGTGATAGGCCATCTTGCGCGAGATGATGCGGTTCTTCTCCGGCTTGCCTTCCAGCACCCAGTAATGGCGCACGAGACGCAGCGCCGTGTCGTTGGCTTCCGAACCGGACGAGCCGTAGAACACCTGGTTGACGTGCTTCGGCGCGATCTCAGCCAATTTCTTGGACAACAGCACCGGCGTCGGCGTCGAGCATTTGAAGAATGAGTTGTAGTATGGCAATTCCTTCATCTGCGCGTAGGCGGCATCGGCCAGTTCGTCGCGGCCATAGCCGATGTTGACGCACCACAGCCCGGCCATGCCGTCGAGGATCTCAGCCCCTTCGGAATCGTAGATGAACGGCCCATTGGCATGGGTGATGATGCGCGAGCCGGCTTCGCGCAGTTCCTTGTGGTCGGTGAACGGGTGGAGATGGTGCGCGGCGTCGATCTGCTGAAGCTGCTTCAGCGAATAATTCTGATAGGTCATGAATCTGATCTTTCCTCTGGATTCTATCCGGCTGCGCCGGGGCGAATTCGTCAGAGGAAAGCAGGTGGCGAATAACCGATGCGGGCGCACAGCCGCAAAAGCTCGGCGCGCAGCGTGCGCGGTGACGGTGTCACCGCGACCCGGAATGCGCGAGCCGATATCCTGACGAGAGCCATGGACGGCACCTTAGAGCAATTCCGGTGAAAGTGTGAAACGGTTTTCACGCGAAAAGCGCGTAGCGCTTTCCCCAGGAATTGCGTCAAGAGCAAAGGGCGGTCGAGGTGAACCACCCTTTGCGTCCGCGGAGCCTAGGCCTCATCTCAGGCCTTGCCGCTTAGCGCCCTTTGGAGGAAGACATATTTCATCGCCGTCTGCGCCGCCTGCGGCCGGCGGTCGCCGCGTCCACCATGTCCACCTTCGGTCTCCTCGAAGAACAGCGTCCGCGCATGGCCGGCCTCCTGCAGGCGGGCGGCCATCTTGCGCGCATGGCCGGGATGGACGCGGTCGTCCGCCGTCGACGTCGTCAGCAGCACCGGCGGATAGGCTGCACCGGCGTCGACATGCTGGTAGGGCGAGTAGGCCGAAAGCCACTTCGCATCTTGCGGTTTCGACGGATCGCCATACTCAGCCGCCCACGAGGCGCCGGGCGGCAATTCGGTGTAGCGCAGCATGTCGAGCAGCGGCACCTCGATGATGACGGCACCGAAAAGCTCGGGATGCTGCGTCAAGGAAACGCCGGTCAGCAGGCCGCCATTCGAGCCACCCTGGATGCCGAGCGAAGCGGCTGTGGCAATGCCACGCCTGACGACATCCTGCGCAACAGCGGCGAAATCGTCGAACCCGTTCTGGCGATTGCCCTTGAGCGCGGCCTGATGCCAGGCCGGACCGAATTCGCCGCCGCCGCGGATGCAGGCCTGCACATAAGCATTGCCCTTCTCCAGCCACAGCCTGCCGCGCACGCCGGCATAGCCGGGCAGCAGCGGCACTTCGAAGCCGCCATAGCCATAGAGCAGCGTCGGCACTGGACCCTTCTGGTCGCGTCGCCGGACGACGAAATAGGGGATCATCGTGCCGTCCTTCGAGCGTGCCTCGAACTGTTCCGAAATCAGCGGAGAGGCATCGAAACGCGCCGGCTGCGACTTCACGGTGGCCAGCGTCTCGCCATTGTCATCCGACCAGATGATCGAGCTCGGAGTCAGGAAATCGGTGAAGGAGAAGGAAACGCTGGAGCCGAAATGTTCGGCATGGCTGAGGCCGACATTGCCGTTTTCGGGCAGCGCCACAGGCTTCAGCGCCCAGCTTCCATCGTTACGTTCGCAGACGACGACCTTGCCGCGCACATTGTCCATCAGGTTGATGAACAGACGGTCCTGCGTGCGGGCAATGCCGGCAATCGACACGCGATACGCCGGCTCCAGCAAAGTCTCCACCGGGCCGAGCGTGCCGGTCTCGACCCAACGCGCCAGGTCCAGCGAATAGAGGCCGTCGGGTTTGCACGATGTGCCATCGGGCGCCGTCCACGGGCTGCGCACGCCGAAGACGAGCTGATCTCTGAAGATCGCCGTATCGGTCATGTCGTCAGGCAGCGGCAAACGCTTGTTCTCGCCCGAAGGCAGCCGCAGGAAGATATTCGAGGCGAAGAAATCGAGCGTCCGAGCCAGGATCAGATAGCGTCGGTCGCCATCGAACTCGAGGGCGGCACCGACAGCGAGATCCTCCTTCTGCGCCTCGAAGATCGGTGTCGCGTCTTCCAGTTTGGTGCCACGCTTCCACAGCTTGATCACGCGCGGATAGCCGGACTGCGTCTTGTCGGCCTCTTCGAAGGCCGCCGAGACGATGACAGTGTCCTTGTCCAACCAGCCGAAGCCCGACTTCGAGGCCGGCGCGCGAAACCCGCCTTCGACAAAGGATTTGCTCTCGATATCGAATTCACGCATCTCGCTGGCGTCACCACCGTCCGGCGACATCGAGACCAGGCACAGGTTGAAGTCCGGATAGAGCCGGCTGGCGCCGCTGAACACCCACTTGATCCCATCCTTCGCCGCAAGCTCGTCGAAGTCGACGATCGTTTCCCAATCCGGCTTCTCGGTCTTGTAGGAAGCGACCGTCGTGCGGCGCCACACGCCGAGCACATTGGTCTTGTCCTGCCAGAAATTGTAGACATGTCCGGCAATGGCGGCGCCGACCGCGATGTTGTCCTCGGCCGTCATCAGGTCGAGGGCGGTCTGGAACGCCGCCTGATAGGACGGATCGCCCTGCAACTCGCCAACCGTGACCTCGTTCTGACCATGCACCCAGTCGAGCGACTCTTTGCTGGTCCTGTCCTCCAGCCAGAGGAACGGATCGTCGGTCAAAGGGGTGGAATTGGACGTATTGGTGATGGGCTTGGTCATGAGATCTCCGATAAACGCGTCGCTGTTGGCACTGCCAACATCGATATGCTTTGTCCGATATTCAATATGTTCAGCCGACGATTGAGGCTTTCCGTCGGCCAGTAAGGCTCGCAATCGCCAGTGCCAGACATAGCAGGCCGAGTGTGATCGGCAGGCCTCTTGCCCCCACAATGTCCATCGCAGTGCCCGCCAGTGGCGGCACGGCGATGCCGCCGACGCCCCACATCAAGGAGAAGGCCGCGTTGCCGGCAACCAGTGTCGAGCCGGTGAAGCGTTCGCCGAGCTCAATGATCGACATCGTGTAGATGCCGTAAGAGACGGCGCCCCAGACAAAGATCATCGGCCAGATCAGTGGCGTGTCGATGACGATCGGCAGGAGCAGGCAGCCGAGCACCGTGATCGCGACGCAGGCAAGCCGCACAAGACGCGACGAGAGCCTTTCCGCCAGCAGGCCGAGCGGCACCTGCATGGCGATGTTGCCGGCGATCATCACCGACAGCAGCGCCGACATGCGGGGCTCGGGGATGCCGTGATGGGTGCCGTAGACCGGTAGCAAGGCCAGCGCGCCCTGCTCGAAGCCTGCGGCCACGATCACGGCAAACAAAAGCAGCCACGCCAGCGGCACGAAGCCAAGCACGGAAACCCGATGCCCGGCCTCATCGACCTTGGGCAAGCGCGGCAGCACCGAGGCCAGACAGATGCCACACAACACGAAGGCGAAAATGCCGACGAGGAATGGCGGCCAGCCTTCCGTGCCGACGGCAAGCAGGCACAGCGGCCCAGCCGCAAAGCCGGCCGAGATGATCGTCGAATAGACGCCCATGACGCGGCCTCGCCGCGCCGGCGGCGCCAGCGCGATCACCCAGATCTCGCTCAGCACGTAGAGCGGGTTGGTCACCACGCCGATCAGCAAGCGCAGTGGAAACCACAAATAGACATTCTGCGTCCAGCCGATCAGCGCCAGCACGATTGCCGAAAGCGCCGCACAGGTGAGCGCCGTGCGCCCTGCCCCGAACCGGCGCGCCAGCGCCGGTATCAGCGGCGACGAGACGATGAAGCCGACCGGTGTCATTGCCGCCGACAGACCGATCATCGCCGGCGACACGCCCTGCCGCTGCAGGATGAAGCTCAGCAGCGGATAGGACAGCCCCTGCGCGATGGCGAACACCGAAACGGTGGCGATCACGCCAGTGATCGCAGCCCATTGCATTCCCATCTCGCTGTTGCCCGAACCGCTCGCGATCATGCGTTGCCGCTCCGGCGCACGGACGAGCGATACAGTGCGAACATCACCAGCAACGCGTCGAGGCCGGCGATCACGACCGGCAGGCCAAGCGGGCCGATGCCTTGCATGAGCAGGCCGGCGCCGGGCGGCCCGACGATGCCGCCGGCGCCCCACATCAGCGCAAAGGCGGCGTTGCCGGCGACCAGCACCGAGCCCTTGAACCGGCTGCCCAGTTCGACCAGCGCCATCGTGTAGACGCCGTAGCCGACCGCGCCCATCACCAGCAGCACGCCCCAGATCAGCGGCGTCATGATCAGCAGCGGCAGCAAGAGCGCGCAGGTGGCGGTCGCCAGCGCACAGACGATGATCATGGCGCGGCCGCCAAAACGCTCCGCCAGCAGGCCGAGAGGAATCTGCAGCAGGATGTTACCCAGCGAAAGCGCCATCACCAGCGAGGCAAGCACGGCTTCCGCCAGGCCGTAGCTGGAGCCGAAGACCGGGACCAGCGCATAGGTGCTCTGCTGGACCGCGGCCGAAACCAGAACGGCAAGCAGCAGTGCCGGCGCCACCCTGGCAAAGCCGACAAGGCCGCTGGCGGGCTGGCCGTCCTCCTCGAAACCGGTCAGCTTTGACGAGACGGCGCGCAGGATCACCGCACACAGCGTGAAGCCGGCGACACCGACCAGGAAGGGAGCCCAGCCCGACGTGCCCAGCAGGGTCAGCGCGAATGGCCCGGCCGCGTAACCGACCCCCATCAGCGTGTTGAACACGCCCATGACCCGGCCCCGCCGCGATGGCGGCGCCAGCGACAGCGCCCAGACCTCGCCAAGGATGTAGAGCGGGTTGATGACCACACCAATGATGAAACGGATGACGAACCAGGCCACCCAGTCCTGCAGATAACCGATGGCCAGGAAGCAGATCGCGCCGATCAGCGAGCAGCCGACCGCCAGCGTGCGCGCGCCGACCAGCCGCACCGCGGCCGGCACGAAGGAAGCCGACAGGATCAGCCCGAGCGGCATCATCGCCGCTGACAGGCCGATCAGCGCCGGCGACATGCCCTGTTTCTGCATCAGCAGCGTGAACAGCGGCGAGCTCAGCCCTTGCGCCGCGCCGAACATAGCAAGTGCCGCGGTGACGCCGGCAAGCGCCGCCCACTGCGTTCCCGCTTCGCCTTCGCTCGAGCTGGTCGCGACCATGCTGCAATCCATGTGAAATGCTGGCCATCCGACCGGCGAGCCCGACTAGCTACTGGTTCGATCCGGGTAAAGGAAGGGCCGGTGGGCGAAATCCGCTTGCGCCAACGGGACGGTGCGGCCAAGCCGATCTCCTGGCCGCGCAACTGCCGTTCCGGCATGTCGCTTCCCTCGCCCTAGTGGTCGCCGCCTCCGCAATGGCCGGCCGGTCGCCGGTCCATTATGCCGCCCGCTATTGCATCGTACGAGGACCATCATGACCGCCGCCCTACAACCTGCAGAACCGGCATTGGCCACCGACCGCGCCCGTCGCGGCGGCCGCGCCGGAAAGCGCGCCGGCGGCTCGGCCGCGTTCGAGCAGCCGGCCTTCCGCCAGCTGAAAAACCCGCTGACACCGACCAGGCTGGTGTCGGACGACGAGCTGGAATCGATCCATCTCGCCTCCTTGCGCGTGCTGCGGGAAATCGGCGTCGATGTTCTGCATGACGAGGCCCGGCGCATCATGAAGGCGCACGGCGCCGACGTGCGCGACGGCAGCGAGCGGGTGCGCTTCGACAGCGACATGATCCTCGAGCTGGTGTCGCACTGCCCGTCGGAATTCACCATCCATGCGCGCAATCCCGCACACAATGTGCGCTTCGGCGGCAACAATGTGATCATTTCGATGATGGCGTCGGCGCCCAATTGCTCCGACATCGATCGCGGCCGCCGGCCAGGCAACCAGCAGGACTACCGCAACTTCCTCAAGCTTGCGCAGATGCACAACATCCTGAACTGCACGGGCGGCTATCCGGTCGAGCCGACCGACATCCATCCGTCCGTCCGCCACCTCGAATGCATCCGCGATCTCAGCGTGCTCACCGACAAGGTGTTCCATATCTATTCCCTCGGCAAGGAGCGCAACGTCGACGGCATCGAGATCGCCAGGATCGCGCGCGGCATCAGCCACGAGCAGCTGCTCGAGGAGCCGTCGGTCTTCACCATCATCAACACCAACTCGCCGCTCAAGCTCGATGTGCCGATGATGGAAGGCATCATCCAGATGTCGAGCAAGGGCCAGGTCGTTGTCGTCACGCCATTCACGCTGTCGGGCGCCATGGCGCCCGTGACCATCGCCGGCGCGCTGGTGCAGCAGAACGCCGAGGCGCTTGCCGGCATCGCCTTCGCGCAAATGGTGCGCAGGGGCGCGCCGGTGGGCTATGGCGGCTTCACCTCCAATGTCGACATGAAGTCCGGTTCACCGGCCTTCGGCACGCCGGAATACATGAAGGCGCAGCTCGTCGGTGGCCAGCTTGCCCGCCGCTACAACATCCCCTACCGCACCTCCAACACCTGCGCCGCCAACACGGTCGACGCGCAGGCGGCTTATGAGAGCGTGTTCTCGCTGTGGGGCGCCATTCAGGGCGGCGGCAATCTGATGATGCATGCGGCCGGCTGGCTCGAGGGCGGCCTGCGCTGCTCCTACGAAAAGACCATTCTCGACATCGACCTGCTGCAGATGGTGGCGGAGTTCCTGACCCCGCTCGACTTGTCCGAAGAGGCGCTCGGCTTCGACGCCATCCAGTCGGTCGGCCCCGGCGGCCATTTCTTCGGCACCCAGCACACGCAGGACCGCTACAAGACCGCCTTCTATTCGCCGATCCTGTCCGACTGGCGCAATTTCGAGACCTGGGCAGAAGCTGGCTCGCCGACAGCGCTCGAAAAGGCCAACAAGGTGTGGAAGGAGCGGCTGGCATCCTACGAAGAACCCTATTTGGACCCGGCCATCCGCGAAGAACTCAACGACTTCGTCGACAAGCGCCGGTCCGAGGGCGGCGCGCCGACCGATTTTTGATCGCCCGGCATCCGACTTTGGCATCGCGGCGCACCGCACACCAAACAACTGATTCAGTTTACGCAAAAACGGACCTATCTTGATGAAATCTCACGTAAAAGCGGTTGTTATCGGCGGCGGCGTCGTCGGCTGCTCGGTTCTCTACCATCTGGCCAAGGCCGGCTGGACTGACATCATGCTGATCGAGCGCTCGGAGCTCACCTCCGGCTCTTCCTGGCATGCGGCCGGCGGCTTCCATACCCTGAACGGTGATCCCAACGTCGCTAAGCTGCAGGCCTATACTGTGCAGCTCTACAAGGAGATCGAGGAACTCTCCGGCCAGTCCTGCTCGCTGCACCTGACCGGCGGCGTGATGATGGCTGACACGCCCGAGCGCATGGACTTCCTGCGGCTTGCCCACGCCAAGGGTCGCTATCTCGGCATGGACACCGAGCTGATTACCCCGTCCGAAGCCAAGGCAATGTTCCCGCTGATGGACGAAACCAATTTCGTCGGCGCCATGTGGGATCCGGTCGAAGGCCATCTCGATCCATCCGGCACGACGATCGCCTATTCCAAGGCGGCCAAGAAGCTGGGCGCTGAGATCGTGCTGCGCAACCGCGTCGTCGAGCTGACGCAGGAGGTCGACGGCACCTGGAACGTCGTCACCGAACAAGGCACGGTGAAGGCAGAGCATGTCGTCAACTGCGGCGGCCTGTGGGCGCGCGAGATCGGCCGCATGGTCGGCGTCGAACTGCCGGTACTGGCGATGGAGCATATGTACCTGCTCACCGAGCCGATGCCGGAGGTCGAGGAATTCAACAAATCGACCGGCCGCGAAATGATCGGCGTGCTCGATTTCAAGGGCGAGATCTACACCCGCCAGGAGCGCAACGGTATCCTGCTGGGCACCTATGAGAAGGCCTGCAAGCCGTGGTCGCCGGTCAACACACCGTGGGATTTCGGCCATGAATTGCTCCCCCCCGATCTCGACCGCATCGCGCCGTCGCTGGAAATCGGCTTCAAGCATTTCCCCGGCATCGAGAAGGCCGGCATCAAGCAGATCATCAACGGCCCCTTCACTTTCGCGCTCGACGGCAACCCGCTGGTCGGCCCGGTGCAGGGCTTGACCAATTTCTGGTGTGCCTGCGCCGTCATGGCCGGCTTCAGCCAGGGTGGCGGTGTTGGCCTGGCGCTGTCGAACTGGATGGTCCATGGCGATCCCGGCTTCGACGTCTGGGGCATGGATGTCACCCGCTTCGGCGAATGGGCCGGCTTGCGCTACACCAACGCCAAGGTGCGCGAAAACTATTCGCGCCGCTTCTCCATCCGCTTCCCCAATGAGGAACTGCCGGCGGCGCGTCCGGCGCAAACGACGCCGCTCTACGACACGATGCTGGCCAACAACGCTGTCATGGGCGACAGCTGGGGTCTCGAGACCCCGCTCTGGTTCGCGCCGAAGGGCAAGGAGCCGAAGGACGTCGTCTCGTTCCACCGCTCCAACGATTTTGGGCCGATCGGCGAGGAAGTGCGCGCCACGCGTGAGCGCGTCGGCGTCACCGAGATCGCCAACTTCGCCAAATACGAAGTGTCGGGACCGGGCGCGGAAGATTTCCTCAACCGGCTGATGACCAACCGCATGCCGAAGACCGGCCGTATCGTGCTGACGCCGATGATCAACGAATTCGGCAAGCTGATCGGCGACTTCACCATCGCCAAGGCCGGCGAAGACCGCTTCATGATCTGGGGCTCGTCCGCCGCGCAAAAATATCACATGCGCTGGTTCGAGAAGCATCTGCCGAAGGATGGTTCGGTGCGCATCCACCGTTTCGACCAGACACTGGTCGGCCTGTCGATCGCCGGACCAAAATCGCGCGACCTCTTGCAGAAGCTGGTCGACGTCGACATCTCGACCAGGGCCTTCCGCTTCATGGATTTCCGCGAGATGGCGGTCGGCGGCGCGCCCTGCCTGGTCAACCGCATCACATACACAGGCGATCTCGGCTACGAGATCTGGATGGCGCCCGCCTACCAGCGCCTCGTCTACAAGGCGATCAAGGACGCTGGTGAGGAATTCGGCCTCGTCGATTTCGGCATGCGCGCCTTGCTCTCCATGCGCCTCGAAAAGAACTTCCCGACCTGGTTCCGCGAGCTGCGGCCGATCTACGGACCGTTCGAAGGGGCGATGGACCGCTTCATCAAGCTCGAGAAGAACGACTTCATCGGCCGCGAGGCAGCCGCCAAGGAACACGCGGAGGGGCCAAAACTGCGCCGTGTCTCCTTCATCGTTGACGCCGCCGACGCCGATGTGATGGGGGACGAGCCGATCTGGGCCAAGGTCAGCAAGGACTACGGTACGGTGGAAAAGCCGCATGGCTACGGCGCACCGCGCTTCGACACGGGCGGCAAGGAAATTCGCGGCTCCAAGGCTGCGGAAGGCGCCTCCGCCGTGCGCGGTATCGTCGATGGCGACTGGCGTGTAGTCGGCTGGGTGACGTCAGGCGGCTATGCCCACTATGTGCAGAAGTCGATGGCCCAGGGCTACGTCCCGGCAGCGCTCGCCGAGGATGAGAGTGCAGGACTGTTCGAGATCGAGATCCTCGGACACCGGCGCCCAGCCCGCATCAATGTCGAGGCGCCTTTCGATCCGAGTGGCGAGAAGATGCGCACCTGAGGTTCGACCATGGACAATGGGGTGCCAAAGGGCAGCTTTGGCCGCCATCGCAAGATCCTGCCGTTCGAGCCTGGCTCGATCGAGGCGCTGCGCGACGCCTCCCGCCAGAAGGCGGCTTCGCTCAACCAGCATGTGCTGGGGTATGGCGCGCAAGCGGAAGCCGAATGGGCCGCGGCAGGCATTGCCGCTCCAGACCTGCCGGCGATGCGCAAATACCGGCTGGACCGCATTCGCGCCGAGCTGAAGCGCCGCGACTATGCCGGCGCCCTGCTCTACGACCCCGTCAACATCCGCTACGCCACCGATTCCACCAACATGCAGCTGTGGGTGGCGCACAATCCGACACGGCATTGTTTCGTCGCCACAGAAGGGCCGGTGGTGCTGTTCGACTATTTTTCCTGCGAGCACCTGTCCGACCATTCCGGCGTCGTCGACGAGGTTCGCCCCGCCGTCTCGTGGATGTATCTCTATGGCGGCGAACTAACCGAACAGAAAGTGCGCCGCTGGGCCGCCAGTATTGCCGATCTGGTCAGGGAACATGGCGGCGGCAACAGCCGCATCGCGGTCGATCACATCAACCCTGAAGGCGTCGAGGAGCTCGCTCGCTTTGGTGTTTCGATCGGCAATGGCGAAGCGGTGATGGAAAACGCGCGGCTGATCAAATCATCAGACGAAATCTTCGCCATGCGCCGCGCAATCGTCGCCTGCGAGGCGGCGATTGGCGAGATGGAACAGGCTCTGCAGCCAGGGATTTCCGAGAATGAATTGTGGGCCGAGCTGCATCGCGGCAACATTGCGCGTGGCGGCGAATGGATCGAGACGCGGCTGCTGACGTCAGGCCCGCGCACCAATCCGTGGTTCCAGGAATGCTCGTCACGCAAGATTGAAGCCGGCGACCTCGTCGCCTTCGACACCGACCTGATCGGCCCCTTCGGCTTCTGCGCCGACCTGTCGCGCACCTGGCTGTGCGGCGATGAAAAGCCGACCAATGAACAGCGCGGCCTGTTCCGCATCGCCGCCGATCAGATCACCCACAACACCGCATTGATGCAGCCGGGCATCTCGTTCCGCGACCTTGTCGAGCGCTCGGCGGTGCCGCCCGGAGACTGCTTCCCGACCCGTTACGGCGTGCTCTATCACGGCGTCGGCCTGGCCGACGAATACCCGACCTTGCCGCATGCCAGCGACTGGACATCAGACACGCCGGACGGTGTCCTCGAACCCGGCATGGTGCTGTGTGTCGAGAGCTATATCGGCCGGCTTGGCGGGCGCGAGGGCGTCAAGATCGAGGAGCAGATCCTGATCACCAAAACCGGCAACGAGAAGCTTTCAACCTACCCTCTGGATGCGAGGCTGCTCGGCTAGTCCGGCAATGGCCTCGCGCAGCGCCCTGACCGTCTTTTCCGGTGTTGTTGCGGCGGTGATGAATGGCAGGCCTTTGCGCCGGCCCGTCCAGCCGACGACCCCAACCTTCTGCGCCGCCGGCTCGAAACGCTGCGCCAGCGCCCAGCTTTCGCAGTCGATGGCGGCAACATCCGCCTTGCCATCGGCGACAGCGACGATCGAGCCACGATGACCGCCGCTTTCGCCGCACGTCGAGAAAATGTCCAGGCTTTCGCCGGCCGCTTGCAGGTCGCGCGTCAGCGCAATGATGCCCGACATGGAATCGAGGCTGTTGAAGGTGAAGCGCTTGCCGCGGATCAGGTCGAGCGGGATGAGAGCGCGGCCGTCCGCAGGCGATCGAACCTCCGGCCCCTCGCCTGCCCGCATCACCAGCGCGCTCGAATAGAGTTCGCCCTGCCCGCCTTCACAGGAGTCGTAGCTCGGCTGGCCGACCACCTGAACGTGCCTGGCCAGGCCGAGTTCCATCGGTCCCCAGCAGGTCTGTGCGAACAGCAGCGCCGGATGCAGCCAAAGCTTGTGAAAATCGAGTTCGTCCGGTGGCAATGTCGCCGGGTCCGGCGCGATCAGTTTTCCCTGGGCATCATGAATGCCGCCCGGCACCGGTGGCAGGTCGCCATTGCGGTGCACGATCGATTGTGGCGCGTTGATCCCCCTTTGCCGGAAGGCATCGCGCAACCGCCCCCATTGGGCGTCGACCTCGTCGCGCGCCTCCGGCCAGTCATACATCGGCAACGCCGCAACCAAATCGCTCATGCCGGAATCTGACCGTTATTTCTGGGATTGAAGGGACCGACCGCAGCCAGTCTAGCAGACCGCACCTGCTCGCCGCAAAGAACTCATTCCTTGGGCGGCTCGGCGGGCACCGGCGCACTGCCGAGCCCATTGATGCTGCGCGCCCTGATGCGTGGCTTGAACGCCCTGCCCGGCTCCGGCGCACGCCGCAGCACCGGATGCACGATCGGCTCTTTGGCCTTGAAGGCATAGGCTTTGATCAGCGCGAAATAGTTCGGATAGGCATAGCCATTGTTCATCCGCAGCCATTCGTCGCGGCGATCGCGAAACAGTTTCGGCAACCGGTACCAGGCCACGGTCGGGCTCTTATGGTGGACGAAATGCAGATTGTTGTTGAGGAACAGGAACGACAGCGGCGAGCGTTCGACGATCACCGTGCGGCCTTCCGGATGTTCCGACCATTGATGCTCGGCAAAGGTTCGGATCGAGATCAGCGACTGGCCGAGCCAGACCGGCACCAGAATGTAGAGCCACAACGGAATGCCGAAGCCGAACTGGACGATCGGCACCACGATCGCGAGCCCGATCGCATGCAGCAGCCAGGCCTTGCGGATCACCTTGTCGCCGGCGATCATCTGCTTGGCGTCGTCGATGAAGAAGCCGACGCAGGACAGCCAGGGGCCGAGCACGAAACGGCCAGCCATTGTGTTGTTGATCTTGAGCAGGAATTTCATCGTCGGCGGCAGGTCATCATGCTGCCAGAGCGCCTGGTAGTAGCTCTCGGGGTCATCCAGGGGATCAGTCAGCCGCTCGTCAGCATGGTGGCGCAGGTGAATGGTCTTGAAGCGGCGGAACGGCCAAACGAGGCCAATCGGCAGGAAGACGAAGGCTTCGTTGACCCGCGCATTGCGCGTCGGATGGCCGTGCAGCACTTCGTGCATGATCGAGGATTGCAATGCGGCGGTAAAGGCCAGGAAGGCGAGCGCCAGGATGGGATAAGAGGGCCAGAGCAGCAAACCGGTGGCAAACCAAATTCCGTAGCAGAAGAAAGCGAGAACCACGGTCGGCCATTCGATGGCCGGTACGCTACGCTGTCTGATGCTCTTGCCCGTCATGCTATCGACCACTGTCCCTCAGTCGCCGGAACCCCGATTGGTTCCTGACAGTATTGTGTCAGGAGAAGTGATTCCACTCAACGAGACAAAGTGCACAAACTGTTGCGATTGCGCATTTTTGACCGCATATGTACACATTGTAAACAGACTTAGGGATTCATTTACGCCTGAAGCGCGCATTGAGAGGCTTTGGCGCAAATTTTTCCTCCCGATTCGCGGAGTCAGGTGATGGACAAACGAGACCTGTCAGCAGTCTTTCGGGAGCGTCTGAAGCTGCTCCTGACACGCTCCGATCTCAACCAGTCGGCTTTCGCGACGGCGGTCGGCATCGACCGCTCGGCGCTTTCGCAACTCTTGTCTGGCGCCTCGACCCGCCTGCCCCGCGCCGAGACGCTGCTTAACATCGCAGCCGAATTCAAGGTGTCGCTCGACTGGCTTCTCGGCCTCAGCCAGGACGAGGGTCTCACCGGCGAAATCCGCGAGAGCCTGGAGATCGAGGAGGCGCCCGACGGCTTCGACCGCACGCTGCTAGCCAAATGGCACGCCGAGGCGGCCGGCACCAAGATCCGTTATGTTCCGGCCGGCATTCCCGATCTTCTGCGCACCGAAGCGCTGGTCGACTACGAAGCGGGCATCACCAACAAGAGCCGCCTGGCTCAGGCCGGCGAAACCCAATACCGCATCGACTACAACAGGCGGCCGGAAACCGACATGGAAGTCTGCATGCCGCGCCACACGCTGGAGATTTTCGCGCGCGGCCTGGGTGTTTGGGACCGTTTCCCGGAAGCCGACCGCCGTGCCCAGTTGCTGCACATGGCGACGCTGCTCGACGATCTCTATCCGACCTTCCGGCTGTTTCTTTATGACGGGCGGATGCGATATTCGATCCCCTACACCATCTTCGGGCCCTATCGCGCCGCCATCTATGTCGGCGACATGTATCTTGTGCTCAACGCCACCCAGCCGATCCAGACGCTGATCCAGCATTTCGACAATCTGATCCGCGCCGCCGATATCAATGCACACGAGGCGGCTGGCTTCGCGCAGAAGCTGGCCGGAATGTCGTTCCCGTCAGGCACGGCCTGAGCTTCGGCAATCCTGATCTTTTGGACGGAAACCGGCATCGGCATCGGCGACGCCGCCACAGCTATTTCATTGACTACACATAAAGACTTCTTTATATCCTTATTCGAATTCGAAACATGAAAGCCAATCCGATGACGACGACCAACCCGATCGATGCGCTGCTGGCTGAGAAGGGCGTGCTGCTGGCCGATGGCGCCACCGGCACCAATCTGTTCGCCATGGGCCTGGAGGCTGGCGAAGCGCCGGAGTTGCTGAACGAGACGGCGCCCGACACCATCACCAGTCTGCATCAGAATTTCGTCGATGCCGGCGCCGACATCATCCTGACCAATTCCTTCGGCGGCACCCGTCACCGGCTGAAGCTGCATCATGCCCAGGACCGCGCGCATGCGCTCAACAAGCGCGCCGCAGAACTCGCGCGTGCCGTCGCCGACAAGGCCGGCCGCAAGGTGATTGTCGCCGGCTCGGTCGGCCCGACCGGCGAATTGCTGGTGCCGCTTGGCGCCATGACTTATGACGAGGCGGTCGAGGCCTTCGCCGAACAGATCGAGGGCCTCAAGGCCGGTGGCGCAGAAGTCGCCTGGATCGAGACCATGTCGGCTCCCGACGAGATCCGCGCCGCCGCGGAGGCCGCTATTCGTGTCGGCATGCCCTACACCTACACCGGTTCCTTCGACACAGCCGGCCGCACCATGATGGGCCTGCTGCCGAAGGACATCCACGGCGTCACCGACGGGCTGTCGCAGGCGCCGCTCGGCGTCGGCGCCAATTGCGGCGTTGGTGCCTCCGACATCCTGGCCTCGCTGCTCGACATGACCGAGGCGAAGCCGGAAGCGACTATCATCGTCAAGGGCAATTGCGGCATTCCCGAATTCCGCGGCACCGAGATCCACTATTCCGGCACGCCCGAACTGATGTCCGACTATGTCAGGCTCGCCGTCGATGCCGGCGCCAAAATCGTCGGCGGCTGCTGCGGCACCTCGTTCCAGCACCTTGCCGCGATGCGCAAGGCGCTCGACGCGCACACCAAGGCCGATCGCCCGACCGTCGAAAAAATCGTCGAGCGCATCGGTCCGATGCGCAACAAGGCGGCAACGGAAAACACCGCCGAGACCAGTGAAGCCCGCCGCGAACGTCGACGCAGCCGGGCCTGACGCGATATTTCTTTTTCGACTATTCGCTGTTGTCGGCGTAGCTCGACTGCGCCGACTTGAAATCGGTGCCGGCACCTGCGGCTGTATCGCCGCGCATCGTCATCAACGCACCGGATGCGCTGGGGTCGGTGATCTGCTCCAGCATGACGCGAAAGCGGTCATTGTTCAGCGCTGACAAGGCGGTGTGACGTGCCTGGGCGACATCGTCGCTGATCCGCCTGGATTCTGCCGACGGTCCGGACGAAGCCGCCGATCCCAGTGCCGGCATATCTCGTGATATCGAGTTCGCAACAGTCCTGATCAGCAATTCCGGCTCCCTCAAGCCCAAACATGAGCCTCTCCGTAACAAGAGGAAATTGCGATCATGTACCGGAAATCCAACGCAATTTAACAATCCGCAAAAAAAGGGCCGGCAAGGGAATGAATCCCTCGCCGGCCTGCCTCACCCGCCCGTGGGTCGGTTTCCCGTATCAGAACGATCCCATCTGAAAGAAACCGGCCGTCATCACCACTACCGGTTACCGCCCAGCGCCGAGGCAAGGCGCACAAGCGAGAGGAACTCGGACCTGTACCCAAACGGGTCGGCTCCTCGAGCGGCAGTGGCAATCTCCATGATCTTGTCGTAACCGAACTTCGCGGTCGCATCCTCGTCACGCAGCTTCTGGCCGAAGGCCGCGACCGCCACGGAGAAGCGCTGGTCGGTACTGGCCTGGTCGAAGGACGAAACCTCATTCTCCGAGGTCACCGGCGTAGTGATCAGCTTCGAGACGTCCTCGTTGGGCAGCTTGTAGCGGATCTTGACGAAGGCATATTCACCCGCATTGGCGACGCCGCCATTGTCCACCGACGCCTGGCCGTAGCGCAGCGGATCGATCTGTTCGCCACCGCTGCCCTTCGGCGTGATCTCGTAGATCGCGGTGACCGAGTGGCCGGAGCCGATATCGCCGGCATCGACGCGGTCATTGTTGAAATCCTCGCGGTTCAAGGCCCGGGTCTCGTAGCCGATCAGGCGATATTCGGAGACCTTGTTCGGATTGAACTCGACCTGGATCTTCACATCCTTGGCAATGGTGAACAGCGTCGAGGAGGCATCCTCGACCAGCACCTTTTCCGCCTCGGCCAGCGTATCGATATAGGCGGCGGTGCCGTTACCGTTTTGGGCGATCGTCTGCATCATCTGGTCGTTCAGATTGCCACGCCCAAAGCCGAACACCGACAGGAAGACACCGGTCTTGCGCTCACTCTCGATCAACCGCTTCAGATCATCGTCGTCGGTCTGGCCGACATTGAAGTCGCCGTCGGTAGCGAGCATCACCCGGTTGACGCCGTCCTTGACGAAGGACTGCTGGGCAAGCTTGTAGGCCTCCTTGATGCCGGCCTCGCCGGCCGTCGAGCCGCCGGGCTGCAAATTGTCGATGGCATTGAGAATCTTGTCCTTCTCGGCAACCTTGGTCGGCATCAGCACGGTGCCGGCCTCACCCGCATAGGTGACGATCGAGATGGTGTCGTCGGCCTTCAGCTTGCTGACCAGCAGCCGGAAGGCCGATTTGAGCAGCGGCAGCTTGTCCGGCTCGTCCATCGAGCCCGACACGTCGATCAGGAAGACCAGATTGGCCTTCGGCTGCTCGGTCGGCTTGACGTCGAAACCCTTGATAGCGACATGCATCAGCTTGGTGTGCGTGTTCCACGGCGTCGGCATGACGCTGACGGTCGAGTTGAACGGCATCGAAGCCGAGTCCGGACCCTTCCAGTCATAGGGGAAGTAGTTGATCATCTCCTCGACGCGGACCGTATCGGCCTGCGGCACGAACCCTTCCTTCAGCGAACGCCGCACGAAGGAATAGGAAGCCGTGTCGACGTCGATCGAGAAGGTCGAGACCGGATCCTCGAGCGCGGCATGCACCGGATTGGTCTTGAAATCCTCGATGCGGTCGCGGTTTTGCTCTTGCGGCTGAACCTGGTCGGCCGGAGCCGTGGCTGGCTGCTGCGCCATCAGCTTGGACTCGGCCGGCGCGAGACTCCGCGACATGCTGGGCGCATTTAGCGCGACCTCACCTGTCGGGGCCGGTGCCGGGGGGGCAATGTTCACCTTTCCGGCGTGGGCGGCATCCTGTCGGGGAGCGCCCGTCGCCGCCTCCTTCTGTGCGCCGCCGATAGCAACGGTCGATTCGGATTTCGGCGGCGAGGCCGGCGCGACAAGCGCGTCTGTGGCGTCGCGGCTTTCCACGTCCGCGTCGGCCTTCTTGTCTTTCTCCAGCTCGGTGCGGGCCGGCTTGGGCTCGGCGGTCGTTGGCTTGAGGGTCGCCGGCTTGTCGGCCAGCGTCTCGGTGATCTTCTCGTCGCCACCGAATTTGGGTGGCTGTTCCCTCAGCATGTGGAAGGTGGCGTATCCGGCGATCGGCAGGGCGACGAGCCCGGCAAGGGCCGGTGCGGCAATGAGTTTCTTTTGCATGATCTCGCTCCAGAGCTTTTGTGCTCGCTCTGTGAGACGAAGCCCGCCAACCGATCCTTGGGTGAGCGTCGAGATATTTTCCTGATCGTAGGCGCGCAGGGCGGCTTCGAAGGCACGTGCCTTCGCGCTCTCGCCCGGTGCCGGTGCTGCGATGTCGCGCAGTCTCTTGAGTTTGTTGTCGTCGACCATGGTCACACTTCCCCGGCCGAGCGCATCAGCGTCTTCAGCCGTTTCTTCGCTTCATGGATGTGCCAGGAAACCGTCGTCTCCGAGATCGCCATCGCCTCGGCGGCGGCTGAATGGCTCAAGCCCTCGCCATAAACCAGCAGCACCGCGTCGCGCTGCTTGTCCGGCAGTTGCCGTACCGCCGCCCACAACGCCTCGGCCGGATCTTCGGGTTCGACCGAAGCCTCGCTCGAGATCAGCGCGTGAACGCCGTAGGCCTCGGTCTTTGCCATGTCGCGGGCGGACTTGCGCATCATGTCGCGCGCGGCGTTCAGGGTCACGGAGTAGAGCCATGTCGTGAAAGCGCCGCCGCCGCGATAGTCGCGGATCGCCCGGCCGAGCCGGACGCAGACTTCCTGGGCGATGTCTTCGGCGTCGGCCTTCTTGCCGCACCAGCGATAGGCAGCGCGATAGACGAAGTCGTAGTGCCTTTCCAGCAATTTGCCGAAGGCCCCCCTGTCTCCGCCCTTCGCCCGCCCGATCAGTTCGGCGTCGGAGGCTTCGCTCTCATCCAGCATCATCGCCATCATTTGCCTGTTGGACGAAGGCTAATGGCGATTCCTTGGGGCAATGGAAAGATTTTTTTGGAAAGCGGGGGATGGTGGCCATCGATGCCCCCGCTTGACACATACATATCTCTGCGGTTATACGTCAATCAATAGCCACGGGGTTATCGATCCCAAATGACCAACGCTCACGACGTCCTTTTCAGAACGCTCTCCGATCCGACGCGTCGGGCGATCTTCGAGCGCCTATGCCGGGACGGTGAGCAGACAGTCGGCGCTCTGACAGCTCAGTCGGGAGTCTCGCAACCGGCGGTGTCAAAGCATCTCGGCCTGCTGAGGCAGGCCGGGCTGGTGCGTGACCGCCATGAAGGACGGCAGACCCACTACACTGCCCAGCTCGCCGCGCTTTCCCCACTGATCGACTGGACGAACCAGATGAACGCATTCTGGCAGAGCCGGTTCGACGATCTCGAAGATCTGCTCAAAAGAATGGACCAATGACCAACATTGCGACCGAAACACGCTCCGTCATTGTCGAACGCGAGATCCCCTATCCGCCGGAAAAGATCTGGCGCGCGCTCACCCAACCGCATCTGATCGAGGAGTGGCTCATGAAGAACAACTTCAAGCCAGTCGTGGACCACCGTTTCAATCTCAGCGCAGACTGGGGCGGCGTCGACTGTCAGGTCCAGACAGTCGATCCCAACAAAACGTTGTCCTACACATGGGACACCAAGGATCTGGAGAGTGTGGTCACCTGGACGCTCACCCCCACGAGCACGGGAACCCATTTGCGCATGGAGCAGACGGGCTTCCGGCCGGATCAGCAGCCTTACTACCGCGGCGCCACGGTCGGCTGGCAGAGGTTCCTTGCAGCCCTGGAACAGGTCCTGGCGCGGATAGATTGAGACCCGCCCGCATGCGGGTCGCGCTGGTCCGCTTCGGCTCGTTTGACAGGAGGTGCCATTGGACTGGAACAAGTGGGTTCGGCAAATTCATCGCTGGCTGTCGATCATCTTTACGCTGACCGTCATCGCCAACTTCGTCGCCATGGCATTGGGGCAGCCTCCCGCCTGGATTGTCTACTCGCCGCTCTTGCCGCTCTTCTTGCTGCTGTTCAGTGGCCTGTACATGTTCGTGCTGCCGTATGCCGCCAAGGGACGCGGCGGGCAGCGTGCCGGCGGGTAGGAATGGGAAGAATGGCCAAGACGCAGGGGCAATCGACCAAAGTCGCAGCCAAGGCACCGATCCTGCTCTCGGGCGGCAACCCGCAAATCGCGAAGGGGGACGGCGACACCCCGGTGCAGGCCTACATCGCCGCAATGCCGGGTTGGAAGCGCGGCCTTGGCGAGCGCCTCGACGCGCTGATCGTGCGCAACGTGCCTGATGTACGCAAGGCCGTGAGATGGAACTCACCATTCTACGGCATCGAGGGCCAGGGCTGGTTCGTGACGTTCCATGTCCTGACCCACTACGTGAAGGTGACCTTCTTCAGCGGCATGTCGTTGCGACCGATCCCGCCCGGCGGCACGGTGAAGAGCAAGGAGGCGCGCTGGATCGACATCCGCGAAGCCGACGCGTTCGACGAGGCGCAGATGGCGGACTGGATCAAGCAGGCCGCGGCCCTCCCCGGCTGGGTCCCGTAGCCGCGGCAGCGGACAGATTGAAGCCTGCCAGTGCAATTCAAATCCCGCCCTGCCGACAGGGCGGCACCGAACGCGACAGAGGAGAAATAGCGATGAAGATGAAGCTGACCAGCGTCTATGTGGACAACCAGGAAAACGCCCTGCGCTTCTACACCGACGTACTGGGCCTTACCAAGAAGGCCGACTTCAGCAATGGGCCCTATCGCTGGCTGACCGTTGCATCCGCGGAAGAGCCTGATGGAACCGAACTGCAGCTCGCGCTCAACGACAACCCCGCGGCCAAGGTCTATCAGCAAGCCATCTTCAAGCAGGGCCAGCCGGCGGTGATGTTCTTCACCGACAACGTCAAGGGCGACTACGAGCGCATCAAGGCGAACGGCGGCGAGTTCACCATGCCGCCGACCGAGGTGACCGGCTCGACCATCGCCCAGCTGAACGACACCTGCGGCAACCTCGTCCAGATCACCCAGTTGGCGCGCTGGTAGGCTGCAACCAGAACGCGTCGAGGCAGAGGAATTCGAGGTACCCAATGACTCCATCGGAACAGATCGACCAGTTGATCGCAGGATTGACGGACTGGCGTGGCAACACGCTCGCCGGCGTCCGCAAGGCCATTCTCGAAGTCGATGGCGAGATCATCGAGGAATGGAAGTGGATGGGAAGCCCGGTTTGGTCCCGCGACGGAATGATTGCCGTCGGCAACGCTCACAAGGACAAGGTGAAACTCACCTTTTCCCACGGCGCCAGCCTGCCGGATCCCGGCAAGCTCTTCAACGCAGGCTTGGACGGCAAAGTGTGGCGCGCGATCGATCTTTTCGAAGGCGATGAGCTTAATGAGCGTGCCCTGAAGGAGCTCGTCCGGGCCGCCATCGATTTCAACCAGGCCAAAAAGAAGAAGAAGGCACCTGCGGGTGCTCGGGCGAAGGCGTAGAAGTAGCATCATCGCCATTTTTCGAACTAGCGCTTGACTAAGGTGTGTCGAGATTCAGTCAGCTGAATATCAACACACCCTAGGCCGCCTGCCCCGCGACCCAGCCCGACGACCACGCCCACTGGAAATTGTAGCCGCCCAGCCAGCCCGTGACATCGACGACCTCGCCGATGAAGAACAGCCCCGGCACGGATTTCGCCTGCATCGTCTTCTGGTCAAGTCCGTTGGTGTCGACCCCGCCCAGCGTCACTTCGGCGGTACGGTAGCCCTCCGAACCGGCCGGCTTGATGCGCCAGTCGTTGACCGCGGCGGCGATGGTTTTGATCTGTGCGTCCGAAAGATCGGCGAGGTTGCAATCGATGCTGGTGCGCTCGGCGATCGACTGCGCAAGCCGCTTCGGCAGGTGATTTGCCAGCACAGTCTGTACCGCTTGCCGTCCGTTGCCTCGCTTGGCGGTGCGAATGAGATCCGCCACATCAACGCCCGGCAGCATGGCGATACGGATTTCGTCGCCCTCGCGCCAGTAGGACGAGATCTGCAGGATGGACGGTCCGCTGACGCCGCGATGCGTGAACAGCATCGCTTCGGAAAATCGCGTCTTGCCGCAGGCGACTTCCGCTTCGACGGCGTTGCCGGCCAGAGGCGCCAGCCGCTCGAGGGTTTTTGCGTCGAAGGTCAGCGGCACCAGCGCCGGCCGCGTTTCGACGATGGCAAGGCCAAACTGTTCGGCAAGCTCATAGCCGAAGCCGGTCGCCCCCATCTTGGGAATCGACTTGCCGCCGCACGCCACGACCAGGGACTGGCAGATGACCGTGCCGGTGGAGAGGGTGAGCGCAAACCCCTCCACGGTTTTGCGGACATCCCTCGCCTCGGTCGACAGTGCCAGCTCCACGCCCCTGCTCTGCATTTCCCCGACCAGCATGTCGATGATCTGGCGTGCGGAGCCGTCGCAGAACAATTGTCCCAGCGTCTTCTCGTGATAGGCGATGCGGTGGCGTTCGACGAGCGCGATGAAGTCGCGTTGCGTGTAGCGGCTGAGCGCCGAGATGCAGAAATGCCGATTGCCCGAGAGAAAGTTCTTCGGGCTGGCATGGATGTTGGTGAAATTGCACCGCCCCCCGCCGGAGATGCGGATCTTTTCGCCAGGCATCGCCGCGTGATCGAGGATCAGCACCGAACGGCCGCGCTTGGCCGTCTCCACGGCGCACATCATTCCAGCGGCACCCGCGCCGATGATCACGACATCATAGGTTTGCATCCTGCAGTCTCTACCCGTTCGGTACGACCGCAGGCAACGCTTCGACCGGCGTTTTTAGGTGTGTTAGATCAGCGTCTCGGCAAAGAGCGTCGTCAACCGCTTCCAGTGGCGCTCGGCACCTGCGGCATCGAAGACGCTGTGATCCGGCACGCACCAGCCATGCGCCACCCCGACATAGTTCTCGATGACATGATCGACTTCCGCAACCCGCAGCGCCTCCGCAAGCCGCGCCGACTGCTCCGGCGGGAAACTTCTGTCGACACCGGACGTGCCGACATAGACACGCGCCTTGATCGAGGCAGCCTTGCGATGCGGGCTGTCGGCGGCATCGCTGGCGAGATTGCCACCGTGGAAACTGGCCGCCGCCTTTATCTGCTCGGGATAGGTTGCAGCGGCGTTCAATGCCCGTGCGCCGCCCATGCAATAGCCGACAGTACCGATCGGCCCGGCAACACCTTCAGCAGCCAGCGCATCGAGGAATGCACCGCTGTCGCTGATGGTCATCGCCTGCGTGGTGCCGGTGACCAGCGCCATCAGCGCTGCCTTGGTCTTTTCCTCGGCAAAGGCGGTTTTGGCGTCGAACGGCCCGTAGGGCGCATTGCGGTAGAACAGATCCGGCACCAGCACCGCATAGCCTTCGCCCGCCAAGCGTTCCGCCATGCCATCGAGCGCAACGCGCGGCCCGAACGCGTCCATATACAGGATGACGCCGGCCTTGGCCGGGGACGTGTCTGCAGCGCGGAAAAGTCCTGCGCTGGCAACGCCATCCCTGGTCTTGATCTGAAGGTCTTGTTTCGTCATCGCCTGCTCCGTTCGTCAGATCGCGATACATATCCGCGCGAGCCGCCAGAGCAAGGCATTCCCTGAACCTGGCAGTCAACATTTCGTGCAGGATCGCGTGACGACTACAGACCGGCGAATGCCGCCATATGAAAGGTCTGGACCTCCGGTGGATAGCGATAGGCCGTGCCATAGGGACAGGCATTGCGGTCGAGGCAGCCGCCACTCCGGCACAGTCCGCCATTCGTTCCCCGCACATGCGCCAGGCAGGACTGGTAGGCGAAACCTTGCGCGGAATATGCGTCGACCGGACAGGATTTCAGGCAAGGTTTTTCCGCACATGCGTCGCAAAGGTGGAGCACCGTCTCAGCGGCTTGAACCGGAAGTTCGTGCTCGAACAGCAGCGCACCACGATAGGCGTGCCACAGCCCATATTGCGGATGCATGAGGATGCCGAGCGGTGACGGCTTCAGCCCCTCCGCCCGCATCGCCCATTGCTGGAAAGGCAGATACGGCCTGTCGGATGGCGAAACGGCCCTCGCCCCGAATGTCTCCGCCACCGCCCTGATCACTTCGCGTGACCAGGTGTCGAGCGGATTGGCGATGGTCCGCGAATGCTTTTCCCGCCAGCGCATGAAATGCGGCCAGGGCGCGGCACCCGCCTGCCCGACCAGCAGGACGGCCTTGGCGGGAGCGCCTGAGGGACCAAGTGGTGGCGTTTCGCCCGGCGCAAAATTGAAGCCGCCACGACGAATAAGGCCGTTGGCGAGAAGCGCCGAAGCGATACGGTCGACGCTGCCGGCAGACGCAATCATTCCTTCTTGACCGGATCGGAGAAAGCGCTCCGCCAGACTTCCTTGTGGATGATGTTGGCGACTTTAGCCCCGCCTGACTCGGGCTCCTTTCAAGTGAAGGCGTCGGGCATCGACCCCTTCTTCTTGGCGATGAAGTCCTTCAAGGCTTCGTCGATGCTCGGATCGAGATAGGGCGCCTCGTAGCTTTCCAGCCAGCGGCGGGCGAGTTCGTTGGCACGCTGCGGCGCGGTCTTTTCACCCTCGGCCAGCCACTGCTCGTAGGAATTGTTGTCGGCGATGTTGGAGCGGTAGAAGGCGGTCTGGAAATTAGCCTGGGTGTGGTCGCAACCGAGATAATGGCTGCCCGGGCCGACCTGGCGGATGGCATCCATCGCCTGGCCGTTTTCCGACAGGTCGACGCCTTCGGAAAACTTCTGCGTCATGCCGAGCTGGTCGATGTCCATCATGAATTTTTCATAGCAGGAGGCGAGGCCGCCCTCGAGCCAGCCGGCCGAATGCAGCACGAAGTTGGTGCCGGCCAGGATGGTCGAGTTCAGCGTGTTGGCGCTCTCATAGGCCGCCTGCGCGTCCGGAACCTTGGACGCGCAGAGCGAACCGCCGGTGCGAAACGGCAGGCCGAGGCGACGCGCGAGCTGTGCCGCGCCATAGGACACCAGTGACGGCTCCGGTGTGCCGAAGGTCGGCGCGCCCGACTGCATCGAGATCGAGGACGCGAAGGTGCCGAACAGCACCGGCGCACCCGGCCGGATCAACTGCGTGAACGACGCGCCGGCCAGCACTTCGGCCAGAACCTGCGTCAGCGTGCCGGCAACCGTCACCGGGCTCATCGCCCCAGCGAGGATGAATGGCGTCACGATGCAGGCCTGGTTGTGGCGCGAATAGACTTTCAGCGCGCCGAGCATGGTCTCGTCGAACACCATCGGCGAGTTGGCATTGATCAGGCTGGTCAGCACGGTGTTGTTTTCGACGAAGTCGTCACCGAACACGATCTTGGCCATGGCGACGGTGTCTTCGGCGCGCTCCGGCGCGGTCACCGAGCCCATGAACGGCTTGTCGGAATATTTGATGTGGCTGTAGATCATGTCGAGATGGCGCTTGTTGACCGGCACATCGACCGGCTCGCACACCGTGCCGCCCGAATGGTGGATCGACGGCGCCATATAGGCGAGCTTCACGAAATTCTGGAAATCCTCGATCGTCGCATAGCGCCTGACGCCATCGAGATCGCGCACGAAGGGTGGGCCATAGACCGGCGCGAAGACAGTGGCGTTGCCGCCGATCTGCACCGAGCGCTCGGAATTGCGGGCGTGCTGGGTGTAGACGGAAGGCGCTGTCTTGAGCAGCGAACGGCAGAGACCTTTAGGGAAGTGCACTCGCTCGCCCTTGACGTCGGCGCCGGCCTCTTTCCACAACTGCAACGCTTCCGCGTCGTCGCGGAAAATGATGCCGATCTCCTCGAGCACCGTGTCGGTGTTCTTCTCGATCAGCGCCAGGCCTTCCTCGTCCAGCACCTCGTAGACGTTGATCTTGCGCTTGATGTAGGTCAGCTGGGTGCCGGGGCCGCCGCCCGAACGTGCCGCACGCCGGGCAGCCGCCCCGCCGCTGGCGCCGCGCCCGCGTCGCGCGTTTGACGCTTCCTGATCGACTGCCGCGTGTTCGCTCATGATCGCTCTTCCCTGAATTTGTTCTTGTCCGGAATCCATTGCGGCAGCGTATCGCCGCTTCTCGCCGGATCGTAGCCATGCACCCTATTCGAAACGGCCCGCCAGCGCCAACGCCTGTCGCAAAATCGACAAGAATTCCAAGAGAGTTACGGTCGCTTTCCTTTTGCGGGAAGTCGCAAATCAGCTATGGATACACGCCCCCAGCGGGTTAGGTATGAACGCGAATATTTTGTGCCTTGCGACGCAGTCGCGATGCCGGCAGGAGCTTGATACAAATGTCCGACGACGAGATCATCCTATCCGAACTTTCCGACGACGAGTTGGTGCAGCAGATGCACGACGACCTCTATGACGGGCTGAAGGAAGAGATCGAGGAAGGCACCAACATCCTGCTCGAGCGTGGCTGGGTGCCCTACAAGGTGCTGACGGAAGCGCTGGTCGAAGGCATGCGCATCGTCGGCGAGGATTTTCGTGACGGCATCCTGTTC